>JBGUPJ010000029.1:0-74721 GCA_045130235.1 Bacteroidales bacterium
TGCATGTGCCCAACGCCTTCACCCCGAACGGCGATGGTCAGAACGACCTTTTCCTGCCGGTGTTCAACCACCCTGAACGGTTGGAGAACTACAGCCTGCACATCTACGACCGCTGGGGACGGTTGCTGTTCAGCACCGACAATCCCTATCAGGGTTGGAACTGTAGCGAGTGCCCCGCCGGGGTGTACGTATGGCGCATGGAGTACAAGGCCGCCAGCGAGGGCAGCAAAATCCTCACCGGCAGCGTGACAGTGGTAAGATGAGGTGAAAATTGAAAACTGAAAATTGAGGGGTTGGATTATTCATGGGAATTGTCGTACATTTGCAGCCGAAAATTGTAGAGGCGAATCATGATTCGCCCCTACAGCCAAACAATTCAACAATTCAACAATTCAACAAAACCATACCACCATGAAAAGATTCGCCTCCCTTATATTCATACTGGTAATAATCCTTCATAGTGGTGCTTCCGCTCAATCGAAGGACTGCTTCATTTGCATCAATGGGGCGTATCTGGAGCGGGCTACTGGATATATTTGTCATCAGAATGATACCGTACGGTTTACATACTGCCTCACGGACATTGAATTTCATGCCCCCGACTCTGTTATACAACACATGGCACAGCAGGATTCCGTATATGTGACGTTGTACTATCATATCGATAGTCGCAAAGAAGAAGAGCTATGGAAAGAGGTTAAATGTGTGTTTCCTCCTATTGGAGGATTTGTTGCGACAGCAGGCAATACTCCTCTCATCTACATGATAACTATTCGTCGCAATGGAGAACTGTTTCTACATTGGAAATGTGGAGGATGGGTAGGGTCCCGTTCTACCTCTCCCTGTAAAACTAAAAGAGCCGTCCGTAAACTATGGCGTGATAGAGATAAATGTTTTATAAGGTAAGACTGCAAATCTTTTCGAATTCGTATGAAAAAAGCTGTTATTGTTTTGACATTACTACTGCTCGCCAATACACATTGGGGACAAAGCGTTGTTTCTTCCAAGATATACCATTCTAATTCGAAACAATTGGAGGAGATCTTCCATCAGTTTATCACGGAAGAAAAGAAGCATTCGTATCACCATGATTCACTGGTCTATACCATGAAAATTGTCATATCCGACAGCATGTTGTCGTGCAAGTTCCGCGCAGGATTATCTCATTATCGAAACGACACCGTTTTTATGGACGAGCAGTGGATCGGGGATTTCCCGCCAGAATACCTTAGGATAGGGGGGCGATTTGTGCGGCTTCTCATTTCCAATGCGGGAACTTATTGGCCTCCGATGCCGTTCATTCATGACTCGGATGAGTATTGTACAGTTGTTGGACGACATGTCGAACGCGACTCCGCGTATGAAAACATAAATGACAGTATCTTTCCTTCGGTATGGGAATTCCAATATATAGATGGGGAATTCCAAATGATAAAGAAAACGGAAGGTATAGAATTTTAACCTAAAACTTTTTCTTACCCACCCATGAACCCCACCACTCCTCACACCACAAACACCCGCTCCCGTGGCCTGAGCCCGGCGAAGCCGATGAGAAATACACTTGTACTATTAATGGTCGGTTGTGTGTTTGTTTTCGCACCCTCAAACCTTCATGCGCAAAAAAAACTTCACAAGTATGACTACGCAACCTTGTTTCAGAGAATTTGCGGGGACACCGTTATTATATCTTCCCCTGTTTTCCCCGAATTTGAGGTTCATCAGCCAATCTATATAGACGAAACTAGTCAATTTGAGATAGATTCGTCTTATAGAGAAATTGTCGCTATCTCTGGCAAATCATACATGATAGATTCTCTACTATATAATAATTATTCTGAATATAACGGAACTTACCACTTTGAACTCGTTTATGTAATAGAAGGAAAAGACAAGCGATTTTTTATTGTTTCTTTTTATAATGCCTCTCAAATGGGGACAATGGTGCAACCTTGTTACTTGGTGTTTAAACCAAGAGATGGTGAGACTTGCTTAAGCTCAGTTTACATGTTGACAGACATTGAAGACAATTCCGGTCGAATAGAGAACACCGTACGTGTACATCTGAAAAATGATGATCTATATCTGTCAGGAAAGAACCTGGAACTATTAAAATCACTCAAATAAAATAGTCGCTCTATTAAAAATTGCAAATGACCTTTTTTCGTAAGTTTGCCTCACCAAAATTCCCCGCCCCATGCCCCACAACCCATCCCCGCATCCTCGCATAACCGCATCCCCGCCCATTGTACATTGTAAATTATGTCTGTCATGAAAAAAAATAGTTTCTGTTTCATTGTTTTGATGAAAAAGTTCTTTGCATTGTTGATCCTTTACTCGTTTTTCATTCCTGTGCAGGGGCAACAAGTCTTTGGGTATTATAAATCCTCTTCTTCCGATGACTTTAGGACCCGGTGGGAGAAAATTCCTGAAAGTGATACAATGTTATCATTGTCTATACAAGAGCGGAAATCCTATACCCAATATGTCATATCATACCATGATGTCAAGGCAAAATTCAAGATTGCCAATGATGTTGTATGGCGGTTAGATTCAATAAGTGTTCGATTGGAAAAGCTTCCTTCACCTCATTACGTGACGTTCTGGTATTTTCCTGCTCCCAAAAGTATTTGGTGCATTGGGTATCCCATTCCCCCTGCCAAACACTTGGGTGAATCATTGAGTATTCACATTTTCCCAAAACCAGACGCTGCTATCAATTTTCCTGTAAAAGCCCACCATAATGCCTTGAAAATCAGAAAAAATCCAAAACGTGTTTATGTTTATGATGAAGCTAAAGGGAAATACAGGAAGGTGTCGCGGGAAAAGGCTGATTCTTAAAAAAAAGTAAAATTTTTTATCGAAAGGATTGTTTTTATAAAAATTAGTTGTACCTTTGCCGCCGAATCCCCCTTAGGTGGAACAGACTAAGGTTTGCCCACTATTAAATTGATAGTGGGCTTTTTTATTAAATATTTAAGATATATGTGATGTGGCAATAGTTGTCTCAGCAGACAGTGACATGCTTCCCGCTGTAGAAATGGCATTAGCATCAGGGACGAATGTCTTCGTTTTCTTTCCACCATTTCATCACTCGAATAGTTTAAGTAATGTAATCCCCACCAATGTAATCAGATTGGATCATTATGAATCGAGGTTCCGCCAGTGTCTTTTGCCTGATAGAGTTCACTTGGCAGTGCCCAATTTTGACCTTGTCATTCCCGCTAAATGGAAAGACTATCAAATACTTTCTGCGTGAAATTTTCAATCATTTGAATGTGGTTGTAACCATATTGGCATAGCTCATTTCTGATAAAAGCTGCAAAAAATGCCGCCGTTTGTAGAAATGTGGAGGAGATCCCCTCCCTCTATATCGTTGTATCCGGCAGATAGGAGTCGGAAAAGGTGAGCGGCAGCAGGTCTTGCACGGAGTTCACCTGCCAGATCTCTCCCTCCTGTCCGGCCATCAGCACCGTGATGGGATGCCCGCCCCGCTGCTCGTACTCCGACAGCACCTGCCGGCACGCCCCGCACGGCGGCACCGGCGTGGTGAGCGCGCTCTGCGGATTGATGGCGGTGATGACCAGCTTTTTGAAACCCACGCCCGGGAAACGGGAAGAAGCGTAAAAGGCCGTCGTGCGCTCCGCACACAACCCCGACGGGTAGGCGCAGTTCTCCTGGTTGTTGCCCGTCAGAATCTCACCATTGTCGAGCAGCAACGCCGCCCCGACATGAAACTGCGAATAGACCGCATACGCGCGGTTGGCAGCGTTGCGCGCCATCTTCAACAATTTCTGATCCTCCTCCGACAGTTCTTTCTCCGATTCGTAAACGGTGAAAGTGGTCTTGATTTCAAAGGTTTTCATAGACTTGAAATAATCTGAACACCCCTTATACGCAGTCTGAGAGATTTCTACTACAATTTGATGATCTTTTGTGTGGTAATTCCTCTATTTTCAATCATTTGTATGAAATAGGTGCCACTCTTCAAACCCTCTAAGTTGAGCGTGGCTTGCTGGGCATCCACCACCACGCTCTTCACCAACTGTCCGTAGGTGTTGAAAATGCGCACCTCAACAGTGCTGCCTTCCTGCAAGCCGTTAATGTGGCACTGGTCGGTGGTGGGATTGGGGGTGATGAACGGCTTTCCATCCTTCATCTCGTCAATACCCACATTGCCCACGATGAGGTTGTAGTGTACAATACTGTCGCAGCCGAAAGCACTTTCATATTCTCTATCAAAGGGATAGATGCCTTCCTGCTCGGAATAAAAATCGTAACCATCAAGGTCGTAATGCTCGCCTAAAGCCAGATGCACCTCCACGGTCATTTCGTAAGAGGGGTGCAGTGTGAGGTGAATGACCAAGGTGCTGTCGGCACCGTTCACGCCCGCTCCAGGATAATAGAAGGTGTAGTCACCATCCATCGTCAAGATTTGTCCTTCGTAAGAGAACGGAATGCATTCGTCCAGCGTCAGTTCGCCAAAGGTGAAGTTGGCGTCGCCTACATAAAATATGTAATGGATGATGCTGTCGCAGCCATGCTCGGTAGCGTGGAAGCGGTCGTAGGTAAAGGTGCCCGCCATGATGGCCGTATAGGGCTGTCCTTCAACATAATATGTGTCTCCTACCGATACTATTTCGCTGACATTGATGTCGTAAGTGGGGTAGATGGTGAGATGAAGAATGAGGATACTGTCGCCATGGTTGGCAGCAGCGCCTGGATAAACTATATTGTAGTTTCCTGATTCTGTGTATGTTACATTTTCATAAATAATGGAACCGCAGTCGGTAAAAGAGAGGTCGGAGTAGGAGGCGGGAATGGTATTGACTTGTATGATATAATGTACAATACTGTCGCATCCGAACTGGGTGTGCAATGAGAGGTCGTAGGTGAAGGTGCCAGCCTCGTCAGCAGAGTGGGCGATGCCTCCTACATAGTAAGTCTCGCCTACCATGTGGGTTTCTTGCACGGTAATTTCGTAGCTACTGTGTATGTTGAGGGTGAGGTGAAGGATACTGTCGGCATAATTCTGCCCGCCGAACGGGAAGGTGATGAGGTAGCACCCCGAAACGGTGTAGGTTTGGCCGTTGATGGTGTAGGAGTCGCAAGCGTCAACGGTGAGGTAGCCGTGAACGGTGTCGTGTTCGCCTTCGGTCACGTAAACGGTAGCGCTGGTGCGTTCGCTCACGCAGGTGGTGCTGTTGTCAGTAGCCTGTTCCTCAACATAATAGACGGTGGTTTGGGTCAGTGCGGGAGTGGTGTAGGTGTTGCCGGTAGCGATGGGGTTGGTAGCTGTTGCCGAGTTGTACCATTTGATGGTATGGGTGGAGTTGGCGGTCAGTGTGGCGGTTTGGCCAGCAAGGATATGCTGGTCGGCGACCTGCGGGGCGGAAACCAGCGGCTGGAGTTGCACGTCGCGGCGTACGCTGGCACCATCGGTGGTGGTGATCGTAAAGGTCTGTGTCTCGTAGCAGTCGGCGGAGACCTCAACGGTGTAGGTACCGGCCTTGATGGGACGGTAGTACGCGCCCAGCGGGAAGTGCGAATAGACCTCCGAGTTGAAGGTGTCGTGGTTCTGTACAAACACTTTGGCACCGTCGATCGGCTCGCCCGTCACGGCATCGGTCACGATGCCGCGGAAACCGTAGGTACACTCCATCACGTAGTTGAGGAGCGCGGTCTTGCTGTTGGTCCAGTAGGTCGGGAGTTCCGAGTTGGAGGTCACCACCTTGTCGAAGTGCACCTCCATGGTCACCTCGCGGCAGTGCTGGTAGTAGTTCATGTAGTCTTGGCGCGAGCCGGTGATCTCGTACCAGTCGCCGCCTTCGGTCACGGCACCGCAACCCGGGTTGTAGGCGGTTTCGCCCACCATATAGGTCGGGTCAACGGCTTGGCATTGGTCCACATAGTTCTGGCAGATGTAGCGGTACCAGGCGTCATCGGCATGGGTGCGGGTGGAGCTTCTCCACACGTCCCACGGGAAGTTGGTGAGCTCGGCGCCACCGTGGAAGTTCACCGACATCACGAAATGCTTGTCGGATACCCAGTTGATATAGGCCTGCGTTTCGGGCTGCACATTGGCGCTGCCGCTCACGCCGGGCAGGTACGGGTAGTTGCGGTTCATATCCACATTGTTCCAGTTGGCGCGCTGTGAGGCGCTGGAGCTGATCTGGGTATTGCTGGAGTGGTAGGTGCCGTCGGGGTTCTCCAACGGACAGATGTACAAATCCACATTCTGTAACACATTCTGCACTTGCGGGTCGCTGGGGTTGTTGAGGATAAAGTCAATCAAGCGAATCATCATGTAAAAGCCCACCACCTCATCGCCGTGCATGGTGGAGGTGTAAAGAAATGCCGGTTTGTCGGCGGGCTGTCCGAGGGTGGTGCTGATGTGGGCCGCTAAAAGTTTGTGCGGACGCTGGGTACAGGGGGTAGCAGCCAAGATGGTGTCTATCTTGCAGATATTCGGGAAGTTGGTCTGGAAGTGCTGCATAATTTCTTCATAGACGGAGTAGGAGGGGTATTGGTTCCAGTTGGTCATGAACTCCGTGAGGGTGGTGGCCACCATGCCCGGACGCTCTTCGGCGGCGGGGATGATCTCGAACGGCAGGTTGCGGTCGAGGAAGCGGCTGTATTCGTCGCGGCCCAGGTAGATGCGCACGGCATACTGTCCGGTGCGCTCATCAAACGGACAGTTGTCAACGGAGAAGTCGCGTGAGAGGGCGTTCACCTCGGCTTTGGTATTCACTTTTGCCACCACATAGAGAAAGTCGCGGTCGTTGTTGACCAACTCTTCTCTTGTGCTTTGGGCGAAAAGAGAGAGGGTGATTCCGAAAAGAAAGGTTAGGGTGATAAAAATTCTTTTCATAATATTGTAATTTATTGAAAATCAGATAAAAGTTTTGCAAAATGAACAGATAATTCTTGGGAGACGGGCACTAATGGCAGTCGAAGGGTGTCATCTATTTTGCCTTGAAGGGCGAGCAGGGCTTTGATGCCGGCGGGGCTGCCCTCTTTGAAGCAGGCCTGGGTGAAGTCGAGGAGGCGGAGGTGGATTTTGCGGGCCTCGTCGAACTGGTTGCGACGGGCGAGGCGCACCATGTCGCTCACCTCTTTCGGGAAAGCGTTGGCTACCACCGAGATGACGCCGTCAACGCCGGCGGCCAAAAGCGGCAGGGTGATGGCATCATCGCCCGATAGAACAGAAAACTCAGTGGGCTTGTGGGCGATGACCTTCATGATCTGGTTCATGTTGCCCGATGCCTCCTTCACTGCCACGATGTTGGGGAAGTCGTTGGCTATGCGGAGTGTGGTGTCGGCCTCGATGTTGCATCCTGTGCGGCCGGGCACGTTGTAGAGGATGAGGGGGAGGGGAGAGCAGGATGCTAAAGTCTTATAGTGCTGATAGATACCTTCTTGGTTAGGACGGTTGTAGAAGGGCGTTACCGACAGGATGGCATCCACGCCGGTAAAGTCTTTGGTGCGCAGCTGTTCGGCAATCTCTTTCGTGTTGGGACCGCCGAGACCGCGTACGATGGCCACGCGACCCGCATTCGCTTTCACCACGCAAGCCACAATCTCATCTTTTTCCGCTTCCGTCAGCGTGGGCGTTTCGCTGGTGGTGCAGGTCGTTACCAAATAGTCCACCCCTTTTTCAATCAAATCATCCACCAAATTTGCCAAACGGTTGAAATCGATACTCCCGTCTGGGCGAAATGGCGTGACAAGCGCGGCTCCGGTTCCTTTCAAACGATTGTTCATGACTGTTTTCCTGAGAGTTGGTTAGTATAATGATTGATATTTTTGAGAAGTTCCATGTTGGTCATGTCTTCTTTCGCTTCGATGAGCAGGTCGTAGTATTCCATGTTGCGTTTTTCGGAGCCGACAATGAATTTCGCTGGCGTGATGGCCATGATGAAGCGGATGGGGTCGAACACGTCGTGGGTGAAGTCCATCAGGATATCGAACTCGGTTTCACAGAAAGTCTGTACTTGGCCTTTTAAAGGTCTTCCGTACCAATTGAGGTCTTTGTTGCAGAAATAGTCGGCTGAGAGTTGCTGAAGGCAGTAGAAGGGAACGGTCTTCCCGTCGATGTAACCCACCATCCAGATGTTGCGGGTGGGGCCTTGAAGTCTGGAAAAAACGGCGTAAATGTCTTTATAAGTGTCCTCTGTTGTTATATTACAAAGAAGCCCCACATTTTTTGCCTCTCTCAAAGAAACCACCGTTGGTATTCTATCTTTCTTATTTTCAGCAATATATCTTTTTGCAAAATGTCTTTGTATAAAATTCATCTCTATACTTTTTGCCAATATTTTCAAAAGCGCAAAAATAAGCAATTTTTTTCTTTTTTTTATAATTTTGAAATTTAAAAATTTTTACAAGAAAAGATGAAAATAGTTGTAATTTTGCGCCGTTTTTTTCACCGAAAGAATGGAACAAGAAAAACCAACAAATATTGAGAAAAAGTCGTTTTTCAAGGCATGGAAAACGCTGAAAGTTCGGACAAAAATCTACCAAATTGGCGTACATCTGTTGGCGCTCTTCGCATTGGGTATCATTGTCGCATGGGGGATTTATAAGTTGGGTTTCACCAATGATAATGGCGGGGTGGACCCCAACAACCGCTACATGGCGGATTATAAGGAAATGGGCAACCTGACCGACTCTTCCAAAATCTATTCCGCACAGCTGCAAAACTACATCCAGTTGGCGGTGCTCAACCAATTTTTCCCCACCAATGCGCATCTCATCTACGAAGCAGACCGTACCATGAACGACCCAGACATGCTGAATCACATGGTGTATGCCAGCAACATGTACATGAGGGAGACAGAAAATGGCAAGAAGTTTCAGGAGTTGTTGCAGGAAGTGAATACGCTGATAGCCCGTTATCCGGCTTCCACCTCCACCGACAATGTCATCCCGTGGATGAACGACCCGGGCTGGCCTGCCTTGAAGCGTGCCATGCAGAATGATGCGGAGAAAATCCGCAAGGCGGGAGAAATTACTGGAGTTGACCCGCGTCTGATTGCCGCATGTACCGTGGGCGAGCAGATCCGCCTTTTCAACTCCCGCCGCGAGGATGTGAAACGCTACCTCGGCCCTGCCGTCATGAGCGTACAGTCGCAGTTCTCGTTGGGGGTTAACGGCATCAAGGATTTTACCGCGGCCGCCGTTGAGCGCAACCTGAAAGATCCTAACTCAGTGTACTATATGGGCGAGAAGTATGAGCATATTCTTGACTATAATGAGGATCAGCTGGAAGACCTCACCACTGCCCGTTTCAACCGGCTGGTGGATTACCGAGACCATCTCTACTCGTTCATCTATACTGGCTGTATCTTGCACCAGACCATGTTGCAGTGGAAGAGGGCCGGTTTCGACATCTCCAATCGTCCCGATATTTTATGCACCCTTTTTAACCTTGGCTTCAGCGCCTCCAAACCCAACGAGGCTCCCCAGTGCGGCGGGTCGCATGTGTCGGTGGGCGGGCGCACCTATACTTTCGGCGTCTTGGGCAACGATTTCTACTACTCTGGCGAACTCTTCGACGAGTTTCCATTGCATCAGCAGACTTTTGCCGAATAATTTGTATCTTTGCACCTTCGAAAATCATTAAATTATACTCTAATAAAAATTTACATTTATGGCACTTATTTCTCAAAGAATTAGCAGCATGCCGCCGTCAGAAACCCTTGCTATGACCCAGATAGCCAACGAATTGGCCGAAGCAGGCAAGGATGTTATCAAACTCAGCATCGGCGAACCCGACTTCAACACCCCTGAAATGGTGAAGGAGGCCGCCAAGACCGCTATTGATGAAAACTGGACCCACTATCCGCCAGTACCCGGCTATCCGGACCTCAAAAAGGCCATCTGCGCCAAGTTCAAAAGAGACAACAACCTCGACTATGCCCCCGAGCAGATCGTAGTTTCAACAGGTGGTAAACAAGCTATTTATCAGGTAGTTATGTCACTTGTTGACCCGGGTGACGAAGTGGTGATTCCCACCCCGTTCTGGGTATCCTACAAGGCTATCGTGCAGCTGGCAGAAGGCAAGTCGGTCTATATCCAAACCAAGATTGAAAACGACTTCAAGGTGACCCCCGACCAGCTCCGCGCCGCCCTCACCCCCAAGACCAAAATGATGATTTTCAGCAGCCCCTCCAACCCGACGGGTATGCTCTACTCACGTGATGAGCTGAAGGCACTGGCCGAAGTGCTCCGCGACTATCCTAACGTCATCGTTCTCTCAGACGAGATTTACGAGCATATCAACTTCGAGGGCAAACACGAGAGCATGGCACAGTTCGACTGGATGAAGGAACGCACCGTAACCGTGAATGGTGTGGCCAAGGGCTTCGCCATGACCGGCTGGCGTATCGGTTTCATCGGCGCTCCCGTCGCCATCGCCAAGGCGTGCAACAAACTGCAAGGCCAGGTTACTTCCGCCACCTGCTCCATCGCACAGCGCGCCACCATCAAAGCCATGCAGATGGACCCCTCCACCAGCGAGGATATCATCAACATGCGCAATATCTTCTTGAAACGCAGAGACATGGTGTACGACCTGCTCCGCGAAATCCCCGGCTTCAAGGTGCGTCTGCCCAAGGGAGCCTTCTACTTCTTCCCGGAAATCAGCGACCTGTACGGCAAGCATGTGCCCGCCGACTCCATTTTCGCCAAAACATACAACAAGACTACCATCGAGAACTCCACCGACTTCTGCATGTACATCCTTTACGATGCCAACGTGGCATTGGTGCAGGGTATCGCTTTCGGCGATGACCATTGCGTTCGCCTTTCCTACGCCACCTCTGAGGATAAACTCCGCGAGGCAATGCGCAGAATTCGTGAGGCAGTTGAAAAGATGCAATAATTCAGAATGGCTAAGTTCACACAGTGGCGTAATTTTTGGAAGCGGGTACGCAAGAACTGGAGTGTCAAGCACCAGCTGATTATCCGTAATGAGACCACTCATAAGGAGAGTTTTACCTTTCTGTTGAGTCCCCGTAATATTTTTGTTACGGTGATGGTTTCAGCGGTGGTGTTGGTGGCCCTTACGGCGGTCATCATCGCCTTCACGCCGCTGCGCTATTACATTCCGGGTTATACCACTCCTGATGAGCACCGAAAGTACAAGGAAACGGCCGAGCAGATGGAGGACTTGCAGGCGAAATACGACCGCAATGAGTTGTATCTTAATGATTTGCGAAAAATTTTAGAAGAGGCTTGTCAAGATACTATGGAGGCCGCCCCGCAGGGCGATATGATGGCCGCCGGCAGTCAGTCGCTGCAGGAGGCTACGGATCCTTCAGAGAGCGAGATGGCCTTGCGAGAGGAGGCCGGCGACCTGCTGCAGGCCGTTTCGTCGCGCCAAAACAACGACGACGTGTCCATCAGCAGCCGCGCCGACATCCAGAACCTGTTCCTGCAACCGCCCACTACCGGCACCATCCTCACCGCCTACAGCGTGCCTCAGAATCATTACGGCATCGATGTGGCCAACCGTGAGGGTACGCTCATCACCAGTGCCGCCGAAGGAATGGTGGTTTTCGCCGGCTACGATGTCACCGACGGCAATGTCATCATCATCCAACACCATGATAATGTGCTGACAATCTACAAAAACAACCAGGCACTGCTCAAGAGCAAGGGAGCCATAGTGGCCGCTGGCGAGCCCATCGCCCGAATGGGGCATAGCGGCATCACCGACAAGGGCAGCCACCTCCATTTTGAACTGTGGCACAACGGATTTCCCCTTAACCCATTGGATTACTTAACTTTGAAATAACCCTTTAATTCAGTATATGGATACCGATTATTCTAACATTTGTCAATTATTGATTCAAAAAGGCGAACTGAAGCAGCAGATTTACACCAGCACCCTCGAGTCGATGGAGCTGTTCAAACAGTGCGCCAAAGAGTTTGAAGATTATTACGAAGAGAATTGCGCTGAGCAGCACCCGCGTGTCACCGTGGACTACAACGGCAAGAACCTCCACGAGTTCAAGCTCCGTTTTGCCGGCGACGTGCTGATTTTTTTGATGCATACCAACATCTTCGAGTTTCCCCGCGACCATGAGGTGATGAAGACCCCCTACATCCGCGAAGACCAGACCCGCTCCTACTGCGGTGTCATCCATATCTTCAACTTCCTCTCCGACTCGTTCCGCTACAACCGCATCAACGACTCCGGCTATATGATTGGGCGTATTTTCATCAATAAAGACAAGCATTTCTATGTGGAAGGAAAACGGGAGCTGGCCAAGGTGCTCAACAACTTCAACAATCGCGAGCTTGACAAACAGTCGGTGGAGGAGATCCTGATGTCGGCCATCCAATACACCATCAATTTCGACCTGTTGGTGCCTGAGTATTCCAATTTGGTGGAGATTTCGGTGAATGATATCCTTCAGATTGAAGATCAGAACATGATTTTGAAGACCGGTAAACGTCTGGGATTCAGGTTTGAACCCGATGACAAGTAGGTCGGAAAAAATATTTTTGCAAAAATTGGTTTTATATTAAAAAATCATGTATTTTTGCAGCCTCATTTTTTGAGGAAATGCTGGATTCGTCTAGTTGGCCCAGGACGTCAGGTTTTCATCCTGAAAATCGGGGGTTCGAATCCCCCATCCAGTACGAAGAGACAGTTAAAAGCTGTCTCTTTTTTTATTGCAAAAAATCGTATCTTTGCACCGCAAAATCCAACCATTATGAAAATTGATTTTTTAGGTGCAACGACAGAAGTTACCGGTAGTAAATTTCTTCTCACCACCCGCAAAGGGGTAAAAATTCTGTTGGACTGCGGAATGTACCAGGGCAAAGGCTTGGAGACCGACCGGATGAATCGCGACTTGGGATTCGACCCGCGCGAGATCGACTACATCATTCTTTCGCACGCCCACATCGACCATTCTGGTCTGATTCCCTATGTGGTGAAGATGGGCTTCAAGGGAACGGTGTTCTGCACTCCCGCCACCCGCGACTTGTGCGCCATCATGCTTCCTGACTCCGGCCGTATTCAAGAAACCGATACCGCCCAGTTCAACAAAAAACGTGCCTTCCAGGGTCTTCCGCCTGTAGAACCCATCTACACCATGCAGGATGCGGTGACCTGTATGCGCCATTTCATCAGTATCCCCTACCATCTTCCCTACGAACTCACTCCTGAATTCAAATTCGAACTCATCAATACCGGCCACATGCTCGGAAGCAGCGCCATCTATATCACCATCAAAGAGGGTAGAAAGGTCAGAACTATCTGTTATACAGGAGATATTGGCCGTTACAACAAAACGATTCTTCCCGACCCGGAACCGTTCCCGCAGGCCGACTATATCATTACCGAGTCCACCTACGGCGACCGTCTCCATACCACTATCAGCGAGGCCAAACGCGACCTGATGATGGTCATCAAAGATGCGGTGGCGCAGCGTAAAGGAAAGCTCATTATCCCGTCGTTCGCCATCGGCCGTACTCAGGAGATCGTTTATGCCCTGCAAAGCCTTGAGAATGAGAAAAATCTGCCGGATGTGGAGATTTTCATAGACAGTCCGCTCGCCGTGGCCGCCACCGACATCTTCCGCATTCACAGCGAAGCCTTTAACGAGGAGTTGCAAGAGTATATCAAAACCGACCCCGACCCGTTTGGATTCCAAAAGGTACATTACATCCGCAGCATTGCCGACTCCAAGAAACTCAACTCCTACAATCGTCCCTGCATCATCATTTCCGCATCGGGCATGATGGAGGCGGGACGTGTGAAACACCATCTTGCCAACAACATCGAGAATCCGAAAACCACCATTCTGTCAGTGGGGTACTGTTCTCCTACTACGCTTGGAGCCAAGATTATGCGGGGCGACAGCGAGGTCTCAATCTTTGGCACCAAGTACAAGGTGCGCGCCAAACTCGCTTCCATCGAGGCCTTCTCGGGTCACGGCGACTACTACGAACTCATTCACTACCTCTCTTGCCAGGATAAGAAAAAGGTGCGCCTCATCTACATCGTGCATGGCGAAGACCCCGCCCGAACGGCCTATTCACAGCATCTCGCCGATGCCGGATTCAAAAAATCGTACATTCCTAAATTTAGAGAATCTGTTGAAATTTAATTCACGACTATTTTGTATTTTTGCAAACTCATTTTTTTAACGAAAAATCATCATGTTTGACAGCTTAAGTGACCGGTTAGAACGGGCGTTTAAAGTCCTGAAGGGACAAGGAAAAATTACGGATATCAATGTGGCGGAAACCATGAAGGAGGTGCGCAAGGCCCTTCTTGATGCGGACGTGAGCTATAAGATTGCCAAGGAATTTACCGACACGGTGAAAGCCAAGGCGCTGGGTATGGATGTGTTGAAGGCTGTGTCGCCCAGCCAGATGATGGTGAAAATCACCTACGATGAGTTGATTGCCTTGATGGGAAATTCCGCCGAGGACATCAACATCAATGCTAACCCGGCAGTCATCTTGATGGCGGGTTTGCAAGGTTCGGGTAAAACTACCCACGCTGCCAAGCTGGCCAACATGCTGAAAAACAAGCGTCGCCGCAAACCGTTGCTCGTGGCTGGCGACGTGTACCGTCCCGCCGCTATCGACCAGCTGAAAGTTCTGGGCGAAAAGCTGGAGGTGCCTGTCTATACCGAACCCGACTCCAAAAAGCCGGTCGAGATCGCCAAAAATGCAGTTGCCTACGCCAAGGCCAACGGCCTCGATGTGGTGATTGTGGATACCGCAGGTCGTCTCGCCGTGGATGAGGAGATGATGGAGGAAATCGGCAACATTAAGAATGCCGTCAACCCGCATGAGATTCTCTTCGTGGTGGATGCCATGACCGGTCAGGATGCCGTGAATACCGCCAAGGCGTTCAACGACAAGCTCAACTTCGACGGTGTGATCCTTACCAAGATGGACGGTGACACCCGCGGAGGTGCCGCCCTCACCATCAAGGCGGTGGTCAACAAGCCCATCAAGTTCATCGGTACCGGCGAGAAGATGGAGGCCCTCGACGTGTTCCATCCCGACC
Organism: Bacteroidales bacterium; assembly: GCA_045130235.1. GTDB lineage: Bacteria > Bacteroidota > Bacteroidia > Bacteroidales > WCHB1-69 > UBA1756. The sequence continues at coordinate 15,038 of JBGUPJ010000029.1, forward strand.
GTATGGCCGAGCGTATCCTTGGCATGGGCGACATCCGCTCGTTTGTGGAGACCGCCCAGGCGCAGTTCGACGAGGAAGAGGCCGCCAAATTGCAGAAGAAGTTGGCCAAGAACCAGTTCGATTTCAACGACTTCCTCAACCAGATTCAGCAAATCAAGAAGATGGGCAACGTGAAGGAGCTGATGGGCATGATTCCGGGAATGGGCAAGGCCGTGCGCGACCTCGACATCGACGACAATGCCTTCAAGAGCGTGGAGGCCATCATCCTCTCCATGACTCCCGAAGAGCGCCAGAATCCCGACATCATCAACGGCAGTCGCAAAAAACGTATCGCCAACGGTAGCGGCACCGACATTCAGGAGGTGAACCGCCTCGTCAAGCAATTCTACGACACCCGCAAGATGATGAAGATGGTGAACAGCGGCAAGGCTAAAGGCCTCATGAACGCCCTTAGCATGCGCAAAAGACGCTAATAGCGTTTATTACATAAATTGAAGAATCTTATTGAAACTCGTGAGTTCCGGCTTTTCCAGGATGTAATCCGCGCCAGCATTCACGAGTTCTTCTTTGGTGCGGTACCCCCACAGCACCCCCACCTTTTTCAGGCCGGCACGGGAGGCCGTCTCCATATCCACGCAGCTGTCGCCCACAAAAAGAGTTGATTTCTGCGTCTCACGTGCCCCCTCGATGATTTCGAACACCATGCCCGGATTGGGCTTGGGCAGTACGCCGGGACGATACCCCAAAACGGATGAAAAGCGGATGGTGGGAAAATAGTGGCGCATCAGCGGCCCCATAGCCTCATGGGCTTTGTTGGAGGCCACCGCCAATTTGATGCCTTGGTTTTGCAACCCTTCTAACAGTTCGATAATGCCAGAATATGGCACAGTCTTGTCCATTTTATGCACATCATAGTATTCCAAAAACTCTTGGTAAAGAGTTGATATAGTGGACTCTGTGCGGTTTTCTTCGGGGAGAATTCTTTCTATTAATTTTCGAATACCATTACCCACGAATAGCTTATAGGCTTCGGTCGGGTGAGTGGGATAGCCATGTTGGGAGAGAACGTGGTTGCCGGAAGCGGCCAGGTCTTCCAAGGTGTTGAGGATGGTGCCATCCAAATCGAAAACGATCAGCATAATTTCAGCATTATTCGAAAAAAAAAGGCAGAACTAAATTCTGCCGTGGTAGCGCATAAGGGAGTCGAACCCTTGATATTCAGACTGAGAATCTGACGTCCTGGACCACTAGACGAATGCGCCAGTTTGATGCTGCAAAAATACAACTTTTTTGTAAATCTGCATCAATTTATTCAAATTTTTAATTTTAAAATTATAAATAATTGATTATAAATATGCTAACCTACCATAAAGGAGGTCTCCGGGTATTCGTGTCGGGTCTCTTTCGCGCGTTTGCTGAGGGCGTAGGCGAAGGTAAGGGTGCCGATTCTGCCGATATACATGTTAATGGTGAGCACCAATTTCCCCACGTTGGAGTACTGGTCGATGCAGCCGGTGGAGATACCGCAGGTGGTGAAGGCGGAGGTGGCCTCAAACATGGTGTTTTTCAGAGGAATCTGTGGGTCGATGATGGTCAGCAGGATGGTGGAGAAGATGATGAAGATGAGGCTCATCACGACGATGGAGTAGGCCTTATCGACGATTTGGGTGGGAATGGATTTTTTACGAAATTCGATTTTGCTTTTTCCACGTATGGTGGCGAAGAGCGACTTGATGATGACGAAGAAGGTGGTGGTTTTGATACCGCCTCCGGTGGAGCCTGGGGAGGCGCCGATAAAGATAATGACGATGAAAATGAGGAGGGAGGGAACAGAAATGGCGTTGATGTCCACAATGTTGAAGCCTGCTGTTCTGCCCGAAGTGACTTGGAACAGCGCAGCGAAGAATTTTTCGAAACCTCTACTGTTGGCCAGAGTGTTCTTGTACTCTAATCCGTAGAAGAGCACGGTACCCACTATAATGATGGCGAAGGAGGTGAGCAGGGCGATATGGGTGCCGTCGGTGAGTTTCATCCACCTTTTTTTCTTGCGTTCGGCAATTACTCTCGGGTCGAAGAAGTCGCGGAGTACCACATAGCCGATACCGCCGGCAAAGACCAGAATCATAATGATCATCTGGGGGAAGTAACTGCTCACGATGGCTTTGTCCATCAATCCGCTGGGCCACAGCGAGAAACCTGCGTTGTTGAAGGCCGACACGGCGTGGAAAATGGCATAGAAGATGGTCTCGCTTTCAGAGGAGAAGAGGCCGGTTGTGCGCCAGTACATGTAGAGCATAATTGTCCCTACACTTTCTATCACGAAGGTCATCATCACAATTTCGCGCAGGAAGGTGAAGGAGTCGGCCACGCGGTTGGTGGATAGCATGTCTTTCACCATATATTGGTAGCGTAATCCAGTGTAAGAGTGCGACAGGAAGGAGATGAAGAAAGTAGCGAAAGAGAGGATGCTCATACCGCCCAGCTGCATCAGCACCATCAGGATAATATGTCCCGTGGTGGTGAAGGCAAGGCCGGTGTTGACCGAGGTGAGGCCGGTGACACAACTTGCGCTGGTGGCAGTGAAGAGCGCGTCGGAGAAGGAGATGCCGTTGGTGGTGGCCTTCGGCATGAGCAACAGCAGCGTACCCATCGAAATCAGCAGGAAGAACGACACCATCATCATCAGCGGCGGACTCATGTTGATTTTTTTCAGAATCGCGCTCACCTTGGCTAACTCTACGAAAGCGATAATGATGTAGTAGATGTGGAAAAACAATTGCCGGTAGTGTGGGAAAACGGTGTCGGGTATAGAAAAGAGTTGCTGTATTTTACGGTTGAAAATGAGGATGATAAGAAACAATAAGATGATGACGAGTTCTAACTTATTGTTTTTCAGATATGTGGTAAATTTTGTTTCGTAGTAGCAGGCGCGAAGGAGGAATTTGAAGATGAAAAAAGCGTAGGCAAAAACAACAAGGGCTGAAGTCCATCCAATTTGAATATCGGTGAGGTAGCAGCCGTGCTGAACGATGATGGCGACTACTGCGGCGAGAGAAACGGGGATGGAGAGACTGCGCAGAATGAGGTCAATGCGCTGCCGGTTAGTTGCCAGCAGCCATTTAACTTTTTTCCATCTTCGCATTTGGGACCAAGCCATGCCGTTATTGGTTTTTCTTGATGAAATTCTCGATGTCGCGCGACAGGCCGAACATCACGAAACAGTCTTTTTCTTCAATGACGGTGGAGGTGTCGGGCACGCCCAGAGTATGGCCGGTGGCATTGCTTTGGGTGGGGGTGGGGGAGTCGGCAAAGTTGCGGCGGATGGTAATCAAACTCAGGCGGTAGGCGTCACGGAGGTTGAGGTCGGCGATGGTCATGCCGATGAGACGCTGCGGGGCGATAATTTCGGCAATGCGGTATCCATCAGGAAGTTGCAGATATGATACTACGCTCGGATTCAGCAACCTTTCCGCAAACAGTGTGCCGATTTCGTCTTCTGGAGACAAAAATTCCGTAACGCCCATCTTTTCCAAAATGATACGCTGGTTCTTACCCATCGTGCGGCAGATGATGCGTTTCACATTCAGGTCCATCAGGTTGGCGGTACACAACAAGCGCTTCACAAAGTCGTTGCCGATGGCCACCACCACCACGTCGAAATCCTGTATGTTCTCGGCAATCAGCGCCTTTTTGTTCGTAGCGTCGATGCACACGGCGTAGGCCACATCCTCTGACAAATCTTGGATGACATTGATGTCGGAGTCAATCACCAGCACCTCCGCACCGCTCTGTGACAGCGCAATGGCGATGGATGAACCAAAATGCCCTGCCCCAATAATCGCAAATCTTTCGTTAGACATAATCTTCTTTTTTAGTCAATCGGCAAAAATACAATTTTAATCGGAATTTCGGATGAAAATCGCACGCTTTTGATAAACTATCTTTTGTTATCTTTTATTATTCTCCAACCACCTTTCTACCAAGTACTTGCCTCGCCGATTTTTCGACAGCATCTCCATCGCGCGGTTCACCTCATCTACGGTTCCTACGCATTCGAAGGGCTTGTTTTCGGCAATTCCTGTGAGCTCGTCAAAGTATTGTTGTAGAGAGGGTTTGTCTAATAAATCTTCCCCGAAGATATGAATCATTTGGGCATCTTCAATGAAAGGAGAGAGAATGATGTAGGCGAAGAGGCATTTCGGACAATTGCAGCACCAAACGTTGTTTTTACTGCCCGCATTGCAGCTTCTGAAAACCTCGAAATATTGGGGATACTGTGCAAAAAAATGGGCAATCTCCAGTTCACTATACGGACGTAAGTAGCTGTAATAGTGATTGATGTCGTTTATGTAATCTTTTACATATTGACGAAAATCATTTTCAAACTCCACCGATTTGGAGTATTGGTGGTTGATGTCAGTGCCAGGGATGGTGGGGTCGTTGGCGCTCGATTCGTTGGAGAGGGCCACCTCGCGCACCCCAGTCACGGCGCTTACGAGTAGTGAGTAGAAGGCCAGCATGGCTGAAAAAGGGGTGTGACCGTTCAAGTAGCCTTGTCGGTTCAGCTCCAGCAGCATAGGGTCAATCTCGCGCTTCAGCACCACAATATCCTCTTCGTTGGGAAACCCTGCGATGCGGGCACAATCGAGGGTTGCCCCCCGCGGGTTGATGATGAACGGCACGATGCGCCTTTCCCGTCTCAAGTGCTCCAGCGTTACCACAGAGTCTTTTCCCCCTCCAATGGGTACAATTACGGCATCAGACTCTGCCACTTTTTGGCATAAAAGGGTATCAATTGAGGCCGAATTATCATCGAATGAAAAATTCATAAAATTCTCTATATCAGAAGAAATACCATTCTGATAGAAGAATTCACCCAAACCTTTCCAATATAATTTCTTCCACCATTGTTGTTGGGGCAATGAAAGGCGATAGCCTCTGATGTGTACGGTGGGGCTGCAGGTACATTTCCAGTAGCTGATGAGTTCGATAAGTCCGATGTGGAAGATGAGGCCTTCTATGAGTTGAGGGTCTGCCAGTTTTTGGGCATGGCGACCCGGTAACAGGTGCATGGTAGGGGTGAACCGAATATGTTCCCCTATGCGAAAATAGAAGATTATATCAATTTGATTTTCAGTATATTGATATTGAAAACCTTCATAGGTGAAGATGGGTTTTTCAGCCCGTAGTTTTTCAAAAATATTTTGATTTTGCATAGTAAAAAAATGAGGCTGCAAAGGTACAAAAAATTAAATATTTTGATGAATCATAAAATCAACAAAATGCGGGTAAAACATTGTATTTTTTTGTAAATTTGCCGCGCAGTTTTCTTCATTTTTTTGTTTAATGGACTTCGCAAAAATTGAGGAAGGTTGCTGGAAAAGTGAAATACAAGAAGTCCTCATTTTATGATGAAAGATTTTAGTCTGATTGCAAATTCAGGTATTCAGTTGATGACTATCCCGTTGGAAATCAATCTTCAGGATCGGTTTACGATGTGGTTTCATGAATGGCCCAACGAATCGGGGGAGGAGTATATTCTGGATTTGGTTTATGAGTTTGCGGGGGAGAACAATACGACCTATTACAAGAAAAAGGAGTTGTATGACAATGGCTTTTTTGCGGAGAGTCAGGATGGTTTTTCGGAATATGACTTAAGGGAGAAGAACATCATGCCGTTGCGCAAGGATGATGACATGTTGCCGGGAGTGCCGGGAGAGATATACAAGATCAATTTTTCCGACAAGCGAAACAACACCTTGGAAGCTTTTGAAAATGTGTGGCTTCCGCTGCCCTATTTCCACAAGCGCTCGGAGAAAAAGTTCAATTTTGGACCGTTAAACTGGTCGCATTTCAAGCTGGTGCCGCGCGAGTCATCGGAAGGACAAAAGCGGTACGATGTGTTGATCGCATTCGATACCCGCACCAGTTACGAGTCGGATAAGTTTAATGAGTGTCCGATTTTCCCGGATCAGTTCAAGCGTGAGATGACTTTCATGGTTTGCTCGGATGAGTATAAAATGATGGACATGTGCGCTCCGGAGCAGGAGTTTAGCTTCATCGAAAGTTATCTTTTCAAGTTAGTACACCCCAACTTGCAGAAGCCTTCGCAAATTAGAGGCTCCTCCAGAAAGCTTAATTACATTGCCTCGTATGTTTATCTGATTAGCTATATTGCTAAACATCAGTGTTTTCCGAAGGTTATTTTGTATAAAGATAGGGATGTTGAGTTTAAGAAAATCGACATGGTGGTGGATATTGGCAACTCGAGCACCACTGCCTTGTTGGTGGAAGACGGCTGTGAGAATTTCAACCAAATTACCAAGCTCCAGCTGGTGAACATGACGAATCCTATCAGAATCAATACGAAAGGGAATCCTGAAATATGTGCCTATAACACTTCGTTTGACATGCGTCTCGCTTTTCGCAGGGCCTCTTTCGGAGATTTCGGTGCCAAAAACAGCCGACAATTTGTCTATCCCAGTCTGGTACGCCTTGGTTATGAAGCTAATGCCTTGATACATAGTTCGAAACAGAGTGAATCGTTGGAGAAAATCTCCACTTATTCCAGTCCGAAGCGTTATTTATGGGACGGAAAGCCGAACAAGGAGGAGTGGCAGTTTCTCACTTTGGAGGGAGATAGTCCGGGCAGTCACATTCTGAATATCAACGGCATCACCAACCAGCTGAAAAGCAATGGGGAGCTTGATTTGACGGGTAATGGCGGAAAGACCTATCATTATTCGCGTCGTTCATTGATGACCTTCGCCTTTTTGGAGATGCTGGTACAAGCCCGGATGCAAATCAATAGCTACCAGTATCGTGAAGATAAGGGCAAGAAGGAGATGCCGCGCAAGTTGAAGCGGCTGATTGTGACCTGTCCTACCGCTATGTCGAAGCTGGAGCGGGAGAATTTGGTGCAATGTGCCAAAAATGCGGTTATTCTTTTGGAGAATTTCGAATATGTGGACCTCAAGGAGAATAAAAATCCTGGAAGCTCCATCGAAATTGTGCCTGCGGTGCAGCGTCGGTCGGAGGAGCAGAAGTGGTATTTCGATGAGGCCACTTGCGCTCAGCTCGTCTATATGTTCGGCGAAGTGGGGCACAAGTACAAGGGAAGCTGTGAGGCGTTTTTCAACATGTACGGGAAAAGAACGGATGGCGGGCAGCAGAACACCCTCACTGTGGGTTCTTTGGATATTGGAGCGGGCACTTCCGACCTGATGATCAGCAAGTATTCGTACCAAAAGAGCGCCGTCACCACCATCACGCCCGAGCCGTTGTTCTACGACAGCTTCTATTTTGCTGGCGATGACATGCTGAAAGGGTTGATCAACGACCTGATGATGTTGGATGAAGACAGTGCCTTCTATAAAAAGCTGAAACCTCTGCCGTATCGCGAGTGCCGCCAGAAGTTGCGCGATATGTTCGGTCCCGACTACAACGGACAGTCGGAGGCGGAGCGCCTGTTCAGAAGCGATTTCAATGTGCAGTACTCGATGCCGCTGATGTATCATTTTCTTGAACTGGTGAATCGGGGCAGCGGCAACAAGACCGTGAGATTTCATGATGTGTTCGAGAAACTCCCGCCGAATGAAGGACTGATGAGGCAGTTTGAGGAGTATTTCGGATTTGGGATGGAAACATTGGAATGGGATTTCGATTATGAGAAGGTGGCCAAGAAAATATCCGACAAGTTTGAGCCGTACCTCAAGAAAATCGCCACCATTATGTTCGCCAATGCGTGCGACATCGTGATCCTTTCGGGGCGTCCTGCCTCCTTGCCTCCCATTCGCAACATTTTCTTGAAGTATTACCCTGTTTCTCCCGACCGACTGATACTGCTCAACAACTATTACGTGGGAAGATGGTTCCCCTTTGGCAACAATACTGGATATATCACTGATCCTAAGACAATTGTAGCCATCGGTGCGGTAATTGGTCACTATTCTACCAAACTGGCCAGCCTCAACAATTTTGTGATTGACACCAGCAAGTTGGATGGCAAGCTCAAATCTACCATCAACTTTATCCAGGAGATGCCGCCTACCCAGCCGAATCCGTACATTATCACGCCTCATAACCTGTCGGGTGAAACCACCGTCAACAAGCTTCCTGCCTATTTGAACGTCAAACAGTTGGGTATCGATGTTTATCCTTCCCGCTCGCTTTATACCATCGATTTCAACCGCCAGAAGATCGCCAGCAGGATTCAGCAGAACTTGATTCTGCAGGGCGAAGGCCCCGTGTCTGACACACGACTACAGCAGTTGGTGAACGAGGAGGTGGACCAACTCCGCCGCCGCGCCCCGTTCAAAATCACCTTGATGAAGGACGTGGAGGACAACGAAACGCTGACCATCGAAGCCATCACCGACAAGTTCGACAACGATTTGTCGGGCAGCAATATCGAAGTCCACATTCAAAGCTTGGGAGCGGAAGACAAATATTGGTTGGATGATGGCGCATTTGATTTTTAATTTCCAAAATATTAAACAACTCATATACTGATGATCAATATAAAAAGACAACAATTGGAAGATGATATCAAGCGTCAGCTTGAGGTGATTGAGCGTTCGTTGGCATGGGCCGACCAGTATGGGAAAGAGTCCTTCAATAGGGCAGAGCTGAAGGCATATCGTCGGGCCGTGAAGAAGATTAAGTTTGCCATGGCAGAAAACTGTTCGGCAGCGGCATACGGAGAAAGCCAGGTGGGAAAGTCTTACCTCATGGACAGTTTGCTGGGCGATCCCAATAAGCCGTTTGAAATTATCAACGGGGGAAAGTCTTACAGCTTTATTAACCAAATCAATTCCAGTGGAGGAAACAACAGCAAAATCGAGACCACCGGAGTCATCACGCGCTTCACTTTGCAATGCGCCAACCCGCTGATGAAGGAGTATGTGCGCATCAGAACCCTTACCGTGGTGGACTTGATACTCTTGGTTACGGATTCCTATTACAAGGATGTAATCCGTTCCGACAATGAGTTGAGCACAGATGAAATCAATAACCAACTCCTCAACAGAATGGGATATTGGGTGGACAAATCCTACGACCAGAACATTCTTACGGAGGATGATATTATGGATATTAAAGAGTATATTGATACACAACGAATTGCAGACTTTGCGCGTGTGTCAAAGTTCTTTGAGAAGATTTCTCCCGTCATCAAGCATATCCGTCATGAAAAGTGGAATGAGGTGTTCGGTTTGCTTTGGAACAACAATCCCAATCTGATGGAGATGTTCCGGAATCTGGTTTCGGAGTATCAGAAAATAGAATTCTTGGAGGAGGTGTATGTCCCGTTTGAGGCGGTGCTTCGTGAGAAGGGTACGCTGTTGAAAATCGAGTGGCTGAATTTGGCTTGTGGAATGGAGGAAAATGTGGGCGAGGACATTACCACTACAGATGTACTGGACTGCAACAATCGTCTGGTGGCGAAGGACTATAGCAAAGCATCGCTCTCAGCGCTGATTGCCGAACTGACGTTTACGATTTCGGTGGAGAATGTGGAGGAGAAGCGATTCTTGCAGAAAATCGACCTGCTGGATTTTCCGGGAGCCCGCTCGCGCGAGGAGCTGCGGGAAGAGAAAATGAACGAGCCGGCCGTTAGAGCCCGCATGTTGCGTAGAGGAAAAGTGGCCTATCTTTTCCAGAAATATTCTAATGCTTTAAGAATCAATTCTTTATTATTCTGTCATCATAACGACCAAAAGACTGTCAAGGAGTTGGGAACTTCTATCACCAATTGGATTGATAACTACATTGGTGCGAACGAGCAGGTGCGGACGGAGAAGTTGCGTGGCCTGAACGGAGTTTCACCTTTCTTCTTGATCGCCACGAAGTTCAATATCGATCTCAGAAGAAACAAGGAGACTGACCTTCCCGAAACGCAGGATAAGCTGAAAGAACACTGGAAACGTTTCGACACGATTTTGCCCGAAATCATCAAGCCTTACACTTGGTTTGATGAATGGGCTAATGGTCAGCCTTTTAGTGGCATCTATCCTTTGCGCGACTTCTACTGGTCGAAAGAAACGGGTCTGTTTGAGGGATATTCCAACAAACCGCCTTACGCTCAGGAGCATAGCATACACCAGGATCCCGACTACCCCGATTATTTCAGCAATTTGCGGCGTAGCTTCCTCGAATTTCCCTTTGTGAAGCAGCATTTCCCGCGGCCCGAACAAATCTGGGAGGAGGTCGCCTCCATCAACAACGACGGCTCAAAAGCTATTATCCGCGATTTGAACCTGCTGGCTCCCCAGCTGGATGAGTTCCGCACTAAAAATTACCTGGATGAACTCACCCGAATTAAAGAATCCGTCCTGTCGATGCTTTCACTCTATTATGTGTCCGAATCAGATGAGGAGAAGAATTTGAAAATCAAGAAAATAACTTCAGATATTCGCATCCGTATCGACCTTTCTGTATTCCGCAATCCGGAAGTCTTTGGCACGATTCTCGACCAGCTGATGGTCGATTCTGAAGCACTTCGGGAAGTGGCCTACGATGTCATCATCCGGCAGATTGAAGTGCCCAAAGATGTCACGAACATCAGTGGAATCCGCAGCATTGTGGGCATCAACCCCAATGGCAACCGAGAAGAGAATATTGCGAAACTTTGCGATTACTACTGCGTTACGCCGGAGGAACTCGACGCCCAGTTCAAAACGGAGGGCTTTTCTTTGGAAGATGTGGTAAGCGGCGATTCTGAAACCTTGGTAACGGTGGCCGATGTGCTCACCAAACATATTCTTCAATACTGGACAGAGCATATCAACCATTCTGTCAAGAATATAGACAAATACATCACCCATGGCGATGATATTGTGAATGCGCTTCAGAACCTGATGCGCCTTTTGGGTGTGAAACGCGAAATCACCAATGGCATCAGCGAGTATCAGAACTTGTTCCCGTTGGATGACCAGCCCAATGCCATTGCCGCATTAGTATCGCTCATTCTCAACAATTTTGTAAGCTCATTTGGCCGCACCTATATGACCGACGAAAATATCAGTGCCGTGAAGGCCAAGTCGGAGATTTGCAAGATCAAGGTGGATGTGAGCGACCGTGGGTTGCAATCTGCCCCCAAGGCGCAGTCGATAGAGGACGTGCTGAATACCCTTACGGAGTCAGAGGCCATCATTCGCGACGGGATGGGGTCGCAGCGCACCCGAGACATTTTGCGCAAGTTGCCGCTCTACGACAATTTCATCCGTTGGGAGAATTTCCTCATCATTGGTATGCTTCTTTCCAGCGAGGTGTCGAACGTGGATCCTATCTCCAATGGGGCAATGAAGGTCATCATAGATGAGTGTAAAGATTTGTATAAAGTGCAATAAATCAACAGATTGATAATTCATGAGCGAGCAAGTCATTTATAATAAAAGAAAGCTTTGCTTTACTGAAGTAAGCGATTTTACTGACTTTCAGGGGGTGGGTTCTGCTCCGATGTACCAGCGGTACGACAGCGTGCAAGCCGTGCTGCGTACTTGTATTGAGGAAAAGTACTGGTCGTTTTTGGCAGAGCCGCTTTATAACGCCGCTGAAGATACCATTGAGTGGTATGTGGAGAAGTGGAATGAGCATCCCCGCCGGATGGTGGATCTTTCTGGTGAGGCAAGAACGCACTATCAGCAGCTCATGGATGAGGCGTTGCAGCACTATCGGCAAGCCCTTGCCACGCTCGAAAACGAGGATTGGTTGATTATGGGTGGCGTGCTGAAATATGTATCGGAAGACATGGTTTTTTGTTACGATGACAAGGTGGTGTTGATAGGATGGGGAATGAAGTACGACTCCAACAAACACAATGATTTCGGAAGTTTGATCCGTGCCTACGAGCCCCCCGCGCCACACATCTGTCAGGTTTCTTTCAAGGCTGGAGATGGGGGCACCATACCGGGCGATGGTGTGATTACTGTACAGGAGGGTACCACCCTTACCGCCGAAATGATACCTCCCGTTACTCCCAACGAAGAGTATTCTTTTGTGGGATGGAACCGCAACCCGATAGGGGAGGAGATTACCGGCGACTGTGAGTTTGTGGCGCAGTACGAAAAGAAAGTGATTCACCCAAAGGAAGAACCCGCCCCGCCGGAAGAGCAGAAAACGCCCTCCTACAATGTGCAGTTCAACGATGGCGGCAACGGCATACTGAGGGGTGTGGCGCAGTACCGGCTGGCGGCCGGCACCCCCATCGCGGCCAGCATGATTCCGAGTGTGGAGCCCAAGCGCGGCTACAAATTCACCGGCTGGGATGTGGATCCGCTGACTTGCAACGTGGATGGCGACAAGGTTTTTACTGCCCATTATGAAAAGAAGAAAAGCTTGTGGGCACGAATCTGGCCCTGGCTTTGGAAAATCTTGCTGCTGCTCCTGCTGTTGCTGCTGCTCTTCTTCCTTTTGCGCAATTGTAAAGGATGTAATCGCTCGCATAAAGTTGACGGAGTGGATACGGTGAAGCAAGTTACGGTGCCCCCCGGACAGGTACATCCACAGGATCCGCCTTTCAATGGGGATGACTCTACCTGGATGGCCTTGGACCCCAACACCGGCAAGGGCGGCATCTTTAACCCTGGCGATCCTTATACGCCTGCTCCTACCCCACCCGAATACCGCGACATTCTCCCTCCCGACCAGGGTGTGTTGCCTCCTATCCGCGACGATGACCCCATCCGCCGTAACCCGGGCGAGCCGGTCATCCGTGAGAATCTGCTGCTGGTGTGGATGCAAAACGAAGACAAGTCCATCATGGAGCTGGGCCGCGATTTCAAAAACGCGTATCCGGGCGAGGATTACAAAATCACCTCTTATTCGGAAGGTGCCAAATGTATGGAAATTGAGGTGCCGATAGCCCAACGTGAATATCTTAAAGGTCACCTCAAAACGCAGTTCGCCCCGAAATACAAGCTGGAAGTGTTTGATGTGAGCATGTTTGGTTATGAATTAAAACCCAGCGACCCAGCCATGTCGAACAACAACTACACATGGTATCTGAAAGCCATACATGCCTTTGAGGCTTGGGACATAACGATGGGTAGCGATCAGGTGGTGGTAGCTGTGGTGGACAATGGTTTCACGTTGAACCATAAGGAATTGTATAGCAAGGTGGTACAGCCTTATAATGTGTGGACCCACGATGACAAGATTTTTGCGCAGAGCGAAGACCATGGCACGCATGTGGCCGGTACGGCTATCGGTTCCGCCAATAATGGGGTGGGATTATGTGGCATTGCGCCCAATTGTAAGTTTATGCCGGTTCAGGTGGCCGACCAGCAGGGACGTATGACTACCACCTCCATCTTGTATGGTATTCTCTATGCCCTGTACCAGGGTGCCGATGTGGTGAATGTGTCGCTCGGCGCGCAAATGACAGGACTGAGCGATTATCCGGAAGAATTTCAGCGCCAGCTGATTCAAAAGAACAAGGAGGAGGAGCGCTTATGGCAAGAAGTTTCCCGAATTGCCGATCTGCATAAAGCCACGCTGGTGGTGGCTGCCGGCAACGACAATGTGCTGGCCGGCATCGATGCTTTGCACCGTCCGGAAAATATCATCGTGGTGTCGGCTTTGGACAAGCAGAACCGAAATTTCGACAAGGCCGCATTCAGCAATTATGGTACCGATTATACCACTATCTCCGCTCCTGGTGTGGACATTTACAGCTGTTATCACAATGGTTTCCAAGTAATGCAAGGTACCAGCATGGCCGCACCGGTCGTGAGCGGCGCAGTGGCTTTGATGAAGAGTTTGAATAAGGATTTGACTACCCAGCAGATTATCTGTGTGTTACAATCCAGTGGGATGCAGGTGAGTGGCAAGGTGGGACCCATGCTGATGCTGGATAAGGCCTTGCAGAAGGTAAAAAACAACGAAACCGACGACTGCGAGCTGTCCACCCCTCAGCCGGCCCACGGCGATGTGGAAATCTCACTGAAGTGGGGCAATTACAACGACCTTGACCTGTATTGCACCGATCCGGCAGGGGAAACCGTGTATTACGACCATCAAACATCGCGGAGTGGAGGCACCTACCAGTTTGACATGAATGCTTCCAATCGAACGACCACTCCGTTAGAGCATATTTATTGGCCTACAGGAGGTGCCCCAACGGGAAACTATTCTGTATCTGTATATTTCTGTAGGAGAAAAGACGAGAACCATGATGCCACCCCGTATGTTCTGACGATGAAGTATAACGGAAACGTGGAAGTGAAGCAAGGAACGGTATCCACTTCCGACAGAAAAAGTGAGACTTTTACCTTTACTCTGAATGGTGCGGGAAATAGCGGTAGTGGAAATAGGTAGTAAGGAATAATTTTGTTGGCGTAAAAACATAACCATGAGCGATTATAAGAAGGAAAAACTTTGTTTTACTGAGGTGAGCGACTTCACCGACTTTCAAGGGGTGGGTTCAACACCGTTATACCAGCGGTACGATAGTGTGCGGGCCGTTTTGCGCACCTGTATCGATGAAAAATACCAGTCGTTTTTGGCCGAACCGCTCTATAATGCCGATGAGGATACGATTGAGTGGTATGTGGAGAAGTGGGAAGAACATCCTCGGCGGTTGGTGGACCTTACGGGGGAGGAGCGCAGCCGTTATAAGCGGCTGATGGACGAGGCAGTACAGCACTACCGGCTGGCGGTTACGAAAGTGGAAGATGAGGATCTGATGATTCTGGGTGGAGTACTGAAACACGTGTCGGAAGATATGGTATATTGTTACGACAACAAAGTGGTGATGATTTGTTGGGGAATGAGATACGATGCCAACAAACATACTGATATGGGGAGTCTAATACAGGAGTTTGTTCAGGCTCCTCCTATCATCCATCAGGTGGTGTTCAACCCCGGAACTGGTGGGGCCTTGCAGGGCAGTGGGGTGGTGAACCTTCCTGCCGGCACCTCGATTTCGTCAGATATGGTACCCACCATTGTGCCTCGCCAAGGGTACACCTTTACCGGATGGGATAGCGATCCGCTAGGGGTGGAGGTGACAGGCGACAGGGAGTTCAACGCACAATACGAGCGAGAAACACCGCAGGTGGTTGCATCTCCAGTGGAAGTGCCTGCGCCAGAACCCCCAAAGGAAGAGTCCAAGGAGGAACCTCCACTCTGCCATGTGCAGTTCAGCGACGGAGGATACGGAACGCTGCATGGTTCCACCCACTATACTCTGCCGGCCGGCGCTACCATTACCCCCAATATGGTGCCGCAGGTGAAATCCAAACGAAAGTATAAGTTCACAGGCTGGGATGTGAATCCTCAGAATTTTAGGGTCACCGGCAACCACGTGTTTACCGCCCGGTACAAAAAGAAAAGCATTTGGTCGTGGCTATGGTGGCTTTTGCTACTTCTGCTTTTGTTGCTTCTGCTCATCTTGTTGCTGTGGAATTGCAAGGGCTGCCGCAAATCTGCTCCTCCGCCACCGCCTCCGGTGGAAAAAGAGGAAACCCCAGTGGAGATTTCGCATGGGGATGTGGAAATCACGCTCTACTGGTACAATGGCAATGATGTGGATTTGTCTTGTAAAGATCCCAAAGGCAGCATCATCAATTTTGAGTCTAACCATAGAAGGTCCCCCAGCGGAGGATTTTTGGAGGTCGATATGAACGCTGGATGTATAGCGGTCAATTCCATCAATCCGATTGAACATATTTATTGGCCATACGGTGGCGCACCACATGGGAAATATACGGTGAAAGTCAATTTTTATGACTCATGCACCGACATTCCAGAGTCAGAGTATAAACTTAAACTGAAGTATGGGAATAAGGAGGAAGAGAAAAAAGGTAAGGTTTCCAGGTCTCACAGAACAGATACCTTTACTTTCACCTTCAACTAAAGTGTTTCACCATTTATTGGGATAATGTGAAATAGATATGAGAACAAACCGAGTTTTTAATGAAAAACTGAAATTCTCCTGGGGGCACATCATTGCTGCTATCGCTTTAGTGGCCATCGCTTACTGCACCTATGTGGGGTCTGTTTATCTGTTGAACGGAACTTTTGTGAAAGGGGCGTTCCTTTGGATAGCAGCCGGCATCGTCACTCTATTGGTGGTGGTGCTGCTGGGAGTGATTTTCTTCGTTCCGCAGCAGCTCAAGGGAACGGAACATCACTTTGAGCGGCGCATCAAATGGGAACGCGTCTTCATTTTCTCCTCACCGGTGCTCTTTGTGGCGCTTATGATTCCTTTCGCTCATGCGTGGACGGTGCATCATCGCCGGGCAGCCATCCATGAAGAGTTTAAGCAGATGATTGAAAGCACTTCTAAAATGTTCTCCAAATATAGCGGAACGGCTGATAGTTACTGTGATGTGCGTGAGAGCAATTTTGAACAGAAATTGGCTACCGACCCCTACTTGGCTCATCTTGCAGAATCTACCCGTGAAAATAAGAAGGAGATTCTGAGATTGGCCTTGCGTTCAGAAAATTACACCACCATAAAAAACGATGCGGAAAATTGGATGAAGAAGGCTGGTGAGCGCTCCACTTCCACATGGAACGTATTTTTATTGGGTAATATTGAAGATATTCAAAATGCCATCCACGGGTGGTGCGACACCTTACAGAATTATTCAACATTTTATTGGGAAGAAGAGGATGAAAAGGCCCGTACCCCTTTCGACAAAAATGGGGCCTATATGAAAGCTATAGATAAAAATGTTAATCAGCTTATTCGTCAATATCGTGATATAAAGGGATTTAGCCCACTGACCATTTTGTGGCTCGTGTTGGGCTATGCCATGCTGATTCTGCCCTATTTGTTACAGAGCCGTCACTCAAAAACCATCGGCACACAATGGACCTTGTTTCGAACCAAAAAGCTAAAATCACCCGATTATCATGAACCCGATGATGACGAAGAAGAAGATAACCACGATAAACCCCATTCATCCCATGACAACCCCTCCCCGCATTCCACTACGGGCAGTGGAGGCAAATACGAAGATTATGCACCAGTAAAGATTTAATCTGTGAGAATGGATAGAAATGAATTATTGGAGAATGTGAGGAACTATTCCCCCATGGAGATCGCGCGAGCCATCAAAAATGGGGTGGTTACTCTTTATGACCTGAAGAAGTATTCTGGTGGAAAGTTTTCTCCTTTGATGCAGAGAAGGGTGCAGGAAATCTTAAATTCGGGAGAGATTTTGGAAGAACCTCAGGAATCGCAGGAGCCGCAGGAACTGCCAGAAATACCCGCGCCCACCCCGTCGATTACAGAAGTGCAGGATGAAGGCTTGGAAATTCCTGCCCCCGTCCAACAGGATAGTATTCCAGAAGTATATGATGATGAAGATATTGTGACAGAGATGTTTATACCAAGTGAAGAGGAAGCCTCATCGGCAGAGTACGAAGAGAAAGAATCAGAACTTCCTCCTCCTCCTCCTCCCTTCAGCTTTTCCGGTTTTCCGCCGCCACCTCCACCACCAGAGAAAGCACCCCAACCTCGCCCCGATATGAGCACTTTCAGTTGGGGAGGTCTCTTTTGGGGATGGATATGGGGAATTTCTAACGGCGTGTACTGGAGCCTGTTGAGCTTGGTGTTCTCCATGATGATCTTTCTGTGCGGCGGACTGGTGGCCGTTGATGAGTATTTACTTTCTAAGGAACTCATCATGCTTATTGTTGTGGGAGCCATTGTGGGTAAAATCATCACCCATTTTATGCTGGGTATTTTAGGGATAGAGGCTGCGTGGAAGGCAAGACGATACGAGAGTGTGCAAGAATTTGAAAGGATACAGAGGGGATGGAACATTGGCGGATTCATCTTTTTTATCTTTTCAGTGGGAATTATATGGATAATATGTTTACTAATTTTATAAAAATCAAATCAATATCGTATGATTGACAAAGAATACATTTACGACCACATTGGAGGTATTGCAGCCGAAGATCTTGTGCAATACATTAAACAAGGTATTGTCACAGAAGCTGAGCTGGAAGACCCCAATAATACGGCTGGTGAGTACTCATCTGCTAAGCGCGACAAGGTGAAGGCGATGTTGGTGAACCAGGAGCCCGCCGACTGGAAGCAAGCCTGCGAAACCGATACCGTTGAGGCATATCAGCGGTATCTCGATGCTTACCCCGACGGGCAGTATCGTGAGGAGGCACGCAGCCGCAAAAGAGCCTTGGAGGACCAGGAGCCCAACGACTGGCGGCAGGCCTGCGAAGCCAACACTGCAGCCTCCTATCAGAAGTATTTAACCACCTATCCTTATGGGCGGTATAGCCAGGAGGCCCGCACCCGCATCGCAGAACTGCAGCGAGAGCCTGACCCGTGGGACGTGGTGGACAAAAACGATGTGGATGCCTTGAGAAAATTCATCGCCACCCATCCCAACAATCCCCACTTGTTTGAAGCCCAGAGTTTGATTAACAGAATTGTGCCGCCCGAGAGTATCGACCTTCAGGCCATGATTAGAAAAATCAAAAACATACAGGCCGATAAGAGAGTACTTAACCAAAACGATGCCATCTTTAACCTGATAGAGGAAAGTCTGAAGAAAAATATTGTGGATCCCACGCGCGGAATCAGCAAGAGCGAATGGGTGAGCGCCATCGAGCAAGACAAGAACCTGCTGAACGCATCGGTCATTCACCAGATGTACAACTATGGATTTTTGAACCAGCAGGATTTCTACAACATCGGGGTTGACAGAGAGTTTGTTCAATATATGCTGGAGGATATTCCCCCGCAGCGTTTCGCACCGCCGGCACCTTTGACAGAAATCAGTCGCCGCTCCACAGAGATTTATTTTTGGGGAATTCCCTCCTCGGGAAAAAGCTGCGCTTTGGGTGGCATTTTGAGTGTGGCCGACAACGGCAAGGTGGTGTCGCACATGGAAAAAGATAGCCTGTGTCAAGGTTATGGATATATGTCGCGCCTCATGTTGCATTTCAAAAACGACGGGAGCGTGTGCGCCCTGCCCGAAGGTACAGCCACCACCTCCACCTATGAGATGGGTTTCGACCTCACCGACCACAAGGGACTTATCCACCCCATCACCTGTGTGGACCTTGCCGGCGAGTTGATTCGCTGTATGTTCAAGTCCGACAGCGGCGAAAGCATGTCTGATGACGAGCTGAATACGCTGGATACGCTCACCAACATCTTGGTGGACAACCGAACGGGCAACCAGAAAATGCATTTCTTTGTGGTGGAATATGGCGCCGACGACCGTCTGTATGAGGGACTTCCCCAGCGCACCTACCTCCAAGCAGCCGTGCAATATATCAACAACTACAACATTTTCCAAAAAGATACGGATGCCATCTTCATCTTGGTGTCTAAAGTGGATAAAGCACCCGGAGGAATGTCGCGCGGTGAGGCCGCTGTTCAGTACTTGAACGACAATTACTTGGGTTTCATCAATGGACTGAAGGCTCTTTGTAGAAGGTATGAGATCAATGGGGGCAATCTGGAGGTGCTGCCCTTCTCGTTGGGAGAGGTGTGTTTCCAGAACTATTGCCGCTTCCACGAGGCGGCCGCCGAACAAGTGGTGCGCAAAATCGTGGAACGCAGCTGGGGTATTAAAGAAGACAAATTAAGTAAATTTAAAAGCATATTAAAAGGATGAGCAAAATAGGTTTAAAAGTCACTAAAATCAGTAGCGGAGTACAAGAGATTCTCACCATCAATGGCGGTGAGTGGACCCGCAAGGTGGTGGACATCCGTCCCGATATAAAGGCGCTGAGTGGTAGGGCATTGGAAGAGGGACGCGATGTGCTGATGCTGTCGTTTGTTCCCAGCGGCAGCTTGCTCACGCTGTTTCATACCATATCGGGCCGCGGGGGCGACCTCGTATCAGCTTGGATTTTCATTCCCAACAACTGTGCCGTAACGGCAGATGAGGAGCTGGCCTTGCTGCAGCGGGTGAGCGCCGAACTGTCGAAGTCGCAGGTGAACGACTGGACGGAGCTGGAAACCATGTTGTCGAAAGAATATCCGCAAAAGGATGCCTTTCCTCTCTTCGAATCCCCCCAGACAGCACCTTGCGCAGCGCGTTATTTCGGCACGGGTACCGATTACCAACTGAAAGAAATGTTGGGCGAAAATATCTATCAGAGAGAATATCAGGAGCACAAATATATCTTCCTGCTCGATCGGAGCTGTGAGATTGTGGCCGCCGACAGCTTGAAGAACTATACCAACGCCCCACTGCTCACTTGGATTCTGGTGAACCCACCGCAACTTCCCGCCGGCATTACCGCAAAGCTGGATGAGCAAGATTTCAAAACTCCTCTGCCCGCCTTTATTGGACAGAAATCCACATTGGCATTGGAGCGCATCGGCTTCCGCTCCCTTCAATTCGCCTATACCGTTAACCGGAATCCTATTGTATTGCCCGACATGGATTGGAAAATGGAGGTGTCGGCCCGCTGCTTCCATGTGGAAGATGAGGAGCATAATGACATCACTGGCCAGTGCCAGTTCCAACTCAACGGACACCCCTTTGGCCATTCGCCAGTGTACTTGAGCGAGGCCGATGCGATGCGTCAGTCGCAGTTGGTGATTTCCTGCTCTGGCTATGAGGATTTCAGAGGTGCTGTAACGCTGTCGGGCGCACGTTTCCCGATGCCTTTCACCTTGCGGAAAAGAAGACAGGAGGTGGTCTATTTTATCAATGGAGTGGAATGCCCCAACCTGAAGGAATGCCCGCCCCTTTACGAAGAGACCAACACCCAGAATGTGAGCCGCAAGAAATACTGCTATTGTGCACCGTCACCCAAGGCGTTGGGCAGCTGGTGGAAGATAGTGGGAATCGCTTGTATCGTGTTGGCGCTGCTGCTGGGTATGCTGGCAGGCGGTTTGGGGTATCGCTATTTTTTGGCGGATAAATTGAAAAAGGACGAGCCTAAAAAAGAGGTGAAGAAAGAAGGCAACTTGCCAGTTCCGCCAGCAGTAGGCATCCCCGCCCCTCAAACAAAAACCTATGCGTGCCTGAATAAAGACACGTGGCTGAAAGAAGAGATGGAGGCAGAGGAAGATCTGAAAGGCCTTTTTGACGATTTGAAGTCGATGAATTTTAAAAATCTTCAAGAAAAATGGGTGAAGAGTATTGATCCGACAAAAAATCCAAAATGGTCAGTTTTTATACAACAGATAGGAGCTTTAGCGGCCAGTTATCCTGTTAAATTTGCGAGCGGTTCCTATCCTTATTTAAAAGGTTATTGTGATAAGGTTGTGACCAAGGTTAGCTATACAGATTATTATATCGCATTGGAGAAAGATTTGAACCCTGCGGCTGTCGCAAACACAGGCAGCGCTGCAAAAACGGGCTCCACAGCTAATAAGAGCGCTTCGGGCATAAACAACGGAACAGGCGGTTCTGCGGACATGTAAAAACTTAGAATATGACAAAGGCCAAAAAGAATTTTATCAAAGTAAGTTTGATAGTGATTGCGGTGCTGGGAGCGGTGTCGGGCATTATATTTTGGCAGAAAAAACTCGCCGAACCGCCCCAAAGTGTCACCCATAATCAATATCTGAGCAATCTCAGAAGTGTCAACTCAAAGTTAGAGACCACCGACACCGCCACCTTGTCGCAACAATACCAGCTGCAACTGGAACGCATCCAGCTGTTGCAGGAAAAGGGATTGATTTCTTCCGATTCGGCTGATATTAGTCTTGATGCTGTTTTAACCCAGTATGTCAACAGTCTTTTCACTTGGTGTGATGGCAAGTTCGGAGAATCTGTGTGGAAGGATAGGGATTTGAAATATATGCATAAAAAGACGGGCGAGCCAGTGGTGAAAGATTATGAAAAAATGAAAAGAGTACGCGCCGTATTGGATGGCCGTGCGGAGGTGCTGAAATTGCCCCATCAAAAAATCGAATCCTATCGCGACTGTACTGACAATTTGGCCAAAGCGAAGAAATACAAGGGAACTGACTATGTTTCAGTGTGTTTGCGACAATGCGACCAAACCAGAAAAATTTTGGAGGGTTTAAAGGAGACCTACCACAAAAAACATAGGGCATATATCAATTCTTTACTTAATACATTAGATTATGAAAATAATCAGTATCCGCTTTCGAAAATGAAATGGTGGGGTGAAACCTATATGGCAGTTGTGGGAAAGAAAGA
Organism: Bacteroidales bacterium; assembly: GCA_045130235.1. Lineage (GTDB taxonomy): Bacteria > Bacteroidota > Bacteroidia > Bacteroidales > WCHB1-69 > UBA1756. The sequence continues at coordinate 37,150 of JBGUPJ010000029.1, forward strand.
TGATTACTTTGATAATTGGCATGAAAATAAGTCCGAGTATAGGAGTAAATTATCCCAATATTATCGGGATGCCCAAAAAGGTTTCCAAAGTCAATTAAATAAATTGTGGTGGGACAATGACTATCAATATGATGACTATTATGTTATTTATAACAGTATTTTTAACTAGAAAAATGGGGAAAATCACATGCCGAATTGCCCTATTGTTGCTGTGTGTGATGATGGCAGGTCAGCTGCCGGCGCAACAGCATAAGCAGAAAAATGCTCGCTCTCAAACAGCGAAAACAGACACCCTTCAAACGAAAGTGCTGCAAGATAGTCTCCGTGCGGAAAATGATCGTCTCATGGGTGTGAACGACAGCCTTCAAAAGGTGGTCGAAAGTCTGAACGCCCAGCTGCAAGCTCAATCAGTAAAGCAGCAGCAAGCCACGCAGCGTATTCAGACCGAAAACGATAGTTTGAAAAAATTGGTGGAAACCCAATATCTTTTCATCTATCGTGGTGCCCGCGCTTTGCTGTATCGTCCGTATAATTCCTATTACGATGAGTATATCAATATTTTATCGATGATTCCCGATAGCTTGATCCAGGCACGCACTTACGGGATGTGGTCGGAGGTGAAAAATATGATTATGAACAGCCAGGAGGACTCTTTGTATCTTCGCGACGAGGTTTGGAAGATGATTAAGGACCTGCCGGACGAGGTTTTTCAATTTCAGGAGAAACAAATGGTAAGGAGAGTCTTGCAAAAAATACCGGATGTTCCCCAATATAGTCCAGTACAACATGCGTTGTCCACCTTGAATGCCATCCCGATGGATAGAATAAGCGGTGATAAACAACAGAATTTCAGGGCTTTAATCAATGAGCTTTCTGCTTATAAACAGTACAATGAAGAAATCAAAACTGCCTTGACAACCATCAAGGCTCAGGCGGTAACGACTTTGGATTATGAGGTTTTGGAGAGTATCATCAACAAAACGCAGTATCAGAAGCAGAAGGAGGTGCGAATTTATTATTTGGATAATGTGATAGATTCGGCGCGACGGCTGATTCGTGAGGCCAAGAAGGAGAACCGCCGGGTAAGCCAGACCGAATTGCAGAAATTGATAGATGGGATGTAAGATTATATTTTTTTGTACTTTTGCAGCGTCAATTATGAGATTACACAGAATATAGGAAAGAAGGGTAAATCGTTTTTTATACAGATTGTCAGAAAATGGGCAAAGATAAGCTACTGAATTCGTCCTTTGACAGATTTGAAAGAATGTCAAACTCTCAATTGGTAGAGTGTCTTTTTGAAAACGATGAAAAAGCAATCTTATACTTTTTTTACAAAAAATACTATAGTGTTTTTGAAAAGCAAATCTATAGAATATTCGATTACAAGGTGGATGTGCAAGAACTTGTGGACGAATTTTTTCTATATCTTCTGAAGAATGATTGGAAACACTTGCGTACCTACGATAGCCAAAAAGGGGCATTAAATAAATGGGTATCAAGGGTTGCGTATCTTTTTTTTGTGAACTATAAAAAAACTCAGATGGATAATAATGGTAACGTCTCGATAGATGATCATGAGAGATGGAACGATAGAATTATGCAGTATCGACAAGATTCACAATCATCTTTGAAAATGGATGTGATTAAAGCCATTAACCATTTGAAAAATAAAGATCAACGCGAGGTCGCCCGCAGACTTTTGATAGAGGAGCATGACATTAAGGATATTGCATCAGATTACGGTTGGACAGTTGATTATGCGTATGTGGTCAAAAACCGAGCATTAAAACAATTAAGGGACTTTTTACGAGACTATAAATCATAATAGAATGGAATGGAATATATCTTTTGAGGATAGTGAGGAGAAAAAAAAACAGATTGAACAGTGGAAAAAACTGGTGGCAGAGTTTGAAAAGTTTAAACCAATACCTCCTATACCCAACCCACTCGATCAGATTTCTACCAAGATTCATGAACAAAAATTGGATATTGATAGTGAATTGTTTGACAAATTCATTAATGGTAAAACTAACGATGAAGAAAATGAGTTGGTTCTGAGGCAACTATGCAAATACCCTGACTTGATGGAGGCCTTTAATATCATTGTCAGTACGGCGAAATTGGTCGGGAAAGAGCCTATCTGTCCCCCAGATCTCGAATTGGCAGAACAACAGATTTCATCCCATCTTCAAGAGGTCTCGAAGAATCATACAAAGTAGTTTTTTCTCTTTTATAGGTTAGACTTAGTGATGTTAATTTGACAAAGTCAGAAGATTAGTCATAGCTCAAACATATTTATCCTCCTATTTCCAAAAGATAGGAGGATTTTTTTTGTCACCCCTGAAAAAATTTTTTTAGGTGCTAAATAACTATTGTTTACTGAAAGACAAATAGTTGCGATAAAGTGTGAGATTTATTTAAAAAAATTTTTTGAATGGAGATAGATTTCCACTTCATCGGCTCTATATATAGATAAAAGATGCCCAATAAGATGGATGGGAGGGAGAACAAAAATAAAACAATTATTAACCCAAAAACAACAAATATGAGAGCTAAGCTTTTACAACTGATTGCAGTTATCGCTCTTTTTATGAGCGCCATGTTCAACTTGTCGGCTCGTACAATGACCAACGACACGCAGATGCGAATGAAGGCTAAAGTGGCCGAAATCACCCGCGACTGCCACAGCGACTATGGAAAGGCTTGGGCTATTTACAAATGGATTATCCTAAATGTGGAGTATGATGACGAAATGTGGGAGGATCATCAGGCTATTATTGAATCGATGGGGGAATTAGATCTGCCAATGGCGACCAAGCAAGCGATGATAGACAATTATCAGAAAAGGTGGAATAATATAAACCTTAATGATGGATTGTCGGTTTTTGAGAAACGAAAAGGAATTTGCAGTAGCATTTCGCACCTGTACAAGCTGATGTGTGAGGAGGCCGGGTTAGAGTGCAAGATTGTTATAGGAGTACATGTTCACAGCTGGTTTTATGCAACTGGACATGCGTGGAATATCGTCAAGATAGATGGAAAGAAGTACTTGGTGGATGTTACTAATGGTATTGAGGACCCATGGGAATCATTTAATATCGACCCCAAAGAAAGATTGCAAGATGGTTTTCTTCCCCTCCGTTCTGAAGACCAATGCATCCCTCTTCCTCATTCATATAGTCGATGTGCATGGCATATTGTCCGAGACGTTCCAAAAGGAATAAAACACACATGTTCGCTCATCATTGTCAAGAAAATGACAAACACTAAGAAATTCTTCAGAGATATTAAATGCACTTTTTAATGAATAACTAAAAATTTTAAATCGAAAACTATGAGAACAAATAATTGTAAAAACTGTACCAACAGACATTTTGATCCTGAAAGAGGCATCATTTGCCAGCTTAACCCGACAGAAAGTTCCCACGTTGAGCAATGTCCGCAATACATAATGGACACTGATTTGAAAAAAGAGGAGCCAGCTCTTCCCAGCGCCGAATCATTCAGTGTGATACTAGGCATGCTGACTATCATGAGTTCAGCACTGCTTTTTGTTCCGCTTTTTCGATTTTTGAAAACTATGCCAACCCTTGAAGAGTTGGCGTCACATCTGATTTTGCTGGTTCTTCTTGTTGTGATTCTTATCAACTTTGTTTTGAGCATAATGGCCTTCTCCGCAATATTGGGACAGAAAAGGAATGCTGTCCGCCTATTGCTTCTGGTATGTGTGCTGTCGCAAATATTGCTTTTTCTATACGTTATGAATACACCTAACAGCACGCCATTTATCTGGTTCTCTCCTTCATTTATTTATAGTATGCACTCTTCATTTTTTGCTATTGTATTGAAAATCATCAACACCACTTCCATTGTGGCATGGCCGACAATCATCATCCTTTACACCCTATTGTCGCCCAAGATGAGGAGATTCAGCAAAGCCATTCGTAATTCAAAGTGAAGTATACTTCCATAATGTATTAATAATGATGTTATTTATTAAAATATTGATACTATGATAATTATACTAGCAATATTTGCTTTTTTGTTGACGGTCTTTTTCGCGAAATGTTGGATAGAAAATGAATTAGACTTTGGCACTACATTTTCTTTAATTCTTGGTTATGTTGCAGTCTTTGTTTCAATAAGTATTATCCCTTCTCAGGCAAAACTAAACGGGATAGGGATGCTCGGGGTATTCATTCTTTTTCTCATATCATCAGCGATTGTCGCCTTAATACGCTACAAATCAAGAGGAACGATTGTCGGTAGTATTGCTCTTTGTTTATGTGTTGGTTTGGTAGTAAGTATGTGTTCTGTCCTCATCGTTTTTGGCATAGGAGTGAAGGATGAAGTGGTTTATACCGCTCCCTTGGAAAAGTTGGAACCCTATCGTGACAACTGTCCTGAAATTACCTATCTGCAATTCATTGATGGTGTTTCCATTTGGCATTTAGCTAACAATCGGAAATGCCCTTATGACACCGATTTGCCGCCTACCATTCACCGAACAGGCAAAGGGGAAAATGGGGCAAGTTATTTTGAGTGTCATGAGTTAACCCCATCTCCTTGGTTGAAGAAGATAACCGATGGTTGGCCACAGTACGAGTCCGATATCTACGTACCTTCTGATAAAATATATGAATATCGGTCTTTTGAGTATATGCAGCAGTTGCAGATGGAGGCAGCATCTTCAATGTATTGATTTCTAAGCAGTGTGTTATACCAATAACAATAGGATACTAATTTCAATATTGTGAAAATAAATATCGAATAAGAGCTATGTGGTTAGCTATAATAATAATATTTATCATTTATATTTTTTCACCCGTTATCGTGCTGACCCATGACAATCTTAAACTAAATGGATGGGTGTTTATGGTGGCTTATATTGGGAATTTACAAATTTCGCCTATATGTTCCTGAAGATAAGATTTTCAGATATAACAGTCCAGGATATCTATCTAGCAAATCGCAAGATGATGGAATTGACCCGATGATGTTTATGTATTAAATCTCCACCACCACATCGTACTCGCCGTCCGGCTCGTCGGTAAAGTGCAGGTTGGCAGGTACCGCCGCACAATGCGCCGCAATGTCAAGAAGGTCGCTGTTGGGGTCGGTGGCCGTCACCTGCAAATCTTTCTTCACCAACGCCACCAACAAGGCGAATTCGCCCTGCCCGCAGTGGCGCACCAGCAGGGTGCCACTGTCCGGCAACGCCGCAATGCGCCGCTTCCACTCCTCAAAGTGCTTCAGCTGCGCCCGCGCATGACGCGCCACCTCCGTGCCCTTGTACAGGTAGTTCCCCCGCACCCAATAACGGAAGTAGTCGGCTGTCTCCACATCTTTGCAAATATTCTGATATTCAGAAATATACATCTTTCTGAACGCACGGGCGGTCTCCAACAAGGTGTCGTGCTGCCGCAAGGTGTGGTCGGGCGCGATCCGCGGCAATACACTCACGGTGACTTTGCCCTTCCGCAAGATGAACTCGTTTTTCGGGAAAATATGTCCGATGCCGTGGTTCACAACCGGTACAATGTCTAAGCCCAGCTTGTTGGCCAACCAGAATGCCCCTTGGTGGAACCGCAATATGGAACAGTCGGCCGAACGGGTGCCTTCCGGAAATACCAGCACCGAATATCCCTGATTGACAAGTGCTTCCAGCTTCGAAAGGTTCTCCTCAATGCCGTCAGCGATGGGCAGAAAGTCGGCATAACGGATGATCCAGCGGTAGAAGGGACAGTTCCACACCCACTTGTTGGTGAGCACCACAATCTTGGGCGACAGCATCAGCGTATAAAGCAGGTCGAGGTGCGCCTGGTGGTTGGCGATGATGACCGCCGGTTTCTCGAACGTTTCGCCCGCCGGATTGCGCACCTCGCATTTCACCTCGAACATCCACTGCGCCAGCTTCCGCAAGATGCGGGTGAGCATCCGATGGAAATGCGCCTTCACCCGTGGGCTGCGCGGGAACAACAGACGGCAGGTGAACGCCCACGCACTCAGGAAGAGCGAAATCAGGAAGAAAATCAGGAAGGCGGTCCACGTTTTCAGCAGGTTCCACAGCGTAATCGGTACGGGACGGAGTTTTCCTTTTACTGAAGTTAACCATTTGAAAATCAGCGGCGGGAAGATGTAGGCCATCATCACCACCGACACCATTCCGATAATGGTGACCTCGGCCAACGACCGCATGGCGGGATGTTTGGCAAAAATCAACATGCCGATGCCGATGAACATGATGGTGGACGACAGGATGATGGAGTTTTTGAACTGCGCCAGCATCTTCTTGCCCGTGCGGTATTCGTACATCACGCCTTCGGTCACAAAAATGGCATAGTCGTCGCCCTGTCCGAAGATGAACGTGGCCAGTATAATGTTGACAATGTTGAACTTAAGGTCGAAAAGTCCCATGATGCCCAAAATCCAAATCCACGCTACGGTCAGCGGCACAAAGGCGGAAAGGGCGATTTCAATTCTTCCAAAAGAGAACAGCAGAAAGACAAATACGATGAATCCGCAGATATATAATACGTAGTCGAAATCACCCGAAAGGGCATTCACCATCCGTTGGATGACCGAGGTTTCGGCAAAGGCGAAGACATTGTCATCGATGTGGTTGAGCTTTTCTTCCACCACATCATGTTTCTCTTTTTTTATCGTTAAAATATTATAAACTAATGATTTATCATTATCAAAAACCACATAACTCGAAGCCACATTTTGGGTGATGGGCGCAAAATAGTTCAGATTTTGAGGCTGAAATTCCTTTTCTATTATCTCATAAAAATCGTTAAATGGCTGCCATCCGGTGTTGGCTTCGGCGGCTTTGAAACGGAGTAGGAACGTGTCGCGGCGATTTTCCCAAAAGGCATTCCATCTGTCGATGCGCTCTTTTTGCATTTTTTGGGAAGGAATAAAAACGCTGATGCCGGCGGATTTCTGCACCAACGAGTCGTGAACCATCTCTTCCAGCACGGGCGCAGCTTTCTCGAAGTTGCGCAGCGCCGCCTCGGGCGTATCGCCCTCCGCCACACAGAAAACGGTCTGCACAGTCGTGTCGGCCTCGGCCACCAATTTGCCAAACGCCTCCTGCTGCTCCTCGGTCATGTAGTTGATTTTGTGCATGTCGGTCTCGAACGAGGTCTTGAAACTGAAGACGAAAAAGAGGCCGGTGAGCAGAATCACCAGAACGATGAGCCACGGGTGCTTTTCGGGGTGGAACTCGGCGACACGGCGGAACGAAAGCTCGCCTAACTTCCAGTTACCGGGGCGTTTGCCCATGAAATGAGGCAGGAAGATGAGCACGAACAGAATGGTGCCCACCAGCAGCAATGCCGCAAACAAGCCGAGGTCGCGCATGGCATCCGAACTGATGAACATCAGACTCAAAAAGGCACCCACCGTGGTGATATTGCCGATGAGTAGCGGTGTAACCACCTCATGGATAATAAGTTCCTTATTTTCTGTTCTTTTAAAATGCGAGAGAAAATGGATGGGATAATTGACGGCAATGCCGATAATGATGGAAGCGACTCCCACGGCTACGAGCGAGATGGGGTTTTTGATCCAAGCAATTAGTCCCAATGCTAACAAGCCGCCGAAGGTGATTGTGCAGAGTATCAGTAGGATGCTCTTGAAGTTGCGATAATAGTAGATGAGCAGGCCGACGATGAAGATGAGCGACAGCAGGATGGCGATGAAGCTGTCGCGCTTGATTTGCTGCGAGTTGGTTTGCGACACCAGCGAGGCCCCGAAGACGGTCACCTCCACTTTGCCCTTGAACTGTGCTTTCACCTCGTCCACCGACTGGTGGATTTGCTCGATGAGTTTGGGGTTGTTTTGTGTTTCGCTGATGGGGAATTTGGAGGTCACCACCACAATGGCTTCGGTGCCCTCTTTATTAAAGATGTAGCCGTCCTGTTCGTGGTACTGGTCGTTGGGACGGAAGCCTTCGAGTTTCTGAAGCACCGGGGCGGAGAAAAAGAGCGGGTCGGTCATGACCACATCGGCGGTCATGGAGTTGTAGATGAACTGGTCGTTAATCAGTTGTTCCTCAATGCTTTCTGTGGTTATCAGCGAGTCCATGCGCTGGTAATCTGCCTCTGTGAGGAAGTAGGGCATGTTCTTCACCACAAAACTGGCGATGTCGGCCACCTGCTGCTGGTTGACCTGATAGGTGAGGTCTTTCATCAGGTGTTCCTTATCGTGGGCGCGGAGGTGAGTGGCGAGCGTGTCTGCGGCTTCGGTCAGGAGCGAATAGTCCTCCTCGCTGAGTGAGTCTTTCGGGTGCGACAGCTTGACATTCAGCAAGATGCGGTTGTCAGCTCCAATATGTTGGTAGGCGTAGTTCACGCGCTGGTTGTCGCCTTGGTTGGGGAAAAAGCTGCTGATATCTTCCACAAAACGGAGGCGCAAAATGCCGAACACAAAAACCGTCAGCAGCATGCCGAGAAACGCCCACAGGGCGATGCGGTGTCGCTCGAAGAAACGGTAGATAGTGACGAAAAAGTTGCGCATGTTTTGGGGTTAATGGAAGATTTTATGGAAAAGCATGGCAGGATAGCCATACACGATAGCCACCAAGCAGAAAATGGTGTTGAGCACGCTGATGCGGAAGAAGTCGGCGCGGGGACGGAAGTGGCTCACCCGTTCTTTCTGCGGTGGATAATAGACCTCGATGGGGATGGGATGGATGGCAATGCCCCGCCATGCGCTACGAACTAAGATTTCCAATTCTGTTTCATATCGTGTTGAAAACCAATGCATTTTACCCATCTTTTTCAAAGGATAAACGCGATAACCCGATTGAGTGTCGGGAAGTTTGTGGGCGGTTTGCAAGCAGAACCAGAAGTTGGAGAATCGGTTGGCGAAGGTGTTTTTCTTCGGCATGTTCTCCTGCACCATACCGCGGCTGCCCACGATCAGCGTGTCGGGGTGTTGGCGGATGGCCTCCGCAAACTTCGGCAGGTCGGTGGCGAGGTGCTGCCCGTCGGCGTCCATCGTCAGCACATAGTCGTAGCCGGCCGACAGGGCCATTCGGAACGCCTGCCGCATGGCATAGCCCTTCCCTCGGTTCGGGGTGTATTGTATCTTGATGATGCCCTCTCCTAACTGGTTCAGGATGAGCGGAGTGGAATCGGTCGAACCGTCGTTCACCACCATCACGGTAGGACAATATTGCTGAGCCTTCTCCACTACCGATGCCAATGTTTTCTCATTGTTGTAGGTGGGAATGACCACACAAAGCTTCAAATCTGAGAAAACATTCTGCATATCGTAAAGGGAAAAGTTTTGTATAATCTTTTATGAATTAGGGAATTGCGACTCCGGACAGAAGGTCAGTGTGGTTTTGGTCATCGTTTCTTGCTCGTGACTGACCGTGCATTTGGCATCGTAAAGTCCTTTTTCGGCGGCGGGGGTGTAGGAAAAATCGAAGATCACTTTGGGAGTTTCTGCCGGACGGATGAGCTGCATGAACTTCACATTCTTCATGGAAGAGATGACAAAGTTTTGTTCGTGGATGATGGAGAAAAGGTCGCAGGCCATCTGTAAAATGCATACTCCCGGAGTGATGCCGTCGCCCGGAAAGTGGCCTTTGTATATGCGATGTTCGGGGTTCAGCACAATGGTGAAAAGGGCATGGCCTTCTTCAATTTTTTGAGATTCTATAGTAAACAAGTCTTTATAAAACATCTTTTAAGCTTTTGCGACAAAATAGATACCTATCATGATGATAATGACTCCAATCCAGCGGGAAGCGGATACGGTTTCGTGAAAAAAAAGAAGACCTACAGGCAAAGCAATCAGATAACTGACCGCTGTCAAAGGATACACCTGGCTGAAATCATTCTTTTTCAAAATAAGAACCCAAAGCACAAATGCCGCAATACCGCATAAACCACTGGCGGCTAAAGGCCAGTTGACCAAAAGTTCCTTGAAGAATTTCTTCGACCACTCAAAATTTCCCATGCGGTGGGTGCCCAGCTTTAAAAAAGCCTGTGTTGCCGTCAGAAGTATAGCTTGCAGAAGGAGCAATAAAGCGGTGTGAATCGGAATCATGGCATGATAAGGGTTAAAGAAAAATCGTGTTTTTGGAAATGGTTGATGATGAGTATGTTATTGAGAGATGATAAGTGTTTTTTCTCTTGATAATAGATGAGATGTTGGGGAATAGTGGAATGTTTTAAGCAGAATGCCGCCGCATAGATTCCATAGCCGGAGGCGCAGAACGATTCTCCAAAAAGATGTTTATACCACAGAGTAGTGGCGTCGGGGAAGCTGGTATTGAGTAAGTTACGGTAAACCATATCGTTGTTCTCATCGCCGCTGAAGCCGCACATTACTGCGTTGATGTCGCTTTCTGACAGGTGGTGTTGCTGGAGGAAAGCGTGGGTATAGGCCGACAATTCATTATCGTTGCCGACGCAGAACAGACTGGTATCGATGATGCGGCAGAGCGTGTCTGGGGTGGGGGTGTTGGAAAGAAGGAGGGCCACCGCCGCACCACCGGATATGGAACCGACTTGACCTGGCTGCTTCAAGGCCTGTACATCAACAGGATTTTTACGCCAGTATCCTAACTTGCCGAGCATGTTGAAATAGGCGGGGGTCATTTCATCATAGCCGCCGATGAGGGCGTTGGAGATGCGGTTGAGCTGAAACTGCATGATGGCATCCTGCAATGCGCTGTCGAATGAGGTGCCGCGGTGCGAGTAGGTGCTGTTGTACCCGTGACATTGGAGTTTGAGGGCCACCTGCGAACTGATGGTGTTGTGGGTGCTCTGCATGAACGGGGTAGGGGGGAGACACTGCTCGTCGTTGTCAATCAGTGCGTTAAGAAACTTCTCCGTGTTTTCCACACATCCCAATCCCGTGCCCGTGATGATGGCATCAGGCATCTCACAATTCCCTTTCCGTAGCGTGTCGATCGATACGGCGACGGCACGTTTCAGCAGACGTCCCATACGTCGCGCTTCTGCGGGAGCAATCCATTGCTTGTAGTCGGGATCGACGGGTTCGTTGAACACAGCAGAGGGCAGGGTAGGGGTGTCCATCCACTGTTCTGAAAGTGGCTGTTGGATGGAAATCTGCGAAGCTGCCCTGATGTATATGTTCATAACTAATTGATTTTAGAAAAGATACAGGATGAGTCATTGCCGCCGAAACCGAACGAGTTGCAAAGCACATGTTGGAGTTCGATGTTAGTAATGGTTTCGGTGACGGGGGTGAAGTTGAGAGAATCGATTTTTTCTGAAAAATTGAGATTGGCGGGCACGAAGTTGCGGGTGAGGGCGAGAATGGATATCACGCTCTCGATGGCGCCGGCCGCACTGGTGGGGTGCCCGGTGTAGGCTTTGGTGGAAGACACCAGCGGTACCCTATCACCGAAAACGCGCATCATGGCTTTGCCCTCGCTCTCGTCGTTGTTGGGAGTGCCGGTGCCGTGTGCGTTGATGTAGCTGATGTCGGAGGGTTGCAGCCCAGCAGATTGCAATGCGGCCTGCATGGCGCGGAATGCGCCTTCTCCTTCTGGCGACGAGGCCGTTTGATGGTAGGCGTCGCACTGGTTGGCGTAGCCCGACAATTGGCAGATGGGCTGCATTCCCCGCTGTTGGGCATGTTCGCGACGTTCCATCACCACGTAGGCCGCCCCCTCACCTAAATTCAACCCCTGCCGGTTCTTATCAAACGGCTTGCAAGGCTCCTTGTCGAGAATCATCAGCGTGTTGAACCCGTCGAGGTGGAACTTGCTCAGGCATTCGGTGCCGCCTGCAATCACCATGTCGGCACGACCCGTAAGCAGCATGTCGGCCCCAAAGATGATGGCGTTGGCCGCCGACGAGCAGGCCGTGGAAATGGTGGTCTGCGCGGCAATCTTTCCGGGAAACTCACGGGCTATCATTTCTGTACAGGCCCCGCAGTCGTGCAAGGCGATGTACTCGTTGCGGCGGTCGTTTTCCAAAAAATCCTTGTAAAACTGCTCGCTCTTCTCCATACCACCAACAGTGGTGCCGGAGATAAAAGCCACCCGCTGCCCGTCATGCACGCGCAACTGAGCCATCGCTATCGCCTCCCGCAAGGCCACCCTCCCCAACAACGAGGTGCGAGTGATGGAAAAGTCGGGGGCAATGCCCAGCATCTTCCGCAATTCGTCATCACTGAAAGGAGCTTCCGCAACAGGAATGTCGTTGTGCACACTCCGCAAATAACGCATCCTTCCTACCCCTGACATCGAATGCAACAACCGATCAGTAGTGGCTTCTGTGCCACTACCTAATGCTGAAATGATGCCTAAACCTGTGATGACAATGTCACTCACAACTATTTGGTTCTGTGTTCTTTAATGTATTCTGCCATCACACGGACCGACTTGAAAATTTCTTTTCCCTGATCCGCACTCTGCAACTTAATTCCGTAGTTCTTCTCCATCAATACAATCAACTCTAACGCATCAATGGAATCCAAGCCCAATCCTTCGCCAAAAAGAGGCGCATTCTCATCAATATCCTCAGGCGACATGTCTTCCAAGTTGAGGACTTCAATGATTTCTTTCTTCAATTCTTCAATTAATTGTTCCATAAATATTTATTACACAATAATTTAAATAAAAATACCCAAATTCAATTTTAAATGGCAAAATTAAACAAAAATCATTTACTCACCAAATTATTTCACAATCCAACTTATTTGTGTAATTTTGCAACTTCAAAACTTAAAAATTATCAACATGAAAATCGTACAAGAATTCAAAGAATTTGCCTTAAAAGGCAATGTGATGGACATGGCTGTCGGTGTTATCATCGGTGGCGCTTTCGGCAAAATCATCAGTTCATTGGTCGATGACATCATCATGCCGTTGGTTGGAAAACTGGTCGGCAACGTGAACTTCACCGACATGTACATCGGTCTTTCTGGACAAGGAAACAACCTGCCGATAGATGATGCAAAGGCGGCTGGCGCAGTATTTGCTTACGGTCAGTTCCTCCAGAATGTGATTGATTTTCTGATTATTGCATTCTGTATCTTCCTCATGATTAAAGGAATGAACAGTTTGAAGCGCAAGATGGAGAAGAAGCAAGAGGAAGCTCCTGCTGCTCCGCCCGCCCCCACGAAAGAGGAAGAACTCCTTACTGAGATTCGTGACCTTCTCAAAGAGAAGAAATAATCACACTCCGTACAATCTTTATCCTCTACGTCACTTGTAGAAAAAAACATCACAGAATTTGCAGATAAGAGGGTTTCACGCCCTCTTATCTTTCTACAGGAACAGCCGTTCGTAGTTCGCGACGGGGTTGGCGTAGATGCCAAGGAAGATTTCGCGCAGCTCGCTCGGGTCACCGACCAGCGATGCGAGGCCTTGCTCCATGTACTCCACAAAATGATCCATCTCCTCCTGCGTATATTGGTCTTTGTACCGATAGGTCTGATTCAATAGCTCGTAAGCGATGTAGTTGGTGGGCCATAACTTGTAGTTGAGATATATCCTCTTGTCGATGATTCCGGCCAAATGCTGGAACTTTTTGTTCCGCTCGAAATGGTCGCAAAAAGTCAGTTCTTCTGAAGTGATAGCGGGGGTGATGGCAAAATGGATGTGCCCTTTGAACTGCTTAATACCGTGGAGTATGCTGTTCAAATCCTCCCCCGGTTCCTTCTCGTATTTCTGGTAGCGCGAGATAAAAAGTTCCTGCGTCTTCATAAAGTCGCAAGGCTCGTACTCGTACGACACCACCATCGGGGTGATGTTGAGCTCCGACAGGTTGTCCACAAACTCTTTCTCGCTGCTCAAAGCAAACATTTTGAGCACCGCCATATCGGTCTTGTCGTCGCCGTCTTTGGTTCTTCCATTGCGCTGGGCTATCCAAACCGACTGTTGTTTTTCTGTGACCGCATAGCGCATATAGGAGGACACACACATCGAGTTCTGGTAGAAGTCGCGGATGTGGCCGCCCCGCATGATGCGGAACATCTTGTTCATCTTGCCGATGTCCACCACCAACTCACCGTCCATCAGGTTGCTGCCAAAGGTAATCTCGGTGGTCTCTATCCCACTGTCGAAAAGAAGCGTTTGCAGGATGGCGGCATCCAGCAGGATATCGCGATGGTTGGATATGAACATCCGCTTCCTGCCATCTTTGAGCGTATTGAACCCGCTGGAAGTGAGTCCGTTGGAAGTTTTCTCAATAATGGAATTGATGGCCGGATACATGATGGTAGTTTGGAAGTCGTAGATGGAGCGGAAGTTTCGAAACAGCTGCTGAACTTCTTCCACTTTTTTTCCGGGAAATAGATAGCTGACGATGGCCGGCAGGTATGGACTGTCGGCTACACGCTGCGCCGCCGCTGGTATTTCGGCATCATTGTAAGGTCGGATTTCATCAAAATTTTGTTCCATGGCGAATTATTTTCTGTTATCAATAAATTTGATGGGCTTTCGCTTCATCTCCGGAAATTGGATGGCCCGGATGTGGTCGATACTGTCGTAGCGGATGTCGGGGGCCACGCGCAGGCGGGCGCGGAAGCGGTCTTTCAAATCTTTGGTCATCTCCTCTTCATCGGTGCGGTTGCAGCCCACGATGACGGTCACGCTGTCGGTGCCAATCTCGTTGGAGTTCACCTCCACGATGTAATTCTCCACATACTCCACGTTATCCAGCACGTCGAAGATGGTGGCGGGATAAAGTGTCGTTCCCTTGAGTTTGATCATCTGGTTCTTCCGGCCGATAATGGGGCTGATGCGCATGGTGGTGCGGCCGCAGGAGCAGGGCTCGTAATGGAACTGTGCGATGTCGCCGGTCTTGAAGCGCAACAGCGGCATTCCTTCCACGCCGAGGGTGGTAACGGTCAGCTCACCAGTCTCGCCTTCGGCTACGGGGTTGTCGTTTTCGTCCAGTAACTCACAGATAATCAGTTCGGGATGGTGGTGTCCGCCCTTGCCGGCTTCGCACTCGCAGAAGGTAGTGCCCATCTCAGTGGAGGCGTAGGTGGAATAAAGGTCAATATCCCATTTCTCTTTGATACGCGCGCCCAGCAGGTTCAACGAGAAGTCCTGGTTGCGCAGGTTTTCGCCGATACAAACCGCTTTTTTGATAGAACTGTTGCGGTAGTCGATGCCGTTTTTCTCCGCGTATTGGATGATTTTCAAGATGAAGGACGGTACGCAGATGATGGCATCGGGTTTCATGCGGCGTATGGTGTCCCACTGGAGTTCGGGGATGCCGTTGCCGACACGAATCACGCTGGCCCCCATCTTCACGATGCCGAGGAAGTAGGCGAGTCCAGCCATGAACCGCTTGTCGATGGTGGTCATCAGCTGGTAGATTTCGCCGGGATGGCCCTGGGCGCAGGTGAACGAGATGGCCTCGTTGTAGGCGAGCCGGTCGAGGTCGTGCTGCGTCATGGCAAAGGTGGTCGGGTCGCTCAACGTGCCCGATGTGGTGATGTAGTCGGCAATCTTGCTTTTCTCTACGCAGAAGAAATCCTCGTTATGCAACTGCAAGTCCTCTTTGGTGGTAACGGGAATATGCTGCAGATCTTCCAAAGTTTTGATTTTGGAGATGTCAATATGATTTTTCGAGAAAAGATTTTGGTAGAATTTGGAACGGGAATTCAGATATTGCAAATCCTCACGCAATTTTTCCTCTTGGAATGCCTTGATGACGTTTCGGGGCTGGAATTCTATTTCGGGTTTGAACATAATAATTACTGTAAAATATTGATTTCGTGTAGCCACTCCACAAATTTGAAGCGCCATTGGGCGGCTTCTGGGGCCTTGCTATCGTCCATTCCATAGCCATGTCCGCCGGTATTGTACAGCAAAAACACATGCTGGATGTGCTGGGCGGTGAGGGCGCGGTCGAGGTTGACGGAGTTCTGGTACATGACGACAGGGTCATCGATGGCCGTCACGAGGAAGGTGGGGGGCATGTCGGCAGGAATCTGCAACTCCATGGAGTACTGGTCCTGTTGCTCTTTGGTGTAATGGCGGGTAAGCAGGTTGCGGCGCGAACGCTGGTGGGCGATGCTGTCCTGCATGGAAACCACAGGATAGACGGGCACCACAAAGTCGGGACGGTTGCTGTACTCGCACACGAGGCCGAGGGGAGCCAGGAAGCAGGTGTCGTGATATACGCCGGCCATGGTCACGAGGTGACCGCCAGCAGAGAAGCCCATCGCTCCTACCTTGTTGGGATTGATGTGCCAGCCTTCAGCGTTGATGCGCAGGAACTGGATGGCGTGCTGCAAATCCTGTATCATGGCCGGATGGTGGTAGCCCTTGTTGCCGGTACGGTAGCGGAGCACGTAGGCGTTGATGCCCTGCGTGTTGAGCCATTCGGCTACGCCAAAACCCTCGGTCTTGATGCCCATCAGATGGCTGTAACTACCACCAGGACAGACAATCACCGCAACACCTGTGTTGATGGAGTCGGGTGCGGGATAGCAGTGCAACTCGGTGGGCCACAGGTGGTGAGGTTTATGGTATTTCCACAATTTGATAACCTGATGCTGTGCTGCGAGCCATCCCATCGACAGCAAGCAGACGCATAAAAGGAGTATCTTTTTCATCATATAAAGATTGAATTATAAAATCTGTTTGATTTCTTCTGCGGAAAGCTGCGTGTATTTCAAGTCAGCAGGTTTTCCATCCACAATAGAAAAATCCACTCTGAACATTTCTTCATCATAAAAAGAAAGTTTAGAATGTGTGTCAGGATTGCATTCGATATAAGTTATTTTATTGATATCCAATTTCTTGGCATCGCAAATCTGCTGAATCAGAGAGCCGCCAGCGTAGGTGATGGAAGTTCCGGGATTATCTTGGTACAATTCAGTAGTCAGAATGATAGTGGTGTCGCCCCGCTGAATCAGTTTCAAACCGCACTTGGAGGGCATATCCCATTGGCCTGCAAAATCAAAAATCTCATCATAATATTTCGGAGGAACTTTCATGGTAATATTTTGATTTTATGATTATTAACGAAGATTTACTTTAGAAGCGGAGCGGTCCACATCTTTACCAAAAGTCTTGTTGGCCAGTTTGCGGTTGCGCGGACGGTAGGTACCATCCTGCATCTCACGCAGCACCACGTTAGTGAACAACTTGAACATCTTTTCTTCCTGAGTCTCATCTTGGTAGAAAGATTTCCAAGCATATTCATACAACTCTTGCAATCTCTCCGGCGACATGTGTTTGGGCTGATACACCACCTGACCAGCATTGTAGTGGTCCCAGTCGTGGTCGAAGATACGGCCCTGGCGCATCAGGTCGTCGTAGGCCTTGGTGTGCGGGAAAGGAGCCAGCACGGTGAATTCGGCCAAGTCCAGATCAATCTTCAGCAGGAAGTCAATCAGGCGGAGGATGTCATCTTCTGTCTGGTTGTCAAGCCCTAAAAGGATGGTTCCTTCCACGCCGATGCCGTAATCGTGGTAGCGTTTCACACGCTCCTTGATATAGTCGGAGGTGTCGTAAACTGCTTGATACACGTACCATGCGCCTGCTTGTGCGGCCAGATCCAGCACTTCGGGCTTGTCTTCAATGGTATGGCTGATCCATTTTTTCTTCAACGGAATCATCTCGCGGAAGAGGTCCATTTCCCATTCGGTACACTGAGCCAATGAATTATCGACGATAAAGAGACGGTTGTTGTCGATGGTCTCGAGCTCTTCGATGGCTTTTTCCACCGGACGGGGGCGGAAGCAGCGGCCTCCGAGGTAGGAGACGGCGCAGGGATAGCAGCTGAACTTGCAGCCGCGGGAGGCATGGAACAGGTCCACCATCTGCACACCCTTGTGGTTGTAAAGCTCCCGTTTGTAAAGGTCGCGGCGGGCGGGACCCACCAGCTCAATCGGGGGCTGTTTGCCCATAAAGTTATAGACTTTCTTCAGCTGGCCTCTCTTCAAATCCTCAAAAACCTGCTCCTGTCTTCCTTCTGCCTCGCCCAAGAAGATGCTGTCGGCATGAAGCAGTGTCTCCTCAGCGTGGAGCATGGTGGAGATACCGCCAAACATCACCTTCTTCCCTCTGCGGCGGTACTCGTCGGCGATGGCCCAACCACGCTTCACCTGAGTGGAAAGCATCATGGAGATGGCCACTGCGTCGCATTCCTCATCGAAATCCAAATCTTCCACGTTCTCATCTGTAAATGAGACATCTACATATTCGGGCAGACAGGCGGCAAAAACCACCGGACCATGAGGGGGCAGCGTGAAAGTGGTCTGCCCAGGCAGTTTTTTCCACTTGGGATATATCAGTTTGAGTTTCATTTTTCTGTAAAATATTGGATGATCAATAAAAACAGGTTTTATGCCTCCAAAATTTCCAAAATCTTAATGGCGCATTCGCTGATGATGCTGCCAGGACCGAAGATGGCGGCGGCACCGGCTTTGTAGAGGAAGTCGTAGTCCTGCGGCGGAATCACACCACCCACCACCACGATGATATCCTCGCGGCCAAGCTTCTTGAGTTCTTCAATCACCTGCGGCACCAGCGTTTTGTGACCTGCGGCGAGGGAGGAGACACCCATCACATGAACGTCGTTCTCCACAGCCTGCTTGGCGGCTTCAGCCGGGGTCTGGAACAACGGACCCATATCCACATCGAAACCGATGTCGGCATAACCTGTGGCGACCACCTTGGCACCACGGTCGTGTCCATCCTGACCCATCTTGGCCACCATGATACGGGGACGACGTCCCTCTTTCTTAGCGAAAGCGTCAGCCATAGCGCACGCTTTCTTGTATGTGTCGTTGTTTTCTTGCTGTGAACTGTACACGCCTGTAATCAAATTTATTTTCGCTTTATAACGTCCGAATACTTTTTCCATTGCGAAGGAAATCTCGCCGAGGGTGGCGCGCTTTTGGGCAGCGTCGATGGAGAGCGCCAGCAGGTTGCCCTTGCCGCTCTTCGCACACTCGGTGATGGCCTCGAGTGCAGCCTGCACCTCTTCGTTGTTACGTTTGGCGCGCAGTTCCTGCAAACGTTTGATCTGTGCTTCACGTACCACGGTGTTGTCCACCTCGAGGGTTTCAATCGGGTCTTCTTTCTCCAAACGGTATTTGTTAACACCGATGATGCTTTCCATGCCGGAGTCGATGCGGGCCTGTTTGCGGGCAGCGGCCTCTTCGATGCGCATCTTCGGGATGCCGGTTTCGATAGCTTTGGCCATACCGCCGAGTGATTCCACCTCCTGGATGTGCTTCCATGCGCGGTGTGCCAGCTCGTGCGTCAGCGTCTCCACATAGTAAGAACCAGCCCATGGGTCCACCACACGGCACACATTGGTCTCTTCCTGAATGTAAATCTGCGTGTTACGGGCGATACGAGCGCTGAAGTCGGTCGGCAGAGCGATGGCTTCGTCGAGAGCGTTGGTGTGCAGCGACTGAGTGTGACCCAGGGCGGCTCCCATAGCCTCGATGCAGGTACGGGCCACATTGTTGAACGGGTCTTGCTCGGTGAGCGACCAACCGGAGGTCTGCGTGTGGGTGCGCAAAGCCAGCGATTTCGGATTCTTCGGGTTGAAGGTGCTCACGATCTTGGCCCAGATCATACGGGCAGCGCGCATCTTGGCAATCTCCATAAAATGGTTCATGCCCGAGCACCAGAAGAAGGAGAGACGCGGTGCGAATGCATCGATGTCCAAGCCAGCCTTTACACCCGTGCGGAGGTAATCCCAACCGTCGGCCAGCGTGTAGGCCATCTCGATATCGGAGGTAGCACCTGCCTCCTGCATGTGGTAGCCGGAGATGGAGATGCTGTTGAATTTCGGCATATTCTGAGAGGTGAACTCAAAGATGTCGGCGATGATGCGCATGGAGTGTTCTGGCGGGTAGATGTAGGTGTTACGCACCATGAACTCCTTCAAGATGTCGTTCTGGATGGTACCCTGCAACTCCTCGAATTTGGCGCCCTGTTCGAGAGCGGCCACGATATAGAATGCGAGGATGGGCATCACGGCACCGTTCATGGTCATAGAGACAGACATCTTGTTCAGCGGAATCTGGTCGAAAAGCACTTTCATGTCTTCCACCGAGCAGATGCTCACGCCAGCCTTACCCACGTCGCCCAAAACGCGCTCGTGGTCAGCATCATAGCCGCGGTGTGTGGCCAAGTCGAAGGCCACTGACAGACCTTTCTGACCGGCGGCGATGTTGCGGCGGTAGAAGGCGTTGGACTCCTCTGCGGTGGAGAAACCGGCATATTGGCGGATGGTCCATGGACGCATCACGTACATGGTGGAGTAGGGTCCGCGCAAGAAAGGCGCAATACCGGCAGCATAGTTCAGGTGCTCCATTCCTTCCAAATCTTCTTTCCCATAAACGGGTTTGCAAGGAATTTGTTCCGCCGTAAGTCGGTTAAAATCAATGTGATTCACTTTTGACCACTCCTGAAAACTCTCGTTGCTTTTCGGGGCGGTTCTGTGAGTGACTTTACTAAAATCAGGACGCATAATATTATTTTGATTTGATACTATTATTCATTTTAAATGAAGCGACAAAAATACAAAAATGTTAGGAGTTATGGCAGATGATTTTTCATTTTTTTACAGACTGTCACGAATGGCGATTAATTTCTCCCTAATTTCCCGCAACGTGGCCACCGCCTGCGCCTGTGAAGCGTGCTTGCCGTAGGACCGTTTCAGCTCATCTTTCGCCCCTTGCAAAGTATAGCCTTGTATTTTCGTCAGATTGTAAATGATTTGTATGATTTCGATGTCTTTTGGGGTGAAATATCGGTCTCCCTTTTTGTTCTTGTACGGCTTGATTTGTGTGAACTCCTTCTCCCAATATCTTAATAATGAGGTGTTCACCTTGAACATCTGCGCCGTTTCAGAAATGCTGTAATAGGGTTTGTCGAGTTGCATAGCGCTATTTTTTTGTGATTACTGCCTCTTTTCCATCAAAATTCACCCAATAGGTGCCTTTGGGAAGATCTACCACGCTGACCTTTTTCGCCGTACCACGCTTTAGGAATGTGCCGTTGGCATCGTACAGCTCATAGTGCGTAACTTCCGTAAACTCAATATATTCCTTCACCTTGTCGGTCAGGAGCATGATCTTGCGGTTGGGACATTTCAGCTTCACCACTGGCGACGACAACTCCTGTCCGCCCTCATCGGTCTGCACTATCCTAAACAGGTTCATCCCGCTGAGCTGCACGGGCAGAAAGTTCTCCGCCAACATATCGGTAGGATTTCCTAATTTCTTCATTACCACCCATTTGCCATACAACATCTGCTCCAACCGATAACTACAAGTCGCATCCATCTCCGTCGCTTTCCATTCCAACAATTTACTCTTCTTGTTATAAACGAAAGAAGGTAACGAAAATTCAGACTCTTTTATCAGACTCTCCTCATTGATAATCAATGGATTAGTTTGAGGTAGATGAACAATTTTCACATATACAAAACTGTTCAGCTCATGCCCCTCTAATGGAATCTCAAATGCATTCGACTCATGACAAAAATCCAACGCCTTTCCATCTACATAAACCTCTTTCACACTGAAAGTCCCATTCTCTGATGGATTTAGCACGTAGAGATTTTCTCCCGAATATTTTCCCCAAACCGACAACTCTTCGTAGGCATTCGTCTCATCCTGCCCATAAAGGGTGATAGTCAAAAACATGAAGAGGGAGAAAAGTATTTTTTTCATAATTAATTACACGATTGTAGATGAAGGGTTTGCATAAATTCGGCAAAATCAGGATTCTGATGCTGTAGCTCCTGAATTTTGTCTTTTTCGTCCAAAATATACTTTTTCAGTTCGGTCTTGTCGTCAATCG
Source organism: Bacteroidales bacterium (assembly GCA_045130235.1). GTDB lineage: Bacteria > Bacteroidota > Bacteroidia > Bacteroidales > WCHB1-69 > UBA1756. The sequence goes on from JBGUPJ010000029.1 coordinate 58,940, forward strand.
ACACCTCCACATCGTTGATGTTGGGGTCGAAATGATTGCGAAGGTATTGCAGCACAGAAACTTTCTTGATAGAGAAATCATCCACCTGCATGCTGTTTCGCAATTTCAGATACACCACATTGTTTTTCACCTCCAGCGGGTAGTTTTTCAGCGGAGCCAAAAGGGTAGGCACCTTGCTGAAGACATTGTCCACCATCGCATCCCATTGTTCCTTGAATTTCTCGAAATATTTTTCGGGATTCTCCACGGAGGATGATGCGGGTTGTTGTGGGGTTTCGGCATCCTGTGTGGGGGTGTCGTTTTGTTGTTGTAGTAGAGACGTGCCATGGCGCGTCTCTACGATTGCAGGTTCGGTTACGGCCGGCGTTGGTTCCGGCGTAACGATGGCGGGTTCTGTGGCCGCAGGTGTCGGTTCGGTTACCGTTGGTTCGGTATTTTGTGGTAGAGACGTGCCATGGCGCGTCTCTACGATTGCGGGTTCGGTTACGGCCGGCGTTGGTTCTGGCGTAACAATTGCGGGTTCTGTTGCGGTCGGTGTCGGTTTGGTTGTCGGTGCCGGCGCAACATTCTTCGGGGCGGGGTCGTGTACCAGATTCCGAATGGACGGACTGGGACTGACGATGGCGTCAGGCGAGACAAATCCCATTGAGGATTTCACTGGGGTCCGCGTATCCACGATACCTTGTATCGGTGCGGACAGACTTGGATTTTCAGCACTCCCGTGATTGCCTCGCGAATGCTACCTGTGCGCCTTTCTTCTGCTTTGTCCAAATATAGTTGGCGTTGATTTTCATGAGGCAAATCTCCACCAAAAGCCGTTTGTTGTTGGAGGCTTTATAATTGAAATCGCATTCACTGGTCAGCTCCAAAGCTCTCAACAGCAATGCCTTATCGGAATTTTGAGCCTGTGCTATGAATCTTTGTTTGATGGAGTCGGCCACTTCCATCAGCTTTACCGTCTGACTGTTTTGTGCCACCAACAGGTTGCGGAAGTGGGAGGCGAGTCCGGCGATAAAGTTCTGGCCATCAAAACCTTTCTCCAGAATTTCATCGAACAGCAGCAACGGCTTGGTGGTGTCTTCGTCAAACAGGGCATCCACCATTTTGAAGTAGTTGTCCACATCCAGCACGTTGAGGTTGGTCACGGCTGCTTCGTAGGTGATGTTGCTGCCCGAGAAGCTCACCAGCTGGTCGAAGATGGAGAGGGCGTCACGCAGAGCGCCGTCGGCCTTGGTGGCCACCACACGCAGCGCTTCTTCTTCTGCTTTAACACCTTCTTTTTCAGCTACATATTGCAGATGTTTCATAATGTCCGTCTCCTTGATGCGCCTAAAATCATAGACTTGGCAGCGTGAGAGGATGGTCGGGATAATCTTATGCTTTTCGGTGGTCGCCATGATGAACTTGGCATACGCGGGCGGTTCCTCCAAGGTCTTGAGGAAGGCGTTGAAGGCCGACTGCGACAGCATGTGAACCTCATCGATGATGTACACCTTGTATTTGGCGCCTACTGGAGCCAGGCGCACCTGCTCAACCAGGGCGCGGATGTCCTCCACCGAGTTGTTGGAGGCCGCGTCGAGCTCATACACGTTGAACGAAGCCGATGCGTTGAAGGCTTTGCACGACTCGCACTCGTTGCAGGGCTCGAAGTCGGGTGTGGGGTTGTCGCAGTTGAGAGCCTTGGCGAAGATACGCGCACAGGTGGTTTTGCCCACCCCCCTCGGACCGCAGAACAGGAAAGTCTGCGCCACCTGATGGGTTTTGATGGCGTTCTTCAGCGTCGAGGTGATATGCTCCTGTCCCACCACCGAGTTGAAGGTGGTCGGACGGTACTTTCGGGCTGATACGATGAAATTATCCATATTGTTGTCGTTTATTTATAATCTAAAATCTCACTCTTTACTTTTTACTCTTCACTCTTTACTCCTCATTAGGGAATGTCGCCGAAGGAGATGCCCACACCACGGGCGGTGCGGACCAAATCGCTGGTGGCGGGTTTCACAAAGTTGGGGGTCTCCAAGGCCTTTTCGAGCGAGACATAGGAGATTTTGGGATGGTTGTAAACCACCATGTTGCCATATTTCTCTTCCTTGATGAGTTCCACGGCCTTCACGCCGAATTCGGTGGCCAGCACGCGGTCGTAGGCGATGGGAGTGCCACCGCGCTGCAGGTGTCCCAGCACGGTCACGCGGATGTCGTGCTCGATGCCGATGGCCTCCAATTCGGCTTTCAGTTTCTCGCCCACGCCGCCCAGTTTGATGTGGCGGTCGCCGACAGCGGTGGGCGCTACGCCTGTCACCTTGCCGTCCAGCGACTTAGCGCCTTCTGCAATCACGATGTTACAGAAGCCGTAGTTGTTCTGGTAACGCGAGGCAATCTTGTTGGCGATGATACGCGGGTCGTAGGGGATTTCGGGGATGATGCACACCTCGGCGCCGCCAGCGATGGCGGTGTTCAGCGCAATCCAGCCCGCGTCGCGCCCCATCACCTCCATGATGAACACGCGGTTGTGACTCGAAGCGGTGGTCACCAACTTGTCGAAAGCCTCCGTGGCAATCTCCACTGCGGTTTGGAAACCGAAGGTGAAGTCGGTACACGAAAGGTCGTTGTCGATGGTTTTCGGCACCCCCACCACGTTGAAGCCCATCTTAGCCAGTTGCAGGGAGATACGTTGCGAGCCGTCGCCGCCGATGTTGATGATGGCGTCGAAGCCCATCTCGTTGAAACGCTGTTTCATCAGCTGCGAGCGGTCTTCTATCACCCACGAGCCGTCGGGTTGGCGCACCGGAAAGTGGAATGGGCCGCCCTTGTTGGTGGTTTTAATGATGGTGCCGCCCTGTACGTGGATGCCGGCCACGTCGCTCTCCGTCAGCCGACGGATGTCCACCGTGTCGCGCAAAATGCCGTTGAACGACTCCACACAGCCATATACCTTCATGTCGGGCTCTTGCGCCGCACGTTTCACAATGCCACGTATCACGGCATTCAGTCCAGGACAATCGCCCCCGCCGGTGGCTACTAAAATTTTCTTCCCCATAGTTATTTGTTGTTAATATGAACCGTCATCTGACTGAACGGTATCTCAATGTTATTCTTGCCTAAAGTTTCGTAAGTGTCTTGCTGCAAGGCGGCTAATACCGTGAGGTAGTCATCTGACTTCACCCAAGCCCGTACTTGCAGATCGACAGAACTATTGCCGAGCCCCGTCACGATCACGGTGGGCTCGTTGCCTTCGTCCTGCATGATAAGCGGGTACTTTTTGGTCATCTCCACCAAAACCTCGCGTGCTTTGTTCACATCTTCGCCGTAGGCAATGCCCACATTCACCTCCACCCTGCGCTTGCCACTGCGTGTGTAGTTGGTCACCGTGTTAGTGGCTAACTGTGTGTTGGGCACAATCACAATCTTGTTGTCTAATGTTCGCAGAATGGTGTTGAAGATCTGGATTTCCTGAACTGTGCCGGAGAGGCCGCCCTGTTCGATGAAATCACCCACTTTGAAAGGCTTCAGTATCAAGATGATAACACCACCTGCAAAATTTTGCAAGGTGCCTTGCAGCGCCATACCGACTGCCAATCCAGCGGCACCTAAGATGGCGATGAACGAGGTCATCTGGATGCCCAACATTTCCGCTACAGCGATGATGAGCAAGGTCTTCAATATAATGTCGATGACAGAGTGCAGGAACGACTGTAGGGACTTGTCAAATTTCTTTTTCTCAAAAATTTTGTGTAGAAAACCTGTGAACCACTTGATGAGTTTCCATCCTATAAACAGGAAAAGCAGGGAATAGATCAGTCTCGGCACATACTGGAACAGCACGCCCGAACAAAAAGATTTTAATCCTTCAAACAGTTGCAATCCTTCTTCTTTCATTTTCTAATTCTAACGTATTGATTATTAGAGTTTATTAAAATTTTCGAAAGTATGCAAAAATACATTTTTTTTTTCGATTTTTCAGGGCATTCTTGAAATTTTATTTACAGAGTTTATTTTTCAATAAAAACCCGTACATTTGCAGCCGATTTTTTAAGAGATGAAAAAGGTTGTACTGATTATCACATTGCTTTTGGCTTTCACCAGCTTCAGCGCTTACGCCCAACGGGGTGCCGATGTGGAATTGCGCGCTGGGGAAGTGGATTCTACCACCCACTTTATCTGGGGAAGTGCCAGTTTCGCCTATCAATGGCCTTTCGGCTCCCTCAAGGAGACTTTTAAGTCGAACATGAACATCGGTGCTGACCTGACTTATAAGTCCAACAAAAACTGGACCGTCAGCCTCGACTTCAACTACCTTTTCGGTTCCAAACTGCGCAACCAGGCCGCGGTTGTGGGTCCCGATATGCTCACTTCCAACGGCGACCTCATTGATGGCAACGGTCTCAAAGCCACCATTTACTTTGAAGGCCGCTACTGGAATCTCAGTCTCGGAGTGGGAAAAATCTTTCCCGTGTGCCGCTGGCGCAATTCAGGTATTTGGCTGAAAGTCAACGCTGGATATTTTGAACACAAAATCCGCATCAACGACCCCGACGATCAGATTCCACAGCTCGCCGACCCCTACCGAAAATGCTACGACCAACGCTGCAACGGCTTCTGCCTCACCCAATTCATAGGCTATCTCTTTATGCAGAAAGTGCGTGTGTGCAGCTTCTATGCCGGCTTCGAGGTTTCCGAAATTTGGAGCAAAAGCAGCCGTGACTTTAACATCGTGTTGGGCGGAAAAGACGAGACAAAGAAATTCAGCGTGCTTATCGGCCCCAAAATCGGCTGGGTGATACCCCTTTACGAAAAGCGCAAAATCCAAACCCTCTACCGCTATTAACCCGCGACATGAGACTGCTCTACACTTTTTCCATCCATCTGTACAACGCAGCTATCACGATTGCGGCACTTTTCAATGAAAAAGCGAGACTTTTGCACCGTGGACGAAAATCCACTTTCCCCATACTGAAAGAAAAGTGTGCCGGGAAGTCTGTGATTTGGTTGCACGCTGCCTCATTGGGCGAGTATGAGCAGGGTAAACCATTGATACAGAAGTTGAAACAACGGTACCCTAATGCCACTTTCCTCGTCACCTTTTTCTCCCCTTCAGGCTATGAAGTGAAGAAAAATGATGCGGATATCGACATTGCCTGCTACCTGCCTGGCGATACGCCCAAGCGAGTCTGGCAATTTCTTGACATAGTGCAGCCGCAGATGGCCTTTTTTGTCAAGTACGAATATTGGTATAATTTTATGAAGGGATTGAAAGACAGAAAGATACCTTTCTACTATCTCTCTGCCATCTTCCGTCCGACACAGTATTTTTTCAAGCCTTACGGGAAGTGGTTCGCCCGACAACTTCACGACTGCACTCACTTCTTTGTTCAAAATGAAGAGTCTAGTCAATTATTGCAAAATATTGGTATAGAAAATGTTACAATAACTGGAGACACCCGCTTCGACCGCGTTTATACGATTGCGCAGCAAAATGAAAAACTCGATTTTATTGAGCAGTTTAAGGGCGACAAGAAACTTCTGGTCGTGGGTAGCAGCTGGCAGCCCGATGAAAATGTGGTACATCAAATCTACGACTTCATCAAAAATGACTATAAAATCGTTTTTGCTCCTCATATTATTAGTAAAGAACATGTTAACGGTATAAAATCGCTTTTTCAAATAGAAAAGATTATCTGTTTTTCGGAGAAGAGTGACCAAAATTTGGCAGAGTATGACCTCTTTATCGTTGACACCATCGGTCTGTTAAGCCGCATTTATAAGTATGCGGATGTGGCGATGGTGGGTGGCGGTTTTGAAACAGGACTGCACAACACGCTGGAGGCGGCTGTTTTTGGCATTCCTGTGTTTTTTGGTCCCAAATATGCCAAGTTCAATGAAGCGATTGAACTGGTGCGCCGCCAAGGCGGTTTCTCGATACAAAATGCCGATGAGATGCATCGGATTATGGAGAGATTTCGCTGTGAACCAAATTTTTACCAGAAAACTTGTCAGATTTGTTCCGATTTTGTAAAGGAAAACCTCGGTGCCTGCGACAAGATTCTTGCCGAACTCAACTTCTAAACCTTTACTATGGAAACTTTTTTTGCCGAAATTCTGTTGCCCCTTCCTCTTAAAGGCACTTTTTCCTATCGCATACCGCAGGTATTGGTAGAAAGGGTGAAATTTGGTGTCCGTGTGGTGGTGCCGTTCGGCAAAAATAAGCTCTATTCGGGCTTGGTGGTAAAAGTACATAATGTTGTACCACATACTATTAACATCAAATATATATCAGATGTGATCGACGAGATGCCCGTCATCTCTGAACAGCAGCTACAGCTATGGCAGTGGATGGCCGATTATTACCTCTGCACGTTAGGGGAGGTGATGGCCTGCGCCCTGCCGTCGGCTCTGAAACTGGCAGGCGAGACCCACGTGCAGCTCCATCCCGATTTCGATGGCGACCTGTCGCAACTCAATGAACATGAGGTGAACATCGTGGAAACGGTGGCCCACCACAAAACCACCACCATCAGCGAACTCTCTAAAACTCTGCAACTTCCGAAAATTCATCCCTATATTAAGTCGTTGGTTGAAAAGCAGATTATTCTTACCGATGAAGAAATCCGCGACCCGTACCGGCCCAAGCGCGAAACATACATTTCATTGGCTGAACCTTACGCTCACGATGAAGAAAAACTCTATGCACTGCTCAACGAACTGGAGGCTTCTAAAAAGACGGCTAAACAAGCGCAGGTGATGCTTGCTTTTCTGAGCACTCTGCAAAAAAATGGCATATTCAATGACTTTTCTCAAAGTATCACTAAAAAGGAATTAACAGAAAATCATAGTGTTTCATCATCTTCTTTACAAAAATTAATTGAGAAGAATGTGATGGTGATGAAAGAGGTTATCATCAGTCGTTTGCAGACTTTCGATGCGCAGGAGTCGGCGGAGAGCATCCAGTTCTCGGAGGCACAGACCACTGCTTTGTCGCAAATTCGACAACAGATGGGGCATTTTTCCTGTGTGTTGCTGCACGGCGTGACGGGAAGCGGAAAGACGGAGATGTATATCAAGCTGATTGATGAAGTGTTAAAGAGCGGGAAGCAGGTGTTGTATTTGTTGCCGGAGATTGCCCTTACCTCACAGATTGTCAATCGGTTAAGAAAATATTTCGGGGATAAAGTCGGAGTGTATCACTCGCGGTTCAACGAGTACGAACGGGTGGAGATTTGGGAGCGCGTGCTGAACAGCGAGCACGCTTCAGGCGACAAATACCAGCTGGTGCTGGGTGCACGGTCGGCTTTGTTGTTACCATTCAGCAATTTAGGCCTTATCGTGGTGGATGAGGAGCACGACCAGTCGTACAAGCAGCTGGATCCGGCGCCGCGCTATCATGCCCGCGATTGTGCGGTGATTTTGGCGCAGTTGCATCACGCCAAAGTGTTGTTGGGAACGGCCACGCCTTCCTTGGAGACTTTCTACAATGTTCAGCAGAAAAAATATGGTTATGTACCTCTGATGCAACGATTTGCCAAAAGCGTTCTGCCGGAGGTTTGGGTGGTGAACATGGTGGAAAGTGCGCGACAGAAGAAAGTAACAGGCATTTTTTCACAATTTTTAATAGACAAAATTGCAGCGGCATTAGAAAAGAAGGAGCAGGTGATCCTGTTCCAAAACCGACGGGGATACTCGCTGCGGATGATTTGCAACACCTGCCAGACCTCACCCACCTGCAAATATTGCGATGTGACGCTAACTTACCACAAACGCAGCAACTTACTGAAATGCCACTATTGCGGTTACGCCATCGATGTGCCCAAGGAGTGTCCTACCTGCCACAGCACCGATGTTGAGATGCGAGGGTTCGGCACCGAAAAAATTGAGGATGAACTGGCAGCATTGTTTCCCCATGCGGTGGTACAGCGCATGGACATGGACACCACCCGCTCGAAAAACGGCCATCAAAGAATCATCTCCGATTTTGAGCAACACAAGACAGATATTCTTGTTGGCACACAGATGGTTACAAAAGGGTTGGATTTTGACCGGGTGTCGGTGGTGGGGGTGCTGAGTGCTGACAACCTTATCAGCTTCCCAGATTTTCGGGCGTTTGAAAGAGCCTTTCAGATCATGTCGCAAGTGAGCGGACGTGCGGGACGGAAAGAGGTGCCCGGAACGGTGGTTATCCAGAGCTATCAGCCCGACCATCCGGCCCTCAAGTATGTTGTTAGCAATGATTTTGCCTCAATGTATCGCTCTCAAATTGCTGAGAGAAAGCAGTTTGGTTATCCTCCTATTTGTAGGTTGATCAAACTCACGTTGAAGCATACCGACGAGGCTTTACTGAACGAGGCAGCTGATGTGCTGGCTCAAAGTCTGCGTGCTGCTTTCCCCGGACAGGTGTTGGGTCCTGAGTTTCCGCTGGTGGCCAAGATACAGTTGCAATATTTGAAGGATATTTGGATCAAATTCCCAAAAGATCTGCAGTTGAATAACAGAAAGTTACATTTAGAAGAGTTGCTTCAGCAGTTTCGCATGCATACTCGCTTTAAAGCAGTGAGAGTGGTGGTGAATGTGGATGCTTGATACTTTCCGAAAAATTGTGTATTTTTGCATTCTCAAAATCAACCAACCGCAATGATTTTTCCACCCTACCTGCACCCCGGAGACTGTATTGGTATTGTAGCCCCAGCCCGTAAAATTTCGCCCAAGGAGGTGAAAGCCGCCATCGACTTTTTGGAGATGCATCATTTTCGCGTGGCCGTCGGTAAAAACCTGTTTGCCAAGCAGTTTCAGTTTGCAGGAAGCGACGAGGAGCGCGCTGCGGACTTCCAATCCTTCCTTGATGACTCCGACATCAAGGCGATTTGGTGCGCACGGGGCGGTTACGGTTCTGTTCGTATCATCGACCGGCTCGATTTTTCCCATTTTATCCAGCATCCCAAATGGGTTTGCGGCTACAGCGACATCACGGTCTTCCACTCGCACCTCCACCAGATGGGGTATGCCACCCTGCATTGCACCATGCCCATCAATATTCAACCGTCTGATTTTGATAATATCAATAACAGAACTATGGTACAAGCACTTACAGGTGGTGTATTGGCCTATACTGTGCCAAATTTTGGCATAAACAAGGAGGGAACAGCGCAAGGAGAGGTGATTGGAGGCAACCTGTCGATACTCTACTCGCTGTTGGGTTCATCGTCGGATTTGGATACAGCGGGAAAGATTCTTTTTATTGAGGATTTGGACGAGCATCTGTATCATGTGGATCGCATGATGCAGGCGTTGAAACGTGCTGGTAAGTTGTCGCATTTGGCTGGTTTGGTGGTCGGTACGATGAGCGACATGCACAACAACGACCCCTCCAATCCTTTTGGTCAGGAGGCTGAGGAGATTGTGGCGGCCTGCTGTCAGGAATACTCGTATCCTATTTGCTATCAATTTCCTGTAGGACATGCGGGCAGCAATGTTGCGCTCAAGCTCGGCGCACGGGCCACTCTGTCGGTGACAGGCGGAGGTGGCACACTGATTTTCAACGAATAAAATTTTGTTGTGATATGAGAAAATTCAACGCTTTTGTCCTCAAGTTGTTAGGCTATAAGATTGACTGTGTGAACATTCCGCCCGAAATCAAGAAATGTGTGCTTTTGTTCGCCCCTCATACGAGTTATTATGATTTTTTAATTGGGACGATGGCCATCAACGTGATGGGATTCAAGGCGTCGTTGCTCATCAAGAAGGAGGCTTTTTTCTGGCCGCTGGCTCCGCTATTGCGCAAGTGTGGTGGCATACCGATCGACCGCGGCAATGTCAAGAAATTTCCTGTTTATGCTGCAGAGTTTATCAAGAAGCAGGATGAGATTGCTTTTCTGTTGTCGCCGGAAGGCACCCGCAAGCTGAACCGCAACTGGAAACGAGGCTTTTATTTCATTGCGCAGGAGGCTGGCGTGCCGATTGTGCCGGGCTATCTCGATTTTCGCACCAAGCGGGGCGGTGTGTTGCCACCGTTTTATCCCACAGGCGATTACGAGAAGGATTTGGCGGAGTTGGAGAAGAACTACTATGGTATGCAAGGTTTCCGCAAGGGCAGATTCAACCTTGAAGACAAGCCGTATGCTTTTCCGGAATGGCTGGAGAAGAAGGGGAAGAAAGGGAAGAAGGAGTAAGGGGAGAGTTTGTTGAGTATGTGAGGATGAGGGGATGAGAGGATGGGAGGAAAAGATGAAAGGATGAAGAGATGAAAAGATGAAGGGGGCTGGAGCGTTGCGCCGCATCACTCTTTAAGGATTTTCTCCACGTCTATCATCTCCCCGTTGTGCCAGAGTTGCAGGATGTAAAGACCTGAAGACCAATCTTTTGTGCTAATCTCTCCAATTGTGCCATTGAGAGTTTTCTCTGTGATGAGGCGGCCATATAGGTCATAAATGCGCACTTGCATGTCATTTGCTGTTTCGTTGTCAGAATGGGTATCGGTGTCGTTTGATGGCGCCCCCGCTTTCTCCATCGAAGATAAATCTGAAAGCGTAAGAGTGAAACCATCTTTGCAGGGATTGGGAGCAATGGTGACTTGCGGAAGACAAGAGCTTCTAAGTGCATTGCGGGTTGTCCGGCTGTAAGGCTGGTAGATAAACCCATCTGAACGCATTGGCAATGAGTACATTCCTGCGCCGTTGAGAGCCCGCACTTGCGTGTAATATCGTTCACCTTCCCTAATTTTCAATCTTTCTACAAAATGGTTATCTGTGGTAAAGCCCACTTTTAACGGTGTCGTGGTAGAGTTAGTGGCCCCTATCACATATTCGTAACCCACTATCCCTGAGTTGTGGTCGGTAGCGGCCTGCCAGTTGGCCGACACCTGATTGGTGCGCATCACATCCACATCCTGCTGGTCGCCATCGTTTACGGTACCCGTCATCGTTGGCCGTGTAAAGTCCACCAGCAGTTCCTTTTGTACCAGTGGTGAGAATTGCAGGGCATTGTCCACCACCACTGACTTGATTTTCGCTAACGGTTGGCTGTTGGCGGCTTGCCAAGGCAGATCGTAATTGGCTCCAGCGCCGACGGTTATTTGCACATCATGCGAGCGGGATCGATAAACCCGCCAGTTGTCGAAAGTAGCGGAGAGTTCTTCTGTTCGGAACTGCACATACCGTCCGGGAATAGCCAGTGGCACAGGGTCTTGCCACTGAAGCAGCAAGTTCGAACCTCTATACAATGCGACCCTTCCAAGATCTCTGTCGTACAGAATGCGGTAAAAGTAGCATGCCCCTTCTGTGGTATAGATATCCTGCAGGCTATCCATTGTGACGATATCTCCGTTCACCCATCTTCTGATTTTCACCTCGTGTTGCTGCGGACAGATAGCCACCGAGTAGGCCGTACCAGATGCGGTGACATCGGGACGATCGGCGTTGAACACAATTTCCAACATGCCATCAGTTTGGCAGTTATTGGCCGTGGCATACACATCATACAGGTGGACGGAACTCAAATCTTGGCGCAGCGGGGCTGTGAGTTGTGCGGTGGAGGTGCCGCTCTGCACCAGCTGGTGGTTGTTGACGTTCCAGTTGCCGCCTCCTGCTGTCCATACCGAAGTGTTGAAATCATCGAAATTGTCGCAGGCGAAACCGCGTTCTGACTGTGCTTTCCAAGCTGTCCCGTCATATCCCATCACTTGATAGAAGCGGTACGCCACCGTGTTGTCATCTTGGTCGTCGAAACCAATTGTAATGTTGTGGGTTATCCACTCTTCCTCGTCATGCAGGATAGCGGTAGTGGGCGGGTTGTCTTGTGTGGCGGGAAAGATGGCGTTCCACGTGGCCGTCCAGCCAGATGCGGTGGTAGCGCAGTCGGAGCGGAACTCGAGGGTGATGGCATTGCCGGTGGAGCGTACTGTGCCGGGTGAGATGGTGTTGCTGCGCACGATGAGGGGAGAAAACACCGATGCGCCATCGTAAATCCACAGGAAGTCATAGTTGGCTTCTAGTTCAAACTGCGTGAATGAAAGCTCTATTGCTTCTGCATCGTCCACTTGGATGGTTACAATTTGGCGTTCATCGTTCCAATAGTTGTCGTCCGGCCCGCCCGAATCGTACAGTGTTCCTGTTGCCGTATGGTATTGTGTGACAGGTGTGTCGAAGTTGACCAGTTTGTAGTATCGGTTCCAATCCCAGTATGGTCCCGGGTCGGTGTGCGACTGGTCGGGATAATGCTGATGCCCCTTGATTTTGATGCAGGAGGTCTCGCCGCCCAAGCTGTGCAGCCCGTAGTTGAGAACTGTGCCATCGTCCAGGGTGTCGCGATAGAACATTCGCAGGGGTGAGATTCCGTTGCGGTCGCAGATGTTGCGGGTGAGCTGGGCTGAACTTTCGTACATGGCTGTAGTGAAATAGCTTGCAATATCGCCGTAAGCTTCATGTTCTATTCCCACGGTGTAGGAGTTGCAGTTGCCCACGTGCCAAGCTTTGTCGGCCTCACGCACCATTTGGGTGACCTGCCCGTCGATGGAGCGCAACACATAGTGGGCTGAGGCGCGCGCGCCCACTCCGTTGTAGGTGCAGTTTTGGAACCAAGCGATAGCACCGGAGTATGTGCCCTGCGTATAATGTATGGTCACAGCTGATATTTCATGCCCGTTTCTGCTCGAATAGTTGCATGTACCTGCCGGACACCATCTTGCTCCCAGATAATCCACATTGTTATCTTCTACAAATTTTGAGTTTTGTAAATTTTCATCCGTAACATTTTCTCTATCAATTTGTTGATAGTATTTTATAACATTTGAATTGGATTGCAAAAGTGGCGCATCTGTGCCAAAAACTTGCAGAATGTCCACTTCGGGTATCTCTATATGACAAGCTTGTCGATAAAGCGGGTGATTGATGAAAAGGGCATAGGCGTAGTGCTGGTTGGTAAGTGCCCATTTCAGCCCGTCGGTGGTGGGGGCAGGCAATTCAGAAAGAGAGTCCAAGATAGGGAGTTGTGCGGCAAGATCGCCAGCTGAAACGCCCAGCTGTTGCAACAGTTTATGATAGGCAGCGGCGTATGCCAATATGTTATCGCGTGGCGACTGTATGATTCTGTCCACAGGAATTCCCGAAAGTTGTGAAACCTTTTCTAAATTGTTTCTGAAGAATCCCGCCCCATCCAAGGTGAGTCCCATTACGCCGTAAGTGGCGGGAATTTGACCTTTTTCGTGCTGGAGCGAATCGGGTTGCAGGTGATGAAATCGGGAATAGGTGAAGGCTACGGTTTCGAGGATACCCCGTGGAAGAGAGGGGTAAAGACCGTATGCCTCCTGAAAATAGGGTTCTACCTTGCGGTATTGTTGGATAACAAGGCTGTCTAGATTCTCTGTATTATTATTGTAGGATTGTGGGGCATCATTTTGTGCGTGGAGTTGTGGAGTCGTGCCGAGCAGTGTACAGAGCAGGGTGAGCAGATAAATGGTAGTTTTCATAGCCTTTGAAGTTTTGGTGAGTAAAAATTGAACGCTGCAAAGGTACTATGACGGACAAGCGATTTTCAAGTGTTTTTAAATTATTTAACATTTGTTAACATTTTATCACCCATCATTAAAATAGAGGGGGGGGCGATTATAGATATCGCTAATTCTGACCCATAGAAATTTTCACAGAAATCTATCCTCAAAATGGCTATATAGATAGGCTTTTACAGTAAACAGTAGGTGATGGGCAGCTGGTAATACGAGCGGCACGGCTGCCCATCGTCTTGGGCAGGATCCCACTTCGGCATGGCCTTTACTAAGCGAACTGCGTCATTGACATATTCTTGACAGGCTCCACAGTAGCTGCTCAACACGTTAATACTGGTAATGCTACCATCTGTTTCCACTACAAATTCAAGAATTACTACGCACTGCACCTCGATGCATCTGGGCGATAATTTGACATTTTCGTTGAGATACTTCTTTAATGAATCCACCTCGCCGTGGAACCTAGCCTTCACTTCAGGGTCGCGCAGAATGATATCGCCCTTGGCCTCAAATTCATGGCCTGTACGCTTGTCTATCAATAGGATGCGCTCTGAATCACCCACATTGGTCGAGGAGAGCTGATATACAGGATTGTCGCTGGCGATGACAACATTATGAAGGGAGTGGCAGTTTGCGAAAATCTCATGTCCGATTTCTGTCACAGAATTGGGAATGAGGACAGAGGTCATGCTGACACATTCGGAGAAAGCCCCATCGCCAATGGAAACAACAGAGCTGGGGATGGTCAAAGAGTTGATGTTGAGGCAATTATGGAAGGCTCTTTTGCCGATGGAGGTAAGGGTGTTGGGAAGGGTGATGGAGGACAAATACACACAGCCAGAAAAGGCTTCTTCGCCGATGGAAGAGACGGAAGGGGGAAGGGTGATGGCAGTCAGGCTTTCACATTTAGCAAATGCCCATTCCTCGATGGAAGTAACGGAGCTGGGTATCGTAATGGTGGTGAGGCTGCTGCATTGGTAGAACATGTGTTTGCTAATGGTGGTGAGCGAGTTGGGAAGGATAATGGAAGTGAGGTTCTGACAACCCCAAAAGGCTCCATCGCCGATGGTGGTAATGGTGTTGGAAAGGGTGATAGAGGTCAGGTTTTCGCATTTTGAGAATGCATGATCGCCGATGGAGGTGACGGAATGGGGGATGGTAATGGAGTGTAAACTACGGCAGTCGGAGAATGTGCTCCAGCCAATGGAGGTAATGGAGTCGGGAAGGATAATGGAAGTCAGATTCAGACAGCCATCAAATGCCCCGTCGCCGATGGTGGTAATGGTGTTGGGAAGGATGATAGAGGAAATGGCATCACATTCAGCGAACGCCCTTCTGCCGATGGCTGTAACAGCATATTTCCGCCCCTTATAAGATACTTCCTTAGGGATGATCACGTTGCTGGAAGTTCCCATATTGGTGACCTTTTTTACTTCAACGGTTTTGGGGTCACTTAAAACCCGATACTCGAGTTCTTGTCCGGTGCTGCACTCCTTGGTGAAAGTCTGCGCCGGAATAGGGGAGCTGGCCAGCAATAGTGCGATAAAAAGGAATAGGACTGCGGGTTTCATGGTGTTTTTGGGTGTGTTTTTACTGTAACGCGAAGGTGATGGGCAGTTGGAAATAGGAACGGCACGGCTGCCAATTGTTCTCCCCGGGCTTCCACTTCGGCATGGCTCTCACTACCCGGATGGCCTCTTCGTCAAGCGCCTCGCAAACACCGCGCAGCACAGTTATAGTAGAAATGGTGCCATCTTTCTCCACTACAAATTCAAGCATCACTATGCCTTGCTGTCCCTTTTCACGGGCTTCTTTCGGATAGTGGCAATTTGCCGCAAGAAATTCCCGCAATGCAGGCATACCGCCGGGAAATTCAGCCCTTACCTGCGGGGGCCGCGCGTCCCCCATTATTAGTTCATCATCTGCAGACGTTCCATCGTCTGCGAATCCGTCCGTCTCTAAAGACTTACAATTGACGCTGTCGGAGGGGTTTACATTTTGGGCCGAGGCAACCGACATGCCCGAAAGCGCCAGCCCCATCGCCACTCCCACGATGGCCACTTTTTGTGAAAGACGCTGCCGCTGCGAGAGCGCCTGCTCCAGTTGCCGCACCTCTGCCTCGCAGCGAGGACACGTGCCGGGGCATTCTCCATCGAAAGTACAGTCGGGAATCTCCAGGTCAATGCCGTTGGCCGCTGCCACCTCGCGCCGCACCGACTTCAAATACGAACAAATCTGCTTTCCTTTCATGGTGAAATCAATTTACGGCTACAATATTATATCGGCGGCAAAAATA
>JBGUPJ010000030.1:0-36239 GCA_045130235.1 Bacteroidales bacterium
GTATGCTCGCCAGCCGCAAGTTTCTCCGTGCGCTGGCAGCAGAGCCGTCCCTGCACATCCATCACCTGCAGGCGCACACTCCCTGCCGTGCGGGTGGTCAACTTCACGCTGCTCTCTCCATGACAGGGGTTGGGATAGTTCTGCGACAGCTCCATTTTGTCAGCCGCCACATACTCGTCAATCCGTGTCGCACAGTTCGCCAGGATAGTGTCGGGCCAGTACATCTTAAAAAATTGATAATGATACGGATACTCGCACGGCGGCCTACACACTCGCACTTCCACACTGTCCCACGGAATAAGCCTTCCGTTCATGTAGGTGTGAATCACGTTGACCGCGCAGGTATCTTCCTGCGCCTTCGCGCTGAAGCCTCCCGCCACTACCAGCAGCACGAGGAGGAAGAGGGGGTGGAAAATTTTTGTTTTCATGGTTTGGGGTGTTGGGGTTGTTGATTTGTTTATTTGTTGAAGGTAGAGACGTTGCGCGCAACGTCTCTACACCCACACATCTCATCTCTTCATCCTTTCATCTTATCCTCATATCCTCGTATCCTCAAATTCCAACATGCAAAGGTAGGATTATTTTCTTGAATTTTAGTCTGTCCAACATCTTTTTTGAAATTTTTTCCAAAATTTGTGGAATCCATCGAATTATTGTATATTTGCACACGAAAAATTGGACAAATTTAAACACATAATATTATGAAGAACATTGTAGTGGGAATTGACTTTTCCCAAAATTCAGAAAACGCGCTGCGTCATGCGGTTGCCCTTGCTTTGAAATCGAATGCGGTTGTTCATGTGGTGTGGGTTAAAACACCTACCGCCTCCACCAAGTTGGATGTCTCCAATGAAGAGGAGATGATGCACAAGGCCAATGAAAGACTCAACGAGATGGTGAAATGGGCTCGTGCCGAGGCCCCCAAAGCTCATATTCAGCCTGTCATCTTGGAAGGTAAGGCCTACGTAAAGCTCACCCAGTATGCCGCCAATCTGCCCGAAGGTATTCTGGTGGTCGGCTCGCACGGTGCTTCCGGCTTCGAAGAGATGTTTATCGGTAGCAACACCATGAAGGTGGTGGGTGTGACCAAAGTTCCGGTGCTCATCATCGGCCATCAGGTCAACGTGAAACGCGACCTCACCAAGATTTTGGTGCCTATCGATATGAGCTTTGAGACACTCCAGAAAATCAAACCTGCTACACAAATCGCTTCCATCTTCTCTGCTAAGATTTCCTTGCTGGGACTTTGCGATCCCAAGTATCCCGATGAAAGACACACCATCGGAGTGCAGTTGAACCACGCCGCCGGTATGTGCGACATGGCTAACGTACGTTATGATGCCGCCACTCTCGAGGTGAATGGCGATGTGCCGACCGCCGTTGTGGATTGGGCTAAGAAAGAGGATGTGAACTTGATTGTTATCATGCGTGAGGATGAGGACGATATCACCTCCTTCTGGCTGGGCAGCACTACCCGCCAGCTGATGAACCAGGCTCCCATGCCGCTGCTGGTCATCCCCAATGTGATGCATTCACCCATTGCCTAATATCTATTTAATTATCAATAAATTATGAAAAAAGTATTTCTCACAGTAATACTCGTGTGCTGCATTATGCTGTCGCCTCGGCTGTATGCTTGCACTAATTTTATCATCACCAAAGGGGCAAGCAGCACTGGCAGTTGTATGGTGACTTACGCTGCCGACTCGCACACCCTTTATGGCGAACTCTATTTCCAGCCCGCCGCTGACCACCCCGCTGGCTCGTTCCGCGAGGTCATCGAATGGGACTCCGGCAAACGCCTCGGCCAGATTCCAGAAGTGGCACACACTTATTCTGTCATCGGCAACATGAACGAACATCAGCTCGTTATCGGTGAAACCACCTATGGCGGTCGTTCCGAATTGTGGAAAACTCCCGGTTTAATTGACTACGGTTCACTGATTTACATTACCCTTCAGCGTGCCAAGACCGCCCGTGAAGCCATCAAAGTCATCAGCGAACTGCTCGATGCTTACGGCTATTGCAGCGAAGGCGAGTCCTTCTCCATCGCCGACCCCAACGAGGCTTGGATTTTCGAGCTCATCGGAAAGGGCGAGGAGATGAAGGATGCCAAGGGCAAGACCGTGAAGGGTTGGTCCAATGGTGCTGTGTGGGTGGCCCGTCGCATTCCCGACGGCTACATCTCCGGCCATGCTAACCAGGCCCGTATCACCACCTTCCCGCTCCGCGACGGCAAGACTTCTATTACCAACAAAGAAATCGATAAGATTTTCCTCCCCGACATCAACACGGTGTATGCCCACGATGTCATCTCTTTCGCCAAGCTGAAAGGCTACTATCCGAAAGATGGTGCCGACGATCAGTTCAGCTTCTGTGATGCCTACGCTCCCGTTGACTTCGATGCTGCCCGTTTCTGCGAGGCTCGTGTGTGGATGGCTTTCTATCGTTGCAGCCCCGGTCAAATGGCTCAGTATGAGGATTATGCCCGCGGTGATAACCTCAAAAACCGCTTCCCCCTCTGGATTAAACCCGACAAGAAATTGGAGGTGCAGGATGTGATGCAGCTGATGCGCGACCACTATGAAGGCTCTTCTATGGATATGACCAAAGACCTCGGTGCAGGTCCCTACGCTTGCCCCTACCGCTGGCGTCCGATGACGTGGGAATATCAGGGCAAGGCCTATATCCACGAGCGCGCCACCGCTACCCAGCAGACCGGTTTCTCCTTCGTGGCCCAGTGCCGTCCCGACATGCCCGACGGCTTCGGCGGAATCCTCTGGTTCGGAGTTGACGATGCCGCTTCTTCCTGCTACATGCCTATGTTCTGCGGAATCTCCAGCGTGCCGGACGAGGTCAAAGAGGGCAACGGCTCCATGGTCGATTACTCCCCTACCGCTGCTTACTGGCGTTTCACCAAGGTGAGCCAGCTCGTCTATTCCCGCTACAGCGATATGATCGTGCATGTGAAAGAGCTTCAGAGCTCCTTGGAGTCGGGCTTCGTGTCTGAAATCAAGGCGATGGGCGACAAGTATGTGAAGATGTATCAGAACAATCCGGCGCAGGCGCAGGCCGAGCTGACGAAGTATTCACAGAATGCTGCCCGCAAGGTTTGTGAGGCATGGGATCAGCTTTATATCTATCTGTTGGTCAAGTACAACGATGGTAATGTGAAGAAAGAGTCCAACGGCAAGTTCCTCAAAACCAACACCGCCATCCCGCAGTGCGAAAGTCCCGAACATCCCGAATATCCTGAGAAGTGGTATAAGATGATTGTGGACGATTGCGGAAATAATATCAAAAATGTTGGCGCACAATAGTATAAAAGTAAAATCACGTTTATTATCCCCATCGCCTGCCCTGGTGATGGGGATTTTGAATGTTACCGACGACTCCTTCTATGATGGAGGCCGGTACACGAATGATGCTGCTGTGTTGAGGCGTGCCGAGCAGATTCTGAGCGAGGGTGCCGCCATCATCGATGTGGGTGCGGTCTCTACCAAACCCGGTGCTGCCGACATTTCGGTGGAGGAGGAGTGGCAACGATTGGAGAAGCCTTTGGAGCTGATAGCCAAGCACTTCCCCGATGCGGTGGTGTCGGTGGACACGTGGCGTGCCGACATTGCGCAGCGTTCGGTGGAGGCGGGTGCCGCCATCATCAACGATGTGTCGGGCGGCACGTTCGACGAGCGGATGGCGGAGGTGGTGGGGCGCTTGCAGGTGCCCTACGTGCTGATGCACACCACCGCGAAGCCCGACAAGATGCAGCAGCAGCCGCTTGGCGAGGATATGCTGCTGACCATGATGCAGTTTTTTGCCCGACAGTTGGCCATCTTCAAGGAGGCGGGTTGTGTGGACCTGATTCTGGATCCGGGTTTTGGTTTCGGCAAAACGCTGGAGCAGAACTATTTTCTGATGAAAAATCTCTCCGCTTTTCAGATTTTTGAGTGTCCGATTTTGGTGGGAATTTCAAGAAAATCAATGATTTATAAATTATTGGAAACCTCTCCCGATGAGGCGCTGACAGGCACGGTGGTGCTGAATACGCTGGCTTTGCAGCAGGGCGCTTCTATCCTGCGGGTACACGACGTGCGCGAGGCGGTGGAAGCCGTGAAGGTTTTCAATATGTATCAAATGTCAAATTGTAAATGATGATGAGAATGCGCAGATTTTGGGTGCTTTTGGTCGCTGTTTTGTGTATGGGGCTTGCGTGGGCGCAAGTGCCTGATGGCTACTATAATGCGGCCGTCGGAAAGAGCGGCGAGGAGTTGCGCACGGCGTTGTTCAACATTATCAAAACCCATACCCAGTTAGACTATGGGGAGTTGTGGGGAGCCTATTATCAGACCGACAAGATGCCGTCGGGGAAGGTGTGGGACATCTACTCCGACCAGCCGGGAGGCACGGCAGCCTATTACTACACTTTCGGCACCAACCAGTGCGGCAACTACACGCAGGAGGGCTCTTGCTACAACCGCGAGCACACTGTTCCTCAGAGCTGGTTCAACGATGCCCTTCCCATGAAAACCGACCTTTTTCACCTCTATCCCACCGATGGTTGGGTGAACAACAAACGTGCCAACCATGCATACGGTGAGGTGAACGCGCCCACGTGGACCAGCACCAACGGTTCCAAGTTGGGACCGTGCAGCTATCCGGGCTGTTCGGGTACAGTGTTCGAGCCGATTGATGCCTACAAGGGCGATTTGGCGCGCAGTTATTTCTATATGACCGTGTGTTACATGAACAAAGATTTGGGGCAGGATGAAGAGTCAATGTTCAGCGGATCGCAGTTGGTGGGTTGGGCTAAAAATATGTTGGTGGAATGGCACAACACCGACCCTGTGAGTGAGAAGGAAATCAATCGCAACCAAGTGATTTTTAATACTTACCAGCATAATCGGAATCCCTTTATCGATTGTCCCGAGTTGGTGGAATATCTGTTCGGTGCGCGGCAAAACGAACCGTGGTATCCCACTTGTGTGGATTGGACGGGCGTGGAGATTGACCAGTATCATCTGGCACAGTATCAGGAGTGCCAGTTGTATCCCAATCCGGCGGGCGAGAGTTGTTGGGTCGAAAGCAATTATTTAGATATCAGTAAAATAGAAGTACTAGATTTTTCTGGTAAAGTAATGATGATGATGAAAGGGGAGGGCGGCCGCAAGTTTCGACTGGACTTGTCGGGCTTGTCGGATGGCTGTTATTTCGTGCGGGTGGCTACCGACCGCACGGTGGAGACGTTGAAGCTGGTGGTTCAGCCGTCTCGCTGATGGAAGAAGGGGGCTTTTGCGAGCTGTAAGTTTCCCCAATTAATTCAAGTTTTGTTTCCAATTTTCCGCATTTCAAAAGAGTGCGAGGTCTTTCACATTTGCCTGTTAAAAAAAAATGCGAAAATCCTTTGAAAAGTGGTGCTATTCCGAAAAATATTCTTATTTTTGTCAGATTTTATATCATTGTGGAAAAGTTGTTGATAATCGGCAATTGTCCACTCTAAACTTATTGAAAATAAACAAGATAGAAAATAAAGAGAAAAAACAATAACAAATTAAAATCCAATTTTATGAAAAGGTTTTACACTTTTGAGCCTAAAAATTTCCGAATCTTTGACAAGATGAAGGGTTTTATTGCCGTCGCATTGCTCATGTTGATGGCTTTAGGTAATGTAAATGCGCAGGTTTTCCGCCTTGTGACGAGTGCTTCAGATCTTGCGGTTGGCGATACGGTGATTATCGCTGCCAAGGGTTATGACTATGCGCTCGGTCCCCAGTCAGGAAGCTATTTCCAACGTTTAGCTATCACAAAAACTGATGATGACTGTGCTACTTGGACTACCAATGTACAAAAGCTTGTTTTGGAAAATGGTAGTGTGAGCAACACCTTTGCTTTCAACCTCAATGGAGAATATCTTTGCGCTACCTCAAATAGTAACAATAACATGGGTACTAGAGCAAGCGTGAATGGTAATGCTTCATGGGCTATCAGTATTAATGCGGATCATGAGGCTACCATCGAGGCACAGGGTACTTATACTCACAACAATATCAGGTATAACTCCTCGAGTCCTCGTTTCTCTTGTTACCTTAGCACATCAACGCTGCCTGCTGTTTGCTTGTACAAGCGGGTTTGCGCTGATGTGGAAAGTGTAAACGCAACTGCGCAGGCCACCACCGCGCAGGCCACTTGGAGCAGCTTAGCTACTTCTTTTGTGGCAGAGTTGAACGGCACTCCGGTTACCAACTTCACCCAGAATGGTAACGCTTGGACTTGCGATCTCACTGATCTCACCCCCAACACCAATTACACCTTCAGAGTGAAAGCTGATTGCCAGACCGATTTCGTGGAGACCAATTTCACCACTGGTTGCCTCGACTACTCAGCCTCCAACACTATCAACGCCTCCATATATGAAGGCCAGGTGTATCCGCTTGCTGGCGATGATTACTCAGTAGCCGGCACCTACACCATCCCCATGACGGATGCTTACGGCTGCGACAGCATCATCACCCTGATACTGGAGGTGCTCACTCCTCTGAACGTACATCGCGAGGATGTTTCCGCATGCGATACCTATACGCTCCAGAAATTTGATAACACAGAAATTATATGTACAGAAACAAATATATATTATGATACTTTGCCCGCTGCTGCAGTGGGTGGTTTGGACAGTATCCATGAGGTACATCTGACCATCAATCACACCTACAACATCGACACTGCTATCACGGTTTGCGAGAACGATCTTCCGTTCAGCTTCGGTCCGTTCAACTTCCCGGAAGGAAGCCAGGCTATGGAGATGCCGATCCCGTTGCATTACACCTTCACCTCCGCAGCTGGTTGCGACAGTGTGGTGACCTTGCATCTCACCATCGGTGAGACCTATGCGGTGACTGATGATTCCACCATCTGCCAGAACGCTCTGCCGTTCACCTGGAATGGTGTGACCTTCACCGCAGCCGGCACACAGACCACGACCCTGCAGACTGTGCTGGGTTGCGACAGTGTGGTGACCATGACGTTGAACGTCAATCCCAACACCACCTACGAAATCACCGAGGAGGTTGTGGAAAACAACTTGCCGTATGTGCTGAACGGCACGGAATACACCACCACGGGTACTTACACCCAGTTGCTGGAGAACGCCAACGGCTGCGACAGCACCATCACCTTGAACCTCACTGTTTACATGAACGTGACGGGCGACGCTGAGCAGTCCATCTGCGAAAGCCAGCTGCCCTACATCTGGAACGGTGTTGAGTTCACCGCTGCTGGTACCCAGAGCGCACTTTTGGCTGGCCAGGGCGCACACGGTGTGGATAGCACTGTGAACATGACCCTTGTGGTGAACAGCGAATATGCCGTCACCGATGAGATGGCCATTTGCGACAACGAGCTGCCCTACACTTGGAACGGCGTCGTCTTCACTGAGGCTGGTACCCAGAACACCACCTTGCAGACGGTTGCTGGTTGCGACAGTGTGGTGACCATGACGCTGACGGTCAACCCGACCGCTACCGGTTCTGAGGAATACACCATCTGCCCCGCTGACCTCCCCTACACTTGGAACGATACCACCTTCGGTACCGAAACCACTCCCGCCACTTACAACTATACCTATAACGGACATACCGTTGCCGGTTGCGATAGTGTGGTGACCTTGACCTTGACGATCAATGCCAACACCGAAGAGACTATCGAGCTGACCGTTTTGGAGAACGAACTCCCCTATGAGTTCAACGGCCAACCCTACTCCACTCCTGGTACTTACTATCCGCATATCCAGAATGCCAATGGTTGCGACAGCGCCATCACTTTGGTGTTCGACTATTATCCGAATATCACCGTGGATGTTGACAGCACCATCTGCTCCACTATGCTTCCTATCACCTGGAACGGTGTTGAGTTTACTGCTGCTGGCACCGAATCTGCCACCCTCACCGGTGCTGGTTCACACGGCGAAGACAGCACGGTGAATATGACCCTGAATGTGCTTCAGGCTCCTGTTGCTGAAATCACTTACACCATCTGCGACAGCGAACTTCCTTACACTCAGAATGGTGTTACCTTTACTGCCGCTGGCACGCAGGATGTGGTACTGACCGCTGTCAATGGCTGCGACAGTACCCTGACCATGACGGTTGTGGTGAACCCCACCTACAACACTACTGAAGAAGTTACGCTTTGCCCCATCGAATTGCCCTACACTTGGAACGACACCACGTTTGAAGTAGGTACTACCCTCGCCGGTCAGACCTACACCCACGTGTTCCACGGCACGACCACCGCTACTTGCGACAGCATCGTTACGCTGACCCTCACCATGAGACAGCAGAGCGACTGCGAATTTGAGGTGACTGCCAGCGCAGGCGATCATGGTACGATTAGCCCTGTCGGCACGCAGACTGTCGATTATCACGCTACTCCGACCTACACCATCACTCCCGACGCTTGCTATGAGATCGCCACTTTGATGGTGAATGGTGTGGCAGTTGACAATCCGACCAACAACTACACCCTCGAACCCATTGAGGAGAACACCACCGTTGAGGTTACCTTCCAGCTGATTGAGTACAACCTCACCTGGACCAACACCGGTAATGGTGACGGTACGGTGAACGACTCCGTGGAAGGCGTCTTCGCTACCGCTCTTTGCGGTGACATGGTTCAGGACTTCCCGGTCCATGCCGCTACTGGTTCCTATATCAACACTGTGGTTTGGAACAACTACCCGATCGTGATTGGTGGTAACATCACTGATTGGACCATCAACATCCCCATGGTTGTGAACTCAGGCAACACCAATGTAGAGGTTGAGTTCACCCTCAACACTTTCACGGTTACCGCTACTGAGAATGACAATACGATGGGTATTGTTGATCCGAGTACTGCAACGATCAACTACAATGAAAGTGCCAATATCGACATCGCTGCTGAAACTCCGATGTATCACATTGAGAAAGTGGTTTGCGGTAATGATACCGTTCTTTATGGCAACAATACCGACACCCTCATCACCTACACAGTTCAGCATGTCACTTCCGATACTTTGGTGGAGGCCTTCTTCGCTATCAACACTTACGACGTTACCGTTGAAGCTTACTCCAATGGCACTCTCGAGCCCGCTCAGACCATCACGGTTGAGTACGGCACCGACACCACCTTCACCTTCACTCCTGATGCTTGCTATCATATAGAGGAAGTTTTGGTTGATGGTGCTGCCATTGATCCTGTTCCGGCTTCTTACGATTTCACGAATATCGCAGCTAACCATACGCTGGCTGTTACCTTCGCTATCGACAGCTTCGCTATGACTGCCACCGTGAACGATCCTGCTATGGGTGAAGTGACCGGCGGTACTGCTGCTTGCGGTTCTACCTTCGAATATACCGTGACCGCATACGACGGTTATCATGTGGATCACATCGAGAGAGGTGGCAGCGTGATTGCTACTTATAGCAACCAGCCTGCAACGGCTTCTTGCTTCATCTCCAATGTGACGGCTGACACTCAGATTGACGTGTTCTTCGCCATCAACGAATATGAAGTGACCGCTACCGCTACGAATGGTACGATTACTCCTGCTTCCAGCACCGTTGCTCATGGCGGTTCACAGACCTTCACCATGACTCCCGATGAGTGCTACGAACTCACCTCTGTTACGGTTGACGGTGTTGAGATGATTGGTGATGTTACCTCCACCGCTTCTGACTATGTGGTGGTTCTGAATGAAGACTTTGCTGCCGCTGTGGGTAATGCTAACAGTACCCTCACCGTGGGTAATGTGTTACCTGGCTGGGATGGTTCTATGGTTTATCCTAACGAAGGTATGTTGAAGTTAGGTAATTCTTCAACTGGTGGTGAAGTCACACTTCCTACCTTGGATCTCTCTACTGGTGATTTCCATATTGAATTTGACGCTGCTGCTTATAACAACGCCAGCGAGCAGACTACGATTATCCTGACTGTGAATGGTGTTGAGACCGAGGTGGATGGTTTGTTGAGGGGTGATAACAATATGCAGACCTTCTCTTACGACTTCACCAATGGTACTGCCAACACCGTTATTTCTATCGAATCTTTCCAGAACAACCGTTCACGTTTCTTCTTGGACAATGTGAAGGTTACCACGGGTTCACCGGCTATATCTACTTTGACGGTTACCCCGATTGAAGGTCCCACCACCGTTGTGGCTACCTTCTCACAGCAGCAGTTTGAAGTGGTTACCAGCGTGATTGAAGGTAATGGTGAAATTACTCCTACCACTACTTTCGACTGCGGTGACGATGTTGACGTGACCATGACCGCTGGTGATGGTTATCATATCAACTACTATGTTGTGAATGGTGTTACCACCACTTTGAATACCAATGATGACACTGAGGTTACTATTGCAGTGAATTCTACTCGCAACGATACCGTTGATGTGGCTTTCGCTATCAATACTTACAACATCACCGCTTGCACGGGTACCAATGGTACGCTGACGGTGATGAACACTACCGTCAACCACGGCGACTCCGCATACGTACATGTGGTGGCTGATGTGGCTAATGGTTACCATATCGTTGAAATCACCGACAACGCTGGCGGTTCTCTCACTCTGGGTGAGAATACCGACACTGACGTGATGTACGGTTTGGGTGAGATTCAGCAGGACATCGAGGTTTGCGCTACCTTCGCTCACAACCTCTATCCGATTACGGTTGTGAACCAGAATCCTGAAATCGGTACGATTGTTCCTTCTGTTGACTCCAGCTGGACTTGGGGTGAGGATGTTCCGTTTGTTATCACTCCTTCTGATGTTTGCTACTATATTAGCGAAATCACTGTTGACGGCACTACGCTGACCGCTGGTACTGACTACACGGTTACCGGTGATACCTACACCTTTGTCAACGTGGTTGATGAGCACTCCATCACGGTGGGCTTCGATACTGTTGTTTACCAGATGACCGCCACCATCGAACCGTCCAGCTCCGCTACCGTTACTACGGGCGAGGCCAACTGCGGTCAGGATTGGGATTTCGTGATGGAGGCTGCTGAAGGTCAGCATCTCGCTATGATCTTCGTTGACTATGTTTTGGATACCGTCTTCACCAACCAGGAAGACACCTACACTTACACTGTGGAAGACGTTCACGGCGACCACAACGTGATTGTTTACACCGCTATCGATGAATATGCTGTTAACGTCACCACCATTGGCGAGGGCGTTACCAACATCGACGGTGATACTACTGCTGTTTACAACACCACACTTGATTTCACCTTCACTCCGAATGCCTGCAACGAGCTCGTCTCCTTCACCATCAATGATGTTGAGTACATTGACAGCATTGCTTCCATGGCTTACACTTGGACGGCTACCGAAGATGCTACTGTTGTTGTGACTTACGACAGCATCCGTTACATCATGGCTGAAACTCACACCGGTAATGGTACGGTTTCCTTCGACTCCACTGTTAACTGTGGTGAGACTTACACCTACGAGGTTCGCGCTGACGAAGGATGGCACATCGAGTCTTGCATCCTTTCCGACGGTATTAACAATACGGAACTGATGACTCTGCCCACTACCAATGCCGACAACTCAATTGATGTTACCGTGACTGCAGATGGCGACTATACTTTGAATGTCACCTTCGCTATCAATACTTACAATGTGACGCTTTGCAACCCGCTGACTGAAGGTACTGCTACCATCAATCCGGCAGTGGTTGCTCACGACAGCACCGTTGAGGTGACGGTACAGGTTACAGCTCCTGGTTATCACGTACAGACTATCTTCAGCGATGAGACCAATGTTCAGACCTATGGCGAGAACGAACATACGACTGTGACCTACACGCTGACCAACGTGGTGAGCGACACCTGTATTGATGTTACCTTCGAACTGAACAACTACACCATCAGCGCTTCTGTTACGGATGCTGCCAACGGCATGATTACTCCTGAAGGCGACAGCGCCGTTCGTTATGGCGACAACGTTACCTACACCATCCAGCCCACCAACGATTGTCACTACATTTCCACGATTGTGGTGGATGACACGACGGTGATTAATGTGAATGATAGTGTTGCTTATCCGTACACCTTCAGCGCTATCGACAACAACCACACTATCGTAGCTAATTTCGACATCTATCGTTATGAAGTTGTTACCTCTGTTAACGATGTTACCATGGGTACGATCACCGCTACTGACTCTGTGGATTGCGGCAGCGCATTCGACTATGAAGTTACTCCGGAATTCGGTTATCACATCGCTTCTGTTGAGGTTGACGGTGTTGCCGAGACCATCGCTGACAGCTCCACCTTCACTTCTTCTATCACTGACATCCACGCAGACCATAGCATCGTGGCTACCTTCGAAATCAACCATTATTTGATGGATGTGACCGCTGGCGCTAACGGTACTATCGTTCCTGGCGACACTGTTCTGGAGCACGGTCAGGATGTTACCTTCACCATCACTCCGGATGATTGCTACTACATTAGCGAACTCATCGTTGACGGTGAGGATCAGGCTTCTCTGATCGTTCCTGAAGGAATGACCTATACCTTCGCTAATGTTTCCGAGGCTCACACCCTCGAGGCCAACTTCGAAATCTACACTTACGACATGACCGAGACCCACACGGGTAATGGTACGGTTTCCACCGCCGATGACATCAACTGCGGCGACGAATACACCTACACCATCACCGCTGATATGGGCTGGCACATCGCAAGCATCGAATTCGGTGGCAACACCATCAACAACACGATGGTTGAGCCGAACGACTTCAACGACACCACCATCACCATCAATCCTGTTCGTCAGGATACGATGCTGACCGTAGTCTTCGAAATCGACCACTACACGGTGAGCGCTTGCGCCGTTGTGAACGGTACGATTACCATCAACGATCCTGTTGAGGTTGACTCCAACATGAACACCACCGCTATCATCGTTGCTGACACGCTGAACGGTTATCATATCGTTGAGGTTTCTGACAACCGCGGCGGTTATGTGGCTTACGGCAACAACACCGACGTTGAGGTGGTTTACAACATCGACAATGTTGATCAGGATATCGAGGTTTGCGCAGTCTTCGCTCTCAACGAGTTCCACATCACCGCTACTGCTGGTGCTAATGGTACTATTGATCCTGAAGGAACCGACACCATCTTCTATGGCGAAACCCTTACCTACACCATCACTGCTGATCAGCCGTGCTACTACATTTCTGCTGTTGATGTGGATGGCGAAAGCGTTTGGACTGGCTATACCGATTCTATCAGCCCGTACACCTACACCTTCACCGCTGCCGACTTCGACCAGGCTGTGGTTGAACACACCATCAATGCTGAGTTCACCATGTTCGAGTACAACATGACGGCTACCGCCCATGAAGATACGATGGGTACGGTTACCTCCGCTGTTGTGAACTGCGGTGACGATTACACCTACGAAATCACTGCTAACTACGGATGGCATATCGACCACGTGGTACTCGACGGTACGACCACCAACTATGTTGGTCAGCCCACTGAGGATGAAATCACGGTGACTGACATCCACGAACATCACAACTTGGATGTTTACTTCGCAAGAAATTACTATCCGGTGACCGCCATCGCCAACGAACATGGTTCGATCGTGGTGGCTGGTACTACCAATGTTGAGCATGGTACGGGTGTTTCGTACGAAATCACTCCTGACCACTGCTACTACATCAGCGAGATTCTCGTGAATGGTGAGGCTCAGGCCATCGATGACATCGAAGGCGAGACCTTCTCTATCGCTTCCATCGAAGATACCACTGTAATCGAAGCCAGCTTCGAAATCTACAGATACTTCATGGGCGAGACCCACACCGGTAACGGTACCGTCACCACCGACACGGTGGATTGCGGTGCTGCTTATCAGTACACCATCACGGCTGACACTGGTTGGCATATCGAAAGCCACACTCTGGGTGGCGTGACCTACACGCTGAACCACAACAGTGATGTCGAGGCTCTCAGAAATGTGACTGTTGCTACGCAGGATACCACTCTCGAGGTTATCTTCGCTCGTAACAACTACACTATCGACGTAACGGTGAACGGCAACGGTACCACCACTCCTGGTGACACC
Organism: Bacteroidales bacterium; assembly: GCA_045130235.1. Taxonomy (GTDB): domain Bacteria; phylum Bacteroidota; class Bacteroidia; order Bacteroidales; family WCHB1-69; genus UBA1756. Next base: position 14,123 of record JBGUPJ010000030.1, read on the forward strand.
ACTGTTGAGTACGAAGCTACGGTTGATTACACCATCACCGCTGACTTCGGTCACCACATCGCTAGCGTAACCGTTGACGGCGTTGCTGAGAACGTTCCTGCTAACGCTGACACTTACGATTACACCTTCAGTAACATCGACGCTAACCACACCTTGAACGTCGTGTTCGAACCCAATGTGTATGTCATCAATGCTACGGCTGAGGATCATGGTACGATCCTGCTCGAAGGCGACAATGAAGTGGTCTTCGGCGGCAGCGTGACCTTCTCCATCACCGCAGATCCTTGCTACAACATCAGCGCCATCTTGGTTGACGGCGAGGCTGACACCAACTTCGTGGCTGGTGTTCCCACCGCTGAATACACCATGAGCAATATCGACAGCAACCACACTGTGGTGGCTCAGTTCGAAACCACTACCTACGAGGTGACCGTCAACGTGACCGGCAACGGCACGGCTGACCCGACCAGCGGTACTTACAACTGCGGCGACACCATCTCCTTCACCTTCACTCCTGACAACGACGGTGTTGAAGTGGAGAGCGTGGTAGTGAACGGTAACAACATCGGTTCTGTGACCTCATACGTCATCAACGGCATCTCCGCTGATTACACCATCGACGTCACCTTCGCCGACATTACCTACACGCTGACCTCTGTTGCTTACAACAATGGTACGATTGATCCTGTTGGTGACACTGTGGTGGCTTACAACGGTTCAATGACCTACACCCTTACACCTGATGAATGCCAGACCGTTTCTGAACTGTTGGTCAACGGTGTTTCTTACCTTGACAGCGCTAACTTCGATGGTACGACCCTCACCTTGGACAACATCCAGCGCGACATGACCATCCAGGCTTACTTCCAGGTGATGACCTACACGGTTGAGGCCACTCAGGCTGAAGGCGGTGTGATCACCGAGACGGGTGTTTACAACTGCGGTACAGATGTTACTTACAACATCGTTGCTAATGATTGCTACACGCTGACTACTATCACGGTGGACGGCGAGGATATCACCTGCGAACTCACCGACACGGTGATCGTCTTCAACGCAATCGACACCAACCACACCATCACCGCTACCTTCACCATGAACACCTACACCATCACGGCCAACGTGAACGATGAGGATGCTGGTACGATTACTCCTACCGACACCTTCAACTGCGGTGAAACTCCGGTTTATGAAATCACCCCGAACGAGGGATACTACATTGTGAGCGTAATGGTTGACAGCGTTGAGCAGGGTGCTATTGACAGCTACACTTTCAGCGCTCTCCACGCCGACCATACCATCGATGCTACCTTCGCTAAGTACACCTACACGGTTTCCGCTTACGGTGCCGCTGGCGTTGAAATCACTCCTGAGGGTGACACCACCGTTGAATACGGCGAAAGCGTCTCCTACACGCTCACCGCTGATGACTGCTACGAAATTGTAAGCGTTATGCTCGATGGCGAGGACCTTGGTGCTGTGACTACCGTTGATGTGGACAGCATCACTGCTAACCACGTCATCACCGTTGAGTCTGCTATCAAGACCTACACCATCACGGCTACGGCTACTGAAGGTGGTAACATCACTCCTGCTGGTGAGGTGATTGTGAACTGCGGTGCTTCCCAGTTCTTCACCATCACTCCTGCTGTGGGTTATGTGATTGAAAGTGTTGAGGTTGACGGCGCCGACCAGGGTGCTATCAACAGCTACATCTTCGATTCTGTGACTGCCGATGCTACCATCCACGTCATCTTCTCCGCTATCGCTGATTCTACCTACACCATCACTGCTACTGCTGGTGCTAATGGTACCATCACGCCTGCTGGCGATGTGACCGTAAACTATGGTGCAAGCCAGTCCTTCGTGATCGTGGCTGACGAGTACTACACCATCGGTGAGGTATTGATTGACAGCGTGCCGCTGGCTAACCCGGTTGCTTCCTACACCTTCGTGAATGTGACGGCTAACCACACCATCGACGTTACCTTCGTGCCGGCTGAATGCCCGGTTCCGACCTACGCTTGGACCACCGACATCACCGACAACTCCGCTACTTTGAACTGGACCGATATGGAAGTTACTTCCTACACCATTCGTTACAAGAGCGCCGATGATACCGTTTACACCGAAGTTACTGGCATCACCGAAACCAGCTACGAGCTGAGCGGTTTGGATGACAACATGGTGTATGTATGGAATGTGAAGTCTGTGTGCATCGCTGACACTGCTGAAAGCAACTGGAGCTCACAGCAGCAGTTCCGCACCGAAGGTACGCTTCCGGACACCACTGGTGTTGCTAACTACAGCCTTGACAATGTGAAGGTTTACAGCTATGGCAACGACATCTATGTGGTGAACAACAGCAATGTGATCATCAACAACGTTCAGGTGTATGACCTCAACGGCCGCATCATCTACAACGGCAAGGCTCAGGACAACCCGACCGTTATCAACGTGAATGCTGCCAACGGCATGTACGTTGTGAGAGTGACCACTGCTGATGCAGTTCGCAACTACAAGGTCAGCATCTCGCAGAGATAATCTGCTGATGATATGCAATAAAAGAGGGTTTCGTAAGGAACCCTCTTTTTTTATTTTTATTCATGAGATAAATGCGCATAAAGTATAGAATTTGCAGGCTCAACATTCAGAAATTTTGTGTAAGTTTGCACCCTCAAAATTAAAACAATAAAATTATTCAATATGATTTACTTAGACAATTCTGCAACCACGTTCCCGAAACCGAAGGAAGTGTATGATTTCATGGACCATTTTTATCGCACCCATGGTGTGAACCCCGGCCGCTCGGGCTTCGATGCCGCTATCGAAACGGGCGAGCTCGTGTCGGACACCCGTAAGATGCTCACCAACCTGTTTAATGGCGGTGGCGACTTCAACCGTCTGACTTTCAGCTATAACGCTACTGACTCCTTGAACATGATTATCCAGGGTTTGGCATTGGAACACCCTGGCTGCCACGTTATCACTACCATGTTGGAGCACAACTCGGTACTTCGTCCGCTGTACACGCTCGAGCAGCGCGGCCAGATCGAGGTTACCTACCTGCCGTTCGACGAGCGCGGTTATGTGAGCCCCGACGATGTGAAGAAGGCCATCAAGAAGAATACGAAATTTATGGTTTGCACCCACTGCTCCAACGTCATCGGTACCATCCAGCCGTTGGCAGAAATCGGCAAGGTTTGCCACGATAACGGTCTGATCTTTGTGGTGGACGGCAGTCAGGGCGCAGGTGCTGTGGATTTGGATATGCAGGCTCAGAATATTGATGTTTACTGTTTTACGGGACACAAGTGCCTGATGGGACCCACCGGTATCGGTGGTTCGTACGTGCGCGAAGGTGTCACCATCGGACAGACCCGCTTCGGCGGTACCGGTGTGCGCTCTGCCGTTCCCGGTCACCTCGAAGAGTATCCCTACCGTCTCGAAGCCGGTACCCTCAACCTCCTCGGTGTCGCCGGCCTCAACGCGGGTGTGAAATGGATCATGAAAGAAGGTATCATGAACATCCACAACCGTGAGATGGTGCTGTGGAAAAAACTTCGTGACGGTCTCAAAGAGATTGAAGGCGTGACCATATATTGCGCCACCTCTGTTGAGAACCAGAACCCGGTACTCTCGTTCAATGTCACGGGATGGGACTCCAGCGATGTGGGCACGATGCTCGATGTGGACTACGATATCGCTTGCCGTATCGGTCTGCACTGCGCTCCCAAGGTACACGAAGGCCTCGGCACCATCAATTGCCACGGTTCCGTGCGTTTCAGCGTGGGTGCTTTCACCACCGAACAGGAGATTGACACTGCCATTGAGGCCGTGAAGGACATCGCCTCCATGAAAAACTAATCTTCCTTCATTTTTATCCTTTATTCGTATAAAATGCTTGAATCACCTCAAAAAGAAATGTACGCCAAAGATCGTTTCTCTGCTTTGCAGGCACAGCGGCTTGCGCAAGAAATCGCCTTTGGTCCTATCGTATTTCAAGTTTCGCGTCTGATGGTGAAATTCGGCATCTTTCAGATGCTGGATGATCACAAAGAGGGAATGACCATGGACGAAATCGCCCAGCAGGCCCACCTGTCGCATTATGGTGCGCAGGTGTTGCTTGAGTCTTCACTCACCATCGGCACGGTGCTGTTCCGTGACGAACGGTTCTACCTGGCCAAGCCCGGCTGGTTCCTCCTGCACGACGACATGGCGCGCGTGAACATGGACTTCAACCACGATGTCAACTATCTTGGACTTTTCAACTTGGAGGAGGCCATTCTGAACGGCAAGCCGGAAGGGTTGAAGGTGTTTGGCAGCTGGCCGACCATTTATGAAGGATTGTCGCAGTTGCCCCCGCAGGTGCAGAAGAGCTGGTTTGGCTTCGACCATTTCTACTCCGACAACTCGTTCGAGCAGGCCTTGCAGATTGTGTTCAGCAACCATCCGCGCACCTTGTTGGATGTAGGTGGCAATACGGGGCGTTGGGCTACGCAGTGTGTGAAGCACGATGCGGAGGTGAATGTCACCATCATGGATCTCCCGCAGCAGCTGGAGATGATGCGCAATGCCACCGCCGGCCTGGAGGGGGCAGACCGTATTCACGGCCACGGCTGCAACCTCCTTGATGAGGCCACCGCCTTCCCGGTCGGCTTCGACGCCATCTGGATGAGCCAGTTCCTCGACTGTTTCTCGGAAGAGCAGGTGTGCAGCATTCTGCGCCGCGCCGCCGCTTCCATGAATGCAGGCAGCAAACTCTATATCATGGAGACCTTCTGGGATCGCCAGCGCTTCGAGACCGCTTCTTACTGCTTGGCGCAGATTAGCCTTTATTTTACGGCATTAGCAAACGGAAACAGTAAAATGTACTACTCCGATGATATGGCCCGTTGTGTGGAAAGCGCAGGACTCTCCATAGAGAAAATCCACCATGGACTGGGCCTCGGCCACAGCATCATGCAATGCGTGAAAAGGAAAAACTGAAAGTGATGAAAAAGATTTTATTTTTGATGGTGTTGCTCCTGGCAGGAATGTCTTTGAACATTTCTCTACAGGCACAGGACTTAAACCATTACAAACAGGTGGTCAAGGAGCTGACTTCTGAAAAATATCAGGGACGTGGCTATGCCAAAGGCGGTGCCAACAAGGCAGGCAAATACCTGAAAAGTGAGTATAAAAAAGCAGGTGTGGATGAGGTGGTCTGCCAGCCTTTCGCCATCAATATCAACACATTCCCCGGCAAGATGGAGCTGTCGGTGGACGGGCGTGCGCTGACACCGGGCGTGGATTTTTCCATGCGCGAGTATTCACCGGGCGTGCACGGCACCTACAAGCTCTATTACGTTGACACCAACAATTTCGATGCTGAAAAGATGTTTGCCGACCTTGCGAAGCCGGAATACAAAGACTGTTTCGTGGTGTGCGACTTCTTCTTCTCCTACAAACACTATGAGGTTTTCCAGCGGCTGTGGGGCGGCACGAGCTGCACCAATGCGGGAATCATACAGACGTGGGAGCCGTTACTGAAGTTCTACAAGGCATACGGCGAGAAGGTTTTCGGCAAACCCGTCATCTGGGCCACTTCCGACTTCCCGAAGGATGCCCAAAGCATCACCGTTGACATTGACAACAAAATGATGGAAAATGTCAAGCTTTTCAACGTCATCGCCAAGGTGGAAGGCAAGCGCCACGACAGCTGCTATGTCTTCACGGCGCACTACGACCATCTCGGCAACCTCGGCAAGGATGTCTATTATGCGGGCGCCAACGACAACGCCTCCGGCACCGCCGCTATCGTGACACTGGCGGCCTATTACGCTCAGAACCGTCCCGAGTACGACATGTACTTTATCTCTTTCTCGGGCGAGGATGCCAACCTGCGCGGCTCGGAGTATTATGTGGAGCATCCTGTCGTGCCGCTGGCGCAAATCAAGTACCTGTTCAACATCGACATGATTGGCGACAACAATCCGGTGCAGTACTGCGAGGTGAGCGACGAGGGACTGCGCGGCTACGACCTGATGGAGAAAATCAACAAAGAAAAAAGCCTCTTCAAGGGCCTGAACCGCGGGGAGTTGGCCGGCAACAGCGACCACTATCCCTTTGCGGTGCGCCACGTGCCGTGCATCCTCTTTGAGAACGAGGAGGGCGATGCCTTCAAGTACTATCACACCACTTTCGACACCTACGAGAATTTCCTTATCGACTCCTACGAGCCGATTTTCAGGTTGATAAGGGATTTTGTGGCGAAATATTAGGGAACGGTATATTATCCGTACAGTGCGGTCGTGATACTGCGTATGTCCGTAATTAATGCGGACGCATGAGAAAACGTACGCATGCAATGCGTCCCTACATTTTTATGAATGCCACGAATTTGTCGGCCTGGGCTTTCAGAGCGGCGCGCTGCTCGTCGGTGAGGATCATCCGGCCCTCCGTCCAAGCCTCCGCATTGAGGGTGATGCCCGTTTGCGGGTCGGTCATTACATTGGCTTTGATGAAGGTGAGCAGCTCGGTAAGTTTCTCGCGGCATTTGCCGGTGGCCATCTGTCCGCCCGCACCGCTCAGTGCCACTTTCTTGCCGTTGATGACGGTAGGCGTGGCATAGTCGTTCGCGACAACGGGGCGCGACAGCCAGTCGAGCACGTTCTTCAGGTGACCGGGGTAGCTGAAGTTGTATTCGGGGGTGAAAATCCAGATGCCGTCGGCCTGGGCCACCGTTTCGCGCAGTTGGGTTACGGCTGCCGGCGCGGGATGCTCAATGTCCTGATTGATAAAGGGTACATTCATGTAATCCAAATAGGTTACGGATGCCTGTCCAGCCAAGTATTTCTCTGCCTCCGCGGCGAGCTGTCGGTTGAAAGAATCTTTTCTCAACGAGCCGACGATAAAAAGGATGTTTTTCATAATGATTTGATTTAAAATGATATTGACAGTGAGAGTATTGTAATAAAAAATCGGCTACATTGTATTTCATCTGTTATCCAACCGCATCACTTTCACCGGCTTGTCGTTGCCGAGCTGGAGACGGTCGCACTGTTTGATCTCGCCGGTGTCGCGGAAGCCGCACTTCTCCATTACGCGGCCCGACGCGGGATTGTCCAAAAAGAAGTCGCTCCAGATAGTGCGGAAGCCCTTCGTGTTGAAGCAGTAGTCGATCAGCAGTTGCAGCGCCTCGGTGCAGATGCCACGGTTCCAGTAGGGCTTGGCGACCCAGTAGCCCGCCTCGACGTCGTTCTCGCCGATGTCGATGTTGCTCTCGCCGTGGGCCAGGTAGCCGATGCAGCCGATAGGCTCGCCGGTCTCCTTCAGTTCGATGGCCCAGATATGGTCGCTATGGAAGAGGGTTCGGATGATTTCGCGGCTCTCCTCTACACTTTTGTGGGGAGGCCAGCCCGCGCGGGGACCCACATCGGGGTCGGAAGCGTACAGGAAGAGCGTTTCGGCATCGTCGTCGCGCCAGAGGCGCAGGATAATTCGGTTGGTTTCTAGCATGTTATAGTCTTTCATCATTTGGCTCCGCAGACTTTTTCTGCGACCATCAGCAAAATCTTCGTGAGAATACACGATTCCCGGTTACTCTTTCTTTTCGGAATACGCCGTTTAATGGATTCGTTCCGTTGTTCATTAATCATCACCTTTTAGTCTCTTGATATCTTCTGCCAATTCCTTGATGCTCTCCAAGTGTTCCATCTGACGTTGCGTGTTTTTGAATTTATCGTACTCAATTTCTGCTTTTTCCAATGCCATTTGATGCGAAATGTGTCCGGCATCCTCCAAGATTGACTTACGATTCATCGTCAACACCATTTTCAAATGTTCCACCCAATCTTTCATATACATAGGTGTGTGGGAGAGTGCTTGCGCTTCTGCAAATGCAAGAAACTGTTCTACAATGAGTTTCAACATCTTCATCTCATCCTCATTCAAATAATTCTTGCCCACACCCACATCTGATTTCAGCACTTTCCCCGTCTTCTCTGTAGAGGTAAGCCCCATCATTGGCAAAGTGGAGTTCGCTCTATAATAGACCAATTCAGCGGCGGTTTTCCCACTTACAGCCCACAACAATTTGTTTTGAACCTCTTTGAAAAACTGGAGTGTTATTTCATCAGAGGGGTCATAATCAATGCTGGTTTTGTAAATATCTTTAATTTGTTGATAGAAAACTTTTTCAGAAAGACGGATTTCACGGATGCGTTCGAGCAAATCCTTGAAATAATTCATGGAATTACCCCTTTTGAAACGTTCATCGTTCAATGCTACACCTTTGATGATATAGTCGCGTAGGCGCTGAGTGGCCCATATACGGAACAACGTGCCTTGTCGCGATTTTACCCGATAACCCACGGAAATGATGACATCGAGGTTGTAATATCTCACATCTTTTGTTTGCGAAAGTCCTTCAATAGCACCATGTTGAGTGGTATGTCGGAATTTCCGACACACCACCTCTTCCTGAAGTTCTCCCTCAGAAAAAATATGAGATATATGTTCCGATATTGTTGTCCTACCTTTGCCAAACAGCAGAGCCATGTGTTCTTGGGTAAGCCATACTGTCTCATCTTGAAACAGCACGTCAACTTTGATAGTACCGTCTTCTGACTGGTATATCAGGAATTCATCGTTGGAAGCCAATTGGAGATCGGTTGTGTTCATCATCGTAATTTTAATGCAGTTTTGTTAAGGGTATGTTTATTTTTGCAAAAGTACTACTTTTTTTTGAATAATCAATGGGGACGCAATAATAATCTCGGAGTTATTTATGTATTTAATATCAAGTGTTTACAAATAATTCACCACCCCGAAAATGCAGTGGCACACTGTAAAGCTGGCGGCCAGCACCACGGCCGGCAGGTTCTTCCGGTCGATGGCAAAAAGGAGGAATGCCAAACAGGGCGGGAATTTTGTATGATATTCATTTTCAAATAAATATCTGAGAAAACGATGCAAAATCCAGAAAATTATGCTAATAGAATTATGCTACTAAAATAATTTTATGTACATCGTTTAGTGCGAACCTTTCGGCACCCTCAATTTGCCGGGATGCTCTTTCAGCAAATCTCGGACATTACTTTCGTCCAAATGTCTGAATTTTAGAGCTTTCACATCAATCCCATTTTTGAGGTTGATGCCACCGTCAGACTTATAAATCATTGTGCCAATGGGGTATTCTGCCCATCCGTACGGAACAAAATATGCCTCCACAATCTGTTTGGCTTTGTCGGTTTTTACAAGAATAGCGTGGTGAACAAAGGTATAGCCGCCCCAGATGGATTCACCATACACGTACCTTTCAAAAACAAGGATGTTGTATGCTCCAGTACAGATGGCAAAAACACTATCCAGGCTGTTGCCTGTAGAGGCCATGTACCCGTCAATGTTGAGAAGCCTCTCCTGATACCAATCGGCATTCTCGTATTTTTGCGTGAACCAAAAGTCTGTTTTCTGGCAATAGGCACTTTGGCAGGCCACAATGGCAATAAGGAGAAGGAATTTTTTCATAATGTGACGTTTTTTTGCTTGGGACTTCTATTTTACTCTTTCCCTGTCATACTTTCAGAGCTTGCGAAGCCTTTTGAACAGGATCTGACCATATGACGGTGCAAAAATATAAAAATTATGCTAATAGAATTATTTTAGTAGCATAATTTTGTAAAAGGGCAGTGATTTTGAGTGACTATTTCCAGTAGCGGGTTTCAAGATATTCCATCAGTTCTTTGTAGTCATCGTTTCCTTTCAAGGGGGAAAGCAGGTCTTGGGGATCGATGATATGAAATTTGGATTTGTCTTTCAAAGTAGGGATATATTTTTCCTCAATGGCATTTTTCAATTCAGTATGAGCATTTGGAATAACCATTATATGACGAAAATCCACAGCCTTAATTCCATTAATATCTTTTTGCTTGATGATTTGTTCCATCAGAAGAGTTTGTCGCATCAATTCATAATACGGATCTGCCTTGTATAAATCATCCCATTTTTGAAAATTTGACGCAGAATCAATCAGTTTGGGATAACGAATCAAACTCTCTTCGTCGGCTTCTTTTCCTTGATAGGTTTCCGTATATTTCCATTCAATGGGTATGAGAATATTCTGATTGTCTATCGTCTGAACATACACTAACGCATCTACAGATGTGCATTTTGCACCACGAGTTTCATATTTTTCGTTCAGCAAAGTCTTGTTTTTACAAACAAACTCAAATGAGATAAAACCGCCATCTTTGTCAATGGGAGATGGATATACTTTTTTTATTTTCGAACCTGTTGCTTTTTCAATAATTGCTTTGATAGCAACATCATCTTTTCTCAAAGCAAAAAGATGGTTAAGACAGTGGATTTGCGAGGATACAAGATGGCCTGATGGCTTTTTTATATGGGTGTTCTCTCCCCACCAAGAAATATTATAGCCTGAAAAATAATTATGACAATCCACTCTCAATTTTTCATAGAGGTTGTGAGCACAATCCTTTTGTTGTAAAACAAATTTTCTATTACTCCCTTTATAAAAGCCATTATTTTTCGCAATTTTAGATAAATTAATCTTGTAGTAGTTCATTTGCTTTTTTCGTTCTTGATAATAATAGTCTCTTGACATTGCTTTGTTTAATTTATGACTACTATTTAAATATATCAAATCATCTTTATGTCCTTCTTTGAAACAACAAGAAGAGAATTCAATAAATTTGTCCTCTTCTTTTTTATCTGCAAATGCAAAAATAAATTTTGGTTTAGTATCATTTATTTTCAAAGAATTGTCCAAGATACCTAAGTCTTGTTTTTGCTTCAATAAATCTTTCATCTCTTGTGTAAAAAGATTGTTCACATCTCTTCCTATTGTATGATTGAAACAATCAATATGTGGTTTTATTCCAGATAATCCACCCGTAGCATCCATACCTTTTTTCAATTCAATAACCACCAACTGTCCATTATGAATGGCTATTATATCAAAACGAGGAACTTTTTTGTTTAATTTACCATCATATGCAAATTTTGAACGACGGCTAACTGCGTATTCCAAGTCCAACACAACATAATCCGTATCATTCCTGTTGGCAATGGCTATCTGTTGTTGTTCTTGTTTCTCTTTATGGGATATATTAATGGTGGCATTTAGAGTTTCTTCCCATTTCTTCATTTTTGCTTTTGCCTTACTAAAATAGCATTCTACCTTTGAATGATTTAAAGGAGATTTAAGATTTTCCTTCAAGTCGTCCCTTTCCTTAACAAGGTCATCAATTATCTGTTTTGCATTAACATCACCTTTTTTAGCCTTTTCTTGTAAATGTGTTTTCCGTTCTTTATTACAATCTTTGTAGAAATAAAATTCATCAAAATAGAAACTACGCGGATTAATTTTTAGAATATTCCCTCCCTGGTAATACACATTGATGTAGTTGTCTCTGATTTGCAAATCCAGTTCGGAATCCGACAAAATGTACTCCAATAATGGTTTCCACTCTCCTTGGAGTCTTTTCATGAAACTGTCTGACAATTTTCTCATAACTAATTATAATTTAATAATTTAACATCTTAATAATTTAATAATCCACACCACCGGCCTGATGCAACCGACAGGGTTCTTCTGCCTCCAACAATCTCTCCTCTTCCAAAAAAGTGCTGATGTCCGTGTCGAAGACAATGTCCTCCGGCATTGAAGGCATCCTCCGAAAAATTTTGTTGCTTCCCGCAAAGATCTCCTCATTTTCCAGAAAATCATGCAGTTTTTTCATAAGGTACAACCTGTTTTCTTCCACCAGCTCCAACACCGCATCACTCAAAAAGTCGTGAATCTCGTTTTTCAGTTGTATCCGCTGCACCTCGCTGAATGCGACATCTGCTGTTTCTAAGTGAGTTTCCCACTGGGGCATGTCATAACACAATTCAACCATTCCTTTCATACTGTTTTTTGCTTTTGAATTCCGTGGCAAAAATACTGGGAAGGTGTGCCATTCTGTGTCATAGTGAGAAAATTTTTTACGATTTCTCCCCTTTCAGATATATCACCCGCTGCAGCCGCTCCAAAAACCGTGCTGCGTCGCCGCCGTCCATCTGCACGTGGTGGAACTGGAACGACACCGGCAGCAGCGTCTTGAACCAGCTCTTGCGGTACTTGCCCCACATCACCATGGGGTTGAGGAACTTGTCGGTGTATTGGTTCACCACGCAGTCGAGCTCTGTCTGTATCATGGCGGAGGTGCCGACAATCATGTAGCCGTCGAGGAAGTTGCTCTGGCACTCCTCCGCCACCTTAGTGGTCAGCTCCAGGTAGTCGCGGTTGAACTGCTGGAGGTCGGCAGAGAAGGGGATGTCGCACGAGTTGATGCCGCCCTTGCGGTTGCGCACCACCACGTTGATGGCCATCCGGTCGTAGCGGAACAGTTGGCCGCCCTCGGGCAGCAGGTAGAGCTCCTCGGTGTCGGTGGCCGCCTTGCCGATGCACCAGCACATCAGCGTGTTGAACTTCACACCGCTCTTCCGGCTGAGGCGCGCCAGACGGCTTACATCCATCGTTTTCACCAATGTTACCATCGGCATCGGCGCATTCAGCCACATCTCGAAGGCGAAAGCCCGCTTGGTCTCTTCAGGGTTGATTTGTTGTTTCATAATACTATCTTCTTTTGAACACCACCAACTCGGCATCCGCACCGTCTTTGCCGTATTCGCTCACGAGGATGCAGTGTTCGTCGCAAGCGATACCGTAGCAGCGACCGTTCGCACCCTGTTTTTCGACCTGATTGCACCAGTAAGTAGCGTTGTCGTCAAGAAGTTTCACTTTGTTGCCGTTGATGACATACTCCATATTGACGAACGAGCCCTGCAGCACGAAGAGGTTGTCGATATGCGGCATATCCTTGATTCCCAACGCATTGACCTTATCAATAAGCTGCTGCTTGATGGGCGAGGTGGCGTGCGGCAGCTGGTCGGCGGGCAGTCGCCAGCGTTTCAGATTTGGGTAATACTGACGCAGGACGTCTTTGTACTCCTCGCGACTGAGGTTTTGACCGGTGTTTTTGTTGTACTCCTCCACAAACTGTGCGCAGAAATCCACCATCTCTTCCATGGTGAAGTCGCCGGTGAAGGCACCGTCTTTGTAGCAATAGATGCAGTATTCTTCGTTCTTGCTGCCGTCGGCGTTCGTGCCGAGGATTTCCGGGGTGAGCGGCATTCCGCAGCTTTGACAAAATGTGGTTTCCATAGTATGATTTTTTTAGATGGCAAAAGTACGGACTTTTGATGTTTTTTCCCATATCAAACCAGATAAGTTACTAGAACCTCCTCGTCCGGCGGCAGTAGGCCTCGTACTCTTCGCCGAAGTCGCGGCGGAGGCGGCGTTCCTCGCTGATGACCTGCGTCATCATGATGGCAAAGAAGAGCACCCACACGAGTGCGGACTGCCAGGTCCACAGCCACACGACGGCGCCGGCGAGGTAGGTGAGCGTGCCGGTGAGCATGGGGTTGCGGTTGAGGCGGTAGGGGCCGTCGGTCATCAGGTGCTGCGTGCGGGGCGCCACCTCGTGTCCGAAAGCGTCCATCGGGTTGCCCTTGCCGCGCCGCTTCATATAGACGATGGTCCACACGCTCAGCGACAGTCCGCCCAGCATCAGCACGCCGGTGATGGAGGCCCTCACGGCACCGATGTGCTCCAACTTCGGCATCCCCGATGCCAGCCACATCACCGTCGGCATCAAGGCCACAAAGAGCACGCCGCCCAATACATAACCGATGATTTCACGCAATAGTTTCATGGTTCAAAAATTGTTGTCCGATGGATTCCTGTTTTACAGCTTCGCCATGAACTTGGCGCTCTCCACCACGAACCGCTCGTGGATGCCCTCGCCGATGAGGTTTTCGCCCTCGAAGCACTTCACGGCGAACACCAGACGGCGGCGGTCCACCTCCACCAGTTCGGCTTCGCACCGGATGGTGGCGCCCACGGGACTGGCTTTCAAGTGCTTGATATTGACGGCGATGCCGACGGTGGTGTTGCCCTCACCGACCTTATCGCAAACGGCCATCAGGCAGGTTTTCTCCATCAGGGCAATCATGGCGGGGGTGGCAAACACCTCCAATGCGCCGGAGCCATACACCGCGGCGGTGTCTTTGTGCTCCACCACCAGCTGCTCGCTGTGATGGAGTCCTTTCAAAGTGTCGTATTTCATTGTTTTTGATCTTTTATATTCAAAATTATTCCTCAGATTGGTCTTGTTTTGTCGATTTCTTGATCTGTTCAATTCCCTGGTCAAAGAACCAAAATAAAATGGTAATGATTACGCTGCCTACCACTCCTCCAATGATGGCTCTACGCAAATTGAGTCCCGAGATCAACCAATCTGCCAGAAAGTATGCCACAGCAAGGACGACAAACATGATGAGGTAAACCACCCAACTTTTTTTCTTGAAAATCTTCATATATTCAGAATTTAACAGAATTCAATTTTTTCCAGTAAAAATGCGGAGAATAGAATCATTTAAAAATAAATAGGCCTGCCTTCATCGGTATAGCTGGAGGGGAACCATCCTTGCGTGATTTTCTTGTAAAATCTTCTGAATGCTCTTCGACTGTTGCCATATTTGTTTCCGTCGTAAGGACTCAAACGTTTCCAAGGGGGTTGTAGAATATAGTTGATGTAGTAGTTCTTTTTGTTGATATCGTTGATATTCACAAATTCGACACCCAAAAAAATACCCCAAACGAGGGTGTCGCGGTAAGAATGATCTTTCCATCGATTCCAGCCTATCGCCTCCCGATATTGGAATTCAAGATAAACCTTGGCAGAATCAGGGATGATGGAGCAAAGGTCTGGACATTTATCCGACCACCAAACAGAACCGTATGAGTACCTTTTGAAATTATAATAGAAATCATAAGTGATAGTGTCTTTGTAAACCGCCGGATCAAACGAGATAAGCGTCCTCACCGAGAGGGGGAGTTTGCCGTTAATCATAACGATATAATCTGGCGGGCCGCACTGGAAACTATCGTCAAACGTCACTGTTTTCACCGAATCGTTTTGCGCTTTCAAAGCGAAAATACTGAAGCAGATGAATATGAGCAGAATGATTTTCCTTTTCATTTTCTGTGTATTAAGGATTGGCAAAAGTACTATGATTCTGGGTTTTGAATTACATTAACTATCGACGTGGGCCGACCGTTGAGCCGCCGGTGCAGGGACAATTGATAACAGGATGACAATCGTCTGAAATAGTCCCGTACGTGAGTGTGCTGCCACCACTGAGTTCCACTTCCAAACTGGAACAGCAGGTAACATCGGCAAAGCTGCCGCCACTCATGCCGCCAAATATCATCGGAGCGTTAAGGTCGACGGCATTCAGATGGCTGGCACCGCTAAGGTCAATCTCCATAAAAGTGTGACCGATACCATTCGTTGTGATGGTGGAAGCCCCAGAAAGATTGGTGAAAATCTTATAAGCATCCATTGATCCTGTGTATGTGGATGCACCGGAAAGATTAAGATGAACTTTTTCGGCGGAGATATTGCCGCTGTAGATAGAGGCTCCAGAAAGGTTAATGTCAAGTTGATCACCCTCGAGATTCCCGGTGAACGAAGACGCTCCACTTAGATTGAGTTCTAAAATCGTATTTGCAGGGATGACGACCGTTGCTGGACCATCGTACCCCGTGTTCGGTTTGAATCCGATGTGCAGCTTGCCGTTCTTCACCTCCACCAAAACTCTTTCGTGGGCACGTTCGTTCACCGTAACAACCACATTATTCACTTGGTCGCTCATTGTCACTTGGAAAGCGTCGCTGACATCAAGGCCGTTGTATATGCCGTCGATGGGATAGTCGCGGGTCGTAGGGCGCCCCCAGTCTTTAGTACATCCAACGAATAAAATGCATATAAATAGCATGATAAATATTCGTTTCATATCTGTGTCGTCTTTTTTTTTTCGACTGCAAAAGTACTAAAAAATCATATATAAAATTATGATTTATAGTTATTTATAAAAATAACTTTTTAAAAAGTTTAACAAGGTTTAACAAAAAAAGTTTGGTCAGTCAATTTTTTCGGTATACCTTTGCAGCCGAAAGTTATTGATAATCAAATTATTAATTTATTAAATTATTAAAAATATTAAAATTAGAGGTATGGGAGATTTAAAACAATTATTGTCTTGTTTAGACGCTAAATCTGATGTTGAGACAATCACGAAAACTTTTGAGGATATTGCAGAAATACTGTTGTTTAAAAGCCATATCAAAACAGACCATGGTAGTTATAGAATTTTAGAGATAGAATTCTATTTCAAAAACAACAAACACAATGATAATGTAACGATAGAACGCACAGAAGAAGCAGGAATGTGGTGGCTACATGATTATGGAGTTGACTTGTCTTTTAAGAGTGTTGAAAAGGAATACTATGGTGGAATTCTCATAAGAACCATGATGCCTCTTGAGGACAATCAAGTCAATAAAGAAGTGATTTTTGGTCCAAGAAAATGTTGTTGGGAACTCTTCTATTCACCAGCATTGGAACAAAATTCTGCTCCTTGCATTGTTGTGACAGATGAAAAAACTCTACTTTCAGGGAAAATGGCAACAACAGAACGCTACATCACTGGCAAAACAAAAAAAATAGATGGAAATTATAGATTCTATGTAGATGGTTTGAACTTAACCATTGATCCTAATTACAAAAAAATGTCACCTTGGAAGTAGTTTCATCATGCTAACCGACCACCTCACCAACACTGTTTTTCTCTCCGACTGGCTTTCAAAAGAGTGTCCTGAACTATATCAGATCCTTACGAAGACACTTCAGGACAATGCCGTGGCGTATCGGATTCTGGACAACACCAACGATATCTGGTGCCGCGACTACATGCCCATACAAACGGATGAAAAGCGTTTTGTGTCTTACAAATACTATCCCAACTATCTGGTGGATAAACATCAAGAGCAATATATCACAAATGTCAGGGATGTGGGAAATGTGGATTTTCTTCATCATGCACAAGTGGTGCCTTTGGACTTGGTGCTCGACGGCGGCAACGTGGTGAAATGCGGCAACAAAATAGTGATGACGGAGAAAGTTTTTGTGGAAAACAAAGAGATGTCGCACAACGAGGTGCAACGAATTCTGGAAGAGACATTCCGGTGCGAAATTGTTTTCCTTCCGTGGGACAAGCGAGAGAGATATGGACACAGCGACGGCATCGTCCACTATGTGGGCGACAACCGCGTGCTGATGACCAATTACGGCGATTTCGACAAGAGTTTTGCACAAGATTTTCTCCGGATTTTGGAGAAACATTTCGATGTTAAAACACTGAAATACAACGTGGAGAAAACAGACAAAAACAGTTGGGCCTACATCAACTTTTTACAAGTTGGAAGTCTGGTGCTCGTCCCGCAGCTGGGAATCCCCGAGGATGAGCAAGCCCTTCAACAGATTGCGGAGGCGATGCCGCAGTGCAAAGTCGTTGGCATACCGGCATTGGAATCTGTACGCAACGGCGGCGCACTGAATTGCATTTCGTGGAATATTAAGTCGAAGCCGAAACGGCAGTGAGAGGTGTGTATGATATTTATTTTCAAATAAATACCAATTACAACGATACAAAATCCCGAAAATTATGCTAATAGAATTATTCTACTAGCATAATTTTATTGGTGGACTTTTTCCCCTGCACAATCATTCATTCACAGTCATAGAAACAGTCCGTTTCCCATTTCATCGGATTCTGCTCAATGTAGAGGGCAATTCTGTTCATTTCGCCCCTGTTCCTTACAATGCGGTCGTAATACCGCGGTTGCCATGAAAAGGGAATTTGGTTTTCCCGTGCGAAACGTGTGACAGCGGATTTAATCCCACGAATTACCGCCCCCAAATTCCCCGATTGTGGGCCAAATTTCTGTAGGGACGCACCGCGTGCGTCCGAATCACCGCGTGCGTCCGAATCCGAATCACCGCGTGCATCCGAATCACCGCGTGCGTCCGAATCACCGCGTGCATCCGAAATCAAAGGGGACGCATGCAATGGGGACGCATGCAATGCGTCCCTACTACAGGGGGATATTCGATTGTGAAGGCACACAATCAGATGCACATGATTGGGCATGATTACATATAAGGGGATTGACGCGGTACCGTGACGTAGGTTTTCTGTGTTTTCAATCTCGCGTTTCAAGCATTCCCCCACCAATGTCAATTGGGTCTGACCATTGCGAACAGTACCGAAATAATGCAGCCGGTTTTTCGTACAAATGGTCACAAAATATTCTGCGCCATTGTAATCGTGCCATTTGGCTCGGGGAGATTTTCTGTCGTGTAGTTTCATTATAGTTGGTTTAGCAAAGATTAAATATCATTCATCTAATAGGTTTTTGGTTTGTAGGGCTGTCACAGTGTGGCACCCCTACAATGCGGCAACCCCACGCTGCAGCCGTTCCAAAAAACGAGCCGCATCGCCGCCGTCCATCTGCACATGGTGGAACTGGAACGACACGGGCAGCGTGGCCTTGAACCAGCGCTTGCGGTACTTGCCCCACATCACCATCGGGTTGAGGAACTTGTCGGTGTATTGGTTCACCACGCAGTCGAGCTCGGTCTGGATCATGGCGGAGGTGCCGACAATCATGTAGCCGTCGAGGAAGCTGCTCTGGCACTCCTCCGCCACTTGGGTGGTCAGCTCCAGATAGTTGCGGTTGAACTGCTGGAGGTCGGCGGAGAAGGGGATGTCGCACGAGTTGATGCCGCCCTTGCAGTTGCGCACCACCACGTTGATGGCGATCTGGTCGTAGCGGAACAGTTGGCCGCCCTCGGGCAGCAGGTAGAGCTCCTCGGTTTCGGTGGCCGCCTTGCCGATGCACCAGCACATCAGCGTGTTGAACTTGATGTGCTGCTTTTTGCTGAGCTTCAGCAAGTGGCTGACATTCATCGTTTTCACCAATGTCACCATCGGCATCGGCGCATTCAGCCACATCTCAAAGGCGAACGCCCGGTTAGTATCTTGCGGGTTGATTTCGTGTTTCATTTTTTTTGCAAAAATCGCAATTTTATCTTTTATGGAAAAGGGTACGGGGAAATAATTTCACCATTTGGGATCAAAAGTCGTTGATGTTGGAATATGGTACCGATCGGCAGTAGAGTCATCCGCTACCACCCTGATTGCATCATGTTTTACCGCCTGTACGCGGAAAGCGAAGTAGTCACCGCCTTCATTATAGACATACTCATCCACAAAAAAGGCATTGCCGTGCTCGTCCACATCTGTTTCAGCATCCCCCTTTTTCAAAAAGGCCTTGCCTTTCAATGTGTATTCTTTCTCATTTTCTTTTCTCTCCAACTTCACCTCACGTAAATCAATGTAGTAATGGAAAAACAAAGTGTCGTGTACTACCTCTACATCAAGTTGCTGAGTAAGAGATGATTGTTTATCATACGTATAGTATTTGCCACTCCACAAGGAACTGTCCATTGGATTCTGGCGTGTGTAAAGCTCACCATCGCTCATCCGATAGAATTTGGTGGTATGCCAACTGTCTCCGTCAAATGTCCAGTCGGCCTCCTCGCGTATAAAATCGCGCTTTTTATCAAAATAATACTCTATTTTGTCGGGATCAAAGAATTCGCTACCCAATGTAAAGCATTGCTTTTCAATGATTCCCTTACGCTCGTACAAGACAAAGAAACCTGGATCGAACCAAGCATTGGGTTCATGATAAACCACATACTGGTCATTACTCCATATTCGAGTATCTCTGCCCAAAAATCCCATACAAGCAACTATATAAACAAAAAACAAAAGGCCGAAAATGGGGACAAGAAAGATAAGTGTCTGCAATGCCCAGTGCAGTTTCTTAACCGCATAGTACAACCAGAACATGCCGTACGCCACTACCGACACGAATGCGGCATAATACATCCACACATCCATTTGAAAAATCAAATGTGAGCCGTCACGCAGCAACACAACACACAGCAACGCCCCGAGCACGAAAAAAGAAGCTATGATAGCAAAAATCCTATGTTTCTTTTTGATTTCCATTGGCATCATATTCTACCTGTATAAAAAAATCACCGCAAAGATAGCGATTTTATCTTTTATGGAAAAGGGTGTAAGGAAAATATTTTCATTTTACCCTTTTATCTCGCAACGCTACCTCCCCAGCTGCTTTTCTTCATTGTCATAACAGATGACGCAATGAAAAGTTGTTTCCCTGCAATGCTGCGCGATAGGGATACTTTTTGTAAAAAACACCGTAGATTCCAACAAATTGATTATTTTTGCAATTGTAACTATAATGATATGATGTAATGAAAATGCAAAATGTGAGGTAATGTTGAATTCCAAAATAAACGATAGCACTATTATGAAAAAATCACTTCTACTCATCCTCTCTTTATTGTCAATCACTTTTGTGGCAAAGGCCCAGCCCGACGCGCAGCCCGAAACCGACCCCGTCATCCTCAACCGCATCGACCAGTGGCAGGACCTCAAGTTCGGCTTCATGGTGCATTGGGGCATGTATGCCCAGTGGGGCGTGGTGGAGTCGTGGAGCATCTGCAACGAGCCGTGGATCAACCGCAACGGCGCCGACTATACCGAATACAAACAGCAGTATCAGGCACTCAACAAAACCTTTAACCCCCAGAAGTTCGATGCCGCCCAGTGGGCCGCAGCCGCCAAAGAGGCCGGCATGAAATATATGGTGTTCACCACCAAGCACCACGATGGCTTCTGCATGTTCGACAGTCGTTACACCGACTACTCCGTGGCCGGTCCCGACTGCCCGTACCACACCGCCCCGCAACCCGACATCACCCGCGCTATCGTCGATGCCTTCCGCGCCCAAGGGATGTGGATCGGACTCTACTTCTCCAAGCCCGACTGGCACTGCGATGACTACTGGGCGCACGAGTGGGCCACCCCCGACCGCAACGTCAACTACGACATCAATACCTATCCTGAACGTTGGAATAAATATAAAGAGTTTACCTACAATCAGTTGCAGGAAATTACACACAACTACGGCGACATCGACATCCTGTGGCTCGATGGCGGCTGGGTGCGCCCCGAGTGGAGCCTCACCGACGAAACCCGCGAGTGGCTGGGCTGCTACCAGCGCATCCAGGATGTGGATATGCCCCGCATCGCTGCGATGGCCCGCGCCAACAATCCCGACCTCATCATCGTGGACCGCAGCGTGGGCGGCCGCTACGAGAACTACCGCACCCCCGAGCAGCAGGTGCCCGACACGCTGCTGCCGTACCCTTGGGAAACCTGCATGAGCATGGGCTACAGCTGGTCGTATGTCTCCACCGACGAGTACAAAAGCACCCGGCAGCTTATACATATATTAATAGATATAGTATCGAAGGGTGGAAATTTCCTGCTCAATGTCGGTCCCGATGCCGACGGACAGCTGCCGGCCACCGCCTTGCAGCGGATGCGCGAGATAGGGGAGTGGATGAAGAAGAACGGTTACGCCATCTACGGTACCCGTCCGTTGTACCCGTATGCCGAGGGCAATGTGCGCTATACGCAGAGCAAGGACGGGAAGCACAAATATGCCATCACGTTGAATGCCGAGGGTGATTATGCCACGGTGAAAAAGATCAAGTGATTTTTTCTTGAATTCATTCTTGCCGTCGGAAGCGTTTTTCTGCCGTTTTGCGCAAATTTCTCCGAAAAGTGCTCCAAAAAAATGTGCCATAATTCAAAAAATGGATGAAAATAGGCCTTTTTTTTGTTGAAAAATGGGTGTATTTGAAAATTATTTTATTGAATTACAATAAGATGAATAAATTTCAAAAAAAAGTTTCATGATAGTGTTGTATGTAATGAAAAAGCAGTATTTTTGCAATCCCGTTTTGCGCGTCACACGAACGGCGCGCCAGTAGGGCGACGCACCCCAGAGAGGGGGCAAGTGAGGAGGAGAAAACGGGAAATTGTTCTTTGAATGAATGGAATGATGTAGCAAACACTCAAGAGATTCTTTTGAGAGACTCAAGCGATAAGACGAGGCCGGGACAGACAAACAAGAAAAGAGATTAATTAGGATGGAGAGTTTGATCCTGGCTCAGGATGAACGCTGGCGGCAGGCTTAATACATGCAAGTCGAACGGTAAGG
>JBGUPJ010000031.1:0-111614 GCA_045130235.1 Bacteroidales bacterium
CGATGAGGTGGTTGGTTTCGGAAGTGCCGTCGGCGATGGCCGTGTTGACGCAGTCGGTCACGTCGCCGCAGTTCTTGATCTGATAAGGAGTCAAGTGGTTTTCAATCACGGTATCAATGGCCAAGTTAGTAGTAGAATTACCAGTGGAAATGGCGGTATTCACGCAATTGGTCACATCATCGCAATTCTTGATCTCATAGGGGGCGAGATGGTTCTCAACCAAGGTATCAATGGCGATGTTAGTGGTTGACCCACCATTACCGATGGCGTCGTCCACGCAGTTGACCACTGAGGCGCAGTCGGTGCTGAGTGCGTAGGGGACGGCATTGACGGGGTTGCTTGTGGTAACGGTATTGCTACCCCAGGTGATGGTGGCGTCGATGATGGCGTTGGCCCAGTTGATGGTGCTGAAGTCGCCAGTGTGTGTAGTGGAGGGGTCACCGATGACGAGGTTCAACAAACCGTTGATGTTGGTGTGAACGCCGGAGTGGGTTTCGGTATATACCGTGGTGCCACCCACCTTGACGTCAATGGTGACGTTGACCGTCTCGTTGCTCGCCAAATGGTTGTCGCTGCTGCGGACCACTGCCTGGTAATTCAATTTTGCGGCAGACTGTGCCATAGCAGCAGTCAAGCTCATCACTAGGATAACTAAGAACGTTACAAGCTTTTTCATAATTGTTTTGTTGTTTTACTTATTATTATTTTTATTTTTTTTATTCTATTTTGATATGATTATTCAGCATCCATCAGGCAGCGTACGCTGAGCGCATAGTTCTGGAGATAGTTCACAATACCACCGGGGGTACAGCCAGGACCGATCTCGCAAGCGGTGGCTTCGGGACCCATCGGGGTGGTGGACCAGAGGTATGCTTTCACATAAAGATTTTCGAAATAACCGTTGGCGGCATTGAAATATCCTGCAGGCAGCAAGCTGAAGCCGCTCTCATCGGTACCAACCACCGGAATCCAGTCGCGGGTGGCCATAAGGGAGGAAGTTTCAACCGTGGTGTAAAGTTCCGTCAGCTTCGCACCATCAGGAAGGTGCCAGCCGTCAGGACAGATACCCTGGTAGTTGCCATTGGCATCGGGCGTGGAGGTGCCCATCATCGCCTCGTAGGTGTAGAGCTTGCCGTAAGCATCAGGATCGGGGGTGTTGGGATAGGTCATCACTCCATCAGCAATGGGCGTTCCACCCACGTAGCTTTCAGGACGAAGGTTGGTCTTGGTCCAGCAGTCGTAGTTCACACGCACTGCATCATATACTACACCGTCACCGTCAGGACCGGATTGTGCCGGACAGTTAGGCCAAAGAATGATGACAGGCTGGGTGAACGTAACCACAGAGTCAGCAATGGTAATCGTCCACGTCACTTCCGTAGTGTCGCCAGTGGGGAAGCAGAAGGTGGACTCGTCTGGGTTGTGGGTGATAGTCAGTTCAGATGCAGAGAGCGGGTAGGTGGTGAGGTCGTCGATGTCGGGGGTCTGCAGCGGGTTGTTGGGCGAGACAAGAAGCTCACAGGGATGACCAACACGGCCTTGCTGCTTGACGGTGTCGTTGGGGGTCACACGATAAACCAATAGCTCCACGATGCTGTCGCAGCCCAACGTGGTGCTGAAAGTCTGTGAGAGCTTGTGGGTGGTGGGATCCTCCGAGAGGCGCGTGTCGCCAGCCAGCAGCACGGTGGTGTCCGAGTTGTACTGAGTGGCATGAATGGTGAGCGCCAGGTTGATGATGCTGTCAAAGCCCAATGAAATGCCGGCCAAAGAGTAGCGGGAGGTGTCGAACACCTCGTCCACACCTTGCACGCTCACGTGGTTGAGGCCGCCAGCGCGGGTAAAACCATATCCGCTGTAGTCATATCCCTCGCAGACCTCATCGGTCTCGTCGGTGATGACGAGGGTGGCGTTGTGAACCCCCTCGTTCACCATCATTCCCGTGCCCACAGCGGCCACGGTGAACACCTGTCCGATGGTGCTCGTTGAACCGGTGGCGGGGTCGTAAACGTCGCCGGAGACGACAAATGCGTTCTGCTCCATCCAGCCCTGCGCATGGCAGCAGAGGGCCGAAACGATGAGGATGAGGATGGCTTCGATTCTCTTCATAGTATCACGTCGTGCCGAAGCCCTCACGGCACACCTAAAAAGGCATATTCATAACCCAATGGCAATTGCGTAGGGCTTTTTTGTTTTACAAAAACGCAATTGCATACCTTATTTCTTGATGTATTTATCTAACAATCAAATTATTAGATAATAACACATAACATCAGAAATACAAATGCAAAAATAGGGATATAATCCTTGAATTGCTTTGTAGAGCTACTCCCTAATGCGCTGTATTCATTTAATATATATATATTTTTTTTTAACTACATATATTATTCAGTAGAATACGAATTTTGGGCAAATTGAGGGGTGTCTAATCAAAAAGAGAGGGTGTCTAAATCATATTAAACACCCTCTCTATATATTAATCCTTCTTTTCACATAATACACTGACAATCAATACAATAACACATTGCTCCTAATATTTTTTTGCATAATTATCTTCATCAGATTATACAATAATGAGGTGACCCAATGGATATATTTCTCGGGCTAATAAAACAATGAAATAACAATTAGCTGATATTCAACAATTTGACACACACCCCTACACCGTCAAATCGGCAACCTTCATGCCGACAAGATCGATAAGGTGCTGCGGGTTGAGCTTGAACTGCAGACCACGCACACCAGCACTCACATAGATATAGTCAAACAGCTGGCACGTCTCGTGGATGAATGTGGGAAATGGCTTCTTCATCCCTACAGGTGAGCAGCCGCCACGGATATAGCCGGTAAGCGGAAGCAACTCCTTCATCGGGATGAGATCACAGTTCTTGTTGCCCGTCACCTTGGCGGTCTTCTTCAAATCCACCTCCTCACTACCTGGAATCACACAGACAAAATACCCTGTCTTGTCACCCTTAAGCACCAACGTCTTGAAAACCTGATGGATATCCTCACCAAGTTGGTCGGCAATGTGCTGCGCGCCAAGGTCGTTCTCATCCACCACGTAAGGAATCAGCTCATAAGCCACCTTCTTCTGGTCGAGAATGCGGCAAGCGTTGGTCTTGTTGATTTTCTCTTTCGGCATAAGGTTGTAAAAATTTGAAGGGTGCAAAAATAAGGAAAAGTTTGTTCCAAGGTTGATAAGTAATGCGGAAAAAATTAAAAAAAATTGTACTTTTGCAAGCTGTAATCTATCGTCATTCAAATCATTATGAAAAGAATTTTATCCCTTTCCCTATTTGTCATTGTCGCCACTTTCATGCTGAATGCCAGTCCAGTGGATACAACGACCGCTCGCATTGCGGCTTCCCATTTCCTGTCGCAACACGGCACCACTCGTTCCGTCAATGCGCTTCAGATGGCCTATCAGCTGAACGATGCCGCACAAAAACCCTGCGTGTATATCTTCAACAGCGAAGGCGGCGGCTTTGTGGTGATGGCCGCCGACAACAGCGTGCTTCCAGTACTTGGGTACAGCACCACCGGCTATTTCGACACAGAGAATATTCCTTCCAATATGGCCGCCTGGCTCGACACTTACCGTGAGGCGGTGAGCGACATCGCCGCCGGTGCCAGCACCCGCACCTATCCCACCATGGAGGAGGCTTGGCAACGGCTGCTCTCCGATGAACCCGCCAGCCCGAACCGCGAGGTGGTCGTCGGTCCCCTGCTGACTACCACCTGGAACCAAAGCCCCTACTACAACCAGCTCTGTCCCGGTACAGGCAGCAACAAGGCTATCACCGGTTGCGTGGCCACCGCCATGGGACAAATCATGCGCTACTGGCGTTGGCCCGCCCAAGGTCACGGTCACCACACGTACGTGGCCAACTACGCCCAGTACGGCTACGCCGATTATGGCTCCCAATACGTGAATTTCGGAGAAGCCACCTACAACTACAACTTGATGCCCAACTACCTCAACAGCAACAGCTCCAACAACCAAGTGGCCGAAGTGGCCAAACTGCTGTACCACTGCGGAGTGAGCGTCAATATGATGTATAGTCCGAATGCCAGCGGAGCAAACAGCGAAAATGTACCCAGTGCCATGCACAACTATTTCGGCTATACCAACAGCACCTTCCAATACAAAAATGGCGAAGGAGCTTGGATTAACGCTCTGAAAGCCCAGCTGAATGCTGACATCCCCTTGTATTATAGCGGCTCCGGCGACGATGGCGGCCACGCCTTTATCTGCGACGGCTACGACGAAGACAACTATTTCCACTTCAACTGGGGCTGGTCAGGATCCCAAAACGGCTACTTCGCCGTGGGCAACCTCAACCCCGGCAGCTACGTGTTCAACTCCTACCAAGGCGCCATCTTCAACCTCGAACCCGACCTCTGCTACCCCTACCCCGAAATCGCTATCTCAGGCAATACCGTGATGGCCGATGCCAACAGCAGCGTCACCCTCACCGCCCCCGAAGGTGTTAGCTACCAGTGGAGCGACAATAGCACCACACAATCTATCACCGTCTCCCCCGATGTTCCCAAATACTACACCGTAACTGTAACCGATACTGCAGGCTGCCGCAACACTGCCTCCACATGGGTCACCTTCGCCGACGGCTGCGAAATCACCTTCCACCTCCACGATAGCTACGGCGACAGCTGGCAAGGCAATGCCATCCAAGTGTATAATCAAGTGCGAAAGATTGCTGAAATCACCCTCAGCGACGGTAGCGACACCACCATCACCCTGCCCGTCATCTCTGGCGAACTGGCCCTGAAATGGAAACTCGGCAACTACCCCGAAGAGTGCTCCTTCGAAGTCAGTGGCCACTGCCTCGAATACAACTTCCCCGAAGCTCCCCAAAGTACCGGCGTATTCCTCGTTACACAACTCTTTTGTGGGGATATTATCACAGAATTTTCCGTGGAAACTGAAGACAATTCTTATACATGGAATAACGAAACCTATTACGAATCTGGCGATTACGCTCAAAACTTCACCAGCCAGTTCGGCTGCGACAGCACTGCCATTCTGCACCTTACCCTGCACACAAACGGAATCGAAGATAATCTTTCCCAACCCAACCTTATCCTCTCCCCTAACCCGACCAACGGATGGCTCAAAATCCAATGCACCTCTTCTAATGGCCTATGGGAAAATTCTGAATTACAAGTGTTTGACATATACGGACGATTGATAAATACTGTAGAGACATCGCGCACAACGTCTTTACTGATCGACCTTTCATCTTACACTTCTGGCATTTATTTCGTTAAATGGATAAACAATAACAACATCCTCTCCGTTCAGAAAGTGGTAAAACAATAAAACTACTTCTCTGAAGCTGCAATCTTCCCCCAAATTCGATTCACCGTACACTTCGGCAAAATATTGACTGCCGGAGCATAAAGGTGATTGAACCATCCTGGCGTGACACTCCGGCGCCGACGGAACATTGCTTTCAACGCCTTACGCACCAACTTATGCGGCGAATATACCAGTCCGAACTTGCCAGCCACATCAAGTATCTTCACTAAAGTGGGCAACACACGATACAAACCCGTGGCCACCGCCCCGGGCGACACTACAGTGACCGAAACACCATATCGCTTCATCTCATAATAAAACGATTTGGAGAAACTCCGCAAATACGCTTTTGTGGCGCCATAAAGGGTTAAACCGGGCACATACATTCCCGCCACCACCGACGACACATTCAAGATGTATCCCCTACCCCTCTGCTTCATTCCCTCTCCAAACAGCTCGCACAACCGGGTGGGCGTTATCACATGCAAATACAGCATTAAATCACCCTTCCTGATAGTATCCCCTTTCAATTCCTGGAAGTAAAACATTCCCGCATTATTGATGAGAATGTCAATTTGAATGCCCCTGTCCCGACAAATAGCCCCCAACTCATCCGCCGCCTCATATCGGGCCAAATCGCAAAATACCGGGGTGGTTTCAACCGAAAAAGACTGGTGTAACTCTTCAGCATAGCGCTCCAATTCCTCCTTCTGATTGCTCACCATCACAACATTGCAACCTGATGCCGCCAACTGCCGCGAATATTCCAATCCCATCCCCGAGCTGGCACCCGTCACCAATGCAGTACACCCCGTCCAAATATATTTTTGGAACCCTTTTCCCATTTTAGTACAAGATATTTATAAAATCTTACTCATAAAAAAGGGTGGCTTATTGCCACCCTTTACTTAATATCATTCAAAGAAACGATTACTCAATCTCCTCAACGATAATGATAGCTGCGCGGTGTTCTTCTAACTTCGGATCAGTGATTTCTTCACTGCTTTCCTTATCACTATCGGTACGATTCACAAGGTCAATTCTGTCGGGAGACAAACCATACTTCTCAATGAAGAGTCTTCTCACACTTTCAGCTCTACGTTTGGAGAGGTCTTCGTTGTGCTCCTGCGGTCCAAGTTTACAGGTGTAAGACTTGATGAGAAGTCTGAATTTAGGATTAGCCTTCAGCTCATCAGCAGCTTCCTGAATCCAAATCTCACCATCCTTATTGATCTTCGGAACATCTTGGTCAAGGTCGAAGAGTACTTTAATCTTACTAACCTTTTCGGCAATGCTCTTCTGGATCTCTTTACCCTTTTCATCCATCGGCTCACCATTAGCCTTAGTGTCAGGACAAGAAGGAATAATGTAAATGTATTCGGTGTTTCTGTCGCAAGCATTGCAAGTATCCTGCAAATACTTCTCGAAAGCGTCACCACCCAATCTATGATAACGATGGCGCACAGACTCTTCACACTTGGTATCAGCCTTAATGTGAATACCAACCTTCACACCCACTTGAAGATTGTGCCAGTGGAAATTACCAATCACATCTTCACGCAATACATTGGTGGTATTGGATTCAGTGCTGGTGGGATAATTCTCCAAAACATTCTGATCATAAAGAATGTCGAAATTAGAACCCAGAAGACCATTATAAGTGAATTTGTGAATATCGGTAGTGGGCTCGCAGAGATAATGTCTGTTTTCAGCTTTCGGAAGAATATCCAAGAAACCATAGGTGCAGTAAAGACCTGCATAGAAATCCAATTTGTTATTGATTTTGAAGATAGCGCCGAAATCAGCCTGAAGGTCAAATGAGCATCTCAATTTAGCAGAGCCATTTCCCTCAATCGTAAATTCTCCAAAACCATGGTTCACACAATATTCTCCTTCATAAAGAACATCATAGTAATCATCATAACCTTTGGTTACTAATGATCCTTCAACAAGCTTGGAACGATTATAGATGGGGAACCATCCGCGAAGACCTAATTGGGCATAAAGACCAATCTTGTCATTCTTCTTGAAACGATATTCCCAAACAGCGGTCAACGGAACTTCCACAGCATAAATCACTTGCTTCTCAATCATGTTCTTAGTCTGATAGAGAAGGTCATAATTGGTGTTGTGGAGAGAGTACTGGCTGTACGTTTCATCGCCTGCATCAGGAATGACACCTCTAACGTTCAGATTCATTCGGGAAGCCAAACGCTGGAAACCAACGCCTAACCCAAGTCCCCAATTCTCAGTGAACATATACGTATATCCCAATTCAATCGTATGAGCGCAGGGATGCATCATGGCATTCTTGACGCCATAACGGGCTCCATCTATACCAGGAATACGGTGATAGATGTCGTTCATGAAAGCACCTCCCAAGTGAATATACACTCGATGATGACTAATCGTATCAACTTGTGTAGAATCATTTGTTTCCTGTACTTCATCTAACCCCTCTTTCGGCGTTTCAGTGTCATTCTGCGCTTGAGCATAACCCACGAAAGCAGCTAAGATAAGACAGATTAAAAATAATTGCTTTTTCATAATATTGCTGTATTTAATTTTCAGTTTTAGTATGGTTAAAATGTGAACCTTGACAGCAGTAGCTGCCAAGGTCACAGACTAACTTTATCTCACAATGATGAATTTAACCGTCTCAATACTGTTCGTGCCGGTAGTGATACGACCAAAGTAGGTACCTTGAGCTTCGAATCCGGCAACTCTCGTGATGGTCTGCAGGTTGGTCACTCTCTGTACGAGGGCACCCTTAGCATCGAAGATGTCAAGTACTGCGCCATCAAGTTCTTCGTCGGAGAGCGGGAGCTCAACGATAATTTCAACACCAACGTGTGCAGGTACCGGATAGACGCGGAGCTGCGGGTTAGAAGCAACCGTCATTTCGCAAGTCCAATACTCGTTGCCCTGGTCATCCATCAACCACAAGCTGTACACACCGTTCAGGCCACCAACTTCTTGATAGTACTGATGTGTAGCACCCGGGATGATTTCGCCATTTCTGTACCACTGGTATGCGATGAAGGTGTAACCACCGTTGGTCTCAGGATTGTTGTTGGCAACAACCACATCGTCCCACTTCTGATCCACGAGGTTGATACC
Source organism: Bacteroidales bacterium (assembly GCA_045130235.1). Classification (GTDB taxonomy): domain Bacteria; phylum Bacteroidota; class Bacteroidia; order Bacteroidales; family WCHB1-69; genus UBA1756. The sequence continues at coordinate 8,441 of JBGUPJ010000031.1, forward strand.
ATTGGTCGAACCCCAGAGGATCGTCACGGTCACGTCGTATTCGCAACCATCAATGTTGATGCCGAAGTGATAGGTACCAGGCTCAGTAGTAGGCATCCAGACAGTGACTGAATAATCACTCAAATCCATCATAGCCCACTCGTAATCGAAGCCGATGTTGTTGTAATCAACAATCTGATACCAGATCGTATCGCGGTCATCATTGACAGTGAGGTTGTTGAAGTGGAACACTGCAACTGCACCATCCGTGTCAGGACAGATAGCCAAGCTATCAGCAATGATCTCGAACTGCGACACCACGATGGAGACGGAAGTCTCATCGACAACCTCACCGTAGCAGTAAGCGTCAGACAGCTGGAAGATCTGGTAAGTCGTGGTGACATCCGGAGTGACTTCGAGTGTGAAGACGTTGCTGTAGCTGGTGTACTCAGTAGTAGTGCCAGTAGTCATGTTCTGGAGCAAGAAGTGGAACGGAGCAGTACCAGTGAAGTAGAAGTTGATAGTAGCATTATCATCTGCATTGTTCCAGCAAAGGATGTCAGAACCATTGCCAAGCGTCATGGTTACAGTCGGGTGAGCGTGGACGGTCACCGTAGTAGCATTCGGAGTGTTGCTCGGCATACAGTTGGTGTTGGCCGGTGCAACGTAGGTCGGGTAGTACATGTAGATGCCTGCCTCGTTAGCGATGTCATAGGACTGTCCGCCGAGACCGCCAAGTACGTTGCTGACCTCTTCCATATTGTCAACCGGAGCATATACCCACTGGATGAAGGTACCAGTCTGGTGATTAGCATCCTCAACACCACCGCTTACAGTAGCATAGAGGTTAACCTCACCGCCTTCGCACACATCAGCAGGTGATACCACAGTCTGACCCCAAACAGGCTGGTAGAGTACGCTTACAGACACATTGTCTGAAGTAGCGTGGCAACCCGTAGCAGCCGGATAGGTAACGGTCACTGAATAGGTGTAGGTACCAATCAGGTCGTTAGTATCGGTATGGATGGTGGTCAAACCATCGTATTCAGAAATTCTAGCATTGTTACGTCTCCAAGTGATGGTCGGATCACCGATACCGCCTTCGATGACAGCATTCAGTTCAACATAACCACCTTCGCAGACCTGCAACAGACCGTTGTAGGAGATTCCAACGTAGGGCTGTTCAAGAACTTCAATCACGATGGACTGCGGTTCAGATTCGCAACCGAGGTTGTACTCATTGTGGTTCTGGGTCACATACACAGTGTAAGTGTAAGTACCAGCGATGGTGATGTTCTCAGTCACCTGCGGGCCAGTCACACCAGTGAGTTCGCGACCGTTCACCGTCCAATGATATACGGTGTTAGCGTTGGCAACTGCAGTACCGTTGCTCATAGAAGCAGTCAGCGTAACATTGCCACCCACGCACATCTGGTTGTTCGGGAGTGAAGTAACAATGCTGTCGATAACCGGTTCAGCATCCACCGTGTAGGTGAACTGAGCGTTAGCAACACAGCTGTAGAAGGTGTTGTTGGTAACCTCAACCATGTAGGTGTAAGTACCAGCTGCCAGAGTAGCATCGGTGTTGATAGTGGAGATGTTCTGAGTGTTAATCACAGCACCGTTCAAGTACCAAGTGTAGTTGTAGGTACCGGTGGGCTGTACATTAGCGTTCAGTGTCACACTACCACCTTCGCAAACCTCGTCATAACCGCTGATGGTAACAGCAGGACCATCCATCACAGAAGCCTGGACGATAGCAGAGGTAGCGTTGCAACCGCTCATGTCAGAAGGTGTAATCACCACATAGTAGTTGTAAGTGCCAGCAGCGAGGCTTGCATCCGTGGTGTAGGTGTTGGAGTTACCACCCACCTGAACACCGTCTCTGTACCAAGCATAGTCGTATGCAGCACCCTCAACCGTTTCGGCGACATCAGCCACCAAGGTGATGGTACCACCAACGCAGACGTCAGCTGCACCAAGGATCGTAACAGAAGGATCAGCAACCACGTTGGCAGCCACAGCACCAGAGGTAGCCTGGCAACCGCTCAACGGGTTGATCACCGTTACAGTGTAGTTATATGAACCAACCGACAGGTTAGCATCCGTAGTATAAGTGGACTGGTTAGCGCCATCCAGCGGCTGACCGTCTCTGTTCCACTGATAGGTCACAGCAGCACCGTAGGTCTCATCAACCGAAGCCGTCATGGTCACCTGACCACCAACGCAGACGTTGGCAGCATCAGCAATCGTAACAACCGGCAGAGCCATCACAGGTACCGTGATCGTGTTGGAAGCACCGTCGCAAGCCACTCCGTCGAGCGTCACAATGACCTGATACTCGTAGTTGCCCGGTACCAGAGTTGCATCAGTCGTCAGGGTCGGGTTGGTCTCACCAGCGAGGATGATACCATTGCGATACCACTGATATTCGTAAGCGGCACCCTCAATACCACCATCAATGTGGTGTACGTAGAGAGCAGTCTGACCGCCTTCGCAGACGAGCGTGTCATTGTCAACATTCACAGCGATGAACGGAGTCGGGTCATCAACCACAGTGAAGTTGTAGGTAGCACCCTGAACTGCGGAGTTCACATCGCAACCGTAAGCGTTATCCTCGAAGGACATCACAACGGTGTAAGCGTATGAGCCAGCAGCCAGCGTGTCAGGAATTACGTAGGTATTACCAGTGCCAACCTCTTCACCATTGTTGAACCAAGTGAAGGTCGGAGTGCCAAGACCGTTGATCTGAGCCACACCACCATCGTATGAAGCATACAGGGTAGCGGTGCCGCCGACACAGACGGTAGAAGCATCAGCGCTGTTCACGTCAACCAAGGTGACGATCGGGTCAGCAACCACATTCACCTCAACAGGATCAGTGATCGTAGAGGTCATACAGCCAGCGTCGCCAGTAACTGCCACGTGGATCAGGTACGGAGTCTCTCTAGCTGCGAAGCCCTGACCAACGAATACGTTGCTGTTCTGACCAGCAGGTACGTTGTCAACATACCACTGATAATCGTATGTACCGGCAGGATCAACATTAGCAGTCAGCGTGACATTACCGCCTTCGCAAACCGTCAGAGAACCTGTGGTAGAAACAGTGATCGTAGCTTCCGGATTAACCGTTACAACCGGAGCGAAGGCCTCAGCAGAGGTACAGCCGCTGGCTGCAAGCGTCACGATAGCACTGTAAGTGAACGTGGTCTGGTCATCAACGATAGTCGGGTAATCGGTGAAGGTGTTGGAGGTGATACCCGTGAGTTCAACACCATTTCTGTACCAAGTGTAGGTAGCAGCACCGAGTTCAGCGTCGTAGTTACCAGTAGCAGTAACCACCACCTGACCACCGTCGCAAATCACTTCGTTGCTGACAGTGATTTCGGTGATAACCGGGTCAGCATGTACGTTGACCGTGTAGTCAGCCGAAGATACGCAGTCGGAAGTGGTCTGTCTTACGATGACCGTGTAGTAATATGTACCATCAAGTAAGGAAGCAGGCGTGGTGTAGGTCGGCATAGTAGCACCGGCAATGTCAACACCATTCAGCTGCCACTGGTAGGTAAGGAATTCAGTATTGTAATCGCCAAGGTTAGCGGTCAGAGTGGTCTGGCCACCTTCGCAGATGTCGGTCTCAGTAGCCGTCACAACAACCTCAGGTGCTGCATTGACCATCACGTCGAACGGAGCGCTGTACACACCGCAACCATTTTCATTGGTGATGACAACGGTGAAGGTGTAAGGATCAACGCTCGGAGCAAGAGTCATATCCAGTACGTTGGTGGTCTCACCAGCCAGCGTCTCGTTGAACAGTCTCCATTCGTAGCTGAAGCCGTCAACCAGAGCGCTCGTGTCATTGACATTAGCGGTGAGATGGACAGTTGTGGCAGCAACACCAGAACCGCAGATCACAGGATCACCAGCGATAACAACAGTAGCGTTACGCAGTACGGTGACAACCATGGTAGAGGAATCCGTGATTTCAGATTCGCAACCGCTGGCGGTCAAGGTAGCCTTCACCGTGTAGGTGTAGGTGGTGATATCATCGTCAACAGTGATCTGTGACTCGTGCAAGGTAGCATCGTTAGCACCAGCAATTACCACACCGTTCTTCGTCCAAGTGTAGGTCACGTCGCCCAGTACGCTGTCGTAAACAGCCGTAGCAGTCAGCGTGAACTCGCCACCTTCGCAAATCACAGTGTCTTCGTCGCTGATAGCAACCGTCACAACCGGATCCGGATGGACGTTCACGGTAACCTCAGCATTGCTGATGCAAGAGGTAGTGGGTTGCTCAACGATCACCTCGAAGGTCGTGGTGGAATCTAAGCTGGTAGTGTAGGTGGATGAGGTAGCACCGCTGATGGTGTCGCCATTGGCCACCCACTGATAGGTAAGACCGTCAATATTGTAGTTGTCGAGATGTGCGCTCACCGTGACAGTACCACCTTCGCAGATGTCAGCCTCAGTAGTAAGAGCAGTCACAACTACAGGCTCGTTAACCAGAACCTCGAACGGAGCGCTTTCAACGGTACAGCCGTTTTCGTTACGTACGATAACCGTGAAGATGTAAGGCTCGTCGTTGCTCGGGAGAACCGTGTCAATCATATTGGCATCTTCGCCAACCGTGAGGTTGAACAGTCTCCATTCGTAGCTGAAGCCATCAACATCAGCAACCGTATCGTTGACGTTGGCCGTCAGGATGACGTGGTCAGCACCAACACCGTTGCCGCAGATGCTGTGGTCACCAGCGATCTCAACAGTCGGGTTCGGGAGAACCGTGACGTTCATAGTGGAGGAGTCCGTGATGACTGACTGGCAACCGCTGGCCGTCAAGGTTACGAGAACTTCATATTGATAAGTAGTCACATCGCCATCAACCGTCACCGGTGAGTCGGTCAGAGTGGCTTCGGTAGCGTTGGCAACCTCAACACCATTTCTGAACCAAGTGTAGACCGGAGTACCGAGGATGCTGTCGTAAACAGCCGTAGCAGTCAGGGTGAACTGGCCACCTTCGCAGATGGTAGTGTCATCATCGCTGATAGCAACAGTTACAACAGGATCAGCATGTACGTGGACAGTGTTTTCACCGTAAGCCACACAGTTGGAGGTCGGCTGGAACACTCTCACAATGAAGGTGTAGTCAGCTGCGGTATCCAGCGTGGTGGTGTAGGTGGACTGAGTAGCACCAGCAATTGCATTGGTGGTGTCCTCGCTGTACCACTGGTAGGTCAGGTTCGGCATGTTGTAGTCACCGATGTTAGCGATGAAGGTAACTTCACCACCTTCGCAGATGTCGTATTCGCTGATGGTGACGTTGATGTCAGCCGTATCATTGACGTATACATAGAACGGAGCGCTTTCGGTGGTACAACCATTCGGGTTGTGGACGATAACGGTGAAGATGTACGGGTTGTCGCTTACAGTCAGCGTGTAGTCAAGTACGCTGGAGTCAGCTGCGCCGTTGACATTAGCGTCGGTGCTGTCAATTGTACGGTTGAACAGTCTCCATTCGAAGGTGTAACCGTCAGCATCAACAACCGTGTCGTTCAGGTTAGCAGTCAGAACAGTAGATACGGCGTTCATACCGGCACCGCAGATGATCGGGTCGCCAGAGATTTCAACCGTGCTGTTCGGATAGACATGTACATCAATAGTAGAGCTATCAGTAATGACTGACTGGCAACCGCTGGCCGTCAAGGTCACGAGAACCTCATAACGGTAGCTGGTGAGATCACCATCAACGGTAACCGGAGATTCAGTCAGAGTAGCTTCAGTAGCATTTTCGATTTCAACACCATTTCTGAACCAAGTGTAGGTCGGCAGACCAAGGATGCTGTCATACACTGCAGTAGCCGTCAGAGTGAACTGACCACCTTCGCAGACGTTGGTGTCATTGTCAGAGATTGCAACCGTAACAACCGGGTCAGCGTGGACATTCACGGTTACCTCAGCATTGCTGATGCAAGAGGTCGTGGGCTGTTCAACGATAACCTCGAAGGTCGTGGTGGTATCGAGCGTAGTCGTGTAAGTAGCTTCGTTAGCACCCTCAATGGTGTCGCCATTAGCAATCCACTGATAGGTCAGACCTTCAATATTGTAGTTGTTCAGGTGTGCAGATACGGTAACGGTACCGCCTTCGCAGATGTCAGCCTCAGTAGTAAGAGCCGTTACTTCAACAGCTTCGTGTACATAGACCTCGAACGGTGCGCTCATCATCGTACAGCCGTTTTCGTTAGCAACGATAGCGGTGAAGATGTAAGGCTCGTCGTTGGCCGGTACAACCGTATCAAATACATTAGTATCGGTACCAACGGTGACATTGAACAGTCTCCATTCGAAGGTGAAGCCGTGGCTGTTGGTCACACTGTCGTTGACGTTAGCAACGAGGTGGATAGTGTCAGCACCAACACCGGTACCACAGATGTTGTGGTCGCCAGCGATCTCGATGGTCGGGTTAGCGTAAACAGTAACCACAACAGTCGAAGAATCGGTGATGACAGACTGGCAACCGCTCTGCGGCAGGGTCACCATTACGGAGTATTCGTAAGTGGTAACGTCACCGTCAACGGTCAACGGGCTTTCAATATAGATGCTGTCGTGAGCGTCAGCGATTTCAACGTGGTTGCGATACCAAGTGTAGGTGGCAGGTCCGAGGATGCTGTCATACACTGCGGTAGCTGTCAGAGTCACCTGACCACCGTCGCAGATAACGGTATCGTTGTCGTTGATTTCGAGGGTCACAACCGGATCTTCGTGGACGTTGATCGTGATGTCAGAGTAGCTCAAGCATGAGCTGGTGGTCTGAACCAGATTGACGCCGAAGGTCGTGGTGGAATCCAAAGTAGTGGTGTAGCTTGATGAAGTAGCACCCGGGATGGTGTCACCATTAGCAATCCACTGATAAATGAGGTTCGGTACATTGTAATCACCGAGGTTAGCATAGAGGGTAACTTCACCACCCACGCAGATCTCAGTCTCGCTGGCAGTCACAACGATGCTGGTAGTATCGTTGACATACACCGGGAACTCAGCACTGCTGGTGGAGCAGCCGTTCTCGTTCCATACATGGACGGTGAACAGGTAAGCCTCAGTGCTCGGAGCAACGAGAATTTCAAGTACGTTGCTGTCGGCGCGGCCAATCACACTGTCTTGGAGTGAGTTGATTGTACGGTTGTACAGTCTCCATTCGTAGGTGAAGCCATCAACCAAAGCGCTGGTGTCATTCACATTGGCAATCAAGCGGATGGTGTCAAGTTCGGTACCAGCACCGCAGATAACCGGGTCACCCTCGATCTGGACGGTAGCATTCGGCAGAACGTTGACATTGATGGTTGAGCTGTCGGAAACAGTGCTCATACAACCTGAAGCGGTCAGAGTGACATATACTGAATAGGTGTAGTTCACGCTATCATTGTCAACCGTAACCGGATGATCAACGAAGACGGAATCATAAGTATTGTCAAGCACAACACCGTTTCTGATCCAAGTGAAGATCGGAGTACCGAGGATGCTGTCATACACTGCGGAAGCCGTCAGGGTGAATTCACCGCCGGAGCAGATCACCGTGTCAGAGTCGCTGATAGACAGAGTCACAGTAGGATCTTCATGGACGATCACCTCGAAGCTATCTTCATCGAAGCAGCCTGAACGGGTTCTGGTAACCTTCACGATGTAAGTCGTGGTGGTGTCGATAGCCGGAGTGGTGTAGAACGGCTGAGTAGCACCGTAAATAGCATTGGCGAGGGTAACCTCATTTTCGTACCACTGGAAGACGAGGTCATCATAGTGGTAATCATCGAGGTTAGCAGTCAAGGTAACATTGCCACCTTCGCAGATGTCGGCCTCAGTAGAGGTAACATATACGTTCGGTTTTCTTTCAACCCAGAATTCGAACGGTTCGCTCATGGTGCGGCAACCATTGCCTCTGGTAACCTCAACCTGAACAAGGTACGGACGATCATTCGGGTAGTAGTACTCGCTGTAGTATCTGCTGCTACCATAACCGAACTGCATATTGTCGCGGAGCTCGCCGTCAACATACCAAGTGTAGGTGAGCGGTCCAACGTTGATAGAAGAGGTATCAACATTAGCGTATGCGAAAATCGGGTCGGTCTGGCAGACATAAGGATCACCAGTAACCTGAACTCTCGGGTTCATATAGACATTGAGTCTGTCGGAGCTGGTCTCCAAGGAGGTACAGCCAGACGGAATCTGATGAGCAACTGCGGTATATACATAGTAGGTATCGTCATCATCAACAGCCAACTCATTGAGGTTGTCGGTGAAGGTACCAGCGGTGACGTTCGGGATGAGTTCACCATTTCTGTACCAAGTGTAGTAGTACGGGAACTCAACAGAATCAACACCACCATGAGTATGAGCAGTGATGGTCGGCTGACCACCGTAGCACATCTCGTAGAAGCTCAGGGTAACGCTATCAACCACCGGAATCTCGTGAACGTTGATCACGATGCTGTCGTAGTTGACGCATTCAGAACCAACCTGGTAAATCTGTACGTAGTAGGTCGTGGTGGTATCCGGAGATACGGTCACGATGCGCTGCATGTCACCATCCAACGGGTTAGTGAGGCTGTCAGCGTACCATCTGTACATGAGGTTAGTGAGGTTGTAGTTGTCAATGTTAGCCGTCAGAACCGTGCTACCACCCTCGCAGATGTCGAGTTCGCTAGCGGTGATTTCAACAGCCGGCATCGGGTTGACAACCAGTCTGTAAACGTCGCTGGTGCTGACGCAACCGAGGTCATTAGCCACCACAACGGTGAAGTTGTAGCTGTGATCTCTCGGTTCGAGGAGAGTATCGAACTGCGTCATACCGATACCATCAGCGATGGTGTCGTTGTCGAGCTTCCAAGTGAAGTTCAGGTTAGCAGTCGGATAATCATCCGTAACGTTAGCATACAGATGTACGGAGTCGAACTGACAGATGAGCGGATCGCTGGAGATGACCACGTACGGATTCGGGTTCACTCTCAGGATACCAGAAGCTGTGCTGTCGGAAGTACAACCAGAAACATTCTGATATGCGACTGCGGAATATACATACTCGGTAATGTCATTGTCAACGGTGAGCGGGCTGACCGTGAAGGTGGCGCCAGTTTCACCCACAATGAGTTCACCATTTCTGTACCAAGTGAAGATGTAAGGAATGTTAGCCGTATCCACACCACCGTGAGTGTAAGCGGTAACTGTCACCTGACCACCGTCGCAGATTTCATAATCGCTCAGGATGATGCTGTCGATAACCGGTCTCTCGTTCACTTTGATGGTGATGGTGTCGTATGACACACATTCGGAACCAACCTGGTAAACCTCCACAGCATAACGTGTGGTGGAATCCGGATAAACGGTCAGTTCGTTCTGCATACCGCCGTAGATAGGATCACCGCTTTCCACATTGTACCATCTGTACATGAGGTTGGTGAGGAAGCCGTTGTCAACATTAGCTCTCAAGATCGTGCTGCCAGTCTCGCAAATCGTATCTTCATATGCGGTAATCTCAACAACCGGACGCGGATTCACAGTCACGCTGTAAACTGCGCTTTCGGTCACACAACCATGGATGTTAGAAACTCTGACGGTGAAGTCGTAGCTATGGTCACGTGGCTCAACCAAAGTATCGAACTGAGTCATACCAAGACCATCAGCAACGGTATCGTTGTCGAGCATCCAGGTGAAGTTCAGGTCAGCGGTCGGATATTCGTCGGTAACATTAGCAACGAGGTGGATGGTGTCGTCCTCGCAAATCAGAGGATCGCTGGAGATAACCACCTGCGGGTTCGGGTTCACTCTCAGGATGCTGTCAGCATACTTGCGTTCGGAAGTACAGCCAGAGACATTCTGAGCAACAGTAGCAGAATATACGTAGTCGGTGATATTGCCGTCAACTGTCAGCGGGCTTTCGGTGAAGACAGAGTCCGTAACACCTTCAATGACTTCGTTATTTCTGTACCAAGTGAAGATGTAAGGAGTATTCGGAACATCAACACCACCATGAGCGTGAGCGGTGATGGTCACCTGACCACCGTCGCAAATCTCGTTGATAGAGAGTTCGATAGTATCGATAACCGGAACCGGATTCACCGTAATTCTGTAAGAACCGAAGGTCTCGCAGTCAGAGGTGGTCTGGAATACTCTCACATAGTAGTTCATCGTGCTATCAGGCATGATCGTCAACTGTGACTGAGTAGCACCGAAGATTTCGTTAGCAGCAGTGGTGTCGTTCTTGTACCATCTGTAGGTAAGAGCATTGGCGTTGTAATCACCAATGTTAGCCGTCAAGGTGATGGTACCGCCTTCGCAGATGGTGTCTTCAGTAGAAGTCACCTCAACGATGATGGTGTCGTTCACATAGACATAGAACGGAGCGCTTTCCGTCAAGCAGCCGTGCGGGTTGTTGACCACTGCGGTGTAGATGTACGGATGATCCTGAGCCGGACGGACATCAATGATGGTGTCGGCGCCAGCACCAGTACGAGGCGTACGGATAGTATCATTGTAGAGCAACCAAGTGTAGGTCAGTTCAGCGTCAATGTAATCGTTGGTCACATTAGCAGAGAGCATCACTACAGAATCTTCACAGATAATCGGGTCGCCAGCGATGACAACGGTCGGGTTCGGATAAACCGTAAGCGTGTCAGTAGCGAAGGTCTCAGCGGAGACACAACCAGAGGAAACTTGTGAAGCGATTGCGCTATACACATACTGAGTAATATTGTTGTCAACGGTCAGCGGGCTTTCCGTGAACATAGAGTCGGTAATACCTTCCATCAGGATACCATTGCGGAACCAAGTGTAGGTGTACGCATCGCTCGGAACACCCTGTGTTGCATGAGCAATAACGGTCACCTGACCACCGTCGCAAATCTCGTCGATAGAAATAGTCACAGAATCCACAACCGGATCCGGAACAACCTCAACATGGAAGGAGTCGATAGCTGTACAGAGACCATCGTTAGCAACCAAGGACGAGAATACCTCAACGAAGTAGGTATGACTGGTGTTCAGACTATCGGTATAAGTCGGGTTGGTAGCACCAGGAATTCTATTGGTTTCAAGAACAGCGTCTTTGTACCACTGATACTGCAAGTATTCAATATTGTAGTTATCCAAGTTAGCTGTGAAGGTAACTTCACCACCGGTGCAGATGGTATCTTCGGTAGCGGTGATGTGTACCACAGGAGCTTCAACCACAACAACCTGGAACGGATCGCTGAAGCCAGAGCAACCATTAGCATCCACAACTTCTACAACAAAGTTATATGCATAACCTGTTGACACCGGGAGAGAATCCCAATGATAGAATCTGTAGGACTGGATAGTCTGGTGCAACTGACCATCGAGATACCAGTTATAAGTGGTAGTCATCGGAGCAATATCACCATCAACCCAAGCATTCAAGCTGATCGGCATGTACTGGCAAACGTACGGGTTACCAGAAATCTGGATCCAAGGATTACGAACAACCGTAACGGTATCGGAGAAGTTGATCTGAGAATATTCGCAACCAGGAATGTCGAGGACGATCACAGCGCTATACTGATAGTGCGTGGTATCATCGTCAACGGTCAGCGGGCTTTCTCTGAACCAAGGACCGCTCAAGAACGGATGTTCGAAGCCGTTTCTGTACCAGTTGTAGGTGAAGAGCGTAGAGTCAACTCTGTTACCATAGAGGTCTGTCAACTCAACCTGGACATCAATTTCTCCACCGTCGCAGATGAGGTGAGAGTTGTTGGCGATGTTCAGAGCGTGAACGTGTGAGATAGCATACGGAACTCTCGGCCATACATAGACGGAATCCATACCAACAGCCTGGCAGTTGGAGTTGGTCTGAGTGATGTGGAGTTCGAAGATGTTCCACAGAGAATCAGTCATTGTGTAGTGGAGGATAGGCTCAGTACCATAATCAATAGCGATCAAGGTGTCATTGCCATTAGCAGTAGTATCGTGTTTGAACCACTGGAAGGTCAGAGCAGAGCTGTTGTAATCAGCGAGATGTGCAGTGAAGGTCACTTCTCCACCGATACAAACAGTGTCATAGTCAGCTGTGACAACCACCTGGATGGAAGCGGTATCGTTGACATAGACCGGGAACTCATCGCTCAAGGTCGTACAACCGCGATGGTTAGCCACCTGAACCGTGTAGAGGTACGGGTTGTCGGAAGCATCCAGATGAGCTCTCAAAGTATCCGTAGTAGCACCCTCAATGTCTCTGTTTGCCAGACGCCACTGATAGGTGAGGTCATGGTGGACAGTGTCATTAACGTTAGCAACCAAGAGCAGGTTGTTTTCAGTTCCACTGACATTGCAGATGATCGGATCGCCAGAAATCTGGACGGTCGGGTTCATGTAAACGATGACAGCAGTGTCAACCTCTTCTGAGATACAACCCGGAATACCATCGTCATAAACAACACCATAGAGATAAGCGGTAGAGTCATTGTCAACAGCCAGCGGGCTCTCAGTAATAGAAGCACCATTGGCACCTGCAATCACAACACCATTTCTGGTCCACACGAAGGTTCCTCCAGTGAGAGCCTGATCGTGATCGTCCGTAACAGTAAGCGTAACTTCGCCACCATTGCAGAGGGTGTCATAACCATTGTCAATATGGATAACCAGTACAACAGGATCTTTGACAACAACGGTGTCATAACCGATAGCGTAGCACTCGGAAGTGGTCTGGCGAACAAGTACGGTGTAATAGGTCGTCTCGTCAACCACAACGTCAATTTCGCGGCTGGTACCACCCCAAACTTCGGTAGAATCGGTTTCACCCTCTTCTTTAGCGAACCATCTGTAAACCAAGTTGTCAGCATTGTAATCGCCTAAGTTAGCGGTCAAGGTGACATGTGCACCGGCGCAAACCGTATCAACAGTAGCGGTAACCTCTACGAGGATGGTGTCGTTGACAAACACCTCGTAAGGAGCACTGGTAACAGTACAACCATTATCATTAGAAGCAACCACCGTGAAGATGTACGGATTGTCGCGGAATTCAACATTGGAAATCACCAAAGTATCTTTGGTAGATTCATTGTTGGTGATAACGTTGTTGGATTCATACCAAGTGTAAGTAAGGTCGCGGGATGCAATAGAAGTGTCAGAGATATGAGCAATCAAGTAGATGTTGCTATCCGTACGAGTACAGACGATAGCATCACCCGTGATTTCGAGAACTGGGCTCGGATGGACATAGACAGTGGTGTCAATGAGTTCGGTGCGGCAACCGTCGAAGATCGGGTTGAACATCACAGCATATTCGTATGCGGTGGAGTCACCGTCGATAGCGGCGGGAGAATCAAAAATACGATTCAAGTTGGCACCACTAATCTGAACACCATTTCTATACCAAGTATAGTAACCATCCATCTGAACAGGAGTTACTGCGAGCGTAACTTCACCACCGAAGCAGATAGCAGTGTCGCTCACCTCTTCCCAAGTCAGAACTTCGGGTTCCATGATAGTGATGGTATCAAAGCCCTGAGCTTTGCATTCGGAAGTGGTCTGCATCACATCAACGATGTACTTGTTGTACTGGGTCGGATGGATGGTGAGGATGCGGCTGGTAGCACCGTGGATTTCGACGGTATCACCAACATTGTTACCTCTCACTTCAGACCATCTATAAACGAGGTTGTCTGCGTTGTAGTCAACCAAGTTAGCAGTGAAGGTCACCTCACCACCAGGACAGATGCTATCAACGCTGTGAGTTACTTCAACTCTTACGCTGTCATTCACATATACATAGTAAGGATCGCTGGTGACGGAGCAGCCTCTTTCATTGTAAACCGTAACGGTAAAGATATACGGTTCATCTCTGAAGGTGGTGTCAACCGTGAAGTCAACATCATCCGTACCAATATGAGTGTTGGAGAGTCTCCAATCATAGTGGAACGTATGAGTAGCAACAGTATCATTCAAATTAGCGTGCAGGTTAATAGTACCATGGTCACAGATAATTTGATCACCAGAAATCCAAACGGTCGGATTCGGGAATACATAGAGAGTATCGGCAGCAGCCTCGCTGATACAGCCGGAGCTGGCTTGGCTAACTACCACAGAGTAAATGTAGGTAGCGGTATCACCATTGAGAGCCTCAGGAGTATCATAGATGATGGAATCAGAACCAGTCTGATATTCAACACCATTTCTGTACCAAGTATAGATGTAATCATCATTAGTAGTACCTCCAGTAACATTGGCTGCTGCAATAGCGACTTGATAACCTGCGCAGATCGTGTCGGCATTCAATTCAACAGAGGCAACAGCAGGTACATCCACTGCATGAACCGTAATGTTCGGGTTGGTAGAACAGTTAACAGTAGGACTTGTAACAATCTGTCTTACATTAGCAGTAATCACATAGTCGTTAACATCCGGCAGAGTAACGGTGACGTTATCTGCGGTAGCACCCGTGATCTGTGTACCATCAAGATACCATGTGTAAACGATATCAGTAGCATTCGGGTTAGCCAACGCAACGGTAGCAGTAATTTCACCACCCTTGCAAATAGTGCTGTCAACATCGTCCACCAAGATATAAGCCTGCGGTTTCGGGAGGACGGTTACCTCAAACTCATCAGAAACCACGTGGCAACCATTACCGAAGTCAAGTTCGAAGGAGAAGGTATGAGGTTCATTAATGACAGGAGTTGCAACCTGATACGTGCAATAGTAACCATCAATAGCGGGAGTCCACATTCCATGGAATGAACCTACCGGAACACCATCTCTGAACCATGTACGATAAGCAGCATTGTCATCGATCGTAAGAGAGGTCTGAATATGAGCCATCAAACTGACATTCGTAGTACCCTCACAAACGGTATGGTGACCATGGATCGTAATTACAGGCTGTGCAAATACCTTAACTGTTGCAGTGGCAGGTACAGAAACACAAGCCGGAGCATCAGCAGATGCAACAACAGAATAGGTATAAACGGTAGAATCAGCTCCCATAGCCTGCGGAGAAACCGTATAGGTATCACCCGTTACGCCTTCGAGGAGCGTACCGTTTTCATACCAAGTGTAGATGATTTCACCAAGTTCTGCATCAGCAGTAGTAGTAGCTACCAGAGTAACCTGACCACCATCACAGATTGTAGTATCGGTTACAGTACCAATGGCAACTGCAACGGTAGGAACATCGTGTTTGGTGATGGTGATGTCGCCTTCAGCGCGGCAGTCAGAATTGACCTGACGCACATTAGCGGTATAAGTATGGGTATCATCAATCGTAGCAACATAAGTAGCTTCAGTAGCACCCGGGATAGTATCACCGTCAACCTTCCAAACATATACTAAGTTCGGAGTGTTATAGTTGCCAAGATGTGCAGTCAAAGTAACCACGCCATTCTCGCACACATCGGTGTCGCTTGCGCTGACCACCACAACCGGGTTAGCATCTACATACACGTAGTAATCTTCGCTCTGAGCAGAGCAGCCAGTCAGGTTGTTGGTCACTCTTACATTGTAAACGTACGGGTAATCGCGAGCAGTGACAGACTCATCCAGATCAGCGGTGGTGGCACCAGAGATTTCGATACCATCCTGTAACCACTGATATTCATAAGTAACATTAGCAGCATCGATAGTGTCATGCAGCGTAGCCAGCAACTGTACATTGTTGGTGTTGCAGAGAATCGGGTCGCCGCTGATGGTCACATTATGGTTCGGATAGACATGAACGGTGGTGTCGATAAATTCAGGAGCACAACCTTCAATGTTCGGAGAGTACATCACAGCATAAGTGTAGTCCGTGATGTCATTGTCGATAGCAAGCGGAGATTCGGTGATCGTATTATTGGTAGCACCTTCAATAGCCACACCATTTCTCAACCAAATATAGTTACCATTGAGCTCGGTAACCGTCAAAGTGATTTGACCGCCTTGACAGATGTTGGTGTCAGGAGTCAAAGTAAGAGCAAGGTCTTCCGGAGTAACCACTTTGATTTCAATCTCACCTTCAGCTCTACATTCAGAAGTAGTCTGCATCACACGCACTTTGTAGGTGGTGGTAGCGTTCACATTAACATTAAGAATGCGAGAAGTAGCGCCCGTGATTTCGGTTTCAACAGCGCCTTCCACGGTGTACCATCTGTAGATGAGATTGTCAGTATTGTAGTTGCCAAGGTTAGCGGTCAGCTCAACTTGACCACCAGTACAAACACTGTCATTGTCAGCAGTAACCTCAACAAGGATCGTATCATTAACATATACGTAGTAAGGTTCACTCAAGCTGGTGCAACCGTTGGTGTTGGAAACTTCAACGGTGTAGATGTACGGCTCATCCTGAGCAGCCACGTTAGCAACCTGCAAGGTATCAGCAGTAGCACCAGTAACATCACCACCATCGGTAAGGTCGGTGTTGTAAAGTCTCCACTGATAAGTCAGAGCACCCGTTGACAACAACGTATCGTTGATGTGAGCTGCCAAAACAACGGTAGAATCGTTGCAAAGGATAGCGTCACCAGAGATCGTCACGGTCGGGTTCTGAATAACGGTAAGCGTGTCAGAAGCAACCGGTGCGGATTCGCAACCTGCGCTGGCCTGACGTGCAACCACAGAGTAAACAAAGGTATGAGCATCAATGTCGGTCAGAACAGGAGCGTCAACCAAGACAGAGTCAGAAGCGCCTTCAATCAACTGGCCGTTTCTGTACCAAGTGAAGGTGTAAGGCTCATCAGCCACACCGTTAGTGGCATGAGCGGTAACCATTACTTGAGAACCTTCGCAAATACCGGTTGAAGAAAGGTCAACACTGGTGATTTCGGGCAGCTCGTTGACATTGACATTAGCAGTATGTTCAACCGTGCAACGTGTGCTATTGGCCACCACTTCAACCTTCACCGGAATAGAACCCGTAGTGGTAAGGGTGGTAGTCAACGTAGCACCAACAGCACCATCAATTACAGTACCATCCACAGTCCAAACATAGGTAAGGTCATTAGGATCGTAGAATGCGGTGTCGTGAGTGTTGTTGAAACCAATATTGGCAGTTGCGATAACTTCACCACCTTCGCAAATCGTGCTATCCACCACCGTCACGAATACATCGGGCAAGTTATAGATGGTAACATCGAACGGTTCGCTGGTTACAGTACAGCCAGGACCTCTGTTGATAGTGATCGTATAGCTATAAGGTTCGTTCCAAACAGGATTGGTACGGTTTTCTTTATAATAGATAGTACCAGGATTGATGAGGTCGCCCATCATCGGGTTAGAAGAAACATCGTTGTTGTTGAGTCTCCAAGCCCAAGTCGTATTAGCGGCATTGAACGGGGTAGCGTCATCATTCTGGATGTGAGCCCACAGAGCAACAGTGTCGCCAAGGCAGAGGCTGGCATCACCAGAGATCTGAACGGTGGGCAGTGAGTAAACATTCAAAGTCTTTTCAGCATCGAAACGAGTGGAGGTACAAGCGGAGCTCGGCTGGCTAACCGTTGCGGAATAAACGTAGGAGTTAACGTCAACAGCGGTAAGCGGAGCAACATCAGTGAAGGTAGAATCAGTGATACCATCCATCACCACACCATTTCTGTACCAAGTGAAGATGTAAGGCTCACCAGCCACACCACCATTAGCATGAGCAGTGATTTGGATGCCGTAACCCACACAGACTGCGGTGTCGCTCAAATCGATGGAAGCGATAACCGGAGCAGTTTCAGCGTGGATGGTCTGGCTACCTTCTGCAACACATGCGGTAGTGGTCTGGAAGACCTGTACATAGTAAGTTTCAGTAGCAGGAACAACAGTGGTGAGGGTGCTGCTGGTAGCGCCAGCGATTGCGTTAGCATCATCAATTGAACCCTTATACCACTGATAAGTCAAGTTGCTTTCGTTGTAATCACCCAGCTGAGCGGTCAGCGTTACAGTACCATTTTCACAGATGGTAGTGTCATCGGCAGAAACAACCACTTCAATGCTGTCATTTACATAAACATAGTAAACATCGGAGAAGCTTCTGCAACCAGCGTTATCATAAACCATGACGGAGAATGAGTAAGCGTCGGTGCTATCAGCAGCGGTGTATGTCAAAGTATCTGTAGTAGCGCTTGCAACGGTAAGGTTGCTGTTGGCCAACATCCACTGATAATGAAGTTCAGCGGTGGTGGTGTCGTAACCATTGACATGAGCAACGAGAACCACATCCGTACCGTCACAGATCATAGGATCGCCAGAGATACTGAGGGTCGGATTCGGGTAAGCGAAAACTGTCGTGTCTTTCGTAGCGGTGCAACCGGCAATGTTGGAAGCAAAGACAACGCTGTAAACGTATGCGGTAGAGTCATTGTCGATAGCCAACGGGGAATCAATCAGGGTATCCATCGTGGCACCCGGAATCAAGACACCATTCTTATACCAAGTGTAAGCACCTTCTTGAGAAGCTTCAGCGGAGATGACCACTTCACCACCAGAACAAATCATAGTGGAGTTAGCAAAGATAGCCAAAGTAGGAGCATCCAGAACCTTGACAGAATCTTCACCAAAGGCAGTACATTCAGAAGTGGTTTGCATCACGTCAACACGGTAGTGATTCCAACCATTGTTAGCAGGAACAACTGTGATAACACGTTCGGTAGCACCCGGGATTTCAACACCTTCTTCATACCATCTGTAGATGAGGTCAGAAGTGTTATAGTTGCCAAGGTGTGCGGTGAGGGTGACTTCAGCACCTTCACAGAGAGAGTCAACGTCAGTAGTTACCACAACGCGGATGGTATCATTGACATACACTTCATAAGGAGCACTTTCAACGGAGCAACCGTCAGCGCTGTTGGTCACAACAACCGTATAGATGTACGGTTCGTCAGCGGCAGGACGATTGTTTTCTATGAGAGTATCGTTAGTAGCACCGGTAATATCAGCGTTGTTCAATCTCCACTGATAGGTAAGGTCGCCCATCGTAGCGTCATAATCATTGACATTGGCTACGAGGCCGATGCTGTCGTTATGACAAATGATAGCGTCACCGCTGATAGCAACCGTAGGATTGCCTTTCACGATAACGGTATCAGCAACGATTGCGGATTCGCAAGCGGAGCTGGGCTGGCTGATAGCCACACCATATACATACTGAGTTCCGAAAGCACCTTCAGCAACCGGGTTGTCGTAAATGATGCTGCCGGAAGCACCTTCCATCACTTCGCCATTCTTGTACCAAGTATAGGTAATAGGCTCGCCATCGATGTAGGTGGTCGGAGTGGCAACGATTGTCACCTGATAACCAGAGCAGATGGTATCGTTATCTGCATCAACCGAAACCACCGGAGTAGTCTTCGGAGTGAAGGTCAGAGTATCAGTAGCGGTACAACCAGAAATGGTTTGAGCAATGTTGCAAACCACTTTCTGCTCGCTGGTAGCAAGGAAGGTGTAAGTCATCGTGCTGGTAGTAGCACCAGTAATCACATTGTCGTTCACTTTCCATTCATAGGTAAGATCAGTAGCATTGTTGTCCACAAGGTTAGCGGTGAAGGTTACCTGACCATTCTGGCAGATGGTGGTATCATCAGCAGTGATTTCAACCACAGGAGCCTTGTAGATGGTAACAGGATATTCATCGCTCATGGTGGAGCAACCATTGCCGCGAGAAATTTCAACGGTATAGATATAAGTTGTTGAAGACTCACCGGTACGAACTGCATCGTGATCAGCTTTGTAAACTGAATTATCGGTGCCGTTGGTGACAGTACCCAGCGTGCTGGCATCGATACCGTCTCTATACCAAGTAGCGGTAAGAGCGTCACCAGTGTTCATACCATTAACGGTAGCGGTGAGGTTAACATTCATTTCGAAGTCGCAAACTGTCGGGTCACCGCTGATAACAACGTCGAAGTTCTTGAATACGTAAATGGTATCGAACTTGTTGACATGGCAGCTGGTGCTGTCTTGTACGTAGCGGACTTCGTAAGCCACCATCGTTCTGTCGCCATCAACAGCCAGCGGGCTGTCAACGAAGAAACGGGTGGTATCTGTGCTGATGAGTTCGTTGTTTCTATACCAGCTGTAAGTACCAGCAGGAGCAGTAGCCGGATTCAAAGCCAGCGTAATCTGACCGCCTTCGCAGATGGAATCAGTGCCAGCAGGCAAGATTTCAAGAGCGAGGTTCGGAGCGGTAACCACCTCGATAGTGGTGTCACCAACAGCCGTACAGAAAGTATTGTTCTGCATCACTCTCACGCGATAGTGGGTGGTAGCAGTCGGATAAGCAGTAAGCGTGTTGCTGTATTCATTCGGCAATTCAGTCTCAGTAGTACCTTCAACAGTGTACCATCTGTAGGTGAGAGCTTCATAGTTATCAGCAACAGCGGCGGTAAGAACAACCTCTTCGCCAGCGCAAACTCTGTCGGTAGAAGCGTTAACGCCCACAATGAGAGTATCATTCACATAAACAAGATAAGGATCGCTAACCACAGAACAACCATTAGGACCAGTGACCACAACGGTGTATTCATAAGGATATTGACGATACTCTTTGTCCTTGCTATAAGTTCTGTCAGTTACCATTGTATTGACGTTATCTTCACGCCATTCGAAGGTGTAAACACCAGGAACTGTGTCATTAAGATTAGCGGTCAGATTAACAACGTTCTGGCCATTATTGCCACAGAGCAACTGGTCGCCCGTGATCGTAATGGTAGGATTCTGATAAACACTAACAGTATCGTATGTGAGGTTGGAAGCGCAACCTGCGTTATCGAAAGTCACGTAGAGAGAATAAACTACGATATTGGAATCAATATCTGCAATGGTCGGGTTGTCAACAAATGATGCGGTATCAACACCATCAATTAACTGACCATTTCTGTACCAGAAATAATGGATATTAGGATTGGTAATACCAGCAGGAATAACAACAGTGGAATTCAAGGTAACCTGACCACCTTGACAGATGTTCTTGGGATTAACCGTGAATTTTGAAACAGGATCTTCAACCACTGTCACGTCAACATTTGCAGTTCCTTCGCAACCAGAAGCGGTGCGGGTAACCTTGAGAGTATAAGTGGTGGTTGATGACAGGGCCGGAGTGGTATAAGTAAGGGAAGTAGCACCCACGATTTCGGTGCTGCCCTGATACCACTGGAAGGTATAATCATCAACATTGTAATCGTTCAAGCTGGCAGTAATGGTAGCAACACCGCCAACGCAGATGGGCTCAACAGGCAGGAAGGTAACAACAGCAGCAGTATCTACTCTTACAGAGAAGTTTTCGCTGACTACCTGGCAACCGAGGGTAGCATCCGTAACAACTACATTATAAACATAAGGTACATCGTTTGCATTGCGAGTGTCTAACAAATCGGCATCATCATTACCAATGTTAGCATTGAATAATCTCCACTGATAATGCAAGTTGGCAGTAGCAAACTCATCATTAACGTTAGCGTGAAGCTGAACATTTCTGTTACCCGTGCAAACAATCGGATCGCCTTCGATGGTAACTGTCGGCATCGGACGGACAAAGACCGTATCATAAACGAAGGTGGTAGAAGCACAACCGCTTGAGGGTTGAGAAGCAACTACGGTATAGATGTACGGGGTGACCAAACCTTCGGCAGTCACCACTTCCGTAAGGGTAGATTCGTGTGAACCTTCAACTTCAACACCATTTCTATACCAAGTATAAGTATAAGCATTGCCATCACCATAATTGGAACCAGTTTCCATTGTAGCGGTGACAGTAATTGTTGAACCTGTGCAAACGGTATCAGAAGACGGGGTGATAACTACAGACTGAACAACAGGATCAGCATTGACAGTAACTTTCTTGTTACCCTTAGCGGTGCATCCTGTGGTAGTCTGCAACACCTGTACACCATAGGTGATGGTAGTGGCGAGATTCTGAACAGTGAGTTCGCGCTGGGTTGCACCTGCGATAGCATTTGTATAAGAATCGTCAGAATACCACTGATAGGTAAGATTAGCGGTGTTATAATCACCAATGTTAGCTGTAAAGACAACATCACCGCCATTACAGATAACGGAATCATCAACCGTTACAATAACGCTGGCGAAAGTATCTACATAAACAGGATATTCGTCGCTGGTAGCACGACATCCAGTAGCAAGGTTTACAACTTCTACAGTGTAAATATAAGGCTCATCCTGCAAAGAAACAGTTTCGGTCATCGTAGCGGTGTTGGCACCAGCGATAGAAGCATTATTTCTTCTCCATTCATAGGTATAAGTAATACCGTTAATAGTATCATTAATATTAGCGGTCAAAGTTACGGTACCCGGGTTAGAGCAGATGAGAGCATCACCTTCAATTGAAACAGACGGAGCAGGAACCACAGTCACCTTTGCGGGTTCGCTAGGCTGAGATTCACAACCGCTGGCATCCTGAGAAGCTACAACAGTATATGAATACATTGTGCTTTCTGTTTCAGATGTAAGAGTTTCGATGAGAGAAGTTTCAGTAGCACCATCAATTACCACACCATTTCTGTACCAAGTGTAGTTATACGGGAGACCCGAAACACCACCAGTGGCAGCTGCGGTTAATGAAGCCTGACCACCAGAACAAATCGTTGCATTAGAGTTCAAAGTGATCACAGGTTTTGCAATCGTATTGACAATGATTTTAATATTGCCATTCACCACACAACCAGTAGAAATCTGAGTAGCTTGCAAATAGTAAGTGGTGCTGGTAGCAATATTCGTAGCAGTATAGGTATCAGATGTAGCTCCAGTAATCATATTGGCATCATCAATGCTATTCAAATACCACTGATAAGCGATATCGTTATTAGAAGATCCAAGAAATGCGGAGGTCAACACAACGCTGCCACCTTCGCAAATCTCAGTTTCTGAAGCAGTGATCGTAATGTTGCCAAGAGTATCAACATACACCGGGAACTCAGCGCTGGTAGCTGTACAGCCGGTAGCCTCATTCGTGATCTGAACCGTGAAAATATAAGGATTATCGCGAAGTTCGAGAGACGTGCTATAAGTTTTGCCCGTACCAACGCTATTATTGTCCATTCTCCATGAATAGGTGTAGGCAACACCAGCAATCGTGTCATTAGCAACAGCTGACAGACTCACGGTGCCAGCGGCACAGAGGATGTTGTCACCATTGATAGCAACAGTAGGAGCAGGATAAATGTCGATAGTAGCATTGTCAACGTCGGACTGACATCCGCTGCTAGCTTGGCTGACCATCACACCATAGGTATAGGTAGCAACATTGTTGCCGGAAGCAACAGGTGAGTCAGTGAGGGTCGCTTCATTAACAGCAGAACCCAGCTGAACTCCATTTCTGTACCAAGTATAGGTAAAGATATCGTTTTCAACTCCATCCACAACAGTAGCTGCAAGCGTATCGGTTGAGCCGCTGCAAATAGCATTGGGGGTAATCACGAGAGAAGCATCCGGACGAGCCGAAACTTTTACGTTCACGCTATCTTTTGCGGTGCAACCAGCCTGGGTAGCTTCGCAAACCACTTTGAAGGTATTAGCGGTAGTGAACTGGTGAGTGAACTGAGCAGCCGTGTAGGTGGTGCCATCCACAGCCCAGTTGTAAGACACGCCAGCGATGTTGGCAGGCTGTGCACTGAAGGTGGCGGAACCAGAAACGCAGATGGTGGTGTCATCAACAGAGATGGCGACCACGGGCTGGGCATTGACAATAACATTGAAAGGTACGCTGGTAGTAGAACATCCATGGTTAACAGCATCCACCGTGTAGCTATAAGTGCCAGCTGCATCCGGAGTAGCCGTATAGGTGTTTGATGTTCCATTCTGAACCTGACGACCCTGTTCTTTCCAAACATAAGTGGTAGAACCAGTCAGACCGAGAGAATCAACTGCGGTAAGGACAATCTCATCGCCCAAGCAGATGACGGTGGTATCAGCGGTGATCGCAACAGCCGGGTTGGGGTGAACGATAACCTTAGCGGGCTGAGCGATTGCTGTACAACCAGTAGTGTTATTTACATAATTGATATTATAAACAAATGTGTCAACGTGGTTGTTCACCGGTTGAGGCATCACAGTCAGAACTGAATCATTAGCAGGAAGGATATATCCATTTTCAGTCCAAGCGAACTCACCATCGGCGGCGCCGCTCACGGTGAGGGTCACCTGCTCGCCCCAGCAAATCTCGCTTTGGGTAGGAGCGATGGTCAGAGTGGGAGCAGTTGCAGACTTCACCTCCACAGAACCGGTAGCGGTACATCTGGTGGTAAGGTCGGTAACAGTCACGTTGTAAGTACCGGGTTCAGTAACCACCACTGCGTTGGCAGTCTGGTCACCCATAGACCAAGTGTAAGAAACTTCATCAGCGGCACCCACCACATCGGCGGTCAAGGTAACAGGAGTACCTGAGCAGATGCTGTCGGGAGTAGCGGTGATGTACACAGCGTTGGAGTCAGTATTATATACATTGTACGCCTCGCTGGCCACCACGCAACCGGTAGTGGTGTTGGTAACCTCTACGATGAATACGTAGGGTTGTGAACGGAGGGTTAGACCCGTAGCATTGAGAGTGGCGTCTGCGCCCTGTTCAGCACCGCCCTTATACCATTTATAAGTATAATTACCAACGGGGGTCACATTGGCAGTGAGAGTTGTTTCAGTAAGAGAGTTGCAGAGGAGCTGCGTGCCGGTCACATAGACGTTGTGGAGCGGAGCAACTCTGACCGTATCGGTGGCGGCGTCAGAGACACAACCGCTTGCGGTCTGGCCTGCTACTACATTATATATATATGTAGAAACTTGATTTTCGGTAGTCAGAACATCCGTATAAGTATTGGAAGTAGTAGTAGCCACTTCGATACCATTGCGGTACCAAGTGTAGGTGGAGTCACCTGCGGTGGCATCGAAGGTAGCGGTAGCAGTCAGGGTAACTTGGCTGCCGGAGCAGATGGTGTCGAAATCAGCTGCGAGGGTAACGGTGGGCTTGGTAGCGGTCTTCACCTCGTAAGAAGCGGTAGCCGTACAAGAAGGATTAGGAGTTGTGTAGTCTACCAGCTGAGTAAGATCCACATTATAAACGCCTGCTGCGTTCACGGTAATCGATCTTGCAGTATCAGTGCCGTTCCATACAAAAATCATATAAGGAATATCCTCTCTGGAAGGAACAGACGTCAAGGTAACTTCACCGCCTTCGCAAATAACAGAGTCGGTAGCCACAATCTGAACGGTGGGCTGCGGATCTACATACACTTCAATAGACGCGGTAGCAAGTGCGTTACATCCTGCATAGTTTTGGGCAGTAGGTGTTGCGTTAGGTCCATCAAAGTAAGCCACTGCTGTGATAGCATGAGGAGCCACTTGAGCGGTCATTCCCAGAGCCTCGGTGAAAACCATTGTACTGACACCAGGTGCTGAATTCGGGCCAGCCAATTCATTGCCGTCCAAATACCAAGCATAGTCAGCACCAGGAATCAGGGGGAACAGACTTGCGTATGGATTAGTTGCTATAATTTCAACATCAGTTCCGGTACATACACGGATATCACCACTCAAGGTAATCGTACCCAGCGGAGCAACCGGAATCTCTGCACCATCAACAGTATCACTTCCACAACCGTTCACATGTGAGATGACGAGAGTATATTGCAGTAAATAGACTGGATCCACATTGCCGAGGTTCTCCAAATGGTCGGTGAAGGAAAGACCGTGAGCAGGAAGTTGGACTCCATTTCTATACCATGTATATATATACTCATCGCTGGGAGTGAAACCTTCTGCTACGACATCCACTGCAGCACCCTCACAAGCCATGTCCACTAAATCGGCGGTGACATCGTGGGCACTACCCTGCATATACACATTCACTGACACGTCGGTCGGGTCGGGCAGTGCGGTCATCACCTCAACCGTCTTGGTGGCGGTCACCGAGCAGGCGGTAGATGACGGGTTGTCGCCCGTGACGGTCACGGTGGCGGTCACCGGTGCGGTCACATTCGCGACGGTTGCCGTAGCATTGCTTCCACTAGCATCCCCACCCCAAGTATAGACGGGGTTAGTGAAGCCGGCGCCGATCCCCTCAGCAGAGAAGACCACGTCGCTACCGCTGCAAACCAAGTTGCTGCTGGTGGTGATTTCGCCTGCTGCCACAGTATTCACCACATTGACGGCGGCTGTAGCTGAAGCGTTACAAGTCACTTGACCGAAAGCGGTGACGGTGACTGATGCCGTGGTGGGGGCAGAGAGTGCTGGAATAGTACCCGTAGCTCCTGTCCCTGTAACATTGGTGCTCCATGCATAAGTGGGGTTATCACCCAGATAGCCTTCGGTCTCTACCGTCAAGATAGCATCGCTGCCCTCACATACAGAGTCAGCAATAATGGTGACGGTCGGCTTGGGGTGAACCCAGATTTGAAAATCATTGCTTCGGAGGAAGCAGTTACGATTGGCATCGTTAATTTCCAAGATCACAGTGCACGGTTCAGGATTAGGAGCTGGTTGGTTGTGCAGTTGTAACATGTTAGTGGCAGATGGATCTCCATAGGGGAGACCATTGAAGAACCAAGTATATGATTCGCGGGGGAAATTCAGAGGATCTAATACGTTAGTAAAAAATGTAATATAGTAGTCATTGGCGCAGTAATGAGAACCGGCGGTAGTCTGAATAATCAGCTCGGCAAGATTCGTGACGGTAAACGTTGTATCATCAGCACAGCCACCAGCATCCACAACGGAATAAGAAACAGTACCGGTGTTGTTGGGGCTGTCGGTGAACTGACCATCGGAGGTGCCGATGAGGGTACCGTTGCGATAGAAGGAGTAGGGGGCCGTACCACCTGTTGCCGTCAGCTGGACTTGTCCGCCAGGGCAAACGAAATCCAACTCACCATCTATAGCTGAGGCGGTGGCGGCAGCAAGATGAACTGCGGAGGTGGCGGAGAAGGCAACCGTGACTGCGGCGGAGGTGTCGTTGCACAGGTTGGAGCCCTCGTATTCGGCCACTGCCTTATAGTCGCCAGCTGCGGTAGCCACGTAGGTGTTGTTGGTTCCCGTGTTGGCCACATAGGCGTCGTCTTTAAGCCAAATCCATCTGGACACCACCGCGGGGCTGGTAGAGGTGGCGGTCAGTGTTTTCTGGGTGCAGGCCACGTCGGGGGTGGCGGTCACGGTGACCGTACCATTATCTACGCGGGTGAGTGTGAAGACGGCAGATGTGTCGGCGGGGCCGGTGCAAACTCCGTTGTCGTATCTCTGTACGATCACCTTGTAATACTTAACCGGATTCACCGTCGACATATCGACCACCAGCTCTTGGCTATTGGTAGCGCCTGCTGCGCCGCTAAAGCCGGCACCATGGCTGGTGCTGCTCATCCACGTATAGAGGTACGTGGTGGTGGCGGTGAATTCGTCATCGTACACGATGGCATGCAGGGTAATCAACGCAGAGGAGCAGGCGTATGCCGGCCCTTCAATATGCGTATGGAGACCCTGTGTGGCTTTCACACGATTTGCCTCATACACTCCGCTGGAGCGGTATGCATAATTGGAAGCAATCATTCCCGAGGCGTTCGGTGTGACATTACCATGGTGTAAAATCCAGGAGGCATGGTTACGACCGGCGGCCGCATCGTCTCCCGACGACGCCAAAACCGTCTCGCATTTTGCCTGATATCCTAAAAACATGAACACCATCAGGAAAAAAATCGTAAATTTTTTCATTGCTTAGAATTTAATTATTACTATTTATTTTTATTTTCTTTCCAAAATTCAAATTTATAACCACACTGATATTAAATCAGTTATACTCGTTTTTCCAATAAATGTTTCAGTCGAATTCAAAATTCAAACCTTATTTTTCGTTTTAATATATGAACTTGCAAAAATACAAAAAAATATCGATGTACATTCACTTCCATTATTTTTTTTGAAATCATTGTAGATTCTAACAAAAATTGACTTTTCAACAACTTTTCAACAATTTACTATTTTTTTATATCTCAGCGGTTTACGAAAATTTACCTGATTTTAATTAACAACTCTATTTTGATAAATTTTTTTTCTCATTATTATTTGCCATATAAAAAAAAGTGTGCCTCCCGTTTTTCATCGGGGGGCACACTTGCCTGCAAATTTCTTACAATATATATACTACTAATAGAGGAGGCTCATCTCTTTTTTGAGCTGTAGCATGGCAGAAGCGGTCGGTGAATTCTCGGCTATGGCCTCAAAGATATGGGTATGAAGGTCGGTAGCCATAGCGCCATCAGGCAGCTTGCCAGCGGCGAGGTTAATAATATTGACCACTCGCTCTTTGGCATTCTTGATGGCATCCCACACCTCAGCGGAGATATAGATCTGCTGGGAGAGGTTATGTTCGTACTCGCTTCGGATAGTGGCTAAGAGGATGGTTTGCATCTGATAGGCCGTGAGTTCGGGATTGTTAACCCTAAATATCAGTTGGTTAGGTTCGATACGTTCAAGGAACATGGCCATTCTCTCATACGCTTGAAGGCGCATGGGAAGGATGTGGGTCTTGGATTCGTATTTAAGCTCAAGGATTCGCTTTTTTTGCTCATTTTCAACAAAATAGCGAACAATGAAATAAGCTACTACCGCAACAATCAGCGAGGGAACAACTGCTATGATAATGATGAGCGCGTCAGACATAAATTTTAACTAACTAATTGAATTTTAATATTTTAGCCACAATAGAAATATTCCTTTACGATAGTGGACATCAATTCTGGGTCTTTTTCCATTCTCTGACGGATGTCTGCATCCTTGAAAGACTTGAGCTGTTTGATGATGTCGTCCACCATGTCGGCATTGAAGACACCGTACTTTTCGAATATGCTTCTATGGATAGAGAGCTGGTCGGCCGACTCGGCGCAGGAGGCGGGGAGTTGGTCAAGGCTTTCGAGACGGGCGCGATGTTCAGGTTTATGGATATTGATGTCCACGTAGGTAGATTCTGCGAGTTCGAGGGGTTTTTCCATTTCGAAGCCGTGGCGGGCAGCCACTACGAGTCCAGCCAGCAGGAGGTAGATGTCGGCGGAACCATCGGAGCATCTGAACTCCACAGTTTGTTTTTGGGAGTGATCCACATTGTTCGCTTTCTCCTTAGGATTGGCCATCGCGACCATATCTTTCGCGCTTGTCCAGCCGAGCGGCACGCGCACGAGCACGGAGCGGTTGCGGTCGCCCCAGCAGATGGAAGTGGGAGCTTCCTGGTGCGGTACCAAGCGGAAGTAAGAGGTAGGATTGGTATTGCCGAAAGCAGTAAGCGAGGAGGCGCAGGTCATGTAGCCGGCAATAGCATTCTTGGCGATGGAGTTGAGTTTGCCTTTCGTCACCATTTGATTCTTACCATCTTTCACGATGCGGGTGTGAATATGGAGACCGCTACCTGCCTTGCCATCTGTGATTTTCGGGGAGAAGGTCACATCGAGGCCGTACTGGTAAGCGAGATTGCGGATAATCCATTTGGCGAGAATCAGCTGGTCGGCGGCATCTTGCACATCGGTAACGAGGAACTCGATTTCGTTTTGCTCATAAATTTTATCGCCAAGGGTAAAGTTGCCCACCTCGGAATGTCCATACTTAATGAGGCCACCCACCTGGGAGATGTAGAGCATACATTGGGTGCGGAACTCCTCGAATTTGGCGAAGGGGGCAGACTCGTGATAACCTTTCTGGTCGGGGGTGAGGTAGAGATCCTCTTTATCACCAATCACATAATACTCCAGTTCACCCATGGCTTGGAAATCGTAACCTGTGACTTGTTTGAATGATTTGACAGCCTTGCGAAGGATATACTCGGGTGAGTTCTCCATGGGAAGCCCGTCTTTATTGAAATAAGAGCAAAGGAAGGAGAGGGTGGGGATGGTAGAGAAGGGATCCACGAAAGCGGTACGGAAGCGCGGGATGACATACATATCGCTGGAGTCGGCGTGAATAAAGTCAGGAAAGATGTTGGATCCGTCAACGCGTTCGCCGCAGGAGAGAATCTGCTCGAGGTAATCGCGATCATTAAGAACAAAGTTCAGAGTCTTCAATCTTCCATCACCGGCAACGTAGCGGAAATTGACCATTTTAATTTCATTATCCTCAACAAAGCGAATCATGTCGGATTTGGTGAAATCCTTAGGTTCTTTTTTAAGATAAGCGGCCACTTGATTCATGTTCATATTCATCTTCTTGTTCTGCTCTTCTTTCATAATTTACAAATTAATAATGTTCGAATTAAAATAATTTCTGATTTTCATTTCCAGATAACCCTCTGTAGCAGAGAAGTTTTCCACTCGCGGCTCAAAGCCATTCTGTAATATTACCACGCCCTGTTCCATATCGTTCACCCATTGTGAAATATCCACACTAGTAATAAAATTACTCTGATAGTCCTGAATTTCAATCTGATGCAAATCTTCTGAGGCGGAAGCCACTACCACAAAATAGTAGTTATTGTCTTCACAATAGGGGGCGATTTCATTGATAACATCAAACCACTTGTCGGGTTTTTCGGAAGCGAGGTTAAAGAGGATCACTGCCTTATAGGGTGTGCCTTCGCTTTGAAGCTGTGGCGTGCATTTGAATTGTCCGGTCTCGCTGACCACATAGCGATCAACGGCATCGAGGGTGCGCTGATGCTGGGTGGTGTCTTTAGCATTGGGGCGAATCTCATAATGCTTCGACACAAAGAAGGCGCCGTCTTCATCGCGACTCCAGGTCCAAACCTCCGTCTCAATCACATCGCCCGGGGTGGCCAAATCAACGGCTATAGGGAGTGCGTCGCGCACATGCTGTCCTTCAGTCACAAGAAGGTAGGTCCAATCTTTGTCAACGGATTGTATGAGCCACAACTCCTTATTGACCGGCACGGTTTCCCGGTACAACAGGTTCCACTCTTCGGGAAGCTGGGCGGAAATGGTGAGGGGAGTGCCTTCATACTGGCGGGCATACTTGATGAAGTCGTTGTAAAAATCCTTAGGCAAAGGATAAGTTTTGGCGGAAGGGTCAATTTCGGAATAGTCATTTGGAATAGTGCCGATAGGACACTCCGCAGATTTCTTCTTGGCTTCTTGCTGTTGAATGGATTTATCCTTACAAGAAACAAGCAGCAACATCGTGAAAAACATCACACAAAGGGACCATGTAGGGATATTGCGGTTCATAATTCCAATTTTACATTAAGGGTGGCAAAATTACATGAAATTTTCCGAATAAAGTGACTACTTCAAAAAAAGCTCAAAGATTAAACTGTATGATTTTTTTAGCGATTAATTCTGGGGTAAGACCGCATTCTTGGTAGAGCGATTGGATGTCGCCGTGATCGACGAAACGGTCGTCAACGGCGATGGGTACTACGGGCACGGGGGATGGGCCTTGGGCCACCACTTCGGCCACGGCAGAGAAGAGGCCGCCATGGGAGACGCCATCTTCCACGGTAAATAGTCTCTGGTGCGTGGCCGCCATCTCACGTACAAGCGTAACATCCAAGGGGGCGAGGAAACGCATATTGACGTGGGTGGGATGGATCCCTGCCTGTAGCATCATCTCCATAGCCTGCTGCACGTGCAGTCCCATATTCCCGATGGAGAGAATGGCCACTTTTTCTCCTTTCTGCAAAATTTCTCCTTTACCTATCTCCATCTCACACATCGGCTGCCGCCATTCGGCATGCACTCCCCTACCCCGCGGATAGCGAATAGCGAACGGTAACTCACGATGCCGGTAAGCGGTAAACATCATGTTCCTCAACTCGATCTCATCCATTGGGGCGGAGATGATAATATTGGGGATGGAACGCAGGAAGGCGAGGTCGAAAAGGCCGTGATGGGTAGCCCCGTCCTCCCCCACAAGTCCGGCGCGGTCAACACAGAAAATAACGGGGAGTTTTTGAAGAGCCACATCATGAATAATCTGATCGTAAGCACGTTGCAGGAAAGAAGAGTATATATTGCAGAAGGGTATCATGCCTTGTGCGGCCAATCCGGCGGCGAAGGTTACCGCATGTTGCTCCGCGATGCCCACATCAATCGCCCTGTCAGGATAAACCTTGCTGAGAATGGTCAGAGAGCAGCCTGTAGCCATGGCAGGGGTGATGCCAAACACCTTATCGTCTTGCTGTGCCAGCTCTAAAATTGTTTCTCCAAAAACGTCCTGATATTTAGGTGGTTTACCATCTTCTGAAGCGGAGAGGCGCATTCCTGTATCAGGGTCGAACTTGCCGGGAGCATGATAGGTAGTTTGGTTCTGTTCAGCGGCAGAAAGTCCTTTGCCCTTCACGGTGATGGCGTGCAACAGCCGAGCGCCCTGAATGGACTTCAGGTCACGCAGCACCTTTACCAGATGCACCACGTCGTGGCCATCCACCGGACCGAAATATCGGAAACCCAAGGCTTGAAACAGGTTGCTACCTCGTAAGATAGAACCCTTAACGGCATTGCCCATTTTGCTGAAAAAACGGAGAATCCGATTGCGCACAGGCTTGCTGGCTGAAAGAAAATTCCACATCCGGTTTTTGGCTCGGTTGTAACTGGGTGAGGAGGTGATGTGCAGCAAGTAGCGGCTCATTGCACCGACGTTCTTGTCAATGGCTATCTTATTGTCATTAAGGATAATCAGCACATTGGCTTTGGTTTCTGCGGCATGATTGAGGGCTTCAAAAGCCATTCCCCCGCCGATAGAGCCATCACCAATAACAGCAATATAGTTAGTTTGCTCATCTCCTGACATTTTCCCTGCAACAGCCATCCCTAATACAGCAGAAATGGAAGTAGAGGAATGGCCTGTACCAAACGCATCGTACTCACTTTCCGACATTTTGGGAAAACCACTGATTCCATGATACTTGCGATTGGTATGAAACTGTTCTTTCCGGCCGGTAAGAATTTTATGGGCGTATGCTTGGTGACCCACGTCCCAGACCAGTTTATCGGAAGGGGTATCAAAAACATAATGGATGGCCACGGCCAATTCCACCGCACCGAGCGAAGAACCGAGATGTCCAGGATTTTCAGCAGTTTCTGCAATGATATAGTCACGCAGCTCCTCACACAACTTGGGCAATTCGGAAACTGCCAGTTTTCGAAGGTCTTCTGGAGAGTTTATTTTTGAAAGATACTGGTACTTACTCGTTCTCATTGCGAATTAAAGACTCATAAAAATCCGTGAGATTATGCGTAATAACCTCATTGTTGTGATTGAGAGCCACAAAGTTACGGGCATTTTCACCGAGGATAGCGCAAATGTCGGGGGTGTGTACGCATTTGGCAATCGCTTCCACAAATTCTTCGGGGGTGTCGGCCACCAAAATATTCTTTCCATTCTCCACGGCAAGTCCTTCCGCCCCGATAGAAGTGGTAATGATGGTTTTCCCAAGTGCCATTCCTTCAATAATTTTCACACGCACGCCGCTGCCTGACAAGATGGGTACAATCATAATATCTTTGGAGAGGATGAACTCGTTAGCGGAAGGCACCTCTCCAGCGACAATGAGATTTTTGTCGGTGCGTTGGGCAATGGCGGGGGGGATGCTGCGTCCGGCAATGGTGAAGGTGATCTCAGGGAATCGTTCCAAAACCAACGGCCACACTTCATCCAAAAAGAACTCTATTCCTTCCACATTAGGGCGCCAATTCATGCTACCCACATGAAACAATTCGGGGACATCCGATGGCATGTGTTCGTCATCGTAAGGATAGTCATCGATATCAATACCTAACGGAAGAATTGTGCCGGGGAGTGAACCATAATGGGCGGAGAAAAATCGGTAGTCGGGCTCTGAAATGGCTGCGAAGGCATCAATTTGGCCTGCCAGACCACATTCATATCTTTCCAATTGGTTGGACATATGGCGGATAGCCCATTTTCTCAACCAGTTTTTCTCATTTTTCGCCACTCTTTTCCAAATCTGATGCTCAATGTTGTGGGTTCTTAAAACAATTTTTGCTTTCGAATACTGACGAATGACTGGGATATAGGGCGTGGTGAAAAGTGATTCCAGATGAATTATGTCAAACTGCTCTTTATTAAGTACTTCCGCAATTTTCTTGGCAAAAGCTTTCGTATAAAACCGACTGAGTTGATAGGCTTTTCGGGTAAAGATTGTTTTGAGGGCGGCCGCATACGAAATGGAGGTATCCACAAAGACGGATTCAAAGTTGGTGGCAGAGAGGTACTCCCCATCCAACATATCCCTACTTACCTTATGCTTAGGGGTTTCTATTGCAAGAACTTTCACTTGATGTCCGGCTTGTATCAGCCCTTGCGTGACATTGTTCATGGCGATAGTGCCACCATCTGAAGGAGGGTAAGGAGGTTTATGACAGATTTGTAATATTTTCATTATTCTTGAGGGTTATGGGATTTTTTACGAAATAAATTTTTAGCATTTCTGAAGAAATTGACGTACGTATCGGGCGACATCATGGCAGAATCCATTGTTGCCTTGTAAGTCAAAAATATACAAATAGGAACGGTGATGAAGGTGGAGAGCCAGATGCCGAACCATACTGGCACGTCTCCATTTTTAGCCATTTTTTCTCCAAAAATTGAAATCACAAAATAGAATGCGAAAAAGATGACGGTAATCACCAGGGGGATACCGATTCCTCCTTTTCGGATAATAGTACCGAGCGGTGCGCCAATGAAGAAGAAAATGAAGCAGGCCAGAGACATAGCTAATCG
Source organism: Bacteroidales bacterium (assembly GCA_045130235.1). Taxonomy (GTDB): domain Bacteria; phylum Bacteroidota; class Bacteroidia; order Bacteroidales; family WCHB1-69; genus UBA1756. The sequence goes on from JBGUPJ010000031.1 coordinate 43,046, forward strand.
CTGATGGTATTCGATTTGCAATTCGCTCAGCTCGCGCTCATGTAATTCTGTGATGAAGTGAGACTGGGAAAGACTTCCCAACAAATTATTTGCTTTTGCGATCGCTCTATGGTAAACTTGCTCTTGATAAGCAGGGGGTAAATTTTCCAATTTAAAATGCTGTTTTCCAACGGGTTTCACCCACCAGCTTCCGCCTCTAAATTTTAAATCTTTATAAAAATAGGCCTCATATCTTCTGAAAACATCTTCTGCAATGACTCCCATTTCTTTCTTTTTAACCGTGATAACAGAATCGATCTGCTTGATTGTTTGAGATTTACAGTTATCCTTAAAAAACGCATCATCGGCTTCCTGCATTTTGAAAGACGAGATGTCCATTTTCATATATTGCTTGCTAAACCTTGCAAAGAAATACGGATGGGTGGCACCGGCGCTGTTTTGATTTCGGCTTTCGTCCCACAAATAACCGTCATACAAGGTGAACACAAAGTTTTGTTTATCAGGGCTTATGGTCATCTTGCCGCGGCGGGCGTAAGTTCCCGTAATATTTCCCATATATTTGGTGTGGTCATAGATAAGCACATCCTCAATATTCTCATTGTCACGGTATTTTTTACCTATACGGATAACATAACCGTCGATGCCGTCATAAAAAACGCCCTCATCTATGCTGAGTGTGGGTTTTTGTGAGGCAATTTCAAACATCATCGTTCGCCATTTGGTATAAGCAGCGGTAGCCAAATAGTTGGAAAACAAGAAAGAGGTAAGAGATAACACTAAAGCTATGATTGCCAGCGGTTTCATCAGACTGATAACTGAAATTCCGGCTGATTTTAGGGCTACAATTTCATATTTTTCGCCTAAATTGCCGAAAGTCATCAAAGAGGTAATCAACACGGCCAAGGCCAAGGCCATTGGAACGAAAGTTGCTGACACATAGAATAATAATTCCAAGATAAGATACCATTCCAAACCTTTTCCCACCAAATCATCCACATACTTCCAAAGGAACTGCATATCAATAATCAGCAGGGCGAGGAAGAATGTGAGAAAAAAAGTAGGCACAAACTTCTTGGCCAAATATCGATAAGCGATTTTGGTGAATGAAATGTCGAAAAAATGTCTTTTTAGCTTAGGTCGGGGTTTCACAGCTCAACAGTTAGAAATCACCCAAGGAGGTAGTGGGCAGCTGTTGGAGGGCTGCCTCGGCCTGTTCTTGGTTAGGTGGGGTACCATGCCATTTGTGGGTTCCCATCATAAAGTCCACCCCCATACCCATCTCGCTTTTCATCACAATCACGACAGGTTTTCCGTTTCCGAGCTTAGATTTAGCTTCGTTAAGGGTGTCCACAACTTGCTGCATATCATTACCATCCATCTCCAGAACCGTCCAGTTGAAAGCTTCCATTTTGGCTTTGAGTGAGCCGAGCGGCATCACATCGTCGGTGGAGCCATCAATCTGCTTTTTATTATGGTCAATAATGGCGATGAGGTTATCGACATTTTTGCCACCTGCAAACATAAAGGCTTCCCAGATCTGACCTTCCTCAAGCTCGCCGTCGCCGGTAAGCACGAAGACGGTATGCGGGTCATTATTCTGCTTTTTGGCGATGGCTGCGCCGATGGCCACGGAAACTCCTTGTCCGAGAGAGCCGGAGGCGATGCGGAGACCCGGGAGTTTTTCCACTGGAGTGGGATGGCCTTGGAGACGAGTGCCTAATTTTCTGAACGTAGCTAACTCACTGACAGGGAAATAACCACGGCGAGCCATGATGCTGTACAGCATCGGGGAGATATGTCCGTTGGAAAGGAAAAACATATCCTCTCCCCTCCCCTCGCGGGTGAAATCAGCTGGGTTAATATCCATGACCTCAAAATACAAAGCAGTCACCACATCGGTACATCCTAACGAGCCACCCGGATGACCAGACTTGGCATTGTAAACCATTCTGATGATGTCGCGGCGCACTTGAGCCGCAATTTCTTTTAATTCTTCTACTGTTTTCATATTCAAAGATTTATGGATATTTGAATCATTATCTGTTTTCTGACAATCGGCCCAATTCGTCCTCCAATTGCAGCAGAAGGTAACCACCGAGTGCCGCTAAAAGTTCCAAATTATGGAAATAGAAAAAGTCTTTTGAAAACTCTAAATCGCCGCGTACCTGTCCCGATATGGTCAGCATATATTTCATCACGACACGATTTTTCTCATTCATCCATCCCCAATGGTTTTTCCAAAGAGCTAAAGGCTTAAAGGAGAAAGCGGACCCGTCGATACGGAGACTGGACTTGCCGTACAAATCCAAAAAAAGCTCACCTAAATCTGTCTCTTCATTTTCTTTCCTTATGCTGATATAAGGCACAAAAAAGCCTTGACGTTTAATGGTATAGGAACCTTCTGGCGTTTCAAGTCTTGCCAAAGAACCCTGTCCGTGGATAAGGTCAATGGTGGCAAAAATATCATTATCGGAGGCGATGTGATAATACTTTTTGGTCACATCCGGCTTGATAAGCTGAACCCCGGTAACTTGGCTTTCAGAAATTTTCTTTAACATACTAATACTGAACAGATTTAGAAATTTTCTCCGCTATTTCGGCCATCTCTTCAGGAGAGAGCTGGCATTTGGGATTGGCGAAATTCAGGTCGCCGACCTTGTTAATCGGCACAAGGTGAATATGAGTATGAGGAACTTCAATGCCGATAACCGCCACGCCGATGCGCATACACTTCACGTTAGCTTCAATCGCTTTCGCCACTTTTTTGGCAAAAACCATCATATCGGCGAGCATTTTGTCGTCAAGTTCGAAAATATAATCGTTCTGGAGTTTGGGAACCACCAACGTGTGACCTTTAGCGAGGGGATTTATATCGAGGAAAGCGAAGAATTGTTCATCTTCGGCAATCTTATAACACGGAATTTCTCCTTTGATAATCTTGGTGAAAATGGTATCCATTAGCGTGCAATATTAAGGATTTCGAATTTAAGGATGCCGACGGGGGCTTGAACTTCGGCGATTTCGCCCACTTTTTTGCCCAATAAACCCTTTGCGATAGGAGAAGTTACAGAAATCTTACCTGATTTGAAATCAGCCTCAGATTCGGGCACAATGGTATAAATCATCTCTTTGTTTCTTTTCAGGTCTTTTGCTGTCACAATGGAGTAGAGCAAGACCTTAGAGGTGTCGAGCTTGGATTCATCTAAAATGCGAGCGTTGGCAATAGTGGTTTGGAGATTCGCAATTTTCATTTCTAGCAAGCCTTGAGCCTCTTTAGCGGAGTCATATTCGGCATTTTCTGAAAGGTCACCTTTATCGCGGGCTTCAGCAATCATGGCTGAAATACGGGGGCGTTCCACAGATTCGAGATGAGCCAGTTCGGCTTTGAGTGCGGCGAGGCTTTCAGCAGAATAATATTTAATTTCACTCATAATAATTGATTTAATTTATCTGTATAATAAAACAAGACTAAAGAGGCCCAATGGAGGCCTCTTTAGTTAAGGATAATAAGGTTTAACAAAGATTAGAGGGCGAGTTTTAAGCCAACACTATGGTTACCGCCCCATCTGTTCGTGAAACGATAGGAGTAATCGAGATAAAGTCTCGGCATCACTCTACCGTCTTCAAGTGCTTTAGCTTTCTTCATCAACGGAATACCGAGGGAAGCGCCGAGTGACGGACCGGTGTACCAAGTGGTTTGCTCTTCGGCTTTGAACATTCCCTTACCAACTTCAACGCTATAACCAGCACGAATCATAAAGATCTGACCCAAACCGTATTCAATACCGATCGTGGCGATGTCGCGAGAGAAGGAGTTAGCGGTGAAAGAACCTGCCAAGGTAATTCTATGAGCGGCATCGTCGCGGGTAAGACCCTCATCAATCAAATCTTCTTTATCCCAGTCCTTATGATCTTTGTCCCAAATGAGGAAATCATAGGAAAGACCCAACACCAACATGGTGGGAAGCTCATAGGAAGCAGAACGGCTTTCGAGGGTTTGTTCCCAGTCGAGGTCACCGGCAACGGCTCTTACGCCAAAACCGTCACCTTTGTAGTGCATCGGGAGACCGATGTTTTTCAAGGTTATACCGATTTTGAAGTTTTTGAAATTACCAGTAAGGTATTGAACACCTGCATCGATGGCAAAACCAGTAGCTTTGGCATCATCGGCACCTGTTTCGGTGACCACTTTCAAAGAAACACCACCATGGATAAAGTCATTGAAACTCTTTGCATAATGCAAACACAGATAGGAGAGTTTCGGGGAGAAAGTACCCTGATTACCTTCGGGGAGTTCCTCGGAGGTAACCTCAATAGTACCGAATCCCATGGTGAAGAAAGAAACACCAAGGACACCGAAATCTTTCACCTGATGCGTTTCTTTGTTGGTAGAGCGGAGGTGTTGTGCCAAAGCGAAAGAGCTGATACCAATGCCTGCGCCGGAACCCACCAGGTAGCGGGTGTGTGAGAAGGCCAACTCGGTTTTATTGACGAAGGCCATACCTCCGATATTGGAATACATAGCTTCCAAACCGCGGACTTCAGCAACACCAGCTGTTCCCCAACCGGTGGTACGGGCCCACGGGTCAATCAGGAGATGCTGGGCACCCGCCTGACCTGAACGGTCTCTGTTACCGGCATACAGATTGACCGACAATGCACAAAAGAGGCCAATCAGCGTGCAAATAATAAATGATTTTTGGAACTTATTCATAGTTTCTAATTTTTTTGCAGTTAATCAATCTGTTAGAACGCATTCAAGTCGGTAGGACGCATACCAGCAAAGAACTTCAAGGTTCTCTCACCAATGCCCGGGGCTTTCACATGGATAATGTAGATACCGCTGGCAATCGGGATATTCGCTGAGTTTTTCAAATCCCAATCCACGTACGTGTCATTTCCACCCTTCGTGATTTTTCTAATCAAAACACCGCTGACAGTAAAAATCGAAATGGTTACAGCGCCTTCAACACCATCCTCATAAGTGGGGAGGTTGACAATCTTCACGTAAGTCTCAAGTGCGGAACCTTCGTAGGTAGAATAGCCATAATAGGGGTTCGGAACAATGTTGATCTTGTCCAAAATACTCTGATGCGTATCGGCAACATTGTGCTGAACTGCAATGTTCTTCGTGGTAAAGCCATACATCGGGAAATTGTCATTCTGAACATTTTCAGGACCCTTGTCCATTCCAGAAGAATAGCGCTTGTACGGACGGCTTACACGGATTTTAATGGTAGCTTCATTGGAGAGCCATTCTTCTTCGTGCATAGCAGCCGGCATCGGGATGCTCGTCCACATCACGTTGTTGAACAACTGCATCTTTCTGTTCATACGGGTTTGCAGCTGGTTGCCGGAATTAGGCATGCTGGTAAAGGTGTTGAATTTATTCATCAACCATTGGCCTTCATCGTAAGCACCACAGTCGAATTCGGTATCGAAGTTACGGTTAAGAGAGTTGGTACGATAGTAAACAGAGTTGGTGTTACCCGTGCTACCAACAATGTAAATGAAGTGCTTACCACCCCAGCAGGGATTGAAATACAAATCATTATACAAATCAGGACGATTAGCAAACCAGTAATCATAAACAGCCTGGTCAATCGTATTTCCGTCTCTATCCTGTGCAAAAACATTAGTAGGATTGAAAAGCATATCGTTACCGTTGTTTTCCGGATCGGAGGAGTTTTCTGCGAACATGATATTCAGACGTTCACCTGTTTCCACGTTGATGGCATAGCCCGGGAACCAGCCCATACCTTCACCTGTACCGTCAGGGTTACCATTTTTGTCAACGGAAGCATGCTTACGAGGTTCGTGGCAAAGAGCACCACCTTCTGACTTAGTAGCATCATCGCAGGATTCAAGTACAATACAACGAGTCCATTTGTCTTTATCAGGCGTGAGGACAATATCGACTGAATAGAGGTTCGTCATAGTTTGATTGAAACCGGGGCTACCTTTCGTTAATTTCATGGTATTCACATCCCAATAAATCGGTTCCGGAACAGGTGCATCTTCAGCACGGTTGTTGTCAGGAATAGTGAAACGAGCCATAGGACCACCATAATATGATGAACTCAAAACATAGGGTGCCCAAGTACCGCCAATCACACTTTCAAACTGCTGATCCGGGTCTTTCCAAGCACGGAACGACCATGAGCTGCTGGTGACGGTATTGCCCGGCATGAGGAAGAAGTAGTCTTCGGTTTTCCACTTGGCATATTCATCTTCAACACCATTCTGTGTGCCAGCGGCCTCATCCCAAGGACCAGCTTCCTGGATACCACTACGAATCCAGTTGTCAGGAAGGTCACCTTCATTATCTACAACACCACCCAACCAAGGTTTACTTTCATCAGCATAGGTAATTTCTGAACCCAAGAAATCCACTTGAGCGTGAGTAGATACATTCTTATAGTTGTAGCCGCCGTTATTAGCCACATAACTGGCGAGGTTATCCAGGTGGATAGCGAAGTTATAATCCAAGATGGTCAATGATAGACCAAGGTCGAGGAACAGCTGCTCATTATTCACAGAGATAGAGGATTGTGCGTCGTACTGCATGGGGAATCCAAGAGAATCGAGCATCACATTTCCATTTTCATCCACTACTTCAAGTACCCAAGTGTCATCAGGAGTTACATCAAAAGCAGCAGTATCAGAAGGAATGAAACGCACGACAAAGTCGTAAGGCTGAATCTTCAGCGGGTTCACAACTTTAACATTGATAGGACCGTGGTCATTCTTGTAAGTGATTTGGTCAATATGACCATTTTTGAGGATTTCGTCACGGCATTCGTCGGTCATATCGAGATAGAAACCACCATTGCCCTGACCCTCAATACGGGTAATCATAGGCTGGGTGCCATAGACAGAGTTAGCAATGGTACCACCATTTTCGGGTGTCGGGTCGTGCGGGATTCCCACATACGGGCTACCGCTATTATCCTGATCACCAATATTACGACGACCGGCGAGGAAGGTAGTTTTCTGACCGGTAAGACCGTGGTCTGAATTCTCTTCAATAGAGAAGGGCCAGTAGTTATTCTGTGCGTATGCCAACACCAGGAAGTAATATTTCTTGTGGTTCACAAGCTGCGTGGAAGTGGTTGCAAACTTATCTTCAGTAACCACAAATGAGTGACGAATACCCAAATCTTCACCTCTTACCATTTCGTGGGGTGCAGAGGTTCCGATAGCGTCATCATGGATCCAGTTCACAAGTTGTGAGATACCATTCTGAAGGTCGCACTGTGCAATCAGACGTACCTTATTCAAGTCGCCGATATCGGTAACGCTTACATCTGCGCTTGCGCACTGATAAATCATATAACCTTCAAAATGATACTTGTTATCAAATTCAATGGTATCGAATGTGGAAACGTCATGAGCCTGAAGGATGAAGGTGTCAACACCAGAGATGGTACACCAAACGGTATCATAAGCCACGGTAATGGTTTCATCCAAACGATCTACCGGAATGGTAGGATCTTCTTCCTCGTAACCTTCAGCATAGTTGTTGCTGGTTTCAAGGTTAGTGAGATAAAGAATAAGTTGGTTCTCTAACTCTTCAATATATACAGTCGGGGCATCCGGACCGTCGAGTACTTTGAAGCAGTTTTCGAAAAGAGACTGACACTTATCGTCAGCGATTTTCAGAGCGTCAACAGAAGCCTGAGCACCACCGCTAGTAGCACGTGCCCACGGAATACCTACGGTAATGTAGTTAACAGCACCTGCACGGAGGGTGAAGGGACCAGCCGACTGCATGAAACGACGGTCAGCGGGAGCGTTACCTACGGCAGCTTCTGTCCAACCATCAGCGGAGTTGTTGTAAGTAGAAGCATCCGGTACAATACCCATTGTACCCCAGTTACACGGGTCGGAAAGACCAGGGAACATGAAGTCGCAATCAGGACCGGTAGCACCGTTGAGCGGGTGAGCATTAGCACCATATTTCATCTTCAAGTTATCTGCCCAAATACCACGCAACATATTGTAGTAACCATAAGCCACATCGGGGTCACCTACTACAGAGTTATCGTTATTATGATAAACGAATCTTCTCATACCAAAACGCTCGTTATCTTTGATACCATCACCAAAGTTAACACCATTGATAGCTTCGGAGCGAATCAGCACATAATCGGTGGTGTCGTGAGGATTATCAGAATCAGGATCTTCAGTCCAAGTGAAAAGACCGAGTTGTCCGTCGTTGGTCACAATGTCACAACTTCCAAACATTGACGGACCATATTCAGCACGGCCGTTGAAGGAGGGGTTATCATAACCATCGGGATCGAGGTAAGGACCCTGAAAGAAGTCCACACCAACCGCAGGCGGCTGAGCGCCATAGTGCTGAGCCAAACCCTGACCATCAATATTACGGCCATTATAGCAGTAACCCAAACCACGGGCCACATCGCAACCCACATAGTCATCATCAGCATAACCCAAATCGGGGTCAACCCACTGAGAGAAATAAGTGTTGGTCAAATCGAAGGTTGAACGGTTAATAATCTCGTATGAGTAGAAGGTCATGTTGTTCAACTCATCGTTGGTGGAGAAACCGAAAGCCTGAGCTCTGATTTCAAGACCGATAGGATCACCTTGTGACTCGGTATGAGGACCACCCTTATCATTGAAAATCCAGAAGAGGGTAGCATCTCCTTTAAGAACGTGGTCGGCATAGACCATACCATGTGAGTAACCCAATCTCTCTTCAGGTGTTTTGGGCAGCTGGTCAGCAGCGGCGAGGGCACGGTTTTTAGCGGTCCACGGACAGAGTTCGTTATCAAGGTCATAGTACGGATAGTCACCGTTTTCCGGGTTATAATCACCGTCGCCGTCATAATCGAAGAAGGGGGCGAGGTAATAGGACTGTCCGGCGGAGAGATCCATAGGATGGGCGGGCCAGTTACGGATGCTGTTAGGCATCACATAGTCGGCGTTCATCCAGTTGGCGATATGTTTTTCGACCTCTGCGCGGGTGATTTTGAAATGCTTGTCGTAAGCGGCGCAGGTCTCCTGAGTGACGGAAGCACCTTGTAAGGTAAGAGGACCTGTCCAGAAGTCATCACCTTTTTGACGGAAACGGACGGCGGCCAATTTAAGCTGGTCGTTGATATCCTTACCACCAATCCAGAGGGCGGCGGCAAACATGGAGGTCTTACCTGAACCGTAAGGAACCTCGTACTGTGCGATTTCGTTGAACCACATCGTACCGTTGGTTTCCAAATAAGCTCTCACGTTGTTGACCGTCAACTCATTAGAGTTGGTTGCAGGCAAACAGGTGGATGAGGCACGTGTTTGCACTCTCTTCGGAACTGCCGTAGAGCCTTTGTACTTTTCAGCTGACAGCGAGCCGGAGGCAAGCAGCAAGATTGCCAAAAATAAGATCTTACATATATTTTTCATATTCATGATAATTTTTTGCTACGGTTAATTAAAATGAGAAGTTCACACCTAAACGCACGCGGGTCGGCATGGTATAGTTATAAGGATTAGCCACTCTCATCCGATAATAATTGGTATAAGATGACACGTCAACCTGAGAGTTGATTTGCTGCTGATATTCAGAAGCGGTGAGGTAACCATCATCGTCTGCATTACCAGTGTACTCATAAACATAGATCACATTCTTGAAGTTGAAGATATTCATCACATCAAGATATATATTGAGGTAAGCACGTTTCGTAGGATTGCCCGTTTCTTCATCTCTCTTGAGGTTCAGCACGAAGGTCTTGTCGATACGGATATCGCACTGATAGATCCAAGGCATGTTGGAACCGTTGATGGTACCGGAGAGCTGGCTCTTACCTGCGCTAACGATAGTGGAGTAGGGCTTGCTGGAACGGCTGTACGGGAGACCAGAACCTGCGGTGAAGTTGATGTTCACACCAAAGTTTTCCAACACGTTGATTTCTTTAATCTTACCATCTTTTTCTTTCTTAGCTTTCGGTCCGTTGTATTCGGTACCATAGCCGAAGCGATAGTCGAGGTTAGCGCTAAGTTTATGACGCTGGTCGAAGCTCAAGTTGGTGAGGGTTCTCAAGTTCGGCTGGCCTGACTGGATGATGGCCAAGCTGGAGGTCTCGCTGGAACCGGTACCTTTAGCGAACTGGAGGGTATAGCTGGCACGGAGGGTCACGTTCTTGTTGCTGCGGAGGTCGTAGCTAACTGTGAAGCCCTGAACTGTACCGAAGTCGATGTTATCGTATGAATAATAGGTAGAGGGATAAGCGCCGGTGAAGCGGTAGCACTGTACCTGGTCACGTTTCTCGGAATAGTAAGCGGAGAGGCTGATAGCTGAGGTCTGACCGATGGCCTGACGGAAACCGATTTCGTAGTCGATGCTCTTGGACGGTTTCAGGTTCGGGTTGTTGATGACGTTGTTCTGGTTGGGACCCAGTTTCTCGATCCACAGATAGCTGATCGGGTCGAGGCGCAAGTCGGTAGGACGCACCGTAATAATATTGTAGTGAGCGTAGAACAGTGATTTCTGGGAAACGTTGAAGGAGAAGGAGAGACGCGGCATGACGGACCAAGCGGGTTCATACTTCATAAATGCATCGCCTTCCACTTTAGAATTAGCTGTTTCGTCGGGATGGGTGGTGACGATAGGACCACCAGTTGCACCTAAGATGCTGGAGGGGTCGGTAACCACAGCACCGTTGGCATCGTACCAGTTGTGACCTTTACGGTAACCTACGATGCTGGCGTTGGCAACAGCTTCATCAATCGTCAAATCCTGCTGGTTCACATAGACATACCAATCATCTTCTGCGTTGGAGGCAATCATGTCGTTGCCATTATCATCGAGGAAGCGTCCACGAATAAGGCCGACCTGAGGACAATCGCGGAAGAGGTAGGGATCTTTCAACACATACTGGTTAGCGTCGAAGCGGTCAACACGAAGACCGATGTTGAACATCATCGTATTGATGGAGAATTTGTCTTGGATATACATAGCCATATAGACCGGCTCGTAGGCACCCACATTGTAGAGTTTGTCACCATTATCATCGGTGGCATTGAAGAAGTCGTGGATATCGGTTTTCTTGTTATATTTCTTGGTGCCAGTATAATCGTAACCATAGTAAGAGACGTATGCAGAACCACCATTGAAGAGCTCTTCGGGTGAGAACATGCTGAGGGAGAACTGATCGGGAGACATGTTGTCGATATCAATCCAATCGGTACCATTGGGATCAAGGCCGAGGGATTTACGGAGATTTCTGTCGAAGGTAGTTTGGTCTTCGGCATTAAACAAACGATCATACATCACAGTGTCTTCACCAATGAGGTAGGGGTTCTCAAGATCCAACTCGCTGATGTGATAGTTGGCGCTACTTCTCATAAGGGTCCAAAGACCATAAGGAGCTACGCCAAAGTAGCGGGAGGTTCTTTTTTCGAAAATGTAACCCAATTTAATATCATGGTCTTTAATGGTCAGCGAGAGGCTGGCGCTGGCACCGATTTGGGACTCTTCGGATTTATTAAATCCGCTGGGGACGGAGCCGGGAGCTGAATACATATTATATACAGCATCTGGGGAATCACCATTCAACAAAGCACCAAACTGTTGATAGAGCGTTTTGTTGTAAGGAATTACGCCATAGTGGTCGTAAATGGTTTGGGGATTGTAGGTGTTGGTGAAAGTGGTGACGTAGGGAACGAGGTCGGGGTTAGAGATGAGCGACTCGTCGTTGCTTCCCCACGGAGTTGCGCTATAGTCAACGATGGAGTCATAAATATTGGCGAGGATGTTCACATCATACAGGGTAATCCCATCGATGGTGATGGAGTCTCTCACGAAAGATTTTGCCTTGGTGGTTTTGTAGTAGCCAATATGACCATACTCGAAGAGGTTGGTTTTGTGGCGGGTATCACGAGTCCAAGTATCATAATGTGTATAGTTAACATTAATATTATACATTATATTTTTAATAATGGAATCGTTCTTGAGGGGGATACGGTGTTGCCAACGAGCGTTGACACGCCAGGTATTGATTTGGCTCTGGCTGTTGTTTTGAGCATTGAAGAGGGCTGAGGTGGTTCCCCAGTTTTTGTAGCGGGTGAACTCGTACATACCACCGATAGAGAAGTTGATGTTTTTCTGTTCACCGAGGAGGAAGTCGAGTTTAGCCTGGATGAGGTAGTTGAACTGACCTGCATTGTCGCGGACACGCTGTTTTTTGAAGTTCTCGGCCTGCATATATTCGGCATTGGAGTAGTGGGCGCCGAATTCGGTGGAGCTATAGCGATAGGGGTTTTGAATGAGGTAATCGATAGCTTCTTGGGTAGCTCTCCAAGTTCCGCCTTGTGCGGGGGAAGCATCCTTATCGTAGCTAACATCGCCGGTGAGGAGGAAGCCCACGCGGGCTGCTTCGCCACGGGCAGGTTTTTTCAGCGGTCCAGTGAGGGAGACGGATCCGAGGAAATTGTTATAGCCATCGAGGGCACCCATAAATTCCACAGAACCGTGGAGGTCTTTAGAGATACCCTTGGTGGTAATAATGGTAAAGGAGTTACCGTCACCATATTCTGCCGGGATACCACCCTGGATCAACTCGACCTGCTCGATGGAGGCCATGGACACGCCGCCGGTACCACGAACGACCACACCGTCGATCATGGTTTTCTGACCGTCGGAACGGTTACCACGCACTGACTGCATTTTACCATCGATAGCAGTTACACCTGCTGCGGTGGAGATTGCGCCAGTGACATCGTGACCAGGCTGCTTACGTACATCGTTAGCATCCAAGATGGTGTTACTGGTCGTGTTATCCTGATCGAAGATCGGGCGAGTAACTTTCACCTCGAAGTTCACATCAATCAACTCAGCGCCGCAGTTGATGGTAGCATCTTGAATGAAGGTCTGACCCGTGAACCTAATACCGCTCATGGTCAGTTTTTTTCCGCACGAACCGAGGGTGGCATCAAATTCCAGGTCGTAAGTACCCGCAGGCACACCATGCAACTGGTAATTACCTTCGGCGTCTGTCATCGTGTAATTCACGTTGACACCCTCTTTGTTCAAGTTCACATTGATGTAGCTCAACGGTGACCCGGATTGGTCTTTTACGGTTCCTTTGATGGTACCTTGACCGAGCGCAAAACTGCTACAGAGAATGACCGCTAAGAGCGTCAAGAGTAACTTTTTTACCATATCAAACTAATTTATATTAAACATTACTTTTCACTGCAAAATTTAGCGCGCTAATTTACAAAAAAATTAGCGTACGCCTCATCTTCAATTCTTAAAAAAAATAATTTCTTTTCTAAATCTTCTAAAATACTAAAAATCAGGTCTTTTTAAAATTATTGAATAAATAATTCCTTTTTGGATTTCTTCGTTATCAAATTTTAAATTGATATTTTTTTGTTGCTCATTTTCAATAGGTTGTTGAAAGTTTTCAACGGGAGAATTGGAAGAAAAAGAGGTATTGTCTGGCGATTCGAAACTCTCTGGTTCTATCGTCTCATAAGTGAAATAATTCTCATTTTTCGGAGAATTTGATTCAAAATCCTGCATTTTCGATTGTGAAAACACGGGGTCGTGCGGGTGTTTTTTGCGGTGCGGAACCGGTGGGGGTGGAGGGATGGGTGCGGACTTTTTTTGCTTCTTTGGGGAGCGCAAAAGTAACGACACGATGAAAATCATTAAAACGATGAGAAAAGTGAAGCTCATACGAATGGAATTTTGCTGCAAAAGTACATCTTTTTTTCATTTTGGCGGACATTTTTTTTGGAATAAATGTGGTATCTTTGCACTCAAATTTTGATGATATGGCTAAACAGAGCGAAACTCCCTTGATGAAGCAGTACAATCAGTTCAAATCGCAATATCCGGATGCGATTTTGCTGTTTCGGGTGGGGGATTTCTACGAAACTTTTGGAGAAGACGCGGTGAAAACCTCAAAGATTTTGGGGATTGTGCTGACGAAAAGGTCGAATGGGGCGGCGGCGGATATGGATTTGGCAGGATTTCCCCACCATGCCATTGATACCTACCTTCCCAAGCTGGTACGCGCGGGCTACCGTGTGGCCATCTGCGACCAGCTGGAAGACCCAAAACTCACCAAGACGCTTGTGAAACGCGGTATCACTGAACTGGTGACTCCTGGCATCGCTACCAACGATAAAATACTGGAGCAGAAAGAGAACAACTTTCTCGGAGCCATCCATTATGCCGACAAAAGTATTGGCATCGCCTTTATTGATGCCTCCACTGGCGAGTTCTACATTGCGGAGGGCGACATGGAGTATATCGACAAGCTGCTTCAGAATTTCAAGCCGGCGGAGATGGTGATTCAGAAAGGAAAAAGTGCGGATTTCAGGGAACATTTCGGCGAAAAAATCCTCCTCACCACCTTCGATGACTGGGTTTTTACCACCGACTATGCCATGCCCTTTCTTACCCAGCATTTTCAGACCAACTCTCTGAAAGGATTTGGCATAGAGAACCTCACTTACGGCATCATTGCGGCGGGTGCTGCCCTTCACTATCTGAACGAAACACAGAATCACAAAATTCAGCATATCAATAAAATAAACCGGATTGAAGAGGAGTTGTATGTTTGGCTCGACCGTTTCACCATCCGCAACCTCGAACTCATCCATTCGCCCAACGAGAACGCTGTCACCCTGCTGCAAATCCTCGACCAAACACTCACGCCGATGGGCGGACGATTGCTGAAAAAATGGATTTTGATGCCGCTCAAGGTGAAATCTCTTATCGAGGAACGTCTCGCTTCGGTGCAATATTTTATTGATAACGAATCCTTTAAGAACGATGCGGAGGTGTGCATCCGCAGCATTGGCGACCTCGAGCGCATCGGGTCGAAAATCGCAACCGGCAAAATCAACCCGCGCGAGATGCTCCAGTTGGCCAAGGCTTTACGCTCCATACAGCAGCTGCAAAATCTCTGTCAGAAACAGGAACAGCCCGCATTCCAAAAGATTTCGGAACAGCTGAATGCCTGCATGACCATCTGCCAACGAATTGAAAAAGAGATTAGTGAAGATGCTCCTGTGGCCTTGAACAAAGGGCGAGTTTTCAACCGCGGGGTGGACCAGGAGTTGGATGAGCTGAACGAGCTGGCCAGCAACAGCAAAGGCATTCTGGCAGAAATCCAGCAGCGCGAATCCGCCAATACGGGCATTCCCTCCCTCAAGATTGGTTTCAACAATGTGTTCGGTTACTATATCGAGGTGACCAACGCGCACAAGAACAAAGTGCCGGGCGACTGGATTCGCAAACAGACCCTCACCAACGGGGAAAGGTACATCACAGAGGAGCTGAAAGAACTGGAAAACAAGATTTTAGGGGCGGAGGACAAAATTCTGAACATTGAAGGGCGACTGTATAACGAATTGGTGCTGGCCTTGATGGACTATATCCCTATGATTCAGCTGAATGCCCGTTTGGTGGCCCGCATGGATGTGCTGGCCTGTTTTGCCAATGTGGCAGAGGCCAACCATTACTCGCACCCGGAAATCAACGAGGGTACTGTGCTGGAAATCAAGGCGGGGCGGCATCCTGTTATTGAAACGCAGCTGCCGCCCGGAGATCCGTACATCGACAATGATGTCTATCTCGACAACGAACAGCAACAGATTGTCATCATCACCGGACCGAACATGTCGGGTAAATCGGCGCTGCTTCGTCAAACGGCTCTGATTGTGCTGATGGCGCAGATGGGCTGCTTCGTTCCTGCACGGGAGGCCCGCATTGGTCTCATTGACAAGATCTTCACACGTGTTGGGGCCTCCGACAACATCTCCACCGGCGAATCCACTTTTATGGTGGAGATGAACGAGACGGCGAGCATTCTCAACAATATCTCCGACCGGAGTTTGGTTCTGTTGGATGAAATTGGCCGTGGTACAAGTACTTACGATGGAGTTTCCATTGCCTGGTCGATTGCCGAATACCTGCACGACCACCCGCGGCATCGGGCAAAAGTGCTGTTTGCCACGCACTACCACGAACTGAACGACATGGCGGCACAATTTCCAAGAATCAAGAACTACCACGTTTCGGTCAAAGAAATCAACAACAAAGTTTTGTTTTTGAGAAAGTTAGAAGCTGGCGGAAGCGAACACAGTTTTGGTATTCATGTGGCTCGAATGGCGGGGATGCCCGCGAGCGTACTGCGGAGGGCCGAGGAGGTGCTCAAACAGTTGGAAGAGCACCATGACAACAAGGTCGAGAAACACATTGAGAAACGTGCCGACCCTGGTTACCAGTTGAGTTTCATCGCTTTAGATGACCCGCTGTTGTTAGATGTGAAAAATCAGATTGTGGATTTGGACATCAACTCTCTCACACCCGTGGAGGCGTTGATGAAGTTGAACGACATCAAAAATCTGCTTATCAAAGAGAAGAAAAAGCGTTAGAAATCAGTGAACTTTCACTGAAATCGCATGAGGGCCATTTTCACGCAGCATATCCTGTGCCGCTTGGTTCTGCATAATGCTGCCGCCTATCACATCAAAATTATAGATGTTAGGCTCTGCCATCCAGCCATTTACATTCATCACAAAATCCAGCTGGGTAGTCGCATCCTGGTGCACGACAAAATCCTTTAAGGGAAGAGTTATTCTGAAATGGTTGGGGACAAATTCTGTGACTTGTCCGTTTTCGTAGCGTTGGCCGATGCCCGTATGAAGATTAAAGGGGCGCACCGTATCGTTGGATGCCAGCCACTTACCGTTGATTTGCATGTAGTGGTACCCACCGCCTAATGCGTCGGGCCATGCCATATTATTTTCGGGCGGGTTGACAAAGTAGCCGGTTACATTCTGTGCCGGAAGCAGTCCGAATACGAAAGAGATGCTATCAAACTGACCATCAGGAACTTTAGAAATCAACCAATTGAAAGATGAAGTAATATCTGAATCAAAATAGTGGATGCCGTCGTGGTCGGTGACGGCGAACCTCTCCCCTCCCCTTGACACAAAAGAAACATCTGAAATGAAGAACTTCACCTCATCCACTTGATAACGGTTGCCCGCCGCGTTTTGGTACTCCATCTGATGGTAATGGAGATTCTCGCCATCCACTTGCACTTCAAAATGGATTATTACGTCCCCACTATGCTGTTTTTTGGCACAGGCTACGCATAATAAGAGCAGAAGAAAAATAGGGATCTTCCTCATTACCAGTCATCTTCCTGATCCACCTCGGGGAGCATACCATCCATAAGGGAATCGATCAAAGCTCTGATTTGCTCATCCACCTCTTGGAGATTGACATAACATTCGGGATCCCACTTGGGATCTTCAGGATTCATCCATTTCTCAATCGGGGAAGCAGCGGCAGCTTTCTCATTGAAGTCGGTAATGATATAACGATAGCGACCTTCACGGCATTGGAGCGTAAAATTGTAATACACCACATTTTTCGTTAACTTGCTGCCATCTTTCTGGTGAGAATAAATTCTTACTGAGCTGCGCATTTTCAGCACGTAATTCGTGGGATCCTGGCTTTTAATCACTTCAGAAGGATTATGATAGAAGGACTTTACCCATTTCAATGCTCGGTCGTACAAATCTTTGGCTGTAGCATTTTCCTGAACAACATCTTGATAAGTAATCAATTGCGATTTGTCATCGATAGGCATATCGGGTGGTGCTGGCGTGTTTTTCTTTTGGGCGAACCCCAAAGTCACTACAGAGAGCAAAAGAACAATAAGGATGGAACGTTTCATGGTATATGGTTTTTAAATTTTTCTAATGGTGGGCTAACAACAGAGGGTCAGACTGAAGGGTTTTACAAAAGTTTACCAATAGAGGAGAGCAAATTTTACTCCTACGAAGTGGTAACAGAGTTTTTTTGTGCGATTGGTAGAAACTTGTGAGTAATCGAAGTCGGCGGTATAATCGGTAACTGAATATTGAATAGTGGAATATTGCATTTTATAATCGGCGGCGATCATAAGATGTATTTGGTCTTTCAGGCGGAGTTTCACACCCAGGCCAGTGTTGGCATACCAGCCGGGCTGTGCTCCATATATCACCTTGGTCATCTTTTCGGGTTTGGAGCTGACATACCATTTGAAAGAATAACCGCCGTTGGCGTACCAGTGGGGACTTATGGTAAAGTCCATAAAATCTACGCTAAGGTGCAGTGCCACAGGAATAAAGGCTGTTTTTTTCCAAATATTCAGTCCCAGATCCACGCCGAGAGTGAAGTAGGGATTGAACTGATAGGCTATAATTTGATCCACGCAGAAATTCGGGAGCTTATTAAGCAGATTGCGGTTTTCAAACCTCAAATCCCCTACCCCAGCGTTAAAGGCGAGGCCCGTCTGATAGACAAAATGCGAGCGATAATGCTTAGTATTTTGCATATTCTGCGCATTCACCGCTGAAACGGCGAAAACAAACAACATGACGGCAGCGAACAGTTTTTTCTTCATAATTTATTGTTCTATAAGTTCTTGAGCAGCTTTCAGGGTAGCTTCTCCCCACTTTTCACCGCTCATCATTTTGGCGATTTCGACAGCGCGCTGATCGGGGCTTAACAAATTGACCTTCGTGCGACTGGTATTCTCATCAACTTCCTTATATACAAGATAATGGCAATTTCCTTTAGCAGCAATCTGAGGGAGATGGGTGATGACCAAAAGCTGGCGACGCTGGGCCATTTTCTGCATCAGTGCGGCTACTTTTCCCGCCATCTCACCCGAAATACCCACATCAATTTCATCAAACACTACCGTAGGAAGAACAGATTTCTCTGATAAGGTGGATTTTACGGCCAACATAAGGCGCGAAATTTCTCCTCCGGAGGCCACTTTCTCGAGTTCGGCAGCTTCCACTCCCCTATTTGCTGAAAAGAGAAATTTGACCTCATCTATGCCATTTTTTTGCAGAGTGCTGACAGGATTCAATTTTATAACAAATTGAGCATCAGGCATTCCAAGAGAATGCACATATTCGAGAACTTGAGTCTGCAAAGATGGAAGGGCTTTCTTACGATCTTGGTGAAGCTGTTCTGCCAATTTCTGAGCCTTATCTTGCAACTGCTGACACATTAAAGTTAAATTGTTCAGCTGCTCCTCATCTTCTGAAAAGTTGTCAAGTTCCTCTTTTACAGTCTGATACTTATTCATCAACTCGCCTACAGAGGGCAGATGGTATTTTTGCTCTAATGAGTAAATAAAGTCGAGGCGCTGACGCATAGCTTCCAACTCTTCAGCATTGTATTCAATTCTATCATTCAGAGAGTTAAGCTCATTAGCAATATCTTTTAATTCAATATAGGAGGAGTTGATGCGCTGATTCATCTCATCAAGATCTGCGCGGTAGGTAGCGATGGAAGCACTTAAATTCTTGGCATTACGGAGGGAAGAAACCGCAGAGGGCTCTTCATCAGAAAGGATTTGCAAAATCTGATAAAGATTGGATTTAATAGTTTCTGTATGTGTCAGAAATTCAATGTTTTGTTCCAACTCCTCTTGCTCATTTTCTTTCAGATGAGCCTCTTCAATCTCTTTGAGCACAAACTGTAGATAATCCTGTTTTTCAAGAGAGGCCTGATGCTGGTGCTTTAATTCAGAAAGTTGATGTTCGGAAGTTTTAAGCTCAGATAAAACTTGTTGATATTCTGCAACTTGCACCTTAATACCAGCAAATAAATCCACTACATTTGTCCGGAAATCGGCATTTTGGAAGAGTAAATTCTGGTGTTGGGAATGAATATCAATCAATCGGGAAGAGAACTCTTTCAACAAGGGAAGCGTGACGGGAGTATCATTGATAAAAGCCCGGCTTTTACCATTGACGGCGATTTCTCTTCTTACGATGGTATCTTCTTGATAATCAAGATTATTTTCAATAAAAAAATCATCTAAATCCAACCCTGACACATCAAAACTGGCCTCCACGATACACTTTTTAGTCTTGTCGAAAAGAGCGGAGGAGTCGGCGCGATGTCCCAAAATAAGGGAGAGCGCCCCCATGATGATAGACTTACCGGCACCCGTTTCACCCGTAATCACTGTGAACCCCTTGTCGAAACGAATCTGCAAAGAGGCAATCAGTGCATAATTTTGGATG
This sequence comes from Bacteroidales bacterium, assembly GCA_045130235.1. Classification (GTDB taxonomy): domain Bacteria; phylum Bacteroidota; class Bacteroidia; order Bacteroidales; family WCHB1-69; genus UBA1756. The sequence goes on from JBGUPJ010000031.1 coordinate 63,122, forward strand.
TGTAACGAGTTTAGCATAAGTTAGTTAGATTGATTTATCGTGTTATATTTAGCAGAGTTGGAAGGATCTATTTGCTTCATCAAGCGGATAATCTCAGTTTTCTCCACCGGGGTAGCTTCTTTGAAGATGTTAACAATCTCGTCAGCTTTTGCCTGCACCATAATCTGAACAATGTAAAGATTTGATTTTTGGGAATTTACTTTCTGTAAATCTCTTATAGCATCCAAAATAGAGGCACGGCCCACATCCACAGATTCTGACATCATATCGAGGCCCAGACGGTGGTATTTGTACAAGAAATCGTGGATTTTGCTGTAGGTGGGATTGGTGAGGTTTTCCATCAGCCAGTAGCGATTACGCTGGGCGTTTTCGTAGGATTTCCATCCCGGTTCGGTCGCGCTTTGGCAAGCATTTACAACCCCTTGAGCTAATGAGAAATATGGGTCTCCGCCATTGAGAGAAAAGGTGTCGAAGTCCATCCCCAAGAAGATATTCAAATAGTAGGCTATGAGCGAAGTAAGGTTGGAAAGATTCTGATTTTCAGAATATTCCATTGGAGTTCCTTCCTCGTAAGTAAATTTAATATCATTGTCCTTCATATTGAGGACGGGAGACTTATAATTGGTGTTATAGATGGGTCGCTGGAGCTGGATGTTCATCTCACCAGTATAGGTATCTCCCTGAGCGCCAGTAAGAACGATCATGATGGCGCACTCGATTCGCTCATTGGTTTTCAGCGTATATTGACACCATTTACGGTCATTGACGAATTTGTACAATTCCTGCTGTAACGTATTGAATTTATTTCTGTTAGAACCTGCCACAGCGGTTGAATTGATGGAAAGCTGGCACTGGAAATCTTGTGCGGAAAGCGAGAAAACCATCAGCAAAACCATCCAGAATATGCCTATTTTTTTCATAGCAAAATTGATTAGTTATTTTGTTATTTTCAGATAATCAGCAATATAACGAACAATATCCTCTGCCACCTCTGCCTTGTCTTTCAGTTCGCCGGTTTGAACATTTCCATTTTTATCGATCAGGGTGACGAGATTGGTAGCGTGTTGGAAGCCAGCGCCTTCGTTACGCAGTGAATTAAGAACGATGATATCGGCCTTTTTATTTTTCAGTTTAGCTTTAGCATTTTCTAGTTCGTTCTCTGTCTCGAGTGCGAAACCCACAACGCACTGATTTTTAGTTTTTTGCTTACAAAGCGTAGCTAAAATATCGGTTGTTTTTTGGAGGGAAATCTGCAAAGATTTGGCAGACTTCTTGATTTTTTCGGGGGCCACTTCAGCGGGGGTATAGTCGGCCACGGCGGCGGCCATGACTGCGATATCGGCGCTCGGAAACTCTTTTTGGCACGCCTCCAGCATCTGTGCAGCGGTTTGCACGTTGATTCTGTGAATGTTAGGGAGGGCTGTGGTAAGGTGGGTCGGACCTGTCACGAGGGCAACATCCGCACCGAGAGAGGCGAAAGTTTCTGCGAGGCGAAAGCCCATCAGTCCGGAGGAGAAGTTACCGATAAAGCGCACAGGATCAATAGGTTCGTAAGTAGGTCCTGCAGTTATCAATATTTTCTTACCGTTGAATAGAGCCGGGCGGGAGAGTGCCTTTATTACGGCTTCGCAGAGCTGCTCTGGTTCTTGCATCCGGCCGTCGCCGGTGGTGCCGCAGGCCAAATAGCCAGAATTAGCCTCCAAGAAACAGCACCCTCGCTGCCGCAAGGTTTGTATATTTTGCTGAACCGCAGGATGATGCAGCATTTTGGCATTCATGGCTGGTGCGATGAATACGGGTTTGTCGCAAGCCAAAAACAGGGTGGAAAGCGCGTCATCGGCGATCCCGTTGGCGAACTTCCCGATGATGTTGGCCGTGGCAGGAGCGACCACCAGCGCATCGGCCCAATCTGCCAAAGCAATATGCTCTACATCAACATTTTCCAAAATTTGGAACGGATCTGTATAGACCTTATTTTTCGAGAGCGTCTGAAGCGACAGCGGGGTGACGAATTGGAGGGCGTTGGGGGTAGCCACGACCTTCACTTCCGCATTATTCTTTTGGAATATGCGGATGAGGGATAGCGACTTATAAGCAGCTATCCCTCCTGAAATACCGAGTACGATGTGAAGCGGACGATTAGGCATTTTCCTCGTTCGACTCCTCGTTGAGTTTGTAATGAATCTTGTGATCCTCGAACTCCTTGATAGCCATCAAAGTAGGCTTCGGGAGGCGCTCGTAAGACTTGGCCAAATCAATCTGGTCGCGGTTTTCATACACCTCGTCGAGAGTATCCTGTGCGGGTGCGAACTCCTGCATTTCCTTCTGCATCTCATCTTTGATTTCGAGGGAGATTTGGTCGGCGCGTTTCGACATGATGACAACCGTCTCGTAGATGTTGTTGGTTTCCTTGTCAAATTCGCGGATGTTGCGGGTAATGGCCATTGTTTCCGCATTGCTGTGTTTGAAATCAGTCTTCATGCTTTTTCTCTTTCTTTTTTGATGTTTTGAATTCTTTCTTATCGATAATATTTTGGGCTTCCTCCGCATACTTCCCAGCCTCTTTCAGGAGGTCGGAAGTAGGGCAGTTGATTTTCATATTTTGGTATGCCTCAACACATTGCGTATAGCGCTCCACCTTTTTGCTCTCCACGCTATGACGGGCATATTCGAAATTGTTTTTGACCAAAATGGCGTAAGCGTCATCACAATATTCGGAGTAGCTATAGTCCTTGAAAAAGTTGCGGGCAATGATTTGCGCGGACTTATAATTTTCGGTGTTATAGTAGAGGTTAAGTATCTCAAACTCCTTACGGGCCAATTTGTTACGCATTCTATCCAGCAACTCGTTACATTCTTCCATGTGAGAACTTGTGGGGTAGGTTCGGATAAAAAGTTGAATTTCCTCGATGACGTAGTAGGTCTCTGTTTGGTCGAGGCTATATTCTGGAGAAGTATTCGATAGTGCGAGAATTGCCTTATAATGAGCCTCTTCTGCACGAATGCTGGAGGGGTATTTGCCGGCATACTCCTTGAAATGGAAGGCGGCCATCTCATAGTCCTGATTGTTATAGTAGCAGTCGGCGAAGAGGAAGAGAACGGTGTCAGCGCGGGGGGTACCGAGGGAGAGGGGATACAGTTCCTCAAAGAGTCGTGCCGCGCTGATATAGAGTTGGTTATTATAAAGTTGAAGAGCCTTCTGATAATTCTCTTCGTACGTTTCGAACGTTACCTTTTTGTTTTTGGACTGGGATGATTTGTTCTTATTTTTCCGCTTTTTAGGGTTAGATTGTGGGTCATCATCGCCCAACTGTTGGATACTCTGAGAGGTAGGGGAGGGGATTGTGGACTCAAAAAATAGGAAATTTTTGCTATGTGCGGACACAGATCCGCCCCACAGCAAAGCCATTAAAACGCTGAATATCAGCGCAATTCTTGAAAATCCTTTAAAATTTTCCATCTTGCAAATATACACATTTTTTGTAAAACGCTTTTACAAGGAAAAATACCCGTCGCGGCGAGTGGAATGGCAGGGAATATGATAGACTTGACACGAGTCGATCCAACGCTGCTCATAGTAGGGGGTGTTGGTGCCATCAATGAGTAAAGTATTGCAACGGAAGGTTTGCAGCAGTTTGCACATAGGGATACGGGGATTATGTTGGAGGCAAAGCACATCCACTTGCACAGGTTCGGACATCGGGTAGAGCCATTCGCGACCCGAAAGAAAGAAAACGGTGTGCGTGTCAAACCGCAAAAAATGGTTTTGTTTTGCCAAATTCTGGCATACATAGACAGAAGTATCCAAAGAAATCACTTCATTTTCAATATGTTCCATCCTGACTTGATTTTTTATATTGAAATCATAGGCAAAGGGGCTGTGGTGTGCGGCTGAATCAAGGAGGAGAATTCCGCGCGTGCCGGCATTACACTCGACTGCACACATTTTGTCGATTGCATATATAGTGAGTTCTCTTCTATTTTGTGACTTCACTTTATCGAAGAAAAAAGTGATACCTAATAGGAGAAACGTAGATAGAGCAAGGGTTTTGAATAAAAATCGTTTTTTCATCAAGTAGAGAAAAGCGGTAATGATTATGCCATAAATTAGCATCATCTGTGGGGCGGTTACTGCAATATTCTCGGTGACAGAGCCAGGGAGGGACTCTATTCCTTTAACGATATTGTTGAGGAGACGAATTTCGTGAGTAAGGAGAAGGCCGATGAGACGAGATAGGGGAGGAATCCAAGAGAAAACGAGCAACGCTATTCCTGTCATGACGATGAGAAAAGAGAGCGAGATGACGGAGAGGTTGGAGAGCAGGAAATAGTTGGGGAATTGACCGAAATAGAAGAGCGAGAGGGGGAAAGTGGCAAATTGGGCGGCGACGGATACGGTGGCTAATTCCCATAAATAATTGATTACTTTATATTTAGGTGTCCACAAGCGGGTGAGAGGCGGTTGGATGAGCACGATACCGAAGACGGCGAGGTAGCTCATTTGGAATCCGATTTCGAATAGAAGTAACGGATTGATTAACAGAAGAATAAACATAGATGCGAAGAGGCTATGGTAGATGGAGGTGGGACGGTGGAGGAGTGAGCCGAAAGTGACAAAGGTAAACATGGTGGCGGCACGTTTAACGGAAGGGGCGAGTCCGGTGATATGGGCATAGCTCCAAATTACGAGCAGTAGGATGAAAGCTTTCAAAAATCGCAAGCGCGGGGAGTAGTCAAGGGGTTTGGTTAAAAAGTTGATAATCATAAAGATAATTCCCACATGCATCCCGGAAACGCAGAGGATGTGACTAACACCGGCGGCAGCGAAATGGGCTTTGAGGTCGGCTTCCATGGTATCGTCGTTACCGAGCAAAACGGCGGTGATGACGGCATATTCCTCACCTTGGAGTCCATTTTGGGCGAAGAGTGTGGAGAAGTGGTGCTGGGCCTTGGAGGCGGCCGTGCGGAGGGGATGGATAGAAGCGTGGGAGAGGTACTCCCATTGTTGGGAAGAAGCGTAGGCAGTGAAATAGATACCTTTTCTCTTCATATATTTTTGATTATCGAAGGCGTATGGATTTTGAGGAGGGGAAAACACCTTAAATTTAGTGTGCACCATGAGATAATCTCCGACTTGGAGTTGGGCGGATTTTGGACATTTTTGAAGATAAAGGACCGCTTTTTTTGAAATGGTGTGGTGATCTTTATCGGACAGCAATTGTACAATCAATTTGAAACTTTTTTCTTTTTCGGTAGGATTTTCGATGATTTGGAGTGTAAAAAATTCTCTGTTTTGCACCAATTTTTTCACTTCAGAAAAATGATTAGGACAAACTCTCAGATTGGTTAGGGTGATGCCCAGAAGGAAAAAAGCGACAGAGAGCGAGAGGAGGGCAGGCAGGTGTCCACGCAACGGAAAGAGAAAACGGAGCAGGCAGCCAAGGGCGAGGAGGGATGTGCTAAATGCAAATAAAATCAGTGGATTAAGATATGTTGAAAGATAAAAATAGGAAAAAAGGATGCCGCAGAGGTAGGGGAGGAGCATTTTGAGTAGGGGAAATTTTCGAAGATTCATAGAGCAAAGTATTTTATGCAAAGTTAACTGGAAATAATGAAATTGGCGGATTTGCAGGAGAAAATAATCACCCCCAAAAAGTGCGAAAATTGGAGGATTACGCTAAAAAAAAGGGTGATTTCTTCACTAAAACCACAAAAGCAGCAAAAAATGTCATTTTCACGTGAAAAACTGCAATAAATGAGAATTTGAAAATTTATGAGAATTTCAATTGAAATAATCCTTAATTTTGTACACTATCTTAACATTATAATTACATTATGAAAAAAATCAGCTGCGCAATTTTTATGGGTGACCCGCGCACCCAAAAGGAAATCACCGAAAGGATTGACTTTTTCGATTCACTAGAAATCACCAAAGTGTTTAACAATCATATTGAAATGATTGAAACACTAAATCATGAAAGACCCGACATGTTGTTTATCAACGTGGACCAGCCTCAATTCAATGTGTTGGAGGTATTGAAAATGGTACAGAGGCCACCTTTCATGTTTGCCATTACCCACAATAAACTGCGGGTTCCGGAACTGCTCGACAATGGCTTTTTCGACTATCTGTCGCCCAAATTAGATTTGGAATCTTTCTGTAAAAAAGTGAGTAAAGTATTGAATATCAAGAATGCACTAACCAGCAATGACTCATTTCTCGTTAAGGAACCCGAAAGTGGATATGGGCGAAAGAAGAAAAATAAGGTTGAACACACCAATGTTTTTCTCAATTATAAGAAAACACAATGCCGATTGGCCATTGAAGACATCGCACTGGTGACCAAAACCCCATTGGGACTCAAGGTCGAGACCATACGGGGGAAGGTGGCCTATCATAACTCTACTATCAAAAATTTTGGAGAGCTTTTACCCAAAGACATGTTCATGCGAATCAACAAATCGGTCATCGTGAACATGATGCATATCGAAAAGGTGGAACAGAACACCATATATGTGCGGAAAAGATCATTTGAGGTTTCAAGGATTTTTGCCCCTGCCTTGAGAAATTTTATACGGAAAAACTCATTTGGAAAGAACGCACTCCTCAAACGGAAACTTCTCACACAATCGGAGGAAATAAAAAGCTGAAAAACAATGAGTTTTTTAGAATTTAGAAAATAGGACGCTCTATCGAATTTTTGAAGATAAAGTCTTCAAAAATTGATTTTATGGCTCAAATCCAATGATTTCGATTGCGCCACTCATTATCAAGAAGATAACTACTTGGTAGGATGATGGAGGAAAATGAGAAGGGCGGAAATGTCGGCGGGACTCACTCCGCTGATGCGGGATGCCTGTCCGAGATTGAGCGGACGGATGCGATTCAATTTTTCGCGAGCCTCCTTCGATAGGAAGGTTAACGGATCGTATTCTATGTCGGCGGGCAGCTTCACCCCCTCCAGATTTTCCATTCGCTTGGCCAATTCCTCCTCCTTCTCGATATAGGAGGCATACTTGATGTCGGTTTCGGCCTGAAGAAACAGTTGCCTGTCGGAAGTAATGGCGGCAATAGTCGCCTGAATTTCGGGAAGGTGCTGAAGCAGGTCTTCTAGTCGAATTTCCGGTCGGCGGAGCAGCACTTCCAGCTTCACTTTCTGGGAGAGGGTAGGGGAATTGATTTGCGTGAGGTAGTCGTTGATTTGGTGAGGGACTACGGCGGTGGTTTTCAAACACTCCACAATATTGTTCTGAACGGCATATTTCTGCTGCATGGATTCATATCTTTCACGTGAAATCAAACCATGCTGGTAGCCGAGCGGCGTGAGCCGGTAATCGGCATTATCTTGACGGAGTAGGATGCGGTACTCGGCGCGCGAGGTGAACATACGATAGGGGTCTTGCACGCCTTTTGTGATGAGGTCATCGATGAGAACGCCGATGTAGCCCTGACTGCGGGTAAGGATGAAGGGTGGCTGGTGGCGGAGGGCGAGTACTGCGTTGATGCCAGCCATCAGTCCTTGGCAGGCGGCCTCCTCGTAGCCGGTAGTGCCGTTGACCTGTCCGGCCAAATAGAGGTTGGGCAGCACCTTTGATTCGAGCGTGAAGTGGAGCTGGGTAGGATCGAAATAGTCGTACTCGATGGCGTAACCAGGTTTCAGCACCACGGCATCTTCAAGTCCGGGAAGGTGATGAAGAGCCTCCGTCTGCACCTCTTCGGGCAGGGAAGAGGAGAAGCCGTTGAGATAATACTCGTGGGTGTTTCTTCCTTCGGGTTCGAGGAAGAGCTGGTGGCGGTCTTTGTCGGCAAAGCGTTCAATCTTATCTTCGATAGAGGGACAGTAGCGTGGGCCAACACCTTGTATGCGCCCTTGGAACATGGGCGACTTGTCGAAGCCGGTTCGGAGGATGTCGTGTACCTCGGGACTGGTATAGGTAATATAGCAAGGCAGCTGGTGGGTGAGGGGAGGGGTGTCGGTGAACGAGAACTTGGCAGGTTGTTCGTCGCCGGGCTGGGGGGTCATGCGGTCGAAATGGACGGAGCGGCCATCGATGCGGACGGGGGTACCGGTTTTGAGTTTGCGGGTGGTGATGCCGGCGGCTTGCAGCTGGTCGGAGAGGAGGGGGGCGGCCATTTCGCCGAGGCGGCCTCCTGAGAAGTTGACCTCACCGATATGGATGCGGCCATTGAGGAAGGTGCCGGCGGTAATGATCACCTTGCCGGCGGTGATGGTCTGTCCCTGCATCGTCTGCACCCCGCACACCTCGCTGTTGCGGATGACGAGGGAGGTGACGGTATCTTGGCGGAGGGAGAGGTTCTCCTGGTTTTCGAGGATGGACTTCCAGAAGAGGGTGAACTGCTGTTTGTCGCACTGGGCGCGGGGGCTCCACATGGCGGGACCTTTCGAGCTGTTGAGCATCCTGAACTGAATCATGGTATGATCGGTCACGATGCCGGTCATGCCGCCGAGGGCATCAATTTCGCGCACTATCTGACCTTTGGCGATGCCACCGATGGCGGGGTTGCACGACATTTGGGCAACCAGGTAGAGGTTCATTGACACGAGCAGGGTGCGGGCTCCCATCTTGGCGGCTGCCACGGCTGCTTCACAACCAGCGTGACCAGCACCCACCACCAAAACATCAAAATTTGTGTCAGTTTTCACGTGAAAATTTATTTAATAAATTGATTATCAATTATTTAATAAATTATGAAAAAGCGTCATCGCAGCAGCTTCCTGTCGGCGCATTTCTGCCGCATCCTTCTTCGACTTGTCCTTAAAACCGCAAAGGTGGAGCAGTCCGTGAGCGAGAACCCGAAGCAATTCTTCCTCGAAAGTCACCCCGTAGATGACGGCATTTTCGCGCACCCGTTCCACACTGATATAGATGTCGCCGTTAAGGAGTTCGCCCTCCACATAGTCGAACGTGATGATGTCGGTGAGCGTGTCGTGCTGGAGATACTGGAGGTTGAGTTGGAGAAGATAGTCGTCGTCGCAGAAGATATAATTGATGTCACCCAGCTTTTTGCAGTGAGTGGCGGCAAGGGCTGCCAACCACTTTTTATACATCATCTTCTGACAAAGTTGGAAACGGGTCTCGGAGTGAAAAAGTACCATATCGAAAAATTTCGGCAAAAATACAGAAATTTGGGGAAGTGCGACAGCAGGGGATGTAAAAAATGCGTATTTTTGCAGCCCGAAACTGGCCTTGTAGTTCAATGGATAGAACGAAAGTTTCCTAAACTTTAAATTCGGGTTCGATTCCCGGCGGGGCTACTTTTCCAAAAACTTTTCTTTCAATATTTCCAACAGTGCGGGTAATGACAAATCCTCACCCTTCACAGTAAGGTGCGCACGATTATAGTGAAGCTCACGGGAAGACAAAGTTTTTTCCACAAAATCAAGCAACTGAGTATCATCCTTACCGGCAGCCAGCGGACGAATCTTGTGCGAATTCTTCAATCGTATGAATAGCGAATAGGCCGACAATTTCAAATAAACCACGCAGCCATTCTGCAACATTTCATCCATATTGTTAAAAAAACAGGGGGTTCCCCCTCCTGTAGCGATGACAACCTGTGGGCCATGTAGCAACTCCCTTAATGCGGCTTGTTCGCAAATTCGGAACGCATTTTCTCCATATTTTTCAAAAAAATCGGGGATGGAGATATGGTATTTGCTTTCAATAAAGGAATCTGTGTCGTAAAATTGCCAGCCCAAACGCGCAGCCAACCGTCTGCCGATGGTGCTTTTTCCCGCACCCGAAAAACCGACTATGATGATTTTATCCATAAAAAGAAAAAACCTATTGCATTGAAATACAACAGGTTTTGTTGAGGTCGCGAGCGGAGTCGCACCGCTTTAGCAGGTTTTGCAGACCTGTGCCTGACTGTTCGGCCACACGACCTGATTGAGGCTGCAAAAATACAAAAAAATTACAATATTCAAGCTTTCAGAAAATTTTTTTTATTGCCACACAAAAATCCGAAATAAAAGTGTAATTTTGCAGCCAAATTTAAAAGACAAAAAAATGAAAAAATTATTATTCTTAATGGTTGCATGCTGCCTGGTTTTTGCAGCATGCAAAAATGACACCAAAAAGGAAGAAGCCAAAGAAAATGGCAAAAACCAAGTAGAAGAAAAGAAAGAATGTGCAGATGATTGCTGCAAGAAAATGATGGAAGATTGGAAAAACTTCGACAACCTCACTGCCGAAGAAAAAACCCAAATTCTGGAAAAGAAAGGCGGCATGATCACTGATATGCTTTCAAAAGTTGACCTTGAGAAAGTTGAATGCCCCAACGCAAAACAGGCTATCCAGGAATTCCAAACCAAGTGGGAAGGCTTTGCCGCTGCTGACGAAGCTGGTAAAAAAGCCCTCATCGATGAATTCGACAATGCAGAATGGAATCATTTCGTGATCCCCCAGTGCTGCGGTGAAAAAGAAGGCTGCTGCAAAGAGGAATGCTGCAAGGACTGCAAAGATTGCAAATGCTGCAAAGAAGGTTGCAAAGATTGCAAGTGCAAAGAAGGCAAAAAATGCGAGAACTGCACCTGTGAAGATTGCAAATGCTGCAAAGAAGGCGCAAAAGATTGCAAAAAATAATATTTAAGAATAATGGGTTGCTTGTCAACCCCTTGCCACTTTAGCTCAGTTGGTAGAGCAACGCATTCGTAATGCGTAGGTCTGCGGTTCGAGTCCGCAAAGTGGCTCTCTTTTTTTTAAAAGGTTTCCCATGGAAGATCCACGCTTAGAAGCTTTCAAACGCCTGCTTGACATTATGGACGAGCTGCGTCTGAAATGCCCGTGGGACAAGAAACAGACCTTTGAAACACTGCGCTGCCTTACCATCGAAGAGACCTACGAGCTCACAGATGCCATCTTGGAAAATAAAACGGATGACATGCGCGGCGAGCTCGGCGATCTGATGCTTCATCTTGTTTTCTATGCTAAAATCGCTGATGAACAGCACCTTTTCAACATTACGGATGTACTTAATGGCATTTGCGAAAAGCTGATTCGCCGGCATCCCCACATTTTCAGCACTACTCATGTAGAAAATGCGGAAGATGTGAAGGTGAATTGGGAAAAAATCAAGCTGAAAGAGGGCAACAAATCGGTGTTGGGTGGTGTGCCACAGTCGCTGCCGGCCATGGTGAAAGCCTACCGCATACAGGACAAAGCCCACGGGGTGGGTTTCGACTGGGACGATGCTAACCAAGTGTGGGACAAGGTAGAAGAGGAGATGGCCGAGTTCAAGGCGGAAATGAACAACGACACCGAAAAGAGAGAAGAGGAGTTTGGCGATCTAATGTTTGCGCTCATCAACTACGCCCGCCACAGTGGCATTCACCCGGAAGACGCTCTGGAAAAGACCAACAAGAAATTTATCAGAAGGTTCAAATACATTGAAGACACTGCCCGCGCACAAGGCCGTTCCATCGCAGAGTTGAGTTTGGATGAGATGGAACAATTGTGGCAGCAGGCCAAATCATTGGAGCCTTAATGTTGAATTTGTTTTGCTTAAAAAATGAAAAAAAATAATCCTTCCATTATGAAAAAAATCGGCAAAATTTTGTCGATTTTTGTGTTTTTCATTGTCTGCTCTTTCTATGGATTTTCACAGGAAGATGCTAATCCTAAAGTAGTTGACCTATGTAAAAAGGCCAAACATGAGATCAACACACGCAACTTCGACAAGGCACAAAGCTATCTTAAAAAAGCTAAAAAAATAGACTCTACGTTTGCTGATATTTACATTATTGAAGGAGATATTTATAATTTTTCGCTGGAATCGAAAAAAGCGGTAGAATGTTACAACAAGGCTATCCGTTTAGCGAAAGACCCCAAACCTATCTTATTTTACATTACAGCGAATGAGGAGTGGAAAGCCGCCATGTATCAGGAAGCCTTACAGCATTTTGAAGAATATTTAAATCGCACCCAACCTAATGACCCCCTACAAAAAGAGACAATTTTTGCCATCCAAAACTGCAAATTTGCTTTGATGGCTTTAAAAGATCCTGTGAATTTTGCGCCTGTCAATATGGGACCCAACATCAACTCGGAATACGACGAATATCTGCCGGCTGTGACCGCCGACGAGGAGGAAATTGTCTTTACATTGAATAGACCCCGAGATGAAAAGACCCAATGTTTTCTCTGTGAGATGGAAGAGGATTTTTATGGCAGTGTGAAAAAGGATGGAGAGTGGCAGCCACGTTACAAATTGCCTTATCCCATCAATACAGGCTACAATGAGGGAGCCCATTGCATCTCACCAGATGGAAAATATCTTTTCTATACCATTTGCGACGTAAAAGAAACAGGTTCAGGAAGTTGTGATCTTTACTGGGCTAAAAGAATTGGTAATCGTTGGTCAAGACCTCAAAATTTTGGTGAACCTGTCAATACAAAATATTGGGAATCACAACCTTCCATCGCTCCTGATGGAAAAACCATCTATTTCATTTCTTCTCGTCCAGAAGGATATGGTGGAATGGATCTCTGGAAAACGGAAATGATAGAAGAAGGAGTCTTTACGGTTCCTGAAAATCTTGGACCTACTATCAATACCGAGTATGACGAGGCTGCGCCGTTTATTCATGCGGACGGCAGGACGCTCTACTTTGCCTCCAACGGACATTTAGGAATGGGCGGTCTTGACATTTTCTTTGCCACTCTTACTGACTCTGGATGGACACAACCTGTCAATCTGGGTTACCCCATCAATACAGAAAACGATGAAACCAATTTTATCATCAATGCGGGAGGTACTACCGCCTATTTTTCATCTGATAAAGAAGAGGGTTTTGGTGGACTCGATCTCTATTACTTTACCCCATTAGACGAGCGGCTGCGTCCTACACCGGTCACCTACATTAAAGGAAAAGTATATGATGAGGTGACCCATCAGCCACTCAAAGCTGCTATTGAACTGATTGATTTGGAGGATAGTACAGTCATCACCTCAACATTTTCGGATCCTTCCACAGGCGAGTTTTTGGCTTGTATTCGTACTGGATCCAATATTGGTATGAGTGTTTCGCATCCCTATTATCCTTTCTATTCTGAAAACTTCCAACTGGAGAAAAATTACACCGAACTCGAACCTTACCGCAAAGATATTCCATTGCGCCGCCCGGAAGTGGGCGAAACCTTCGTTTTGCGCAACGTTTTCTTCGATTTTGACCAAAGTACGCTCAAAAAGGAGTCCAACATCGAGTTGGATAAATTAGCCGCTTATCTGCAAGAAAATGGCACAGTTAAGATCGAAATTGGCGGACATACTGATAACCAAGGTAAAGCCGAATACAACGAAAAACTCTCTCTTGAAAGAGCAAAATCTGTTTATAATTATCTGATTTCAAAAGGAATAGATAAAAATAGAATGAGCTTTAAGGGCTATGGCATGAGCCAGCCTATCGCCACCAATGAAACCGAAGAGGGAAGAGCTTTGAACCGCCGGACGGAGTTTAAGATTGTGGGATTTTAGTAAATTGAAAACTGAAAATTGAAAACTGAGAGTTGAGAGTTGATAAGGTGGGAGAAGAGGCTACTCATTGTGGCGGTTGTGGGCGTTGAAGATGAAATCTGAGGAAATCCAGCCTACCAAGAGTCCCCAAACGATGACCAAAGCCAGGTTGTTTTTATAGATTTGGGGTTGATATTTTCCTGAAAACCACCAGTACATTATCGATAAGATGACGCACAACACGCATCCCATAATATGATATTTGTTGAAGTTTTTCTGAAAAAATTCCTTACTGGTCATCTTCCTGAATTGCTTTAAAATACTGATATTCATTGAATTTACTACGAACCTCATCGATTATCTTTTCTCTTGACCATCGGATGAGGTCGTAATAGCTGAAATGGCAATACATCATAAAATCCAGTAATTCTGGTTCTTGTAAACCAGTAATTTCAGAAACCAAATCACGGTTATATTTCAGTTGCACCTGTTGTATTTCCTCTCCATAGCCTTCCATTTCATAATAGAGGCGTTTCATCTTTTCTTTCTTATTAAAAGTAGAATATAGCCACGTGATAGGGCTTCCTAACTTGGTATTTTTCAATATATTAGGAGCTTCCTCAGTATAGGTTGCATTCCTTCTTTCCTCTTTGGTAAGATGAACATCATCAATATTTTTATACGAATCGGGAAGTTTGGCGTTGGCCACGTCATGTTTAAAACCCTCATACGTAGGATTTAACCCATAACAGGTGAAATTAGGGAGCATAAAGGCTTTATGATAGAGTATCACATCTTTTCTCCCACGTGAAAAGTCGCGGTTATCCACCACCTCCAAAGTCTGTGAATAGCCGGTATGGGAAATCACCAAAGAATCGTACATGGAAACCGTGATTCTAAAGTTGCCTTTTTCGTCTCCAAAAACGTACTCACCTGTATTCAAATTATGGACCTGACAACCTGTGATAGGAACAATGCCGGAAGAATTATATACAGTGCCTGCTATCTTCTTGCTTTGCGCCTTGGATGCCCCAATGAGTAGCACCATCACCAACAATAGAGTCCATTTTTTCATCGTGCAAAAGTAAGCATTATTTCAACGGGATTAATTATTTAAAATTCTTTTTTTTGAAAAAGAAGAATTTATTAGACATATTAATGGTGTTGACAATCGTGATAACTTTTTGAAGAAATATTTGCTTTTTAAGTTGTCAGCATTTACTAACCGCTTTTCAACAATTATTTTTTAGAGTAAATGTCTGATGTACAAAGTGAGAAAAATTTCTTTTCAAATATGTTGAAAAATGCTTTTGTTGAAAAAAGAAAAAGGGAAAAATTTTTTTTGATGTTGAAAATTGAAGTGGGCAATGTTGGAAATCTTTTGATAAAATCTGAAAACTTTTTGGAGAAATTTGGAGCAGAAATTTTTGTGTTGAAAAGGTATAAGTTATCAATATTTTTCAACATTTCTGAGTTAATAAATTTGAATTATTTTCTTTTTTTGTAGAGCAAGAGGAAGATAAAATAGGGGGCACCGATGATGGCGGTGATACTTCCCACAGGAAGCTCCGAACGGGCGATAATGGAGCGGGCGAGGGTGTCGGCGAAGAGGCAGAAAAGTGCACCGAAGCAGAGGGAGAAGAAGAAGACGGTGCGATTGTTGTTGCCAAAGATGATGCGAACGATATGAGGGATGATGAGTCCGACGAAACCGATGACCCCGCAGCAGGCTACGGTGGCGGCAATCAGGATGGAGGAGACGATGAGCACGCTTAAAGTGGTTCTTTGTACATTTACGCCAGAAGATTGAGCTGTGTCGCGGCCTAATTGTAAGATGTTAAGATTTTTAGTGTTGAAAAAGAGAAAGGTGGAGCAGATGGTGAGTATGAAGAATAAAATGATGGTGGAAGTCCACGAGGAGGAGGTGAAGCTTCCCATGGTCCAGTAGATAATCTGTTCAAAAGACTCTTGGTGGATGACCATCAGGAGAGTGATTATTGCGGAGATGAGAAAGTTGATGGCTATACCGGCCAAAAGAAGTGTTTTCACAGACTTTTGTTTTCCCATAAAGGCAATCCCGATAATGAGAAAGAGAGTGGCGATGGCAGATGCCATTGCGGCGAATGGGATACCGAAGGTGAAAGCGGACAGGCCGGTGATGATAGCGATGGCGGCGCCTAATGAAGCGCCCGAGGAGATGCCAAGGATATAGGGGTCGCAAATAGGATTTCGAAAAATGGACTGAAAGGATGCGCCACAGATGGCTAACGCACTACCTGCCAGCATGCTCATGAGGATACGGGGAAGGCGCAGGTTCCATAGGGTCATCTCGTAAATCTGCCATTTTTCGGTTACTTCTCCACCCATAAGTTTAGCTTTTATAATAGCGCCTACCGCTTCATGAGGGATAGAAACCACCCCTATGGTGGCGGCCATGATGGCTGCTGCTACCAGTATGATAGGGGTGATAATGTAAGCGATAGTTTTGGTGGCTTTCATTTTAAAGCGGGTTGATAACTGCCATTTTTTTGCATTTACTGGGCAGTAAGTGGGAAGTCGTATAACGTGGTATAGATAGGGCCTTCTTTTTCGAGCTGGCTGCGGATGAGAGAGATTTGTTGGATATGAAATTGTTGGTGGTAGGAAGGTTGAAGTTCTTCGAACATCTGCCAGAATCTGTTTTTATTATCGATTTTTTTAATTCTTCCTAAAGTGATATGGGGGACAAAATTCTCAGAAGAAAGTGAGAAGCCAAGTTGACGAAGGGCTTCATCGATGGAGTTGTAGAGCTGCTGGAGTTCGGGAGTGTTGCTGATGCCCAACCAAAGCACCTTAGGAGCGTAATGTGAACCGAAAACTCCAAGTTTGTTGATTTCGAGATCCAATTCTGGAGTATTGGCTGCGATATTTTGTAGCGCTTCGGCGATAGGTTTCACTTGAGCGGACGGGGTTTTCCCGATGAAACGGAGGGTGAGGTGGCAGAGATTATCCTCCACCCAATTGATGGTGTCGTAGGGGGTAAGGCGGCGTAATTCCTTACGAAGTGTATCGTATTGAGGGTCAAGTTGCAGACGAATAGCAATAAAAAGTCGCATAAAAAAAGATTAATATTTCACTGCTCCTTCAACGGCAGATGCTTAAAATTATTGTACAAAAAAACACCTCCGCAGTGGAGGTGTTTTTTTATAAGGAATGAGTGGTTCAGAATTAGCGAACGATGTTCACCTTGCTGGTAGCCACTTCGTTGCCGTTCACAACGCGAACGATGTACAAACCTTCGGTGAGGTTAGCCACGTTGATGGTAGCGGAGGCGTTAGCATTTTCGATGCTCATCACTTCCTGACCAGCCACGTTGTAGATGGAAACCTGAGCGCCGGCAGCGTTGTCGATAGTGATTTCGTTGCAAGCGGGGTTCGGGTAAACATTCAGAGTGTTGTTGCTTTCTTTGATACCGTTGTCATAGTGATAGGTAGCGCAGAAGGTATTGTTGTTGAGGTTCGGGTCAACACCATTGTATTCAGCGGTGCTTTCATAACCGATGTGCATGCAGAGGTGCAGATCTTGAATGGGCCATCCGAAGGGCTCCAACACGTCAGCATCAAGATCCCAGTCAAGGAGGTTGAAATGCCATCTCCAGCCGTAGTACATTTCAAGGGTATCGGGTTCATCGTTGATGGCTGCATTTTCGAGTTCCGGGAAATAGAAAGGAGTTTCACCATCAATGTAGAGGCTCAAAGTGTAGTAACCGATAGCGGGGTCAACGCCAGTGTTGAAAGCACCACCGTAGAAATAGAGGGAGTCGGTGTACTGGTCAACGATGATGAAGTCGTCTTCGCCCAATTCATCCGGATAGGTCTGATCATCCTGCGGGTCATAAATTTCAGCATAGAGGTCGCTCTTCGGCTGATAAGCCTGACCATCGTTGTAGTAAACGGTCAACAGGAAGGGTTTGTGAGAGGCGATAAGGTCACCGGTCACAGGATCATATTCGCTACCGAATACCCAGTGGTGATAACCATGAGTTGCTTCATCTGAGAAAAGAGCGAAGTTGTTGTCAGCGCAATCCTCATCGGTGGGGCAGAGGCAGACAGCGGCAGCTTCAGCAGCATAGATGCTAACGGTGACATCACCGGTAGCGGGCATGGTGAAAGGAGTAGCGAGTTCACACACATTGATACCAAGGCCGTCATCGCCATCCGGAACGGTGTAGTTCTGTGAATATACGAGAGTGCCGGGAGTGATGTTGCCATTGTCAGCATCATAAGTGGTACCGGTGTAGATGCGAATCACATAGGTTTCGTTGTTGAAAGTTCCGCTGTAACCCGTTACATGGTCGCTGTTGGTGTGATAGAAACGAACTCTCTCGAGCTGTGCGCCTGCAGGAATATCACCTTCGGGAATACGGAGGCAGTACTCGCTTTCAGCGGCCATTACGAAAACAGAACCAGAGGTGGCATAGAAGCCGTACCAGTCGGAACGCTGGTTCTCAGGAAGTTGAACCTGGGTGTTGGTGTTAATCAACAGACCCTGTGCAAATGACATGGAAACCAATGCCATAGCAACGACAAGAGTAAAAAGTTTTTTCATGATAATATAATTTGGTTAATAAATGATTTTCGGCGGCAAAGATACAATTTTTTAATGAAATAATCGTCATTATTAGAAAATTATATTTTTTTAGTATTTTTGCCGTTTCAAAAAAATGAACGAAGGATGAAAATGGTGGATCTAAATGGTCAATATGTGCGTATGAAGGCCGAAATAGATGAGGCCGTGGAGAAAATAATAGCCTCTGGCGCGTACATAAAAGGTGCGGAAGTAACTGAATTTCAGGAAAATCTTTCCCGCTTTCTTTCCATCCCCCACGTTATCGGCTGTGGCAGTGGAACTGATGCCTTGCAAATTGCGCTGATGGCACTCGGCCTGCAACCCGGCGATGAGGTCATCACCACACCGTTCACCTTTATCGCCACCGCCGAGGTGATGGCTCTGCTGCGTGTCAAGCCAGTGTTTGTAGATGTGGAAGAAAATACCTTTCATATTGACGTTCATCAAATCGAAGCGGCCATCACTCCGCGCACGAAGGCCATCCTGCCGGTGCACCTGTACGGACAGAGCGCCAACATGGCTCCGCTGTTGCAAATGGCCGAAAAGCACGGGTTGTACGTGGTGGAGGATGCCTGCCAGTCGATAGGAGCGGAATACATTTTCGAAGACGGTCAGCGGAAAATGACCGGCACGATGGGAACTTTCGGCTGCACCTCCTTTTTCCCCACCAAGAATTTGGGCTGTTATGGCGATGGCGGTGCGATGTTCACGCACGATGCAGCATTGGCGAAAGAGGCCGCCTGCATTGCCAACCACGGCGCGGAGAAAAAGTATCATCATGAACGGGTGGGTGTGAACTCGCGGCTCGACACGCTGCAGGCGGCCATCTTGAACGTGAAGCTTCGTCATTTAGACGAGTTTACGCAGGCCCGGCAGGCAGCTGCCGACCGGTACGACGCGCTCTTTGCGGGTTGCGACTGGCTGACGGTGCCGTACCGCGCGCCCTACAGCACCCATGTGTTTCACCAATATACGGTGCGCCTCGCCGACGGGATCAATCGCGACTTATTGCAAGAGTTGTTGCGAGCCGATGGGGTGCCCACGATGGTGTATTATCCCGTGCCGTTGCACCTGCAGCCGGTGTTTGCGGAGTTGGGCTACCGGCGCGGTGACTTTCCGGTGGCGGAGCATCTGGCCGACACCGTGCTTTCGTTGCCGATGCATACGGAGCTGACGGACCATGAGCAGGAAAAGGTGCGCGAAGTGATGGGCAGAATAGTAGAAAAATGTTGGAAATAAAAAATTTACAATATGATCATCATAGGAATTACAGGAACATTAGGAGCAGGCAAAGGCACGGTAGTGGACTATTTAAAAGAGAAGTATGGCTTTGTGCATTTTTCGGTGCGCGAATTTCTGCGCGGCGAGGTATTGAAGCGGGGTATGGAGCCGAACCGCGACTCGTTCACCTCGGTGGCCAACGACCTGCGGGCGCACCACACCCCGTCGTATATTGTTGACCAGCTGTATCTTCAAGCGGCAGCATCGGGTCAGAATGCCATCATTGAGAGCATCCGCACGCCGGGCGAGATTGACTCCCTGGAAGGCAAGGCCGACTTCAGTCTCTGGGCGGTAAATGCCGACCCGAAGATTCGCTACCAGCGGGTGGTGTTGCGTGCCTCAGAAACCGACCACATTGATTTTGAGACCTTTATGGCTAACGAAAAACGCGAGATGACCTCCGACGACCCCAACAAGCAGAACCTTTCGGAATGCATCCGGCGTGCCTCGGCGGTGCTGACCAACGACGGCTCGTTGGAGGAGCTGTATGCGCAGGTGGATCAAGCGTTGCGCGACCGTCGCTAAACTACAATATTAGAGAAAAACCATCGTTATTTTTCGTCATTTAAAATCAGATCAAAAATGTTTCTTTGGGAAAGTATCGCTTTTGGACCTATTCATAGTCGCCGGCTCGGCAGTTCGTTGGGCATCAACATTTCGCCCACGGATGTGAAAATCTGTTCGTTCGACTGCATCTATTGCGAATGCGGCTGGACGTTGGAAAAGGACATCACCTCCACGCACTATGCCACCGCCGACATCGTGGCGCAGGCGATTGAAAAAAAGTTGCAGAGTTGCCAGGCGGAAGGCACCCACATCGACAGTATCACCTTTTCGGGCAATGGCGAATCCACCTTGCATCCACAATTTGGTGAGATTATTGACAACTTACTGGTACTCAGAGATAAATATTATCCCAATGCCATCATCACTTGCTTATCAAATGCCACAAAGTTGCAGGATGTGAAGGTACGGGAGGCTTTGTTGAAGATTGAGAACCCGATGTTGAAGTTGGATGCGGGACTGCCGAAGTTGTACCAGCTCATCAACAGGCCCACCATTCCCGTGACGATGCAAGACACGGTGGAAGGTATGCGGGCTTTCAACGGTAACTTTGTGATGCAGAGCATGTTCCTGAAAGGGGAAATCGATGGGGTGAAGTTCGACAACACGGCGGAAGAGAACGTGGCGGCATGGTTGAAGGTCTTGGAGGAGGTAAAGCCCCGGAAGGTGGTGTTGTACTCGCTGGATCGGGAGACGCCGGCGAAGCAATTGGTGAAGGTACACCAGCCCGAATTGGAAAAAATCGCCGAGCGTGTGAAAAAAATTGGCATAGAGGCCCAGGTTTTTGAGTAAAAAAAGAGAGAAAAATGGAAGTAATAGAAATGCCCATTGAGGGGGTGAAACTGATTAAGCCTCAAATATTTGGAGATGCGAGAGGCTGGTTTTACGAGACCTATAACGAGGAAAGGTATAGGGCTGCCGGCATTAACGTGCGGTTTGTGCAGGACAACCAATCCTTTTCGCAGAAAAACGTGGTGCGGGGACTTCATTTCCAGCGGCCGCCGTATGCCCAGGCGAAGTTAGTGAGTGTGGTACAGGGTGCGGTATTGGATGTGGCGGTTGACCTCCGGGCGGGGAGTGCCACCTACGGACAGTATGTGTCGGCCTTGCTGACAGGAGAAAATCATCATCAACTCTTTATTCCAGAAGGATTTGCACATGGATTCTCGGTAATGGAAGACCACACCATTTTTGCTTACAAATGTTCCAATTTTTATAACAAAGCTTCTGAGGGAAATATCATTTACAACGACCCCGACGTCCATGTGGAGTGGGGTGTGGAGAATCCTATTTTGTCGGAAAAAGATAGTGTGGGACCCACTTTAAAGGAGTTCGTTACGCCTTTCTAATCCATTTCTGGAAGCGCATATTGAATTGATTTTTTTCATCGCTTGCGCGAAAAACATCCTCCACCATCTGCCATTTTTTTTCATCAATAGTGGGAAAATAGGCATCTGCGGTGAAGGCGTGTTCGATGCGGGTGAGGTAGAGAGTTTGGGCGAAATCAATGCTGTCGCGATATACCTTTTCACCCCCAATAATAAACACTTCTTCTTCATTATCAATGATTTTACCCACCTCTTCCAAAGTGTGGACGATGGTGGCTTCTGGGATTGATAATGCCAAATTTCGGCTCAGTACGATGTTGGTTCGGTTGGGGAGGGGTTTGATGGGAAGAGACTCCCAGGTCTTACGGCCCATCACGATGGGATGGCCGGTAGTGAGTTCCTTGAAACGGCGTAAGTCTGCCGGAAGGTGGCAGAGGAGCTGGTTGTTAAGACCGATCTCGTAGTTGAGGCCGGCGGCCACGATGATGCTAAGTTTTGGCATAATGTTAATTAGGCAAAGCGTGTGATGGGGAGTGAGTGGGAATGGATTTTCCGTATTTTTGGGTGATATGTTCTTTCACCTTGTTCATGATTTCCTCGGTAGTTTCTGCGGTGTTGAAATAGTAGATGAGAGATTGTTCGTATTGTTCGTAAGTGTAATTTCTTTCATGCAACCAATGATTATAGTATGCCCCCGATAATTTGGAAAGCATGTGCATGGAACCTGTTTGAAAAGAATCTATAGGAATGATTTCATCGCCGAGCATGTGGTTAATTTGCTGATAGAGATTTGTGTCCTCGCGTTCAATTTCTTGCTTGACGAAATCAAGGGTGGATTCGAAAATGAGCTGTTCAGCGATCATTTCCACCATGGTGTCTTTTGGAATCAGATTATCGGGTTGATCGTGGCTGCTGAAGGCGTTTGAGCAGGATGAAATGATTGCGACAGAGGCAAATGAGAGTAAAAACAGGATGATTTTATTCATGGCCGCAAAATTACAAGATTATTTTCAAAAAATGGGATAATACTTCAGAAAAATCATTTATTTTTGCCTCGCAGCAGTTGGAAATTTTAATCTCTTAAAATCAATACATTATGAATACAAGCGACATCGCATTGGTGACGGGACGTTCCAATCGTGAACTGGCCGAAAAGATTGCCAAGAATTTAGGAACCTCTCTTTTGGATGAGGAGATTGTTCAATTCAAAGATGGTGAGATCCAGGCTTATTATAATGAAACTATCCGTGGCCGTCATGTTTTTATTATCCAGCCCACCTTTTCACCGGCGGAAAATGTTCTTGAACTGTTGATTCTCATTGATGCCGCCAAGCGCGCGTCAGCTGCCGAGATTGTGGCTGTGGTGCCTTATTATGGTTATTCTCGCCAAGACCGTAAAGATAAACCGAGAACTTCCATCGGTGCCAAGTTGATGGCTAACCTTTTAACGGCTGCTGGTATCAATCGACTGATAACCATGGATTTGCATGCAGATCAGATTCAAGGTTTCTTTGAAGTTCCCGTTGACCATCTCTATGCTTCCACCGTTTTTCTGCCCTACATTCGTAGTTTGAAGTGGGATAACCTCTGTATTGTTTCTCCCGACACTGGCGGTACCAAGCGAGCTTCCACATACGCCAAAGCGCTCGACTGTGATTTTGCTATCGGTTTCAAGCAGCGCGAAAAGGCCAATGAGGTGGCTGCGTTGCAAATTATTGGCAATGTGGAGGGTAAAAATGTGATACTTTTAGATGATATCATGGATACTGGCGGTACGATCTGCAAGGCGGCCGAGCGAGTGAAAGCTCTTGGCGCACAGAAGGTTTATGCGATGTGTACCCATCCGCTCCTTTCTGGCAATGCGTTAGAGAAATTAGAAGGGTCGATGCTTGATAAAGTGGTGGTTACCGATACCATTCCGCTCAAACGACCTTCCGACAAGGTGGAGGTGCTTTCCATCGCTCCTTTGGTGTCAGATGTTATTAAGAGCGTGATTGACCATACCTCTATTGCTTCCCATTTCGAGGTGGGAAACATTTAGGATTGTTTTTATGTTTGTAATTGCTGGCGCACTCCTGAAAAGGGGTGCGTTGGTTTTTTAAACACTTTACTTTCGTCCGAAGTCGGCGGGAATTTCGCCCCATACAGGCGTATTCCATTTGAGAATGGGATTGGAGAAAGTGTTGGTTTTCAGCCAGTTTTCGGCCCGAGTGAGGAGGTCGAAAAGTTTTGCGTTTTCTGCGGAGGGTTTGATGGTGGACTTGTGTTTTTTTTGTCGCACCCATGCAATGGCGGTGATGCTATCGGAGTAGATGGGCATGTTGCTGCCTTTCTGTTTGAGGAGTGCGAGGCCGTGAACGAGGGCGAGGAATTCTCCCATGTTGTTGGTGGCGTTTTGGAAAGGCCCCACATGGAAGATCTCTTTGCCGGTGCGGGTTTCCACGCCTCGGTATTCCATAACGCGGGTGGCCATGTTGCAGGCGGCATCTACCGCAATACTCTCCCAAATGGGAGGCGTAACCTCTTCAGAATCCAACTGGGGTGGAGTTTTGGGAATTACCGGATGGTTTTTCCAGTAGTTTTCATAACCCGCTTCGTACTGTTTGCGTGCCTCCGACAGACTTTCGAAGCTTTTGTACTTTGCATTCTCAAAACCGTCCACTTGCGCTTTGCAATCGTTCCAAGTTTCGTAAACGCCAGGGATTCTTCCGTTCCAAACCACGTAGAATTTTTTGACTTTCATCGAATAAAAATTTAGTTAATATATAGAATAACAGATAGTTTTGTGTTTTTGAAATTTAATGTAACTTTGCAGCCGATTTGGAATGCGAAAGTATTAAAAATAAGAACTCAAAAATCCGGAAGATGAAAAAAAATCTGACTTTTTATTCGATTGTTTCTATCCTATTGTCTATAAGTTTTTTAGTAATTTCTTGTAAGAAGAAAGAAGAAAGCAAAGAAAAGGAAACCACACCCGCTGCGGAGTTAAAGGTGGCTGCAGTAGATGGTTTTTCTGATACTTATATTTTCCCCAACAGCACCTTCAAGCCCGGCAAGGAGGAGCTGTCCAATGGGGATATTATCCTTCACCCTGAAATTTTTTTGAAGGGGAGAATTCCTGATGAGAAGTCCACTTACGATGTGACGCTGATGACTGACTATTACGAAGACGTGGATGTGGAATATTGCAAATATGCGGTGACGGCCATCTCGCCAGATTCAGCCAGCCGGCGCACCCAACAGTACAAGATCAATTTCAAGGAGAGTCAGCAAGATAAGGTGATTTCCACGGAAGGAGGCCGCACGTTGAAACGGAACACCTGCAAAATTTTCCAGGGTATGAAGTTTTCGTCGGTAGGGGAGGCCCGTTTCAAGATCGAACTGGCTCCGGGTCATGGGCGTTTTACTTTCACAGGTATTCATTCGATAAGCGTGAGGGTGGAGCGAGTGAAAGAGTAATTTCACCTGAAAAGTTTTACCTATTATAATTTATAGTATGAAAAAAATTGCGCATTTTATCTTGGCCGTGCTGGTGTTGTCGGCGCTGTTTGTGCGCTGCAATGGTTACGACCGTTCTACTATTCCTAACGTGCATGTCAATTT
Source organism: Bacteroidales bacterium (assembly GCA_045130235.1). GTDB lineage: Bacteria > Bacteroidota > Bacteroidia > Bacteroidales > WCHB1-69 > UBA1756. Next base: position 87,983 of record JBGUPJ010000031.1, read on the forward strand.
TTCCATCTATCCCGATGATGTCAATTACCAGAATTTGAATTATATAGGTGGCTATGAATATTTTACTGGCGGAGTGGCCGGTATTATCGTTTATCGGATCGACATGACCACCTTTGTGGCATACGACCGGGCGTGTCCGTACGACTGGGAGGATCCGAAGGCATGGTTGGAGGTGGATGAGAGCGGCTTGATGATTGTGGATCCGCATTGTGGTTCGCGGTTCAACATATTGGACGGCTCGATGATTGACGGGCCGGCGCAGTATCCTTTAAAGATGTATCATACCAGCTATGATGGCCGGCGGTTGCGGGTTTACAACTGAGGCACGAGCTCTTTGACGAGCTTGATCATGTTGGGTTCGGCCTTGTGGGCGGCGTTGAGCACCTCCTCGTGGGAGGCCTTCTCGATTTGTCCGAGCACGCCGAGGTCGGTGATGACGGAGAGGGCGAACACCTCCATGCCGAGGTATCGGGCCATGATGGTTTCGGGCACGGTGGACATTCCCACGGCGTCGGCGCCGAGGATGTGGAAGGCGTGGTATTCGGCGGGAGTCTCGTAGCAGGGACCGGTAACGCCGACATAGATGCCGTGTTGAAGTTTGATGTTGTGTTGTTCGGCCACTTTCTTGGCCAGTTTCACCATGCGGTGCGAGTAGGCCTCGCTCATGTCGGGGAAGCGGGGACCGAGCAGGTCGTTGTTGGGACCGAGCAGGGGGTTGTTGCCCATGAGGTTGATATGGTCGGTGATGATCATGATGTCGGCGATATCGAAGGAGGGGTTGAGGCCGCCGGCGGCGTTGGAGAGGATGATTTTTTTGATGCCGAGTTGGCTGAACACTTGGATGGGGAAGGTGAGGGTTTGCATGGAGTAGCCCTCGTAGTAGTGGAAGCGGCCGCTCATGACGAGTACGGGGATGCCGTTAAGGGTGCCGAAGATGAGGGTGCCGCGGTGGCCCTGCACGGTGGAGACGGGGAAGTTGGGGATGTCGCGGTAGTTGATTTCCTTTTTGTCATGGATTTCCTCCACGAGGCCGCCGAGGCCGGAGCCGAGCACGATGGCGATTTCGGGGCGGGAGGGGATATTTTGTTCGATGAACAGGGCGCTTTCTTTGATTTTTTCGATGTCTAACATAATATATATATTGTATGCTGATGTATAAGGGCGCAAAATTACATGAAAAATTTCATATTAGGTGTGCCAAATGTGTATGTTGTAAAAAAAACGAGAAATAAAAAAAAATTTTTCATTTTTTTTCAACAGTGTTCTATTAGAGAAAAAAAATGTATATTTGCCAGCTTATTGAAGGATAGTATGTGGTGGGGAGTTATGAGGCAGACTTTCTTTTGTAAAGTATTCAATGAAAGGAAGATGCCGTAATAAACCACGCTGCTAAAATTCGCTCTTTACGATGATGAAAATGTCAAAATGTTCTTCCAAAACTTCCAAAAATAGTTATTAACGAAAAATTATTCAAACATGAGAAAACTAGGTAGATATTTAAAAGAGACTTACGACGAGCTGGTAAACAAGGTAACGTGGCCGTCGGCTGACGACTTGCAGAGCAGCGTAGTAGTAGTATCCATTGCTTCCCTAATCATTGCGTTAATCGTATGGTTGATGGATGTCTTTTTTTCATGGACTATGGATCTTATGTTCTCTCTTCCCCAATAGAAGAGTTGAGTAATTAGTTGGCAAATTTATCGTAAACACTTTGGCTGTATGGCAGAAATCGAGAGAAAGTGGTATGTGATCAGAGTGGTGACTGGTACCGAGAAGAAGGTGAAGCAGAACATCGAGAGTGAAATCTCGAATTCACACTTGCGGGACTTTGTCACGAACATTCTGATACCGACCGAGAAAGTTTATCAAATCCGCAACGGGAAGAAAATCAGCAAAGAGACGACCTATTTCCCGGGTTATGTCTTCGTGGAAGTCATGAACCTGACGGATGTGTTGCATCTTTTGTTGAGCATTCCTGGCGTTTTGGGCTTTGTAGGTTGCAAGCACAAAACCGACACTCCTACTCCTTTGCGCCCTGCAGAAGTCACCAGAATGTTAGGGAAGGTTGACGAATTGCTTGAGCAAGACGAGACCTTTGCTCCCCCCTTCATGATTGGTGAGGAAGTGAAAGTGGTGGACGGCCCATTCAACACCTTCAACGGTGTGATCGAGGAGATTAACACCGAGAAGAAGAAGCTGAAGGTCATGGTGAAGATCTTCGGCCGTAAAACTCCTCTCGAATTAAGTTTTATGCAGGTTGAGAAGCTGTAGTTTGCTGGCGAAAAATTGTTACACAAATTAAAAAAAATTAAAAAATGGCAAAAGAAGTAGCTGGACTTATTAAGTTACAAATCAAGGGAGGTGCCGCCAATCCGTCACCGCCAGTAGGCCCCGCATTGGGTTCTAAGGGTGTGAACATCATGGAGTTCTGTAAGCAGTTCAATGCCCGTACGCAGGACAAAGCCGGAAAAGTTATCCCGGTGATCATCACTGTTTACAAGGACAAGTCTTTCGACTTCATCATCAAGACCCCTCCGGTTGCAGTGCAGCTGAAGGAGACCGCCAAGTTGCAGTCGGGTTCTGCTGAGCCGAACCGTAACAAGGTGGCCACGATCACGTGGGATCAGGTGAAGGCGATTGCCGAAGACAAGATGCCCGACCTGAACTGCTTCACGACCGAGTCAGCCATGTCGATGGTGGCCGGTACCGCGCGCAGCATGGGTATTGTGGTGAAGGGTGGCACGAATCCTTTTGAGAAAAATTAATTAACCAAGTAAAGTAAAACGAAATGGCTAAAATATCAAAAAAACGCAAAGAGGCTTTTGCAAAGTTTGATAAGACCAAAGCTTACCCGTTGGTAGAAGCCGTAAATATCGTGAAGGACATCACCTACACCAAATTTGATGCGTCCTTCGATATTGACGTCCGTCTGGGTGTTGACCCTCGTAAGGCCAACCAGATGGTGAGAGGTATTGTGACCCTCCCGCACGGCACTGGCAAGGTGGTGAGAGTTTTGGTACTTTGTACTCCTGACAAGGAGGAAGAGGCAAAGGCTGCCGGCGCAGATTACGTAGGCTTGGACGAATACGTTGATAAGATCAAGAAAGGTTGGACCGACGTGGACGTGATTATCACCATGCCGAGCGTGATGCCCAAGATTGGTGCGCTGGGTAAGATTTTGGGTCCCCGTGGCTTGATGCCGAACCCGAAAGCCGGTACCGTTACGATGGAGATCGGCAAGGCGGTTGCAGATGTGAAGGCCGGTAAGATCGACTTCAAGGTTGACAAATATGGTATCATCCATACCGGAATCGGCAAGGTGAACTTCAGCGCTGACAAGCTGGTGGAGAATGCCCGCGAGATGATGGCAACCATTATCAAGTTGAAACCGACCGCCGCAAAGGGAACCTACATCAAGAGCATTTACATCTCCTCAACCATGAGTCCTGGTGTACAAGTCGATGTTAAATCGGTTACCGTTTAATTACAAAAGCTAAATTAGTATGAAACAAGAACAAAAAGCTCAGATTATTGAAGCGATTGCTGAAGATTTAGCTAATTATCCGAACGTGTATGTAACGGATATTTCCGGATTCACCGTTGAAATGGTCAACCAGCTGAGAAGACAGTGCTTCAAACGCGAGATCAAGCTGAAGGTTGTGAAGAACACCCTGCTGAAACGCGCTATGGACCAGGCTGAAGCTGATTATTCGGAAATCTATCCGGTATTGGAAGGCAGCACCGCAATCATGCTCTCCACCGTGGGTAACGCACCGGCCAAGTTAATCAAGGACTTCCGTGCGAAGAACAAGAAACCCATTGTGAAGGCCGCATTCATTGAAAGCGCTTCCTACATTGGTGACGACCAATTAGAGAATCTTTGCAATATCAAGTCGAGAGAAGAACTCATCGGCGACATCGTCGGTCTGTTGCAGTCTCCCGCAAAGAACGTCATCTCCGCTCTTCAGTCGGGTGGTGGCAAACTTGCTGGCATCGTAAAAACTTTGTCAGAAAGAGCATAATTAAAAAATCAACAAAATTAGAAACCATTTAAAAAAATAGAAATCATGGCAGATTTGAAAGCATTTGCAGAACAATTAGTTAATTTGACCGTTAAAGAAGTTAACGAGTTAGCTCAAATTTTGAAAGACGAGTACGGTATCGAGCCCGCCGCAGCCGCAGTTGCAGTTGCCGCTGGTCCCGCTGCTGGTGCCGCCGCCGCTGAAGAGGAAAAGACCGAATTCGACGTTATCCTCAAAGAAGCTGGTGCACAGAAACTCGCCGTTGTGAAAGCTGTGAAGGAACTCACCGGTCTCGGACTGAAAGAAGCCAAGGAATTGGTGGACGGCGCTCCGAAGGCTGTCAAGGAAGGTATCTCCAAAGACGAAGCCGAAGGTCTCAAGAAGGCTTTGGAAGAAGTCGGCGCAGTGATCGAATTGAAATAATTCGTTTAACCTCTGACAATCAAGTACAAGCCTCCCGCAGCAGTGGGGGCTTGTACTTATTGTATTTTTTGTGTGCCTGATGGTACACAACCCTGCGCTCCGGTAACTTGCCGATAATACCGACCCAATTCACTTTTTTTCACCAACCTAAAAAGTAAACCAACATTGGCAACAAATCAATCAAATACCAGATTTAGTTTTGCATCCACTCACCCGGCTGAATATCCCGATTTGCTTGACATTCAGCTGAAGTCATTCCAGGAATTTTTCCAGATTGACACCGATGCGGAGAAAAGACACAACGAAGGACTTTTCAAAGTCTTCTCAGAAAACTTCCCCATCACGGATGCCAGAAACAGTTTCGTCCTCGAATTTCTTGACTACTATATTGATGGTCCGCGCTACTCCATGGACGAGTGCATCGAACGTGGCCTCACCTATAGCGTGCCGTTGAAAGCCAAAATGAAACTGTCGTGCAACGATGCCGACCATGAGGATTTCGAAACCAAAATCCAAGACGTATATCTGGGCACCATCCCTTATATGACGCCTCGTGGCACCTTCATCATCAACGGTGCCGAACGTGTTGTGGTCTCCCAGCTGCACCGTTCCCCCGGCGTCTTCTTCGGCTCGTCGTTCCACACCAACGGAACACAGCTCTATTCCGCCAGAATTATCCCCTTCAAGGGCTCCTGGATGGAATTCACTACCGATATCAACAACGTGATGTATGCGTACATCGACCGTAAGAAGAAATTACCGGTCACCACGCTGCTCCGTGCTATCGGCTATGAAACCGACAAAGACATCCTCGAGATCTTCGACATGGCCCAGGAGGTTAAAGCCACCAAGGTCAACATGAAGAAATGTATCGGCCGCAAGCTCGCCGCCAGCGTGCTGCACGACCGTAACGAGGATTTCGTAGATAGCGAAACTGGCGAGGTTGTCAGCATCGAGCGTACCGAGGTGGTCATCGAAAGAGGTACCATCCTCGAAGAGAAGCACATCAACATGATTGCTGACTCCGGCGTCAAGACGGTCATCTTCCACAAGGAAGGCGAACACCAGACCGACTACTCCATCATCACCAACACGATGATGAAGGACCCGACCCTCACCGAGAAACAGGCTATCGAATATATCTACCAGCAGTTGCGCAACGCCGCGCCGCCGGATGAAGAGGCTGCCCGTTCCACCCTCGAAAAACTCTTCTTCTCCGAGAAGAGATACGACCTCGGTGAGGTGGGCCGCTACAGAATCAACAAGAAACTGAATTTGAATACTCCGATGGAAGTCGGTGTCCTGACCAAGGAAGACATCATCGCGATTATCAAATATTTAATCGAGCTGATCAACTCGAAGACCGAGGTGGACGATATCGACCACTTGAGCAACCGTCGTATCCGTACCGTCGGCGAGCAGTTGTACAATCAGTTCGGCGTGGGTCTCGCCCGTATGTCCAGAACCATCCGTGAAAAGATGAACGTGCGCGACAATGAGGTCTTCTCACCGATGGACCTCATCAACGCCAAGACCCTCTCATCGGTCATCAACTCGTTCTTCGGCACCAACCAGCTGTCGCAGTTCATGGACCAGACCAACCCGCTGTCGGAGTTGACGCACAAGCGTAGAATCTCCGCCCTCGGTCCTGGAGGTCTTTCCCGTGAGCGTGCAGGTTTCGAGGTGCGTGACGTCCACTATACCCACTATGGTCGTCTGTGTACCATCGAGACTCCTGAAGGTCCGAACATCGGTTTGATTTCCTCACTCTGCGTTTTCGCCAAGATCAACAACCTCGGCTTCATCGAAACTCCTTACCGCCGCGTGGTGGATGGTGTGGTGCAGTTCAACGAGGATCCCATCTATCTGAGCGCTGAAGAGGAAGAGAACAAATCTATCGCACAGGCCCGCACCCCGATGGATGCCGACGGCAAGCTGTGCGACAAGGTGAAAGCCCGTAACCTCGCCGACTTCCCGATTCTGCCGAAAGAGGAAATCGACCTGATTGATGTGGCTCCCAACCAGATTGCCTCTATCGCCGCCTCCTTGATTCCGTTCTTGGAGAACGACGACGCAAACCGTGCCCTGATGGGTTCGAACATGATGCGTCAGGCAGTTCCGCTTTTGGATCCGGAAGCTCCTATCGTAGGTACCGGTCTTGAGCGCCAGGTGGCTCTCGATTCACGTGCGCTGCTGCGTGCGGAGGGCAATGGCGTGGTGGAATATGCCGATGCTCAGAAAATTGTCATCAACTACGACCGTACCGAAGCGGAAAATCTCGTCCGTTTCGATTCGAATGTCAAGACTTATAATCTTCAGAAATTCAGAAGAACCAACCAGAACTCCTGCATCAACGACAAGCCGATCGTTCGTAAGGGCGAGCGCGTGGTGAAAGGTCAGGTGCTGACGGAAGGTTATGCGACGAAGGGCGGCGAGCTGGCTCTCGGTCGCAACATGATGGTAGCCTTCATGCCTTGGAAGGGTTACAACTACGAGGATGCTATCGTGATTTCTGAAAGAGTGGTGAAAGAGGATATCTTCACCTCCATCCACATTGAGGAGCTCACCCTCGAGGTGCGCGACACCAAGCGTGGTGTGGAAGAGTTCACCAACGACATCCCGAACGTTTCCACCGAGGCTACCAAAGACCTTGGCGAGGACGGTCTTATCCGCGTGGGTGCAGAAGTGAACGAGGGTGATATCCTGATCGGTAAGATCACCCCGAAGGGCGAATCCTACCCGACTCCTGAGGAGAAGCTGCTCCGTGCCATCTTCGGCGACAAGGCCGGCGATGTGAAGGACGCCTCCCTCAAGGCACCGCCATCCATGAAGGGTGTCGTGATTGCTGCCAAGTCGCTCTCCCGTCTGATGAAAGACCGCAAGGCCAAATCAAAGGACAAAGACGTGCTGAAAGAAATCGATGCCGTTTACGAGAAAGACTTAGCTGCTCTGAAAGAGAGAATTGTCATCAAGTTGTACGATTTGCTGAATGGCAAGATCGCCCACAACATTTACGACAATGCCAAGAATATCATCATCCAGAAGGGTGCCAAGTTCTCGCAGAAGCTGCTCTCCACCATCAACTACTCTACCGTTGTGGTGTCGAAGTGGACTAACGATGCGAAACTGAACGCTCTCGTCACCGAGATCATCCGTAACTACCTCATTGAGGAACGTGCGCTGACCGCCAAGATGATGCGCGAGAAGTTTGATGCCACCATTGGTAGCGAGCTTCCGTCGGGCATTGTGCAGATGGCCAAGGTCTATGTGGCCAACAAGCGCAAACTGCGTGTGGGTGACAAGATGGCAGGTCGTCACGGTAACAAGGGTATTGTGGCCAAGATTGTGAAGGAAGAGGATATGCCGTTCCTGGCCGATGGTACTCCGGTTGACATCGTGTTGAACCCGCTGGGTGTGCCTTCCCGTATGAACTTGGGACAGATTTATGAGACCGTTTTGGGTTGGGCTGGCAAGAAGCTCGGTATGAAGTTTGCCACCCCGATTTTCGACGGTGCAAGTATTGATCAAATTAATGAACTTTTGGCAAAAGCCGGTCTGCCCGCCAATGGTAGCATTGACCTGTATGATGGCGGTACGGGCGAGAAGTTCCATCAGAAAGTCACTGTGGGTTACATCTATATGATTAAGTTGCACCACATGGTTGACGACAAGATGCACGCTCGTTCTATCGGACCTTACTCGATGATTACGCAGCAGCCGCTCGGTGGTAAAGCCCAGTTTGGTGGTCAGCGTTTCGGAGAAATGGAGGTATGGGCTATCGAGGCCTTTGGTGCTGCCAACGTGCTGCAGGAGATTCTGACCGTCAAGTCCGACGATGTGATGGGCAGAGCCAAGGCATACGAAGCCATCGTCAAGGGCGATGTAATGCCGGTGCCCGGTTTGCCCGAGTCATTCAACGTGCTCGTCAACGAGTTGCGCGGTTTGAATCTGAATGTTCAATTTGATTAATAAAAAACATAATCTATATAGAAAATGGCTTTTAGAAAAGATACGAATACCAGAAAGGAGTTTTCAACCATCACCGTCAGCTTGGCCTCTCCGGAGATGATTCTGGAGCAGTCGCATGGCGAGGTGATTAAGCCGGAAACCATCAACTACAGAACCTACAAGCCCGAGCGCGACGGTCTTTTCTGCGAGAGGATTTTCGGTCCCACGAAGGACTGGGAATGCCACTGCGGAAAGTACAAACGCATTCGTTACAAGGGCGTGGTGTGCGACCGTTGCGGTGTGGAAGTCACCGAGCGCAAGGTGCGTCGTGAACGCATGGGTCACATCCAGCTGGTGGTGCCGGTGGCTCACATCTGGTTCTTTAAGAAAATTGCCGCCCTGCTCGGTCTGCCGGCCAAGGATGTGGACGCTATCATCTATTATGAGAAATTCGTCGTCATCCAGCCCGGTGTTGCCGAAGGCCACAAGTTCAACGAGAAAGATAAAGACGGTGTGCGCGCTTTGACGCTGCTCACTGAAGAGGAGTATTTCGAAATCACCGATAATCTGCCGGCCGACAACCGTATGCTGGAAGATTCCGATCCCAGCAAGTTCATCGCCAAGATGGGTGCTGAGGCTTTGTACGAACTCCTCCAGAAGGTGGATCTCGATAAGGAGTCATACGAGTTGCGCGACCGCGCCAACACTGAGACTTCCCAGCAGAGAAAGCAGGAAATCTTGAAAAGACTTCAGGTTTTCGAGGCCTTCCGCGACTCTCGCAAGCGCGCTGAGAACAAGCCGGAATGGATGATTGTGAAGATTATCCCTGTCACTCCTCCCGAACTTCGTCCTCTCGTTCCGCTCGATGGCGGCCGCTTCGCCACCTCTGACCTCAACGACCTCTACCGTCGTGTCATCATCCGTAACAACCGTCTGAAGAGACTCATCGAAATCAAGGCTCCCGATGTCATCATGCGTAACGAAAAACGTATGTTGCAGGAGGCTGTTGATTCACTTTTTGATAATTCCAAAAAGACCAACTCTGTCAAGACCGAAAACAACCGTCCGCTCAAGTCCCTCTCCGACAGCTTGAAGGGCAAGCAGGGCCGTTTCCGTCAGAACTTGTTGGGTAAACGTGTGGACTACTCTGGTCGTTCGGTTATCGTGGTAGGCCCCGAGCTGCACATGAACGAATGCGGTCTGCCGAAAGACATGGCCGCCGAGCTGTTCAAGCCGTTCATCATCCGCAAGATTTTGGAAAGAGGCATCGTGAAAACCGTGAAGTCTGCCAAGAAGATTGTGGACCGCAAGGATTCATTGATTTGGGATATTTTGGAAAATATCTTGAAGGGTCACCCGGTACTTTTGAACCGTGCTCCTACCTTGCACCGTCTCGGTATCCAGGCATTCCAGCCGCGCCTCGTGGAAGGTAAGGCTCTCCGTCTGCACCCCCTCGTTTGTACGGCATTCAACGCCGACTTCGATGGTGACCAGATGGCTGTTCACGTACCGCTGGGCAACGCCGCCGTGCTGGAGGCTCAGATGCTGATGCTTTCATCGCACAACATCTTGAACCCCGCCAACGGTTCCCCGATTACCGTGCCTTCACAGGACATGGTTCTCGGTTTGTACTACATCACTAAACCGCTCAAATCCACTGAGGATATGAAGGTTCCGGGCGATGGAATGTGCTTCTACTCTCCCGAAGAGGTGATTATTGCTTATAATGAAAAGAAGATCCACCTCAACGCTACCATCAAGTGCCGCGTTAACCTCGAAGGTGACGGCAAGATGGTGCTGACTGAGACGACCGTGGGTCGTGTGCTGTTCAATCAGGTGGTTCCTGAAAACTATGGTTATATTAACAAGCTTCTCACCAAGAAGGCTTTGCGCGACATCATCGGTAGCGTTTTGCACAAATGTGGCAACGCCGCTACCACCAAGTTCTTGGATGATGTGATGAGCATGGGCTTCCGCATGGCATTCGTGGGAGGTCTTTCCTTCAACTTGGGCGACGTGCTCATTCCAGAAGAGAAAGCCGAGATGATTGCCAAGTCCAACGAGTTGGTGGATGAAATCCAGATGCAGTATGAGTATGGTAACATCACCAACACCGAGCGTTCCAACCAGATTATTGATGTTTGGACGCACACCAACGCCAACCTCAGTAAGGTGTTGATTAAGAAGATTGCCGCCGACCGCCAGGGCTTCAACCCGGTATATATGATGCTGGATTCTGGAGCTCGTGGTTCTGAAACTCAGATTCGTCAGCTGGCAGGTATGCGTGGTTTGATGGCAAAACCGACCAAGGCCGGTGCTTCCGGAGGTGAAATTATCGAGAACCCGATTCTCTCCAACTTCAAAGAGGGTTTGTCGGTGCTGGAGTACTTCATCTCTACGCACGGTGCTCGTAAAGGTTTGGCCGATACTGCTTTGAAGACCGCTGACGCTGGTTACTTGACCCGTCGTTTGGTGGACGTTGCGCACGATGTCATCATCACCGAAGAGGACTGCGGTACGTTGCGTGGTTTGACCATCACCGCTTTGAAGAAGAATGAGGAAATCATTGAGACTTTGGGTAACCGTCTGTTGGGTCGTGTGACCTTGCACGATGTGTACAACCCGAAGACCAACGAGCTCATCATCAAGGCAGGTGAAGAGCTTACCGAAGAGTATTGCGCTAAGATTGAAGAGTCTGGTATTGAAGAGGTTGAGATTCGTTCGGTGCCGACTTGCGAATCCCGTCATGGTGTGTGCCAGAAGTGCTATGGTCGTAACTTGGCCACCGGCAAGCTGGTACAGATTGGTGAGGCCGTCGGTGTTATCGCCGCACAGTCCATCGGTGAGCCTGGTACGCAGCTTACTCTCCGTACCTTCCACGTGGGTGGTGTGGCTGGCAACGTGGTGGCCAACAGCCGTATCCAAGCCAAGAGCGACGGCTTGTTGAGCATCGACGAGTTGCGTGCCCTTGAGAAGACCGATGAAACCGGCAAGACCTATTATATCGTGATTGGACGTTCGGCAGAAATGAAGATCATTGACGAGCAGACCTCTGTGGCTCTCTTCTCTGCCAACATTCCTTATGGTGCGAAACTTTACTTCAAGCATGGCGACCAGGTGAAGAAAGGCGACATCATCGCCGACTGGGATCCGTTCAATGCTGTGATTCTTTCCGAGGTGGCTGGTAAGGTTGACTTCAAAGATATCATCGAAGGTGTGACCTACCGTGTGGAGACCGACGAGCAAGCTGGTACCCACGATCGCGTGATTGTGGAAAGCCGTCTGAAGACCAAGACTCCTACCATTTTGGTGAACGACGAAGAAGGCAATACCATTAAGACCTTCGACATTCCTGTCGGCGCACGTCTTTCTGTGGAGCCGGGTGAAATGATCGAGTCGGGAGCCATCTTGGTGAAGATTCCGCGTTCCTTCGGTAAGTCGGGCGATATCACCGGCGGTCTGCCGCGCGTCACCGAGCTCTTCGAGGCCCGTAACCCCTCCGATCCGGCTATTGTTTCCGAAATCGATGGTGTGGTTTCCTTCGAGAAGAAGCTCAAACGTGGTAACCGTTGCGTGAACATCACCTCCAAGACAGGTGAACAGAAACAATATCTCATCCCCGCCTCCAAGCAGATTCTGGCCCAGGAGAACGACTATGTGAAAGCTGGTACGCCGCTTTCCGAAGGTGCGCTCACTCCGTCCGACATCTTGAATATCAAAGGTGCCATGAAGGTGCAGGAGTACATCGTGAATGAGATTCAGGAAGTTTACCGTCTGCAGGGTGTGAAGATCAACGACAAGCACTTCGAAGTCATCGTGCGTCAGATGATGCGTAAGATGGAGATCGAGGATCCGGGCGATACCAAGTTCTTGCAGGGTGAATTGATCAACAAGGTTGATTTCCAGGAAGAGAACGATAAGATTTGGGAGATGAAGGTGGTGACCGACGCTGGCGACAGCACCGAGTTCATCAAGGGTCAGATTGTGACACCGAAGCAGCTCCGCGATGAGAACTCATTGTTGAAACGCCGCGACCAGAAGCTGGTGGAGGTGCGCGATGCCAATCCGGCCACCGGTAAGCCCATTCTGCAAGGTATTACCCGCGCTTCTCTGCAAATCCGCAGCTTCATCTCAGCAGCCTCCTTCCAGGAGACCACCAAGGTGCTCACCAATGCCGCTATCAACGCGCAGTCTGACCACCTGTTAGGTCTGAAGGAGAATGTCATCGTGGGACACCTCATTCCGGCTGGTACCGGCTTGAAACGGTATCAGAACCTTGAGGTGAGCTCGATGGAAGAGTACGAAAGCCTGATGGCCTCTAAAGAAGAGTAAAAATCCAAAGGGGTCAGTGAACAACTGACCCCTTTTTTTGTTTTAAAAGAAAAACCAAAAATATCATGCAAGAGCAAAAAATCGACATCAACCTCAGCGAAGAGGTAGCCAAAGGAACCTATTCCAACCTGACCATTATCACCCATTCCGATAACGAGTTCATCCTTGATTTCGTGGCGATGATGCCTGGTATGCCCAAGGGGAATGTCTGTTCGCGCATCATCATGACGCCTCAGAACACCAAGCGTCTTCTTGCAGCGCTGGGCGACAACATCCGCAAATTTGAGGAGAAGAACGGCCGTATCGACGAGCGCCAGCAGGGCGTGATTCCCATGATGGGTGGCGACGGCGGACTGGCGTAAAAACCAGATTTCGGAGTGAAATCTCCCTTTTTAGTTTATTCTTAAATCAGTATCCTCGTCTGCTTCCGGTACTCGGCATAGCCAGGTTTGTTCTTCAGCTGGCGCTTCTCCATCAGCGGGATGCTGATGCCCAGGAACAGGGCTGTCATCGCTATCGGTGCCAGTATCAGCCAGTTGAAACCGAAGAGAGAGGTGTACATCACCCACATTCCCCACCAGAACAGAATTTCACCGAAGTAGTTGGGGTGGCGACCGCGTTTCCAGAGTCCCACATTGCAATATTGTCCCGGATGGGCGGCGCGGAAGTCGTGAATCTGTTTGTCGGCGATGAGCTGGAGGGTAGGGGCGGTAAGGCACATCAGGAAGCCCAGCCCAGTGAGGAGGTTGGCGGATAGGCACGAGTCGTACAGCATAAGTGCGGGCACCATGGCCAGAAATACCACCAATGTCGGCATCATATTCAGACCGAAGAAATTGATAATGTGGAAGATGGTAGGATGCTTGCTGCGGTATTGGGTATAGCGCCAGTCCTCGTGGGCGATGCCTTTGAAGGTGATGGCCCAGTTGCGGGTGAGCCGCCAGCCCCAATACCACGAGGCCACCAGTACGAGGATGACCGGCAGCGACCACGTGTGGGTGTAAAAGGCCCACAGCAGGAATGCCACGGGCGGGAACACGCTCCAGTAGGGGTCGTAAACCGACACGTTTTCATACAGCAGTCCGAACAGCCAGATGACGACCGTGGCGAGCACATCGGCGCAGAGCAGTGCCCACAGCGGCGGGACAGCGATGGCAGTGAGTCTGAAAAACAGAATGATTCCGGCGGCGGCGCCAAGAAGATAGATGGCCGTGATCAGTGCGATGCTGCACGATTTGGAATAGGTGCGTTTCATATTTTTTGATGGTCAAAAGAGGGTGCAAAAGTAAACAAATTTTTAATGACGTGAAAAAACGCCATATTTACATCAAAAAATGATGGGAATATATTTTTCCATAGATGGCTGATGCGTTTTTGCCACCTTGCGTTACTGCTCCATCTCCGGATTCGGCACCGACAGTGGCAGTCCTTCCTGCGAGAGGTAGAACATGTAGAGGATGGCGGGCTGGGTGCCTCGGTTCTCGCCATGGTGGACGGTGCCGACCATCTCTACTACGGCCTCGCCCGCATGCACCACCTTTTCCGTCTCGTCCTTGTCGATAATGGTGAGTTCGCCTTGCACCAACACGCCGTAGTTCATCACGGGATGGTGGTGCCAGCCCAATTTCTGTCCGGCGGGGAAGACGTATTTGCGGACCACCAGTTCGGGGCGGCCTTGCAGATAGTCGGGGAGTTGCGCGCCGTCCCAGCTCTGCGTGGTGCGGAGAAGTTCGGTGGTTTTGACTTGCTCTGTTGTTTCCATAGTATATCCTATTGGTCTTTGGGGGATAGCGGTATGAAAAGATTTAATGTTTCATTGAAATGATGGGACTCGTAATCATTGTTATAGAAGAAATCGCAACAGCCAGCCCCCCTTTCGAGGATCACCCCCCACGAGTCAAACGTAGCGACACAAACCTCATAATATAAGGGATAGGGTTTCTTCTCCCGCCCCCAAAGTTGTGAAATGTCTTTAGATGCTTTTTTCTGTATACAATTCTCGTCAATCAATGTCAGAAGTGATTTGGCACTTTCCCATCCTGTTGTTCCTTTGAAGACAAACTCCCCTATTTGAGTTTTGTCTTCCTCCCCAGTAAACTCTGCGGGCAGGGAATCTGTTTTATCACAAAACAACAGCAAAGAGCCTATTTTTTGCGCTGATAATTTCTCGTATAATGTATCCTCAACTACTTTTCTGATAGCAATAAATTGATTACTTGAAAGATGGGAGACGAGATAAAGTTGATCCTGCTTTTGTGGGCTCTTTGTCAAGTATCGGTTCACTACATCGTTCACGTCATCGTCGTTGAAAACAATAAAGTAGCAGTATGGGTCACCAATAACATCAGGGAAGTTCACTGTGACGAGTTTCGCTTGTATATGGACGGTGTCCGTAAGCTTCAAACAGTAATCATTTTGAGCATGAAGGCAGGGAACCACAGTACACAAACAAATGAAGCAATAAATAATTTTTTTCATAGCACATAGATACCTGCGCCGATGAGACACGGTATCCACAAGGGTTTCTATCACAATATTTGTCCAGTTCATATTAATGTGAAATTAATGGGGGTGAGAGACTTTTAATGAGTTGGTATAGACGAATTTAGCAGACATTTTGCCTTAAAAAAGGCAAGGAGTTCAGAGTTTTTTTGAGAGAAAAATGGCAAAGGAATTTCCTTGGTTCGTATTTTGGTGTTATCCTTATATATAATTTTATACGCTGGGAATTTGCCTTTTGTAACCGTAATGGATATAATATTATCGAAAAGTATATTACTATACCGCGAAAAAAAACGGAATGGGTATATGATTTCAATATTTTCATTAGAAACACGCACTCTATATGTAAATATGGAAAGATATATGGGCTCAACAATCAGCATGAAATTAAAAAAATCCGCCACACATACCGAAATCAGAAGGTAGCTTAATAGCGCAATTACAATATCAAATATTGAATAATATTGATAGAGGATCTCACTTTTTCGCCGTTTTCTTTCCATAGTTATAACGGGACTTCTATTTTCACTCGTTTTTTGCCTCAAACAAACATGGCCATCGGAATCGGCACCAATCGCGTCTGCTCATCGTGCGACAGGTCTTTCGTATAAAGCAGGAACCGCTCACCGACTCGTGCGGAGAACTTTTTGCAAAACTCATCCAGTGATGCATGCGACTTATGCGACGAGGATTTGACCTCTATCGGCCACACTTTATTCCCGCGCGACAGCATAAAGTCCACCTCGTAATTGTGTTTATCGTCTTTGGGGAAAGTGTAGTAGAACAAATTGTTGCCAGCAGTTGCCAGCAGTTGCGCCACAACATTCTCGTACACATAGCCTAAATTCACGTCCAGTTTGTCACTCAGCAATTTCTCGTACAACACATTTTCCGTGAAGTCCTTATCCCAAAATGCTAATGTCACAAATAACCCCGTATCGGCTGTGAAAATCTTATACCGGCTCTCATCTTTGGTCAGCGACATGCCCACGTTCGGGTCATCGCAATGGTACACGATGTTCACCGTCTTGCTGTCCTCCATCGACTTGATGAATTCCAACAATTTGTCTTCCTCCACTGTACCTATCGCATTATAAGGAACGAAACGCGTACTCTCGCGGGACAATTGGCCCGGTATTGACATGAACAACTTGCTGATGCGACCGCTGCCATCAATCTTCAGAAAATCATCCTCGTACAGCTTGATGATACTGCGCTTGACGGCATCCACTTTCTGTAGGTTTTTCGTGTCTATGTACTCGTTTACCGCCTGCGGCATCCCACCTACCAGCATATAAAGCCGAAACTCGCGCATCTTTGTGCGGAACGCGGCACCCAACGGCAATCGTTTCTCATAGAACGTGCGCAGCAACGGCACCGTCGCCGTATCGCCCAATGCCCAGCGGAACTCCTCATAGTCCATTGGAAACATCGTGATGCGGTCTTCCTCACTCGGAATGGTGATGTCCTGCGTGTTCTTCTTGATGCTGATGAGCGACCCCGTCTCGATATAATCGTACCGACCGTCTGCCACCAGATACTTAATCGCCTGACGTGCCAACGGACATTTCTGCACCTCGTCGAAGATGATAACCGATTTACGCGGTTCCAAGTTTACGCCGTAGTTGGCTTGCAGGGTCAGGAAAATGTAATCCAGGTCGTTCAAGTCGTCGAACAACTCTTTGATCTTCTTGCTGGCTTTGTTGAAGTCGATGAGGATGTAGGACTTATACTCGTGTTTGGCAAACTCTTCCACAATGGTGGACTTGCCCACACGGCGAGCACCCTCTACCAGCAGAGCCGTTTTACCGTTCTTCTCTTGCTTCCAAGTCAGCAATTTGTCGTACAGCTTACGCTTAAAAATCCGTTCCATAAGACAACCCTCTTAAAAACGGCTGCAAAATTACTCCTTTTTTCTGATATACAAATAGAAAGCTTCAAAAAAATAAAATCCCCCGCGATTTTTATTTCCGAAATACCTAAATCCCCCGCGATTTTTATTCCTGAAATCCATAAATCCCCCGCGATTTTGGTGGGATTTTCAAATCCTTCCTTTCGTACCAATCGCAGTTTTTAATATGGTAGAATACATCCTCATATTGGGATTTGTATATTCTAAGCAATTTTCGGGCATATTTTACGGGCTTCCCGTGTCTGGGGTGCAGCCGCCAATATTTCCATTTCTTCTTTGGTGGCAGAACCTGCTTATGTTTTGGGATCTTGGTGAATTCCGCTAAAAATTCCCCCTTTTCCGTTTGAGCCATCATATCATATTCATCCCCAGAAAACACATATTTTTCACCATTATAATTAAAACTAAAACCGACTTGCCAAAGACGGCCTTCTCTAGAAAACCAGCCCCACACTGCTCTATCTTTTTGGATGAAAAACCTTGCTCTTATGGTATTGTTTCCATACAACACTTCTACTATATGTGGATTTTGCAACGTGTCGATTCTTTCATAATTTTCGTATTCCCCATCCCACACATACGTCAATCGAGGGATTTTCAAAGAGTCGAATGTCAAAGTATCGCAACTTGATGGAGCAAGTTTGGTGAATTGCGCAACCAAGCAACACGGAAAAAACAGTATCATGCAAGTGGTGAACGTTTTATAAAACCAAACTTTCATAATAAAGAGAATTTCGTTTTGGGGGGATTTCTATTTTTACTCTTTTCTTGCCCTCGCCCAGACTATGCGCCGCTAAAAAGTTGACGCAGCAAAGTTACATATTTTTTCTCATTTCCAACAGTTTAGCAATATTTTTTTTGAAATTCACGGGGGTAATGTGCTGGTATTCAGTGTGTTATAAAGTTTGATTTATAACAAATGGCTTGATTATTTTTGGCTACAAGGGGATAAAAACTATAAGATATAGCCAAAAATAATTCATCCATTCTTAAATACCCTATCATCCAATTAGGATACGGTCATGGGTTAATTCCTCAATTTTTTATTTCCAGCTGAAATCTTCCCCCGCCCCCACCTCAAAGTGATACTTCGCAATACCGAGGTCGAGATGCGCATAGCCGATCAGGGAGAATATGGCGACGGCCTCCACGTGGTGGTCATCGTGCAGGATGAACTTGAACTTCTGTTGGTTGACGGCCGTGGGGGCGAGCAAGGCGGCCTCCACACCGTGCATGAACCAGTCGGGGAAACCGGCGGCGGCAGACCTGTCCTCAGCCACATCCGCGAGGGTTTTCTTCTGCGGGTGCTGAACCCCGTCGTTGGCCCCGTAGCCGAAAGAGATGACACATTTCAGCTCCTCGTCGGCACCAATCCGGAACAGCGACATATCCTTCTTGTAGGATGCGCCCACCCAGCAGGTGCGGAGTCCCATCATCTGCAAGGCCAGCACGAGTCGTTCGCCCCAGTAGCCCGCAGACACGCTGCCTTGCCGGCCCTTGGGCGCCACCACGGCGATATAGTTGCTCACGTTGCGAAATCTGCCGTATTTGGCAATCAGCGACGAGAACGCTTTCGGCTCATTAGCAATCAGTTGGATATGCACGCCGCCCTCGCGGTTGCAGCGGTCAATACACTCTTGTATCGCTTCGATTTTCTCCGCCTCGATGGGCTTGTCTAAATACTGCCGCACGCTGTGGCGGGCAATGATGGCTTCGGATTCGGTCATGATTTGGGATATTTGGTTCAATTACATACACCATAATGTAGATGCAAAGGTCACGAGAGCCCTTTCTTTAGGAACTTCGCAAGCGGAACATGAATAATGCCCTCGTATTTGCTGGAATCCAGGAATGGGGTCATTGAAATTACATATTTTGGATAGTTGTCATTGATTTTTTTGAGATTTCCAAATTCACGCTCAAAAGTTGACTCTTCGGTGATAAGGTACGAGGCCTGAACGTAAATGGTGTCGTCGCCTTTCGTTCCAACGAAGTCGATCTCTGTGGCATACATCTGCCCGACGGTTACCTTGTATCCTAAACGGATGAGGTGCTGATAGACCAGATTCTCCACAAGCTTCTCAATGTCATTGGCCCGCCGCCCGCCAACAATGAAATTACGCAACCCCACATCACCGAAATAATACTTGTCGTTGCTCTCCAGCAACTTCTTCCCGTGCAGATTGTATCGGGTGACATTATGCACAAGGAAAGCCTCGGTGGTCGCCTTCAAATATTTCAGGATGAGGTTTTTTGAAACCTCATTTTGGTTTGAAGTCATGTAGTTTTGGATGTTGGTGGCCGACAGCGGCTTTCCGATATTGTCGCCGACATATTTGATCAGATTCTCCAAAAATGGCACATTACGCACCTTTTTGCGACGAACAATATCCTTTACGAGGATGGTGTTGTAAACGCCTTGGAGATACTGCCTGATGACCTCAGGATCGTCCAACCCCATGGGACGAAGGCCAGGAAGTCCGCCATAGTTGATATATTTTCGAAGAGTCTCGTCATTGTCTTCCAACTGATGGAAAACCAGGAACTCCTCATAGCTGAGACCTTGGATGAAAATCTCGACATACCTGCCTGAAAGCAGTGTAGCCAAGTCGCTTGAAAGCGTATCCGAATTGCTGCCTGTGACGATGATGTCAATGTCAGGAATGTCGTAATAATTCCGGAGTCCCCGTTCAAATTCCTCGATTTCTTGAACCTCATCAATAAGGATATAAGTGTGCTTTTGGGGCACCCTTTGCTCATCAATATAAGCCACCAAATCCTTGTAGTTTGCAATGAAATCGAAAGCGGCTTTTTCCTTGTCAATATAGATGACGTTGGCATCTTCAGTCTGTTTCCGCTGGACGAGTTCCCTCATGACATAACTTTTTCCAACGCGACGCTGACCCGTCAGCACGATTAGGATGCCTTTCCCGAGAAACTTTTCTACTTTGGAGTAATAATTGGGCCTTGAAACCAGTTCCATATCGCAATAATTTTTCCGTGCAAAAATAGTAAAATTTTGTTGACTACAATGAACAAAATTAAAAATATTCAAAATTTGTTCATTACAATGAACAATATTCAACCACTTCAAAGCTCTAATCCCCTACACCCTTCAATATGACGAGAAGTGTGCCGAGAAGACCCTTACCGTTCTATCCCGAACAGAAAGCGGCGGAAGAGGGTCTCGGCGGCTTCGGAGCCGAGCATCTGGCGGATGGTGTTGATGGCGGGGCCGCCGTTGCTGATGAGCCCTTCGACGTATTCGCGGTTGCGGGCGGTCTTGGCAACGGGGTCTACCTTGCGAGCTGTTGCAAAAAGATCAATATAGGCCGTCGTCATCTCTGTGGCCAACGACGATAGTCTGGAGGCCGGGCCTACCTTGCAGGTACTGGGCGAAAGTCTCAGCGTGTCGTACCAGTTGGGCTTCATGCTCTTCTCCTTCAGGTCACGATACGACTCTTTTACTGACTGTAGGGGAGAGAGGTCGGCAGGTGCCACTTGCGTGTCGTAAACCTCCACCAGCAAGGTCCGTTTGCCGATGGCGTTAATGAGGTCATACGAGAACAGCGGCAGATCCTTGGAGTAGGGCGTGCAGATAATGGTTTCCATCTTCATCAAACCCAAGAAAGCCCGCATCGTAAGATGCGATACACAGGCGCAACCCGCCCAGTCGAAGGACTGCAACTGAAATTTCATCCCCTTGCCGGAGAAGGTCTGCCACGGGGTTACATCTTTTGCGGTGAGGGTGCCCCTGTCGGAAAAAAGATTAAGCACGGAGCCATTCATAACGTGCGACGGAATAGATGGGTAAAAAGGGTATCAATATGGGAGTCTTCCTGGCGTAGGCCTGATATTCAGGGTCGTTGCCGTAAATTTCGGTTTGCCGTAGTTCAAGACGGCGGGCACCGCTGAACATGACATAGACGATGCCGAGGTAGCCGATACCGACAATCACCCACTGCCACCACACGAGGCCGCCACCGATGGCGCTGAGCAGCGCGCCCGTCCAGATGACCACCTCGCCGAGGTAGTTGGGACAACGCACCATGCGGTAGAGGCCTGTATCGACAAAGCGTTTGGGATTGCGCTTCTTGGCAGCTGACTTTTGCGCATCGCTGATGGCTTCGAGTCCAATGCCGCACAGCATCACGGCGGCGCCAATCCATGCCCAGAGTTCAGAACCCTGCGAGCCATTGGCCAGCCGGAATGCCACGGGACTCACCTGTGTCACATACAGGATTGCGCAGAAGAGCCATACGGTGATGACCACGCCTATGGGTTTCTTCTTCTGTAGCGAGGGGTCGTAGAGGATCTTGCGGTAGGCGGCAGCTTTGCGCTCGCGCACAAAGAGGTAGGTGCCCAACCTTATGCCAAAGATGAACAGCATGGCAAGAAGCGCCACGGTGGAGAGAGTGAGGTCGGCGTGGTACATCACGCCCATCGTCACCGCCAGTGCCGCCACGCCGTAGCCATAGCCGAGACTGAAGAAATAGATGAAATACTTCCAGCCCACAGCCGACACCGCGAGCGAAACCACTAAGAGAATCAGCAAATCAATCATAATGTTTTGGTTAGGAATTGGATTGCAAAGATACGCATTATTTGGGAATGCAGGAAACATAAAAACGCCGCAAAAGTCTTTGTAACTCCTGCGGCGGTTGTCATTTACATTTTGTGGAACGGTACTATTTCGCTGGTTCCCACTTGCAGCGTACTGGCGATACAATAGCACCTTCCTTCTTCAGTTCGGCAAAGGCTTTGATGTGATTACGCCTTGTTGAATTTCTCTTTGGGCTGTTTGCAGCGGGGACAGCGCCAGTCGTCGGGCAGGTCTTCAAAGGTCACACCGTCGTGCTCCGCCGGGTCATAGACGTAGCCGCAGATAGAGCAGACATACTTGCCGCTGGCTTTCTGCTGGGAGAAATCCACCTCAGCCAGAACCGTCGGCACGGGATTGTCGAGGTCTATCACGCGCTTGGCCTCCAGATTCTCGTAGCCCTCTGGGCTGTGAGTACTGCAATACACCGTGGGATGGTTACGGACGAACTCACGCACGCGATCCATTGTTTCGCGGGCAGCCGCCAAATCGTCGAAAACAACAGAAACTTTGTTCTCGTATAGTGCCTCGTCACAGTAGGTGATATCGCCGTGAAGCATGTAGAAGAGCCCGTCGTTCTCCACCACGACGATGCTGTTGCCCTTGGTGTGCCCCTTCGCCTTGATCAGGTAGATGCCGTCGGCTATCTTCTGGCACTCGGGGAAATTGTAGTACGGCCCGTCGGTATAGCTCACCGGCACAAGGTTTGTGAGGCCCTGCAACTCGGCCGCATCCATCTCGTCCTTGTTCACATACACCTTCGCATTGGGGAACGAGCGAAGTTCACCGCTGTGGTCGGCATGGCGGTGGGTGAGCAGAATCCTGGTCACCTGTTCCGGCTTGTAGCCAAGGGCTGCGAATGCCTCCATGTAGGTGCAGATATCCTTTCCTGTGAAGGCCATTGAATTCTCGTCGGGCACCTCTTCCGGAGTACCCGCCGGAATGCCGGTATCTACCAATATCACCTCCGAACCGGTGTCGATGAGGTAGTTCTGCAGGCTGCCGCGATAGCGGATGTTTTTGTCAAATTTGTCAGGGCGGCCCTCTTCGCCACCGAAGACGAAGGGCTGGGTATAGAAGCCGTCTTTTCTGAATTTTACTGCTTTGATTTCCATATTGCTGTCATTATTGCTTTAATTGAAAAGGGAGGGCCGGAGCCCTCCGTGAAGAAAAAATTTGTGTATGCATCGAGGTGCGGTTGCACTCGTCGAAGCCTTTGGCTTATTTTGCCGGTTCCCACTTGCAGCGGACGGGCGACACGATGGCACCCTCCTTCTTCAGTTCGGCAAAGGCTTTGTCAACCTCTTTGCGGTCGATGCCTGTGATTTCTGCGATTTTGCCTGCATTGACGGGAGCGCCGAACTCGCGCATGGCTTGTAATACTTTCTCTTTCATTGTTATCTTTATTTTAGTAGTAGAAAATTTTCAATTCTCAATTTTCAATTCTCAATTTTTAAAGTTGCAACAACAGCCAGTTCTGCTTGCCAATATTCTCGATGAGTTCCAATGCGCCTTGGCTCCAGTAGAGGTCTTCTTCCTCGTCGGCCAGATATGCCTTCAGAATGTCGAAGGTGAGATAGTCCTCACTTACCGAACCCATGCACTTACGCAGCAACTCCACGCCCGGCTCCTGAATCTTCAGGTCCTCCTTGATGTACTCCACGGGGTCGTAGCAGAGTGCGCGGGCCTCGTGCTTCTCCACCTTCACCTCGCCACCGAGGTCGAGGATGCGGTCGATGAACTTCTCCACCCATTCCATCTCCTCCGTGTAGTGGCCGATGTACTTCTCGCCCAGCTTCGTAAAGCCCTGAGCCTTGAAAATCTGTCCCTGTACCTTGTGTACGAATGCGCCCTCAGAGAGGCCTGTTACGAAGAACTGCAATGCTTCGATTG
>JBGUPJ010000032.1:0-8902 GCA_045130235.1 Bacteroidales bacterium
GGAAGCCGATCCATACGGTGTCGTAGTCGGCAATGTTCTCGCACTTGCCCTGGATGGCGGGACGCGAGCTCTTGTCTTTCATCTCCAACGTGGAACGCGAGTTTTTGTCGCGCCAGTTGAGATTTGTGACGGCAAAAGTACAATTTATTTCCATACCGCACAAATTGTGCCGAAATGTACGTCGGGCAAAGGCTCAGATGATGACAACCAACTTTTTCATTTCTTGCGATGCAAGCCACACTCGCGGTGCTCAGGCGATTCCCACCACCAACGGCCGGCACGGATATCCTCGCCTGGCTTCACCGCCCGCGTGCAGGGCTCGCAACCGATGCTGGGATAACCATTGTTGTGTAACTTATTGTAAGGCACATGGTTGTTTTTGATATATTCCCATACCTGCGCTTCCGTCCAGTCAATCAGCGGGTTGATTTTCAGTAGCTGGTGAGTCTCGTCCCACTCAATCCTTTTCATTTCCTTGCGCGTGACTGACTGCTCCTTTCGCAAGCCGCAAATCCATGCATCAAGGGTTTTGAATGCGCGGTGCAACGGCTCCAACTTGCGAACTTCACAACAGGCGTGCCGTTTTTCTATGCTTTCGTAAAAAGGATTGACACCCAATTCTTTGACAAACTTTTGCAGGGCTTCAGTCTGCGGACAAAACACTTCCATTTTAACATTATAATGCAGATTTGTCTTGTCTATCAACTGATAGGTCTCGGGAAACAAACGTCCCGTGTCTAACGTGAAGATTCTTGCTTTGTGGTTGATTTTCAGTATTATATCGGTCAGAGTCTGGTCTTCGATGCTTAAACTGGAAGACAAAGCGATACGATCACCATACATCTCCAAAAAAAATCCAAGCATAATCTCTGGCTCTGCTTTCTCAAACCTCTGATTCAATTCTTCAATATCTTTCACACAGTATTTATCCATGACTTTCAATTTTTAACTCTTAACTTTCAAAAGTTACCATTCCTGCGCCGACGGTCTCGAAACTGTCAGGGTCAATGAAGATGAGGGAGCCGGTAATGCGGTTACTGGCATAGTCGTCCACCACCATGGATTGGGAAGTCTTAACATTAATGACAGCTATGTCATTCATTTTCAGAGAAGAAACGTTTTCTACCTTCTCCAATGTGTTGACATCCATCTTGTAGTCCACCGACTGGACCATGCCAACGGTTTCCGCCACAGCAGTGCGGATGATATAGCGTTTGCGCAGCTGCATTTCCGTCTCGTTAAACCAACAGCAGCGCATTTTCAACTGCTGCGTGACGACAGGCTGTTGGACATCAGCAGGCACCATCATGTCGCCACGACTGATGTCTATGTCGTCGTTGAGCAGCACTGACACAGACTCCGGTGTATAGGCAACTTCAAACTCTTTGTCAGCCTGCATGATGGATTTTACAGTGCTTTCCAATCCAGAAGGGAGCACCCTTATGCGGTCTCCCACCCGCAGCACGCCGCTCGCCATGCGTCCGGCGTAGGCGCGGAAATCGGGGAATTTGTCAGAGATAGGACGGATGACGTATTGCACCGGTAGCCGCATAGGTTGTGCGGAATCGCCCATTTTGTGGTCGATGGATACCGTTTCCAACAGGTGCATCAGCGTACCATCGGTATACCATGGCATATTGACGGATTCTGTCACCACGTTGTCACCGTGCTTGGCCGAAATGGGAATGAACCGCAACTTTGCACGGATGCCGATAGTATCGGCCATCTTTTTGTAATTATGGCAAATGTCATCGAAAACATTCTTACTGAAATCCACCAAGTCCATCTTGTTGACACACACGGTGATGAATGGGATTCCGAGCAGTGAGGCAATGTAGGAGTGCCGTACCGTCTGTTCCACTACGCCGTTGCGGGCATCAATGAGGATGATGGCGAGGTCGGCAGTAGAGGCTCCTGTCACCATATTGCGGGTGTACTGCACGTGGCCGGGCGTGTCGGCGATGATGAACTTTCGTTTCGGAGTGGCGAAATAGCGGTAGGCCACATCGATGGTGATGCCTTGCTCGCGCTCAGCTCGTAGTCCGTCGGTGAGCAGTGCGAGGTTCACCTCCTCGTTACCCCGGCTCCGGGAGGCCGCCTCCACCGCCTCCAACTGATCCTCGAAAATCGACTTGCTGTCGTACAATAATCTTCCGATGAGCGTGCTTTTGCCATCGTCCACGCTGCCCGCCGTCGTGAAGCGCAGCAGCTCCATGTCTAAATATCCGTTGGTCTCCATATGAATTTTCTAAAAGTATCCTTCTTTTTTACGGTCCTCCATAGCGGTTTCGCTACGCTTGTCGTCGGCGCGGCCGCCCCGCTCAGTGATGCGGGTGGCGGCAATTTCGCGGATGATGTCCTCCAAGTTGTTGGCTTCGGAGATGGTGAGTCCTGTGCAGGTGATGTCGCCGATGGTTCGGCAGCGCACACGGCGGGTCTCCACTACCTCGGTGGGTTTGAGCGTCATGCAGGGTTCGGCGGCAAGCCATTGCCCGTCACGCAGGAAGCACTTGCGCTCGTGCGTGAAATAGAGCGACGGCAGCGGAATGTTCTCCAGATAGATGTACTGCCACACGTCCATTTCGGTCCAGTTGCTGATGGGGAACACGCGAAAGTGTTCACCCATGTTCTTGCGGCCGTTGAAGATGTTCCACAACTCGGGCCGCTGGTTCTTGGGATTCCACTGCCCGAACTCATCACGGTGCGAAAAAAACCGCTCCTTGGCACGAGCTTTCTCCTCGTCACGTCGCGCCCCACCGATGCAGGCATCGAATTTGTATTTCTCGATAGTATCCAACAATGTAGTGGTTTGCAGTCGGTTACGGCTGGCATTATAGCCTTTTTCCTCCTTCACGCGCCCTGTGTCTATACTTTCCTGCACAGAGCCGACAATCAGCTGCGCACCCAACTTCTCCACTAACGCATCGCGGTAGTCAAGGGTTTCTTGGAAATTATGCCCAGTATCAATGTGCAGCAGCGGGAACGGTATTTTGGTGGGATAAAATGCCTTGTAGGCCAAATAGGTGACCACGATGGAGTCCTTGCCGCCGGAAAACAGGATGGCCGGCCGCTCGAACTGCGCCGCCACCTCACGAAGCACGTAGATGGACTCTGATTCTAATTCTTTTAAATGGGTGAGTTTGTACATTATTATAATTTAGAATTTAGGGTAATGGTATCGTCAGTTATGTTCAGTTTTAACTGAAAGCTCCGGAAAGATATTTTTGGGTGAGTTCCTGTTGTGGGTGTTGGAAGAGTTGCTCCGCCGGCCCCGACTCTATGATTTCGCCGAGATACATAAACACCACATTGTCGGCGATGCGAAGGGCCTGCCGCAGAGTGTGAGTAACCATAATGATGGTGTATTGTTCCTTGAGTTTCACGAAAAGATCCTCCACGATTTTGGCAGAAATGGGGTCGAGGGCGCTGGTCGCTTCATCTGCCAAGATGTACTCGGGTTGAACCGCCAAGGAGCGGGCGAGGCACAGCCGCTGCTGCTGACCGATGGACAAGCGTGCGGCAGGGGTGTGGATGCGCCCTTTGATTTCGTCCAACAATCCTACCGCCCGCAAGTTCTGCCGTACATGGTAGATCAACTCCCGCCGTTTTTTGAACATTTTATTGATGCGGCAGCCGTACGCCACGTTGTCGAAAATGGACATCGGCAGGGGGCAGGGGCGTTGGCTCACCAAACCGATGGAGCGTCGCAATTCCGTTACTTCCGCACCACTGCTGATAATATCGTGCCCGTTGACCAACA
Organism: Bacteroidales bacterium; assembly: GCA_045130235.1. Classification (GTDB taxonomy): domain Bacteria; phylum Bacteroidota; class Bacteroidia; order Bacteroidales; family WCHB1-69; genus UBA1756. The sequence continues at coordinate 3,761 of JBGUPJ010000032.1, forward strand.
CCTGCCCGTCCATTTTTACACCGTCAACAGTGTCTATCAGTCGGTTGAGGGTGCGCAGAAGCGTGGACTTCCCACAACCTGATGGTCCGATGATGCAGGTGATTTGCTTGTCGGGAAATGAGACATTCACATTTTTCAGGATGTGATTTTCCTTGATGTAGATGTTCAGTTTTTCTATTTCTATCATATCTTATTTTTGGAAAACTTGTTGGTAATGAATCGCCCTGATATGCTGAGTATAAGTACGATGACTGTGAGCACGAGAGCGGCGGCGTAGGCTCGGTCAACCACTTCGGGAATGGGACTTTGCAATTGGAAGAATACTGCCAGGGGCAGGGTGGCGGCGGGTTGTGAGAGAGAGGTGGGAATGCTGTCGGTGTAGCCGGCAGTGAACATCACGCTGGCAGCGTCGCCGATGGCCCGTCCGATGGAAAGCAAGGTAGCGGTTGCTATGCCCGGTGCTATCTGTCGGAGCACCACCTTCAGTGTTTCCCAGCGAGTGGCTCCCAAGGAGAAAGTGGCCTCCAGAATGTCACGTGGGAAGTTGCGGGTGGCCTCGTCCATCGTGCGGATGAAAATCGGAATGATGAGCAGTGTGATGACAATGATACCTCCTAACAAAGAGGTGCGCAGTCCGAAGAATATCATAATGGTAAAGCCAAAGGCACCATAAACAATAGAGGGAACCCCAAACAGCACATCAAAGGCCATACGTGCAACATAGGCTAATTTTGAACTCTTTTTTAAATAAACGTTGAGGAAGAAAACTACAGGAATGGAGACCAGCAGTCCCAACAGCGTGGATGCCCCCACAATGTACAGCGAACCCACGATGGCATTCAGAAAACCACCCTCCTTGCCGATGTAAAAACCACCTCCTGGCAAACTGCTTACCATCTCCCAGCTCATGGCCTTCATTCCCCGAGAAAACACAGTCCATATTACACTGATGACTAAGCCGAAAACTATAGCCATCGACAGCCACATGAATCCTTTAGCTATGATTTCATGAATTTTTTTTCTATGGGATAATTGCATGATGATAATGATTACTGATCAAATGGGGCATTTATACTTTCCGCCTTTAACTTTTCTTTTCTAACCGATACAAAACGATTCTTGATAAGAAATTGAATATCAATACAACTACAAACAAAATCAATGCGGCGAACATCAGGGCGGACTCATACAACGGCATGGAAAGCATCTCTCCATAGTTGTTGGCGATGAGGGCGGGAATCGGATAGCTTGCATCCAACAGACCAGACGGCACCCCGATGACACAGCCACACACCATCAGTACAGCAATAGTTTCACCCATGGCACGCGAAGTGGCCAGCACAGTGGAGGCGATGATGCCGGGAAGTGTCTGCCGCAACACCACTTTCCTGGTGGTTTGCCAGCGGGTGGCTCCGAGCGACAGCGAAGCCTCCCGGAATTCCCTTGGAACGCTGGAGAAAATTTCTATGAATAAACTGACCAGCAAAGGTATCACCATCACACCCAGCACAATGCCGGCAGCCAGCACCGTGTATCCGGTCGAGAATTCCACAAAGTGTGGAGCCACCCACTGCGAAATCCACGGTACAATCACCAGAACACCCCACACTCCATAAATCACCGACGGCAGCCCCGCCAAAATGTCTAATGCTGGAAACACAAACTTCTTGACCGCAGGTTTGGCATACTCGGTCAGGTAAATGGCTGTTAACAAAGACACTGGCAATGCAAGCACAATGGCCACCATCGTGACCCACAGTGTACCTGCAATAAACGGGAAAAAACCGAACTCCCCTTTCATGGGCTTCCACTCCGAAGCGGTGAGTAGCGACCATACAGACTTCCCATCCAGCACCGGCGCGGATTTCAAGTACAGCCCTACAAACATCACCACAACAAAAAGGATCGAGACAATGGTCAACGAAAACATGACCACTTGGGCCGTTTTATCTTTAATGATTCGTGATTTCTGCATGGCTATTACATCTTGTTTCTTCGAGACAGCTCAAGCATTATTTTACCTTTAATTGATCACGTCCTTTCTGCAATTTCTCCTCGCTCAGGCCGATATAGCCGGCTGGTACATTCTGTTTCTGTCCTTCATTCAGCACATATTCAAGGAAAGCAACAACAGCCGGATTGATGGGTGTTCCATGGCTCACCATATAAAGGTCACGGGCGGGAGGTGAAGGATACTTCCCGGCTGCTACAGCGGCAATGAAATCATCTTTTGTGTCGTAAAAAAACTCGTCTGCGTCAATGGTACTGTCGTTATTGGCATCCACGGGGCAAACCAGCAGCCCCTGGTTCGGTTTGCGCGATTTTTCATCGTAGGCATAGCCGATGTTGTTCAATCCAATGCCTAATTTGTCGGCTTGGATCGCTGAGGCAAGTCCCGGATCCCCAAAGACGGCGGTCCCCAATAAATCCTCTTGTTTTTTCCCCATCCAAAGCGCGAAAGTCTCGGCTGCACCGCATGCATCCGAACGGGTGTAAACGTGTATCGGGGTATCGTTGGAGGTGCCAAGTACCTGTCCCCATTTTGTGTACTCTCCTGTAATCCAAATCTTTGTGGCTGCTTCCTGAGAAATACCGTGCGCTATAATCTGCTGGGCTAACGGGTTGTTGGCATTGATGGTGATAACCACTGCATCCTTGGCAACGGCGAACGGCAGCGCACCTTTTGCTAATTCGGGTTCGTACACTTCGCGTGACACCATACCGAGATCCACCACATCGGCTAATACGTCGGTCATTCCCTTGCCGGCGCCGCCTGCCGACAAATCAATATGAATGTCGGGATGAAGTTGCTGGAACTCTTCCACCCACTTCACCGCCAACGGATACAGCGCAAAAGCACCCGATATTGTAATGTTCTTGGAATCCTCTTTTTGAGACTTTCCACCTCCACACGACACAAACGAAACTGCAACGCATAAAGCTACTACAATAACAAAAAAACTCCTTATCTTTTTCATAAACAATTATTTAATAATTTATATTTCTACTTTACAAACTCAAAACTTCACCGTAACCATCGTTGTAAACAGATGTCCCAACCCCTTGTCGGACAGTTGCTGGCGGAGGGTGTAGTTGACCTGCATACGCACATGTTTCTCAGGCCACCAATCCACACCCGCAGAATAATAGAGGGAAGCATTGTCAACCGAAAGATTCTGTTTGTAGTAATCCACCCGCAGAACAGGACGGAGTTTCTGCTGTATGCTGGAATTCTTGCTCCAACCAAAACGGAACCAGTAGCCGATAGTGAGGTATGCACCGTGTGTTCGGGTGGCATCAGGGATGACCTCATCTCTGTCAGCATCATAGACGGCAAAGTCTGTGACCCCACACAAATATTCGCTTCGGACTATCAGATTGTGATTATCGTACTGCAAACCAGCCGCCACTCGGTGCCGGTTGCCGTCCACTCCTGAAGAAGTGCCGTCAAACAACATGTCATATCTTCCATAATATCCTGATACAGAAAGATTTAAACCTTTTACAAATGGAGAAAACAGGATTCTTCCTGAAATGTCCTTTGCCATATTATCGGTTTTTACATTGATGCCATTACCTCCGAAAAGGCCCACTCCGTATTGCAAGATGGGGATTTTCTCACCCTTTACCTCCGCAGATGCCAAGGTGCCCGTCAACATCAAGCCGATTTCACGCCCGTTGGCATAGTTGCTTATGCCTGTCACATCCTTATAGCCTGACAGCGCACCGATGACTTGCGCATTTTCCGTCAGCTCCAAATCTATCGGTGAAAGGATGTTCTCTAACGAGAAGGGGATTTTGAATTGTCCGACTTGCAACTGCACGAATTTGCAGAAATTAACTTTTACAAAAGCATCAATCAGCCTCGGATTAGGGGCGAAATCCACTTGCAGCCGGAAATCCACCCATTTCGATGGGCTGCCTTTCAAATCCAAACGGGCACGACGGATTTGGAAAGCACTTTTCTCCGTCTGTCCTTTTTTGTCATATTGGTATTGTGCGTCAATCCATCCTCCCAGTTGGATGTACTCCCCGATTTTGTTCCAGGCCTGTTTTGTTTTTGACTCTTTTTTCACAGTGTCAGGTGTGGCTGTTTCCTGCGACATCGCGTCATTACAGCACGCGATAGCCACCATAAAAATACACAGTGCAATAGGTAGATTACCTTTTTTCATAAAAAAACAAAAAATAGCTGGCAAAAATAGCGTGTTCAGTGCAAAAAGATTGTAAAAAAAGAAGTTGAATGATGTCATCTTTTCGCATGGAATTTGTAACGATTTGGTTTTTTTTGTAATAAAAATGAACCATTTGGCGGATTGCGTGCCTCTCATCCCCCAGTGATTAGTAGTCGTTGGTAAAAAACGTGTAATTTTGCAGCCATGAAAATCTACTGTTATATCTTTCTCGCACTTTCAATAGCAGTCAATATCCTTCTGATAATTCTCTATTCCCATAGTCGTTGGTCCTATCACAAGCTGATGAAAAAGAGTCTCAAAGAGGAGAAAAAAAAAGATGAGTTAGTGGACAGATTCAAGTATGATGACCTCGCTCCAGAAAATGCCCAAGATAAGAGGATGCTTGAGTCTCTGCGAAAGTGCATGGAAGAGGATAAGGCTTATTTGAACCCGAACCTGGGTATACTAGATGTTGCAAAGATGACGGGTATCAGCAAAGCGAAGCTATCCCATCTCATCAACACTAATTTCCAGCAGAATTTCCCAGCATTTATTAACCGATATCGTGTGCGGGAGGCGATTCTGCAGTTGAGCGACAGTCGAAATTTCGGCAAAACAATCGAAGAGATTGGTGAAATGTGTGGCTATACCAGCCGACAGGCTTTTCACACAGCCTTTAAGAAAGAGATGGGTATTACCCCGCGCCATTTTCGTAACATCAGCCGTATGAAGGAGCGGGAGGAATAAGTAGGACCGCCATAATATGGCAGCCCTACAACGGTCGTAATATCGCAGTAGAGACGCCATATTCTGACGTCTCTACAATAATCCATTAAAAAATCTCCTCCTACCTATTCATCAGCCGGCTTTCACCCCACTGGTACTGCGGGTAGGCCTTCTTGAGGTCGTTGTAGGAGTCCTTCACGCCGCTGCCGCCGCTGGTGGCGAACACGTTGAGCACCTTGCC
>JBGUPJ010000033.1:0-20798 GCA_045130235.1 Bacteroidales bacterium
GAACGGCTCCCTTATTATTTGCACTATCTTCAATCAAATCCTGACATGCAAGAAGTCACTTTCTCTTGGTCGGGCTCCTCTCCTGAATTACATTGTATAAATACGATAATTGAAAAATATGAAATCAGGGATCGATATTACTATTGGAGTGCAATGCTGATTTCGCATCCCAGTTTTGCCCCAAATTGTGATTGGCTTTTCATTGGCTACGACAATGTGCCCCAAAACGAAGTGCGATTTTATAAAAAGATTTTTCTAATAAAAAGGCATCGGCATGGCTTCAAAAAACGTTCTCCTTGGGCTCCATTGTTCAATCCAGACAACATTGACCGCATTTACAAAGAACTATATAATGGGAATAGTGATTAACCCTTCTCCCGCCATGCCCCACACCCCTTCCCCGCATCCCCGTATAACCGCATCCCCGCCCATTGTACATTGTACATTGTCAATTGTACATTCTCCCGCGGCGCGGCACCGCCATTCTTCCTCATATCTTCCCATCCCCCAAAAACAATGTCGTGAAAAAGTTGGGAGGAGTCGTTGGTATTTGGTAATTTTTCATTACTTTTGCAGCCTGCATTTTGCAGTTGTATATTTTTAATTTATCTCTACAAAAGTATGAAAAAGACCTTTACATTTTTCGCTGCCCTGCTGATGTTAACGCTGACCTTGCAGGCCAACCCAGTGACGCAGGAACAGGCCACTACGGTGTGCCGCAACTTCTTGGCACAGAAGCAGGCCAACCACAATGTTGAAAGTGCGGAGTTCCAGTACCTGAAGACCGCCTTCCACAACGGTGAGGCTTACGCCTATATCTTCCGCTGTCTGCCGGTGGGCTATGTGGCCATCTCCGCCTCCGACCATTTCGACCCCGTGGTGTGCTACTCTTTCGAGAGCGACTTCCTGTCGAATCCTGGCTTCGATTTCGCCATGGAGGCCTACGGCAACATCATCACCTACCAAGAGCGTATCGGTAAGGACTTTACCGATGAGGTGGCCGCTCGTTGGCAGCACTATCTGTCCAGCGATTTCACCGCAGAACCCACCCGCGCTGTGGTGGTATCGCCGCTCATCACCACCAAGTGGAATCAAGGTCTTTATTTCAACACCTACTGTCCGTGGGACATCCATGGCGATGACGGTCGCGTGGTGACGGGCTGTGTGGCCACAGCCATGAGCCAGGTGATGAACTACCATGGTCACCCCTATACGGGGCTCGGCGGCTCGTCGTATATCCCGCAGCCTTACGGCCGTCAAACGGTGAGATTTTTTGAGCAGACGTATAACTATAATGCGATGCCCAATGTGCCGAGCGGCTACTCCAATGAGATGGCTAAGCTGCTTTACCACTGTGGAGTAGCAGTGCAGATGGGATACAGCGCTGGCGGTTCGGGCGCCCACAGCGTTACTGCCGCAGAAGCCATGCGCCGCCACTTCAAATACGACTCCGCATGGATCTGTCCGCGCCACCTCTACGACTCCATCCATGAGTGGCACGATGTGCTGAAGAGCGAGCTCGACCTCCGTCGTCCTATCTATTACTCTGCTAACAACGGTCAAGGCGGTCACGCCTTTGTGGTGGATGGTTACGACGAGGACTCCAAGTTCCATGTCAACTGGGGCTGGGGCGGCAGCGGCGACTCCTACTTCACCATCTCCGACAACAACCCCTCCGACATGATGAGCTATATCTATAACGCCGAGGCCATCCGTTTGGCGATTCCTGTGACCGACGCGCCGGGCGCCTGCCACGGCTCCTACCGAATCGATGCTGCCAACGGAACCTTCTACTCGGGTATGCCCACCCGCAACTACGACCCCAACACCGAGTGCCAGTGGATGATTGCCGCACCGGAAGCCTCGCGCTACACCTTCCATTTCGACCGCTTTGAAACCGAAGAGAACAACGATGTGCTCACCATCTACAACGGTCCCTCCGTGTCTGACGGCGTCGCCGGCACCTTCAGCGGAAGTACCATCCCCAGCAATGTTACGGTAAACGCCGACAGCGTGCTGGTGACCTTCACCACCGACGGACAGAACCAGTACAAGGGCTTCCAGATCAGCTACAACACCATCACCGCCTCGCAGTACTGCTCCGACGCCACCATCAACACCCCTGGTCCTACCACCATCACCGACGGCAGCGGCGACAACCCATACCGCAACAACACCGTCTGCACCTGGACCATCAACGCGCCCAATATGAGCCGCTGCTACTTCAGCTTCCCGCAGCTTGAGTTCGGTAGCGGTGACTTTGTGGAGATTTACAACGCCACCACCACGCCGGCAACCCTCCTCCACCGCTTCGACAACCAGAACTACCCCGAAAGCGATGTGCTCAGCTTCGATTACGGCAAGATGAAAGTGCGCTTCGTGGCCGACAACTGGGATGTGGACAACGGATTTACGATTACCGTAGAACCTGTGACCGCGGTCAACGATTATGCTGGTGTGAGCGACCTTCGCATCTACCCCAATCCCGCCAATAATGTGTTGAATGTCAATTTCTTCTCTGAAAAATCACAACCCGTCACTTGTACTATTTCCGATATGAGCGGTCGCACCGTAAAGAGCATCCAGTACCAGCACAATGGTGGACTTTTCGAGGAAAAGATGGATGTGAATGAGCTGGCTAAGGGCATTTACATGCTCCGTATTCAGACCGATGAGGGTTGCTCGGTGGAGAAATTCATCCATGAGTAATCAATAAACCGATAAACAACACATTGTTACTAAAAAACAACTTGTTTTAGCATTATCCAAACGACGTTTTTTTAATTTTGCATTTCAAACAACTTTATTATTAACCTTTAAATTTTATCACTATGGAAAACACATGTTGTAATTACAAAAAGTACATCGCCGAGATGATCGGTACTTGTGTGCTTGTGCTCATGGGCTGCGGTGCTGCTGCATTGGCTGGCGGTACTGATGCTGGTGCAATCGGCTGGGCTGGTGTATCATTGGCCTTCGGTCTTTCTGTAATGGTGATGGTTTATGCCATTGGCCCCATCTCTGGTTGCCACATCAACCCTGCCATTACGCTCGCTATGTTCATCAATCGTAAAATTTCGGGCAAGGATGCTTTGATGTACGTTGCTTCCCAGATTATTGGTGCGTTCATTGGTATTCTCCTTCTCGGATGGATTGCCGGTCATTTTAATGGCTTGGCTGTCAATGCTGTTGACCCCTATGATCTCGGCTACACTACCACTCAGGCCTTTGTCTGTGAGTTTGTGATGACCTGCCTCTTCCTGTTGGTGATCTTCGGTGCCACCAGCGAGAAAGCTCCTGCCGGATTTGCTGGTATTGCCATCGGTTTGAGCTTGACCCTCATCCACTTGGTCTCCATCCCGGTTACCAACACCTCTGTCAACCCGGCTCGTTCCATCGCCGCTGCTGTGGTGGATTGGGATCTTAACTGCGGTGTTACCGACATGTGGCTCTTCATCATTGCTCCTCTGGCTGGTGCTGCCGTAGCTGCCTTGATTTGGAGATGTTTGTCTTCTGAGACAAAGTGCGAAAAAAGTGCAAATGAATAATCGGACATGTCCTATCTTTTAAGTATAGACACATCCACCTCAATCTGCTCGGTGGCTCTTTCGAGAGGCATCGAGCAGGTTGCTTTTCGTGAAACGGCGGAAGGCCGCTCTCACGCCCATATTTTGATGCCTTTTATCGAGGAGGTGCTGCAGGAAGGCGGCATCGCCCCCGGTCACCTCAATGCTGTAGCTGTGAGCATGGGCCCCGGCTCGTACACGGGTCTCCGTATTGGGGTGTCAACAGCAAAAGGGCTGTGCTATGCGCTGGGTATTCCGTTCATCGCCATCCCCACGTTGCAGGTGATGGCCGCCGGAGCGGTGGCAGCGGAAGCGCCAGCCGCCGGCACGCTGGTCTGTCCCATGCTGGACGCTCGCCGCATGGAGGTTTTTTCCGCCCTGTACAACAGTGACCTACAGGAGGTAGAACCCTATTCTGCCAAGATTATCGAGGCGGACAGTTTACGTGAGCTGCTCGACCGCCAGCCGGTGCTGTTCTGTGGCGACGGCATGGCCAAGTGCCGCGAGCTGCTGTCGGTCCACCCGAATGCCCGCTTCAACACCACGCCCATCTCCGCCCGCTGGATGGCCCCGCTTGCCCTGCGCAAGTTCGAGAGCCAGCAGTTTGAGGATGTGGCCTACTGCGAACCCGACTACGGCAAGGCCTACATCGCCGCCAAACCCAACGTGAAAGGACTGCACTGATGGAACGGAAGAAGAACACCAACGTGATTGCCATTACCGACCACTCACCGGTCGGTAATGCCGCTATAATGTACGGCGCCTCGCTGGCCCGCTTCTTCGAGTCTTCCCTCACCATCGTCACCAACTTCTCGTTCGAGCCGCTTCTCCAGCCTCGCCTCGGCAATGGCGATTTTCTCGCAACACTTCAGCAGGCCCAATCCATGGTGGAGGTGATTGTGAACGAGATACCTTTACTGCCGAAAGATCTGCACGCCATAGCCGAGTCGGCCAACCATATCATGTACGTGATCGGTGTGTCGCGCAACTCGGCGGCACAGTTCAACCCGTCGCGGGCCTTGAAGTTCATCGCCCCGTCGCGGCTGCCCGTCATGGCGGTGTGTGAAGCGCCCGTCGGCGACCCGCAATGGCAGAACATCCTCCTGTCGGTGGATGTGGACCTGCCCGCCAAGGAAAAAGCCCTGTGGGCCGGCTATTTCAGCCGCTACGGCAAATCCAACATCCATATTCTTCATAATGAATACCAGGATTCCATCTCTAAAGACAAACTGTCTGATTTGATGGATTTTATCAATAAATTATATGAGAATTTAGAAATCACTCCCGTCCCTCACATCATCACCCCTAAAGCCTACAATTTAGACCAATATGCGGTGGATCATGCCGACGACTATCAGGCTGCAGCATTGGTCGTGATGACCACTACCCACAAGACTTTTATCGACCGGATTTTCGGCACCCGTGAGAAACAACTTCTCGCCAACCCGCAAAATCTCCCCATACTTTTCATCAACGAACGTGACGATTTGTTTGTGCTTTGCACTTAACAGACAATAAGATACATTACCATGAAAAACAAGAATCTCCTCCGATATATCCTCTTCATTGTGGTGGCGTTGTTGGCCTACGGCGATACGCTGTGGCTGAAATATGCCTCCGATGACAGGATGATTATTTATGAGAATGACTACACCCTCCAGGGCGATGTGAAGAGTGTGATGACCAAGGATGCCTTCACGGGCTATTTCGGTGAGGGCGATCAGTTGGTGGCCGGCGGGCGCTATCGTCCGTTGTCGCAACTGACCTTTATGGCCGAATATCAGGCATTTGGAGGAAAGATAAAAGATGAGGTCGGCCTGCACCGCGCCCCTCAAAACGAAGAGTTGTTCGCCAACAGCGCACTTCCCTACATTCAGCACGGCATCAACGTGATCTATTTCATCCTGCTTTGTTGTCTCATTTACATCACTTTACAAAAAATATTCCCCCAATTTGAAAACGAAAAGTGGTATTTGTCGCTGCCTTTCCTCGCCACCTTGCTTTTTTTGTTGCATCCTCTTCATACAGAGGTAGTTGCCAATATTAAAGGTCGGGATGAGATGATGAGTATGTTAGGGGCGATGGTGGCGTTGTTCACCGCCTTGAAGTTTGTGGAAAGCCGGAAATGGTGGTGGCTGGCGCTGTCGTTTGTAGGGATGCTTTTCGGATTGTTTTCCAAAGAAAATGCCGTCACTTTCCTCGCGGTGATTCCGCTGTCCTTGCTATTCAAGGGAACGGAACGGAAACTCGACTATGTGTGGACCGTGCTGCCCGCGCTGGTGGCCTCCGCCATTTTCATCGTGGTGCGGTCGCGCGTGTTGGGCGGGATGCTCGACACCACCCATCAGGAGCTAATGCTCAACAATCCGTTTGTGAATGCCACTAAGAGTCAGGAAATTGCCACAGTGCTGCTCACCTGGGGCATCTATTTCAAACTGCTGATTTTCCCGCACCCGCTCACCCACGACTACTATCCCCACCAAATCGAAATTACCAATTTCAGCAATGGCGTAGTTTGGTTCGTGTTATTGATTGTCTTGGCGATGTTGGCGTATGTGGTGTATGTTCTGGTGCAAATTTTTAAAGGGAAAAGAAGTGATAATCAGATATTTGCGTTTGGTATCGCTCTTTTCTTCATCACCTTTTCCATTACGTCCAACCTGCTGTTCAACATCGGTACTTTTATGAACGAGCGTTTTATGTTCATGCCGTTGTTGGGGTTCGCACTCGTTGTGGCGTATGCGTTCCAGAAGTGGGCAGCGTGGGGGGTGAAGATGCGGCAAGAGGTGGTAAAGCGGAGGATGAGACAGACAGACACGATGCCCGCATGGGTTACGGCTCCCATTGCCATGGTGGTGGTTTTCGTGCTGCTTTGTACCGCTTATACAGGTAAAACGGCGGTGCGAAATTTAGCTTGGTATGATGATAACAAGCTGTTTATCACTGATGTGGAGACATCCAACAAAAGCATGAAGTGTACCTTGTCGGCAGGTGGCAGTTATCTCAATCTTTACAAAAATGAGAAAAATCCGAAGAAAAAAAGCAAATACCTCAAGGAAGCTGAGAAATATTTGAATAAGGCGTTGACCTTGGGACGCTCCGACACGGATACGTGGAGTTTGTTGGGTCAGTTGTATTTTTTCAAGAAAGATTATGTGAATGCGGCGCGATGCTATACCAATGTGCTACAGGGCAAACCTGACGATAAAATGGCTTTGGAGAATTTGGAGATGATGAAGGGCGCATCGGTGGTGGAGGCCAACCGGCTGATTGAGGAGGGAAAGCGTGCGGAAGCCTTGGCTTTGGCGAAGTCGGCCATCGTGGATGACCCCAACTCGCCGGCCCTGCTCAACATAATGGGGCGCTTGACTGGCGAAATGGCGGCGGCAGAATTAGCGCAGGCTGAAAACGCTTTGCAGGCACAACCCGACAACAGGACATTGCAGCAGACCATCCAACAGAAAAAGGCCGCCATGCAGCAGTCTATCGCCTACTTGGAACGCGCCCACGAACTCGACCCCGACTATGCCAGCGCATGCGAGAACCTCGGCATCGCTTACGCTTCATTGCACCGCTTTAGCGAGGCTATTCCATTGTTGGAGAGAGCGTTGGAACTTTATACTACAGAAAAAGACATTGAGCGTACCCGCAGCAACCTTGAAATGATGAAACAGGCGAGCGGGAAAATCAAAAAATAATACACCATGAATAACAAACAAGAAATCGTAGAAAACTGGCTGCCCCGCTACACGGGCGTGCCGTTGGATGGGTTCGGTCAATATATTATTCTGACCAACTTCAAAGATTATGTGAAGCATTTTGCTGAGATGATGGGTGCTGAGATTAGGGGAGAGGACCGACCCATGCAGAGTGCCACCAAAGACAACATCTCCATCATCAACTTCCAGATGGGCAGTCCTATGGCGGCCACCATCATGGACCTGCTGACGGCCATCATGCCGAAGGCAGTGCTGTTTTTGGGGAAGACCGGCAGTCTGAAGAGCTATATCGGTTTAGGAGAGCTGATTCTGCCCATCGCCGCCATCCGGGGCGAAGGTACTTCCAACGACTATTTCCCGCCTGAGGTGCCGGCGCTGCCCGCCTTCAACCTCGAGAAGGCCATCTCTACCACCATCCGCGACCACGGCCGCGAGTACTGGACCGGCACGGTTTATACCACCAACCGTCGCGTGTGGGAACACGACGAGGAGTTCAAGAGCTACCTCCGCCGCATCCGCACCACTGCCGTTGACATGGAGACCGCCACGCTCTTCTCGGTCGGCTTCTACAACCGCATCCCCACCGGCGCGCTGCTGCTCGTCTCCGACCAGCCGATGCAACCCGACGGCATCAAGACCGAGAAGTCCGACAAGGCCGTCACCGCCAATTATGCCAAAGAACATCTCCAAATTGGAATAGAATCATTACAACAACTTATCAATAAGGGAATTACAGTAAAACATCTGCGTTTCGACTATTACGAAGGAGAGGATAAATAATCATGGAAAGAACCCCAATGGAAGGCAAAGGCAAGAAAAAATGGTACATTGCAGTCAGAGACTGGCTGTCGGGTGTTTTCGGAAAGAACACCCTGCTGTTTCTCAGTTTCTTTGTGGGAGTGTGCGGTGCAACGGTGGCCATCGTGGTCAAAAACCTGCTGCACTTCACCACCAACCTGCTCAACACCGCCTTCCCCGAGGCACAGGTCAACTACTACTATCTGGCCTTCCCGATGGTGGGCATTCTGCTCACCGCTCTTTTTGTCAGATATTGGGTGAAAGATGACCTGAGTCATGGAGTGAGCATTGTGCTGAACTCCATCAGCAACTATGGCGGTAAGTTGCGCCCGCATAATGTATATAGCTCTATGGTAGCGAGTTCCATCACGGTCGGCTTCGGCGGTTCGGTGGGAATGGAGGCCCCGATTGTGCTGACGGGCTCGGCGGTAGGTTCCAACCTCGCACGGTTGTTCAACCTCACGCCGAAACAGACCATCCTGCTGCTCGGCTGCGGCAGTGCGGCGGCCATGGGCGCCATTTTCAAAGCTCCGATTGCCGCTGTGGTGTTCGCCATCGAGGTGCTCATGCTCGACCTTACTACCACCTCCATCGTGCCGCTGCTCATCTCCGCCGCCACCGGCACCATCCTCTCCATGTTCTTCCTTGGAGAAGGCGTCATGCTCACCAACGCCCCCATCACCCCGTTCCAAATCAAGAACGTTTGGCTTTACATTGTGCTCGGCATTGCCACAGGCCTTATGTCGGTATATTTCCTACGAATGTCGAGGATGGTGGACCGTCTTTTCGCCAAAATCAAACAATATTATATCAAAATTATCATCGGTGGATTGGCTTTGGGCGGACTGATTTTCGTGTTCCCCGCGTTCTATGGTGAGGGTTATGGCAACATCGCCCAGCTGATGCGCGACGACAGTTTGGGACTGTTCAAAAACTCTCCCTTCTTCTCCTTTATCAGTCAGGATTACTGGGTGTTGCTGCTCTTTTTGGCGGGAATCATCTTCCTAAAAGTGGTGGCCACCACCATCACCAATGCCAGCGGCGGTGTGGGCGGCGTGTTTGCTCCCTCGCTGTTTATCGGTGCCTTTGTGGGATATTTCATTGCGGTGATTCTCAGACATTTCTGCAATATTGATGCGCCCATCACCAACTGCGTGTTGGCGGGCATGGCGGGTGTGCTCGCCGGCGTGATGCACGCCCCGCTCACGGGCATCTTCCTGATTGCCGAGCTCACCTCCGGCTTCGGCCTCCTCATCCCGCTGATGGTCACCTCGCCCATCGCCTACGTTACCGCCAAGATCTTCGAACCCTATTCGGTATATACCCGCCAGTTGGCACAGAAGGGCAAGCTGAAAACCCACAACAAAGACAAATACGCCATCCGTCAAATCAATTTCTTGAACCTGCTCGACAAGAACGTGCGCACCGTGCCGCTCAACGCCACCCTGCGCCAGTATGTGGATATCATCGCCGACTGCAAACGCAACATCTTCGTGGTGGTGGACGACCAACGTAAGTTTGTGGGCCTGTTGTTGATGGACGAGCACCGCGACACCATTTTCAAACCCGAACTCTACGACACCTACTCGGTGCGCGACCTGCTTTATATCCCCGACGTGGTGGTTTTCGACACCGACAGTGCCGAGGAGATGGTCGCCAAGTTCAAGCAGACCGACAACTTCAACCTGCCGGTCATCACCAAAGACCGCAAGTACCTCGGCTTCCTTTCACGAGCCAAGGTGTTGGATGTATATAAAGATGTCATCGCGGAAGAATCCGACGACTAATTTCATCCATTTCTATTTTTTACTCAAAACAACTCTATTATGCGCGAACGGATACACCAAATTCTAAAACAACACTGGGGGTACGACCAGTTCAGGCCTTTACAGGAAGACATCATTTTGTCGGTGATGGAGAACCGCGACACGATGGCGCTGCTGCCCACGGGCGGTGGCAAATCCATCTGTTTTCAAGTGCCCGCCCTCGCGAAAGATGGGCTCTGCATCGTCATTTCGCCCCTCATCGCTCTGATGAAAGACCAGGTGATGAACCTGAAAAAACGCGGGGTGAAAGCCGCTGCCATCTTCTCGGGAATGCCACAGGAAAAAATCCGTATCGCCATCGACAACTGTCTGTTTGATAAGGAGATGAAATTTCTTTATGTCTCTCCAGAAAGACTAAAGACGGATCTTTTTCGGATAAATTTGAAGAGGATGAACATCTCGATGATTGCGGTGGACGAGGCGCATTGCATTTCGCAGTGGGGCTACGACTTCAGGCCGCCGTATCTGGAGATTGCGGAGATTCGGCAGTTCTTTCCGGAGGTACCGGTGTTGGCTCTGACGGCTACCGCCACGCCGGAAGTGGTCAAGGATATTCAGGAGAAGCTGAAATTCAAAAAGGAGAATGTCTTCCAGAAGAGTTTTTTGCGCGACAACCTTACTTATTATGTTGTAAAAGAGCAAGATAAGCAGGGACGAATGTTGCGTATCATGCAGCGGTATGCCGGCACGGGCATTGTGTATGTGCGCAACCGCCGCAAAACGCGCGAAACGGCTGAGTTCTTGCAGCGCAACGGCATCAGCGCCGACTTCTACCATGCCGGCTTGGACGGGGCGGAGCGCGACCGCAAGCAGCAGGAGTGGATGGACGGCAAGACGCGCGTCATCGTCTCCACCAACGCTTTCGGCATGGGCATCGACAAGCCCGACGTGAGGTTTGTGATCCACATCGACATTCCCGACACACTCGAAGGCTACTTTCAGGAGGCGGGTAGGGGAGGCCGCGACCTGAAACCCTCTATTGCGGTGCTGCTGTACGACGACAGCGACCTCCGCGATCTGCAACGCAACTTCAGCAGCTCGTTCCCGCCGTTGGAGTTCATCCAGCAGGTGTACAAAACCCTCTGCAACGACCTGTATATTCCTATCGGCAGCGGTGAGA
Organism: Bacteroidales bacterium; assembly: GCA_045130235.1. Taxonomy (GTDB): domain Bacteria; phylum Bacteroidota; class Bacteroidia; order Bacteroidales; family WCHB1-69; genus UBA1756. Next base: position 11,030 of record JBGUPJ010000033.1, read on the forward strand.
ATGAGTCGTATCCGATTGATTTGGCGGAATTTGCCAAAAAGCATCAGAGGAACCCCGTGGAGGTGTACAACTCGGTGAAGCTGATGGAAAAGACGGGGGCGATATTGTTGGAAGATGACAAATACGTGCCGCCGCAGCTGATGATTCCGCTGTCGCGTGAGGACTTCGACCAGCTGCAAAAGCGGGAGTCATACCGGAAAGAGGAGACCTTCATGCAGCTTATATTGCGCTCATACAGCGGAGTTTTCAGTCGGTATGTCACGATTGACGAGGATGAGCTGGCGCGCCGGGCGGGTTGTACGCGCCGGCAGGTGGTGGCGAAGCTCCACCAGCTCCACGACCTGGGGTATATTGACTACCAGCCCGGCACGTCGCTGCCGCAACTGGTGTTGGTACGCCCGCGGGTGGAAGAGAAACGGCTGTTTTACGACCGGAAGGTCTATACCCAACGCAAGGAGGTGGCCGCCAAGCGGTTGGAGTCGGTGCAGCACTATGTCACCACCGACAGCACCTGTCGGAGCCGGCTGCTGCTGGCCTACTTCGGCGAGACGGAAAGTCCCGCCTGTGGCAAGTGCGATGTGTGCCTGAAAAAAGCCAAAGAGCAGTTCACCAAAGAGGAGTTTTTGCGGATTTCGGAGGCGGTATTGTCGATTTATGAGGAATGCGACGACATCAAAGCTGTGGTAGAAAAGCTCTGCATCCAATTTGATGAGGAGAAAATTGTAAATGTAACTCGTTGGCTGATAGATAATAAGAAGGTTGTAAAGAAATAAGCTGAAAAAGATTTAAAAATCGAATCTTGATTTCAAAAAAAATCGTATTTTTGCAGCCTCAAACAAGCGAATGATCTGTTAGCTCAGTTGGTTTAGAGCGCTTGCTTGACAGGCAAGAGGTCACTGGTTCAAATCCAGTACAGATCACACGAAAAGCACCCATGGAATTGGGTGCTTTTTTTATTTTCTGGATAACTGGAGGAACGATTACAACAACGCGCACCCCGTTAGGGGTGCAGGAATGGTAGGCGGGCATGCAAATGCCCGCCGAGGGCAGCATCGCGCATCCCCGCGGCACGCTGACAGGATGATAGTACCTGACGGCGTGTTTGCCGCGGAAGAACCGGCTGGTTGATAGAAGAATTGAACTATCCCCCCCCTCTCCTTAATCGCACACGCACCGTACCGAGACAGCCATACTGGCATTGTAAGGCCCGCGCTGAACACCCGTGCTGTGGGCGAAGATGGTACGACCCCAGTACATCGGTTCGTGGAAAGTGGTGCAGGTCCAGAAAGTGGCGATTTCGCCAATATGCCGGTAACTGCCAGTGTACGTACCTGCCGGAAGTGCACTGAAGGACACGGCGTTGCGCAGTTCGTTGCTGTAATCGCCAGGCTCACCGGCGGCATTGGCCGCTTCCCAGGTGCCTTCATCGCCACCAGCCAGCAAAATGGCGTGGTCGCCGCGCCAGCCGTCCAGCGTCATATCTTCCTCCGTCAGCATAGCCTCCATCTTGTTCCATTCCGCATCGCTCGGAATATGCCACCCGTCAGGACATACACCCTGCACACCGCCCGGATTGGCCTCGCTGCTGTTCGCACCATGCATGGCCGCCACCCCATTGTACAAGTAACCATATACAGAAACGTTGCTTTCGTTGCCATCGGGAGCATAACGGTAGGGCATTTCCCCATCCATGTTCTCCCCAACGGGAATTGTATCACCATTGGCAAAGCGTGTGGTGCGCAGGTTGGAAGCCATCCACACTTTTCTGCCGATTTTAATGGCATCGTACACATTACCGTCAATGTCGGTCACCGCATTGGGGATTTTCTCCACTTTAGGCAGTTGTAATGTATCGTCATTGTTGGGTTCCTCTTTTTCACAAGCTGCCATCATCAAAGCCGCTGCAAATAAAAACATGATCCAATTTTTCATAGCTATAATTTTTTAGGGGACTTAATAATATTCACTGTAATCTCAGGTTATGCAGTCCCTTTCTCATCACCTGAAATTAAGATGGGGCAAAATTACAATTTTTTTGATAATAAGATTTTTATATTCAAAATTTTTTGAATATTCTTTACGGCAAATCTGTAAAGGCATAAAAAAAACAGGAGGTTTGTAAAACCTCCTGTAAGCGTAGTCTCTCAATCTGGCTCGATGATGCAGGTCATGTTGATGCTGACGTATTTGACCAGCTTTTGTAAATCTTCGTTGAGGAGCCGGATGCAGCCTTCAGTGGCGCGGGTTCCGATGGATTCAGGGAAGCAGGTGCCATGTATGCCGATGCCGGACGCCCCGGGCACTTGTAGCCGGATGAACCATGGGCCGTAAGCGCCTTGCCGCACGCCTCCACCATCCTTGAAATCGTGCGTCCATGAGGTGCTGTTCTGAATTTGTATCACCTTGAACGTGCCTTCCGGTGTCTTACAGTCACCCACCTTCGTCTTGTTGCCTTTTACCTTTCCCACCGCACACGGAAACTGACAGATCGTGTCATTCGTTGCCGAAATCACACAAAGCGTAAAGTTCTTTTTCGACACCACTATTCTGTTGTTGCTTTGTCCTACCGCACTGGCAAAAGGAAGCGTCAGCAGAATTAAACCTGTAAGTATAGTTCTGATTTTCAGTCTTTTCATTGTATGATAATTGTTCGAAATGATGATCCTACAGTTTCTGCCACCTCATGGAACGGCCGAAGGCTGGTTTCCCGATGTAACCTCTCAGCTGTAGCGTGTTGTCGTTGATGAACCACATTTTGCACTTGTAGAACTTCCCGTGTACAGGGTCGTAAATCTCACCGTCCACCCATTCATTGGTGTTGGCATCGTACTTGAAATGGAACAACATCTGAATCTGTGCGGCCGGAGTGTTGCGTTTGTTAGGATCCGGATTCTTGATGTCGCGTTTCGGTGTGCCGTCCTCGAAATTGGGATTCTTCACCCAGATGGTCTTCCCTTCATAGGTGCCCGATGCGGTACGGTAAATCTTGATTTTGCCCTCTTCTGACGATTGGTCATCCTTCACATAATAGGTTCCCACTATCTTGTCGCCAGCTTGCTGGGCCATCGTGCGGGGAATGGAGAGGCACATTAACAATAAAATGTAAAGTGAGATGCGTAGGGTTTTCATAGGTGATAAATTTTGTAAGATATTGTTGGAGAGATTATTTCTTGATGATTTTGACCGTCTCAACTGTGCCGTCGCCGCTGCATTTCACAAAGTAAACCCCATTGGTGAGTTGCGAAATGTTGAGGTGAAGCTCACCATTCACTATCGGCTCGCAGATGACCGTCTGTCCGAGGGTGTTCACCACCGTGCAGAGGTCGAAGTTTTCAGCTTTCACATTCAGTGTCTCTGTGGCAGGGTTGGGATAAACGGAAATGCCATGGTTCGAAGTGCTCTCGTCAATTCCAAGACCCTCCTCGATGCGGATGTCATCAATCATCAGAGCGTAGGAAGTTTCAACAGCGGCGGTATTGGTGTTGTGTACGAAGGTGAAATAGACATTCTGGCCGGGGTAAAGGTCCACGTTGATAACTCTCTGTTCAAAGGTGGCAGAAGTCACGGTTTCGCTGAAAATCTGAGTGCCGCCGTCAGTACCGGGATTGGGCGACATCCATACTTCGTAACTGTTGTCGGGGAAATCCTCATCGTAGGCGGCTACCCACCAGCTGAGGTGGATGGCATCGTTCGGAATGGCGATGAGCGGCGTAATCAGCCAGTCGTTCGGGGTGAGGTCTTCCCACTCCTCCTCATCATACGAGTACGAAAGGTAGTAGCCGTCGCTCTCGTGACCAAAACCGTCGTTCATCCACATCCAGTTGTAGCCGTCATGGTCCACATCCTGACGCGTCCAGCAGGGAGTGATTTCATCTTCAAAATCTTCATAGAAAGGAAGTTGAAGGACCTCGTTGCAGTCAATGCCTTCGCCGCTCACTGCGAAAGTGGTGGTGAGGGTGCCATTGGTGAGCGTGATGGTGCCAGTGTGACTGCCCGTTGTGGTCGGTTCAAATCGCACAAACAGTGAAGTGGCAGCGTTGGAGGTCAACGACTGCGATGTGCCGAAAGTGTTGTTGTTGATGGAAATGGAGAAGGGAGCCTCGCAGCTCACGCTGATGGTACCGCTGAGCAGGGCCGAAATGACCGATACCCGCTGTGCCGGCGACTGGGTGTTGAGCTCCACTGTGCCAAAATCGATGGCGTTGGGGGTGGTGACAATGGAGGGATTCTCGAAATAGAAAACGGAGATGTCATCCAATTTCATGATAAACTCATCGCTGCAGTTGGTATGGATGAAGGCGATGTGGATGGTCTGACCGATATAGCTGCTGAGGTCCACGTGGTGTTGCGCCCACTCGTCGGTGGATAGGATTTCGGCATATACCGCGCTGCTGGTAAAGTCGCTGACGGCATTGCCTGTAGTGGAGATGCGCACCTCGTAGTAATCGGCCGGGTAGTCCGGGTCTTGAGCGGCCACCCACCAGGAGAGCATCGGCATGTTGGCGGCGGTCAGGTTTGCGGGAATGGTGATGGCTGGGGTGATGAGGTAGTTGTCGGGCTCCAGCGCCTCCTCTTCCTCATAGTCGTACGACGCTGATGCGATGCAGCCGTTGCCCGTGTGCGTGTCGATAAGGTCTTCGTCGGCCGTCAGCACCTCCCACGAGAAACCGTCCCCGTCGTGGTCTATGTTGTTCCATGTGGAGGGAAGCCCGTTCTCAAAGCCTTCATTGAAGAGAAGGGTTTGGGCTTTCGATGCCATTAGAGTGGTTGTGAAAAGAGCGACAAAGAATAGGATTTTTTTCATGATTGATTTGATTTAGAAAAAGTTAGAATATGAATATGTTTTTTTATTGATTTCTGTAAAAACTTTGCAAAAGTAAGCATTTTTTTTCGATAGCTATGGAATGCGAAAAGTTTTATTGGCGAAATTTCTGTACTTTTGCAGGTCAAATTTTTTAATATCATAATTGATGTTTACTGCAGAAAATCAGAATGGTCAACAAGATAATCATTCAACGGAAAGTCCGAAAAATCAGCGAGGTAGTGATTTTTTGGAAAAGCTGAAGTCTTTCATGCGGGATGTGAAAGCTATTTTTCTTCTCCACGACAATACCGATGTGGAGGCGACGATGGCCTCCATCCATAAGTCAGTGGAATTTAGGGGAATCAACGTGTGGCTGCTCGGTTTCGCGGTCATCATCGCTTCTGTCGGACTGAATGTGAACTCCACAGCCGTCATCATCGGTGCCATGCTCATCTCCCCGCTGATGGGGCCGATTAACGGCGTGGGCCTCGCAGTGGGCACCTACGATATGGAACTCTTGCGCCGGTCTATCCGCAACTTGCTGCTCATGGTGGGTATCAGTTTGGTGGCCTCCACGCTCTATTTCCTGCTGTCGCCGCTCGGCGAGGCGCAGTCGGAGCTGTTGGCCCGCACACGCCCCACCATCTTCGATGTGATCATCGCCACTTTCGGCGGACTGGCCGGCATCGTGGCCGCTTCCCGCAAGGATCTGCCTTTTACAGTGGTTTCGGGCGTGGCCATCGCCACCGCCTTGATGCCGCCGCTCTGTACCGCCGGCTACGGAATCGCCACATGGCAGCTTTCCTACGCCTTCGGCGCTTTCTACCTCTTCTTTATCAACTCCTTCTTCATCGCACTCGCCACCTTCGTCATGGTGCGATATCTCCATTTCCCCCAGCATAAGTTTGTGGATGCTCGCCGCGAAAAGCTGGTGAAAAGAGTGGTTATCGTCCTCGCCATCCTGGTGGTCATCCCCAGCCTCTTCACCGCCGTCAATGTGGTTCGTGAATCGATGTTCAACAGTAGGGTTAACAAGTTCGTCTCCGACATCCGAGCAGGCAAACATCTCGACGCCAACCGTCAGCTCGTGAATGTTGAGAAGTCTTTTGCCAGCTCTAAACCTACCGTCACCCTAACAATAGTGGGCGATGAGGTTCCGTACGCTTTGACCGATTCCCTGCAAACGATTATGGAAGATGACTATGGCTTGAGTAATGCTAAACTGAAAATCAAGCAGATGGGCTCTTCGTTCAATCCTGTATTGCAGGCCGGCCAGCTGGGAAAAATGATTTCCGAACGTGATGAAACTATTAAAAAGAAAGACCAGGAAATCGCAGCACTCTCGGGTGACGCTGAAAACAATAAGACCATTTCTCAACGCGTTGGCGACCGCTATGCCGAAAGTATTGTCTCTATAGCCGTGTGTAATCTTTCTGATTATCAGACTAAAAACAAAAATAATTCTTCGTATAGTGCCGTGGTGGTCACATGGAAAGATGATGCCGACCGGGAAGCTGTCCAGGAAAAACTGCAAGACGACGTCGCCCTAATGCTCGACGTGCCCCTCAACAAAGTACGAATCCTCTCAACCAACTAGTCCCTTCATCCTTTCATCCCTTCATCCTCCTCACATGCCCACTTTCAACGACAAACCCATCTACACCCTTACGCAGGTCGGACAAAGCATCCAGTCGATGATTGAACGTACCTACAAACATCCTTACTATGTTCAGGCTGAGATGATTAAGCTGAACCGTTATCCCCGTAGTGGCCACTGCTTTCCAGAGCTGGTGGAAAAGGAGGAGAACAAGGTGAAAGCGCAGATGCGAGCGGTGATTTGGCGAAATGATTTTGAACGTATCAACGATAACTTCCAGCGTATCACAGGCGAGCCGCTCAAGGATGGCATCACCATCTTGTGTCTGGCTACCATTCAATATAGTCCGCAGTATGGTCTGGCGCTTTTCATCCAGAATATTGAGCCGGCTTTCACTTTGGGTGAGATGGCCCGTAACCGGCTGCAAACCATAGCCCGACTGAAACAGGAGGGCGTTTTCGAGGCCAACAAGAAGCTAACGATGCCGCTGGTGCCGCAGCGCATTGCGGTCATCTCCATCGAAACCAGCAAGGGCTATAGCGATTTTATGGTGACTTTGCAAGGAAATATGCAGGGTTATCATTTTGATACAGAATTATTTCCATCTCTTTTGCAGGGCGATAAAGCCGTGGATACCATGCTGCAACAGCTCGATCTGATTGAGAAACGTAAGGAGGAGTTCGATTGTGTGGCCATCATCCGAGGTGGGGGAGGAGATGTGGGACTCAGCTGCTACGACCAGTACGCGCTGGCCCATCGGGTGGCGACTTTTCCGCTGCCGGTGTTGTCGGGCATTGGGCATTCCACCAACGAAACCATCACCGAGAGCGTCTCTTTTGCCAATAAGATTACCCCTACCGAGGTGGCCTATTACCTCATCAACCGTTTTGCGGAGTTTGAGCAGCGACTGGATGACTTGGGTGCCACGCTCGCACAGTCGGTGCGCTGGATGTTGGAACGCGAAAATGCGGCTTTGGCGCAGTGTGAGGCCGATTTCAAACTGTCGTTTCATCGTCGTTTGACAGCTGAAAACTTTGTCCTCGACAAGGCGCGGTCTGACATATATATATATAGTAAGCAGATTTTGGCGGTCGCGTCCACCCGGATTTCCCATTTTGAGGAGAAAATGCAGCTGCTCGATCCTGCCAACATCCTCCGTCGCGGGTTCAGTATCACGCAACATAACGGCAAGCCCGTCACTGATGCTTCGCAGCTGCCGGCGGGTTCGGAGATTGAAACCAAGCTGTATCAAGGAACCATACAGTCGGTGGTGAAGTAGTATGTTTTTTTCGTTAAAATAAAAAATCCCGAAAGCGTCGCTTTCGGGATTTTTGTTTCTGTAAAAGAATCAGCAATTATCTCACGATGCTGACCTTGCTGGTGCCGATCTCGCTGCCGTTCACCACGCGCACAATGTACATGCCCTCGGGAAGAGCGCTGACATTGAGAGTTTCGTTGGCGTTAGCGGCCTCAACAGAGAGAACTTCCTGTCCTGCGATGTTGAAGACGGAAATCTGAGCGCCTGCCACATTCTCAACGGTGATGGCAGTGCTGGCCGGATTCGGGAATACATTCACCGTGTTGTTGTAGGGCTGGATGCCATTATCATAATCAACGGTAATGCATTTGGTGTTGTTGTTCGTGTTGGGATCCGAGTAAAGCGGGTCATTCTCGAAGTTCGGGTTGATGCTCAAGCAGAGTTGGAGCGGCCAGGAAAGACCTTCAAACTCACCTTGGAATTCACCATATTCAAGACCTACGATGCCGAAGGGTCCCCAACGCCAGCCGTAGTTCACATCCAATGTGTCAACGTCGTACTGACCAACAGCCTGATTCTCCCAAATATAGATAGTGCCTAATTCCTGGTCAATCAAGTACAGGTCCACGGTGCATTCGCTGACAGACTGGTCGATACCCATGTTGAAGACACCGCCATAGAAATAGATGGAGTCGGTGTAGCGGTCAACGGTGAGGGAGCCGATTGTATCAGGATAGGTCTGTTCATCCTGCGGGTCATAGATTTCAGCCTTCCAGTCGCATTTGTTGAGGTAAGCCTGACCGTCGTTGTAATACACGGAGAGGTTCCACGGGTCGTGCTCGGCCACGTTGGCATTTTCGTATGCCCAAGCAGGATTGCCAGCGGTCCAGTAATAGTGGTGATAAGCGTTGGCATCATATTCCGGCCACATAGCGAAGTTGATGGCTGCACAGGCGGGATCGTCATCGCCGAGACCCATTGCGGACATGCCGTCGCAGTAAATGGCTACGCACACGTTGTCGGTAGGATGAACAGTGAATGGCTGGTTGAGGGTCACAACTTGGATGCCAGCATCAGCACCTGCGCTTTCCGGATTGTAAATCTGCGTTTGTGCAATGGTACCGGGGTTGAAAGTCGTGCCGTTAACGGAGCACCCCGTGTAGATTCTGATCTGGAAGTTGACGTCCAGCGTGAATTCCGTGCCACTATAATCGGTGATATTGGCACTCGGAATAGCGTAGAAACGCACCTGCTCCAAGGTTACGTCGGTACTGAAAGTGCCGGCGGGCATGTAAATCATGTACTCGCTTTCAGCTTGCTGTACATGTACGTAGCCGCTCTGGGTGTACCAGCCGTACCAGTCGCTGCGATCCATTTCCGGACCAGCGGGAACGCCTACTACTGAGTACTTGTTTCCTTGGGCAAACATCATGCTCACGCAGAGCATGGCCATCACAAAGGTAAAAATTCTTTTCATAGTAATATGTTTTGGTGAATAAATTTTTAATGGTGCAAAAATACGACTTTTTTTTGTAATTGGTATCCAAAAAAAATATAAATCTCATTATATAATATATGGTAATGAATTTCGGATGAGAAAATGAACCCATTGGGGGAGGCTCTAAAAAGCGTTTTTGCGCCCATTTCTCCGAAAAACTCCGAAATTGTCCCTCTTAGGGGGGCAAAAAACTCCGAAAATGAGCCTATTTTTCCAATTTTTTTTGGGAAATAAGAGAAATTTTTAAAATTATTTCATTGATAATCAATGAAATGAAATTTTTTTTGAAAAAATACGTAAATAGGTGTTGTATGAATGGAAAAAGCAGTATTTTTGCAATCCCGTTTTGCGCGTCACACGAACGGCGCGCCAGTAGGGAGACGCGCCCCAGTTAGAGGGGCGGAAGAGGCGAAGGGAAAACGGGAAATTGTTCTTTGAATGAATGGAATGATGTAGCAAACACTCAAGAGATTCTTTTGAGAGACTCAAGCGAAAAGACGAGGCCGGGACAGACAAACAAAAAGTAAAGAGATTAATTAGGATGGAGAGTTTGATCCTGGCTCAGGATGAACGCTGGCGGCAGGCTTAATACATGCAAGTCGAACGGTAAGG
>JBGUPJ010000034.1:0-172562 GCA_045130235.1 Bacteroidales bacterium
TCGACACCGTGGCCGGCAACATCGTCCACGACAGCCTCGCCCCCTACCAGATCAAGAACTGCGGCGACGTGACCGACTGCGTGAACAACGCCATCGCTGACGGCACCTCCACCACCAACCACCTCATCGACACCGTGGCCGGCAACATCGTCCACGACAGCCTCGCTCCCTACACCATCAAGAACTGCGACGATGTGGTAGCATGCCCCATCATCCAGAACATGCGCGACAGTATTCAGAGCAACTATGAAGAGATTCAGCATCTGACTACTGACCTCAACACCTTGGAGACCCGCGTGGAGACCTTCAACACCCACGTTTGCGACTCGGTTGCAGATTGCATCCACGACAGCCTCGTGAATTACACCATCAAGAACTGCGACGACGTGAATGCCTGCGTTATCAGCGCCATCGAGGACGGCAACTCCACCACCAACCACCGCATCGACACCGTCGTCAGCAACATCGTGCGCGACAGCCTCGCCGCATACCAGATCAAGAACTGCGACGACGTGAAGGACTGCGTGGCTCCCCAGATCCACGACAGCCTCGTGGCACACCCCGTCTACAACTCCACCATCACCTTCCACCAGGAGGGCGAGACCGACCAGTCCATCACATTGAACCAGAGCACTAACCAGACCATCAACATCGTCACCTTCGCGCAGAAGAGCGACAGGTTCATCGCCACGGCAGACCAGACCGACTTCGCCCTGACGGTTCCGAGCGGAAAGACTTTGGACGCCACCAACCACCTCGTGCAGATGTACATCAACGGCGTGTACGTTGGTGACACCGTGGACGGCGTGGTGAAGATGATATCAGGGACCACCGCAAGGTACCAGCCCAGCAACAACGGCGGCTACACCCTCGCGAATGACGACCGCGTCAACTTCGTGTTCTGGGTGAAATAATTGTAGAATGGAAGTACACTTTCAGGGAGCCCCGCTCCCTGAAAGGCTTTTATATTTTTTTGTTTGATTTAGCATATCGACAATGAGAACATTGAATAAAATCAAAATAGCGATCGCCGCGCTGTTCGTCGGTCTCCTCTGCTCCTCCCCGCTCGCATCCCTCGCACAGAATGAGAACGGTGTCACCGACCAGGGCGAGTCCACGACAAAGGTGAACAGCTCGTATGTGAACGAGAACGGCAAGTTCGTGTGCTGGCCGCGCGTGAGCCCCAACGGCAAGCTGCTGACCTATGGCCCCGTTGTGACCACCGACAGCGTGAACAGCATCACCAGCACCACGGCCGTCCTGTACGGCAATGTCGTGCACGACGGTTGGTGCGGAGTCACCGAGCAGGGTTTTGAGGTGAGCACCGACGCGAATTTCACCACCATAGTGGCCACAGTCGTCATGAACCCGCAGCCCAGCTTCACTCCGTGCACCTATCCTGCCTGCTTATGCGCAGGCAACGAGTACCATAAGGAAGTGACCGGCCTCACGGCGGGCACGCATTACTACTACCGTGCCTACGCCGAGAACCCTTGCGACCCCGACCCGAGCTACGGCGACACCCTGGAGTTCGACACTCCGGGAGCAGCCTTCACCGTGACCGTGACACCCAACGACGCCGTCATGTTCTGCCCCGGTGCAACCGGAAGCCAGAGCGTGACCTACACGGTGAGCTACTCGCCGGCCACCATCCCCTCGCCCACCTTCCAGTGGTATGTTGACGGAACGGCCGTCACGGGCCAGACTGGCACCACCTACACGCGTACCTACACCAACAGCGTTGGCGACCATATCGTGAAATGCGAGGTCACATCCTCCGGTGTCGCCCGCGACGGATCCGTGACCACCACGGTCGGCAACTACACGGTTGCCTCCCTGACCATTTCCGCCCCCGATGATCCCATCTGCGCGGGCGGCACGGGCAACCTGACCGCCACCGCGGGCTTCAGCACCTACGCTTGGAGTGCCAATGTGGCCTCCTCGAGCTCCAATACAGCTACCTATACTGCTGCAGGTACCTACAGCGTGACCGCTACTACCAGTGACGGTTGTACTGCCACGGCCAACAAGAGCGTGACTGAGACCAACCCGCAAGTGGCCTCTGCCACTGGTATCACCGGTAATACCACTATCTGTAGCGGAAGCACGACCATTTTGACCGCCAACGCGACGGCCTCAACGGGTGCTACGCTGCAATACCAGTGGAAGAAGAATGGCACTGCTATTAGCGGTGCTACCGGTGCAAGTTACACCACCGAGGCACTGACGGCCAACACCTCCTATAGCTGTGATATAACCGCTGTACAGGATGGCTGCACCTCTGCTGCTACCACGCTGAGTGCGGCGGTGACCATTGAAGAATCCACCTTGGCCTCTGTCAGCATCGCACCTGCTACCCAAACGATTTGTGCAGGGGAGACTGCTACTATGACGGCCAACGCGGGCTCTTATAACGGCACGCTCTCTTACCAGTGGAAGCAAGGCACCACCAACGTGGGCACCAGCGCAAGCTATACCACGGGTGCTTTGAGCTCTACCACCACTTACACTTGTGTGGTGACCAACACCACTACGCACGGCTGTGCTACCTCCATGAATGCCAACACTACGGTTACGGTGACCACTCCTTCTGTGGCTATCAGTTCGATTACGGCTTCACCCAGCACGGTTTGCGTTGGTGAGACTACCACGTTGACTCCCACGATGGGCAGTTATACGGGTACGCTCTCCTATCATTGGAGCACTGGCGAAACCAGTAGTTCTATCACAACAGCGGCCCTTACGTCTGCCACCACCTATACACTTACGGTGACGGCTACTCAAGGAGGCTGTACGGCTACTGCTACCAAGAGCATTAAAGTCACACCGACGAACACCGCAGCCACTACCGGTAATGTGGCATCTATCACTTGTGTGTCGGCCACTCTGCAGGGAGTGAATACTGCATGTTCGGACGCCCGTGGTTTTGTGTATAGCGCTACTAATAGTACTCCTACCGTAGGAGGTACGGGCTGCACGGATTTGTCTGTCCCCAATGGAACTGGCAGCTTTACGTATGCTTTGTCTGGTCTTGCTCCGGATTCCACATACTATGTGCAAGCCTATTCTCACGCTGGATCTACATATGTTTATGGTGGGGTGAAGTCATTTACGACGGAAGAAATTTCACTCACTATGAGTGCAGAAGATAAAACGATCAACCTGTGTCAGGAACCCAAGCAGGCAGTTGTGACCATCTCTGCCGAGCCGGATTGCGATGCTGACAACGCTGGCAATAGCTACGCTTGGAGTTTGAGTACCACGGATCCCTACACTGTTGCCGCAGACGGTAAAAGCATCACGGTGACCGTGACCAGTACTACCCAAGTGAACGTGAGCGCTACTTGTACACTTACTCATCCGAAGGGTTATACAACATCGGCAACTGACTACTCCATCATTAGTGTTACTGGCAACCCGCCCGAAATATGTATTTGCGAAGATGCGTTTGCTGGTTCAACTACCATTACGAGTATAGCCAATATTTCTACCATAGATTGGTATCAGGGTGCAAATGCAGATACAGATCATGATTCACCGATTTCAGAAATGCATAATACTGGTACGATTAGCACATCCTCTTATACTGAAGGTTATTATACCATATTAGCTATTTCCCCGTTGGGTTGTAAGAATACCCGTACCGTGGCTTTGGGCTTTCCCTACGAACGCTGTGCTTCGTTGGGTACGACTGGAAACACTTCTGAAACGATTAGTGGAGGCGGTGTCAAGGAAATTAATGACGGACGTCAGAGTCTTACCACCTATCGCGTTGTAAAGATCGGTAGCCAGTGCTGGATGGCCGAGAACCTCCGTTACGTACAGAGTGAGGATGGTCGCAGCAGTGCTTATTCACAGAATGACTTGATCAACAACAGTATCTATACTTACCGCATGTATTTCACATGGCCTTCTACTAAAACGTTGAGCAACGGAACTACTGTTACCGATACATGGTTGACGCAACGTTACGGCTACTTGTACACTTGGATTGGTGTGATGGATGCACCTGCTACCATGGCTACGCGTAGTACGATGTACCCCTATCAGCAGATTGACTTCCGTGTACAGGGTATCTGTCCTGATGGATGGCATTTGCCGACTGATGGCGAGTGGTTCCAGTTGGAGAAAGAGATGGGTGTAACTGCAGCGGATAGTGCTGTGGTCATTACCTCTATGCGTCATGAGAATGACATTGAAGGTACGGTGCATGATATCCTTCAACAAGGTGCTTCCCGTGGATACGCAGCGAATGCAGGTACGCAGGCTGCTTCTGGCTGTGAGTGGTTTATTGATGGTTCCGATGATTGTCCGGAAGACTATTGCAACCTTCAACGTAATACGACAGGTTTCAGTGGTATGCCAGCAGGTGTGTTTGTCCCGCAATATTCGGATCGTGATGCTTGTTTCCAGATTCTCGGTTCGTATGGCACTTATTGGTCAGCCAGCCAGGCACTCAGCGCCCATGCTGGTCACGACGACTTCTCAGATGCCGCATACGTACACCAGCTGAAAGCCAGCCAGGGTGGTTGGGGTCGTTATCGTGCCGACAAGCACAACGGTCTCTCCGTACGTTGCGTGCGTGATATGGTGCGCACGGCAGATGCTACTTCTGTTACTCATGGTTCTGCCGTTGTGGGTGGTACTGTTTTGGAAGATGGTGGTTATTCGATTACTGAATATGGTATTTGCTGGAGCAATACAGGTACTCCGAGCATTTCCGGAAACCATCGCGCCCTTGGTTCGGGTGTAAATTCATTCACTACCACGCTTACCTCTTCAGACATTCCTTCTGGCGAGTATCAGTATTGCGCATATGCCATCAATGAAAAGGGTGTTTATTATGGTCTGACCAAAACCGTTCAGTTACCAAGCCTTCCTGAAGTAGTTACGGGTAAAACGAGTGATATTGACGCTCCTAACTCCACTATTACTTTGCATGGTGAGGTTACTTCAAATGGTGGTTATCCGGCTACTACTCGTGGTATCTGCTGGAGTACGAATTCAACGCCCACTATTTCTGATAATGTTGTTCCTGACGGCACAGGTACTGGTGCTTATAGCGTAACCATCACCTCGGGTCTGAATAGCTCAACCACCTATTATTATCGTGCTTACGCCACCAATCCGGAAGGTACGGCTTATGGTGAGGTGAAATCGTTCGTTTTGGATCCGTGCGGCGGTATCAGTATTGTGGCTTATGACGGCTTTAACTATCACACTACAGCCATTGGTGCTCAATGCTGGCTACGTACAAGTATCCTTGCAGATAATTATGCGGATGGTGTTGCTGTTCCGAGAGGTTGTGGTGCTAATGGTAGCAGTGCTGCGTTCCATTATTCAGATGTTGACGCGTACTATTATGAGCCTTATGCAGTTGGAAATCCTCCATCAAATTATAATGACTTCATAACTACTCGTGGACGACTCTATAATTGGCAGGCAGCTACGCGTGGCCAAATATATACGGGCACCCCGGTACAAGGTATTTGTCCCGACGGCTGGCACATCCCAACTAACGCTGAATTCCATACATTAATGGATAATGCATATGTATATGATTCTCAGGTGGTTGATTATCCTTGGGCATTCCTTGTTTGTAAGAATAATTCATGGGATGACTCACAGGGTGCGCCTGCTGGTTCTCCTGCTTGGGGTGCTCAGGCGGCTAATCAGAGTAAGCCGAGAACCACCTTTGATGCTTATCCAACAGGTATAATCCGTCCTGCTTGGGCAGTAGTCGACGGACATGCAGTTGCTCAATATACGGTGCCGGAAGCCCCGTGGTTGACTGCTAATTTCTGGTGCGCAGATGCTAATATCTATCCTTATTTCTGTGCATTAGTAAGTTCTGCTCAAACAATGTCATTTAGTGGTGGCACTGCGGGAGAAAACTATAATAACTTCGGTTTCTCCGTACGTTGTGTGAAAGACTAATTAAATTGAGAACTGAAAACTGAAATTTGAAAATTGTAAATTAATAGATAGGGCTGTCAGCGATGACGGCCCTTTTTTGTTGGGTGGGGAGGGGAGGGGGATGAGGTTCCGCCCGCTGGGCGGGCGTAAGGGTGGTGGTGGATGAAGAAGAACTTAGCCTTTTATGACGGCGATGGGGGAGAGGGACACTTTGATTTTCACCAGGTCGGTCTGGCTGGCCATTACGGCATCGATGTCTTTGTAGGCGGAGGCGGCCTCCTCGAGGTCGTTCTGGTTGCGGATGGCATGCACGATGTGGAGCGCATTGAGTTTGGCCACCTCCTGGTCGAGTGATAGGGTGTTGACGGCCTCGGTGCGGCTCATGCGACGTCCTGCACCGTGCGAGGAACTGTAAAAACTGTCGGCGTTGCCCAACCCTTCCACGATGAAGGAGCGGGTGCCCTGCGAGCCTGGAATGATCCCTATCGTGCCCTCCATTACCTTCACTGCCCCTTTGCGGTGTATGATCACATTCTTGTCGAAATGGTGCTCCAAGGCCGCGTAGTTGTGCGCAATGTTGATCATCGGCTCAAAATGGGCTTCTGGAAAGGCATCCGCAATCTCTTCCATTATTCCCTGCATCATCAAACGGCGGTTGGCCAAAGCGAAATCCACACAATACTGCATCTCGGTCCAATAGTGCTGGTACTCTTGCGTTCCCCACGGCAGGAAAGCCAGCTGCATCCCGGTATCCACGCGCGAAAACCATCTCTCGTTCAGCTCCTACGACGTTGGGTATCACCACATTGGTGGTGGCTAACATGCCGCCAATAGGCATTCCCACGCCGCTGTGGGCATCGGTCATCATCGCCACATGATGAAATACAAAAGGCAAGGAACAGAGATTTCCTAATTGCAACCACGCCTTGTGGTCGAGTTCTCTTACCCAACTCTTAATGGTCGTTCCGTTCAATACAAATTTGAACGGAACGACACAGCAGGCCGCGGAAAGGTATCGTCATTAATATTTTACCATTTCAGTTTCACGCCGCCCATGAAGTTGATGCCGGCTTGCGGGAAATAACCATCATTGCGACACTCCTCACCACCATAATAGTAGCGATACAACCATGCGTTGCTTTCGTATTTCGCATTGAAGATGTTGTTGACCTGGAAGAAGAGTCCGATTTCAGGAATCGGCTTCGTGTTGATGGTATAGCTCAACTGCAAATTGTTCACGCAGTAAGGATCTATCGAGTACTCCTTGCGGGCAGAGTTGTCGATGAACTGGCGGCTGACGAATTTGGTGATGAAAGAGATGTCGAAATTCTTCACCGGCGTGAACAAAAACTCGTTGTTAGCCACGATGCTGGGCGAGAATGAGATGGTGGTAGTGCCCAGATAATTGGCAATCTGTCCACCATTGTCCCAATCGTCCACATATTCAGTATAGTCCAGAATCTTGTTCAACGAGAAGGTACCGTTGATTTCCCAACGGAACCACTTCAGCGGCTGGTAGGAAGATACCAGCTCAATACCGGTACGGTAGCTGCGGTCGGCATTGGTCATAATGGCAGCGCCCACCGCGTTGATTTCGCCAGTCAGCACCAGCTGGTCGATATAGTACATGAAATAGGCGTTGGCAGAAAAGTCGTATTTCGGCCCGTGCAGCAGGTAACCCAACTCAAAGTCGTACATGGTCTCCGGTTTGGGGCGCTGAACCTTGTCGGCATCAGTGAGGTCGGCACGGGTGGGCTCGCGGTTGGCGGTAGAAAAGGCGAAATAGAGGTCATGGTTCCATTTGGACTCTCTCTTATTCCAATTGAAATCCACACCCACCTTAGGATTGACGAATATCCATTTATGATTCTGGGTTATATCCATCAGGTTGGAGTTGATGCCGGTGATGTCGTAGCGGATGCCCCGCACCTGCAGGTCGGCATAGGTGTTAAGGCCGCCCAAAATCTTCTCCGTGTCGAAACCCAAATTATAGATGAACTTGCCATAGAGATTGTACTGCTGTTTGCTGCCGGTACCATCGTACCAGTGCCATGATTTATCCACTCCATAGTTATACTGCATCCATTCGAGAGAGCCGTAATGTTTTCCGTCGTAGCGGTTGGCGGCACCACCGACCATCCAAGTGTAAGTGTGACGTTTGGTTGCAGTAGCACCACCCCGTATGGTGTGTTTCAAGTTGAAGGCACCGCCATAGAAGTAGTTGTCGAGCCATTTGCGGGTCACGAAATCTGAAACATAGTTGGCGGTAGAGTCTCCTAAAATAGATTGGAGATTATATTTCTTGAACTT
This sequence comes from Bacteroidales bacterium, assembly GCA_045130235.1. Lineage (GTDB taxonomy): Bacteria > Bacteroidota > Bacteroidia > Bacteroidales > WCHB1-69 > UBA1756. The sequence goes on from JBGUPJ010000034.1 coordinate 8,227, forward strand.
CTTATCTTCTTTATACTCTTCATAATAGCCGATACCGCGAGTAAGGTGGAGGGATGCTTTGAAATCGATAAAACCGCGTGAGCCAGCGGCGCGGTTCAGCATATAATGAAGCTGGTAGTGGGTTTGCTGGTAGTTGTCAGTCTCGTTGTCGTAATGCTGGACATTGCCATTATCATCGGTATAAAGGCCGCAGCTGTTGTAGCGCCGGTTGGTGGCAAGCATGTCAGAGGGCACACCATTCCACGCCAGCCCCGTTTTCTCGTTGCCGTACAGCAAGTTGAACTGGAGACGACCATAATCCTTGTTTTTCTTTTCATTCAAAAGAATATAGTTGGCGGTGAAGAATAGCGAGTGGAGACGGGCTGAGGCGTTCTCGATGTAGCCGCGGCTCATCACGTTCGAGTAGGCCACGTCGGCGGAGAAGCGTTTTTTGATGAGCCCTGTTCCCACGCTGATGGCATTGCGGAAGGTGTAGAACGAGCCTGCCGAACTACTGATTTCAGCGTATGGTTTGGTGGAGGGGAAGAGGGTGTAGAAGTTCATGCTGGCTCCGAAAGCGGCGGCACCGTTGTTGGAGGTTCCCGCTCCGCGCTGCACATCCAAATGCTGCACCTTCGAACCAAAGTCGGGCAAGTTGACGAACCATGAGCCCTGCGACTCGGCATCGTTGAGTGCCACCCCGTTCACGGTGACGTTGATACGGGTCTGGTCGATACCACGGATACGCATGTAGTTGTAACCGATACCGGTACCGGCGTCGGAGGTGGTGATCATCGATGGGATACGGTCGAAAATGTTGTTGACACTACCATTGCCGATGTGAGTTTTAATCTCTTCTTTGTTGATGGAAGAGACGGAAAAGGCAGCCTCCTTTTGTTCGGGCTGCACCCACCACAAAATCTGCACTTCCGGCAGCATCGTGGGCGTGGTGTCGGCAGGTGTGTCCTGTGCGAAGATCCGGAGGCCCGTCATCATCAGTAAAGACATCAAAATCAGTGTCTTGCTTTTCAAATTCATTTTTTTCATCCTTCTCAATATTATTTTGGTTAATAAATAAATATTGAAAGGGGGAAACGAAAATCGCGCTAAATCTCCCTACGTCGGCATTATCCGAATCAGGTTCATTGGGTGTGATCTCAGCCTTGCGGCACCCCTTTCTTTTTGCGGCTGCAAAAGTACAAAAAAATCAAATAATAGAATTCCTCAAAATAAAATCACAAATTGTATAACTGATATTTTTTTAAATATTCTATATTTCAATAATTTAATTGTATCTTTGCCGCCGAAAATCAAAAGAACAATTGTCATTGAAATAAAATATAAAAACGAGAAAACTGACGGCAAGGTCGTTGCTATCGGAAAGGTAGTGAAGGAATAACCCATTGTTGAGACGTGGTGCATCGCCTCACAACATTCATAACAAAACACGAATGTCAATGAAAAAAACAATCTTATTGCTGCTCTCTCTTTGTCTCTGTTTTTCGGCATTTGCCCAAACTCTCAAAAACATCACCTGGGAGGATACTACCCGCCAGTATCTGGAATACGTGCCGGAAACCTACGATGCCAGCACGCCGACACCGGTGGTCTTCATCTTTCACGGACTGGGCGGTAACATGTATGAAGTTTTGTACAATGCCGACTTCAACAGAATCGCCGCCGAACAGGGGTGGATTACCGTCACGCCGCAGGCACTGCCCGACACCTTCACCGCAATGGACACGACCATTACGATGAACGCTTGGCACTCGGGTGTCAGCGCCGTTGTGAACGGAGACACGATTGTGGCCAGCGAAGGACGGGACGACACCGGCCTGATGATGGCCATCTTAGACAGCCTCATCGACCATTACAACATCGACCAGAGCAATGTGTTCTGTACGGGTGTTTCGATGGGCGGCTTCATGTCGCACCGGATGGCGATTGAGCATGGCGACCGCATCAAGGCCATCGCGCCCGTTTGCGGCACCATCGGCAACGAAATCACCTCCTACACACCCGTCGGCCACGTGAGCGTGATGCACCTCCACGGCACCGCCGACAGCATCGTGACCTACGACAGCGGAAGTTTCCAGTACATCGTCAATGTGAATGTCGGACTCGGCGTGGATTCCACCATCGCGTTCTGGCGCCGCTACAACCAGTGCTCCGACACCGCCATCCACACCATCTTCCCCGACATCTGCGACGACGGCCGGCTTTTCGAGAAATTCTACTACGGCGACGGCACCTTCGGCACGAAGACCGTTCTTATCAAGGTGAACGGCGGCGAGCACGAGTGGTGCCACGGCCCGTATCGGGATGTGGATTTCACCGATGAAATCTACAACTTCTTCGCCTCCTGCCTGGGCAATGTACCCACCGTTGTGGCCACCTCCACCGACATCGCCGTCACTACCGCCACTTTCAGCGGAGAGGTTACGGCCGAAGGAAGCGCGGAAGTGACCGCCCGCGGCGTTTGTTGGAGCAGCACCCCGCACCCGACCATCGCCAACCAGCACACCACCGACTCTCTCGGCATGGGTGCCTTCACGAGCATCATCCCCGACCTCATGCCCAACACCACCTACTACGCCCGCGCCTACGCCACCAACGAGGTGGGCACGGCCTACAGCGATGAAATCTGTTTCACCACCCTCTGCGACTATTCCGCGCTGAACGATACTGTCGAAATCACCCTCTGCGAGAGCGACCTGCCGTATCACTACGTAAACGGCGACATCGACACCATCTTCGAGGTCGGCACACCCAACCTTTCAGTTTTCAATTTTCAATTTTCAAATCAGTACGGATGCGACAGCACCTTTACCCTCACCTTGACCCTCCTCCCCTGCGATACCAACAACATCCCCGTTTACGCTGACGGTCTCCTTACCCTCTACCCGAACCCCACCAACGGGATTGTCAATGTACAATGTACAATGAACAATGTACAATCAGGGGCTGGTGAGATTCAGGTGTTGGATGTATACGGTAGGGTGTTGGATGCTGTGGATATTTCGGACGCACGCAGTGCGTCCGTACAGACTGTGCAAATCGACCTGTCGCAATATGCCGCCGGCGTTTACCTCATCCAATGGGTGAACAACGGGAATGTGGTGGCGGTACGGAAGGTGGTAAGAGAGTAACCGCTGGGGCGCGATTACAAATATATTTTGCGGAATGTTTTACACTATTTTTTCCTTATTTCCGCATCAATAATATAGATGTCACCATCGGAATCCACAAGCCAGAATCTTTGGCATACTTCTCTGCGGCTCGCTGTTCGATATCAAACTGGCTTACATCTTCTTTGCGGCTTCGAAGTTCCGCTTCATATAATTGGCAGCCTCGGCGGAGTTCATCGGCGATTTCATGGATTCTGCAATTTTCCGTAGTTTCCTCAAAATCGCCTCCCTGTGAAATGGATTCAAATAGGTCATCGCTCATTCGCTTTTACATTTCTATTTTGGATGGGCAAAAATACAACAAAATTTTTAAAACAAGACCATTCCCGCCAAAAACCAGCGAGGCACCTTGCGGCTGCCACACCAAAGATGTGCGCATCCTTTCTCGCAATCAATGGCAATCCATATCCAATATTTTCGTACCTTTGCCGCGTCAATTTCCGAAGTGTTCCCAATCTTCCGAAAGCTGACAACAAACAATTAAAAAAACGCAATTTCCATCCCATTATGAAACAAATCCTCCTCTGCACCCTCGTTCTGGCCCTGTCGCTGCCCACCCTGCGGGCACAGTCGGTCACCCCCGAAGAGGCCGCCACCATCGCCGCCGCCTTCCTGCAAAGCCAAGACCGCCAACTGGCACGCACCGCCCATACCACCACCCGCGACGGCCATAACCTGCTCTATATCTTCAACTCTACCGACAGCTATGTCGTGGTTTCCGGCGACAAACGCACCCCGCCGGTCCTCGCCTTCTCCGACCACCAGCTCTACCTCGACAACGAGGTCATCCCGCCCGCCCGGATGTGGCTCGACAGCTACGCCGACCAGATCGCGGCTCTGCAACAGTCGCCCACCGGCACCGAACACCCCGCCTGGAACCACATCCTCAACCAGCGCGCCCTGCCCCGCAACGGCGAGTCCATCGAACCCCTCACCCACTCGCACTGGAGCCAGGAAGAGTTCTACAACTACTACTGCCCCCGCGACTACGCCGGACCCAACAACCGCTGCGTCACCGGCTGCGTGGCCACCGCCATGGGTCAGCTCATGTACTACTTCCGCTGGCCCCATACCGGCATAGGCTCCTATAGCTATGTGGACGAAAACTACGGAGAACAGTCGGCCGACTTCGGCAACACCACCTACGACTACTCCGCCATGTGTGACAACCCCAACGCCATCAACACCGAAATCTCAAAACTGATCTACCACTGCGGCGTGGGCGTGGATATGCACTACGGGGTCAACGGCTCCGGCATGTACAACCACAGCGCCGCCTACGTGCTCCGCACCTACTTCAAATATTCGCCCGAAACCCAATACGTGTTCAGAGACTCCACCACACTCGATTGGGACAGCCTGATTATCAGCCATCTGGAACGGAACATCCCGCTTTACTATGCCGGCTGGAGCGTGCCCGACATCAACGGCCACGGCTTCATCTGCGACGGCTACAGAACCGTGGACACTGTTCTCTACTACCACTTCAACTTCGGATGGGGCGGCAGCCACGACGGCTACTTCATCACCACCCACCTCAACACCGCCGGCACCCACTTCAACCTCGCCCAGGAACTCATCATCAACGCCTACCCCGACACCAACCAATATGCGTATCCAACTCCGCAAACTGCCGTTGGCGACACCACGCTGACCTCCCACTCGGGCTCCTTCCTCAATGCCAATGTCCCCTCCGATTACACATGGCACATCCAACCCGATGTCCCTAACCTCAGTGGCATCCAACTCTCAGTCCGATACGACCTCTCTGCGAACGATACCCTCTACATCAACCCCGACAACTGCTGGCAGCCTATCATCATCCTGACCGACACAACAGGCACCCTGTCAGTCGATTGGGATTGTGCTGAAATCTTAGTTCATTACCATGGCACCGGCACAGGACAGCATTTTTTCGCCAGCTATAGCGCCCAACAGCCCCAGTACTGCGTCAGCTACCTCAACAGCGGCGCTCTTTCCGGCACTTTCGATGACGGCAGTGGCGACGATGACTACCTGCCTCTTACCGCCTGCCAGTACAGAATCACCATCCTCAACCGTCCCTTTATCAATCTGCATTTCACGAAGTTCGACCTCGAAGAGGGCCACGACTTCCTCTATATTTTCTACCAAACTCCTTCAGAAGAAAATCTGCTGGCCACCTATACCGGCTCGATGCCCGATACCATCGTTTCGTTCGATAAACGCCGCCTCGTGCTCGTGTTCGAAAGCGATGAACAAAACCAAGGCGATGGCTTCGAAATCGAATACGAGGGAAGTATTACGGGTGTGCAAGACATTATCTATCAATCTTTTTCAGTTTTCCCCAATCCTGCTCACGACGTGCTGAATGTGGAATCTGACCACCCTATTGAGGAGATTTCCCTCTACAATGCCATGGGGCAACGCCTTCAAATTGTGCTACCTGCCGAAAATAGTGTCCAGCTCCCTCTGTCAGGCCTTCCCGCAGGTGTTTATTTCCTGAAAATCAGCACTCAAGAGACTACTCACACCTGCAAGTTCTTGAAGCGATAGTTTTATTGCATGGACCTTCATACTGGAATGTATGAACGCATGATTTGAAAAGATAGCAGTGGGAAAAGAACAAAATAGTTGATTTTGTCGTATCTTTGCAGCCGAAAAAAACTCACTATCGAGTTTTCATGATTTTTTAGATATTCTTGGTATGATTAAATCAATGACTGGCTTCGGCAATGCGAATATTAACGCTTCTGCCAAAAGTATTGTTGTGGAAATCAGAACTTTAAACAGCAAGCAGCTGGACCTGAACACCCGCATCGCTCCTCTCTTCCGTGACAAAGAACATGAAATCCGCTCGCTTATCGCTCAAAAGTTAGAGCGTGGGAAAATCGATTTTTCGCTCTATGTGGAGAAAAATGACACCCCCACTATCAGCATCAACACTGAGCTGGCCCGTGCTTACTACAACGAACTGGTCAAACTGTCGTTCAACCTCCAGAACCCTGTGGAGAGCGACATCTTTGTGCAGATGCTGCGCCTGCCCGATGTCATCACCACCCCGAAAGAGGAGCTGAGCGACGAGCTCTGGCAGCAGGTATCGGAGGCCATCGCCGCGGCCTGCGACCACTGCGACGACTTCCGCACCCAAGAGGGTAAGGTGCTGGCCGCCGACTTCGACAAGCGCGTACGCCTCATTGATGCTATGATTGATGAGATTACGCCTTTTGAAACACAACGCATTGTTAATCAGAGAGAAAAATTTAACAAAGGATTAGAAGATCTCAAACAAAAGGGTCAGTACGACCCCAACCGCCTCGAGCAGGAGATGATTTTCTACATCGAAAAACTCGATATCACCGAAGAAAAAGTGCGCCTGCGCAAACACTGCAACTACTTCCTGCAAACCATGAACGAGCCCAACTCACAGGGCAAAAAACTCGGTTTCATCGTGCAGGAGATGGGCCGCGAGGTGAACACCATCGGCTCCAAGGCCTGCGATTTCAACATCCAACAGATTGTGGTGCGGATGAAAGACGAGGTGGAGAAATTGAAAGAACAATTGGCCAATGTGTTGTAACAAAATAAAACATGGTAGAGACGGAGCATGCTCCGTCTCTACATGAACCAAAAACCAACATGAGAGAGACGCGATATATCACGTCTCTACATAAACCCGTAAATTGAAACCAACATGAGCAATATACTATCCCTAGTCGGACGACCGAATGTCGGCAAATCAACTCTTTTCAACCGCCTCACCCAGAGCCGGGAGGCCATCGTGGACAGCATTGCCGGTGTGACCCGCGACCGCAACTACGGCAAGTCCGACTGGAACGGCTACGAGTTCTCGGTCATCGACACTGGCGGCTACGTGGTGGGCTCCTCCGACATTTTCGAGGCGGAGATCCGCAAGCAGGCCGCTTTGGCCATCGACGAGTCGGATGTGATTGTGCTGGTGGTGGACGGCCGAGAAGGCCTCTCGCCGTTGGACGAGGAGATCGCCTCCATCCTGCGCCGCTCCAAGAAGCCTTTCTATCTGGCCGTCAACAAAATTGACAGTCCCTCCAACTTTTTCGACTATACCGAATTTTACGCCCTCGGCGTGGATGAGATTTTCCCCATCTCTGCCGTGTCGGGTAGCGGCACCGGCGACCTGCTCGATGCCGTGGTGCAGCACTTCACCCACGAGGAGGACCACATCATCGACGAACTGCCGAAGATTACCGTGGTGGGCAAGCCCAACGTGGGGAAATCTTCCATTATCAACACTTTCCTTGGTGAAGATCGTCACATCGTGACCCCTCTCGCCGGCACCACCCGCGACTCCATCTTCACCCGCTACTCCGGCTTCGGCTTCGACTTCTACTTGGTGGACACCGCCGGTCTGCGCAAAAAGAAAAAGGTAGAGGAAAATCTCGAGTTCTACTCCGTGATGCGCGCCATCCGCGCCATTGAAAGCAGCGACGTGTGCATCCTCATGTGCGACGCCTCTACCGGCTTTGACGCACAAGACCTCAACATCTTCAGTCTCTGTGCCCGCAACAAAAAAGGCATCGTGGTGGTGATGAACAAGTGGGACCTCATCGAAAAAGACAATCACACCCATAAAGAATACGAAGAGCTGGTGCGCAAACGTATTGAGCCGTTCGATGACGTGCCCATCATTTTCACCTCGGTTATCAACAAACAGCGCATTTACAAGGTGTTAGAGACCGCTGTGGAGGTGCATAAAAACCGCCAGCGTCGCATCCCCACCTCCGAGCTCAACGACTACCTGCTTCCCATCATCCAGAAAACTCCGCCTCCCATTAACCGCGACAAGATGATCCGCATCAAGTTTGTGACACAGCTCCCCACCGCCGTTCCCTCGTTCGCCTTCTTCTGCAACCTGCCCCAATATGTGCGCGAATCGTATAAGCGCTACCTCGAAAACCGCATTCGTGAGCAGTGGGATTTCCACGGCGTTCCCATCGAAATTTATTTCCGCCAAAAATAAAACATCATGTCCATCTTCCCCATCTACGCGCAAGATTATATTCCACAAAGACCGCCTATCGTAATGATAGACAATATATTAAAAAGTGAAGACAATGTTTTTGTCACCGACCTGCTGATCCGTTCCGACAACATTTTTGTGGAGAACGGCCGGCTTCGCGAGACCGGACTGATGGAGAATATTGCGCAGACCAGTGCCGCCCGTGTGGGCTTCTGCGCCGGAGGGGTTAACGTGCCCATCGGCGTCATCGGCGGCATCAACCAGTTCAGGCTTCACTTTCTGCCCAAGGTGGGACAGACCCTTGTCACCACCATCCACGTGGTGGCTGGCGTTGCCAATGCCTTAGTGGTGGATGCTATGGTGATGTGCGAAGATCAGCTGGTGGCCGAATGCTCTATGAAAGTATTTATTACACAATAAGATATGAAAGAAGCTGTGCTTTCTGCCGAAAAAATCATCGACATCCGCTTTTCGGAAGTGGATTCCATGTCCATCGTGTGGCACGGCTCCTATGTGCAGTATTTCGAGGATGCACGCGAAGAGTTTGGCAGGAAGTACCACTTGGAATATTTGCGGATATACGACAATGGTTATTATGCCCCGCTGGTGGAGCTGAAACTCAACTACAAACAGCCCTTGCAGTACCAGCACCAGGCGCGTGTGGTCATCACCTTCCGTCCGACAGATGCCGCCAAGATTGTCTTCGACTACGAGGTTTTTGACTTGGAAACCAATCAGTTGGCTGCAACTGGGTACTCGGTGCAGGTCTTCATCGACCGCGAACGCAACCTGGTGCTTCAAACTCCCGAATTTTACCAAAAGTGGAAGGAAGAAAATGGGGTGAAATAAATTTTCATTCCGATACAATTTCAGGTATTTCTTTGCGTTTTCATTTAAATTTTAAAACTTTAATCCCATGTCTAACACACACAAAATTATCATCGCGTGCATCGTCGGCCTCTGTTTTGTAGGCGGAGCACTTGCATTGGGTCTTTCATTTTTCAAGGCCAAAGCCCCTGTTCGTACCATTTCTGTCGTTGGTATGTCAGAAAAGGATTTCGAATCTGACTTGATGACCCAGAGTTTCAGTTTTTCCATCCTCAACCCCGACATGAAAGCGGGTTATGCAGACATCAAAGCCGAAACCGAGAAGGTGAAAAAATTCCTCACCGAAAAAGGTATTAACATGAAAGATGTGACTTTCAAAACGGTTTCCGCTAACAGAGAAGAAGAGTACGTATATGATCGTGTGGCGCAGCGCAGCTATTACGAATTCAGGGGCTATCGCTTCACGCAGGTGGTTTATATCGAGACCAAGGACATTCAGAAACTGGAGGAATTGGATTTGGCCGAGCTGATGGGTGAAAATATCAACATCGACATCAACGAGCCGAGTTATTATTACACCAAGTTGGCCGATTTGAAAATAGAGATGCTGAAGAGTGCCACTGAGGATGCCAAGAACCGTGCGGAGACCATCGTGGGTGCCGCTGGCGGCAAACTGGCGGGCTTGAAAACCAGCAACATGGGTGTGTTCCAAATCACTTCCCCCAACTCCAACGACGAGGACTACTCTTGGGGTGGTGCTTACAACACCTGGTCAAAGAGCAAACGCGTCAGCATTACCATGCGTTTGACCTACTACGTAAAGTAGCGATTTTCTTTCATAATGGGAAAGGCGTCCCTTTCGGGACGCCTTTGTTGTCCTGAGTGGGAAAGGTCGTTCATTTTCTTTGCTAGCGCCCCCCAAAAAGGATTTATTGTTGCGGAAAGAGCTCTTGGAGCGTTGGTTCGGTAAGGAGCGGCATTTGCGGGTCGGAGGAAAGGGTGGCGGCGAAGAGCAGCGTCTGGCATACGCCCTCGTCGAAATCCACCCACCCGGCCAGCACGTGGCGGGCAGGGGTGCGCTGCAGCACGTCGGTAACCGCCTGGAGGATGGTGCCGGGTTGGAATTGCTGCGCCACATAGCAGGAGCTTTCCCCCTTGATTTTGTGGCGGATGGCCATCTCGCCGGTCACAATGTTGGCGAGGGTATAGACGAAGACCGCCGGACTCGGGAAGTAGCTGTCGGCCTCCTGGATGGTGGCTTGGTAGGTGCGGTCGTCGTCGAGCGAGCCGGCCGAGTTGAAACACACCACCGCCCAGTCCTCTTTCGGTTCTTCGGGCGACAGGTGGAGGTGGCTCATCACAAGTTCGGCGGTCAGGAAGCCCGACTTACAGAGTGGGTCCATCTTGAAAAACTTGGGATAGTCGCACCCTAACTTTTTGTATATTTCAGATAGCCAGTGTTTTATATCTGTATCAATATTCTCGATGATGATGTTGCCGTTGCTCACCACTTGCTGGTTGGTGATGCGGGTGTACGACATGAGTCTGATTTGTTTTTCTTCCATCTTCTCCCTATTATTCGGTCTTAAAATTCTTTAAAATGGCTGCGTCGTTTTTGGCGAAAAGCAGGGCGGCGTTGCTGCCTCCGAAGCCAGATATCATCTTGATAAATAGCGGCTTGTCGGTCTTTTCTTGTGTGGTGGCGACCTGTATGGGGGCCACGGTACCCGGGGTGGTAAAGCCCCGGGTGGGCAGGATAGTGCCGTTGTTGATTTCTTGGCAGGAGATGATGCTTTCCACCACGCCGGCGGCGCCGAGGGTATGGCCGAAGTAGCCCTTGAGGCTGTTGACAGGCAGTTGGTCGAGGCCGCAGCGTTGCAGGGCCACCGACTCCATGTCGTCGTTGTAGTGGGTGGCGGTGCCGTGGGCGTTGACGAAGGCGAGGTCGGGGGTGGCGGTGTCGGGCAGAATCTGCTGGATGGCTTTCACGAGTCCTTCGGCGGTGCGTGAGGGGGCGGAGATGTGGTTGGCGTCGTTGCAGAGGGCGCCGTTGAGGAGCCACAGGTCGGTAGGTTCGGGCTGGTCGGCGCGGGCGAACACTAGGGTGGCGGCGGCCTCGCCGAGGTTCAAGCCGGTACGTTCCGAGTCGAACGGGCGGCAGGGTTCGGGCGAGAGGGCCTTGAACGACTGGAAGCCGGAGATGATGAACTGCGAGAGCACATCCGCGCCGATGACCACGGCGTAGCGGTAGCGGCCCTGTTCCAGTTGGCGCTGTGCCACCACCTGGGCGGCGCAGCCTGATATGCAGGCGTTGCTCACTACGATGGGTTCGTTGGGGTTGCCGAAGTATTGGGCGATAAGCTGGGCGGAGCGCCACAGGTAGGGCCGCTCGGGCTCGTAGCCTTGGAGGTCGCGCAGCAGTTCGACGTTTCCTTTGGTGGTGGAGAGGATGAACAGCACCTCGTTGCTGGCGGCATTGATGCCGGCGTGGTGGATGGCGTCGGTGGCCGACAGGAGGGCGCATTTCTCCATCTTGGTGTAGCGGATGTTGCGGGGGTTGGGCAGTGCGAGGAACTGTTTTTCCAGCAGTGCGTTGTTGATGACCGATGCGCAGAACGGCTCTGGCAGCGAGAACCCTTGTTGGTAGGTCTGCATCCCGCTGTGCCCTGCCAGCAGGTTGCGCCAGTTCTCCTCGGTGGTGAAGCCCAGGGGGGAAACGATGTTATCTCCGATTTTCTTAATCATGAGGCCTGATTTTAGCTTGCAAAAGTACAGAATTTTTTGGAATCTGCGGCAGAGGCGATATGTGGGGAAAAATGTGTATCTTTGCAGCGTGAATAATCAATAAAACGAATACTATGTAATAAAGAAAATTGCGTCTTGAACATCCTTGATTAGGCTGAAGAAGCAGAATTAGGACCTCTTGTAACACATCAGTCAGACAAGGCAACGGATGTTCGCGCTCAAATAAATGGGCGTGGACTGATTGTCGTCTGATGTGGGCCGTCCTAAGCCTTGCTTCTACCCAATCTATTTCACGCCCTCTTTTAAGAAACAAAAGGGGGCTTTTTTTATGCCAAAATATATACATAAACTTGTTCACCTGCGCTAATAAATAAACCATTATGCCTAAACGACTTTGGACACGGGACGAAATGATTCTGACATTGGCATTGTATTTTCAGTTGCCATTCGGGCGGTTGAACCATACCACACCGGAGGTTAGAGAGTTGGCCAGGCTGATGAATAGGACAGAGAATGCCGTTGCCCTGCGTTTGGTAAATTTTGCTGCTTGTGATCCTTACATTACCAATAGCGGACGCACAGGAATGCCGGGCGGATTAAGTGTGTGTATGCCTTATTGGGATGAGTTTGCCGACAACAAGGAAGAATTGTTTTTGGAAGCGGAGACCATCAGGAATCGGATACGGAAACAAACTTTTGAGCAATCGTTGAAAATAGACGATTCCCAATTGAAAGGGGGGGACAGAATGGCGTATGTAAAGCAACGGATAAGCCAAAATGCTTTCCGTACAATGATATTGAACAATTACGAAAGCCGTTGTGCCATTACGGGCATTTCCGTTCCCGAACTGTTGGTGGCCAGCCATATTATACCCTGGGCAGTGAACGAAAAGGAAAGGCTGAACCCTGAAAACGGCATTTGCCTTTCCGCATTGTACGACAGAGCTTTCGACCAAGGATTTATTACCATTTCGCCGGATGATTATACCGTATGTCTGTCATCTGCTTTGCGAGAATACAAAACACAAGATTATTTTGACAAATATTTCGGCTGTATTGCCGGGCAACCATTGACAATACCGATAGAACATCGCCCGAATCGCGATTTTTTAGCATATCACAGAGATAGAATTTTTAATGGAATATAATTATGGATATATTAACTCCTGAACAGAGATAATAGAATACGGTTATTGTTAAAGGCAAAAGGACAAAGATTGAAATATTCTATGTAAAATCACTTTGTCACATAGTAAAAGGGAATGACTAAAAAAACAATTATATCATATTATCGAGAAATGGAGAAAAAGTATTCTCCAAAGGGTGTTGATTACAGCACTTACACCACACCTGTAAATTTCAAGGAGTCTCTACATACACCTATTCATCGGTGGTATGGGTATAAGGAAGGCTTCTCACCATCCTTTGTTGCTGGTTTTATCGATGAATTTGGTGCTCAAAAAGAATCTGTTGTTTTTGACCCATTTGGTGGAGTTGGAACCACCGGTTTAGTTGCAATCAGCAAAGGACATAAGGCATACTTAATGGACGTAAACCCACTGGGTGTTTTAGCAGCTCGTGTTAAAACGACAAACTATTCCCGTCAGTCCATAGGCGAAATTAAACATATTCGCACTAAATGGAGTGAAATTCATGATTACAAGATACGATATGACATCCCCAATGATACAGTTAAAAGATATTTTGACCCCATAACATTGGAGGCTTTATTAAAAGTCCGCTCCATGGTACTTGACTTAAGTGGTGGGCTTATACAAGATGTCTATTTATTGGCACTCCTTTCTTTGGTTGAACAGATTTCTACTCATCATAAAAATGGGAATGGTGTAAAGAAAAAAAGAATACTACCTGCTCCATTTAACTTTGAAGTATTGAAACAAACATTATTAGAAAGAATCGATTTGTATTTGGCAGATATTGCAGAAACAGAGTTAACACAAAAGTGCGATGTCTTAAATCATAGTAATCTCAACTCTTACACATTGCCGACCAGAGTTGATTTGGTACTCACGTCACCTCCATATGCAAATTGTTTTGACTACAGCAAAGTATATCTAACAGAACTATGGATAGGGGGATTCTTTCAACAGAAGGCCGACCAAACATTATTTAGAGAGCAATCTGTTATAAGCCATGTCCATTACCGTTGGAAAGAACGAAATGTTGCATATAAGTCTTCTGTCGTTGAAGACATGATTATACCTACACTTAAGCAACAAGACCTTTGGAGTGCCAATATTCCAAGTATGTTATCGGGATACTTTTCTGATTTAGGGAAGTGTCTTTATAATATTTCGCATAATCTAAATTATGGAGCCACAATAGGATTTGTGGTTGGTAATTCTGTGTATGGAGGAGTTCCTATTGCTACAGATATCATATTAGCAGAAATCGCAGAAAAATTAGGATATAGATGTCAGGAAATAAGGATATATCGTAAAGTTATAGCTTCTTCGCAACAAATGGTTCTTTTAACTGAAGAAGAAAAACATTTTGTAAGAGAGAGTTTGGTTATATTGAAATGGGAGCAGAATTAGAAGAAAAATATAATGAAGGGATTGCATTTAATCCATTCCTTCTCAAATGGGGAGAAGAAATTATCTTCCCATCTACGAGAAAGATGAAGGAATATGGTAATCGTGTATACAATAGGTATCCGGCTCGTAGTGTTTTTTTGGTGCCACGCGCAATCTTATCTCAATACAAAAATCAAGACTTGATTGTACTTGATCCTTTCATGGGATCCGGCACAACCGCAGTTGAAACATTAATCAGTGGCAATAAACCCGCGGGGACGGAGATGGATCCATTTGCCCGAATGATTGCTGAGGTTAGTACTACTGTTTACCCACAGAATGAGTTAAAGGAACTACAACAAGTATATTTTTCCATACAGAGCAAATGGCCTTCGTATGAAGCATCGCCAATCCCAGATTTGTTTGGTATTGAACATTGGTTTAAACCTGCAGATTTTCAAGATTTGCTAAGGCTTAAAGCATGTATATTGGTTCTTTCACCCCGAAAATACCTTTCATATTTTTTGATTGCATTTGCTGATTGTATTAAACCAGTATCCCTAATGGAGAGACAATCAACAAAACCGTATATCTCCACAAAATATGCTAAAGAAACTAAATCTGTAGGCGAATCATTTGAATATAGCCACAATGCTCATTTTGAAGCAATTAGGCAGATGTCAGAAATTGCAAAACCTAATCCTATAAAATGGTTGGGTAGTGACGCAACGGACTTTCGGGCAGAGGAGAACAGTATTGATATAGCAATAACATCTCCTCCTTATATAAATGCGCTAGATTACACTCGCTGTATTAAAGTTGAGAGTGCAATGTGTAATTTAACTGACACAAAAGGAACAGCTCAACTCCGAAAAATGCAAGTTGGCCATGAAGCTCGCAGATACCAGTCTATAAATGACGTTGTGATGCGTATTTTTTGTCCTTACTATGAGCAGATTCAAAGCACCGATAAAGGAAGAGCAGATACATGTATGGCGTATTTTAACGACTTGTATAAAAACCTAACATGCGTATATGTAGCATTAAAGAAGGATAGCATTTATCACATGATAATAGGTGACAACACGATTCGTGGCGTCGAGATTCCTACACATGAAATTATTGCACATCTTGGGGAACAAATAGGTTATAAATGGATAGGATACTATAAATACGAAATAAAAGACCATCGCACCTCTGTTCCCAGGAACAATGCGAAAAACAAAATTGAATATGAACATGTAATTATGCTTCAAAAAAAATGAGTAAATTTAAGAACAAATGCATCTACAGTTATTATTCAACTTTATTAGATTTATGGGTTGAATGGAACGCTAAACTACTGATGGGTGAATTCCCAGCATCCGCAGGTACTCTCAATGAAGCGTTGGGAGAATCATCCTCTGATTGTCGTTCGCGAGCAAAAGAGATGTTTAGAATAGGTCTTCTCTCTACAGAGTTAACTAAAGGAGATGTCGCTTTACGTCAAATTCGAGAAGGTAAGAATGTTCAATCTAATTTGGGCTTTATCGCGGCGGTCATTCATAAAGCCAGTAACGAATATGGAAAAGAAAGGTTCATGAAAGCAGAAAGTGCTTTGTGCGCAATTTTTTCAGTTATACAATCTGTTTCATGGGACCATTTTGAAACATCTATAAATAGTATTGCGCATAGACTATTAGAAGTATTCCCATGTCCAGAAGACATTAATCTTACGATATGGCTACGATACTTACTGTCTGGGACATTTTGCCCGATTGCTTCTACAAAAAATACTAAAATAATATCTGATTTTACTGACTTCTTTGAACATCGTACGAATAGCATTGAGTTATCAATCATCGACGAAGGTTCAAATAAGACAATATGTACAATGAGAAGCGTAGCTGATGTTCGGAAAGCAATAGAAAATGGAGTCTCTCTAAATAAAATTGTGCAACAAAAAATGGCACTTTTTATATTGGGAACAGACAGGGATGTAACACCGAAAGGATTTCTAAGTATGGCCTATTTGAATTATCCCGATTTTCTAAAATATAGTTATGAAGTCGAAAGAGATTTTGTGACTAAAAAACCATATCTCCCCCTTTACAATGAAGATATAGGACAATCGGGGAAATCCCATGTCCTTGAAGAACTTGAAAAAATATCAGAGTTAAATAACAACTTAAAAAATGAATATAACAAACTTATGAAAGACATATATCAGGGAGCCAAAGATGCTCTAAGTTTATTAAAACAATCGAGTGATTCGCTCAATGAATCCTCTCTTCAAAAAATCTATTACGGCGCTCCCGGCACAGGTAAATCCCGTGAAATAAAAGAACTAACAAAGGATGATGACACCGTTATCCGCACCACGTTCCATCCCGATAGCGATTATTCTACGTTTGTAGGTTGCTATAAGCCGACAATGGGAGATCCTAAACCAATTTATGGCTTTGATGCAAATGGCAATACTGTAGAGGCTAAAGTTTCAACGGGAGCTGTTGTTAAAGAACGGAAAATAGAATACAAATTCGTACAACAAGCCTTTACCAAAGCATATATCCGGGCTTGGAAGAAGATGGGTGATACGAGTTTATGGACAAAAAAAGTAACTGCGACACCTCCAACAGGAGAAACTGCAACGCCATATAAAATGACTGGTAAAAAGGGTGTTATTAAAGTGTTTGCACGCCCCGAAGATGACGTAACACTACTTAATGATGCAGAAAAGGATGCTTTACTGGAAGTCGACAATTTTGATTTTCCATTTGATGGAATTAATAACTTTGGAGAGTTGCACGATAATATAAAAGTCGTAGTAACAGATGAACCTACAGAGGAGCAGATTGGTCACTATCGCAAAAAAATTACACTTAAAGCAGCACAGATACGAGATTTGTACTCAAAATACAAAAAAACACAAAAATATTATTTCTTAGAATCCATTTTGGCTAAGATTTTGAAAAAACTCGGATGGTCTTGGCATCCTGATTTGGATAAATTAAAAGACTATACTGGTAATGACATTACTATTGAGGTAGAAGATAGCTATTCGTTACTTGGTTTGTATAATCCGATAACAAAAACTGTTTATTTGTTTAAGAAAAACATCCGTGACAACATAAAGTTGTTATGTGCCGTTTACATACACGAGATGTTTCACGCTTATTATGATAATAGCAATAATTCCGACAATAAATATGTTCCTGAAATTGAAGAGCCTATTGTAGAGTGCAACACCCTATGCTTCCTCGAATTGTTTGATAAAGCCTATATGGACTCGTATATAACAAGTGTCGAAAGAAAACAACAGAGCGATGCTATCAACTACTATGGATTTGGAACTCATCTATTCGAAAACCGCAGCTTGGATTGGATGCGATTATATCAAAACGCAAATAATATTGATAAATCATCGACGATCGTATATGATTACAAGGACAAGTTTTCGCCCATCTATCCATTTGGAAACGAGGAAGAAACAAGGAGCCTGCTTTATATGATTTTAAAAGGCATTAAAGCAACGAGTCCAAGTGGCTTCTCAAAAGCAGACCAATTCCTTATCATTGAAGAAATCAATCGCGGCAACTGCGCCCAAATTTTCGGTGACTTGTTCCAACTACTCGACCGCAAAGATGGTTACTCCGAATATCCCATTGAGGCAGATGAAGATTTGAGAAAGGAATTGGAGAATGAATTTGTTGGGTTGAAATTAGATGCAGCTGTTGAGAAAAAAATTAATTCTATTTTCGAGGAGAATTATCCTGACGGCATTACAGATAAGATACTGAATGGCGAGCTGCTTGTCCTTCCCGAAAACCTCTATATTTGGGCAACAATGAATACCAGCGACCAAAGCCTCTTCCCGATCGATTCGGCCTTCAAGAGAAGGTGGGACTGGAAGTATATTCCTATTGACACCAAGAAGGAAAGTTGGGTCATAAATGTAGATGGAACGGACTACGACTGGAGCGATTTCCTTGAGGAAATCAATGCAATGATAGAGTCTGCAACTTCTTCGGAAGATAAAATGTTAGGATTCTATTTCTGCAAGGCTGAAGACAATGTCATCAGTGCAGAACGATTTGTAAGCAAAGTGTTGTTTTATTTGTGGAACGATGTCTTCAAAGACTATGGTTTCGATGATCCCATATTCAACGATGAGGATGACAAAAAACTAACATTTCGCAACTTCTACAAGGCGGATGGCACTATTGACGAAAACAAAGTAAAGAAGTTTTTAGATAATTTGCAAGTAAAGTGCGAAAACGAAGAATCATACGTTGTGGATGAAGAAAAATATAGTGATCCTAAAACTCCTAAAAAGCGACTGAGTTTTTGGCAAGGTTTTAACCATGCGCGAGCCGCCCATACAGAGTATTGTAAAATCTATTCAAAGGAAAGAACTGCTAGTAAAGAGCACTTTATGGATTTGTCTTTCGGAGTGTCTGCTTACCACCCATACTTAAGTGTTCTCTTTTCAAAGAAAACTATTTGTGTTGGATTATCGATTTATGGAACGGATCGAAACTCAGAAATTTTTAAACAATTTAAAGAAAAAGAGTCAGACATAAACGATATTGCAGGAGTTAGTCTGATTTTTGAAAAGTCCAAAAATCCCAAAAATCCCGATAATCCATCATATTCTATAGTTGCAAAGAAAGAAATTGATATTACTGATGAGTCCACGTGGGAAGAGGCATACAATTGGATGATGGATATGGCGATTAAAATAAATACAATCAAAGAAACATACAAATTCGGTATAGAATAAAGATTCTTTTCATGACCCCCAACAAACTATCCTGTCCTAAATGCCAATCAAATGATGTTCAACGACATCTGAGCAAGTACTATTGTCAAACCTGTGGTTGTGAATGGCAGTTAATTGAAGATGCACCTGTACAGGAAAAGTCGCTGACCATCCGCAATAGCACTGCGGAATTTCTGATCTTTCAAGCAGAGACTCAGACCAATGGGGTGGAGGTGTTCTACCGTAATGAAAACCTATGGCTCACCCAGAAAGCCATCTCTGCTTTGTTTGATGTTGACAGAACGGTGGTTACTAAACATCTGAAAAATATCTTTGAGTCAGGAGAGCTGGTGCGAGAATCAGTATGTGCAAATTTTGCACATACTGCCGCTGACGGGAAAAGTTATTCTACTAATTTTTACTCGCTGGATGCCGTTATATCTGTGGGTTATCGTGTTAATTCTACCCGCGCTACACAGTTTCGTCAGTGGGCAACGGCTGTACTACATCAGTTCTCTATCCGTGGCTATGTGCTGGACAAGAAACGAATGGAGAATGGCGCTTTTCTGACCACTGACTATTTCGAACATCTATTGGCCGAAATTCGTGAGATTCGATTAAGCGAAAGACGATTGTACCAAAAAGTGACAGACCTTTATGCAACGGCAATAGACTATAACAAAGATGCCCCGACCACACGGCAATTTTTTGCAAAAGTGCAAAATAAACTTCACTATGCAATTCATGGGCAAACGGCTGCCGAGTTGATAGTGGCTCGTGCAAGTGCGGGGAAAGAGCACATGGGGCTTACATCCTGGGAGAATGCACCCCATGGAAAAATTGTAAAAACAGATGTTTCTATTGCGAAAAACTATTTGGAAAAGAATGAGTTAGAAATTTTAGGTCGAATTGTCAATGCCTTTTTAGAATTAGCTGAAAACAAAGCAAAACGCCATATCCCTATGACGATGGAAGACTGGTCTAAGCATATTGACCGTTTTCTGTCAATGGATGACTATCAGTTGTTACAAGGTAACGGTAAGGTGACAGCTGATGAGGCAAAAGAATATGCGGAATCAGAGTTCGAGAAGTATCGTCGGATTCAAGACCAAACATTCCAGTCGGATTTCGACAAATTTTTACAAGAACTTGATTAAACTGCCATGTATATCCTATTTGAAGAGCATCCGTACGAGCCCCACCTGGTAAAGGACATTCTGGCTGGCATTTATGATTTTCAGAAAGATGACAAGTCCGTGAGCGTGCCATTTGTGGGCTATTTTTACAATCCGCAACTGCACGATTGTGTGTTTATTCTTCCTAAAGTACTTCTGAACGAGCAAGATAAGCTGGTGGGTATGAAAACGAAAACAGAAGAGGATGTCGCCCCAGAAGATGTTAGCACCTCTCAGGGACAAGAATATTTGAGAGATAATGACCGCAAGTTTATTTATCAATTTGCTGTGTGGATTTACCGCGCATTGAGCGTGTTCTACAAATCCAATCCCAATAGTCAGGCCATCTATTACAAACATTTGCCACAAGCAGGCAGGGGCAAACGGAATCGAACTGAAACCCATTTGGATGTAGTGCTGTCACTCATGAATTTTTATCGTGAGAACCGCGACTTTGTGATGTTCACCATCAAAAATATCCACCGAGGTTACAACAAAATTAATTGGACCCGCACTATCAACCACTCGCAGGCTTTTATCCAAAACAATGAGGTGGTTTATTTGAATCCTGTGAATAAAAAACGGGTGGTGAATGATGAGGAGGAACTTTTTGTCATCTTCTTCAGTATATTGAATTACCTGAACAAGGAATATGGTTTCAACACCCCTATCGATTTCCAATATGAACTGATACAAGGCAAACTGTTCAAGCAGTATTTGAATGGTGTGGGCAAAACCCGCCTGCGGCAAATCAAATACAAATATTTTTCTGATAAAGCCTTGCAACTGTGGGATTTGTGCTATGCTTTCTTTGATAATGAATGGAAGCTTGCTATCAATACCCAAACGCAAGAGTATATTTTGGCGAGGAGTTTCCACGTGGTGTTTGAGGCGATGATAGACGAACTGATAGGCACCCCCCACAACAAGATTCCAAAAGGTTTGGCCGACCAGCAAGACGGGAAGCGGGTGGACCATCTGTATATTGATAAAGGTCTCTTCGGTGATATCTATTATATAGGCGACTCAAAATATTATAAACCCGGTAATCAGTTGGGAGATGAAAGTGTGTATAAGCAGTTTACCTACGCCCGCAATGTTATTCAGTGGAGGATTGATTTGCAGAATGAGATAAAAGGGAATTGGAAAAGTGAACAGGATTTTAATAATGACCAAAAAGGTGAGTATGCCAAAATCAAGGTGCGGGATGATTTAACGGAGGGGTACAACTTCATTCCCAATTTCTTCATTTCCGCCTATGTGCGTTCGATGGAATACGATGACGGGAAAAATATTGAGCAGAGGGCAGATGAAAAAGACACCTATCTTTCTTATCAATTCCCCAACCGGCTATTTGACAGAGATACCCATCTGCTTTCGCATTACGATGTGAATTTTCTTTATGTGCTTTCCCTTTACGCACGCAACCGACAAAGTGAGAAACTGGCATGGCAAAAGAAAGTGAGGGAGACTATCCGTAAGAAAACCATTGTTTTCATTGATTCTCTATTTGAATTCGCAACATTGAAACCTAAAAATGAAGCGAATCTTAAAGGGGATATAAAAGCACATTTCCACACACTGAATGGGAAAATTTATAGAAAGGACGATGAAGGTAATCAAATCATTCTTGCTCTTGAGAAAGCTCCGGACTATTTAAAAAAGAATTTGGAATTGCTTTCTGAGATTGAGAATCATTTTGAAATTTCTCGATATGATCTGTGCAATGATTCATGTTTTGAGAAGCCCACAATCTTTCTTAAAGAACAAATTTTGACCTTTCTTGATGGACTCACCTCCAATAATGATGTACAAGAAGTCACAAAGCGCGAAAAAATCCGGACATTTCTTAACGAACTCTCTACTTCTCGGGATAGCCAACCGAAAGAAGATGTTATTCCTAACTTGTATCAGGAGGTGCTTTCTTTATCGCAACCCGAAACTTGCCCCATAATCTCTTAATCTTTTAATCTTTTCATCTTTTAATCCCCCCCCCCAACCTATGCCCCACACCCTCTACAAAACCCAAGGCACTTGCTCGCAGTTCATCGATGTGACCGTCGATGACGACGGCGTCATCCGGCAAGTCTTCTTCATGGGCGGATGCGACGGAAACCTCCAAGGTATCTGCCGCCTAATCACCGGCCAGAAAATCGACGACGTCATCCAAAAACTCAACGGCATCCGCTGCGGCGGCAAACCCACCTCCTGCCCCGACCAGCTCTGTCGGGCACTGGAAACCCTCAAACCATAGCCGCCCCGCCCCGTCTCCGCTCAAAAAGAATAGTTAGACTATGAAAACCATCACCATTTCCGCCGCCATCATCCGCGACTCCCATAACCGCATCTTCGCCACCCAACGTGGAGGTGGCGACTGGAAGGACTGGTGGGAGTTTCCGGGCGGCAAGATCGAGCCGGGCGAAACACCCCAGCAGGCCCTGCGCCGCGAGATCCGCGAGGAACTCGATACCGAAATCACCGTCGGCGAGCTGCTGCATACCGTGGAATGGAACTACCCCAAGTTCCACCTCACCATGCACTGCTTCCTCTGCACCGTGGAGAGCGGCTCGCTCACCCTGCTCGAGCACGAGGCCGCCCGCTGGCTCGCCCCCGACGAACTCGCCTCCGTGCAGTGGCTGCCCGCCGATTGGGAGGTGATTGAGGTGCTGAAAAATCGTGGGGCTACTGCTCCACTCCCCCAAAATGAGGGGAAAGAATCGTAATTTTTTTTCTTTGTACGGCAAGCGTTTATGCAAACTCGTACTGCAAAGTGTGCTCCCGTTCTAAGGCATCTACCGCTTCACAAACTTCTGCGTGAAAACACCGCCGTCGCTCTGCACTTTTACCTCGTACCACCCAGCCGTCAAGGTGCTGAGGTTGAGCGTGGTGACATCTTCCTGCTGGAGTACCAACCGGCCCTGACTGTCGTACAGATAGCAGGTGAAATGCTGGCACGACTCCGGCAGCTGGAGGTGGAGCCGGTCGCTGGCCGGGTTCGGATAAACGGTGAAGCTTTCGCTCTCCTGTTCCATAATGCCATCCTCTGGATCAACAACAGGCTCCGGATAATTCAGGTGCTCTGCCATAAAGTTCACCGCGATACGGAAACAGGTGTCGAATTTCTCGGGAAGCAGAGTGGTAAAACCATCAATGTAGAAGCAATGTTCCTCCCCTTCAAACACATGCATTTCGTGGTCCACCCCGCGGTGGGTGAGGCGCTGGTCGATGTAATACGAGCCGTACATGTCGGGAAGCACCAGTGAGGTGATACCCAGGAAATTCTCTTCGTAGGGTGCGCCGTAATAGAATGAAACGGTCTCGTCGGCTGTGCCATGGATGAGGCAGATGGGAGTCTGGTCGTCGTTGCCAATGATGTTGGTGTCGAGTATGCCGCCCCACTGGGCCACCAGTCCGGCAATGCTGGGCGAGTACGACAGGTACTCGGGGAAACCGGAAGTGTGTACCCCGCCGAGGTCGCTGTGCCCGCCGATGCCCAAAAAGCCTTCATCCTCATAAGTCTCTTCCGGTCTTTCATCATCATCCATCCATACGCAGTGCATAGAGGCGATGGTGCCGGCCGAGTTGCCGATGACGAAAATGCGGTTGGTGTCAATCCGGTAGCCTTCGCAGTTACCCTTGAAGAACCGCACGGCGGCACTCACATCCTGTGCGGCCATGTAGGCGGCGCGAATGAAGTTGGTCTCCGTGATGCGGTACACGGGCAGCAGCCGGTAGTCGATGGAGGCCACCACATAGCCGTAATGACTGAGTGCTTCAGCGTAGGCCACCATGTCGCACCACGAGCGGTTGCCCGCGACGAAGGCGCCGCCGAAGACCGTGATCACCAGCGGACGGTAGGCCATGGTGTCGCCAAGGGGGTGGTAAAAGTCAAAGTACAGCGGGTCGGGGTCATCGGAGCCCACGGGTGCCGCGCTGCTGTATTGCACTTCGCTTTGAACGGCGATTTCATCGAAAACGGGCGACAAAAACCGCTGTCCGTTCTGTGCCCGCAGCATCAGACTGCTACACAAAGCGAGGCATATCAAAAGGATAAATTTTCTGCTCATATATGATTTTGTTAAAAATGAAGCCGCAAAAATACAAAAAAAATTGTTGTATCTTTGCACCATATTTTATTGACAGCCAATATTCCCATCCCATTCTAACGCAAAAGCGCAACTATAAAGCAACGTACGAACCATGTCCGACCGCCTCTCACCGGAACAGCGCCACCGCTGCATGTCGCACATCCGCAGCCGCAACACCAAGCCCGAGCTGAAGGTGCGGAGGTGGCTGTGGAACCACGGCTACCGCTACCGCCTGTGCGTGAAATCGGTGCCCGGCAGTCCCGACATCGTCATGCGCAAATACCGCACCGCCATTTTTGTCAATGGGTGTTTTTGGCACGGCCACGGGGTGAAATTGAAAATTGAAAATGGAAAATTGAAAAATGGGGAGGGTATTCCTTCGTCCGTTGTCGGAAATGTCCAGCAGGATGGTAGGGACGCACGGCGTGCGTCCGAAACGGGGAACCTGAATGTGGAAAATTCTCCCTGCTGCAAAATTCCGAATACCAACCGCGATTTCTGGGTCAACAAAATCCGTCGCAACCAGCAGCGCGACCAGCAGAACTACAAGGATTTACAGGACAACGGCTGGCAGGTGCTGGTGGTGTGGGAATGTCAGCTCGCGCCCAAAAAACTGGAACAAACGATGTTACAGGTCGAAATCTTGCTTAACGAGAATCTCCTCGCCACCCTGCATCCCAAACGGTTGCGTTACGACCAGCCGGACGAAGCGCCCCTGCCCGTCGCCGCCGAACCGGAGGGGGAATACCGCCCCCGCTCCAATCCCTGATTCAGAAAAAACAGCATCTCAGCTATGCATCATATTGCCCCTTATAAATGTTGATGGGGTTGAGGTCGAATTCGTTATCTCCCCACGCAAGAGTGCCATCTTCCACTCTAAATTGTCTGAATTTGTCCAAATCTAAATACTGTCGGATAATGGGCAATCGGCTTTGGGAAAGAAAACCATATAGGTCGATGTCGCGGCTGGTGCCATCATCGAACAGAACTTTGATGCGGTAATCTGCCAAATAGGTTGCCTGTTTGATCATTACTCTTATCATCTCTTCATCTCTTCATCTTTTCCTCTTTTCCTCTCATTTTGGGCGGCCCGGCTCCCTGCGGTCGCCGTCGGGCTTTCCGCTTTACTTCGCTTCGCTCGTGCTCGCTCCAATCCCTGCCGCAACCGAACCTCGGGGCGGGGTCGGCATATCCCATTCTGCCATGGGGGTAGGGGCTTCCCAATCCAGACGCACGCCGTCAGGTGTGCGGGTGGAAGATTCCGTCGCTCTTATTGTTTCCAACCATCAAGAAACCTATCTGTTTTTCTTTCAATGAGTTTCATAGTATTCTATCACATTTTCGGCTAAAAAAACACCAAAAAAATCACATTTTCGATTCATGGATGGTGTAATTTAAAAATATTGTATTTTTGTGCATTCAAAAAATCAGCATGAAAAAACTTTTTATTATCTTTTTTGCTGTCATTTCATTGTCCCACGTTTTTGCACAGGAAAGCGACTGTAAAATATCATACGAAAAGTTAAAAGACAATTTATACTACGATGCCTCGCATCATTTTTTGGCTGTTTTTGTAAACCTTGACTATGGGCTTTCTCAGATGCTCGTACAAGACTATGTGCTCCGTTCGATGGAGCTGCGTCACCATGATGAGGGTTGCAGATGGGAGGATCCTCACCATTGGGTTGAAGAATATCGCCCAGCAGTTTTGGTGGGGGATGAGATAAAATATTTGAAGATACATTACTATATTAAAGAGACAGATGACACGCCAATGATTCCTACGCGTAGCGGGAAGTGCAATACATTGGTCAAGTGTGAAATTGTGGGGACACCGACTTTGGTACTCCAATTTCTTTCACACTATTGGGAGCGGGAGGTTGAAATAGGAGGTCCCAGCAAAGGCGAAAAGGCGCATATTGATTTTATGGGTGATCATATCGCCTTGTATCATATCAATGACAATCTTTATAAAATTGTCATCACGGATAATGGAAGAAATTTCAACTACAAGTGCAATTTCAGGAAAGAAAAGTGACTTTTCAATAATTAAAATTTTCCAATGAAAAATTTCCCAATATTGTTATTTACATTGATGATGTTGGCTTGCGAAGCAAAGCTTTTTTCGCAGAACATTATCCCTCATGCCGTAACCGACATCGACGGAAATACCTACAACGCTGTACAAATTGGGGAGCAAATATGGACGGCGGAGAATATGCGGGCCAAACGCGATTGTGAGGGAAATGAGTTATACACCTACTGTCCTGATAATAACCCCAAAAATGTTGCCAAGTATGGCTATCTGTACACGTGGCCTGAAGCCAAGAAGGCTTGTCCTGCAGGATGGCATCTGCCCACCAATGAGGAGTGGAAACAGCTTAAAAAGTACGTTATGAGTCAAAAACAGTATGTTTGTGGGGATGACAGTACGAATATTGCAAAGGCTTTGGCATCCCAATCCGGGTGGAAAAGTTGCGAGAGTTCTTACGAATGGGATATCTGCAACAAGCCAGGCAGCAATAATGCCACGGGGTTTAATGCTCTTCCTGCCGGAGACATAGAGGGCCATTTTGGCATCTATGCCCGCTTTTGGACTGCTGGCGATAGCTATGGTACGGTAATCTACCGTTCATTGTATTACGGTGCCGGTGAAGAGTACGGATACTATTATGTTAGCTACAATGCTTTCTCGGTACGGTGTGTGAAAGATTAAATACCTTCTCATGAAAACCACCGCAATGATCTTCGCCGCGGGCCTCGGCACCCGCCTCTATCCACTCACCAAAGACCGTCCCAAGGCCCTCGTGGAGGTGAACGGCAAAACCCTGCTCGAAACGGTCATCCAGCGCATCACCGATGCCGGCATCCATGACATCGTGGTCAACATCCACCACTTCAGCGACTTAATGAAGCAGTTCATCGCCACTCACTCGTTCGATGCCGACATCCGCATCTCCGACGAGACCGACCTGCTGCTCGACACCGCCGGCGGACTCAAATTCGCCGAACCGCTCTTCCAAAACAGCGACCATATTCTGCTCCATAATGTGGACATTCTTTCCAATATCAATCTTAACCAATTGATAAACTATCATTTGCGGAGCAATGCCATGGCCACTTTGGCGGTACGTGAACGCACCACTTCGCGCTATCTGCTATTTGAGCACGACACCATGCGGCTGTGCGGGTGGGAGAATGTAAAAAGCGGAGAGAAACGGGTGGAAATGCCCATGCAGCACGAATATCCGTTGGGTTTCAGCGGCATTCACGTGGTGCGCCGCGACATCCTCGACCACATCCCTGCCGGTGTGAAACTCTCGATGACCCCGCTGTACATTGACCTTGCCTCCCGGTACCTGATTCAGGGCTACCTGCACCAGCAAGACGACTGGATGGATGTGGGGAAATATGAGGATGTGGTGAAACTGATGTCAAAATAGAATTCAACGGCTATGATTAGCAAGAATAAAATATCAGAACTCAAAAAATTGTCGCAGAAGAAGTTCCGTGCAGAAAGCGGACTTTTTATTGTGGAGGGTACCAAGTCGGTGGAGGATCTGCTGGCTTCGTCGCTGCCTGTGGAGGAGCTTTTCGCCACCACGAGCTGGCTGCAGGCGCACCACGGCCAGCTCGCTGGCATCACTGCAGTTGAAGTTACCGACACCGAGCTGGAGCGCATCACCGCGCTGACCACCCCGCAGCAGGTGCTGGCCGTGGTGCGCACCCCGCACTTCACCCCCGCCGACCTCGACTTCGAGGATGCCCTGCTCGTGCTCGACGGCATCCGCGACCCGGGCAACCTCGGCACCATCCTCCGCACGGCCGACTGGTTCGGTTTCCGGCAAGTACTCTGCTCTCCCGACTGCGTGGAGTGGACCAATCCCAAGACTGTGCAGGCCACCATGGGCTCGTTTGCACGGGTAAAGGTAGTGTATGCCAACCTGCCCGAATGCTTGTCGCAGCCGCAGGTGCAAGGCCGTATTTTTGGCACGTTCATGCAAGGCAATGCGATTCAAAATATTGATTTCCAGAAGAATGATGTTCTGGTAATTGGCAACGAAGGAAAAGGCATCTCGCCCGAGGTAGCCCAGTGCGTGCAGCAGCGTGTAAGCGTGCCGCTCGCCTCCGCCAACCCGAGCCATGCCGAGTCGCTTAACGCCTCCATTGCCGCTGCCATCGTGATGTATGAGTTCAGAAGATAAAATGTTCCAACCTATCCTATTATGAAAACCCCTCTTTTCACCTTCGTTCTGTTCCTGCTGACCATCAGCAGTTTTGCTCAAGAATCTTCTTCCGAGCCACCACGTAAAAATGGGGTCACGGTTTCTGATACCCTTATCAAGGGCATCCCGTTCCAACGCTATCAATACCACTTTGAGTCGCCCGACCGAGATCTGGATTACACCCTTATATTGCCCATGCCAGAAAACGACATTGTTGTGTCGAAAATCAGGCGCACACTGCTTGGCGAGGATTATACGGGTAATTATGAGCAGCAGTTGCGGGATGAGTATGCTGCCGACAGCATGGAAGCCACGTTAAAAGTTCCTGAAGAGGGCGAAGAACCTAAGGCTCCCTTTGAAAATGAGGATTATGTCAGTGTTATTTTTGAAATCCATCCCAACCTGATAGAAAAAGATTTAATCGGCTTCACTTCATACGTCAATGAGTATTTCGGTGGGGCTTCGCATCCCACATGGGCGTTTTTCTTCTATGTCTTTAACCGTTCAACAGGCGAGCAAATTTCTCAAGATGATATTTTGGATGCCTCGGCAGAGAAGCGCCAAATTGTGGCTCGCAAATTGTATACGCTTTTGAAGGAGTACACGGAGGAAGAGGATGACGGCGAACAGGATGTGCTGTATATGCTCAACAACAATTTTTATTTTACGGATAAAGAATTGGTTTATGCCTATACCCCCTACGAGGTAGCGGCCTACATGTATGGCGAGCCGGAATTGTCGCTGCCCAAGAAATGGCTGAAGCCCTACCTCAATCCCGACGGGCCGCTGTACCAGTATTGGTTTGGGAAAAAGAAGGGGAAGAAGAAGTAACGGGGCTGGCTCCTTTTTTCATTTTGTTGGCATATTCTGCCTTGAAATGAGATTTTTTGTCCCAATGTAATGCTATTTAAAAAAATATCATTACTTTTGCAGCACTGAAATCTAAAAAAATGGAAAAGAGAATAGCGAAAGCCCACGTGGAATGTAATAACAAAGGATGGTACTCTGTTTATACAAAAGAGAGTTTTCCATTCGGATTTTTTGGCGAAGGACGCAATGCTGACGAGGCGATGCGGGACTTTTTACAAGTATTCGAAGCCATGAATGAAGCCCATCAACACGATACGGGAGAGAAAATTGTGGTTGAATTTGAGTTTGTTTACGATGCATCGGCATTCCTTCAGCACTATAAAGGATTGCTCACACTTTCAGGACTTTCGCGTATGACAGGCATCAATAAAGGACAGCTGTCGCAATATGTCTGCGGCCGGCGTCATCCATCGCCCCGTACCAATGAACGGATGCGGCAGTCGGTGCGACGCTTCGCAGAAGAGCTCGCCAATGCGATGGGATGACGATGGTGTTGTGAACTATCGCTCGAAAATCTTGCATTTCGCCAGTCCCCATTTCTGCCAGCGGTAGCAGAAGGAGGTGTGGATGACGCCAAAGCCATACTGGCAGCTGCGCTTGAAATTGATGGACGAAGCCTCCGGAAAATATTTGGTGGGACAAGTGATCTCGGCAATCTCATAGCCGGCGTAGAAAATCTGTGCTAACATCTGGTTGTCGAACACAAAATCGTCGGAGTCGGCCATGAAGTTGATGTTTTCGAGCACCTCTTTCGAGAAGGCGCGATAGCCGGTGTGGTATTCAGCCAGTTTCTGGTTCATTACGAAGTTCTGGAGGGCGGTGAGGCACCGGTTGAAGAAATATTTGTAGAGGGGCATTCCACCCTTGCGGGCACCCTTGCCGAGGATGCGCGAGCCGAGCACCACAGGATACACGTTGTTGGCAATCAGGTGGCACATCGACTCAATGAGTCGTGGATCGTACTGATAATCAGGATGCAGCATCACCACGATGTCGGCACCGAGCGACAGGGCCGTCTGGTAGCAGGTTTTCTGGTTGCCGCCGTACCCCTTGTTCCGGTCGTGCTGGATGATATGCTGGATGCCGAGTTTTTTGCCCACCTCCACGGTGTCATCGTGCGAACAGTCGTCCACCAGCACCACCTCATCCACGATGTCGAAAGGAATCTCGCGGTAGGTCTTTTCGAGGGTGTCGGCGGCGTTGTAGGCTGGTAAAACAACGCAGATTTTCTTGTTTTTAAGCATCGCAGAAATTTTAAGATGCCAGTTTTACGATATATAAATAATGTTTCGCCGACTTGCGCCGGCGAAACATATTTTTTTTCATGATATGCGCACGCGGTTACTGGTGATTCTCGTGGAACAGCTTGGCGCGTTCTTCGAGATCCGGGAACTGGTTGCGGTTGACCAACGACACGCAGGCGCGCAAGCCTTCGGTACGGGTACTGTTGCAGGAGGCCAATGAGATGGCGCTGATGCCGTAGTACAGAAGCTCGTGGAGCAATTGCTCACCCGTGAGACCGGGGTAGGAGAGGGTGAAGTAGAATCCGTCGGCAATCTCTTCCGCACCGTCGTGGTCGTACACAATCTGGAAACCATTATCAGTGAAGATTTTCTTCATGATATGAGCCTTCTCGGCATACTCTTTCACATCGTCGAGGTAGTTGTATGTGCCGTCGTTGCAGGCTTTGAAGATGGCGGCGAGGGCGAACTGTGCCGAGTGGGAAGTTCCTGAGCTGATGGCATATACGGCACCGTTGATCATGGCACGGCGCAATACAGACTGGCTGAAATAGGGTACCAGGTCGGGGAACTCGCGGGCACCGAATTTGTCGGACAGTGCCAGCACGGCGATACGCTCGCCGGCATAGCTGAAAGCCTTGGAGCCGGAAATCATGAGGGCGTAGTTGTCGGTGTATTTACCCACAGAAGGCTGGAAGGGCGGTACGCCAGGCTTCGAGATGTCGCGGCGGAAGTCCATGCCGAAGTAGGCAAGGTCTTCAATCACGCACACATCGTACTGGGTAGCCAGCTCGCCGATGATGCGCAGCTCCTCGTCGGTGAAGCAGATCCACGACGGGTTGTTGGGGTTGGAGTAGATGATGGAGTGGATGTTGCCCTTCTTCAGGTAGCTTTCGAGTTTGTCGCGCAGTTTCGCGCCACGGAAGTCATACACATCGAAAGTCTCATACTTGAGACCGAGGATTTTGTGCTGGTTTTTCTGCACCGGGAAGCCGGGGTCGATGAAGAGGGTGGTGTCTTTCTGTTTCTCGCGGCGGGCGAGGGTCATGAAGCTCACCAGACCGGCCATCATCGAGCCGACGGTCGGGAAGCAGGACTCCGGCGAGATGTCCAAGTCGATGAAGTTCTTGATGAAACGGGAGGCCTCCTTCTTCAGGTCGGGGGTTCCGTCGAGGTCGGGATAGATGGTGGCGATGCCGTTTTTCAGGGCCTCCACCTGGGCTTCCACACCAATTTTGCAGGCGGGAATGCCGGGAATGCCCATCTCCATACGCACGAACTTCGTGCCGGAAGCATTCTCAATGTCGTTGATGAGTCGTTTGATTTCACGGATAGATGCCTTGCCCACCTCTTTGATGCTGTTCTGGGCAATCATTTGGTCAACAAGACTGCGGTCGATAGGAGTGTTTTTCACGATATAATTTTTTTAATGATTAATATCTAAGCGATGTTAACGTGGGAAAATTAGCGGCTGATGACCACTTTGGAGGTCATGGATTGTCCGTCGTGGAAGAGAATCTGGGCGGTGTAAAGTCCTTGTGAGATAGCCGACACGTTGAGGGTGGAGGTGGTGGAGGTCATCACCTGCTGGCCGAGGTCGTTGAAGAGGCGCACCTCGCTGATGCCTTCGCCTTCAATGGTGAGGGTGTTGTGGGCAGGGTTGGGGTAGATGTTCACTTCGTGGGCATTCTCCTCAATGCC
This sequence comes from Bacteroidales bacterium, assembly GCA_045130235.1. Lineage (GTDB taxonomy): Bacteria > Bacteroidota > Bacteroidia > Bacteroidales > WCHB1-69 > UBA1756. The sequence continues at coordinate 40,524 of JBGUPJ010000034.1, forward strand.
AGTGGTATTGCCGGCGAAGAAGTTGTAGATTTCGGTCGTGTAGTCGATGTCGTTGTTGGGGGTGTAGTACCAGGTGTGGTCGCCGCCGTTCACTTTGATGAAGACGGTGCGGGTGCCGTTGGTGCCGCCCGTATATTCGTAGCGCTCAAAGGTGAGACCATCGTTCATGTTGTCGGGGTAGTTGTAGGTGGTAGGAGTGGCAGAGCACTGGTTGTAATTGCGCCAGTATTCAACGGTGGCTTCTGCGCCGAGACCCACACTCACAGAGGTTACGCTGAGGTTGAAGTCAGCATTCTCGTAGCCTACCGTACCGTCGGCGGTGCCGTGGATGTGCATGGCGCTCACATGACCGGTAGGTGTGTTGCCCTGAACAACATTGCCCACCGTGCCGCTTACTGAAGCGATGGCTTTGATACGGTCGCCGTGCTCAATGGCCAAACGATTGCTCATGAAGCCGCCCATGGAGAAACCTGTGACAAACACATTGTTGGCGTCAGCATTGCTGTTGGCGATGAGGTCGTCGAGAATGGCCATGATGAAGCCGGAGTCGTCCACATCCTCATTGATGTTGAGGTCCATGCCGTACAGAGATGCGTGGATGCCTGAGTTCCATGCAGTGCCCATGGAGTAACCCATGACAGAGGCTTCCAGTGCTTGCGGGGTGATGACGATCCAGCCGTGCTGGTCGGCAATCTGCTTGAAGCCGGTGGAGTTGAACATGTTGCTCATATCGTCGCCCAGTCCGTGCAGCACGAAAAGTACCGGTGCGGGAGATTGCACGTTGGCGGGGATGTACTCAATGTACTGGCGCTCCACGCCGCCGAATTGCATGGTTTTGTTGGTCTGCCCCGATTGTGCATTCAGGGTGACAACTGCGATGATGAGGGTCAATAAGGTGAAGAACTTTTTCATAATATGATATTTTATTAATTGATTTTCAAAGATTTATTCTTTAATATTTTGGGATGCCAATTGCAGAAACTCTTCGTCCACATGGAAGATGCGGGCGATGGTGAGCGCCTCTGCGGGCACTTCATCGGAGGTGGTCTCCACCAGCGTATAGTCCATATATTGTCCCAGAATTCTTGGGGTGATGTTGTCGGTCATGCGGTGGGTCATCAGCCCTTTCACCCGCAGCCGTCTGCAGGTAGTAGCCACCCCGCTGTAGTGGGTGGTCACCACCGCCATCACGTTGTATTTCTGCATCATCGTGACAAAAGCGTTCACGATGCGACGTCCCTCGTCGGGGTTGGTGGTGCGGGCCAGCTCGTCCACCAACGCCAGGATGCGGCTGTCGGTCTTCGAGCGGGTGAGAATCTCGTTCACGGCCAGCATTTCCGCCGCAAAGGAGGAGAGTCCGTGCTGCTCGGTCTGCTGGTCGTCAATCACACAAAAAACTTCATTCACCGGCATCACGGTGGCTTGGGCTGCCGGCACGTAAAAACCGAACTGGAACATATATTGTGCCACCGCTAAAGATTTCAGTAGCACGGTCTTACCCGACATGTTGGCTCCCGTGATGAGGCAGGGCTGCTGCTCCAGCCGGATGTCAACGGGCTGGAATTTTGCGCCCTGTTCGGCCATCAGCTGCACCAGCTGCGGGTGGAAAAGTCCTTGGTAGCAAGTCTCGGTCTCCGAAATTTCGGGTTTGGTCAGTTGCCATGCCATGGCCATCTGCGCCTTGGCGTTCAGCACGTCGAGCGCCCCGATGTGCTGCAGGTTGTAGAGCAGGCTGTCGGTATAAGGCTGTAGTTGTTCGGTAAGTCGTTGCCGTACAGAGTCTTCCAGCTGCTCGGCCTCCCACAACAACTTCTCGCGTTCTGTGTCGTCAACAGTCTGGTTCATCTGCTTCCGCAAATCTTCTAACTCGGGCTGATAGCACGAATAGACGTAGAAATGGGCGATACGACTTCCTTCCGGGTCGAGGGTGTCGATCACTTTCGAGAGGTCGTAGAGGTTCTCTTGCTGGTAGTTAGCATCCAGCAGAATCTGGCGAACCTTCTGGGCGGCGAGCGCGAATTTCTTCAATTCAAAAAACTCAATATCGTCCAGCACATGCAACTCTTTGAGGTTGCGGAGGGTCTGGGTGATGTCGTTGATGTCGTGCAGTACGGCCACCAGCTCGCGGGCGGCATCCGCATGTTCTTGAAGGAAACAGATATGCGTCTCCATCCTGTCAAGGTTCTGCTGCAGTTGCTGCGGGTTGGTCATCAGCGGCTGGTTCAGCAGTAGGGTTCTTCCCCACGACGAACACACCAGCACGTTCTCAACAACGTACTGCATCCCACGATATTTTCTGATGACTTCCTTGACAAGCATGATGGAGCCTATTTTTTCTTCTGCTGTTGCAGTTGCTGCTGCTGTTTGATCATTTTTTCCATACGTTCCTGCCATCTGCTTTTCTTCACAGGCTTCACCATGTTGGCCTGCATCTGCTTGAGCAGTTTTTCTTCATTGATGGTAACACGGAAAATCCACATCTGGAAGAAGGTGATGAGGTTGATAAGCAGGTAGTAGTACAACAATGCGGAAGAGAAGCTGTTGAACATGGGCAGGAAGAGGATGGGCATGAGGTACATCATCCATTTCATCATCTTCATCTGATCCCCATTACCCATTGACATCAGACGGTTGTTGAGCCATGTGTAAACCAATGTGGCCGCTGTCATCAATAAGGTGAAGAGGCTCACGTGGTCGCCGTAGAACGGAATGCTGAAGCTGAGGTCGAGGATGGAGTCGTAGGTGGAGAGGTCTTCCGCCCAGAGGAAGCTCTGCTGGCGCAGCTCGTAGGCGGCGGGGAAGAAGCGGAACATGGCGATGAGGATCGGCATCTGGATGAGCATCGGCAGACAGCCGCCCATCGGACTCACACCGGCCTTCTTGTATAGAGTCATCGTGGCCTGCTGCTTTTTCATGGCATCCTCCGGCTTGGGGTACTTGGCATTTATTTCCTCCATCTGCGGCTTCAGCACGCGCATCTTGGCGGAAGAGAGATAGGTCTTGTATGCCAGCGGGAAGATGACTAATTTAATGAAAATACTGAGTATCAGAATGATAATGCCGTAATTCAACCCGTATGCATCCAGCCAGTTAAAGATGGGGATGATGACCCCGCGGTTGATCCACTGGAGAAGGAAGAAGCCCCATCCCAGCGGGATGAGTCGTTCAAACTTCAAGTTTTCTCCATTCTCATTCTTGTATTGTTTCAACAGTTTGTATTGGTTGGGTCCATAATACATCTGCATAGAGAATACGCCCTTGTCGTAATCCTTCACCTCAATATCAAGATCCGCATTCATGCGTTTCAACAGCGGGTCGTTTTCGCCATGGTTGTCCATCTCCACCACCAGATTGCCCTGCTTGAAATGGCCATTCTTTGCCACAAGGATGGAGGTGAAGAACTGCTGCTTGAACGATACCCATTTCAGTTTGAAGTTCGCCGCTTTTTTGTCCGACTCATTCTCTTTCAGATTTTTCACCTCATCGTTGTTATCCATGAAGTACAGCGTGGTGAGGCGGCGTTCGGCCTCTATGTTTTTCTCCACGGTGTAGAGGGAAGCGTTCCATTTGATGCTGGTGGAAGATCTTTTGGCGATATAGGGCGCCATGTTCTGGAATTTCACATCATAATCCAGCATATAGTCATCGGCATCAAACGTGTAGTCGAAAAGGATATATGCACTGGTATCCATCACGCATTCCGACATGGTGACGCTGGTATCTGCCTTCAGCGGATGGAGATAAAGCTTGAGGTGAGCCTTCTTCGATTTCACATCCAACGTATCCTTTTCTGCGGTAAAATAGCAATTTTCTGTGGATACTGTGTTGAAATTCATATCGTTAAAGGTGAGAGCCAGCTTGTTGCTGTTCGCCTCGTACATATAGAGGTCTTTCGGTTTTTCACCTTTGGGGGCATATTTATAGATGTCCTTCAGCTTGATGGATTTCAAATAACCGCCTTTACGTGAGAAGCAGTACTCGGCCTTGTTGGTCCTGACAACAAAATCGTTAGTTTTGTTGGTGTCTGTATAGGAGAAGGTGGCGTATTCTTGCTCTTTTTGAGGGTTTTCAAGCTCTGTGGTATCTGTCGTAGCGGTGGCCATAATGCCAGTGTCGGCAGCCAGCCCCGTGGTGTCGCCCGCTATTGTGTCGTTGAGATTTGCGGTCTGGGCCTCAGAAGCCTTTTTCTTGGCTTCTTTTTCCATTTGCTCCTGCTGCTGTTGGTTTCTCTCCTTTGCTTGGCGCGAAGTATAAAAGCTATAACCGATGAAGACAGCAAAGATAAGCAGCAGTCCAATAATTGTTTTTTTGTCCATGGGTAAAAATATGGGTGATTATTTTGATAAAATGGCGAATGCGGCGGCGGTGGCATCGGTGATGGAGTCGCGGATGCTCATGGGCTGCTTGGCGGTACCGGCGACGAAGAGACCGTCAATGGCGGTGAGGTTGTCGCCAAGATGAGGGGCCTGCGTAGCAATGAAGTGATAGGGGGCCTCAATGCCGCATTTCTCAGCCAGCGTACGTGTTCCCGCCGACGGCTCCATGCCGGCCATCAGCACCAGCAGGTCAGTGGTCATCTTCAGCGGCTGCCCGATGAGGGTGTCCTCGGCCTTGATTTGCACCTTGTTGTCGAAAGTGGCCGAAGCCTCTGAGATACGGCCGCGGATGAAACGGATGTCGTACTTCTCTTGCGCCTCACGGTACATCTCCTCAAAGCCCTTTCCCCACATACGTAAATCCATATAAAATATATAAATCAAGCAGTTAGGTAACTGTTTGCGCACTTCGATGGCTTGCTTCACGGCTGTCACGCAGCACACTTTCGAGCAGTAGTTGTTGCCCGACTTCTCGTCACGCGAGCCCACACACTGTAAGAACACTACACGCTGTGCAGGTTCGCCCATGGAGTTGGTAATCTGATGGTGCAAAATCATCCTCTCCAAATCCAACGAATTGATGACTCCTTTGTAGATGCCATATCCCAGCTCCTCCTTGCGGTGCGCATCGAAAATGGTATATCCGGTGGTAATCAGTACGTTATCTGCAATATAAACCTTTCCTTCCGAATCGTAAATCTTAAACTCATCATCCACCTTCTTCACGTCCACAATCTCCTTCTGGCAGTGCACTTTGATATTGTCAGGGAGCAGTTTAGCCTCCAGTTGCTTGGCTAAATCTTGTGCCGATGAAAAATCGGGGAAAAGGAAGGCTTTGTCGAGCACATTGGACAGTGGGGCGGCAGACTTCTCAAACAACATCACCTCACAGTCGTGGGCGGCCAGAACGGATGCGGCCTCAACGCCCGCAGGTCCTGCACCTATGATGGCTACTTTCTTCATATCCGACTTCTATTTCTTTTTTATAAAATGTTGATTTTGAATAATATATAGAATATGGTACTCTATACAGTTTCAGCGGCAAATTTACATAAACTTTTCGGATTTTCCAAGGCTGTTTTCTCTATCGTTCAGCCCAATAAAATAAGGGAATGGTGGTAGATGAAATGAACAAAAAAAGCACCGAACTCGTTGAAATTCGGTGCTTTCGTTTTGCGCTCCCTCAAGGACTTGAACCTTGGACCCTCTGATTAACAGTCAGATGCTCTAACCAACTGAGCTAAGGAAGCAGTGGTGTTTTGAGGATGCAAAAATACAACTTTTTTGTTTTGCTGCGCATCTTTTTTGAAAAAAATTTTTTCTACATCCTCAAAACATCACAATTTATTATAAATGACTATTTTACAAATAATTATTTTGTTTATTTAGTCTTGTTTTTGAAAGCTTCAGGATACATATAGACCTTCAGATAGTTCTGAATATCGAAGTTTTTTTGCATGAAGGCTGCAATATCCTTCACCGTGATCTTGCTCAAGTTCTCCTTCACGGTGTTCATCTCGTTCAAATCATCATTGTAGAGATACTGCGTGGCGATGTAAGAATGCCAGTAACGGTTGGTCTGCTGATCCTCTTCGGCATTGCGCAACATCTGCTCTTTCACCTTGTCGAGAGTGGCTTTCTTCGGTCCCTTCTTGATGAAGTTCTGGAGGATCTTGATGACAGCGTTCGACAGTTTGTCGGTGTTCTTCGAATCGCAGCTGAACAGCACCATGCACATCAGCTGGGAGGTGGGATATTTCTGGGCAGCCATCTGTACCATAGGACTATACACACCGCCCATCTTCTCGCGGATGGTTTCCAAAAGTTCGATGGAAAGAGCCTCGTTGATCACCTCGGTCATCAGCTCGTTCGGCTCGTTCCACTCCAAGTCGTTGATGAAGGCCATACCTACCCAGCTGGCGGCATCCTCTTCACCAAAGTAAATTTCCTTGCTCACTTGCTTCTTCTCGTGTTTGCTGAACACCTCCGGACGGAATTTCTCTCTGTCGCTGGTGGTGGGCATGGAGGCGAGGTAGGTCTCCATCATGTTCTCCAACTCTTTCTGGTCGAAAGCGCCGGTGAAGAAGAAGGTGAAGTCGGCGGGGTTGGCGAAACGCTCTTTGTAAAGATACATAGCGCGGTCGTAATCCACCTTGTTGAGGAACTCCTCATCGTAAGTCATCATGTTGATCATGTAGGGATCGCTGTAGATGCTGCCGATGAACTCGCCGATAAATTTGTACATGGGCTGCGACTGGATCATCTTGATCTGCTCGCGCGTCTCGTCCATTACGAGAGAGTAGGCAGCGGTATCCTCACGAGGATGCGTGAAGAAAGCGTTGATATACTGGCAGAAAAGGTCGAGGTCTTTCGGACTGGTGCTGCCGCTGAGACCTTCGCTGATAACGGAAATGTTGGGGCTGAGGCCGATTTTCTTGCCTTTCAGTTTCTTCTGCAAGGAGGCGTAGTCCATCTCGTTGATACCGCCACGGTCCACCATTTCGGAGGCGAGGGCGAGGGAGGGGATGTCGCACTCGTAGTACATGCTGTAACCGCCCTGGCTCGTTGCGGTGAACAGGATTTCATCGTTCTTGAAGTCGGTGTGTTTGGCCACCACCTTGATGCCGTTGGAGAGGGTGTATTCGGTAGCGCCCACCTCGGGAAGTTCTTTCTGGCTTATGATGCTGCCCTTCTTAAGTGTTTCTTTTTCAATAATTTCCTGCTCTTTGTAGTTGTCCACGTAGGGTTCTACATTGGCAAGAGATTTGTCTTTGATGATGGCGATCATCTCGGCTTCCGTGGGCACTTTCACACCCTCTTTTTCGGGAGCCATCACCACGGCCACAAAGTTCTCGTCCACAATCCATTTCTTGGCAAGGGCGTTCACCTCCTCCAAAGTGATACCTTCGAGGTATTTCTTGGCGTAAGCGAGTTCGCGCTTAGCCCCCGGGATGGGCTCCTGATGCAGATAGTTGTCCACATACTCGCCAGCGAAACGGGCCGATTCGGTCTTGTCAACCTCCTTCACGGCACGCTCGTACTGCTCCATCAACGCCTCTTTGGCACGCTGCAGCTCGGTCTCCAAGAAACCATATTTCAGCACGCGGTAGTCCTCGCGCAACAACATCTCGGCAGTCTCTTTGATGCGGTTCTCTTTGGCCATACCCACCAGTGTGTAGGCATCCATTTCGCCGATGAAGTGGCCGTATCCCACCGAGCTACCCACAGCGGGGCAGCTGGGGTTCTGCTGCAGTTCCTCCAAACGCGACTCAAACATCGAGTTGTACAGCTCCTCGACCATGTGGTCGCGGTAGTCCTGGACGGTGGTCATGGGCTGATGTTTGAACTTGCGGATCATCATCACCTGGTTGCCACCAGCCTCTTTGTCGGTGCAAACACATGCCAGAGGCTCCTTGTTGTCTTCAATCTTGGGATAAACCTTCGGACGGGCATTCTCTTTGGCCGGGATGGGGGAGAACTTGTCCTTAATCTGCTGCTCGATTTTGTCCACATCGATGTCGCCGACCACAATCACAGCTTGCAAATCCGGACGATACCAGTCGTTGTAAAAACGACGGATGACCTCCGGCTTGAAGCCCTGGATGATTTCAATCAGACCGATGGGCAGACGCTGAGCGTACAGCGAGTTGGTGAACACCACCGGGAACCATTTCTTCTGCATACGGTCGCTGGCACCGTTGCCCATACGCCACTCCTCGGAAATTACACCGCGCTCGTCGTCAATCTCCTTCGGGTCGTAGAGCAGGCCGTGTGCCCAACCATACAATATATTGATACCGAAGTCGATGTGCTTCTGGTTGTCGGTGGGCATGGTGATCATGAAAACGGTCTCATCGAATGAGGTGTATGCGTTGATACCAACTCCGAAGGTGACACCAATCTTCTGCAACTGGTCGATCATGTCGTTGTGCGGATAACCTTCGATGCCGTTGAAGGCCATGTGCTCGGTGAAGTGAGCCAAACCCTGCTGGTCGTCATCCTCCTGGCACGAACCGGCGTTCACTGCCAAACGGAACTCTACACGACCCTCGGGTTTTGCATTGTGACGGATGTAATATGTCAATCCGTTGTCCAATTTTCCGATTCTTACGTTCGGATCGTTGCCGATTTTGGCATCCAATTTCTGCGCATAGCTGCTGGGCATAAAGCCAAAACTAACCGCAACAATGGCAACAAAAAACAGAATTTTTTTCATACTTTTTATGGTTTAATTGTTAATAAATTATTGATTTTTAATTACTTACATTAACAAATAAAGCTAATTTTATGCTTATGCAAAAGTACATTAAATTGCCATTTCTACAACAATTTTATCCTTAATTTATTATAAAAATGAAGAAAAAAATTTTTTTTGAATATTATGTTGTGCGTGTTGAAAAAAGTTGTATTTTTGCAGCCTCAAATTCAGAGAGGCGCTGTAGCTCAGTTGGTAGAGCAGCGGACTGAAAATCCGTGTGTCACTGGTTCAACTCCAGTCAGTGCCACTCCACAAAAAAAAGACCACTTATGTGGTCTTTTTTATTTTAAAGCATCAGAAAAAAACTTTTCTGACACTCAGAGAAAACAGGATTTTTTAGTCATCCATGTCATCCATGTCATCCAAATCCATTTTAGCACCACCGAGGGCTTGCTTGAGCATTTCCTGTGCGCAAAGGGTGCCCACTTCTTCCATTCTCTTCATCTGATCTTCGCTGAGTTTGTTGTTTTTGATGTCATCGCCATATTTTTCGTCAATTTCATTAGCGATTTTTTCTGCTTTCTCGAAATCGCCGGCTTTGCAAGCTTTTTCCATCTGGTTCATTTTGGAGTTGAAGCCGCATGACATCATCGCCACTGCCAAAAAGGCAATCATAGCAATAAATCCTAATTTTTTCATAGTAATTAATTTTGGGTTAATAAAACGTTTACAGCGGCAAAAATACAAAAATTTGTTACATAAATCGTTTTTTTATTAAAAAAATTGCTCTGCGCGTCGGCCCATATCAGCCTTGCCCATGTGCGCATGCCCTAACCATAGTCTCCTCCATTTTAAAATTTTCAATTTTCCATTCTCAATTTTCAATTTATTCGTACTTTTGCAGCTTGCATTTTTGAGTGCGAAATTATGGAAGAAGACATCATTAAAAACATCAATACAGAGGAGTATAAGCACGGATTTGTCTCCAGCATCGAAGTGGAGGAATTTCCGAAAGGATTGAACGAGGATATCGTCAGAATGATCTCCAAAAGGAAGGAAGAACCCGAGTGGCTGCTCGAGTTCCGCCTCAACGCCTTCCGCAAATGGCAGACCATGACTGAGCCCAATTGGGCACATCTCCATTATGAAAAGCCTGACTACCAGAATATTATATATCTTTCAATCCCCAAGAAAAATGAGATGTCGGAAGTGGTCAAGACTTTCGACAAGCTCGGCATCTCGCTCGATGAAGACGCCAACGCCTTCTCGCAGGCCAAACAGCAGGAGGAGAAGAAAGAGTCGATGGTGGCCGTGGATGCGGTGATCGACTCCGTCTCCGTGAAGACCATGTACTCCGACATGCTGGAACAGGAGGGCATCCTGTTCTGTTCGTTCGGCGAGGCGGTGAAACGCTACCCCGACCTTGTGAAGAAGTACCTCGGCAGCGTGGTGCCCCCCGGCGACAACTTCTTCGCAGCCCTGAACTCGGCCGTCTTCAGCGAAGGCTCCTTCTGCTATATCCCCAAGGGCGTGCGCTGCCCCATCGACCTCAGCACCTACTTCCGTATCAATGCCAAGAACTCCGGTCAGTTCGAGCGCACTCTCATCGTGGCCGACGAAGGCGCCTATGTGAGCTACTTGGAAGGCTGTACGGCTCCGCAACGTGATGAGAATCAGCTGCATGCAGCCATCGTGGAAATTGTGGCCCTCGAAGATGCGGAGGTGAAATACTCCACCGTGCAGAACTGGTACCCGGGCGACAAGGACGGCAAGGGCGGCATCTACAACTTCGTCACCAAGCGCGGCCTCTGCAAAGGCAACCGCTCCAAAATATCGTGGACGCAGGTGGAAACCGGCTCGGCCGTCACTTGGAAGTACCCCAGCTGCGTGCTGCAGGGCGACGACTCCGTGGGCGAGTTCTACTCCGTGGCCGTCACCAACAACTACCAGCAGGCCGACACCGGCACCAAGATGATCCATATCGGCAAGCGCACCCGCAGCACCATCATCAGCAAAGGCATCTCCGCCGGCTACAGCCAGAACAGCTACCGCGGCCTCGTGAAAATCAACAAGAGCGCCGTCAACTCGCGCAACTTCTCGCAGTGCGACTCGCTCCTCATGGGCGACAAATGCGGCGCCCACACCTGGCCCTACGCCGACTGCCACAACAACAGCTCCGTGCTCGAACATGAAGCCTCCACCGGCAAAATCTCCGAAGAACAGCTCTTCTACTGCCAGCAACGCGGCATCAGCGTCGAGAAGGCCGTCAGCCTCATCGTCAACGGCTATGCCAAAGGCGTGCTCGAAAAACTGCCCCTCGAATTCGCCGCCGAAGCCCAAGAACTGCTCTCCATCTCTCTCAAAAATTCCGTCGGATAAACCTCGTTGTGAGACGCGTCCTGCTGTTAGAAACCTGTAATTTTGAGACGCGGCATGCCACGTCTCTACAATATAAAACCATTAATTTTCAATTTTCCATTTTCCATTTTCAACTTCCTCCCCATGCACCTTGCAGATACCACCATCCAGCACATCGCGGTTCACGCCGTCGGCAACAAACAGTTAGACGAGCCCCTCACCCTCTCCCACGAACTGCTCAACGTGAGCGACGAGGTGAAGAACCTCCTCAAAACTTACTTTCTCTTCCCCTTCAAGTCGGAGGAGTATTTCCAGCTGTTCCACGAAGACGGAGTGGAAATGAATGACATCTACAAGGCGGCCTCCGCCATCTTCGACAATCCCGACGATCTCCTCGAGCAGTCGCTCTACATGGCCCAGCACCTCTACAACCAGTGCACCCACCCGAAAATCAAGGACGGAGAGTTCTATGTGGTCTATTTCAAGGATTGCGTGTTGGACGATGAGCAGGTGGATGCCGTCGGACTTTTCAAGGCCGAGACCAAAGACTCGTTCCTGAAGATTCATCAGGAGGATGATAAGTTCGTGGTGGAAAGCGACTTCGGCTTCGGACTCAACAAGCTCGACAAGGGCTGTCTGATTCTCAACACCGAGAAGGAGCGTGGCTACGTGCTGTCGGTGGTCGATAACACCAACCGCGGGGGCGAGGCGCAGTACTGGATGGACGACTTCCTGCACTGCCGCCAACGCAAGGATGAGTATTACAACACCCAGAGTATGCTCACCCTCTGCAAGGAGTTTGTAACGGATTATATGCCAGAGCAATTCGAGGAGGAGATTTCCAAAGCCGACCAAGCCGAAATCCTCAACCGTACGGTCAACTTTTTCAAGGAGAACAAGACCTTCGAGATGGAGGATTTCAAGCAGGAGGTCATCGGCAACGAGGAGCTTATCGAGAGTTTCGACACCTACAAGGAGGAGTTCCAGCAGGCCAACGACATGGTGGTGCCCGACAGCTTCGGCATTTCCGACAGCGCCATCAAGAAACAGTCGCGCAACTTCAAGAGTGTCATCAAGTTAGACAAAAACTTCCACGTTTACGTGCATGGCGACACCAAGCGCATCAAGAAGGGCGTGGACCCCGAGACCGGCCTGAATTACTACCAGCTTTTCTTCGAAGAGGAGTACTAATCGATACTATATAATATATGTAGTTTTTTTTTCATTTGGGCGGCCCGGCTCCCTGCGGTCGCCGTCGGGCTTTCCGTTTTACTCGCTTCGCTCGTGCTCACTCCAATCCCTGCCGCGCCGGAACCTCGGGACAGTGTTGGTATATTCTCTGCTGCCACGGGGTTACGGGCAACCACCCGGACGCACGCCGTGCGTCCCTACCGATGCCGGCGTTTGTAGGGCTGCCATAATATGACAGCCCTACTGTGTTAGACATTTCCATTAATGCCGCACCCCGTCAGGGGCGCGGGTGTGGATTCCGCCAGCATGTATCATCATCCATCCCGCCCGCGTCCCGACGGGACGCACTCCCAGTAACCTCAGACAAGGCCTCTTGAGGCCGCAGTCTGGGGTGAGGATGCCAGCACAATGACAAGCCTTGCAGGTTCAACTCCACCGCCGCCTTTCAAATGGAGGCGTGAAGAAATCGGGCGGAGCGAGCGTGAAGAACGGCGAACTGTCCGAAGATGAGCGCAATGAAATGAAGCTCATCAAGTTTTTCGCCGTTTAGCGAGCTCCACCCGATTTTAGCCGGAATTTGCACAGCGGCAAAGCGCATTTCTTTTCGTCTATTTTCTTTGTGCGCTTGCAAAGAAAATAGACAACACCCTCTTTTTTTAGAAAAAAAATAAATGGGTGTGATGCGACTTAAAAAAAGCTGTATATTTGCAGCCCAATTTATAGAAGGTGAAAATCGACCCGAAAAGAGAAGAATTTAAGCTGAGAATTTCCGGAGTTGAGCTCGGGATGCATTCATTTTCAATAGATTGCGACAACAGGTTCTTTGAACTTGCAGAGATTCCAGATTTGCAGGAAGGTGATGTGAAATTGCAAATCGAGATGGAAGTTTCTGAAAAAATGATCACGTTGGACTTCCAATTCAACGGCTATGTGATGCTGCCGTGCGACCGCTGCCTCGAGCCGGTGCGCGTCAACCTCGACTTCGACGAGCATCTGCTGGTCAAGTTGGTGCCGCAGGTGGAGGAGATGCAGCAGGAAGATGATATGTGGGTGGTGAATGAGAATGAATATGAGCTGGACGTGTTTCATTTTGTATATGAATCCATCATGCTGGCGCTGCCCATACAGGTGCTGCACCCCGACGATGAGAATGGAAACTCCACCTGCAATCCGGAAATTTTGAAAATTATGAATGAGCACTCTCCCGACACCAAAAAGGAAGACGAGATAGACCCGCGTTGGGAAGCCCTCAAAAAATTAAAATAAAGTTAGAACACTAAACAATAACAAGTTATGCCACATCCGAAAAGAAGACACTCAGCAATGAGAAGAGACAAGAGAAGAGCACACGATTTCATCACCGCTCCCCAGCTGACCACTTGCAGCCATTGCGGTGCGGTCATCCTGACTCACAGAATCTGCCCTGAATGCGGATACTACAGAGACAGACAGGCCATCGAAATCAAGGGCGCTGAGGCCTAATCCTTGAGATGAAGCCAGCCGAAGCGATGGAATTAGTTTTCGCCACGCACAACCGGCACAAGTTACAAGAGGCAGTCGCAATAGCGGGTGCTTCTTGTGTCGTGTTCGGCCTTGACCATGTCGGCTGTTTCGATGAAATACCCGAAACCGCTGATACTCTGATAGGTAACGCCAAACAGAAGGCCGAATACGTTTACCAGAAATACCAAGTCAACTGTTTTGCCGATGACACCGGTCTCGAGGTGGAAGCCCTCGACGGCCGTCCGGGTGTTTACTCCGCCCGCTACGCCGGCGAGCATTGCTCCTTCCAGGACAATGTGAACAAGCTGCTGCAAGAGATGCAGGGTATCAGCAACCGCAAGGCCTGCTTCAAGACCGTGGTGGCCCTCATCCTCAACGGACAACGCTACGAGTTCGAGGGGCGCGTGGATGGCATCATCCTTCCTGAACCCATCGGCGACAGCGGCTTCGGCTACGACCCCGTTTTCATGCCCGACGGCTTCAACGTGTCGTTCGCCCAGATGAGCGACTTCGACAAGAACGCCATCAGCCACCGCGGTCGCGCCATCCGCAAAATGATGACTTTTCTGCAAACCCTTTAAATCCCCCTATGAAACCCTACCTCGATCTGATGCGCACCATCCTCGAGAATGGTGCCGACAAAGGCGACCGCACCGGCACCGGCACCCGCAGCATTTTCGGCTATCAGATGCGCTTCGACCTCCGCGACGGTTTCCCGCTGCTCACCACCAAAAAACTCCACCTCCGTTCCATCATCCACGAACTGCTCTGGTTCCTCCAAGGTAGCACCAACATCGCTTACCTTAAGGAAAACGGGGTTTCCATCTGGGACGAGTGGGCCGACGAGCATGGCGAGCTGGGGCCTATCTATGGCCACCAGTGGCGGTCGTGGGACTGCGCCGATGGCCGCACCGTGGATCAGATCGCCCAACTCATTCACGACATCCAGCACAACCCCGACTCCCGCCGACTGATTGTCAGCGCATGGAATGTGGGCGAGATTGACCGGATGGCACTGCCTCCCTGCCACGTGATGTTTCAGTTTTACGTGAACGATGGCCAGCTCTCGTGCCAGCTCTACCAGCGCAGCGCGGATGTGTTTCTCGGCGTGCCGTTCAACATCGCCTCCTACGCCCTGCTGCTCATGATGGTGGCGCAGGTCACCGGACTGGAGCCGCGCTATTTTATCCACACCTTAGGCGATGCGCACCTCTACAACAACCATCTGGAGCAGGCGCAGCTGCAGCTCACCCGCGAGCCACGCCAGCTGCCGGTCATGCGCATCAACCCCGCAGTGAAATCCATCTTCGACTTCCACTACGAGGATTTCACGTTGGAGGGCTACGACCCGCACCCGCACATCAAGGCTGAGGTGTCGGTGTAGCTTTTTCAGAACTATTTTTTTGCACGATGAAAGTCGCTGTCTTGTCCAAGTAGGGATACAGCAACGACCCTTGTGTGGCCTTGTCGGTCAGGATGACTCTCTTGGTATCAATGGCTTGCAGTCCGATAAGTAGCAAGCTACAGATGATCACCACCTTGGCGAATCCGAATGCCACCCCTCCGATTTTGTCAAGAATGTCGGGAATGAAAGATACCTTTTTGGCAAGATGGGCGCCGAGGTAGCCGCCCAACAGCACTCCTCCGAAAATGACGGCACAGGCAATAAGCTGGGCAGCGTCGTTGTGGATGTGAACCGCGATTTTGTCGGTAAAATGCACGGCGAGATAGACTCCTAACAACAGCGATGCCAGCGTAAAAACCTCCGTGATGAGGCCATTTTTGAAGCCGCGGAATCCTGCCCATATCAGCGGCAGAAGGAGGATGAAATCCAGCATGTTCATAGCTTAACTCAGATCGCGGATGCGCTGGGTGAGGGGCTGCGCGAAGATGAAGTCGTTGAGCTGCGGATTGTCGGAGGTGAGCACATTGTTTTTGCTTCCGCGCCATTCGAGGTTGCCCTGATAGATAAAGGAGATGGTCTCGCCGATGGTAATCACCGAGTTGATATCGTGGGTGTTGACTACGGTGGTGATGCCGAACTCATGGGTGATTTCGAAGATCAGCTCGTCGATAAGGAGCGAGGTTTTGGGGTCGAGGCCGGAGTTGGGCTCGTCGCAGAAGAGGTAGCGCGGGTTGCAGGCGATGGCGCGGGCGATGGCGGCACGCTTCTTCATACCGCCGCTCAGCTCGGCAGGATACAGGTTGTTGGAACCCTCGAGGTCCACCCGCTTCAAACAGAAGTTCACCCGTTCCAGCTTCTCGGCATAGCTCTGGCGGGTGAGCATCGTGAGCGGAAACATCACATTGTCTTGGATGGTCATAGAGTCGAACAGGGCCGCCCCTTGGAACACCATGCCCATCTCGGTGCGGATATTCTGTTTCTCCTTGTCGGTGAACTTGTTGAAATTCCGACCGTTATACAAAATTTCACCCTCTTCGGGTGCTAACAGGCCGATGAGGTTCTTCATCATCACGGTCTTGCCAGAGCCCGACCGTCCGATGATGAGGTTCACCTTGCCGTCCTCGAAGCAGGTATTGATGCTCTTCAGCACCTGCCGCTCTCCAAAATATTTCGATACATTGATGAGTTCTATCATGATAAAAGGTTATAGTTTGTGTGTGGCAATTATTATTACCATTGACGCGGCAAAGGTACGGAAATTTTCACTATTTTTGCGCCGCAAAATTTACGAATATGAAAAAATTATCCTTTTTTCTCTTTCTCTTCTTTTTCACATTGTCAGCATTCTCGCAGTCGTTGCTGTGGAAAGTGACCGGCAAAAACCTGCAACAGTCTTCGTACCTGTACGGAAGTATTCACATCCAGGACCAGCGAGTGTTCGCCTTCGACACCACCGTGCTCACCGCCCTCTACTCGTGTGATGCCTTCGCCATGGAAATCCTCATGGACGAGATCGACCCGAAAGAGATAAAGGGCTGCACCTACATGCCCAAAGGCAAACTGTTGTCGGAAATGATGTCGGAAGCTGATTTTCATAAGCTCGACAGTATTTGTAAGAAAAAGGTGGGCACCACCGCCTACCTGTTCAATGCCATGAAGCCCTTCTTCGTGATGAGCGCTCTCCAACAATCGGAATTTTCACAGGATCAAGAAGATGCGTTGGATGTTTTCTTCTTAAAGAAAGCCCGTGAGGCCAACAAACTGTGCTATGGTGTGGAAGAGTTTAAGACCCAAATAGATGCCATCGATGCCATTTCGCTAAAGGAGCAGGTGGACATGCTGGTGGCGGCCATCAACGACACCACCACCCACTCAGGCGAGGATGAGTCAGCAGCCATGCTCGACGCATACCTGTCGTTCAACCTCGACACGATGATTGTGATGAGCAACGATCCCTCCATGCCCAAAAAGTTCAACAAGGTTTTCTTGATTGACCGCAATGTGGGGATGGCGAAGAATTTCGAGAAGATCGCCCTCGAACACAGTCTGTTCTGCGTGGTGGGTGCGGCGCACCTCGGCGGCGACAAGGGTGTCATCGCCCTTCTCCGCAAGAAAGGCTATACCGTTGAGCCTGTGATGTTTCAGTGGAAATAGACGCAGCGAACCTCCCCATTCTCTAACTGGTACCGTTCGCCCGACTCGGGGCAGGTGGCCTCGCCAGCCTCGTTGAAAACCAGCGTGCACCCCCTACGGCTCACCCAACCAATTTGACGGGCCGGATTCCCAACCACCAGCGCAAACGGCGGCACGTCTTTCGTCACTACCGCACCAGCCCCTACCAGTGCGTATGCTCCAATATGGTGGCCACAAACTACTGTGGCATTGGCTCCTATCGTGGCCCCACGCCCCACATGGGTGGGCGCATACGCATCCTTCCGACACACACTGCTGCGCGGGTTCACCACATTGGTGAATACCATCGAGGGACCTAAGAACACCTCATCCTCGCATGTCACCCCCTCGTAAACCGAGACGTTGTTCTGCACCTTTACCCCATTACCCAACACCACCCCCGAAGCGATGAACACATTCTGTCCAATATTGCAATTCTCACCCAGCACAGCACCGCTCATCAGGTGCGAAAAATGCCAAACTTTGCTGCCCGCTCCGATGCGGCAGCCCTCGTCAACAACAGCGGTCTCGTGAATAAAACAGGAGGGTATCATATTTTTTTACAATTGATGATGAAAGACTAACGAACAATATTGTAAAAAATTATCCCTCCTGCTTCACCTTTTACGAATAGCCCGATTTACACCAGCTCGTTCCAGAAGCTCTCGGGCAGATTGATGTTCGAAACATCAATGGCCTTGATGAACAGCGGGGCAATCTCTTTGTCGTCAAACCCTGCGATGCCGCAGCCGATGCGCGTCACTAAGAAGGTCATGTCGGGATGTTGTTTCGCAAATTCCACAAACTCATCCACGTAGGGACGGATGGTCTCCACGCCGCCCTGCATGGTGGGAATGGCATAACTCTGTCCCTGCAGGCCGACTCCCTGTCCCATGATAGCACCGAACTTCTCCGCGGCTACCCGCGCTGCACCGCCGCCGTGCGCACCGGCCAAATTGCTGCCGAACACAAATATCTCTTTGTTTTTCAGTGATTTGATATTGTCAGGGGCGATCCTGTTGCGGAACTCGTCCATGCTGCGGTAGTTCTTCGTCTCACGGTTGCGCTTTGCCCGAAACTGCTTGGTTTCCGCAACTCCCATCGGCTCACATGCGCAGCATAGGAAGTCTTCCTGCATACGGTCGTACATCCGCATCTTCGACTTCTTCTCGCTATTCCACGCGTTGGACATGCCCATAGGCGTACACTCGTACCACATCGAATTCTCGATGGCGATACTCTCCGCCACCTTGTCCACATCCTGGTTGGTGCCGATATAGGCAAAGTTCCAACCCTCTTCTTCTTTCAACTTGTTAACCAGCGACTTGATGGCTTTGCCACTGTACTCACGGGAGGCGTTTTCCATCCCATCGGTGATGACCGTCACTGCCGCCGTGGCGTTCTTGTCTTCTTGAATCTTGCTGAGTAACTGATTCAGCGAAATGCCCATGGCATCGTACAATGGAGTGCCACAGCATGGACGGTACTCTCTGGATGTCAACTCTTTAACATCTTCTACTGGCACATTCTCGTAGATGTACGACTTGTCGCAGTTGCAGAAGACAAAGAGGGAGACGAAATGCTGCTGCGTTTTATTGTAGCGTTCCTGTGCAGCGCGGATGCTGCCCACTGTTTCGTTGAATCCCGAAATTGCTGCCCTCGCGATGCTGTTCATAGAGCCGCTCTTATCGAGAATGATGAGGTTATAAACCTTCAACTTTTCGCCATTCATCAACTGGCCATTGTTGTTGTTTTGTGCATTAGCACATTCTGATTTTTTTAACATAATAGTATGGTTTAAAAAATGATTGAATAGGGTTAAAATTCTAATTTGAAATTATTGTCCTGCTTAAGGCGCTCGTACTTTTCCTTGTTAAAAGAGAATTTTCGTCCTTTGCGGCCGGGCTTGCGGGGCTGGGGTATTTCGGCGCTTTCCTCGGCACAGATTTTAAATTCCTCAGGGGGCAGAAATTCGAAAGCCGGTTTTGTTGGGGCGGGCGGGGCCGACAAGATTTTGGAATTCCAATAAGGATCAAACAACGGTTTGGAGTCTGGAGTTTTTCCCTTATTAGAATCAGCACCGAACAGCTCGTCAATCTCTTTGGTTTGCATCTCCTTTCTTTTTCCGAAAAACTTCGTAGAGTAGGCGGGGGTATTGAGCAATTTCTCAAACAGTTCTTCGTCATTCTCCTCATCTTCAACAATTTGCAGAATGCCCGTCTGTAGCATTTTTTTCTCGAAGTTGCGACGGTCGAAGCGCACCCCGAGAATGGCCTCATAGAGCCGTTGCAGTTCCGACATGGTGAACGACTTGTTGAGCAGCTCAAAGCCGATGGGTTCGAAGTGGATGTCCTTGCGCATCTGCTGCATGGCTTTGCGCAGAATGTAGTCGTGGTCGAAGGCGAGACGGGGCACTTCATCGATGGCGAACCACCGGGCCTCACTCGCGTCGTCGCCACCCTTCACCTCGGTGGGGCGCACCAGCGCATAGAAGGCGATGGACACCACTCGTCCCCGCGGGTCGCGATGCACATCAGTGAACGCACCCAACTGTTTCAACATGTTGATGGTGAGGCCTGTTTCCTCCTGCAACTCGCGGAGGGCGCATTGCTCGGCCGACTCGTCCATATTCATAAAACCGCCCGGAAACGCCCAGTAGCCTTTGTAGGGTTCGTTGCCGCGCTCGATGAGCAGAATTTGCAGCTCCCGTCCATCGAAGCCAAACACCACACAGTCGGTGGCCACAGCGGGACGGGGATATTCGTAAGTGTAACTCATTTTGGTGTGTTTTTAATTGCGTAAAAAGTACGCAAAAATACAACTTTATTTTGAAATACAACTATTTTGTGTAAAATTTACGCAAAATATTTTATTATTGATAATCAATTATTTATAAATGAAATCTGCAAAATATAGAAAATCTCAGCACTTTCGCGGCAGGGATAGAAGCGAGCACGGAGCGAAGCGAAGTAAAGCGGATAGCCCGACGGCTACCGCAGGGAGCCGGGCCGCCCAAATAAAAAACAAGAGCTAACAGTTATCAGTCTTTCACGCACCGCACCGACAGAGCGCCATATTGGTGATGGGCATCGCGGAAAGGGGTGGAATGGTCGTAGCGGAGGTTGAAGTTGCAAGCGCCATTCACAATAACGTCAGCTTTGGTAGCGCTCCAGTAGGAGGCATACACGCCGAAACTATTTTCCGTACCTGGGAAGAAGCCGGCGGGAAGAGCCGAAAAACCTGTATTGTTGTTGTGTGAAAGGTCGTTGCCAACTGCACACTCCGCATCGCTCGACTGCCAGCCATAGCCTGCCGCCAGGGCTTTCGCGATGGTGGCCTCCGGACCGCTACAAACATAGTCGGCCTGCGTGCTGCAAAACTCCATCAGCTGCGTCCACTCGGCATCGCTGGGCACGTGCCAGCCATCGGGACAGATACCCTGCACGCCGCTTGGGTTGGCCGCAGACGAAGCCTCCCCGTGCATCACAGCATACCAGTTGTAAAGATACCCAAAATAAACATTGTCGGTTTGGGGGACGGCATAGCGGCACGGCAGCGTGTCGCTGTCGGTGCCTGACGGTATCGTATCGCCATTGGCATAGCGGGTGGAGCGCAGGTTGGCGGCCATCCAAATCTGATTGCCAATCTGCACAGCATCATAGTGGTTGCCGTCGATATCGGTCACCGCATCGTAAATCACCTCCGCAGCAGAAGGATAGGTCGGGGTATAATCGTTGTCGTCACCATTCGGGTCAGGCTTGGGGTCTTCTTTATCGCAAGCCGCCATCAGCAGGGCGGCGGCACACAGGAACAGGGCTATTCTTTTCATAATTAGGGACTTTATAGGATATAGTTATGAATAAAAACTATGCTGCTGCAAAAGTACAAAATATTTTGAAAATTTCTACATCATTTTTTCTTTTAAAAGTCTCTCGCAAAATACTAAGTCTCAAATAGGATGGGCCGTCCTTACTTGCGACTATACCTGATGATGTGATTTTATAAAAAATGAAACCATGAAAGTCTCATAAAACAAAAAATCATTGTAATTTTGCATTTTCAAAAGAAGCTGCCATTTTTCGGCACACCTTAATCTTATACAATGAGAAAAAAAGTAGATTTCTTAGTCATCGGCTCTGGCATTGCGGGGCTGTGTTTTGCACTGAAAGCCGCCAACTTCGGCAAGGTCTGCATGATTACCAAAGCCAAGATTGACGACACCTCCACCAAGTACGCCCAGGGCGGCATCGCTGCTGTGATGTACAGTCCCGACACGTACGAAAAGCACATCCAGGACACCATGATTGCCGGCGACGAGCTTTCCGACCGCCGCATCGTGGAGATCACCATCCGCGAATCCACCGCCCGTGTGATGGAGCTGGTGGAGTGGGGCGTGGATTTCGACAAGACCCAGAGCGGCAAGTTCGCCCTCGCCAAGGAGGGTGGCCACTCCGAGTTCCGCGTGTTGCACCACAAGGACATCACCGGCTACGAGATTGAGGAGAAGCTGATTATGGCGGCGCACAAGAATCCCAACATCGAGATTCTCGACAACCACCTTGCGGTGGAGATCATCACGCAGCACCATCTCGGCATCGAGGTGAACCGCCACACCGAAGGCATCACCTGCTACGGGGCCTACATCTATAACCCGCAGACCAAGACCGTGGATACGGTCTTGTCGAAGGTGACCATGATGGCCACCGGCGGCATCGGTACCGTTTACGGCAACACCACCAACCCCACGGTGGCTACCGGCGACGGCATCGCCATGGTATATCGCGCCAAGGGTGCGGTGCGCGGCATGGAGTTTGTGCAGTTCCATCCCACCTCGCTCTACAATCCCAGCGAGCGTCCCTCGTTTCTGATTACGGAGGCTATGCGCGGCGCCGGTGCGGTACTCAAAAACAAGGACGGCGAGAGCTTTATGGCCAAGTACGACCCCCGCGGCTCGCTCGCTCCCCGCGACATTGTGGCCCGCGCCATCGATAACGAAATGAAAACCAAGGGTGTAGACCATGTCTATTTGGATACTACCCTCATCAAAAAAGAGGAGATGTTCGCGCATTTCCCCAACATCTATGCCAAGTGCCTCAGCATCGGCATCGACCCCACCAAGGAGATGATTCCCGTGGTGCCCGCCGCCCACTACTCCTGCGGCGGCATCCAGGTGGATGAGTGGGGACGTTCCACCATCCGTCACTTGTACGCCTCCGGCGAATGCGCTTCTACGGGTCTGCACGGAGCCAACCGACTGGCTTCCAACTCGTTGCTGGAAGCATTGGTCTTTTCCGACCGTGCCTGCCGCAATGCGGTGGAGTGTATCGGCAATATCGACTTCTGCGATGCCGTTCCCGACTGGGACACCGAGGGTACCGTGCTTAACGAGGAGATGGTGCTCATCACGCAGTCGGTGAAGGAGGTGCAGACCATCATGTCGAGTTATGTGGGCATTGTGCGCTCCAACCTGCGCCTGCAACGCGCCTTCGACCGTCTCGACATCCTCTACCGTGAGACCGAGGAGCTGTATAAGAAATCGGTGCTGATACCCGAGATTTGCGAACTGCGCAACATCATCAACGTGGGGTACCTGATCATTCGCAATGCCATGGACCGCAAGGAGAGCCGCGGTCTGCACTACTCGCTTGACTATCCCGAGCACCGCGATGTGAACCCCGTGACGGAGGACAAGCTGTAGGGAGACTTTCTTTTTTACTGCCAAAAAAATATAATATTCAGCGAATCTATAGGTTGAATACCATATTTTTATTGTATTTTTGCAGACTTAAAATAGAAAACCTATTATTAACCAAAACCATTTATTATGAAAAAGTTACGTTTATTCATTATGTTGCTGATGGCGGCGATGCTGCCGTTGGCGGTGCAAGCGCAGCAAGCTCTGCCCTACACGTACGGTTTCGAGGATAACGACCTCGCTGCCGACGGATGGACAATGGTGGACTGCCACTCATCGTCTGGCATTAGCAATGCAACGGTTCATTCTGGCACCTATGCTTTCCGTTTCCGTTGGACTACTACCCCCCCCCAGTACCTCATTTCACCCGAGTTGAACGGTACTGAGAATGGAGTATCTGTTGAGTTCTACTACAGGAGCAACTCTTCTACCTTTGCTGAGACCTTTATGGTTGGTTATTCTACCACCACCAACGACCTTGCTTCTTTCACTTGGGGCGAGGAAATAGAAGAACCTGATGGTACGTGGACACTCTATTCCAACAACTTCCCTGCTGGAACCAAGTACATCGCTATCCAGTGTACTTCTAATGACCAGTACTATTTTTATCTTGATGATTTTACTTTCGAAGTTCCTGCCACTTGTCCGAAACCCACAGGCTTGGCATACAGCAATGTGACTGCCCACACTGTTGACCTCAGCTGGACTGCTGGTGGCACCGAGACCGAATGGACGATTGATGCTAATGGTACTGAAACCACTGGTATCACTACGAATCCTTACACGCTTACTGGCTTGACTGCTGGTACCGAGTACACCGTGAAGGTGAAAGCCAACTGCTCAGCTGACGATGCCTCCAATTGGAGCAACACCGTTTCCTTCACTACCGAACCCACTTGCATCGCTCCCTCTGATGTGACTGTTACCCCCGGTTCTATTACCACCACCTCTGCTGAAATCAGCTGGACCGACAACAATGAAACCGATCCTGCCAATGGCTGGACAATTGACGTAAACGGTACCGAAGTGGTTGCTACTACCAATCCCTTCACTCTCGATAACCTTACTGCTTCTACCAATTACACTGTAAAAGTGAAAGCTAACTGCGCTGATGACGATGCTTCTGCTTGGAGCAATACTATTTCCTTTGCTACCCAATGCGCCGATATCACGACCTTGCCGTGGATGGTGGATTTTGAAGGCTACACTGCTGATGCTGTTCCTAATTGCTGGGACAACTCTGCCTCTACTACTTCTACGGTGACCAGCAATCCCGCACGTGTTTGGGGCGTGTATGCATACAATGGCAACCAGATGATGCGTATGTACAATTATTTTGTTTCACAGGGTGTCGCCTTGATTAACACTCCGACCATTGTTCTGCCGTCGGATGATGTTTACGCACTTTCTTTCAAGTATTCTCACCTGGCCAGCTGCGGCGCCTTTACGGTAAGCGTTTCGAATGACGGTGGCGCCAACTTCACTGAAGTAGGTTCGTTTGCGGCTACTTCTACCTCCTACAACTATACTAACCCGGGCACATTCACCGAAGTGGCTCCTATCTCTTTGGCTGACTATGCCGGACAATCCATCATCGTGCAGTTCAACGCTACTGCCGACTATGGCAGCGGTGCTATCTTTGTCGATGACGTGACCATTGATTTGGCTCCTGCTTGCATGGTGCCCAGCGCTCTTACTGTGAGTGATATCACTACGAATTCCGCTACCATTGGCTGGACCGCTAGTGGTGAAACTGAATGGACGATTGAAGTGAATGGTGAAGAAACCACTGGCATCACCGAGAACCCCTACAATCTTACTGGTTTGACTTCTGCCACTAACTATACGGTTAGAGTAAAGGCTAACTGCTCCGCAACAGAAGAATCTGATTGGAGTGGCCAGATTAGCTTCTCCACAGCATGCGACGTTATTGCTGTTACCGAGGAAAATCCCTATCACGAAGGTTTTGAAAGCAGTGATTGGGGCTGCTGGTCAGCTGAAATCGTTGAAGGTACTGTGAACTGGACTCACAGCAGCAGTAATGCTGTTGAGGGTACTCAAACTGCATATTTGAATTATGCTGCAACTGATGCACGTTTGACCTCCCCGATTCTTGACCTCACCGCTCTTACCACTCCGCAACTTACTTTCAGCCACCGTCAGGCTGTGTATAGCGGTAGAGTTGATGAACTCTATGTATATTACAGAACTGCTCCCGAAGAGGAGTGGGTGGAATTGGCTACCTATACTACTACTTATGCCACTATGACAGAAGAGGCTATCATTCTTCCCGATGCATCAGCCACCTATCAGATTTCCTTCTATGGTCATTGCGTTGACGCCCTCAGTATCTATCTGGATGATGTGAATATTACGGAAGCTCCTTCTTGCATTGCTCCGAGCGATGTTACCGTTAGTGCAATCGCTGCTACTAGCGCTACCATCAGTTGGACCGACAACAACAGCACCGCTCCTCAGGGCTGGACGATTGAAGTGAACGGCACCGAAGTTGCTGCTGCCACCAATCCTTTCACCCTCGACAACCTCACCGCTGCTACCACTTACACGGTGAAGGTGAAAGCCAACTGCACCGATGATGACGAATCAGAATGGAGTGCTGAAGTGACCTTCTCCACCGCATGTGATGCAATCATTGTTACCGCTGCCAACCCCTACCAGGAAGGTTTTGAAAACGGTGCTGATTGCTGGAGCATGGAAAGCATCTCTGGTAGTTACAATTGGACTATCTATAGTACTTCAACCTATGCATACGAAGGCAGCTATGTTGCTCTCGCCCCCTACCAACCGGGCAATGTGACTCGTCTGATTACTCCTGTGTTTGACTTGACGGCTCTCGAAAATCCGACCCTTACCTTCCAGCGTTTGCAGATGGAATATGAAGATGAAGATTATGGTACGATAACCATTGATGAAATGGATGTTTACTACAGAACTAGTGCAACTGAAGAATGGGTTCTCCTTGCTAACTATAACACTGCCAATACCGCTTATGAAATGGAAACCTTCACGCTGCCCAACCCGAGCGCCACTTATCAGATTTCTTTCTTGGCTACTGGTCATGATGGTAACAATATTCTCTTGGATGATGTCCGCATCTTTGACGATGTCGAAACTCCCTGCGCCACTCCGACTAACGTGGCTGTGAACGACAATGTTGTGACTTGGACTGGCGACGCCGCCAACTACAATGTTCAGGTTACCGTTGCTGGTGAGATTGTGATCGACACCACCGTCAGCACCACCACCTTCACCGTTGAAGGTCTCGAAGAGGGTACCCACGCCAGTGTGGCCGTTCAGGCTGTCTGCGCTGAGGATGACCTCTCCGAATGGAGCGAAGCTGTTGAGTTCGACTACACCAATGGTATCAACAACTACAGCCTCAAAGCCAACGTTTATCCGAACCCGACCACTGGCAATGTGACCGTTGAGAGCGACGCTATCAACGCCGACATCACCGTGTTCGACGCCTTCGGCAAACTGATGATGACCTCCAAAGTCGCCACCGAGCGTACTGAACTCAACTTCAGCGAGTTTGCTCCCGGCGTCTATATGGTACGTATCGCCAACGATACTGCTATCTCCACCATCAAGGTTGTGAAGAAATAAGGCACAACGATTCATTTCAACAAAAAATCCCGCAGTTATCTGCGGGATTTTTTTGTATCTTTGCACCATCATTTATAATAAATCCATTTTATGAAAACTCCTTTCCATTTTCCATCTTTGTCGGCAGTTGTAGCCGTCCTTTTTCTGAGCATTGCCTCCGCTTTCGCACAGTGCGACCCGATAGTGGTAACTGCCGATGAACCCTATTTTGAAGATTTTGCCGGCGACGGTTTCGCCTGCTGGACCTTGGCCGACACGCTCCATGGTGGCCGCTGGGTCAACATTCACGGCAGCGACGCATCGGCCATGGCTTTCACCTACTCCAGCGACAGCACCGGCGCAGAAGCCCGCATCATTTCTCCTGTCTTCGACCTGTCGGGGGCTGCTTCGGCCCAACTGTCGTTTGTCTATTTCCTGTACGCCTTCTATTCTGCCGATGAGATTACGGTGAGCTATCGCACCTCCGAAACCGACACGTGGCATACTTTGGGAACTCTCACCACCATCAGTTCTAATTATTTGGAACAGTCGTATCCCCTCACCGACCTTTCTTCTACGTATCAAATCTCCTTTTTGGGACGTGATATGGGAGGATTGCTCGACTATATCACCAACATTGAGATTACGGTGGCTGGCGGCTGTGCGCGGCCTACCAGCGTGCAGGTTTCCGACATCACTACCACTTCTGCTGTGCTCAGCTGGACAGCCAACAACGGCGAAACCAGCTGGAGCTTGGAACTGGACGGGGTGGAGTCGCCGGTGAACGTGACCAGCAACCCTTTCACGCTGACGGGTTTGTTCCCGCAGACGAATTATACGGTGCGTATCAAGGCCAACTGCGATGCCGACAATAGCTCCGACTGGTCCACGCCAGTCGTGTTCAACACCGAGTGTGGCGTGTTCCCAGTTACGGATGCCAATCCCTATAGAGATGATTTTGAAGGAGATGACAATTTTGTGTGTTGGACTTCAGAACCCATCTCCGGCTCTGACAATTGGGTGGTGGACCATGGTTATCTCATTGTCAACAATGCCGCTTTCTTCTCTTGGCTGGGCGATGAGGCACGGCTGATTTCTCTCCCGTTGGATCTTACCGCCGTCACCGATCCCTACCTGTTCTTCAAGCGCAAGCAGTCACAGGGTTATACTGATGTTGACGCGTTGTCGGTATGGTACCGCACTTCCGCCACCGACGAATGGCACTCCATTGCCCAATACCTTTTCCCGACTAATGGCTATGAGCAGGTGGCAGTAGCCCTTCCGCAGCCGTCGGCAACCTACCAGATCGCTTTCCAAGCGAAGTCGAACAATGCCGAGGGCGTATATGTGGACGACGTGGTAGTGGGCGATTTTAGCGTTGGAATTTCCGACAACCAGTCGTTTGAGGTGGCCGTCTATCCCAACCCGACCACCGGCTACGTGACCGTTGAGAGCGACGCGGTGGGCGCCGACATCACTGTGTTCGATGCTTTCGGAAAGCTGATGATGAGCTCCAAAGTCGCTGCCGAGCGCACAGAACTCAACTTCTGTGGGTTTGCTTCTGGCGTTTATATGGTACGTATCGCCACCGCCACCGGTGTTAGCACGTTCAAGGTGGTGAAGGAATAATTTGTTCGTAGGGCTGTCATATTTTAATATGTAGGGCTGTCATAATATGGCAGCCCACTACGTGACAAAACATATCTCATTTCTGTTCTTTCAGCAGCCGCTCCGCCTCTTTCATCAGGTCGCGCAAGCGGACGGCCTCCTTGAAGTCGAGGTCTTTGGCCGCGGCCTCCATCTGCTTGCGGAGACTCTTGATACGGGTCTGCAACTGGTCGGCGTTCAGGTACTTACTTTCCACCGGTTCGGCCGCTACCTGCTGGGCAACACTACCTGCACTGTAGGCCACTGCGCCGCTCGTCAGCACCGGCTCGGCTTTCTTCACACTGCGGGGCGTGATATGGTGCAGCTCGTTGTATGCCAGCTGCTTGGCCCGGCGGCGCGCCGTTTCGTCCAGCGTGGCCTGCATCGACTTGGTGATGGTGTTGGCATAGAAGATAACCCGGCCGTTCACATGGCGCGCCGCACGACCCGCCGTCTGCGTCAACGAACGCTCGCACCGCAAGAAGCCCTCCTTGTCGGCATCCATGATGGCCACCAACGACACCTCCGGCAGGTCCAGCCCCTCGCGCAACAGGTTCACCCCCACCAGCACATCAATCGTGCCGGCACGCAGGTTCTGCAAAATATCCACCCGCTCCAACGTCTCCACATCCGAATGGATGTACTGCGTGCTGATGCCGATACGAATCAGATAGCCCGTCAGCTCCTCCGCCATCCGCTTGGTGAGAGTGGTTACCAGCACACGCTCATGCTGCTCAACGGTCTTCTCAATCTCTTCCAGCAGGTCATCCACCTGATTGTCAGCAGGTCGCACCTCTATCACGGGGTCTAACAATCCCGTGGGACGCACCACCTGTTCCACAATGATTCCCTCCGATTTCTCCAACTCGTACTCTGCCGGCGTGGCACTCATATAGATTGTCTGGCCTGTCAAAGCCTCAAACTCGTGGAATTTCAGCGGCCGGTTGTCCAACGCCGCCGGCAGCCGGAAGCCATAGTCCACCAGGTTCTGCTTGCGCGAGCGGTCGCCGCCAAACATCGCCCCGATCTGCGGCACAGTGACATGGCTTTCATCAATCACCAACAAAAAATCATCGGGGAAAAAGTCCAAGATGCAGAACGGACGCTCGCCGGGCTGCCGCC
The DNA here is from genome assembly GCA_045130235.1 of Bacteroidales bacterium. Lineage (GTDB taxonomy): Bacteria > Bacteroidota > Bacteroidia > Bacteroidales > WCHB1-69 > UBA1756. The sequence goes on from JBGUPJ010000034.1 coordinate 69,797, forward strand.
GGTCGAAATAGCGCGAGTAGTTCTCAATGCCCGAACAATACCCCAACTCCTTCATCATCTCCACATCATAGGTTACACGGTCTTCCAATCGCTTAGCTTCCAAATGTTTACCTATTGACTTGAAATATTCCACCTGCTTTCCCAAATCCAACTGTATCTCGCTGATGGCGTTGTTCATCGAATCTTGCGAGGTGACAAAAATGTTGGCGGGATAGAGGGTGAGCTTCTCGCAACTGCCGATTTTCGCGCCGCTCGTCGCCTCCAACTCGAAAATCTCCTCTATTTCATTCCCCCAAAAAACAATACGGAAAGCATTGTCGCTATAGGGCGGGAAAACGTCCACGGTGTCGCCCTTCACGCGGAATTTCGCCGGCTCCAACTCCAGCTCCGTGCGGGTGTAAAGCCCCGACACGAAAGCCAACAGCAGGCTCTCCTGACTGATGGTCATGCCTTTGTGGATGTTGATGACATTCTTGGCGAAATCGTCGGGATTGCCGATACCGTAAATACAAGATACTGAGGCGACTACCACAACATCGCGGCGACCCGACAGCAATGCGCTCGTAGTGCGAAGCCGCAGTCGCTCAATCTCCTGATTGATCGATAAATCCTTCTCGATATAGGTGTTGCTGACCGGCAGATAGGCCTCCGGCTGGTAGTAGTCGTAGTAGGAGACGTAATACTCTACGGCATTGTCAGGGAAAAACTGTTGGAACTCGCTGTACAGCTGGGCTGCCAACGTCTTGTTGTGACTGAGTATCAGCGTGGGACGGTTGACCTGCGCCAACACATTGGCGATGGTAAAGGTCTTGCCCGAGCCGGTGACGCCGAGCAGCACCTGCGCCTTGTCGCCACGGTTCAGTCCGTCCACTAACTGTTGGATAGCGGTGGGCTGGTCGCCCGATGGGGCAAAATCTGAATGCAGTTGAAAGTTCATGATTTAGTGTGTTTTAGATGATTAAGTTCGGATAGAAAATTACAATTTCACCACTTTTTTCACCACTTTTCTGCCTTGCGAATCGGTGATGGAGACAAGGTACATGGCCGGTGCGAACGGGAAGGGAAGCACCGTCTCTTCATCGCCCGCACTCAGCTGCTCGCTGTACAGTAGCTGACCATTAAGGGTGGTTATATTGATGGTAATTTCTTCATTATAAGAAAAATGGGTAAAAATATGCAGCTGGTCATTCACCGGATTGACCACCTGAACGGGCAGCAACAGGTCGGCTGAGTGGAGCCCTAATGTGGCATCAATCTGGTAGTCCATGATGACCGGCAGGTGATCCGACATCCCGTAAAGGGCGTTGGCAATGTTGGCGGGAACGGCCGTGTTGGTGGGGTCGATGATGGAGCCGTTGCGTCGGTTGCCGTCCTGTCCGAGAGCATAGTAAGTTTCTGGCAGACAGCGCACTCGCTGCGTGCCGTTGCGGATGAAATCCGATACCAAGATGAAGTCGAAACGGTTGTCCATGCCGCCACCTGAATAGCACCCGTTGGTCGTGTTCCCCGAGTGGGTGGATTGCGTGAAAAGGTCAGCAAATTCGGGGTTGTCATCCCACTCGCCCTCGCGGTCAATCGGGTCGTAAAAGCGCACCAACGAGTTGCTGTGGTGTACGAGCTGCTGGTAGGCACTTTCGGAAGCATCATATACATTGAAGTCGCCGCACAGCACGTAATTGTCAGCATGGCCGATGCTGATCAGGCGGTTCATCAACTGATTAACCTGTGTATATCGCTCATCATCATAGTTATTACCCGCCTTCAAATGACAAACAATGAAAGTGATGAAGGCTGTGTCGCCCTGTGCCAGCTCGTTGGAACGGTAGTACATACGGTAGGCGTTGAAATAGGTGACGCTGGTGGAAACGTAAAACGTGCTTTTCAGCACCAACTTGCGAGTGTCGTAAAACAGGCCATTGCCGATGGTAATATTGCTATTCGAATTGGAAACAGTTGGGGCAAAAGCATAATAGTTTACCCCATTGGTATTCAATACGTTATCTAAAATGCGCTGCGGATAGCTGTTGCCTTTTCCTAACTCATTCACTGTCAGCACATCCGGCATCACATATTTGACGATGGTTTTGAAATCTTGGTCTTTGGTGTTCAAATTATTGGTAGTTTGATCGCAGTCGCCGGCTCCATTTTCGGTATAATACAAGAGGTTGTACTGCATGTGACGCAGTTGTTGCGAGTAGGACAATTCTATATTTATAAAACTGATTATCAATAAAATAAGAGAAAATTTCCGCGTCATTATTGTGTTAAAAATAAGAGGGCAAAGTTACACATAATTTTTGAATAACTATCGCACCTCCAACAAGTCGTTCACATCGCTGAGGTAGTTTTTGCTGACGAATTCGCGGCGAGAGCTCCAGCGGCTCTCTTTGTTGCTCTGGATGGCGAACTGAACGGTGCCGCCCCCATCTGCCGAGTTGATTTTGTCGATGGCCTGAAACAGCTGCTGCCTTCGTTCGCGATGTTGCACATCATCGAAGAAGTTCTGCTGCACGGCATCGTCGCCCACAATGCCCGATACGATGACACCGGCGCGTTTATACTGATAACCAGGTCGGTAGATATGGTCCAGCATTTTGCGGGCATACACAATCAGTTCGGAGGTATCGGCGGTGGCCACCAGTGTTTTCACAGTAGCAAATTGTTTATATTGAGGCAGTTCTGTCTTAAATCGGTCGGTGGCGATGAAAATGGAGATGATGTTGGCCACGGTGGACTGCTTGCGGAGTTTCTGGGCGCAGGCCGTGGTAAAATGGACGATGGAGGCCAGCAGTTCGCTTTTCTCTGTCACCACTGTGCCGAACGAGCGGCTGGTACAGATGCTCTTTTTGGTCTCTATCTCAGCCGATTCCACGCAGGGAATGCCTTGAAGTTCCTGACAGGTGCGGAGTCCCGTGATGCCGAAATGGTGCCGCACCCACGACGAACTCATCTGCGAAAAGTCCCATGCCGTATGGATGGCGGCGGCCTCCAACTTCTTACGGAACTGCCGCCCGATTCCCCACACCTCGTTCACAGGCAACATCTGTAAGGCCTTACGGCGCTTTTCGTCAGTGTCCATCAAACAGACCCCTTTGTAGCCGGCAAAGTGTTTGGCGAAATGGCCGGCCACCTTGGCTAACGTCTTCGTGGGGGCGATGCCGATGCTCACCGGTATGCCGGTCCAGCGGCTGATGACCCGCCGCAACTCGCGCATCTTCTGCAGCGCCACCTCCGGCGCATCTCCCTCCAAGTTGATGAAAGCCTCATCGATAGAGTAAATCTCCACCTCGAAAAAGCGGTCGGTGAGGATGCGCATCACCCGTGCCGACATGCCCGCGTACAACGAGTAGTTGGAAGAGAAGATCGCGACATTGTGGCGGTTGATGATGTCGCGCACCTTGAAGTAAGGGTCGCCGCGCTTTAGCCCGATGGCCTTGGCCTCGTTGGAGAGCGCCACGATGCAGCCGTCGTTGTTGCTGAGCACACAGACGGGACTGTTGCGCAGGTCGGGACGGAACACCCGCTCGGCGCTGACAAAGAAGTTGTTGCAATCCACGAGCGCGAACATGTCGGTTTATTTCAAACGGCATTTGATGGTGTAGCTCACAATGCCCCACACGATGAAATCGTTGTCGGCGGTAACCTTGATGGGAGGGTACTGGTCGTTGGCGGGTTGAAGCCATATTACGCCCCGTTCTTTTTCATCTAAGTTAATGAATTTCAGCGTAAACTCACCGTCAATGAAGCAGACGGCCATGCTGCCGTTCTGGGGAGCCAGCGAGCGGTCGATGACCAGCAGGTCGCCCTCTTCCACGCCGGCGTCCACCATCGAGTTGCCCACCACACGGGCGTAAAAAGTAGCCGCCGGGTGTTGCACCAGCACCTTGTTGAGGTCAAGACTTTGCGAAATATCGTCGCCAGAAGGCACCGGGAAGCCCGCCTTCACGCCGCCATCCACAAAAAACTGCTCCATCGCAGCATCCGAATTCGCATTAAAAATATCTAAAGTTTCTTTTGACATATAACTCCTGAAAAAAGAAATCTATCACTTGATTCTGCAAATTTTTACGCCAATGGCGCCAGCAGATACGCCAACGCTACCCCGAGGTAAGTTCCTATAGCATAGCCGATAAGTCCGATGACTATGCCGCTGATAAGCACTTTCTTGTTGCCCATCGCTCCTACTACGGGTGGTACAAACGGCGGGGAGCAGAGCAGTGCGGTCAGTGCGACGCTGAAAAGGTCGCCGCTGACCTTGAAGATGCGGCAGAAGAGCAGGTGCAGCAGGGTGGCCACTACCACTATGAACAGCAAGAAACCGCCGATGGCCAACGCCCCGCTGTTGAGCGTCTGAATATCGAACTGCGAAGCCACTACCACACTGAAAATGAGGATGAAAAACATTCCTAACTCAAAGGTTTTGGGAATCTCGCGTATTTTTGGGGAGAAGGAGGCGATGATGGAGAGTGTGGTGATGGTGAGGATGATGACCAGCTCGTTCAAGCCGCCAGTGATGAGTAACGACAAGCCTGCGCCGATGGCGAGGAAGCCGATGGAGATGGCCAAGCCGATGAGCGAGCGCAGGAAAATACGGCCTTTCAGCAGGGCACCGTACTGCTCGATGCCGTGGTCGAGGTCGCTGCCGGCATCGGTCTGCTCGGCAGTGCTCTCGTCGCGGTAGGGCAGGAGCTTGCGGAACAGCTTGTACCCGCCGCCCACGATGAACATGATGACCGGGAAGGTGACGACCATCTCGAAGGCCAGCACGGTGGCGATGGTGGTGGAGTCCACACCAAGAGCCGCACCGAGGGCGTTGAAGTTCATGGTGCCGCCGGTGTAGATGCCGGTCATCATCGCCGACACGTTGGCGATGTCGCTGATGCCGGCGTGCCGGAAGATGAAGAACCCGCTGACAATGGCCGCCAGCACGGCAAGGAGCCCGCCCCCCAATGCGGCGGCGGTTTTCGGCAGCGACTTGGTCCACAGCTTGAAGTTGCAGTTGAAGAGCATCAGCGGAATGGCGAGAGGCACGGTGATGTTCATGATTATCTTCTGGATGCTGAGCCCCGCGCTGCCCTCCTCAAAGTGGGTGAGGCCGAAGAGGGCGGGGATGATGCCCACCGCGTAGGCAAGTATGACGGTGCCCGCCGCCTTCGCCCACCTGTAGCGGCTGAATAACATGATGATAATGACAGGAAAAATGAAATATCCGGCGGTGATAAGCGCAACTTTCATGATGCCAGGTTTTTGTTGTTAGAACATATAACCGATTTTCACATACAAATTGGCCATGTTGGCATTGTCCTGCTTGTTGAACGGCACCGCCCAGTCAACGGAAAGCACAAAGTTGTCGTTCATGGCAATCTTCAGACCAAGACCGGCAGAAAGGTGCGGCCGGTAGATGGCTTTCTTGTCGAAGTTGAAGTAGTCAGAAAGCTCGTTGAGGTCGAAGTCAGGGTCGTTCTCGGCAATGTTTTTCCGCAGCTCGTTCTCGTCGATGTCGTAAGGTTGCAGCACCATGCCGGCATCCAGGAAGGGAGTAAGGCCGATGTAGAAGTTCTCTTTTTTGACATGGAACTTGCACACTTTGAAGCGGAACTCGAGGTTGGCGAAGGCGAAACCGTTGCTGAGCACGCGGTTGCGCAACAGTCCGCGCAGGGTGTTACAGCCGCCAAGTCCTTCATACAAAACACGTTGTATATAAAGCGTATTCCAATAGCTGTTCATATAGAACGGGCTCTTGCCTGCCACAGTCAGCTGGGTGGCGATACGATAGGCGAAGGCGACATAGTCTTGATAAATCGGCACATAGTGGCGGAAGGTGAAGTTGAAGCGCAGGTTGTTGAACTCGCGCTGGTCGCCGAACTTCTGGGTGTTGAAGCCTGCCGAGTAGGTGAGGAAGGCGTCGGCGTAGATGCCGTGGGTGGGGTTGGTCTGCCGATCGCGACTGTCGTAGGTGATGCCGCCGCGCAGGTAGGGGTGCATACCACCGTTTTTCTCGTTAGCGCCAATCAGGTCCCACTGCACAAACTTGTCGTACAGGCCGGGAATGTCGGGCAGCTGCTTCGACGGCTTCTTCCCCTTGTTGAGCATGTCAATGTCCACCGAGTTGATGAGGTAGCCGAGGAATCCCACACCACCGTTCCAGTACCAGTTGCCCCCGATGGGACCTTGGATGTCGGCGGCGACACGGAAAAGGTCGCGTTTCATCTTGTAGAAAGCGCGGCTCTTGTAGCCCTCTTCTGCGGTAAAGTGTTTGGAATCACGCCATTCATTGTGGTAGAGGGTGGTAAAACCATTGTAGCCGTAGAAGTCGCACATGGCATCGGGCAGGTACGAAAGGTCGATGGTAAGCCGGTGGTTGGGGATGGCGTATTTCGAGTCGTACGACAGACGGAAAAGTCCGTAGCGGCGGGTGGTATAGGCCGCCTCCACATAGAGAGAGTGCAGGTATTCGGGGTAGGTGCTGCCATCGCCAAAGTAGTAGATGTTCGAGAGCGCACCATATTGGAAACCGAGGTCGGCATCATAGGCCACACTCGGCAGAATGCCGAAGGTCCATCCCGTGCGTTTTCGATCCGGATCTTTCTCTTTTTTGGGTTTCCCTTTGGCGAACTCCTGCTGCTCTGAAACGGTTTTTAAACTATCATTTTCTGAAGCATAAATTCCAGAAAAACAAATAGTTAAGATAAATATCAATGCGTAGCGGACAAATTTCATTTTAAGTTTTTTTAAGATTTGCAAAAATACTATAAATTTGATAATTGCCAATTTTTTGCCGATTATTTCGTTAACCCATGAAAAAGTCGTATTTTTGCACTTTCTTAATGTTCGATCATGAGTCTGTTCACGTCTGCTAAAATTGGGAAGGTGGCCGAGAAGCTGAAAACCACCCGTAAAATTACGATCATCTCGCATTTTAATCCCGATGGCGATGCCGTAGGTTCCTCCTTAGCCCTCTACCAATATTTTATTCGAGAGGGCTATGAGGTGAGAGTGGTGTTGCCGAATCCGGTTTCCGCTTTTCTTTGCTGGATGCCTGGGATGGAAAAAGCGATTATTGCCGAGCGGGCCATGAAGACTGCCGAGCGGGCGTTGGCCGATGCCGACATGCTGTTTGTGGTCGATATGAACGCCTCGCACCGCAGCGGCAATGCCCTCGAACCCTCCATCGTGGGTAGCAAGGCCTTCAAAGTGCTGATCGACCATCATTTATCTCCAGTTATCGATTGCGATGTGATGTTTTCTACCACGAAAACCACCTCCACTTGTGAGCTGGTGTATCAGTTCCTTTCCAAAATCGCCGATTCCAAAGAAAAAATCACCAAGGATGTCGCCGCCTGCATCTATGTGGGCATGATTACCGATACGGGATCGCTCAGTTACATGTGCAACAATCCCAAAACCTATAACATTATTGCGGAGTTGATGAAGAAGGGGATTAACGGAGAAGCTATTCACCGTCAGGTGTACGACAATTATAACGAGAGCCGAATCAAGCTGCTCGGCCTCTGCCTGTCGCAAAGACTCAAGGTGATGCGGCCGATTTCAACGACCTATATGTATCTGACTATGAAAGACTTGAAGGAAAATGGATATGTGGTGGGCGATACGGAAGGTTTTGTCAATTATGGGCTTTCTTTGAAAGGAATTCAGTTCACGGCTTTCTTCACCGAGCGCGAAGACCGTATCCGTGTCTCATTCCGCTCCAAAGGCAATTTCGATGTCAACCAGTTCGCCCGCAAGCATTTCAACGGGGGCGGTCATAAGAATGCATCCGCTGCTTTTTGGTACGATTCGTTGGAAAATACTTTGAAATATTTTGAGAAGGTGATGAAGGAGTATCGGGAAATATTGGGTCCTGAAAATTTTGAGTAATGAATAAATTACTGATATTCAGTTTGTTTTTGGTCTTATTTGTCGTTGGTGGATGTGGGGAGAAAAAGAAAACTGACAATACCGATGGAAAATATGCCGAATTTGAGACCAAGTCGCATCAGAAGAGTGGTGAGGAAGCTTCCATCGACTGGAACAGCGTGAATGCTGTGCGTGAGGATGACGACATTGAGTTTTTCCTTCAGCGTTACGGTTGGAAGGCGGAGAAGCGGGGCAATGGACTGCGCGTGGAGGTGTTGGAGGAGGGGAGTGGTCCTTTTGTGAAGTCGGAAGATGTTGTTACACTGGAATATACAACTTGCCTGCTGACGGGCGACACGGTTTATACTTCGCATGTGAAAGGTCCTAAAGTGTTTAAGGTGGATAAGTCTGACGAGGTGGCCGGACTGAACGAGGCGGTGAAATCGCTTCGGAAAGGGGGAAAGGCGCACGTGGTGATACCTTCTTTCTTAGGTTATGGCATAGCAGGTGATGGCGATAGAATTAGGGGTAAAGCGAGTTTGGCAATGACAATAGAAATAACAGATATTCAGTAATATGAACAAAAGATATTTTCAATGGCTGCTGTTGGCATTGCTTTTTGCGGGATGCCACTCTGAAGAGGAGGCTGAACAGCCCAAGCCGGTGGGATATTTTCGGTTGGAGCTGCCATCGCATGAGTATCAGTCTTTCGATACAACTGCGTTGCCTTTCACCTTCGACTATTCTAAAAGTGCTTATTGTGAGGTGCCTCAATCTTCCGACACGGCCACGTGGGTGCTCATTCATTATCCGAAACAGAATGCTTCTATTGAGATGTTGTATAAGTGGGCGAAAGACAGTGCGGACTTGACTCGTTTGATGTTTGCCGACCGCGATTTCGTGGAGTTTCATTACCAAAAAGCTTCCGGCGTTACCACCCGCGACTTTCGCGAGCTGGGCGCGAAGGAGCATGTGAGCGGACTTTTCTATGATATATATGGTAAAGAAGTGGCCTGCCCGTTCCATTACTGGATGACCGACGAACAGCACAATTTTATACGCGCTACCCTCTATTTCCATTTTACGCCCAACAACGATTCGGTGCAGCCTGTCATCAATTCTATCCGTGAGGACGCTATGCGGATGATTCAAACCTTTGAATGGAAAAACAATGAATAAGAAGAAAATTTTGATCATTGTCGGAAGTGTCATCGTGGTGGCACTTGCCGTATTGCTGATAATATGGCTGGTGAACAGAAGTAAAAAGGAAAAGCACGAAGGACTCAACCAGCGCAAATATGAAATTGAGGAAGGAGAGGCTCGCGACGCTGTCGAAGATCTTTATCAGAAGACCCAAGTCAAAATTCTCCGTTTCGATCAAGATGTTTTCCACCTGGATACCAATTCGTTACAAGATGGTATTCGGGAGCTGGGTAAAAAGTATAACGGAATTTTCATCGACTCCACCGCATGGCACTATCCCCAAGCTGTCGCTCAGATGAGGCTTTTTCTCTCGGATCCCTATTTTGTGGAGCTATATAAATATGTAAACAAAGAATTCTGCGATGTGGGCGGTTTGGAAGACTCATTGAGAAGGGCGTTGGCCAATTACCAATACTATTTTCCAGATGCCCGATTGCCCGTCTTCTATAGTGTTGTGGGGGGAATAGACCCTGATTCTGATACCAAATTGGTGGAAGGAAGTGTGGTGGATGGAAAATTGGCACTGATTCTGCACCTTGATTGGTATCTGGGGAAGGATAATAAATACTATGGTGCTTTGCCTCAATACATTCGGCGTCAGTGCGATAAGAAATACCTTGCCATCGACTGCTTCCGCAATGTGATGGTGTGGGAGCAGTTGCCCAATAAAGAGCCTGTAACCTTATTGGATAATATGCTGATGGCGGGTAAAGTGCTGTATTTTACAGAGATGCTTTTCCCCAACCGTCCTTTGGAAGATGTCTTTGCCTATACTCCTGAAGAGTTGCAGTGGGCTGAACAGCATCATGGTGATGTTTGGAATTATTTGATTGAAAATGAATTGGTGTACTCTAAAGATGCTACTGTGGCCCTGCATATGATTGATGTCGCTCCGGAAACGAAACCCTTCAAAGGCTCCCCCGGCCGAATGGGCGCTTTTGTCGGATGGAAGATCGTCTGCAATTTTATGGAAAATAATCCGAAAATTACGCTCCAGGAGATGATGAAGATGACGGATATGAATGAAATGTTAAATAAATCCGGATATAAACCACAGAAATAGAATAACTTAAAATTTTTACAAAATTTTATTGTTGATATATAAAATTTAACAAAAACATATTATCTTTGCAGCATCAATTTATTACTAATTAAAACTAATGTATCATGTCTGGAGTTAACAAAGTTATTCTCATTGGAAATGTGGGCAAAGATCCCGAAGTTCGTGTTTTTGAAGGCGGTATGAAGAAAGTCAGTTTCACACTGGCCACTTCTGAAAGCTATAAGGACAAGCAGGGCAACCGCAAGGAGTACACGGAATGGCACAACATCGCCTGCTGGCGTTCGCTGGCCGATATTGCGGAAAAGTATTTCACCAAGGGCAAACTTCTGTATGTGGAAGGCCGTCTCCGCACCCGAAACTGGGAGGAAAACGGGGTGAAAAAGTATTTTACTGAAATCATCGCTGATGCGATCACCATGTTGGGTTCGCGCAGTGATGGAAAAGCCACCGAGCAACGGGTGGAAAATGCCGAACCCGTCAGCTTCTCCAATCCCGAACCGACCCCTGGCGACGATCTGCCCTTCTAAACCATCCGTCTGCGGAATTCCATTTCAAGGCGAAACAGTTCATCCCTCAGTCTGCTAAGATTTTCAGTGGTCCACTCGGCTAATGAGGTGTTGTAGCAGTTAAGGAGAGTCTCTTCGATTTCAATGGCGCTATCGTGTAGGGTTGTCAAATTAGTGTTCTGTAGTTCCAAATTAGAAATGAGTATTGAGATAGGTATTGATTGGCTGTTGGTTTCGGGGAGCTCTCTTTTTAATTCTTGCTGGTGGTATTGCCTAAGAAATTGTAGGATGCGCAATCCGTCGGCCTTCTCGTGGAAGCTGCGGCGGAACTGCTCTACGGTGCGTGCGTTGGCGCGCAGCGGTCCCCATAGGTCGTCGGTTTTGAATTGCGCCTGAAGGAAACGGGTGAAGTCGTTGTCGATATCCTCCGTGTAGAGGCGGTCGATGAGCCGGTAGGTGTCTGCCACCTTCTGGAAGGAGGCCGGACTATAAAGCGGGTAGCTCTCCCAGTCGCCTGTCGCTCCCTTCAGCATGGCGGGACCGGTACCGAAGACGACGCGGTCGGAGAATCTGGCGGCCGGATAGACGCACTCCTCGTTCCAGCTGCCCACCTCGCCCATCTTGCGGAGCTTTTGCAGTAGGTAGAAGTCCTCGCCGCTCTGTACCGGCGTGATGCTGCCGATCTTCTTCAGCGAGGCTACCCGCACCACAATGGCGCTGCCAATGGCCGTGAAAGAGTACGGACTGCCGATGGTTAGCATGTTGAGCGCATAGTGACGCATGTAGATCTCGTAACGCAGGATGGCACGGTCTTTCACCTCATCGCCGGTGAGACGGTGGTAGTAGGGAACCGACAAGGCCACCCATGCGGGATGGTGCGTGAGGTTGCGGGCGACCGATTCGAAATAATCGTGACCAAACTCAGTGTCGGCATCCATGCTGATGACAAGATCGTGGCTGTTGGCCACCGACAGAATGCGGTCGAAGAGGGTTTTCCGTGCCCAGCCGACACCGCTTTTCTTGCCTTGCCAACCCTTGCCGGGTGATGAGCGGTCGATGATTTCTATCGGGAAGGAGGCGTGCGAGCGGTACTCTTCCACCCACTGCAGGAGGTCGGCATTGTGGTGGCATATCTTTACCTTGTCGGCGCTTTCCCACCATTCGTCGGGCTGGTTGACGCAGAGATATACGGTGAACGGATGGGAAGTGCGTTGCTGCGCGATGCAGTCGAGGGTGCGGGGCAGCCATTCCCGCTCATCCATGGCCGGTATGGCCACGTGGAGGTGGACTTCTGGGACAGTCGCAGACAGATGAGACTTATTTCCCAGCACGTTTTAAGACAATTAAAACGGTGTAAATGAGAATTTTGAGGTCGAGTTGCAACGACATATTCTCAATATAGAGAATATCCCAACGCAACCGTTCTATCATCTCGTCCACATTCTCGGCATAGCCGAACTTGACCTCACCCCATGAGGTGATGCCCGGACGGATGCGGAACAGCAGTTTGTAGTAGGGAGCTTTCTCCACAATCTGGTCGATATAGTACTGCCGTTCGGGACGCGGACCTACCAGCGACATATCGCCAATCAGCACGTTGAAAAACTGCGGGGTCTCATCCAAACGGGTTTTGCGCATGAACTTGCCAAATCGTGTGATGCGCGGGTCGTGGGTGCTGGACAATTGCGGGGTGCTCTGTTCAGCATTTTCTACCATCGAACGGAATTTGATGATTTTGAATGGCTTACCATGAAGTCCGATGCGTTCTTGCAGATAAAATATGGGGCCTTTCGATGAACATTTCACTCCGATAATCAAGAAAAGATACACCGGCAGCAGGATGATGATGGCCAGAAGGGAGCAGAAAACGTCACAGCATCTTTTCAGGTGCTTTTGCCAGTCGGGAAGGTAGTCGGGGGTGATGGAAATGAGGGGTTCGTAGAGAACGGAAGAAACTTTAACGGTTCCCATCAGCAAGTCCTGCATCTGGGGAATAATTTTCAAATTCACATCATAATCCATAATCATGGTGATGATGGACTCGATATGTTTTCGTTTCCCATTTTGGATGGCTATCACCAACTCCTTGATTTTTTGCTCTTTAACAATATCTACCAGCTGTTCTATTGTTCCGCAGCAGGGCAAAGCCTGCGCCATCACATCGGGGTCGTCGTTCAACATTTTGATGTATCCGATGATGCAGTTTCCGGCATTGGGATTCCGTTCCACAATGGCCTTGTAAGTCTGCATGGCCACCTCATCGCTGCCAATGATCAAGGTGCGGAAGCTGATTTTGCCGCTTCGAATCTTATTGATGGTCGCGGTGGTAATGCATACACGGGGTATATAGGTGGTAAAAAATTGTAACCCCAACAGGATCAGAAAATACAGGAGGTAGTCATTATAAACAATGACACGGTCGTCCAAAATAAAGGCAAAGAAAAAGAGAAGGCTACCTATGAGAGTGACAATCAAAGTGTTGCCAAGTTCCTTTAGTCGCGATTTGTGAAAAATCTTGTTGTAGCAACCGGCAAAGGCATGCAAGAACACCCAGTAAAGTGGACAAGCCCCCAATCCTATATAAAACTTGTAATCGTTGAGGATGGCTTCGTTAAGATGCTGGAAAACAGAGTGGTCAACATTGTATTTTCGGAATGTGAAAAAAATACACCAAGTGACCATTGAGGCCAAAATATCGAAGAGAAGATAGAGGAAGATGACTTGTTTCTTGTGTGACATCGTGGATTAGTAACTGGTGATGTAGATTACTTTTATATTGTCGAAATAGAGGTGTACGGGATTGCTGTTATCGCGTCCTCCTGAAAGTTGTACGCGGTAGTTAATGGCATTCGTTGAGTTGCGGTGTATGGACTTGGTAAGGTTGACGTATATCTTTTTCCATTGAGGGCCGGCGTTGGCAATCACGAGCGGCTCCGAGGTGGTGACCGAGGTGGTGGACTTGTCCACCAGCATGGTGACGGTGAACTCTGACGCCTCTACATCGCAGCGGTAATCCATTTCAAGGAAGACATCAGCGGGCAACACATTGCCGAAGGTCATATCGCTGGAAATGACCTCGAAATCCATGATGGTATCCGTGAGTGAAATCCTGCCGATACGGTTGATGGGAGCATCGGGGTCGGCGATGTGCTCGAAATTGATGCCGTTCTCAGTAGAAGGATAAAAAACGCTGTTGTAGTCTTTGTTGAAATCCTCAATAAACTCGAATTTGGTGGTAGGATAATATTTGAAGGTGATGTTCTCTACGTTCACCACCTCACCATTACTGAAGGAGGTCGTCATGGTGTAGGGCTCTACAAATGGGTAGCGGGGGCGCATGGTGGACACTCCATTCATTTTGACCCCTGGATAGATGTTGAAAGAGGTGCTGTCGTTGAAAATGACAGGCACTTTGCAGGGAATTTCCCATGTGCCGAGAGTGGTGCCGTCGGCATATACCCACATGTCAGGAAATTTCTGGTTGGCGATAGAGGCCAGCTCTCCAGCATCATAATTGGTGCCGTGTTCCTGGTTAAAGGTGCTGACATCCATGGTGATAGTGGTTGATTCACTGAAATTCAAGTAGGCGACTTTCAGCTCCTCTTTATTACATCCCCCAAAAAATCCTGCCAGTAGTACGAAAAATAGTAGAGATTTTTTCATGTGAATACAACGAGATTTTCGTCCTATTATTTTGTATTAAAGGGATTCTGTAGAATTTTCTTCTGAATCTGAATCTTCTGGCGGTAGGTTGGCCTCGGGAAGGGGAGGAGTTCTTTTAAGAATAATGGCGATGGGCTTGTTCTCCACGTAAATCTTATGAACGGCTTCCCGTTTTTCCCAACTGCCGCTGAGTAGTTGTTGGGCTGGCACAGCATTGGCAAAAGAGATGAAGTAGTCCCACTGGAGGGTGTCACTCTGTTGTAACGATTTGTGCATGAGAGAGAAACAATCGCTGTGTTTCCTGAAATAGTAGTCGCACCCACGATTGCCATCCGTAAAAATTTTGATGCGACCGGTGTCCTGCTGTGCGAGCGCATTGTCGATGACCCAATAACAGGCGGCGCGGTTGGCGTTTTCGCCTTCATCAATACCATACTTCCCGTAAGAAGAAGAAATACCGCCAGAAAGCTCGTTGTAATAAACTTCGAGGGTCTTATAATGGAAGAAAAGGTGTCGGATGGGCATCAGACATAACAGCAGCACCAAACTTACAATCACAAAATTAGTGTATTTGTCGTCGATTTTGCGAAGAATGCCCTCATATCCCGCCGCAGCAAACATTACCACAAACGGATAAATCATCAGGTATATAGCCCAACCGTCGTAAATTTCGCACGTCTCCCCATGCAATGTCCATAAAGGATGTATGGCCGCTAAGAGCAGGACAATAATATTAGTGAAATGTATTTTTTTCACCACATGCCGTATCACCGTAAAGTGTACCAGCGTGCCAATAATCACCAACAAGGGAACGGTGAATTGCATCCTTTGGAAGATGAAACCCACCGTCAAATCATGGCTGGACAGCACCTGGCTATCCCATAATATTTTTGTAATGGGCTGGTTCTGAGCCATCTTCAAAATTCCAGAGCTGGGAAACAAAGCCAATGATTTGAAATTCTGTAGCGGACTGAGCAAATAGAGTACATATACGGCTATGATAACGCCCATCATAATGAGTAGCAGTTTCCCGAAATTCCAGAAATATTTCTTGGTGAAAAATTTGGAGATGGGATTGGCGATGATGAACGAGAGGGTGACGCTGATCAGCAGATAGTGGAGCAGGACAAATCCTCCAATATGTATGGAGTTGGCCGCGGCGATGCTGAGTACAATGAAAACCAGTCGTTTCCATTTCAAAACAGGGAGTTCTCCAATGAGTATGCCAATTTGGTGGATGGCCAAAATATAGCAGAAGGTGAAGGAAATGTCGGCGAGGTTGCCAAACGACTGTCCGAAAAAGTGTGGCGATAAGGCGAGCATCAGTCCCCCGATAAAGGCGGCACGCCAGCTGAACAAATTCATCAGGAAGGAACCCATCACCACGATGATGAGCCAGGCGAATAGGGCACCGACCACATGACGGAAGTCGTAAACACTCTCAATATGAAGCCATTTTGTGGCGCAATAGCACAGGAAATCAACCAATTGCGTTTGCGTTTTGGCATTTGAGTATTCGAGAATTTCAGTGTTGCCATCGGCATAATACTGGTACAATAATTCCGCCCGGTGATGTTGCTCGATTTCTTTGTCGGAAATGCCGTTCTGCACTCCGATGATGGGCAGCGCCACCAGCAGTACGAGGGTCAGCAGATAATATAGGTACTTGAATACATCATCTTTCCCTTTGATGGAAATGGAAAAGAAGTCTTTTTTGAGATGCTGGAACCGGTAACGGCGGATATTTTCGTTGGAGATTCGGATTTCGGCCACTTCATACTCGAACACACTCCTCGGATAGAGGATCTGGTATTTGAGTTTTCTCAGCCGCAGTTTGATGGAATCCTTGATACTCACTGAAACGAATTTTGAAGCGCAAATTTACACTATTTTTTCTAATGGTTTGCGTCTGTTATGCAAAAAAGACTTGCCGCCGCAGGTGGCAAGTCTTTTTCGAAAGCGTTTTTAGAAAACTATTCTTTGTTCTCTTGCTGATCTTTGTTTTCGTGTTCTTCCACCAACTGTTTGTCGATGAAGATACGGCCGCAAGCTTCGCAGACGATGATTTTCTTGTGCAAACGGATGTCAAGCTGGCGCTGCGGAGGAATGGTGCTGAAGCAACCGCCGCAGGCGTCACGCTCAATCTGCACGATGGCCAAACCGTTGCGGGCGTTCTTGCGGATGCGCTCGAAAGCGGTAAGCAGACGGGGCTCAATCTTGGATTTGTAAACCTCAGCCTCTTTGCGCAATTCGGCCTCCTTTTCCTCGGTTTCAGCCAAAATGCCTTTCAACTCGCCTTTCTTTTGGTTCAAAATCTCCTGCAATTCATTCACCTTCTCCTCAAAACCCTTGATTTCCTCAGTCTTAGCCTCAACCGTGGCATTGTGTTTGCTTTTGTTCTTTTCAGAAAGCTGAATTTCAAGAGTTTGAAATTCGATTTCTTTGGCCAAAGACTCGTATTCGCGGTTGTTGCGCACATTTTGCTGCTGCTCAGTGTAGCGTTTGATGAGCGTCTGGGCTTCCATGATCTTGGCGTTCTCGCCGGCAATCTTGGCCTGAATCTCCTTGATGTCGGCCTGATATTTGGCAATACGGGTTTTCAGTCCCTCAAGGGCGTCTTCCAGATCGCGCACCTCATTGGGAAGCTCACCTCTTTCCACCAAAATTTTGTCGATTTTGGAGCATACCTGCTGGAGGTAATAGAGTGAAAGCAACTTCTGGGCGATGCTCAACTCTTCCTGAAGTTGTTCGGGAGTCTCTTCTTCCTTTCTTTCAATGATAATCTTTTTGGTGTCGTTTGCGGGCTGGATTGTTTCGACCACTTCCACTTCGGGAGCCACGGCTTCTTCTTTTACTTTCTTCTTTGCCATAATATTATTTGTAATATTTTGATAAACAGTATTATATGATGCCAACTTTCATTTTTTCCACTTCTGCAAATGAAACGGCAAAATTACTAAAATTTTCTTTTAATTCGTTATAAATTATTTCTTTTACAAATTGTTCACTTTCGAGATGTCCAATATCGGCGATAATCATCCTGCCGTCGGCGGTGTGAAAGTCGTGATATTTGATGTCGCCGCTGATGTAGATGTCGGCTTTAGCGGCCATCGCATCCGAGATGAACGAGCTGCCGCCGCCCCCGCACACGGCCACGCGCCGCACCGGTTTCGACAAATTTCCATAGTACTTCACTGCCTCCACGCCAAAAGTTTCCTTCACGTGGCGCAGAAACACTTCCCCCTCCACGGCCTCCGCCAAATTGCCCACTCGTCCCAGCCCGACTGTACGGGAAGGATTCTCCAACCGATAGATGTCGAAAGCGGGTTCCTCGTAGGGGTGGTTGGCGTAAAGTGCTTGTATGACTGTGCGTTGCAGATGTGCTGGAAACACCATCTCCACACGTTCCTCCTTAACCGTCTCGCGTTTTCCTGTTGTCCCGATGAACGGATGGGCCGCTTCGTTGGGAAGGAAGCCTCCTTCGCCATGTACGCGGTAAGCGCACTGCTCGTAGTTGCCCAACCGTCCGCAGCCCACAGCAAACAAGGCCTCCTGCACTTTCTCGCAATGACTCTCCGGCACGAAGAAGGCAATTTTTCGCAGGTTGCCATCGGCGGGACTCAACACTTCCACATCGTGCAACCCGAGTTTAGCGGCGAAAAGGTCGTTTACCCCGCCCGGCGCACTGTCGAGGTTGGTGTGCATCGAGTAAAGTACCATCTTGTGTTCCAGCGCCTTGCAGATGATGCGCCCCACGCGGTGGGTGGGTTCCACCTTCATGATGCCTTTCCGCAGAATCAGCGGGTGGTGCGAAATCACTAAGTTGGCGTTCAAGGCGATGGCCTCGTCGATGGTGGCATCCGACATCTCAAAACAAACCAGAACACCCGTAATCTCACGCTCCTTGTCGCCACATTGTATGCCGCAATTGTCGAAATCCTCCTGATAGGCGAGGGGGAACTTTTGCTCTAAGTGAGATAGTACATCCTTGATTTTCATTGTGTTATGATTATTTAGCAAGACTAGCAAAGAGGATAGACAAGATGCCAGCGGCGGCGCAATAGATGGAGAACCAGGCGAGGTTGGCGCGCTTGACGAGGGCAATCATCCATTTGCAGGCGAAGAGTCCGGAGATGTAGGCGGCCACAAAACCGCAGATGAGGGAGGTGGCGGAGATGCCGGAGCTGGCCACGCTGAAATTACCGCCGATGAGGTCGAGGAAGCATTCGCCGAGGATGGGAATGATGACCATGAGGAAGGAAAACTGGGCCACCTCCTCTTTCTTCACACCGAGGAGCAGTCCGGTGGCGATGGTGGTGCCGGAGCGTGAGAGTCCGGGCAGCACGGCCACGGCCTGTGCGATACCGATGATGAAGGCCGACAGGTAGCCGACGGGCTTGCTCTCTTTGAATTTCACAAACTTGGTGAGGGCGAGCAGCAGGGCGGTCACCAACAGCATGATGCCCACCAGCAGCAGGCCTTCGCCAAAGAGAGCTTCAACCTTGTCTTTGAAAAACATGCCCACGATAAAGACGGGGATCATAGAAAGAAGAATCTTGCCCACATAGTGGGTTTCTGAACTCCAATAACAGCACCGGTGTTCTTCGCGCCACTCTAAATGGAGGAAGCGGGTGAGCAATCTCCACACCTCGCGCCACAGCACGGTAAGCGTTGCCAAAACCGTAGCGCCATGCACAACGGTTTCAAAAACCACATTTTCAGAATGTTCTACCCCAAGAATCTCTTGGCCGATGATAAGATGCCCACTACTGCTGACGGGCAGAAATTCCGTCAGACCTTGAATGATGCCTAAGATGATGGCTTCAAACCACTCCATTATTGTTCAGCTGGTTGGTTGTCTTTTTTCTTGTCGGGGAAACGCAGCATGATGGCGAAAACCTCGATGACCAATCCGGCGAGGATGGTGATGGGTGCCACCACCAGTCGGCGGGTGTCGAAGATGTCGGGGCTGAACTGGTTCGGGTCTTTTGAACCGCCGCCGGTGAGCAGAATATATCCCACGAAAGCAATCACTAGCCCCACCCCCATCAGAATGTAGTTGGGAAGTCTGAAAAGTGGGGTTTGGTTTTTCTGATCCTTTTTGCCGTACACACGATAAGTCGGCTGCGCGACCTTTTTTTGCTCGGTTTTAATAACATTTGCCATAGCTATAAGTATAATCTATCAGGGTTGATTTTGATGTATCGGTTGGTGAAAATAAGGGCGATGAGTGTGGTGAACAGAATGCTGAAACAGAACACACCGCCAAGGATGCTGGCAACGATAATGTGCGATTGAAGCGGTATGAAAATACTGCTGTTGGAGCGTGAAGCAAATGCCACGACCAGTCCCACAAGCCCTGTGGCGATGGCTCCGCCAACGATGCCTTGCACCAGCCCTTTGGTGATGAAGGGTTTGCGCACGAACCTGCGGGTGGCTCCAATCAGAAGCATACTTCTAATATTGAAACGCTTAGCATAGATATTGAGGCGAATAGAATTTCCGATCAATAGCAGGGAGATGAAGAGAAATACGCCGCAGATGCCGAGAATGATAAAGGTGATGGAAGTGAGATTGTTGTGAATGAAATCGGCGATAGTATTGGGATAGGTGACCTCTTTCACCTGTTCGTTCTGCTGAATGTGTTGTATGACTTTGTCGATGGAATCCTGGCTGGTATATTCCTCGTTGAGCGTCAGCGTGATGGAAGCATTAAGAGGGTTGTCGGTATATTGGTCAAAATCGTTGCGAAGTATTTCTTTGGTAAATTCCGTGTTTTCGGCGCGAGAATGAAATACGGAGGTCTTCACAAAAGGCTCGCGCTTGAGGGTGAGTTCGTAATTGCGGATGTCAGCTTCTGAAACCTCCTTGTTGATGGTAGTGTCGCCAATTTGTTGTGGAATGGATGGGAAAAACAGTACTTCAAGTTCGAGGTTTTCAGAGATGTTGCGTGCAACTTGTGTCGTTACGATGGCAATCACGGCCGTGAGACCCACTAAAAACATGGTAAGTGCGATGCTGAAGGTGGATCCTATGGAGGAAAAAGCCAGCCTTGCTTTTGTGATTTTATCTAAAGATTCCGGTTGTTTGCCCATTGTTTTTCTTGATTTTCTATTAGATATTCTTGCCCAATTTTTGAGGCTGCAAATATACATCAATTTTTTCAAAAAATTTTTTTCAAAAAACGAAAAATTCTGTAGCTTTGCACCATGAAAAAAATCATTCTTCTTCTTGCAATATTCATATCTGGTGGAGTTGGGAAGGTCTGCGCGCAGAATGCCGACACGCTACCCATTCCCGAAAGGGTGGAGTATATCATCTCGCAACTTACTTTGGATGAGAAGCTTTCTCTGATGGAGCACCACAATCCCGCCATCGATCGGCTCGGGCTTCAAGAGTACAGCTGGTGGAACGAAGCCCTGCATGGGGTGGGCCGCAATGGTCTGGCTACCGTATGGCCGATGCCCATCGCCCTCGCCGCCACTTTCAATCCGGAGCTGGTAAGGCGTGTTTTCGTTAACGTCTCAATGGAAGCTCGAGTCAAATACCGAAAGACACAGGCCGCCGGCAACTACGGCGACTATGCCGGTATCACCTTCTTCACTCCTAACATCAACATTTTCCGTGACCCGCGCTGGGGCCGTGGCATGGAAACATACGGCGAGGACCCGTTCCTCACCGCGCAGATGGGGCTGGCCTGCGTCAACGGCCTGCAACACGCCGCATACGGTTACCGTGCGGAACGGTTGGATACGTTGCCCCTCTACACTGCCGCCTGCCTCAAGCACCTCGCCGTGCATAGCGGTCCAGAGGGCACCCGCCACCAGTTTGATGCCACCGTCTCGCCCCGCGACCTCTGGACCACCTACCTTCCAGCCTTCGAGTATATCATCAAAAACAGCGACGTGCAGCAGGTGATGTGCGCCTACAACCGTCTGAATGGTGAGCCGTGCTGCACCAATAAAGAACTGTTAGTGAACATTTTACGAAACAAGTGGCACTACAATGGGCTGTTGGTCACCGACTGCTGGGCATTGAACGACTGTTGGGAGCGCGACCCCAAAACGCCCCGTCATGAAACCCATGCCACGGCCGCCCACGCCGCTGCCGACGCTTTCGGTAGCGAGGTGGATTTAGAATGCGGCAGCGGCCTCCCCGCCCTTCGCGCCGCCGTGGATTCCGGCTGGATCTCTGAAAGCCAAATTGATGATCATGTGCGCCGCATCCTCACCTGCCGACTGCGCATCAGCGAAGAAAAGAGACCCTTCCGCTTCTCACCCTCCGAGCCCATCGTGGCGGCCATCTCTTCCTTGGTACTACTGAAAAACGATGGGGTGCTCCCACTGAAAAACAAATCCACTCGCATCTTCCTCGCAGGTCCCAACGCTGCCGATTCGCTGATGCCGCTCGGCAACTACAACGGCATACCCGAACACACCGTCACCATTGAGGAGGGGCTGCGAAAAGATAATCGTCTCACCAAGCTCAAAGCTGCAGATGTTATCGTGTATGCCGGCGGCCTCAATCCGCAGTTGGAAGGCGAGGAGCTGCCCATTGACACTCCCGGCTTCTACAAAGGCGACCGCACTTGGATCGAACTTCCTGAAAATCAGATACAAGAACTAAAGAAACTGAAAGCAACTGGCAAACCGATTGTGCTGTTGCTCTGTACGGGCAGTGCCATCGCCTTGGAGGAGGTGGAGCCGTTGGTGGATGCCATTATGGTATGCTGGTACGGAGGTCAGGAGATGGGGTCGGCTATCTCCGCGGCGTTGAATGGACATGATGATGATTTCGGCAGATTGCCGGTTACCTTTTACCGTTCCACCCAGCAGTTGCCCTACTTTGAGAGTTACGACATGCGTGGACGTACCTATCGCTACATGGAGGAACCGCTTTATCCCTTCGGCTACGGACTTTCCTATTCAGAATTTTCCCTTACCGACGTTTCCTTCAATCGCAACACTTTAACTGTCACGGCCAAAGTAAAAGATGAAAAGTCTTTGATTGATAATTTGAAGATGGGCGATGTTGGTATTCAAAATACTACCGTGGTACAAGTTTATTTATCCACCCCTGATAGGGCAGGAAGTCCGAAAAAGTCGTTAGTGGCTTTTCAAAAAATCGGACTATTTGAGGGCAGAACCGGAGAGTTCCAGATTCCGATAGATCCCTTCTGGTTGCGGGTGTACGACGAGGAGCGGCAGGAGATGGTGGAGCCGCCCGCCGGCACGCGCTTCGTGTTGGAGGTGGGCTTCAGCAGCGCCGACCCCGAGGCGAAAAAGATAGAGTGGAGGTGGTAGCGGGGTAATCTGAAACCTACTGTTTCTTAGCTTTCGCAGCCTTCACGTAATCTTCCCACAGGTCGCAGTGGCGCGACAGCCAGCGGCCGGTCTCGGTATCGGGATACAATTCCGCCACCTTCCATACCATCGCGAGCTTGCTGTACTCCATCGCGGCCTGCTCGGGGTCGGTGAAAAGAGGAAAAGCGGCCTGAATCAAACTGTCGGCCTGGTTCCATACCTGCGTTCTGTATTTCGCCTCAGCGGGGGCATACTCATCAAAGTACTTTTTGTACTCCTCTTCCTCCTCCCCATCAATCCATAGCCATTGATAACTGGTTTTGCTATAGTAGGTTAATCCCCAGCAGTAGTTCATCGAGTTTTTCATCCCTAACGCATAGAGAATCATGCTTCTTGCGCGTACATTCGGGTCGGAGGAGTGGGCTATTTTTTGCTCTAACTCTGCCATATCTTGGGCAAATGTGAGCTTGTAGTTGCGGTTGTCATCAATGGGATCAAGGTTGTATTTGGGATTGTAATGGAAAGGATTGCGCCACATGCCATTGTCGCGATACACATTGGTACGATACTGATAATCAGACGAAACCTTCGACAGATGGGTTACTGCCAGCGGGTAGTTCAGTTCCCGCAGGGCGTGGGTGCCGATGATCTCCTGCCAATAATCGGCATCCAAATAACTGCAATGTAACAAATAGCTTTGCATTGGGGTTTTCGGCGTTTGGGTGGCTTCCCAATACCGAATGATGGTATTGCTATTCAGTGAGTCAACCATTTTGAACATCAAGTTGCTGTAATCATGATAGTTGAAGTGGATTTCAATCTCTTTCTCATACATTTCATACCACTTGTCATCGGTGAGTTGCTTGTCTAGATAGGGAGCCACCTCCTTGAGCGGACTCATTTTGGGGTTGTGGACATCTTTGCCAGTTCCATTGCTGTTAATGTAGAGGTTTTCGGCGGCATTGGCATAAAATATGGCTAAAGTCGTGTCGCCCGCAGCCAAGGCATTCGGAATAGCTCCTTCCCAAAGCACCCGCTTCCAGGCATTGTCGAAAAGCATGGCGCTTTCGAATGTGTTCCATTCATCAACTTTTATCG
Organism: Bacteroidales bacterium; assembly: GCA_045130235.1. Taxonomy (GTDB): domain Bacteria; phylum Bacteroidota; class Bacteroidia; order Bacteroidales; family WCHB1-69; genus UBA1756. Next base: position 93,490 of record JBGUPJ010000034.1, read on the forward strand.
TGTAATGCGGAGTTTTTATCTCTTGCACCATATTGTTCTCAATCCATTTCAAATCAGCAAGAAATGCTTCTGTATCGGTGAGACTGTACGGAGTGGCTTTGGTCTGCAAAAAAATACGGAGCACTTCTGCGGATTGGTTTAAAAAGGCATTGCTGCTTGTATGATGGAGATATTGTTTTAAAAAGGTCAAACCCTCCTCGCTTTTGCTCAGAAAGTCGGATGTGCAGCCCACTACGTATGCCCAGAGCAGCGGGTCTTTCACCCTCGGATCGGCGGCTGCCTTCCGGGCAAATTGGTTCAGCCATGTGGCTTGGATGATGTATTTGTCATCAGGTTTCATATATACATCTTCCCACTCGTAGGCATAGGTGAACCAGACATGGTGCTCGTAGCTGAAGATCATTTCTTGGAGTTTTCCAGGAAAATAGTTGGAGTTGGGGTTTTTCTCAAATAGGGTTTCAAATGCTTTATTAAAATTATAACCCATTGATTGTATGGATTCTATATCGTCGTTGCGGGAAAAAATATCCAACGCCTTTTCTTTGTTGCCGAGTTTCAGATAGGCGCCGCCGGCATAGTTCTCTGCCATGCCGTACAACACATCCTGTGACAAATTTCCGGCCACACTTTCCCAATACTGAATGCACTTTTCATACTGTTTCAGTGAGAAAAGGACGCGCATGGCCTGCAACGCATATCGGTTGGCGAAACGCCCATTCGTATGGTTTTTGCAATCGTCAATCGCCTTCCTCAAGACGGCATGTTCGGCATCGAAATCGGCGGAATAATACCAAGGGTCGCGCATGGCCGTGCGGGTTTCTTCCACACTTTTGGCCACCAGCAAAAAGTCGAGTGCTTCTCTATCGCCTTTTTGTACAATATGACGTACTAAACCATTTGCTTTCACCATTTTATTAACGGTATCCACCACGTCATAGTCCCGTTCTCCATTCAAATATTGCTCTACAAACTGCCAATTTTTGGCAGAGTATTGGTACACTGCGGTTTGAATATCTTCGGTCGAAATGTCGGTGGAAGTCTGCTGCTGCCACAGCTTGCAGTTGTCCTCCATTCTGTTCACGCTACATTCGAAAGGGGTGCCATACGGCAGTATTCGATACAGCCAAAGTTCTTTGGTGGTATAATCGGGCCACCAGCAAGCCTCCGCCTGCGGAAGAGCGAAAAACAGGCCTAGAACCAGTGTGCTAATGGCGGTAAATATTCTCGATTTCATTTTGGCTAAATTTTGATATATTATTGATATCCAAATGATAAAGTATAACTGAATAACGGTCTCCCTTGAGAGTAGGATAGGCTTCCACGGCATTTTTCACCTTCATCACCTCATTGTATTCGCTGTTTTCCCAGCGGATGAAGTGACCCGCCAGTACTTTTCGGCTGTCAATCTGATGGTCTTTCAATACCTCATAGCAGTTGTCGCCGATGGGTTTATAGAGTTTCTTGTCGCTGATGTCCACTTTTCTCAAAATTCCTTTGAAATCTTTATCTTCATCATACCAAATTCCCCACGAATAGATGGGATAGGCAAAATCCAGATCAAGGGTGTGATTTTCAGGAACTCTTGCAAGGTATTGTTTTACAACATTATATGAAAGGATGGAATTTTTTACACTGTAGTCTTTTAAGTTGGAAGTGTTGTACAGCATCAGCACGCCTCGGTCGGCGGGCACGTTTTTGAGTACCCCCAACTGGTGCAGCCGGATGGTCACACTGAGGTCGATGCCCAGCTGGTGCAGGGGGTCGCGGGCGTAAGCGCACAACTGGAAAAAGTCATTCTCGTTGTAGGAGGTCCAGTCGCAGTCGAACTGTACCTCCTTCACCGTTACCTGCTGCACCTGCGACATCTTCAGCAATCTTTCCACAATTTTGTTGGCCAATGCATGACATTGTTCTGCTCGTGCTTCTGCGTCGATCCATTCATACCAGTAACAAGCCCCTACAGTGATGAAGGTGGTGGGAACAATTTCAATGTCTTGTGGAAGATTCTGCTTAAAGATGGTGGTGGCGATGGGCTTTGGGTCGGCATCCACATCAAAATAGCGCACGTACATCCGCTTCACTTGGTTCTCTTTTATGAAATCCCACTCCTCTTGTGTAGGGTCAAAAGTGGTTTTCCAGTGGTAGATGGCATTCACCGCTTCCTTCTCCTCTTGGCTTTGAGAAAAAGCTCTCACTGTGCCAAAAAGTAGCAGAATCAAGCCCCCAATTGGCAGAAAAAAATTTTTCATAAAATGGTTGATTTAGTTGTCGGATATTAACTTAAGCAGATATTCTCCATAACCGCTCTTTCGTAATGGTTCGGCAATGTTGCGTAGCTGATCCGCATCGATGAAGCCTTGTTTGTAAGCGATTTCTTCGATACATCCTACCATCTGTCCTTGGCGCTCTTCCACCACCTGCACAAACTGGGTAGCCTCAATCAGCGAGCGGAAGGTTCCGGTGTCGAGCCATGCGGTACCTCTATCTATCTTGCAGACTTTCAATTTTTTATGCTCAAGATAATATTTGTTGACATCCGTAATTTCGTATTCGCCACGGGTGCTGGGTTTGATGTTGGCGGCCACCTCCACCACGGAGTTGTCGTAGAAGTAGAGTCCCGGCACCGCATAGTTGGACTTCGGCTGCTTGGGCTTCTCCTCGATAGAGACAGCATTCATGTTTTCATCAAACTCCACCACACCGTAGCGCTCGGGGTCAGACACGTGATAGGCGAAAACAATGCCACCGTCGGGGTCGTTATTCTTATAGAGATTATGCTCGAACGCACTGCCGTAGAAGATGTTATCGCCCAGCACCAGCGATACCTTGTCGTTGCCGATGAACTCGCGACCCAGCACGAAGGCCTGCGCCAGTCCGTTGGGCACCTCCTGCACCTTGTATTCGAAGCGGCATCCGATGCGGCTGCCATCACCTAACAATCGCTCGAAATGCGGCAGGTCGGTGGGGGTGGAGATGATCAAAATCTCACGAATTCCCGCAGAAAGCAGCGTGGAGAGCGGATAGTAAATCATCGGTTTGTTATAAATGGGCATCAGCTGTTTGCTCATGGCCAGCGTAATGGGATGCAATCTCGTGCCTGCACCGCCTGCTAAAATGATTCCTTTCATATTTGACAATTAATAATTTACAATTAACAATTTACAATTATCGGGGGGTTATTTCTTTTTTAGAATAAGAAGATTGATTTCGGGCGTTGCCCCTAACCGGAACGGCATCGCACCGCCCAGTCCGGTGGATACAAACAGTTTTTGACCATCCTCTTCGTACAGTCCACCCCATTCGTCGTACATCCATTTCACCGGTGAGAAGTTGCCGATACGGAACTGCATGGCGTGGGTATGGCCCGATAGGGTGAGCGGGATGTTGGTCTGCGGCAGCACCTCCATGCGCCAGTGAGATGGATCGTGGCTGAGCAACACGCTGAATGTTTGTGGGTTAAGGGAGTTTGTGGCCTTTTTCAGGTCGCCAAGCGGCTTGAAGGGGGGCTTCCCAATGTCGCCCACGCCTACTATGGCGATGCTGTCGTTGTCCCGTCGGATAATTACATTACTGTCTATCAGTAAGTTCCATCCTAAACTGCGTTCTATGTCAATCAGTCGCTGGCACTCTTCTGCCGAGTGAATACTGTCGTGATAGTAGGCGTAGGTGCCGTAGTCGTGGTTACCCAATATCGACAGCACACCATCTTTCGCATGAAGCGACGAGAGAATGTCGGTGAAAGGTGTCACTTCCGAAGCTCTGAGGTTGACCAAATCGCCGGTAAACACAATCAGGTCGGGGTGTAAGGAATTCGCCGAATCCACCACACGCTTCACGAAGTCGCTGCCGGCGTTGTACGAGCCGATATGGAAGTCGGAAATCTGCACGATGCGGTAGCCGTCGAAGGCGGGCGGCAGGTTGTTGAATGTGAGTTCTTGTTTCTTCACTTCAAGTTTGGTCATGCCGAAGGAGCAGGCATAGAGGGCGGTCAGCATCACGATGGCCGCTAAGCCCATGCTGATGTACAATCCGATTTTTCTGCCTTTTTTAGACCAATGTCCTACAATCTGGGAGATAGTGTCACATACGGTGAAGATCGCTTTGGGGAGGGAGAGGCAGAGCAGGATATAGAAGAAGATGCGGCTCAATATGGGGGTGTTCTTCCCAAAAAACATGAGCATTCCTACCAATAGCACATAAAGCAGTGGCAGGAAGAAGAGCAGCGTCCATCCTATCTTTTTTTTGCGCAGGAAAAAGTACCAGATGTAGAGGTCTGGTATCAGCAGCAGCGAGGCGAAAATGATGATAAGCGACAATCTCATAGGACGTTATCGTTTCTCAAGCTCTTCGATTTCTCGGGTGAGATTCTTCGGGAGGTTGTTCACGCAGTGGTGGCACCTCATCTCCAAGGTGTACATACGGCCGATGCAGTAGTTGGAGTGTTTGCAGCCGCTACGCTCCTCACCTGCGGCGAGTTTGTTCACGAAGTCGGTGTCATGCACGAGCGCGCGGGCCATCTGCAGTCCGTCGAAACCGGCATCCAGCACCTCCTCCATCTTGCTCTTGGAGACGAGGCCGCCCACATACACTAAGGGGAGCTTCAGCGCGGCGCGGAACTTCTTGGCATCCTCCAAGAAGTAGGCCTCCTTGAAGGGCACTTCCGGAATGAGGATATGGCCGAACATGCGCACACCGATCTTGAGCCACCAGAATTTCCAAGGGTTCATGTAGTGGGTGAGGGTCTTGTACGGCATGCAGCCGCGCATCACCGCCATCGGGGCCTTGCTGACGAAGCCTGCGGTGAGCACCAGCGCGTGTGCGCCCAGCCGTTCGAGTTCTTTGGCCACCTCGAGGCACTCGTCGAGTCCCAAACCGCCCTTGAAACCATCGTACATGTTGGTTTTCACGAAAACCGCCATATCATCGCCGGCCGCCCTCATCACCTCCTTCATCACCATGCGCATAAAGGTCATACGGTTGTCGAGCGAGCCGCCGAACTTGTCCTTCCGGCGGTTGGTATAGGGCGACAGAAACTGGCTGATGAGGTAGCCGTGTCCGGCATGAATCTCCACAGCATCGAAGCCAGCCTCGCGAGCGAGGTTCACCGACCGGCCAAAATCTTTTACCAAACCCTCAATCTCAGCCTCGGTGAGTTTGCGGTGGAAGGTGGGCGAGTAGAAGTTGAAACCGCCGGAGGCTCCCACCGGCAGTTGTCCGCAGGTGCTGCGGTGCGTCATGTTGCCGCAGTGTCCCAGCTGGATGGAGGCTTTCGCACCCGCCGCATGGATGGCGTCGGTGAGCTTGCGCAAGTCGGGAATGATCTCCTCGCGCATCCACAGTTGGCCGTCGAACGACACACCGCTACGGTTCACCGCCGCATAGGCGATGGTGGTCATGCCGATGCCGCCTTTGGCCACGGCTGTATGATAGTTGTACAAATCCTCTGAGGGCTTGTTGCCGTAACACATGTTCTCAAATGCGGCTGAACGAATCGTGCGGTTCCGCAGGGTCAGCGGACCGAAAGTCACTGGGGTGAAGATTTTGGAATCTGACATGAAAATGTTTTTTTTATGCTTAATTATGCTAAAAATTGGCAGAGTATGACTAATAAATGAAGGGAATCACCCGCTTGAGTTTCTTGCCTTCCATCTCTTCATTAAAATCGTGTTGGTATTTGTGATAGAGAGTGTTAGCGCGGGGTACCAAGTTAGCAAAAGTCCAGATGAAGAACACAAGGCCGGCCATCGACCAAGTCAGGATGGCGAATCCCAGCCACTCCATCAGTTCGCCGCAGTAGTTGGCGGAGGTGACGTAGTTGAACATGCCGCCCTTGGGCAGATAGTGGTTGTGGTCGTCGGGACTTTTGCGGAGGTGACGGATGATGTAGTCGGAACGCAGGTTGATGAAAAAACCGATGAAGAAGAGGATTGTGCCGAGAATGAACTGCGGGGAGGTGAGCCACTGTGTATCGGTATAGTGGAGACCGAAGGCGCTGTAGTTCACGTGGTACGACTCGTAGAAAATCCAGTAGCCCTGCATGATAGCGTTGAGGCAGTTGAAGCACACGCCCATCAGCATGATACCGATAGGCATCTTGCTTTTCCCTTTCATTAAAAAAGGAAAGACAAAGACTCGTTGGAAGTAGTGGAGTTCGAAAATCAGGAAGAAGACCAGCGGCACGAGGTCGAAGCGGTGGGGCGAGAGTGCCCACAGCACGACCATGGCGGCGAACACCGGCACTTCCATGATGAACCAGGCCACCTTGTTATTGATGAGCTTGCCCCAACGGGCAGAGACCAGCATTCCGTAGCCGGCCTCCACGAAGTAGAGCGACACGAACACGATGAGGGCGATGCCCGTCATCACGAGGAGGAAGATGTTGAAGAATGACATTGTTACTCAATGATAAATTCCATGGGCAGACGGGCCTGTACGCCTTTCAGATGACGTATTTGGCGGAGGGCTGCGAAAGCGGGATAGAGCTCGCCAAGCTCGGTACGGTAGCGGTCTTCGATATTCACCTCTTCTTGTCCGACATTGTTACTAGTGAGCATTTCCATGAAGGTTTTCTTTTCGGGATAATATACCACTTCGTACTTGTCGTCAATGCCGGCTTTTTGGGCTGCCAGTTTGATGGCATCTTGGAGGTTGCCCAGCTTGTTCACAAGACCGATTTTGAGAGCATCTTCGCCGGTCCATACGCGTCCCATACCGACACTGTCAACATCTTCTACGCTCATTTTGCGACCTTTGGCCACGCGGCTGAGGAAGGTGGCGTAGGTGTCGTCCACGCTGTTCTGCATGAATTCGCTCTCTTTCTCGTCCATGGCGCGGTAGCCTGTAAGAGCGTCGGAGTGGGCATTGGTGTTCACACCATCAACGTAGATTTGCAAGTAGTTGGAAAGGAAGTTGCCGAAACTGGGAACCATGCCGAACACGCCGATGGAGCCCGTGATGGTGGTGGGTTCGGCCACGATGGCATCGGAGTTGCAGGAAATGTAATAACCACCGGAAGCGGCGTAGTCGCCCATGGAGGTCACCACTACTTTACCGGCCTTTTTGGCCTGCTCAATCTCATTCCAGATGACTTCAGAGGCAAGGGCACTGCCGCCGGGGGAGTTCACTCTCAGAACGATGGCCTTCACATTTTCGTCCTGTGCAGCCCGACGTATCTCACGGCTCAGCGATGTGGAACCGATGACGCTCTCACTGCCTTCACCATCAATAATTTCACCCACAGCATAGATGACAGCCACCTTTTTGCTGCTCGATTTCACCGATGACTCTTTCAGAGACGCTGTGTATTCGTCAAGACTGACCAGGGTGATTTTCTTTTTCTCATCCACACCTGACTTTGCGTGGAGGGCTTTTATATATTCGGTGCGGTAGTTCAATTCGTCCACCAGTTTGTATTGTAGGGCATCGGCGCCGCGCTGAATCAGCAGACTGTCGGCAATTTCGTTCAGTTGATCCACGGAAATCTTACGGGATTGGGCGATGGCTTTTGTGAAAGTTCCCCAAATAGAGTTGGCGAGCGCCTCCGATTGCTCGCGGCTGGCCTCGCTCATGTCGTAGCGGGAGTAGGGTTCCACCGCACTTTTGTAGCGGCCGTGTTTCACCACTTCGATGTCGATTTGCAGCATATCTAAGAGTCCCTTGAAATAGTAATTCTGCAATGAAAGACCGCGAAGGTCAATCGTGCCTTGCGGGTTCAAATACACCTTGTCGGCCACGGAAGCAATATAATATGCGCTCTGCGAATAGGTGTCGCTATAGGCATAGACGAATTTTCCGGATTGTTTGAATTCTTGCAAAGCTCTGCGAATTTCTTCCAAACTTGCCGGACTTCCAGATACTGCGGTGAGGTTCAGAGAGATACCTTTGATTTTGTCATCATTTTTGGCCTCATCGATAGCTCGCAGAATGTCATCCAGCCCGATGGGGCTTTTCATTCCCCGTATTGAGTACGCAAAAGCGTCGGAAGAACGCTCGGCGATAGGAGCGTCCAAAGTCAGCTCAAGGACGGAATTCTTGGGGATAGAGACACTGCTGTTGAAGGCAGCGACAAGGATGAACAGACCCAAAACGATGAGGAGGGTGTTGGCAAGAAGGAATCCCACGAAGGAGCCGAGTACAGTTCTCCAGAATTTTCTGGAGCGGGTATCGGGCTTGGGCTCTTTCTTTTTGCATGATTGGGTTTGCTGCATTTCCTGCGCTGGCACCTCTGCGGTCGGCGGCTCAGGAATGAAATCAGGATTGAAATTGTTGGTTTCTTGGTTCAAATCTTGTGTATCCATAAAGTGATTTTTAATGATTTATTTTCTCTAAAAAAATTGTGCAAAAATACACATTTTTATGAATGGTTGGAGAAATTTCCCTAAAATATAACGTCATAGATTCAAGAAAATTGAGTGATTGTCAAAGGGAATAAAAATCATAGGTGAAAGGGTGAATAATTATGAGATTTCAACTATCTTTGCACGCTGAAAGCGAAACAGATTTCAAATTTATTTTATGGTGAAGAAAGATTATTTGAAGGAATTGAAAAATCCAATATATCAAATAGTTGGAGAAACGGCAGATGAGATGGGAGTAGTGGCTTACGCTGTGGGTGGTGTGGTGCGTGACATTTTTCTGAACCGTAATTCCAATGATATTGATGTCGTGGTGGTGGGTTCCGGCATCGAACTGGCGGAGGCTACCGCCGCGAAGATTTCGCCCCACCTTAACGTGAGCGTCTATCGCAATTTTGGTACCGCGCAGTTCACCCACAACGGGGTGATGGTGGAGTTCGTGGGTGCGCGCAGGGAGTCTTACTCCAGAGGTTCCCGCAAGCCTGTCGTTGAGGACGGCACCCTTCAGGATGACCAAAACCGCCGCGACTTCACCGTCAATGCCTTGGCCATCGCCCTCAATGGTCCTGAAAAAGGATGCCTCATCGACTCCTTCCATGGTCTCGATGACCTGAACAACAAGTTGATACGCACGCCTTTGGATCCGGATATTACCTTTTCTGACGACCCGTTGCGGATGCTCCGTGCCGTCCGTTTTGCCTCGCAACTCAACTTTACTATCGTTCCCGAAACCTACGACGCCATCGTGCGGAATGTTTCCCGCCTCGAAATTATTTCTATGGAGCGCATCACCACGGAGATGAATAAGATTCTCCTTTCCCACAAACCTTCCATCGGACTCTCGCTGCTCGAAAAAACGGGACTGCTGGCGCAATTCCTGCCCGAGCTTGTCGCCTTGAAAGGGGTGGAGACAATCAACGGATTGAAACACAAGGACAATTTTCTGCACACCTTGGAAGTGGTGGACAAAATCGCCCTCGTCAGCAACAACCTCTATCTGATATGGGCCGCTCTGCTGCACGACATTGCCAAACCCAAGACCAAACGCTTTGACGAGAAAATTGGCTGGACATTCCACGGCCACGAGGTGGTGGGTGCCCGCATGGTGGCCCAGATCTTTCGCAGAATGAAGCTCCCCTGCGATGAGAAAATGAAATATGTGCAGAAGTTGGTGGGACTGCATCTTCGTCCGCAAGCTCTTGTGGATGAGAGTATTACTGACTCTGCTGTGCGTCGCCTCCTGTTCGAGGCCGGCGACGATGTGGATGACCTGATGCTCCTTTGCGAAGCCGACATCACCTCGAAAAACATGTTCAAGGTGAAACAATATCTACAGAATTTCGCCATTGTGCGGCAGAAGTTTGTGGAGATTGAGGAGAAGGACAAGATTCGCAACTGGCGGCCACCCATTGATGGCGGAATCATCATGAAAACCTTTCAGCTCAAGCCTTCGCGGGAAGTGGGTGTCATTAAAGATGCCGTGTGTGATGCCATCCTCGACGGCTTGATTGAGAACACCTACGAGGCGGCATTCGCGTACATGTTGGAGGTGGGAAAAGGACTGGGGCTTGAAGCTATTACCCCATCCTTATGAAATTGGCCACCATCCTCTTCAAAATTTGCTGGTACCTGACCGCCGCGGCGCTGGCTGGGGCCACTTTTGTGGAACAGTTGTGTGGGAAACCCTTTATCCATCAGCATTTTTACGGGCATTGGGCCTTTTGGACAGCTTTGAGTATGTTCGTGGTTTTGGGCACTCTTCTTTCATTTTTATCCTCCCAAAATAAAGTCGTGAAATGCCTTCACCTCACTCCGCTTTTTCTGCTGGTGGGAAGTTTTGTTTCCTTATGGCAGACATGGGGGAAAGCGATTGTGTTTGTTGGTTATGCTTGGTTTGCTGTATTTTATGTTCTAATGATGGCTAAAAAGGATGGAGAGTTTCGGGCTCTGCTGAAGAAATTGTCGATAGGGGCGCTGCCCATTCTCCTCTTTCCAATAGAAATGTCGGCGCAGAAAACCATCAGCCGAGAAGTCGCTCGTGAGATGGAGGATGTGGTGGTGGAATATGAGGGTAGGGAAGCCCCATTAGTGGCCTTGTGTGATGATTATCTGTTTGATATTTATGGAGATACCAAGTATGGGGATTTCAGTAGCGTGGAGGTGGTGATGGGGTGGGTGCTGTTTCCCGAAGAGTGGATTTCGGAGCCGATTGTGAAAATTTCTGGCAGAGTCACCCGACAAAAATTGCATTGTGGGAAATATGCCAGTCCTTTGCAATTGTTAGGAACAGGCCATTCTTCAGATATAGAAAATATTGATATTCAAGATGATAAAAATCTTCAAAAAGTAGTGCTGAAGCTGCGGCAGTTGCAATACCTGCGTTCAGGATTGGCTTTCAAAATGTTTCCCTCGCAACATCGATGGTTTGCCGCTGCCGATGATCTTTCTTCACTGCCATCAGAAGAAACAGTTTTTATCCATCATTTTTTCAAAATATTATATATCAATACATTAAATAATCATTCTTCTCAAAATATTGTCTTAATAAAACAATTGAAGGAGAAACAGCGGGCACAGATTCAACGGCCTCGTGCCATCCAAAGCGAAGTGTGCTATCACTATGCCAAAAAATGGTTAAGTCACTGGCTGCCCTGCCTGATCGTTCTTCTCCTTTTGGCATTTCGTCATCTTTTTTTTAGTGGAAAAGAGGAAAGGATGATGGATTTGAGTTTCAGAATATTAGCTTTCATCCTCCTCTTGATGGCCATCGTCCATTGGATTTGGCGTTGGACCTTGTGCGGACACATTCCCCTCAGCAGCAGCTACGACACATTACTGTTTTTATCTATCATTATTTTATTGATTACTAATATTTTATGGAAAAAGAATCCATTGCTTCCAATAGGTGGACTTTTTCTTTTGATGATGGTTTTTGTAGTGATGGGATTGTCGTTCAACAGTCCGAAAATCAGCCTGTTGCCTCCTGTTTTAGATTCGCCCTGGCTCAGTATCCATGTGCTGTTGATGATGGTGTCGTACGCCCTGCTGGCATTTACTTTTATTATCCCTATTATTTTATTGGTTATCAAAATTCTTAATAAATTTTCTTTAGAAATTGAAGAAAAACTGACCGCCTTTTCGCGCCTGCTGTTATGGCCTGGAATTGGCTTGTTGGTTTTGGGCATCATGACTGGCTCGATATGGGGCGACACGGCGTGGGGGCACTATTGGAACTGGGATCCGAAGGAGGTGTGGGCGTTGGTGACGCTGATGCTTTATGCGCCGGCGCTTCAGACGCGCTTTTTTCCCAGTTTTCGTCGGCCACTTTTTTACCATATATATATGATAGCCGCCTTTCTCTGTCTGCTGATGACCTATTTTGGGGTGAATTTTTGGCTGGGTGGTCTTCACGCATACGCCTAAGTTGAAGTTGGGAAAAGAAGTGAAATTTTTTTCGCGACCAAACAAATAATATTGTATCTTTGCACCGCCAATGGCAAATACTGATTTTGCTATCATCAAAATATTATCAACATTAAAAATATCATCAGATGAAAAAATTTGATCCCGCAACCCAAATCCAAGCTATTGATCAAAAAGACCTGAACCGCGGTGTGAACCCGGCCATTTGCGACAGCGCAACCTTTATGTTCGAACAGGCTAAAACCATGACCGACACTTTCCATGGTGAGACGGAAGGTTACTATCTCTATTCCCGTCACTGGAACCCCAGCACCTTTGCTCTTTGCCAGGCATTGGCCGCAATGGAGGGCACCGAATGCGCATGGGCTACCGGTTCCGGTATGGCTGCCATCACCGTTGCGTTGCTTCACGAAGTGAAGGCTGGCGACCACATCCTCTCCAGCATGACCACCTACGGCGGCACGTTTGCTTTCTTGAACAACTACATCAAGAAATTTGGTGTGGAGGTGGATTTTGTGAATATGCAAGATCTGGATGCCGTGAAAAAGGCTGTCAAACCCAACACCAAGGTGATCTATACCGAAACCATGAACAACCCGTTGCTCCGCATCGCCAACATTCCCGAGCTCTCGAAGATTGCTCATGCTGCTGGTGCCAAGCTGTTGGTTGACAACACCTTCACCCCGATGATTTTCTCCCCCTACCGTTTGGGTGCCGACGTGGTGATTTACAGTATGACCAAATATGTGAATGGTATGAACGACTGTGTGGCAGGTGCCATCTGTGGTACGGCCGACTATATCAACTCGCTCATCAATGTGAACGACGGTACCGCCATGTTGCTGGGTCCCGTGCTTGATCCGATGCGTTCATCCAGCATTCAGAAGAACCTGCACACCTTGCACATCCGCATGAAAAAGCACAGCGAGAATGCCATGTATCTGGCCAAGAGATTCAAAGAAACCGGTATCAAATACAACTATCCCGGACTTCCCGAGCATGTGGATCACGAGCTGTTCAAATCCATGATGAATGAAGAGTACGGCTTCGGCGGTATGATTTCCATTGACATGGGTACGGCTGAGAAGGCCAGCGCCATCATGGAAGAGATGCAGCGTCTGGGCGTGGGTTACCTCGCAGTGAGCCTCGGTTACTTCAAGACTTTGTTCAGCAACTCCGGCAAGTCCACCTCTTCTGAGGTTCCGGAAGACATCCAGAAGGAGATGGGTATGAGCGAAGGCCTCATCCGTTTCTCTGTTGGTTTGGACAACGATGCTGAAAGAACCTTCCAGCTCATCAAACAAGCCATTGAAGCAGTGAAATAATCTGCAATATGACAATACATAGGGGATGCTCGTTGGGCATCCCCTTTTTTGTGGCATTTTCCCTCCTATCACCCTCCCTGTTCTTCTGCGGCATAGTTGCAGACCAGTCAGCTCTCACCACAGCCGCCGGAACAGCTCAATTTCATTAACCTCATCGGGAGTGAACACTACATCAACATGTTTCCTTTTATTGGTTGAACTGACAAACCGGAAAATGAGTCCGTAGTCCATGATGGAACATCCCGTTATGATTAGAAACAGGGATGAATTAGCATCCATCATCACATTAACAGTGTTGGCTTTCAATGCCTCGATGTTTTTCCTTAACATCTTGATATTGAAATTTTTATCCTCGAAAACTGTGTAATGATATTGCATATATCCTTTGTCGATGGACATCGAATCAACACGCATGTGTCTGTCAACAGTAGTGGGAAAAGTCTCGTTGACCTCTTTGACCAAATCGCGGAAATATTTTAAGACACGTTCTTTGGGAACTTCTTGTGAAAAGATGTCGGAAATCTCTTCTGGAGTATAAACAACCTCTGTTTTTCCCGTTGTATCTTTGAATGAGACAAGATAGGTAAGTCCCAGATGGCATCTCTTGATGATTTTAAAAAAGTGGGTGGTTCTTGACAATATAATCCACGAAGCCCCATCTTCTTTCGACTGTGTGTAATCTTTTGAATCGATGGATACATGATAGCAAACTTGCGGATGGCTGAACGAGAGACTATCCAGAGTGAGATTGCCGTATAAGGTCGTAGGACAGGAGGCGTTTATTTCGGGTATGCTTTCCACAAACTGTTGCAATATGATTTGGTCTTGAACGCGCTCAGTTGTAATGGAATCCATTTCCGTCACCAAGTAGTTTTCTTGTATTTCATCATGGGTTGTTGTGCGTGTGGCAAGCGAATCTGTCTGACCATAGCCACAAAGGACTCCCATCCATAGGAGGAGCGCCGTCATTGCAATGTGTTTTTGCATAGCTATTTTGTTGATTTGGATGGCAAAGATACTATAAATTTTTGGAAATAGAATGTCTAATCTACAAATACATACGAAAAGGCCCCTTCCGGCGGCCTCAGACTGGATTTATTAATTATGTATCACTATCCTATTTTATTGCTTCTAAGTAGGATACTATTGGGTATATTTTCAGATTCTTGTTCCTTACCAATAATTGGTATATTTCGTTAATCAAGTCCTGTTTTCGATGAATAGAAATGGTTGAAAGCAGAAACAAAATCACTCGTAACGCCCCCATGAGATTGTGGTGCTCGTTGCCGTTCAAATTGGAAATGGGGCCTCTTTTGATGGACTTTTGAAGTGTCAAGTCAAAGATGTTATGGCCATGAGCGCAAAGATTTCTCAAAACGCGAATGGTTCCGATATGGCTGTAATAGACATCAAGATTTCGAAAACCATGGTGTTCGGCAATGTCATTTTGCAAATTATTGTTTTTAAGGTTTTTACAAAGCATAATTATGTCACCCAATGTTGCATATTCCAATGTTTTCCATGCTGGGGCGACCAAATCACGCGGATACTTAATATGATGATGTCGTATGGCTGTGTTGTTTTTGATGTTTTCCAAGTATGTTTTTTGGAAATGTGTTACAAAGTCATAATTGAGTATTGATGAATCTGCAAACCAAAGGGGATTGCCTTTGTATGCATGGGAAATGTGGTATATGACAAAAGTTCGCAGATTGATTTCAATCCTGCTGAGATAAGGAAGAAGAATGTTTCTCAAATCATGGTCAAAATAATACAGATTCACGGCATCTTCAAAGGAAGTTCCTTCTATAAAAACATGTGATCGGGTTCTATCCTTTGCGGGATATGTTTTCTCAAATGGGAACCAATAAAACCCTAATCGATAATAACCGATATCCATCAGTATTTCTTTGGCCTTGTCTTCATTTCCAATAATCATTCCCCTATTTTTTAGAAGCGCAATCTGCTCCTCAATGGTTGTTGCCTGTTTCATTTTTTTTTGTTAAGAAAGAAAAGGGACACTCTAATGAGCATCCCTGTAATCCTTATTATAGTGCAGATAAACAGCTTGTACTTACCGGCACTCAATTACGGCTGCAAAAATACAATAATTATTTCATAAAAAATAACAAATCAAAAAAATGTTTGAAATTTTCTTAATGTGTTATTTGTTGATGGACGCCATGTCAGGAATCTCCTTGTCGTAGTCACCTTTGGCGAGGCGCTCCTTGATGTCGCGGAAGGCCTCGAGGGTGCGGTCCACATCTTCGATGGAGTGAGCGGCCGTGGGGATGATGCGGAAGATGAGCATTCCGGGAGGAATGACGGGGTAGGTGACGATGGAGCAGAAGATGTTGTAGTTTTCGCGGAGGTCAACGGCGATGTTGGCGGCCTGGTTGATACCGCACTTGAGGATGACGGGCGTGACGCAGGCTTCGGCGGGTCCGATCTCGTAGCCGAGGTCGCGGAAACCTTTCTGCAGGCGGCGGGTCACCTCCCACAGTTTGGCACGGAGGGCGTCGCCTTCTGCGCTGCGGATGATTTCGAGACGCTTGAGGCAGCCCACCACGATCGGCATCGGGAGCGCCTTGGCGTACATCTGCGAGCGCATGTTGTATTTGAGGAAGTCGATAATCGGCTTTTCGGTGGCGACGAAGCCGCCGATGGTGGCCATCGACTTGGCGTAGGCACCGATGTAGATGTCGATGTCGTCCATCACGCCGAAGTGTTCGGAGGTGCCGCGGCCGTGGGGGCCCATCACGCCGAAACCGTGGGCGTCGTCGATGAGGATGCGGAATTTGTATTTCTTCTTGAGGGCTGCGATCTGGTCGAGGATGCCGAGTGCGCCGGTCATGCCGAACACGCCTTCGGTGATGAGGAGCACGCCACCGCCCTGTTGTTCAGCCAGCGCGCAAGCTTTGGCCAGCACCTTTTCGCAATCTACTATATCATTGTGTTTGAATTTGATACGGGTGCCGATGTGGAGGCGCATACCATCAAGGAGGCAAGCGTGGGCTTCAGCATCGTAAACGATGACGTCGTGGTGTGAGACGAGCGAGTCGATGGTGGAGAAGATGCCCTGGTAGCCGAAGTTGAACTCGAAGGCAGCCTCTTTCTTCTCAAAATCAGCCAGTTCGCGTTCCAGCTGCTCGTGCAGGGCGGTTTGGCCGGTGAGCATACGGCTTCCCATCGGGTAGGCCATGCCCCAGCGGGCGGCGCCTTCCGCGTCGGCTTTGCGCACCTCTGGGTGGTTGGCCAAGCCGAGGTAGTTGTTCAAGCTCCAGCAAAGCACCTCTTTGCCTCTGAATTTCATGTGAGGACCAAGTTCGCCTTCCAGCTTCGGGAAGATGAAATAGCCTTCGCAGGTTTTGCGGTATTGGCCGATCGGGCCGCCGGTGGACTGTTTAATCCTTTCAAAAATGTCTTTCATATCCGTTATTATTTATGGTAAATTATAATTTTATTGCATTACAAGGGCGTCGGCCACGACTTCGGCCACGGATTTGATTTCCACGCCGAGTTTGTAGTGGTGGTCGATTTGCATGAGCTGGTCCACGCAGTTGTGGCAGGGGGTGATGACCACGTCGGCACCAGTTTTGCGAATCTGGTTGGCCTTGATTTCACCGATTTTGAGACGGCGTTCGTTGAACTCGCTCATGGCAAGCATGCCGCCGCCACCGCCGCAGCAGAAGTTCTCGTTGCCGTACGGGTCCATCTCAATCAGTTCGGGCACGGCACTCTTCACCACGAAACGCAGGGTGTTGAACAGTCCGCCGTTGCGGGTGATGTTGCAGGGGTCGTGCAGGGTGTACTTCTTGGTATTCAGCGACTTGTCGAGTTTGATGCGCCCCGAGCGGATATATTGTTCAATGAGTTCCACGAGGGTAATCATCTGAAAGTCGGGGTGCTGTTTCATATAGTTGGGCGACTCCCAGCGGAGGGCGCGCGAACCATGACCGCACTCGCCGAGGATCAGCTTTTTGCAGTTCAGATTCTTCACCTCGTCGTACATGTGTTTGGCGATGAGGGTAGCCTCTTCGTCGTTGCCGGAGAAGTAGCCGTAGTTGGTTACATCGTACATCTTGGTTGAGAGGGTCCAGCTTTCGCCGGCGGCGTGGAAGATCTTGGCAGCGGCGGCGATGGAGAGCGGGAAGAACTTGGGTTCGCGGGGGTTGAGGGTGTAGAGCATCTCCTTGTCGGGCTGGTTGAGCGGGATTTCCGCAGTTTCGAAGCCCTCTTCATCCTGCATCTCCTCTTCCATCCACTGGATGGTATCCACAAACTCGTCTTCGGGAATGCCCATGTTGTTGCCGGTGTTCACGGCGGCATCCACGGTGGCTTGCAGCGACTGGGGTACCATGCCCATAGTGGCGAGCATCCGGCGGCCGGTGCGCACCACGAAGGGAATATCAACGCCGATGGAGCAGTGGGCCACGCAGCGTCCGCACATGGTGCAGGCTCCGTAGAGCGAATCCACCATCTCGGCGATCATCTCATCGTCGAGGTCGCGGGCATGGGTCAGCTTGGGTGCCACCTTGCCCATGGTGGTGCAGTAGCGGCGGTACAGAGAGGCCACCAAGTCCACCTTCTTGCCAGGAATGTATTTCGGGTCGTCGAAAGACTTGTAGAAGAGACAGCTGGTGCCACACAACCCGCAGTGTACGCAGGAGTTGAGGTGGGTGATCAGCTTGCTGTCCGCGGGGTGGCGGAGGATGTCCAGTGCTTTTTCGGTCAGTTCAGGGTTCATGTGGTTGTTTTTATTTAACAGCTTGATTTCCAAATGTTTCTAATAAACGATTCATCGCTTGTTCCACAGTGGCGCGGGGGCAGGCGAGGTTGATGCGCATGAAGTTGTCGCCGGCGGTGCCGAAGGCTTTGCCGTCGTTGAGTCCGAGGCGGGCTTCCTTGATCAGCTTTTCGGAGAGCTGCTCGTGGGTGAGCCCTAACCCTTTGAAGTTGACCCACAGGAGGTAGGTGGCCTCATGGCGATAGGTTTTGAGTTGCGGGAGGTTATCGGCGATAAACTGCTGGCAGTAAGCCACATTGCCGGTGAGGTAGCGGCACAGTTGGTCGAGCCAGTCGGCGCCGTGGGCGTAGGCGGCTTGTGAGGCGACGCTGCCAAACACATTGCCGTAGATATGCACCGTGTCGTTCATGAAGTTCTTGAAGCGGGTGCGGAGTTCGGGGTTGGGGATGATGATTTCGGAGGTGAACATGGCCGCGAGGTTGAAGGTCTTGCTCGGTGCCATGCAGGTGATGGTGTTCTGGGCGATGGCTTCCGACAGGGTGGCCACCGGCGTATGTTTGTAGCCGGTCATCATCAGGTCGGAATGGATTTCGTCGCTGATTAACAGACAGTTGTATTTGAGGCACAACTCCGCTACGGGCTTCAGCTCGGCGGGAGTCCAGCAGCGACCCACCGGATTGTGCGGGTTGCTGATGATCATCAGTTTGGGATGTTGTTTCAGTTTCTCCTCCAAGTCGTTGAGGTCCATCTCATATACGTTGCCGTTGACCACGAGCGGGTTGAAAATCAGTTCACGTCCATTTTTTTCAACTACCTCATAAAAAGGAGGATATACAGGCGTTTGGATGAGAACTTTATCATTCTTTTCAGTAAAAATCTGCACTAAAAAAGAGAGACCGGCGACCACACCCGGCGAGAAGCAGATCCACTTGGAGGAGATATTCCACTGGTGGCGTTTCTGCATCCATGCCACGATGGCCTGGTAGTAAGCCTCGGGGTGGAAGAAATAGCCCATCACGGGATGCTCGAGGCGCTCTTTCAGCGCATTCAGCACAAAATCGGGGGTGCGGAAATCCATGTCGGCAATCCACATCGGAAGAACATCCTCGCTTCCAAAAAAGTCACCTATCTTGTCGTATTTCAAACAGTTGCTTCCTTTTCTGGGAATAATTTCGTCGAAGTTGTATTCCATAATTTCCGTGCGTGATATTTTGCGTGCAAAGGTACGGCATTTTTTTTGATTTTTTAGAATTAAAAACTCTTTATTAAAAAGCGATAAGTCAAAAAGAATTTTTATTTTTGCAATTCTTACCGAAATATGAATAAAAGAATACAACTTCTTGTTATACTGTTACTTGCGATATTTTCGTGGGGGTGTTCTTCTGATAAGAAGGAAGGAGAGAATGCGCAGAATAGCGTGGTGATGAAGGGAACTGTGAAGAATAGTGAGGGAAAATCGCTGTATCTTCACTTGATGTTGGTGGACACTACCGGCGTGGGTGGGGTGGAATATGACGGTTTGAGCAACAGCACGGTCACAGATGGGGCATTCAGCCTCCAATATCAGCCCGACGATGCGGAGCCGCAGTTCTACCGTATCGGTTTTGGCGGGCAAAATACCATCACCACGATTGCCCGACGCGGCGAGCAGCTGACCTTCACCTTCAACAATGCTGACACATTGTGCCGCAACTACAAGGTAAAAGGCGGAGAGGATGCGCAGCTGATGTGGGAACTCGACCAGCGGCTGTCGCGTTTCATAGATTCTGCCGAACACCTCACCCTTTGGTATGAATATACCGATGATGACAGTTCGCACATGGTCATCAATAATGCTTATACACTCATCAAAGGCCATCATCGGGATTTTCTGGTTCAGTTTATCACCCATCACCCCACTTCGTTGGCCACGATTACGGCGTTTTACCAAAAATATCAGATGGGTACTTTCTTCGATGAGGCGGAAGATCTTGATTTTTTAGAGAAAATATATGAGAATTTGAAGAAAAAGTATCCGCACAACCTCAATGTGATTTGGCTGTCCAAGCGCATTGATTTTATTCATAAAAATATTGATAATCAATTAATAACAGAAAATAATTCATTTTAATTTATCAACTTTTAAACATCAAAAAAATGAAAAGAATCCTTACAATTTTTGCAGGCGCATTGATGATGGTATTGGCTTTCTGTGCCAATCAATCTTTTGCGCAAAATGCCCCTATCTTTTCGCAAGACTTCACTTCGGTGACGGGCAGCGGTACACAGCAGTGTGATGCCAGTGGTTCAGCATTCAACGCCACCACGTTGGGTGATGCTCTTCCGGGCTGGAGTTCCTACAAAGCTTATCCCGCTAACGGAAAGGTGAAAGTGGGTACCGGTTCTGAGAACGGCTGGATTGAGACTCCCGCCATCGACCTGAGCGGTGTGGGCAGCATCCGCATTGTGTTCGACGCCCGCGCTTGGAACACCAACAATGCTACCGAAGGCACCACCATGACGGTAACGGTCAACAGCACAGCTTACACCGTTGAGGGTCTTCCCAACAGTGGTTCCACCCAGGATGTGCAGTGCGACCTCGCCACTTTCGAGATTATCGCTGCTGGCGGCGGTGCCACCACCATCCGTTTCGAGGGTTCTCCCAGAGCTTTCATCGACAATATTTATATTTATGCTGCCACCGACCCGACCATGAGCGTTCAGGGTACCACCAGCTTCAACAACGTGTCGGTCAACCAGGCTTGCACCTCCACGCTGATTGCTCATGGTTACAACCTCACTGCAGGCGGCACCACTACCGTATCCATCAGTGGTGATACTCAGTTTGCTACCACCGCCACCACCGTCGCCAACGACGATCTGATGACCGACAACGGTGTGGCCATCCCGATCAGCTTCAGCGCTGCCGCTGCCGGCAACTACACCGCCACCCTCACCCTCACCAACAGCGACTATACCGCCACTGTGGGACTCACCGCCCACGTTATCGAAATCACCGATGTTCCTACTATCGCTGCCCTCCGCGCCCTCATCGACAACAGCGATGTGAACGCCAACGTAACCGACACCTCCGCCTTCTACAGATATACCGGACAAGGTTATGTGACCCAGGTCTTCAAGACCGGCAGCTACACCAAATGGATCCAGGACGAGACCGGCGCTATCCAGCTCTATGACCCCGATGCTCATCTTACCAATGTGTCTGTTGACCAAGAGATTACAAACGTGATTGGTCATGTCAGCAACTATTTCGGTTACACCGAATTCAAGGTGATGGCAGGTATTTCCAACGCCGACATCAACGCCTTCCCCTCCGCAGCTCCCGCCCCCATCGTGGTGACTTTGGCCCAGCTGCAGGATCAGGAGTACATGGATGGCATTCAGGGACAGCTCATCAAGCTCGAGAATGTTACCTTCAACGAGACCGGTACTTTCACCAAGCAGATTCGCTACACGGTTACCCAGAACGGTGTTACCGACACGGCCGTATATTTCACGGGCCAGTACGACACGCAGGTGGGTGCTGACATCCCGACCGTCGCTTGTGACATTATCGGTGTGAACATGCGTACTGCCGCCTACTCCAATGGTTACGGTTCTCCTCGTGTAGAATCCCGCTACTACATCCTGCCCAAGACCCTCGGTGATGGTACGCTGGTGAACGAAAATCCGGCTCTCCAGACTGTGGTTTATCCGAACCCGACCCCGGGCAATATCACCCTCGAAATCAATGGTGAGGCCACCCACGCAGCCATCTACAACATGATGGGCGAGCTGGTCGACAGCCAGGCCATCAACAATGGTGCTAACACCATCAAGATGAGCCAGCTTTCACAGGGCGTTTATTTCATCTGCATCTTCAACGGCAACGAAATGGTGGGTAAGACCAAAGTTGTGAGACAATAATCTTTCCAAAGAACCTCAAACGGGCACATGAAAATGTGCCCGTTTTTTTAGAAACATAAAATTTATGGCTCGAATCTTATTCTTCATCTTTTTTATGGCCTTCATCATCGTGATGTTGGCATTGGACTTGGGCGTTTTTCATAAAAAAGACCATGCTATCAGCAACAAGGAGGCGGCCACGTGGACGTTGGTATGGGTGCTTTTGGCCATGGGTTTTGCCGCACTGTTGTGGTTCAAGGCCGAGTGGATTCATGGCATCGGCAACATGGAGGATTTGCTGGCCTTTGTGGGCAACAGCGACCTCTCGAAGCTGATTCATGAGGGGATGGACTATGAGAGCAGTTTACAAATCTATCGCAAGGAGATTTTCACCCAATACTTGGCTGGCTACTTCTTGGAAGAGTCGCTTTCCATCGACAATATCTTCGTGATGATTATGATTTTTGTGAGCTTTGGCATCGACAAAAAGTACTATCATCGGATATTGTTTTGGGGAATTTTGGGGGCCATCATCCTGCGTTTCGCCTTTATTTTTGCATTGGGAGCCATGGTGCAGAAATTCTCGTGGGTGCTGGCCATTTTCGGTGCCATTCTGATTTTTAGTGGTATCAAAATGTTTGTCAGCAAGAGTGATGAGAAGGTGGATACCGCCAACCATCCCATTGTGAAGTTTGCCGCCAAGCACTTCCGCACCACGCCGGAGGTGCATGGCCACGATTTCTTCACCAAGATTGACGGCAAAAATTTCATGACCCCCCTGTTTTTGGTGCTGCTGGTCATTGAGTTCAGCGACATCATTTTTGCGGTGGACTCCATCCCGGCGGTCTTTTCCGTCACCACTGACCCCTTCATTGTGTTTTTCTCTAACATATTTGCTATCATGGGGTTGCGTTCGCTATTTTTCCTGCTCAGCAATGTCACTTCGCTCTTTTGGCTGCTCAAATATGGTTTGGGCGTGCTGCTGACCTTTATTGGGGTGAAGATGATCGGGCATGAATTTTTCCACTTGGAGATTTCCACCCTGCTCTCCCTGTTGATTATTTTGGGGATTTTGGTGATGTCGATTGTGGGATCATTGATTTTCCCGCACAAAAAAGCGACAGAGTAGCCGATGACTTTTGTAGAAGCCGTTGTTTTAGGACTTGCCCTTTGTGTGGATACGTTAGTCGTATCGACCACTTGCGGTTTGAAGTCGAAGTTCAGTTACTCGCGGGGGGTGCTGATGGCGGTTACTTTTGCGCTGTTTCAGGGCGGGTTTCCGCTGTTGGGTGCGCTCATCGGCAATGTGTGCCAGCGGTTGATCGAGAGTGTGGACCATTGGATTGCGTTCGGGTTGTTGGCCGCGGTGGGAGTCAAGATGATCGTGGACGGCATTCGCAACGATGAAGGCGACGGCAATTTCGATGTGTCGCGTTTTTGGGTGATCTGCACGTTGGCGGTGGCCACCAGCATTGATGCTTTCGTGGTGGGCATCGGGTTAGGGGTGGACAACACCATTCCGCAGATTCTGATGACGGTGCTGGTGATTGCCGTCGTGACCTTTCTGTCGGCCATGCTGGGCATTTTTCTCGGCAAACGCAAATTCCCCATTCCGGCCAAGTGGGCTTCTATCACGGCAGGCGTTGTGCTGATAGGCCTTGGCGTACATACCTTGTACGAGCATGGTGTTTTCTCTTTTATAAATCTGTAAATAAAATAGTTACATTATAATCGGCCCATCACCACGAGCGAGGCGGTGAGAATCATCAGCAGTATCTCGCTGGATATGGCGAAATTACGCGCAGGGATGAAGGAGATAATGAAAACTGTAATTGGTGTGAGCAGGTAGAAGAGAGAGTAGGGGAACGGCACGTTGGAAATGAGCATCATGGCGATGGTGAAGCCAAAGAGGATGCACAGACGAAGGTACCGTCGCCTAATGACAATCAGCTTGTTTTGGTAAAGCACCTTAACTCTTGCCATCACGTATATGACCAGCAACAGGCAGACCCCCATCGCGATGAGAGCGTAGATGGAGTGGGGGGTGAAAATAGGAAACTGAAAGCGGATTTGGGAGAAAGATTGTAGATAATTAGGCAGGGAGCCGGCAAAGAAATGATAGGCAAGGAGGTAGAGATAGGAGATGAGGGCTCCACACAAGGTGGCCAGCAAAGCGCGCAGTTTGTCAATCTGGCTGATGAGGACATGCAGGATGAAGAAGAGAAGAAGTAGTGCGGCGGCAGGGTCAAACAGGGTGGCGGTTCCAATAATGATTCCAGCACAGAGAAGAGCGGTTTTGCTGATAGAAGAGGTGCCCTGGTTGCTGATGTTTAGCACGGCAAGGATGGCTGTATTGGTGAGCCAAGCAGGCGTCAGCGGCAAGAAAATGCCCATGCCAACTGAAATTGCACAGAAAAAAAGGAGGGAAAGCACGTTCTCTTCGTCCAAAAATCCGCTTTGTCTGATATAATTGAACATCAAAACAGATTGGAGAAGGAGGAGTAATAAAGCGAAAAAATGTGTTCCTGTCGGATGCAAAATCATCCAGTTCGCAAGACTGTCGGTACAGGGGAGCGAGTTACTAAAATAGCTGATATCCAATGGTTTTATAAAAATTTCCACCCCGCATAATAATAGTGCGGATACCCCGACCAACAATTGTAAAATATGCGCTTTCCTAAGCAGATAGAACATGTTTGATTTTTTGAATTGCAAACATACATGAATTTTTTTTACAAAAACAAAAAATGATGCTGGCACAATCTGAAAATTTAGTATTTTTGCACTCTGTTTTTTTAGAATAAAGAATTAAAAATAAATTAGTGAAATTCTATGAAAAGTAAAGTGGCTTTGACCGTTTTTTTAGGCCTCGTGGTATTGGTTCTTCTGTTCTTCAATCTGCGGGCAATTCTCCGTCCTGCTAAGTATGCCGATGTTTATCAGGAGCGTATCGAATTAAACACCAACCGTCTCACCGCCATTCAGGTGCTGCAGGAACTCTATCATGAACGCTACCATTGCTATGCCTCTCATATCGATACTCTGATTGATTTTTACGAGAATGGAGTGCTGATCTCCATCAACTCGAGAGAAAATCCCCCGCAGGATAGTATGCAAGATGAGAAATTCATGGAGAAGTTCATGAACATGACCATGAAACAGCGTGAGGAGCGTGGCTATGTGATATTTGATACTACCAAAACTACAGTCAAGGATAGAGTAATCAGCGAGTTGGCCGAGAAGAATGCTAAAAAAGACGGCAACTTGATTACGATGGACGAATTTTACTATATCCCCTATACAAAGACCAAATACAAGATTGAGACTTCCGCTGCTGACAGTGTCATCACTAAATTCGCCATTTACGTGCCCATTGAGGATTTAATGGTCAATTTCAAAGAATCATTGCCGAAAAACATCTTCTTAAAAGGCTTTTATAATCACATGGAAGATGTTTATGACCCGAAAGTGAAAAATCAAAGTTTGAAAGATTTGCGTGAAATCCGCACCTATACAGGGTTGCAGTTAGGCGACACCACCGTCAACTCACTTGAAATCACCGCCTATGGTGCCTCCAATTAATGCCCCCTATTACGCTGTCCACTTTTCTCCTGAGGGATTCTCACTGCTTAAAAGCCAGCCTTCGGGATCATATATAGTTGAAACATATAAAAGTACCACGCTTTCTGCTATGCAAAGGGAGTGTGGTGCTTTCTTTGATGCCCCCGCCGAGCAGACCGTCGTGTCGCTCAACTTCACGCCTCCGTTCCTCGTGCCCAAGGCATTATACCACCCCCCCGCCTCACAGTACTTGAAAATGCAGCAGGAGGTGTCGGACAGCGACGAGGTGTTTGAGGATGATTTGGGAGAGTATGTGGCCATATACGCCCTGCCGTTGAGCAAGACTTTGCCCATTCGTACCACGCTTCAGAACCCGAAATTCCGTCACACCTATACGCTGCTCTACCATTATCTGGCACAGAGTCCGTCGGATTTGCCCAACCAGCTGTTGCTCCATTTCTGTGGCAATAGGATGGGTTTTATTCTGGTGAAAAATGGCCGATTGTTTATCATCAGTGAGCTGACCTATACCACGAAAGAGGATGCCTTCTATTATGTGTTGCATATTCTTCAGCAGCAGGCGGCTCGTCGCGATGAAACCGAAGTGGTGGTCACGGGCGATGCGCCGGAGTTCAAGGGCATTGTTCAGCTGATCAAACGCCATCTTCCTCATCTGCGAAACGTGGAAAAAGGAGTGAGTGTGGCGGATGTGAAAGGCCAGAAAGAATCGGCAGCTGCTTATATACAACTTATCGGAATTCAGTAAACTATGCGTATTATCGCCGGAAAGAATAAAGGAAGGAAGATTGTGGCTCCCACCACGCTTCCCGTCAGGCCCACCACCGACTTGGGCAAGGAGAGCCTGTTCAACATTCTCAACAACTACTTTTTCTTCGACGCCATCACCGTCATCGACCTCTTTGCCGGCACGGGCAACGTGAGTCTGGAGTTTGCCTCGCGTGGGGCCATCTCCGTCACCTCCGTCGATTCCTACGCGGGGTGTGTGGATTTCATCAAGAAGACTGCCGCCCAGCTGCAATACCTGAATGTTACCGCCATCAAGGCCGACGCGTTCCAGTACGTGGAACGGTTGCGTCAGCCGGTGGACATCATCTTCGCCGACCCGCCCTACGACCTGGAAGGGGTGGAGCGCCTGCCGCAAATTGTGTTCGAGCGCAATCTTTTGAAACCTGACGGGTGGCTCATCATCGAGCATGGTAAAGACCGTAACTTTTCACAACATCCTAATTTTTACCAACTTAGAAAATATGGGAAATTGCATTTTTCTTTTTTGGTGAATATGACGGAGTAGATTTATGGCAATCATCTTAAATATATTATAGTATGAAAAAAATGGTGGTACTATCGGGTGCTGGAGTCAGTGCCGAAAGTGGTATTAAGACCTTCCGCGACAGCGACGGGTTGTGGGAGAATTACAACGTGGAGGAGGTGGCCACCATTGAGGGGTGGTATAGAAATCCCGCGCTCATGGTGCAGTTTTACAACGAGCGCCGCCGCCAGCTGAAGACCGCCCAACCCAACGAGGCTCACAAGATTATCGGTGAGTTGGAGCAGTATTTCGACGTGACGGTCGCCACCCAGAATGTGGACAATTTGCACGAGCGGGGCGGCTCCACCCATGTTATCCACCTGCATGGCGAATTGACGAAAGTGTGCAGCGATAGAGGGAAGAAGTGTGTGGAAGATATTGGTTATGAGGAATATGAATACGGCAGGAAGTGTGCCGACGGCGGCATGATGCGCCCGTTCATCGTATGGTTTGGCGAGGATGTGCCGTTGCTGGCCGATGCCGCTGACGCGGTGGAGAAGGCCGACATTCTCATCATTATCGGCACCTCGCTCAATGTATATCCGGCGGCGGGACTCATCTACTATGCCCGTCCCGACTGTAAGATTTATCTGATTGACCCGAAGGAGGTGCAGACGCACTCTTCTCGCGTGGAGTTCATTCAGGAGAAGGCCACCGTAGGCATGCGTATCTTGAAAGAAAAGTTGTTGCAATGTTTGTAAGACTCTTGGGTACAGGTACTTCGCAGGGTATTCCCATCATTGGGTGTCACTGTCCGGTTTGCACCAGCACCGATGAGCGCGACCATCGGTTGCGTACTTCCGCGCTGGTGGAGGTGGACGGGGTGAACATTCTGATTGATGCGGGACCCGACCTGCGGCAGCAGCTGTTGCGCTGCGGCGTCACCCGCCTCGATGCGTTGTTGCTGACCCACGAGCACAAAGACCATACCGGTGGCATCGACGACGTGCGCCCTATCAACTTCCTGATGAAAACGCCCCTCAACATTTACGGGCAGCCCCGTGTGATGAAAGCTGTCCGCAACGACTACTCCTACGCTTTTGGTCCCGACCAGTACCCAGGTGTGCCGCAGCTGGTGCTGAATCCCTTGCAGCCCGAACCCTTCGAGGTGAAGGGGGTGGAGGTGATTCCCGTGAAGGTGCGCCACATGACGCTGCCGATTTTTGGCTATCGCATCCGCAATTTCGGTTACATCACCGATGCGAGTTTCATATCCGAAACCGAGAAGAAGAAACTGATGGGTGTAAAAGTTTTGGTTATCAATGCGTTGAGAAGAGAGCAGCACTACTCGCACTTCAATCTGGAGCAGGCGTTGGCCATCATTGAAGAGATCAAGCCCGAGCGCGCCTACCTCACTCATGTCAGTCACCGTCTTGGCAAGTATGTGGACGTGTCGCAGGAGCTACCGCAGAATGTTTTTTTAGGGATAGACAATCAAGTGATAGAGGTGTAGTGCTGCCTTTTACTTGTTCCGCTGAGCCATCTTCTTGCAGATAGTGGCCATCTCTTTCCGCAACGCTTTGGGGTACAGCACTTCCGTTGTATCGCCCAAGGCCAATAGTTCCTGCCGGAAGTCGTAAGTGATGCGCAGGAAATAACTGAAAATGGTATATTCTTTCGTCTGCTCGACCACTTTCTGCGAATGGTGGAGCGGCAGCGTGCGCAAATAATTGGCCTGTCCCGACTCCACCTTCAGCCGGATGCACTGTGGCTCTTCATCTCCAACGATGATGCCGTAGCAGGTGGAGAAGAAGGCCTCCGCGCTGAAATTCTCCGGCATTTCAAACTTGTTGAATTCGATGTCAATATCCAACATCCGGTCCAAAGCATAGATGCGCAAGGGATTATTCCCGTATTTCCCCAACAGGTACCAGCGGCGTTTGAACACCTTCAGCGCGTAGGGCTCCACATTGAAATAGTGTGACACCCTCCCCTCCATCCAGAACGGGTGG
This sequence comes from Bacteroidales bacterium, assembly GCA_045130235.1. Classification (GTDB taxonomy): domain Bacteria; phylum Bacteroidota; class Bacteroidia; order Bacteroidales; family WCHB1-69; genus UBA1756. Next base: position 122,067 of record JBGUPJ010000034.1, read on the forward strand.
TAATCGAACATGATGGTGCAGTTGTCGCGCATGGCCTCGAGGATGGTGGAAAGAAACTCCCCGCCCGACGGGTTCGGCTCGAGCAGGATGCGGTCTTTCAGCTGCGCGCTCTCGTTGATATGGTTGTTGACCGTCAGCGTTTCCAGCAGCCACCGCCGGAACGCCGATGTGTCGGTGAGGCTGCCGCGTTCCACAATATAATACGAGTTGGTGCTCTTGTGGCAGTCGATCTCCACCCCGAAAAGCTCCCACACATCGTTCCGGTGGCGCATAAAGGTGCGCCAGTTGTACTCAGCCCCCTTTGACAGGAGTTCATCGTCTTTCCATTTTTCAGACAAATCATGGAAAGTAATGCCTGCGGAACCAGCCTGATAGATGGTATCCACAAGCCATACGTAGCGGGATAATAATTGCTTGCTCATCGTTTTAAAATTTCACGCGGCAAATATAGGCTTTTTCTATGACAAAACGTGTCATATTGAACTGTGATATGTTTTGTCATACTTGTAGACTAATTTTGCGGCAGTTTTCAAACCAATCATCAAAAAACTGTTTTATGAACGAAAAAACACTTCACGTAACCAGCGAATCGGCCAATGCCGGAACGGTAAGCCACGCACTGCACAACATGAAAATATCTGAGGAGGTGGTATATTGTCCCATCGATTTGTCTTGTGGGTATTTACCGAAAGATTTTTCAGACAAAGAACTCTGTTTTGCAGTTGCCTCACAGAGCTATGCAGTGACCACCCAAGAACGAATAGAGCTTTTGGATGAGCTGAAAAAGTTCGTCTCAACCGATTATTCTGTTTATGACAAAATCATCGTATGGCACGGCTGGTCTTCCAAAGATCTAATGACGTTGTACTTGATGTCCGTCCTTATTGAAAGGAATCTGTATCATATTGACATAAGGGATTGTAGTACATTTATGTCTAGAATGTCCTCGACCCCGTTCCCTGACATGGGGCATGTTAGTTCCGATTCTATACAGGAAATGATTCCTCTCGCAAAACCAGTCTCAGCTGCTGAAAAACAAAAATATCAGAAACAGTGGCACAAATGGATTCATTCAAAACACCCTTATCGCTTGAGTGATCCACAGACGGGTGTCATAAAAGGGTTCCCCGAGAATTTTATGGATAAAACCATATATGAATCGGCCAAGACCAATCCCAGCATTATCATCCTCACTTCCAGAGTCTGGAAAGAGTACCTACACTTATCCATTTCTCCTTCCAATATTTGTGCACGGATTCTCGAACTCTCACAAAAGGGAAGACAAAAGATAACGTTATAGGTGAATTCGAAAAAAGACCAGACAATTTTCCGGACAAGTCGGCAAAAATTGATTTTTTGAAAGAGCTGATTGCCGACATTCAGGAGTGCATTGAAAAGGTGGAGAATGAGGAGGGGGATAACTGGTTAGGATTGTGAGATGAATGATTTTTTGCATTTTTACAGCGTTATATTTTCAGATTTTGTTTCAAGGGGCTTCGGCAGGGTTTGGATGTATGACGTAATTAGCTAATAACAAGAAGTCTCTTTATTACTCTTATGGCACAGTGGAAGACGTACACCATCAAGGACATTATTAATGAAATTGAATCAGAAACCTTCGTATTACCAATAATACAAAGAGAATTAGTTTGGGATAAAGATAAGATTATTGCGTTATTTGAAACCATTATGCTGCAAGAATCTTTCGGCGGAATAATGACTGTAAAGGAACCAGCAAAGAAAGAGCCTTTATTTGCATATAAATCTTTTATAAAAGAATATTTAGGACATACTCCCGAAGCCAAAGAACATAAATTAACTGACAAGGAAATAAGTTATGTTATTGATGGGCAACAACGTTTGTCTGCCATATATATTGGCGTTGCAGGTGAATATAATGGTGAGTCTTTATATTTTGACCTAAATGGGGAAGCCCAAAAAGGTGTGTTTAATTTTACTTTTGCAAAAGATTACACATCAAACAAATTATCGAAAGACATCGATAATTTCGATGCATCATCTCGCAGATCAACTGCATGGATTCAAGTTTCTGACTTGTATCAATTAGCCATAGATGCTGGTGGCTTGCACACGACTATTATGGATGATGATAAAATAGTTGATTTCATTGATAAGGGAGCAGACAGGGAGACAATACTAGATAATATCTTATTGTTTACATCTTCATTTTTAATGAATTCCGTTATCGGTGTGTGTAGTGTTGATTATGACAAGCACAAAGATATTGATGAAAATCGGGTTAGAATTGTGAAACTATTTCAAAAACTCAATCAAGGTGGCACAAAGCTCACAGCAATAGAGTTGATGTGAGCTTTTTTGAAATCATATTCTGTTAGTAACGAAATCAGGGACAAATATTCCGATGTTGGATTCAACAAGATGCTGTAATAAGTAACAGAAATATTGTCGTATAAGAGATATTGTGGTTATGGAAAACAATTATTGAAATCCATATACTACCATTGTAAAGATTTAGGATTCAGACTATTTATCGAAAACACGGTGCTTCCTTTTTATCAAAGCATGGTAAGAAGGGGCGCAACCATCATTGAATATGGGAATATGGTTGAAATAACCAACAAAACAAATCTTGATTAGTCTCTTCCCTTATGCCCACCACCCTCATCACCTTCCATCGCTACCACACCAATACGTAAAAATCCGCGTTTCCCGCGGGGTGAAAACCTTGTTCCTTTTTGCCCTGCACCTTTCCATTTTCAATTCTCAATTTTCCATTCCCTATGTCGTGGTTTGGCATACGTGGACCCTATTTTTGTCGGCGAATTATCAACCTTTAGCAGTTGCGCCCGACACGAAGCAGGGCAGGAATTATGTACACCTTAAATTTTCCAAATGGCATGAGCCAAACGTACTCATCTGAAAGTGCACTGAGAGTTGCCGCAGAAAAGATGGGAGGAACAGCCAAACACATTGGCAACAAAACTTACGTGTTTGTGCCGAAGTAGTAGCAAGGGGAGGGGGAGGCTTCGGCCTCCCTCTTTTTCTACATAATGCCCCTGCATCATTCCACCAGCACAGCAAGTCGCTGGCGGAATTCCCACCTTTCAGTTTTCAATTCTCAATTTTCAATTTCCTATGTCACGTTCTGTCATACCTGTACCCTAATTTTGCCGGCAGTTTTCAAAACAATCATTCATCAAAAATGAAAAAATATGGAAAAACAACAATTAGACGATTATCTACTGAGCAAACAACTCAGGATAGAAGCTTTCAAAGAATTATCTGGTAGTTACCTGCTGACGGAGGAAATGATGCTCGCTTTTCAAAACGAATTAGACTGGACGAAAGTGTCTGCCAACAACAGTATTCCTTGGTGTGCCGGGAAAATCGAGCGGTGGAAAAGCCGTATTGACTGGAAGGTCTTCTCAAGCAACGTAAGTGCGAATGCTCTAACACCCAACAATATAGAACGGTTTAAGGACTATTGGGATTGGGAAGCGTTGTCCGGGAGATACGACTTGATTTACACTTGCGAGCTCATCGACAAATACCTCGACCGTTGGAATTGGACTAAACTTATTAACAACTATTACAACAATGTCCAAAGATACTTCTACCATACCCATTACAGCCGGCTCGGCAGACGCACAGATTATGACCCTAAACACATTTCATATCCACTGCCTCCTAAGGTTTTTCTTGAACGTTACCAGCAATATATACCTGTGGAAGATTTTGAAAACAGTGCTCTTTGGGATGCTCTCGTGGAAGACGAAAAAATGAGAATTGAGCAGGAGCTTGTAGAAATCGAGTGGCCAAATAAAAGCAAATAAAAACATTATTCAATACCAAACAGACACTTTAGTGATGGACTCTCAAAAATCAAACTTCCCTCTGATAGAAAGAAGAATCCGGAAAGCGGCAATGAAGCGCATATCCGAAGATTATCCTCTTACAGAAGAATTATTAGAGTTTTATAAAGACGAGTTGGAGTGGTCTGGAATCTCGTTCAATCGTAATATCAAATGGAATGAACGAATGATCGAGCGGTGGAAAGACCGTATTGACTGGAATGTCTTCTCACGCACTGTGGACACGGGAATTTTAACACCCAATAACATTGAACGGTTTAAGGACTATTGGGACTGGGGAGAACTCACCATGCGATTAACCTTGTCTTGCGAACTGATAGATCTGTATATCGACCGTTGGGAATGGTGGGTGATGCATGCCCCAAAGAGTGAACATATAGTGGCTGTCGATTCTTCGGAAGAAGCAGTTTCTCCCATGGATTTCCTATTGCGGTATTATCAGCACCTTCCCTTTGAGATTCTGCAATACAAATCGGGATTTTGGGGTCAGCTGGTCGAGGAAGAAATGAGGAATATTGTAAAAGAGTGGAACGCGTGCACAACTATATCAGCGACGACAACCTGATCCGCAAGGGTGCCATCTCCGCCCAAGAAGGCGAACGCTGCATCATTCCGCTCAACATGCGCGACGGCTCGCTCATCTGCATCGGCAAGGGCAACGCGGACTGGAACTGCTCTGCGCCGCATGGAGCCGGGCGCGTGATGAGCCGTTCAAAGGCCTTCAAGGAACTGCGGCTGGATGATTTCAAAAGCTCCATGGAAGGCATTTACAGCGAAACCATTTCCAACGAAACCCTTGACGAAGCACCGATGGTGTATAAGCCTATGGATGAGATTCTGGCCAACATACAGGATACCGTTCGGGTGGAGAGCATCATCAAGCCGGTGTTCAATTTCAAAGCCGCCGAATAACGACCAACGGTGGATGCGGCCAATCTTTTCCCTCAAATCTTAAACAACACGCCCCATTCCGCCAGCACTACCTTTCTGTTTTCCGTTTTCAGCCTTGAGACGGTGCATGCACCGTCTCTACCTTTCCATTTTCAATTCTCAATTTTCCATTTTCCGTTTTCCATTTCCTATGTCATGTCTTATCATACGTGGGTGCTAATTTTGCTGGCGTAAAACATAATAAAAAGCATTATGATTCATTGTAATGATTACACCATTGAACGGATAGAGCAGGAGATTGTAGCGGAATACGACCGATTCCCTGTTGATTATCCCGAACACCGTTACCTGCTGAAGTTGCGCAAAGACCTGCTCAACCGGCAGGCGTTGGCGCTCCAGTCGGAACTACTGCCCGACATCATCGCCTTTAACGATGCACTACGCAACGCCCTGCACTCCATGTATAAACACACCCATCAGGTGTGGAACGACCTCGCCGGCCTTCACTATGAAAATTTCGAGGTGACGGCCCGATGCTACCTCGGCAGCGACTACCCGACGCTGCATCCTTTGCAGAATAACTCACGACAAGATCTGTGGGATGCGCTCCGCGACAGCGGCTACAACCCGCTGTACGAGGATGGCGTATCCCTCTCAACACTGATGCTTCCCAATGACCTCCACGAATCGTTCGACGACTTCATCGGCATGACCTGTCCGCCGCCCAACTGGAACGAGGGACTGGACCAAGATCTGACCAAAGAGTTGCACCTCATCAGTCCGTTCCACCACCTCTTCGACCACACAAATTTCGCCCTCACCGATTTCATCTTCGTGCGGGACTTTCGAACGGAGATCAATGTGGAAATCGACAACGAAATCATTGATGGCAAGCAATCTACCAACATTTAATTATAAACTACAAAGAATTATTGGACAAAGTCTCCTTTGACGAGATAGCGGTGTTTATCCATAAATTTTCCTATAACCTTGCGCTTTACAAAACCCACTACGATATGCTCCGGCACCTTATGCTGCAACAGGCCCCAGATGGCAACAAGACCGTTGAAATCAAATACGAAAAGGATGGTTACGAAGGTGCGGAACCCTATCTCGATGCCTATCCGTTGGAGGGCGACTTGTGGGAGGTGAGTCTGGCGAAGGAGTTGATTGTGCAACCGGATGTGAAGGAGAGTTGGCCGGAGATCGCTGCCCGTTGCTTGTGGCACACTTCATTCTACGGTTTCACCCGTGAACAGCGCAACGAGACGTTCGATAAGTTGAATTACTACGAACAAAACTTGCTGGACTATGACATCGTGCGCATCAGGGCACAAAAAGTGGCCCGACAGCTCGAGAATATAGGCAGCGACATCCCGTCAAAAAAAGATTTCCTGAAAATTTCCTCTTTCCGTGCAGCAGTAAGAAAAAGGATGTCTTGTTTCAAAGCGAAACGGTTGAGACGCAGAATTGCGAGAAGGCGTATTGCGAGGGAGTACTATAGCCGCATCTGCACCATTGGCGGCTTCATTGTGAATGCCGCGCCCGACGAAACCAGCCAAAGCGACATTACGTTGAAGGAACTTTGCGAACTCTTCAGAGCCAACCGCATCCAAACCTATGACTACCGTTCTTACGCTTACAATGCGGCCGAGCGAGCACAATGGATGTTGGATCTGGTGAGGAAGTATAACGCCTTCCACCATGGCATTTTCAACAATTGTGTGGTCTGTCTCAGCGCCTCCTCCGAGCACCCGCTGAGCGAAGCCGACCGCCGCGTAGCCGATTATGTACTGGAAATGTGTGAGGGCCATCGTAACCTTATCTTGAAAACCGACGACAGTTTGGGCGAGGAGATAAGGTTGATGGTGGCGTTTTATGAGATGGCGTAAGGTCTGCCCTGTTCTGTCATACCTGTGCCCTAATTTTGCCAACGTATTACAAACCTTTAATAGTTGCACCCGACACGAATCAGGGATTATGAATATGAACGATTACTATTTTTACGTTGCCCCAGACGAAGAAGGTTTGGGATGGGAATTCACAATCAGCGACTTGATTGAGAGTGAATTCGAAGCAAACCCCGACAATTTTCCAGACAAATCTGCAAAAATCGAGTTCTTGAAAGAATTGATTGCTGACATTGAGGAGTGTGTTGAAAGAGTGGAGAGGGAGGAGGAAATAACTGGATAGAGCTATGGGGTGAAAGGGATATTTTTGTAATTTTGCGGGGTCATATTTTTCGTACTTTGTTTAGCGAACCTCGCATTGTATGGAAATGTGGCGAGAAAGAGTCAAAAATAGAGGTTCCCTAATGAATTATGAAAAGGAATTATTGGATACATCGCATTAGTCATATTGCAGAGATTTCATACACTTTGCTTGATGATAATTATCTGAGTTACGGTTGGAGTGACTTCGAAGAAGATGGATTTATAGAAGGGGTTAGAAATGAGGGAGGTTGGCAATTCTTAGAAGAACGTTTTTTATCAGAATGGGGTGAATTGTCAAGAGGAAGATACCAATTATGGAATTTCATCAAAGAAATGAAAGCTGGTGACTGGGTTATAGTACCCACCAATGGTGCATTTTCCATATATGAACTATTGGAAAACGAACCAATCATGATAAAGGATATCAAAAATGTTGTAATAAAGAATTGGAATGGAGAAGAAATTCAAAGAGACGATAATGGTTATTTGATAAATAATAATAACGATAGAATAGATCTTGGTTTTGCGAGGCGTGTTAAAGTCATACAAAAAAATATATCAAGATACGATTATGCTGATGCTGCATTAACTGCACGATTGAAAGTAAGACAGACGAATGTCTGTATTAATGACTTACAAGAAAGTGTTCTAAAAGCGTTAGAAGGATATTTGAACAACAAACCTATTCATTTCCGAAATGAAATCAACGATGTGATTCCCAATATTTGCTCAATTATTCAAACAAAATTGAACCCTAATAAGTTTGAGTATCTGGTAAAATGGTATTTTGAGAGAATTGGAGCAAGTTCTGTTGTCATCCCTCCCAAAAACCCATCTAGCAAAGTTGACTATGAGGATGTGGACGTAATAGCTACATTTGATTTACTGAAAACCATCTATTATGTACAAGCTAAACATTATCGTGGAGAAACAGGCTCTTGGGGCGCTGATCAAATATCACATTTAAAAGAATTAGAATCGATTAAAGATGATAGACAAGACGATGGGTATACCAAAGTTTATTGGCTTATATCTTCTTCGGAACTCTTCACAGACGAATGTGTTAACAAAGCGAAGGAAACCAATGTGCAATTAATTGACGGCAAAATGTTTTCTTCAATGCTTTTAGATGCTGGTTTTCTTGGAGTAGGAGATGTGTTATAAATAGGATATCCTTCATCACAGACTCCGCCCACTACACCGCCGTGCTTGACCGCGCCATGAAGGCCAAGCCTCATTGTGGATTAGAACTGTCGATATCAAAGACAATGAAGATACTTTTTAACAGCACATTTATGAAAAACAACTACTTAGACCCCTGCGATACAAAATACGATAATCAATTTGATAATATCAACCTTCTTCTAAGATATCCTTGGGTTGGCAATAATTATACAAGCAGCAAATGCCATGTGTTATTGTTAGGTGATAGCCATTATGCTACAAATGAAGATGGCTCTCATTCTGAAGAAGAGGAAATAAGATTCAAAACGGATAAAGGATCCACCCGTGGAACGATTAATTGCGTAATTGAAAACTTCTGCGAACAAGGTTCTTCATGGAAATTTTTTAACGGTCTTCTTAATACTTTCACCGGAACAACTCCTGATTCTGTAAAGTCGTTTTTTGGAAAGGTTGCTTTCTATAATTTCATTCAAGAACCAATGAAACGCAGCAAGAGTAAACCGACGCCAAAACAACAAAAAGACGGTTGGCAATGTTTGGCTAAGGTGACAGAGATATTGAATCCTGACTATATTATTCTTTTTGGCATACGGAATTGGTACGGGCTAGAAAGTCAAAAGATGGGAAATCTGACATGGGGAAAAAAGAAAAATGACAATTGTACGCCCGCCACAGGTTTTTTATTCACTTCAAATGGGGAAACTCCTCTTGCAATAATCAAACATGCTGCATCACGAGGAGGATATAATCCATCAGCGTGGAGTAATTACCTCAAAGAGAAAGCACCAGATATCATGTCTTTTTTAATGAAATAGTCTTGCCCACCACCATCATCACTGACTCCAACCACTACACCACAATGCTTGACCTCGCGTTTTCCGCTGACTGAAACCCTTATATCCTTTCGTCCTCCCACAACACATCATGCCCTATCCCATCATCGAAATCACCAAAACTTCCGAGTTGTTCCCGCCAGCTTTGTTGGCCATTGGCGAGGATTGTCCCGAAAGGCTGTGGCTGAGGGGCAACCTCGAGCTCCTGAAAACTGAAAAGAGCGTGGCCATCATCGGGGCACGGGCCGCCGATGCCGCTGGCTGCGCAAAAGCCTACAACCTCGCAGTGGAGTTCGCACAGAAAGGCTATGTGATCGTGTCGGGCTTGGCATTGGGCTGCGACACCGCCGCCCACCAAGGCTGCCTCGCCGTCCACGGGAAAACCATCGCCATCGTCGGCTCCGGTCTGGACATCGTTCACCCCGTGGAGAACACGGAGCTGCAGGATCACATCCTCCGCCAGCAGGGACTGGTCATCAGCGAGCAGCCCCTTGGCGTGAAGGCCACCCCGAAGACACTCGTGAGGAGAAACCGTCTGCAAGCCGCCCTCAGTCAGATGGTGGTGGTGGCCCAATGCCCCGCCAAAAGCGGCACCCTCTACACGGTGGACTATGCCCTCAAGTATGGAAAAGCAGTGCTGGCCGCACAGTTCCCCTACCACAACGAAGCCACCGCCGGCAACGACAACCTCCTGCGTGAGGGCATCGCCAGCCTGATTTAATCCTTACCCCCACCAATCTCACGTTTCATGCGGGCAGTGATTGGACGCATGCGATGCGTCCCTACATTGTCTCTCACCCTTTCCCAAAAAATTTCCGCGTTTCCCGCGGGGTGAAAACCTTGTATCATTTTGCCCTGCATTCTCGCACCATTCCGCCAGCACTACCTTTCAGTTTTCCGTTTTCAGCTTTGAGACGGTGCATGCACCGTCTCTGCTATGACACGATTTGACATACCCGTATCTTATTTTTGTATGCGTGAAAATGCGTGCAAAAACAGGTGGGCTCTTTGTGCCCTTTGCAGCCCCATGCAACTGTCTGCTATTAGCAAACCACATAAAGCCGAGATTTTGCATTGTATTTTTGCATCGTTTTTTTTAGAGAATCAAACAACGTAAATATATGGCAATTAACACACACGAACTGTACGAAATCTTGGAGGCGATGCCCGCCTCGCAAAACCTGATGCTGGTGGGAAAACACGGCATCGGCAAATCGGAGATCCTCACCCACTACTTCGAGCGGCTGGGCATTCCCGTCAACACCCTGTTTCTCGGGCAGATGAGCGACCCGGGCGACCTCATCGGTCTGCCCCGTCTGGACGAAACCACCGGCAAGACCGTCTTCATGCCGCCCTACTGGTTTCCCACCGACGGCCAGCCCATCGTGCTCTTCCTCGACGAGCTGAACCGCGCCCGTCCCGAGGTGCTGCAAACCGTGATGGATCTCACCCTCAACCGCAAACTGGCCGGCCGCGCCCTGCCCGAAGGCAGTCGCCTTATCGCCGCCGTGAACGACGGGGAGGAGTACCAGCTCACCGACCTCGACCCCGCCCTCGTGTCGCGCTTCAACATCTACACCTTCCGCCCCTCCGCACAGGAATGGCTGCTCTGGGCCAGCACGAACCAACTCGACCCACGGGTGATTGACTTCATCCGCCACAACCCGAAGATGCTCGACGGCGATGGCAGCGCCGATAACCCCGACCGCGGTCTCGACAAGACGCCCGACCGCCGCGCATGGAAAAAGGTGTCCGACTGCATCGCGCCCATCGAACAGCTGGGCGACCTCCACAAAAAGTTGATCGCTGGCATCGTCGGCCCCATCGCCACACAAGCCTTCTTCTCGTTCCTCACCACCAACCGCATCCTTTCCGGACAGGACATTCTGCTCAACTATGCCAAAAACAAGTCTGCCCTCCGCAAGTACCACCTGCATGAGATGGCCATGGTGAACGAAAGTATCTTCCGCTTCTTGGAGGTGAACGAGCTTACTGCAGAACAAACCAAGTCTGCCGCTGATAATTTGAAGCTGTACGTCAACGACTTGGAGAAAAGCCATCGTAACGAGGAGCTGGCACACTTCGCCTCCTTCTTTGAAAAAGAAAGCTACCCCAATGCCATCAGCTTTATCCTTACGGAAGCCAATGAGGTGTATGATACGGTCATCCAGTTTGTCCAAAATTTGTAAGTAGGAAGTAAAAAGTAGAAAGTTAAAAGTAAAAAGTAAAAAAATATGAGGCTGTTAACTCTTAACTCTTAGTTCTTAACTATGAAAGAAATGATTACCAAAATTGTGGAACTGTGGTTTTTGAGCGAGCCCGCTCTGTTCGCCATCTACTGCAACCAGCAGCTGCGTGAGAACCACAACATGCAGTGCGGGGTGCGGTGCGGGAAAGGTTTTGTGGAATACAACCCCACGCTCCTCGAAACGGAGAAGGTGAGCGAAGAACAGCTGGAAGAGCTGATGCGTACGGAGATGATCCGGCTGTTTCTGAAGCACCCGTACCAGCGGCAGCCGGAGAATGTCCTGCCTGAAGCACTCACCCTCGGCAGCGACATGGTGCTGGCGCAACATTACCGCCTGCAACGTACGGGAATGATCACCCCTGATGCATTCCAACTTACTAAAAACCAATGTTTTGAATGGTATGTCAACAGGTTGGACGGACTGCTGCGGCAACCCTTTCAGGCCAACACTCAGGATTCGGGAAAGAATGAAGATGAAACCGGAGGCAGTGATTCTGACCAAAAGTTGGGAAATAGCTTGAGCGATGACGGCATGAATGGCAAGGGCGAAGGAAACGGCGACGGTGCGGCACAAGGGAGCGGAGGTGGCGGAATGAAGCTGGAAAGAGAAGGACAGAGCAGTCAAAGTAGTGGCACCCTTTCAGACCGGCAGCGCCGGGCACTGGCCGACCAGTCGGGCCTGTGGGAGGAGGACGAGCTGCGGCAGCAGGAGATCAACGAGATCATCCGCGACACCACCCAGTGGGGTACGATTCCGGGCGACATGGTGGAACAGATCCTCGCCTCGCTGGTGGTGAAGATGGACTACCGCAAGGTGCTGTCGGCATTCCACACCAGCATCCTGACGAGCCGCCGCAAGCTCACCCGCATGAAACCCAACCGGCGGAGTGGTTTCGCACAGATGGGCAGTCGCTACGACCTCGCCTCCAAACTGTTGGTGGCGGTGGACGTGAGCGGCTCCATCAGCACGAAGACCTTGACGGCCTTCTATTCAGCCATCGCGCGGTTCTTCCAATACGGCGTGGAAACCATCGATGTGGTGCAGTTCGACACGGTGCTGCGCGAGGTGACCACCTTCGGGAAACGTCCGCGCATGGTGGAGGTGAAAGGGCGCGGCGGCACCAGCTTCCAACCCATCTTCGACCACCTGAAAACGCACCCAGACTACGACGGCTGCATCATCTTCACCGACGGCTATGCCGATGAACCCCATGTGGACTTCCTCCTTAAATCCAAGGTGTTATGGGTGTGCCGCAGCGAAAAAGAATATAACGAGCACGCCAAATGGATGCGGGAAACAGGAAAATCTTGCTGGATTGAATTTTAGAAATTTTAAATATGGATATACAAGAATTAAAAGATCTTTCGGTAGAAAATTTTAACACCATCCACACACAGTTGTGGAATAGGATTCTCCGTCAAAAGTATGAAAAGGAGTTTTTCTCCCATAAAGAGAAGAAGCCTGTTCAGATTGACAAGTTGCCTGAACGCATGAAAGCGCTCTACCCAGGTGCGAAAATCACTTTTGAAAAAATTAGTCAGAATGGAAAAGAAAAGGAACAGTGGAAATACATTGTTCTGCCCAATGTGGGCGTTGAAAGGCTGCCCTATTGGGGAACCCCGCTCGGGATTGAAGGCGCGAGTACGGGTAACTATTGCCGTATTGCCGATCCATTGGGATTTCTGAAAGACATTAACGAGCAGATGCCGAAGTGGAAAGAGGAATTCAGGGAGTTGTGCAAAAAATATGAAACTGAACTGAAAGCCCTGGAATACAGGCGGCTGGAGTATTGTATAAAGGAGGGTGAGACCCATGTGGATAATTTACAATACAGGCTGGATGACTTTTTGCTGCTGGAACGTTCCATGCCCCGTAATCCGGAACATCTGCTGCAGGAGTTCAACGCTTCTGCGGATGTAAAAGCAAGCATTACGGACAATGCTTTGACAAAATACCAGTTGCGGAACATGCAAGTGCGCTTTTGGAAAAGTGAATTGCGGTATTACTTTATTGTAAGAGAAAACTTTCATCGTTCCGAACTTGACATCGGAGAGAAAGAACTTTCACTGAAAAAACTTCAAGAAATTGACTGTCAGCTTCCTATATGGGAAGAGGAGACAAAAAACCTCTTGTTTGAATTACAGAAAAAAGAGAAGACCGACAAAATCGGGCAGAACGTGCTGCAGACGCTGGTGATGCAGCGGATGCGGGAACTGGGGCTGGAATACCAGATTGAAAAAAAGGACCTCTGTGGGGATATTGAGCTGACGGTGAAGCTGAAGAAACGGAGGATGCTGAAAATCACCTTGCAAGCCAACGACAGCGACCGCGTGCAACAGCAGATTGACAATTTGGCACAGTACGTGGCCACCCTCAACATGCTCTCGGGTGACTATCGCATCGAAAAGGAAAGAAAACAGAAAACCTCTGAGAAGCAAGATGTGGTGCAGCGTCTGGCAGAACAAAAGATGCAGGAATTGGGACTGGAGTACAGGATAGAAAAAGACTACTGGTTCGTTACGCTGATCGTGGAGTTGGAAAAACAGAGGTGCCTGAAGATAAAGCTGCCTACCGGTCACCCCGAGTGGGTGGAGCAAAAGCTTGCCCATCTTGCACAGGATGTCGCCACCCTCAACCATATCCCGGTGGAGTTCTGCATCACTCCGCAAGATGTCAATATAGAATGGCAGAAGGAAAGAAGATAGCAGAAACGCATTAAATTGATTTTTAAGAATATGGATATACAGAAATTATTAAACAGTTCTTTGAAGAGCAACAGAACCACGCTCACTTCGTTGTATTTGGAATTCATTAGAGAGAAAAACAATCAACTGGTATCCCAGCACTTCGAAGGTCGTACTCCCTACAATACCCTGCCGTATCTTCTTCGGAATACTATGCCTGAAACCGAGGTGATTCTTTATACCGGAGATAAGGTCAGCGTTCTTGAAAAGGGGGTGCATGCGTGGCGCTATCTTGTCCTTCCGAACGTGGTTTTTCAAAGTCATGGATCCGCGAGCTACCGTAGCCTTTCCATTTGTGAAGAGACTGTGTGGTTGGGTACCAATTCCGTGAACTACCTCATCGCCGTCAACAATCAGATGCCGCAGTGGAAAGCGGAATTTAAGGAGATTTGTTCACAATATAAATCTGAAATACAGGAGATTGAACGAAAACGGCAGGAGAAGATCGCCCAACATCACCTTCATGCCTTCATCTCGACCTATCTTCAGGACAAGGTCGATGACTGGCTGTTGTTGGAGCGCCGCACACCCGATTATGCGGAGCGGTTGCTGCGTTGCATCATGGCGGCGGCGGGCAAGACATTTGATTGGAAAAAACGGGACTATAGCGTCGAATACAAGCTGCCGAACATGCGGGTGATGGTTCAGAAGGGAAGTCCGTGGTTTTTTCCCCAGGCAACCATTTCCTACAAGGGCAACACCCTCAAATTCAGGGAGCGGGACATTTCGTTGGAAATGTTGCAAGAACTTGACCATCAATTATCTATCTGGAATGAAGAGGCAAAGACCATCCTGCTCGACTTGCAGAAAAAGGAGAAGGCGGAACAGCTCGGTCGCAATGTGATGCGTGCACTGGTGAAGCAGAAAATGCGGGAACTCAAAATGGAATACCAGCTTGAGGACGATCTCGAAAAGGGAAATCTGATTTTGGCTTTGAAGTTGGAGAAGCGGAGGATGATAAAAGTCACTCTGCGGTCGGGGCATATTGACTTGATGAAGCGGCAGCTCGACACCTTGGAGGAGATTGTGAGTGCGCTCAACGCCGTGCCGATGGATTACCGCATCTATTTCCAAAGCAACAACACAGTGTGGCAGAAGGAGGCGGAATAGCGGGATTGATAATTCCACCACCATTTCATTTTCAATTTTTCGTTTCCCATTTTCCATTTGCTATGTCACGTTCTGTCATACCTGTACCCTAATTTTGCCGCATCCAAAAACCCACACCTATGACAACCACCACACAACCACAAAACAACGAGGAATCTCTTCGACAGGCGGTAGAAATCTTGAACGAAGTAGTGGCCTCCACCGCCCACATTGAGGATGATGCGAGGCGCATTAAGCACATCCTGTTGCACCGGCACCAATGCAGCCTGGATGCGCTCACCAACAAATGTGAAATGGACAGCCATTGGATGAGGATGGAGAAAATGCTGCACATTGAGGCTTTTTGGACCTTCATCAACCCGAAGCCAGACGACCCGCGGTATGCACAGCACCGGATGAACTATGTGATCGAGATGCTGCTGCGGTGCGAAAAGAATGCGACGGGGTCTTTCGTGGACGTGGATGCACGGCTGCAACAGAACCCGCACTACCTGTTTGAGCGCTGCCTGCCCATCATGCTGGACATGGAGGCCGAAAAAGTGCCATTTCTGCGATGCGACCTCTCCCTTGACGAGCTGATGGAGGAGGAATTGCTGATGCCCGTCTGCCTGCACGAAATCAGTCCGGGGATGTTTGCGCTTTGGATGGCGGTGAAAATGATGTTCGAGCGGATGTGGTCGTGGTACACCCATATGGAATTGGATTACAAGGAGGAGTGCTTCGAGGCGGATGCCAACGGCGTGCGCGACCTCCTCTCACAATTCATCGAAGCCAAAGAGGAAGACCTCGTCCCGACCGGCAAAACGTTGGGGGACTATTTGGGGGAGGATTAAGTGTGAGTGAGATATTTTTGTAATTTTGCAGAGTAAACTCATTACGATTTGCTTCTCCATAAAGAGGTTTTTGCTAAGCATTTTCCAAAATAATTCAATAAATACACAATACTATGTTAGGCGCAATTATTGGCGACACCGCCGGTTCGGTGTATGAATTTGACAACATTAAAACAACGGATTTCCCGTTTTTTAATAATCGCAGTGAATTTACGGATGACAGTTTGATGTCGTTTGCCGTGGCCGACTGGCTGTTGCACGACAGCGACCACACGCACCCTGCGTTGGAGGAGGCGATGGTGCGTATCGCCCATGAGTTCCCCAATCCGATAGGTGGTTATGGGGGTAGTTTTTACCGATGGCTGTTCAGCGGACGGGAACGCAAGCCCTACAACTCATGGGGCAACGGCTCGGCTATGCGTGTGAGTGCCGTGGGATGGGCTTTTGACACATTGGAGGAGACCCTCCGTGTGGCCGAGATTTCGGCTTCCATCACCCACAACCATCCAGAGGGCATCAAGGGGGCGCAAGCCACTGCTGCCGCCATCTTTCTTGCCCGAAACGGCAAGGCAAAGAACGAGATCAAGTCCTATATTGAAGAGACATTCGGCTATGACCTGCACCGCACTTGCGATGAGATTCGACCATACTATCAATTTGATGAGAGCTGTCAGGGCACGGTGCCGGAAGCCATCATTGCTTTCCTCGACAGCAGCGATTTCGAGAATGCCATCCGGCTGGCCGTTTCGCTTGGCGGCGACAGCGACACCATCGCCTGCATCACCGGCGGCATCGCCGAAGCTTACTACAAGGAGATTTCTGAAGAAATCGTCCGGCAGATGTGGCAGCGGCTTCCCGAGTGTTTCCGCGAAATATTGCGGGAGATGAGGGAAAGGTTCGGGTACCCATTACCGATAAGGGAGTAAAGGATATTTTTGTAATTTTGCGGCTGATATTATTAAACCAAATGTTGCATTTGTAACTTGAATTCAGTAAATCAATGTAAAATGGTAAAGCAAGAATTATTCATTGGAAACCATTATTATAATGGTATATATGGCAAAAAAGTAATGGTCGTCGGCCACCAAAAACATGCTACAGATAAGGAAAGAGCTCTGTATAAGGACAATCCTATGGCATATAATGTATCAACCGATAATACAGACATGTTAAAAGAGCTCATTAGTGGTGAGTGTATGGAATGGGAACATAGAGACCGTAAAGCTTGGTTGCAGTTTGGAAAAATGCTCTCAGGGAATCTCAACTTTAATTTAGGAACAGAACAAAGTTCTAAACTGTTTGATTCTATAGCATTCTGTAATTATCTTCAAATTCCAGATATTGCATTAGACAATAGGCAAGGTAAAGATGAGGAATGCTTATATGTATATTCAGAGAATATTTTTAAAGAATACTTAGAGGAAGCAAAACCAGACAAAATCATAGTTTGGGGTGAACCATACAAATATATCAAAAAGATAGGCACAGAACTTGATGATAGAAATTGTAGAATTGCATCGCCTTTGCATGGGAAAATTGATGTCTTAAAGATCAATCATCCATGCAGAGTTGAAAGAGGTGGTTATGATGAAATGATTAAAAGAATAAAAGCTTTTATTCAGAAGAATTAGGTTTTATTACTATGCCCACCACCCTCATCATCTTCCATCACTAACACACCACCGTGCTAAAAAATCCGCGTTTCCCGAGGGGTGAAACCCTTATGTCCTTTCGTCCTCCCACAACCCATCATGCCCTATCCCATCATCGAAATCACCCAAGCTTCCGAGCTGTTCCCGCCCTTGCTGCGGGCCATTGGCGAGGATTGTCCCGAAAGGCTGTGGCTGAGAGGCAACCTCGAGCTTTTGAAAGCTGAAAAGAGCGTGGCCATCATCGGGGTACGGGCCGCACAGTTCCCCTACCGCAACGAAGCCACCGCCGGCAACGACAACCTCCTGCACGAGGGCATCGCTGGATTGATTTAATAATACTGCGTTTTTTCGCGGAATATAATCGGACGCATGCGATGCGTCCCTACATTGTCTCTCTCCCTTTCCCCAAAAAAATCCGCGTTTCCCGCGGGGTGAAAACCTTGTGGCTTTTTTGTCCGAACACCATTCCGCCAGCACTACCTTTCAGTTTTCCGTTTTCAGCTTTAAGACGGTGCATGCACCGTCTCTACCTTTCCATTTTCAATTTCCATTTTCCATTTACCATGCCGCACTTTGTCATACCTGCGCCGTACTTTTGCCACCGAAAAAACTTGTACCTTTGCCGCCCGAAAATGCCGGCACCAAAAAGACTCGTATGAAAAACTTCGCAGCCATTGATTTCGAGACCGCCAACGGACAGCGCAGCAGCGTGTGCAGCGTGGGCGTGGTGGTGGTGCGCGACGGCGTCATCACCGACACCTTCTACAGCCTCATCCATCCCGTGCCTAATTACTACGCGTGGTTCTGCCAGCAGGTGCACGGACTGGGCCCGGAAGACACCGACAACGCCCCGTCCTTTCCGGAAGTGTGGAAACAGATCTCCCCGCGCATCGCCGGACTGACCCTTGTGGCGCACAACAGCCCCTTCGACGAGGGTTGCCTCAAAGCCGTGTTCCAAACCTACCAAATGGAGTATCCCGGCTACCGGTTCCGCTGCACCTGCCGGGCCTCACGCCGGCATTTCGGCAAACAACTACCCAACCACCAGCTGCATACCGTGGCCAAAGCCTGCGGCTTCAATCTGGAAAACCACCACCACGCCCTCGCCGATGCCGAGGCCTGCGCAAGGATCGCCATGACGATTCTGTAGAGACGTTGCGCGCAACGTCTCTACGATAATATTAAAAAAATCGAATAATCATATAATTATGTAAATATTATTGTTAATTTTACCAAAAATTATTTTATAAATCAATAATTATGGAAAATATTAACAATCAAATTGTTATTTATCAAACTGAGGATGGCAATACTGCCATTGATGTCCGATTGGAAAACGAAACGGTATGGCTTTCGCAAGCACAGATGTCACAATTGTTTCAAAAAGACCGCTCCGTTATTGCTCGTCACATTGCTAATGTGTATAAAGAAGGTGAATTGGATGCTGATACCACATGTGCAAAATTTGCACACATGGGGTCAGATGGAGATCAAACTTATTATACCACATTGTATTCCCTTGATGTCATTATTTCTGTCGGTTACCGGGTGAAAAGCCGCAATGGAACCCTGTTCCGCATTTGGTCCAACCGCGTGCTGAAGGAGTATCTTGTCAAGGGATTTGCCGTCAGAAACAAGCTGACGGAGCAGAAGTACAAAGAACTGAACCAGATGGTGAAGCTGCTCGGGCGTACCATCGATTCTCACCGTCCGCTCACGAGTGACGACTACGACTCACTTTTTCAGGTAGTGTCGGATTACGCCTACGCTTTGCAGGTGCTTGACCGTTATGATTACCAGCAGCTTACGATGGAAGCTACGACTTCGGAGTCACAATTCCAAGCCACTTACGAAAATGCGATGGAGACCATCATGAAGTTGAAAGAACGCTTTAGCGAGAGCACTCTTTTCGGCAACGAGAAAGATGGCTCCTTTAAGAGTTCTATCGGTCAGATATACCAGACTTTTGACGGTCAGGAGTTGTATCCCTCCGTGGAGGAAAAGGCCGCCATGTTGCTTTATCTTGTAGTGAAGAATCACTCTTTCTCCGACGGCAACAAGCGTATTGCGGCCACCCTCTTTATATGGTTCTTGTTCCGCAATGGCATCCTTTACGCTCCTGACGGCCGCAAGCGCATTGCCGACAACACTCTCGCCGCCCTCACCCTGATGATTGCCGAAAGCCGTCCCGAAGAGAAGGACGTGATGGTAAAGGTGGTGGTGAACCTGATCAACCAAAAAAATTGATGATTCTGTAGAGACGTTGCGCGTGCCACCGGGCGCGCGGTATTCCACGTGGATATCAGCGAGGCCAAGAGCTGCTGGTACGGCGAAAGCCAGAAGCTGGTGAAAGGCATTTTCACCGATTATAAAAAGCTGTGCGAGGAGGAGAAACGGAAGCCCATCCTGCTGTTCAACGAGGCCGACGCTTTGCTGAGCAGTCGCCATAACATCCCCATCACCTCTCGTCCCGAAGGGACGAAATCTCAGTAACCCCAGACAAGGCCGTTAAGGCCGCAGTCTGGGGGATGGAATGGGCGGCGCATCAACCGCGGCACGATGGCAGGCGGTTAGAACCTGACAGCAAGTTTGCCGCGGAAGAACGGGCAGTCTCTTTCCTCCCCCCAATTAGGACTCTCTATTTTCTCGCACCAACTCCATGATTCTCTCTGCTAGCTTTTTTCGTTTCGGATTGCTCATACATAAGCCGATGTAAGAAAGACGGCCTTTGGAACAGACCAATCGCAGCGTCTCTGGTTTTCTAAGCCACATCCACGATACGCGACCTTCAAACAACTCTACTTTCTGTATGGTTGACAAGGGAATTTCCTTGTGCTTGTAGAAAATACACCCTTTTCTTTCGATAACAAGATTCCCGTGTTGTACCGAAATGACTTCACTGCCACGAACCCATTTCATCCGAGCGTCTATCATGGCCAAAGTTACCATGCACCCCCCGACCAACACAACGTATCATTATTAAATATTCAGAAAGAAACCTTATCGGTAGAACTCCCACGTGTCGGTGTGGCCGTCGCGGTAGAGGAAACTCCACTGCAGTTTGTGTGCGGTCAGCGTGTCGAGGTGGAATTTGTACTCGTAGTCGATGCTGCCGCCCACAGTCTTGACAATCTCTTTTGCCAGTTCGGCAGCACGGTCATCGTCGCACCCATTGAGGATGGTTTCCGTTACCTCCATGCGGAAATCCTCCTTGATGCCGGAGAAGAAGAAGTCAGAACCGTCCAAACGCCATCGGCTGGGACTGACGTAGTTGAACACCAACGTCACCGTGCCGCCCTCCTTGAGGGTGACCTCATACACCTGCCGCGCCGAGTCGAGGGCGCTGCCATCCGCATGGAAGTCCATTGTGCCGGTCTCGTGCACGTCGAGGTGGTTTCCCTGCAGGTCATAATTGAAAGCGTGCGCATAAATGTAGTGCCCCGGCACAGTCGGCGCAGTGTCGGGATTGATCACCGTGGTGGAAAGGTCATAACGCTCCAGGAATGCTTGCGGGGCCTTCTGCGCGTAACTGACCATAAACCAAAGCAAAATAGCGACAGTCATCGCCATTTTTTGCATCGTTCTATAAAGCAAGGGTTGCATAGTATTTTTTTGATGTAATTTTTACAAAACGGGTAAATGGTAATATGTTGATAATTAATATATTATAAATACCAATTATTCCCAATACTCAATTTCGTATATTAAACGCGTGGAGAATCCATTTTTTTTGCCCAGCCCCCAGCGTTCACTTGTACTCTCTATAAAATTGCCAAAGTGATCGTATAAAGAGTTGAAAGTCATTATGATATTCCCATCGCTGTCACATTCCATCCCCTTCTGCATCTTGTTCTGTGCATCATACTCATAGTAACTTGTACGGGACAATTCCCCATCGTAAAACAACTGTTTCTTTGTTATTTTGCCACCTTCGTTGTATTCGTACAATTCTCTCTCGGTTTCCTCTTCACCGGTGAATTCACCGGTGAAATAGTCAAAGACGAAATCCCTGCGCAAATATTCTATTACACGTCCATTGGCATCATACTGGCATTGCACAATGTATGAGGTATCTTCATCCAAAATCTCGGCCTCGCCGATGCAATGCCCAACAGAATCGTACAGAAAAGGATGCTCTAAGATCTTATAAACGTCTGGTTCATTGGGATCAATAAACCTCTCATAACGAATACAATGCCCTTCATGATCATAGCAATATCTGTAACAAGAATCTGGCTTCTCGTTCCGTCTGGTGCGCACAGAGTGACTGAATCGTCCGAGACTATCGTAAACTGCCCTTTCGGAAAATGTGCCATCAGAAGAGTATCGAGACTCAAAACGGTTTAGGGAATCGTAAGTATAATACTGGATGATCGTGTCTTTAGTGATACTACTGGCCCATCTGGCTTCAATCAATTGACCGATACGGTTAAACTTTAAGGTGGAGCCAAATTCATGGTAGACGCTGTCGCCCTTTAGGGAGAAATCTGTATATTTGACTGACTTTACAGGACCATACAATCCCTGCTCGGACGCCGATTTGGGAATATTTCCCTGTTCATATACATTTATTTTCTGCTGCGCTGACAGTTGTCCTACCATGCACAGCCATAGAGTCGCCAGAAAGAACACTCGCTTCATATTAGGTGAAATTTGCCGCTGCAAATTTACAAAAATCCAGTGATGAATTTCATCCTTTGCGGAAGCGTGCGAGATTTTCATTATCAAAGGAATTATTTAGAAAAAAATTGTATTTTTGCGCATTCATTAAAATTAAAAAGAAATGGCAAAAGTTTTAATCATTGGCGCCGGAGGAGTTGGCGCAGTTGTGGCACACAAATGTGCTTCCGTTCCTGAAGTTTTTAGTGAGATTGTGATTGCCAGCCGTACAAAGGCCAAGTGCGACAAGCTGGCCGCCGCCATCGGCAAACCGAATATCCGCACCGCCCAGGTGGATGCTGACAACGTGCCGGAAACCATCGCCCTGCTTGAAAAGGAGAAACCCGACCTGCTCATCAATGTCGCCCTCCCGTATCAGGACCTCCCGCTGATGGACGCCTGTCTCGCTACCCGCACCAACTATATGGACACCGCCAACTACGAGCCCAAGGATGTCGCCAAGTTCGAATACAAGTGGCAGTGGGCCTACCAAGACCGCTTCAAAGAGGCCGGCATCATGGCGCTGCTCGGCTGCGGCTTCGACCCCGGTGTCACCAGCGTATATACCGCCTACGCCGCCAAACATCACTTCGACGAAATCCACTACCTCGACATTGTGGACTGCAACGCCGGCGACCATGGCAAGGCTTTCGCCACTAACTTCAACCCCGAAATCAACATCCGCGAAATCACCCAGCGCGGCAAATACTGGCAGGATGGCCAGTGGATTGAAATCGCCCCGATGAGCATCCACAAGAGCGTGGAGTATCCCAATATCGGCGAACGAGAGTCGTATCTGCTCTACCACGAAGAGCTTGAATCGCTCACCAAGAACTATCCCACCATCAAGCGCGCCCGCTTCTGGATGACCTTCGGTCAGAAATACCTCACGGTGCTCAACGTGCTGCAAGAGGTCGGCCTCACCTCCATCAAGCCTATCAACTACGAGGGCAAGGAGATTGTGCCGCTCCAGTTTCTGAAAGCCGTGCTGCCCGAACCCTCATCCCTCGGCGAAGGCTACACCGGACAGACCTCCATCGGCTGCCAGATCCGCGGCATCAAAGACGGCAAAGAACGCACCTACTACGTGTGGAACAACTGCGACCACGCCCAGTGCTTCAAGGAAGTGGGCGCACAGGCCGTTTCGTACACCACCGGCGTGCCTTGCATGCTCGGTGCCAAGATGATCCTCACCGGCCAATGGAAAGGTACCGGCGTGTTCAACATCGAACAGTTCGACCCCGATCCGTTTATGGCTGAAATCGGCAAGTACGGTCTGCCGTGGAACGAGCGCATCGACGAACCCCTTCCCATCGAAAAATAAACAACACCTTGAAACTCAACCGCCTCACCATCTTCCTCCTCGGCTTCGCCCTGATAGTGGCCGTCTATTTCTCCCAGCGTGCCTACGTGTACCGCCACAGCGAGTTCACCCACGGCATGTTCGTGTGCGACAATGAAGACGACCTCCGTCTCTACGAGGCCGACCTGTCGCTGCACTATTATGTGGACGGCAAAGAGTTTGTGGTGCAGAGCCGTGACGAGACGAAGCTGGCCTACCGCGAGGTGCAGGTGCGCTACCCGAAAGAGTCTCCCGAAAAGGGGCGTTACTACACACCGGGCCGCTTCTGGGGACTTTCCGCCCTCTGGCTGCTCATCCCCACCATGCTCTGGGGCGCGCTGGTTTTTACCCTCTTCAACGAAAATTCAGGAATCCAACTCTCCATCAACAAAAATCAACCCAAAAAATCTTCCAACAATCTATTGAAAACGTGAAAATTATGTGCCAATTTTCGTAACAAATCCGTTGGTCTTTCGTATGTGTGAAAAGTAAAATTTGAAAAATAATCATTAAAAATAAACCCGACTATGAAATTTATTGTATCCCGCAATGAACTGTACAAAAACCTCAGTGCCATCAGCGGCGTGCTGAGCACCAACAACACCATGCCGATTCTGGACAATTTCTTGTTCACGGTATCTGGTAAAACGCTGACCCTCACCGCTTCTGACCTCGACTGCACCATGAGCGCCGAAATTCAGCTCGACACGGTGGAAGGCGAAGGTTCCATCGCTGTTCCCTCGAAATATCTCTTGGAGACCCTGAAATTGATGAGCGAGATGCCCATCAACTTCGCTACCGAAGAGGATGGCGAGAGCATCAGCCTGAAATTTTCCGTCACCGATGGTGAGTACAACGGTCATTGCTTCAAAGGCGATGAATATCCCACCACGCCTGTGATGAGCGAGAACGCCACTGGCTTCGACATCGATGCCAATATCCTGTATCGCGCCATCTCTAAGACCCTCTTCGCTACCGGCACCGACGACCTTCGTCCCACGATGATGGGTGTGTTGTGTGAGCTGAACGAAGACAACATCACTTTCGTGGCTACCGATGCCCATAAGCTGGTGAAATACAGAAACAACGCCGTCAAGACCATCAATCCCACCTCGTTCATCCTGCCCAAGAAACCTCTTCAGCAGCTCAAAGGTGTGATTGGCAGCGAGAGCGGTGCCATCCATGTGGACTATTCGGCCGAGAACAACCATATCCGTTTCAGCTTCGGCAACATCGTGCTGTACTCTTCCCTTTTGGAAGGCAACTATCCGAAGTACAAATCGGTCATCCCGACCAACAACACCAAGACCTTTGTGGTGTCGCGTGAGGCGTTCCTGCAGTGCATCCGCCGTGTGGGTATCTACTCCAACCCCTCCACCTACCAGATCCGCGTGTCGTTGGAGGCTGACAACACCAGCATCAAGGCTGAGGATATCGACTACTCAAACGAGGCACACGAGAGCATCACGGGTACCTACAACGGTACGCCCATGAACATCGGTTTCAACTCGAAGTTCCTCCGCGAAATTTTGGAGAACATCGACACGCCGGAGGTGCAGATGGACATGTCGGAGCCGAACCGCGCCGCCATCATCTACCCCGTCAACCAGAAAGAGGAAGACGCAGAGTACATCCTGATGCTCATCATGCCGGTGATGCTGAACAACTAAGCCAGTTTTGTGCCGAAGGTGCAGAGTGTAACCATCAAGTTACAAATATCTTACAAAAAAAGATTGTCCCAACGGACAATCTTTTTTTATGGGGGGAGGGGAGTCTCAGCAGAATTCGCTATTTCCACAGCTCCAATTCTTTAATCAGCGAATCCACATCCTTCTTATTATCGGAAAGACCAATGTTGACAGATTTGCCCTTTGATTTGTAGGCAGCGTTCATCGCCCTTTCGTACTCTTCTTTTGTGATTTCCGTTAAATCATCTGTATCATCCGCAATGCCACGGTAATATTGTGAATATTGTTCAATTAATTTTTGTTCGTATGCCTCATCGTAATTCTCTGCCTCATCCATCGACCCGTACACCGATTGAAAATCGATGACTATGGTAAACGTAAGCACTGGGTGAAAAAGTTGATTCAAATAAAGGACATATTCGCAAAAATATCCCATGCCTCCATAATAACTGCTAAGAAGGCCACTTTGAGGAATATAGGATGGATTGCCGTCGCCAAGCGCCTGTGCCACAACACCTCCGCTTTGCACAGACAGGATGTAATTGCCTGTTGCGTCGTCTTTTCCATACAAAAGCAGTTCGGGAATATCGTCTGAATCAAGGTAGATATATTCCCAGCCATCACACCAGTCCAAATACCATTCCCAATCCGTGAAATTTTTGCTGAATTCTTCACTTTTGATAAATTCACGATACAATTTCTTGTAATCATTACCCTGTCCGTAACCTGTGGTAAGGAGGAAGAGGGTAATGAAAAATAGCAGAGTACGTTTCATATTCATGTAATTGGTTTGTTGAAAATTTCTGCAAAAATACGATTTTTTCTGAAAATCTTTTTTCAACGGGTGGGTGTGTGGAAATTTAGTTATCTCTGTTGCTTAACATTTTAACAAATTCATCAATGCCCATCACAGCTATTTTGGGAAACTCAACCTGTTTGAGCACAGCAAAATGCTTGTCTTCTGTGACAATGCATTTCGCATTGGCCGCAATTGCACAATCTACAAACTTATTGTCATCTTCATCAACAGTAATCAGATGAAAATGATAATGAGGATCCAATTTCCATACGTTTTTCCTTGTAAGGATGGTATATAGAACAGCATCTGCTATATGTTGGCTTAAGTTTCGAGCGAGAACTTCATGGTATTCCTCAATGATTTCATTGCTAACACAGAGCATGAAATCGCCTGCCAGAAAACTTTGCCAAATTCTGTGATATTTGTTTTTTGACGATACGCACATCAAAAGGCAGTTCGTGTCCAGAACGATATTGTCCATGCCCAATTATTTATAGGGGGTTCTTTCATGAAGATTTCTAAATGACTCCACACGATCATCGTTCATTTCGCCATTTTGCCACATTCTATCAATTTCTTCATCCACTTTTTGTGCAAAAAAATCGGAGATGGCTTGCTTTAAATCCGACAGAGTCTCTTTCGACTTGGCATACGCCATTAAATTGAGAATCTCCAATTGGGCACTATTAAAAACGGTTCGTTCCATTGTCAAAAAATTTCTGCAAAAATACTATTTTTTCTGAAATTATCCTCTCACCCACAAGGGATTTGAATGGTGGCCAGCATGTAGAGGCTCTTTTCGGTGAAGGCTTTGGGAAGCTGAGGAGAAAAACGCAGGTTTTGGAGGTGGTCAAAATTTTTGACCACCTTTCCTTTTTCTTGATTATCAAGTTAAAAGATGTACCCTTCAGGGAACTTTTCAGGATTGTTGCGAACAGCTTTTCTTTATCCTGTATATCTTTGATTTATAATATTTTATATAAAACTTTCTCTATTTATCCTACAAATTCTCCAAGATGAAGTTGGTGAGTTTGTAGTAGAGGTGCAGACGGGTGTTGCCGCCGTAAATGGAGTGGTTCTTGTTGGGATAGAAGAACATCTCATACTGCTTGTTGGCCTTGTTGAGCTGCGTCACAAGGTCGATGGCATTTTGGAAATGCACGTTGTCGTCGGCAGTGCCGTGGATGAGCAGATAGTTGCCCTCCAGCTGGTCGGCGAAGAAGCAGGGCGAGTTGTCGTCGTAGCCCGACGGGTTGTCCTGCGGCTTTTGCAGATAACGTTCGGTGTAGATGTTGTCGTAGTAGCGCCAGTTGGTGACAGGTGCCACCGAGATGGCCATCTTGAAGGTGCCCTCGCCCTTGAACATGGAGAGCGCGGAAAGGTAGCCGCCGAAGCTCCATCCCCAGATGCCGACACGGTCTTTGTCAACATACGGCAGCGACTGGAAATACTTGGCCGCCTCGATCTGGTCGATGGCCTCGCATTTGCCCATCTGCTTGTAAATCACCTTGGTGAAGGCATCGCCCTTGCGGCCGGTGCCACGGCCGTCCACACAGGCCACAATGTAGCCCTTCTGGCACAGCATCTGGTACCACACGTAGTTGAGCGGATCGTCGTAGGAGTTCAGCACCTGCGGGGTCTCGGGACCGCCATACACGTACATCAGCACCGGATATTTCTTGTTGGGGTTGAAGTCAGCCGGCTTCATCATCCAGCCGTTCAGCTCCACACCTTCCGAAGTGGTGAAGGTGAACAGGTCTTTGCTGGTGAAGTTGTAGCTCTGCATCTTGGCCTTGAAAGCCTCATTATCCTCAATAGTATAAAGTTTCTTGCCCGATGCGTTGTGCAGGGTGAAAACGGGCGGTGTGTTGGCATTGCTGTACTGGTTGCAGTAGAAATGGGCGTTGCTGTTGAAGGTGGGCTCGTTCCAGCCAGTGCCGTCGGTGAGCATCTTTTTCTTCTTGCCGTCGAAATTAATGCTGAACAAGTCCTGGTTGGGTACGGCCACCTCGTTGGAGAGGTAGAAGATGGTCTTCTTCGGGAAATCGATGGCGCAGATGCTGGCCACCTCGTAGTTGCCGCTGGTGAGCTGCACGGGCGTTTTCCCAAATTCAGCCTTGTAGATGTGACGGTAGCCGCTGCGTTCCGACAGGAAAATCACGGTCTTGTTGTCGTTCAGGAAATAATAGTTGTCGGTGATGTCAATCCAGCAGTCGTTCTCGTCGGTCAGCACCACCTCTTTCGAACCATTCAACGTGTTGCAGCGATAGAATTCTACTTTATTCTGCAAACGATTCATTTTCAAAACGATAAGGTCGGTGGAGTTGTCCAGCCAGTAGATTCTCGGGAAGTAGCAGTCCTCGTGCGGGAAGTTGAGTTTCTCGCATTTGTTGGCTTTCACATCATACACAAAAATATCCACTACCGAGTTGTCCTCGCCGGCTTTCGGATATTTGTATTTGTATTCTTCGGGATAAAGTTCGCCCCAGATGGTCATCGAGAACTCTTTCACCTGGCTCTCATCGAAGCGCAAGAAGGCGAGTTTGCTGCCGTCGGGCGACCAGGTGAAGTATTTAGCCTGGCTGAGTTCCTCTTCATAAACCCAGTCGGCCCAGCCGTTGCGGATTTCGTTCTCTTTCCCGTCGAAGGTGATCTGTGTCTCTTTGCCGGTAGAAAGGTCGGTATAGAAGAGGTTGTAGTCGCGCACGAAGGCCACCTTGCTGCCGTCGGCGGAGAAGTCGGCGAAGTTGATCTTGCCCTTCTCGGGGTCGGCTAACGGCATGAGTTTGTTGGTGGTAAGGTCATAAACATAGAAATTCGAGCGGGTGGAGCGGCGGTAAATGCTCTCTCCCTCGGTGGAAAGAAGGATTTTTTTGCACGAATTGTCGAATGTGTATTCATCAATGTCGTTGATGGTGAGCTTCCCGTCGGAAGCCTTTTTCAGCATGTTGTTGCTTAAAATCTCTTCTATCTCCTTGCCTGTCTCGAAGCTGTGTTTGGAGATAGACACCATATCCTTGACGGTGTAGTAGTCGCTGTTGGGCATCGACTCAAACCCGCGGATGTAGGAGGGAACGAACTGGTAATATTTCCAGATTCCTTCCAGGGTGATTTCTTTTTGTGCGCTGACGGTGATGCAGGAACAAACCGCGATCAGCAGGAAAAGGCTTTTGATGATTCTCATAATGGTAGGATTTTATTTTTTTCTGAAGGATTTCTTTTTGGCGGTCGGTGCCGTGGAGGTGACGATTTCCATGCACTCCTGATAGGTAAGGTTTTCTGCCACAGTGCCTTTCGGGATCTTGAAGTTGTCGGTGCCATTGGTGATGTAGGGACCGTAGCGGCCGTTCATCACTTTGATGTCCGCATTCTCGTCGAAGCTCTTGAGTACGTTTTTGTTCTTCGAGTTGGCGATATGCTCGATGGCCTGTTCGAGGGTCATTTCGGCAATCATGGTGCCTTTCTCGAGGGTGTAGTTCTTGTCGTCGTATTTGAGGTACGGACCGAAGCGGCCGACGGCGGCGGTGATTTCCTTGCCCTCGTACTCGCCCAGCACCCGCGGGGCGCGCTCCACATCCTGCTTCCGTTTCTGCTCGATGAGTTCGATGCAACGCTCGCAGCTGATTTCTGTGGGTTCCTCGCCTTTCGGCACGGAGATGAACTTGTTGTCGAATTTGATGTAAGCGCCGAAACGGCCGATGCCCACGGTGATGTCCTTGTCTTCGAACTGTCCCACGGTACGGGGCAGTTTGAAGAGTTCCAGGGCCTCCTCGAGGGTGATGCTCTCAATAGACTGATGCGGTTTCAGACGGGCGTAGCGGGGCTTCTGGTCCTCGTAGTTCTCGCCAATCTGCACCATTGGACCGAACTTGCCGAGTTTGGCATACACGTTCTCGTTGGTCTTGGGGTCTTGTCCCAACAAACGCTCGCCGCTGGCCTTCTTCGAGTAGGTGAGGGCCTCCTCAATGGATTCGTGGAAATTGTCGTAGAAGCTCTGCAACATATTCTGCCACTGTATGTTGCCTTCGGCAATGTCATC
Source organism: Bacteroidales bacterium (assembly GCA_045130235.1). Classification (GTDB taxonomy): domain Bacteria; phylum Bacteroidota; class Bacteroidia; order Bacteroidales; family WCHB1-69; genus UBA1756. Next base: position 152,158 of record JBGUPJ010000034.1, read on the forward strand.
GAACTCCTTCTCCACCTTGGCGGTGAAACTGTAGTCCATGATGGATTCGAAGTTGTTCTGCAAATATTCGTTCACCACGATGCCGATGTCGGTCGGGAAGAGTTTGTCTTTCTCGTAACCGTATTTTTCTTTCTTGGTCTCCTCTTTGATCTGTTCTTTTTTGAGGATGAGCTGGCAAAATTCGCGTTCGCTGCCTTGACGTGTTTCCCGCACCACATACTCGCGTTTCTGGATGGTGGAGATGGTGGGGGCGTAGGTGGAAGGACGGCCGATGCCGAGCTCTTCCAGCTTCTTCACGAGGCTGGCTTCGGTATATCTCGCGGGCGGCTGGGCAAATTTCTGCATCGCCTTGATTTCGGTGTAAGCCAGAGGGTTGCCCACTTCTACCGGCGGAAGCCATCCCTTTACCTCCTCCTCCTCCTCGTCAGACGATTCGGTATAGACTTTCAAGAAGCCTTGGAACAGAATCACCTCGCCGTTGGCCACAAACTTCTCTTCGCGGCCGGGTACAGGAATGGTGATGGTGGTCTTTTCGGTTTTGGCGTCGCTCATCTGGCAGGCGAGGGTGCGCTTCCAGATCAGCTCGTACAAACGCTTGGCGAAGGTGTCGCCGGGAATGGTATGGTTGGCCATCGAGGTGGGGCGGATAGCCTCGTGGGCTTCCTGCGCACCGATGGATTTGGTCTGGTATTTGCGGGTTTTGGCGTATTCAGCGCCGTACAGCTTCACAATCTCTTCTTTGGCGGAGGCCAGTGCGAGGGTGGAGAGGTTCACGGAGTCGGTACGCATGTAGGTGATGTAACCGGCTTCGTACAGCTGCTGGGCCACCACCATGGTTTTGCTCACCGAGAAGCCGAGTTTGCGGGCGGCTTCCTGTTGCAGGGTGGAGGTGGTGAACGGCGGGGCCGGCGCCTTCTTGCCGGGGTTTTTCTCCACCGCTTCGGCCATGAAATGGGCGCCTTTGCAGTGCTCCAAGAACTTCATGGCATCCTCTTTCGCCTCAAAGCGGGTGTTGAGCTCAGCGTCAAACTCCTGTTTGCCCTGCTCGTCGGCCGTGAAGCGACCCACCACGCGGTAGGCCGAGCTGGTCTTGAACTGGTTGATTTTGCGTTCGCGCTCCACAATCAGCTTGACGGCCACCGACTGCACACGACCGGCCGACAGCTGCGGTTTCACCTTGCGCCACAGCACCGGCGACAGCTCGAAGCCCACGAGGCGGTCGAGGATACGGCGGGCCTGCTGGGCATTCACGAGGTCCACATCCAGCTGACGGGGGTTGGCCAAAGCGTTGTCAATGGCCGACTTCGTGATTTCGTGGAAAACAATTCTCTTGGTCTTCTCCGCAGGAATGCCGGCAGCCTCCATCAGATGCCAGGAAATGGCCTCTCCCTCGCGGTCATCATCAGTTGCGAGCCAGACCGTGTCTGCCTCGTTCACCATCTTCTTGATGTCGGTGATCAGTTTCTTCTTTTCTGAAAGAATTTCATATTGTGGGGAGAAATGCTTAGAAATATCGATCCCCAGGTCCTTCTGGGGCAGGTCGCGCACGTGACCTTTGCTGGAAATGACCGTGTAGTCTTTCCCAATGAATTTCTGAATAGTTTTAGCTTTCGCAGGAGACTCAACGATGATCAGATTTTTGCTCATACGATATATTTATATAATTAGTAAATTGGGGCGGCAAAATTACGTGAAATTTTCAAATTTTCGGGACTCCCAGCAAAAAAAGTTTCAAATCCGCAAAATTGCGGAAGCTACGGAAGGGACAAATCTGTCAGATTACCAAAAAGATACACAGTATCTTTAATCGCGTAAAATTTGTAAAGATGAATGCGTGGCAGGGTGGGGGACGCACCGCGTGCGTCCGTGAAACAATGGATTCCGCCTGCTCACTGCGTTCGCGGCGGAATGGTGTGCGCTACAGGACATTGCTTAAAGGAAAAGATGGGCGGCGGGGAACCTTGTGGTTGCAAGATACGTTGCGGTCGCCGCCCATCTTTTCCCCTTATTTTCCCGTGTAGAATGCACCATTCCGCGAAACGCAAAGCGTTGAGCGGAATCTCCACCGCCTTTGGCATGCCTGCCGCCTTAATGGCCATTCCACCTCACACTGCTCCCCACTTCGTTTCGCTGATGTGAGGATATTGAAAGTTTGTGTCGTCGACACAAACGGTTTGAGCTATTTTCCCGCGAAACTCATAGGACTACTGATCAAGACCTCTTCAAATTGGAGCATTACCCGAAGCTAGTGGTTCATCTTTTTTTTATTTGCCCAAGCCATTTATTTACCCTTTCCCAAATGATTTTTTCATATTTATGATTAAAATCAGAATATGAAGGATGGTAGGCATCAACATAGAGACGTTGGCGATTTTGGTCATAATAGAAATTTAGTTTTACATTACGACATCGACTCCAACAGGTTAATTTCTCATGATTAAAAAGAGTGGTGTAAAGTTGAAATGTATTTCCAAAAATAATAATATCAGGACTGTATTCTTCTATCTGCTCTGTGATTATTGGAGTCCAAACTTGTGCGTACTTTTGCAATTTAGCCATATCAGTGCTTTTCCTATCTCCAGTAGTGGCAGGCATTTTACTGCTATTGATATAAGCTATCGATCTAATAGTTTCTCCGCATACCCTATCGATGTCAACTTTCCCTTTATACTCTGGATGTAGTATCCTATAGCTTGCTCGAATCATGGGGTGATATGTTGGGCGTCCTTGCTTTTTATTGATAAACTCCCGGTCGATAATTCCAGCTTCATTATTTTTGATAACTTCCATAATAGCATCTGTAATACTCCATCCCCCATGTCCCTTATGGCCTTTTTCATCTTCATCATAAGGCTCCTTTAAAATCCATAGTATTTTTATTTTTTGTTTCTTGTATGTATCATTATCAAAAATTCCATCAGTGATGGGTTCCATTTTTGAATTTATTCGGAATCCTAATTCTTTTTTATGCTCCTGGGCAAATTCCTTAATTTTTTCACTAAAATCTTTCATGAATTAACTCAACAAAAGGACTTCTATTTTTACTCTTTCACTCGACATTTCTCCAGACTTTGCGAAGTCCGCTAAATAAAACCTGAAGATTTCCCGCTGCAAATTTACAACTTATTTTTTCACATATTTGACAATGAACGGGAATTGGTCGTAATCCTTTAAGGCCATCTCCGTACCGCGTGCAACGGCGTTCAACGGGTCGTCGGCGATGTGCACTGGCAAATGGATTGCTTCGGAGATTCGCTTGTCGAGACCTCGCAGTAAGGCGCCATCGCCGGCCAAATAGATGCCGTTCTTGTAGATATCAGCGGATGACTCCGGCGGAGTGCTCTCCAAAACGCTCAGGATGGCTGCTTCAATCTCGGAAATGGAATGGTCGAGTGCGCCGGCAATCTGGATGGAACGGCTTGATACAATGCCGCCAAGCGCCAGAACGGCCACCTCGCACGTATCACTACCGATATGTACCACCATACTGGCATCAGGACTCAACACGTCCAACCCGATACCGATGGCTGCAGCCACAGGCTCATAGATGCAGGCATTGAAACTTACGGGAATAATGATGGTTTTGATGTGCATAATCGTAATGTTTATTTTTACGGCTGCAAAAATAATATACGATTATGAAAATGTATGGCATAGTCGCACGCCTTCATATCTCGGCGTGAAGAAAACGGCTTGGAGCGAGCGTTAAGAAAGAACAATCCTACTGCACCGTGCTCCCGGCATTCACCTCCTTGCCGGGCTGCATCAGCGCCAGACTGCCGTCGGCGTTGGCGGCCATCAGCACCATGCCGTGCGATTTCACCCCCTTGATCTCCTTCGGCGCCAGGTTGATGAGCATCAGCACCTGCTGGCCCACGAGTTTCTCGGGCTCGTAAAATTCGGCAATACCCGACACAATCTCGCGCTCATCTACGCCTGTATTTACTTTCAGCTTCAGCAATTTCTTGGTCTTCGGCACCCGCTCGGCTTCCAGAACCGTCACCACACGCAAGTCCATCTTCTGAAATTCGTCGTAGGTGATGTCGTCTTTGGCGGGCGTGGCAGGCGCATTCGCCAAAGCATTGGCCTTCTTCGCATCCTCTAACTTCTGCACTTGTGCCGCAATGGCCTCATCTTCCACCTTCACAAACAGAAATTCTGGGGTATTGATGGTGTCGCCTGCCTTCAACAGATCGGTGCGGCCGCCATCAATCCACTTTTTATTGCTGATATTCAACATTTTCTGCAACTTCTCAGCGGTGAAGGGCAGGAACGGCTCGCACAAAATCGACAGGCTGGCACAAATTTGCAAGGAGATGTGCAGGATGCTTCTCACATAGTCGGGATTCTCTTTCTGCTTCTTCCACGGCTCGGTCTCGGTGAGGTACTTGTTGCCGAGACGGGCCAGGTTCATCAGTTCGGCCTGTGCCTCGCGGAAACGGTATCGCTCCACACTGTCGCCGATGCGCTGCGGGAACTGCCGTATCTGCTCCAGCACCTCTTTCTCCAAGTCGGTCACGGGTCCCATCTCGGGAATCACACCGCCGTAATATTTGTGCGTCAGCGCCACCGTGCGGTTGACAAAGTTGCCGAAGATGGCGAGCAGCTCGTTGTTGTTCTTGGCCTGGAAGTCGCTCCAGGTGAAGTCGGCGTCCTTGGTCTCCGGCGCAATGGAGGTGAGCATATAGCGCAACGAATCCTGCTTACCCGGGAACTCGCGGAGGTACTCGTGCAGCCAGACGGCCCAGTTGCGTGAGGTGGATATTTTCTCACCCTCGAGGTTCAGGAATTCGTTGGCGGGCACGTTCTCCGGCAGGATGTAACTGCCGTCGGCTTTCAGCATGCACGGGAAGATGATGCAGTGGAACACGATGTTGTCCTTGCCGATGAAATGCACCAGCTCGGTCTCCTCGTCTTTCCACCACTTCTCCCAGTCGCTACGACCCTGTGCGGCCGTCCACTCCTTGGTGGCGGAGATGTAGCCGATGGGTGCATCGAACCATACGTACAGCACCTTGCCTTCGGCCTCTTTCAACGGCACTTTCACACCCCAGCTGAGGTCGCGGGTCACCGCACGCGGGTGCAAACCGGCCTCAATCCACGATTTGCACTGTCCGTAAACATTCACCTTCCAGTCCTCTTTGTGACCGTCCAAAATCCACTCCTTCAACCACGGTTCATACTGATCCAAAGGAAGATACCAGTGTTTGGTTTCTTTCATCACCGGCGGATTACCGCTCAGCGTGGATTTCGGATTGATGAGGTCGGTGGCGTTTAGTGTCGCGCCGCACGCCTCGCACTGGTCGCCATAGGCCTTCTCGTTGTGGCAGTGCGGACATTCGCCCGTGATATAGCGGTCGGCCAAAAACTGTTGGGCCGCCTCGTCGTAATATTGCTGCGAGGTCTGCTCAATGAGCTTGCCTTCGTTGTACAATTTGGTGAAGAAGGCCGCCGCCGTCTCGTGGTGAGTAGGGTTGGAGGTGCGGGAGTAGATGTCGAAAGAGATGCCCAACTCCTTGAACGACTCTTTGATAATGTTGTGGTAGCGGTCCACTATGTCTTGTGGGGTCACGCCCTCTTTGCGGGCTTTCAGCGTGATCGGCACGCCGTGCTCGTCGGAGCCGCCCAGGAAAAGCACCTCCTTGCCGTTGTTGCGGAGGTAGCGGGCATAGATGTCGGCAGGGATGTAAACACCGGCCAGGTGACCGATATGTACAGGGCCGTTGGCATACGGCAGTGCCGAGGTGATGGTATAGCGTTTGGGTTCTTTTTTCATATCAGGTGATTTTATTTTCGTTTTATAATCAATAATTTCGATAAAAAAGGGGCTCACCAGTGGAGCCCCCTTCTGTAACATATTCCACTGACGGTTTAGTTGTAGAGGAAGCTCAGCAACACACCGGCAGCTACGGCACTACCGATGACACCAGCCACATTCGGACCCATAGCGTGCATCAGCAGGTAGTTGGTCTTGTCGTATTTCAAACCCTCCACATTCGACACACGGGCGCTGTCGGGCACGGCCGATACGCCAGAGTTACCAATAAGCGGGTTGATTTTATTGCCCTCTTTGAGGAAGAGGTTGAAAAGTTTCACAAACAGCACGCCCGTAGCGGTGGCGATGACGAACGACACAGCACCGAGGAAGAAAATCAGCACCGACTTGGTGTTCAGGAAGGTAGAAGCCTGCGTGGAGCAACCTACCGTCAAACCGATGAGGATGGTGACGATGTCGATGAGGGCGTTGGAAGCCGTGTTAGCCAAACGCTTGGTAACACCACTTTCTTTCAATAAGTTACCGAAGAAAAGCATACCGAGCAGCGGCAGGCCCGACGGTACGATGAAAGCGGTGAGCAAGATACAAAGGATGGGGAAGAGGATCTTCTCGCGACGGGTAACCACGCGGGGCGGACGCATACGGATGCGACGCTCCTTGTCGGTGGTGAGCAGGCGCATGATAGGCGGCTGAATCACCGGCACCAAGGCCATGTACGAGTAGGCCGAAATGGCGATGGCTCCCATCAAACTCGGGGCTAACTTCGAGGAGATGAAGATGGCGGTAGGACCGTCAGCACCACCGATGATGCCGATAGCACCAGCTTCCATCGGAGTGAAATTCAACGCCAGAGCAATGATGTAGGCGCCAAAAATACCGAACTGCGCCGCCGCTCCGATGAGGATGAGCTTCGGATTGGAAATCAACGCCGAGAAGTCGGTCATGGCACCGATGCCCAAAAATATCAGTGGGGGATAAAACCCCTTTAACACACCGAAATACAGGTAGTTGAGCACGGCTCCATTTTCATATACACCGATTTGCAAACCATCAACAAAGGGGATGTTACCCACGATGATACCAAAACCGATGGGGATGAGCAACATCGGCTCAAACTCTTTCAGAATAGCAAGGGCAATGAAGAAAATGCCGATGATAATCATGATGATGTTTCCGAGCTGCGCATTGGAAAAACCAGTGTACCCCCAGAAATTTTTTACACCCTCTAAAAAGTCAGCGCCAACGCCCAATAGACTTGAAGTGAAGATACTATTCATAATAGGTTAAAATAAGTCTGTTTTATTTGGTGGGATCTTCGCAGAGTTCGGTAAGAACGCCGCCGGTGCTCTTCGGGTGGAGAAAGCCAATCTGAAGGCCTTCAGCGCCCGCACGCGGAGTTTTGTCAATCAGTCGGACACCTTTATCGGCCATCTCGTTCAACGCATTGGCAGCGTTGTCCACGCAGAAAGCGATGTGATGGATGCCCTCGCCGCGCTTCTCGATGAAACCGGCAATGGTGCTCTCCTCACAGGTGGGCTCCAACAACTCGATTTTGGTCTGTCCGACCATGAAAAATGCAGTGCGTACCTTCTGGTCTGCAACCTCTTCAGTGGCATAACACTTCATGCCAAGGATGTTTTCATAATACGGAATTGCATCTTTCAAACTCTTAACGGCAATTCCAATGTGTTCAATATGTGATATTTGCATAACAAAAAATGTTTTCCAAATTAACGGCGCAAAAGTACAAAAAAAAGTAAAAATTTCAAACCTTTTCTGAAATATTATTTAATAAAAAAAGCGGCCGAAATTTCAACCGCTTTTTTGACCTGTCAATGAGGGAAAATTTAGGCGTGCAAAGCCTCCTCTGCCGCCTTCTCCTTTTGCTCATACTGATAAATTTCGCGACACAAAGCATCGTACTTTTTGTACAAAGCCGCACGGCGCAGCTTCAATGTCTGCGAAAGCTCGCCCGTCTGTGGACTCCACGTGTCGGCCACCAACCGGAACTTGCGAATCTGCTCGTGCTCCGCCAACGTGTCGTTCAACTTCGTGATCTCTCGTTGAATACGCTTGATGACCTCGGCATTGGTACACAGCTCCTCGTTCGACGAATAGTGAATCTTGTGCTTCGCACACCAGAAGTGCAACGTGTCGAAGTTGGGCACCAGAATCGCCGCCGCAATCTTCTCATTCTCGCCAATCACCATCGCCTGCTCGATGAAGAACGACTCTTTCAAGCGGTTCTCCAACACCTGCGGTGCCACATATTTGCCCGTCGAGAGCTTGAAAATCTCCTTCTTACGGTCGGTGATCTTCAAAAATCCATCCACCAACGTGCCGATGTCGCCCGTGTGGAACCATCCTTCCTCGTCGATGGCCGCCCGCGTGCTCTCCTCATCTTTGTAGTAACCCACCATCAGACAATCGCCCTTGGTCAGAATCTCACCATCTTCAGCCAGTTTGAATTCAATGCAGTCGAGCACCGGTCCCACTGTGCCAGGATGCAACTCCTGCTTGCCCGGGTTGTTGACCGAAATGACGGGAGATGTTTCTGTAAGTCCATATCCCTCAAATACATACATATTAGCCGCAGTAAATGTGCGAATGATGCGTTCTTGGATGGAAGAGCCTCCCGATACGATAATCATCGGGTTGCCACCCATCTGCTCGCGCCATTTCGAATACACCAACGTGTCGGCGATTCTGTATTTGGTCTTGTAAAACCATCCAGTACGCTCATTATCATATACTTGTGCAATTCTAAAAGCCCAAGAGTAGATGACCCTTTTCAGACCTTTCAGGTCTTTTCCGGCGGCCTGCAACTTGTCGAACATCATCTCCAAAACCCTCGGCACGGCGCAGAAACCCATCGCATGAATGTCTTTCAGGTCTTTTCCGATAGTGGCCAAACTTCCTGCGTAATAAATAGTTCCGCCCAAAATCTGGTACATATAGTTGCAAACGCGTTCATACACGTGACACAGTGGCAGGAAACTCAGCACGCAGGCGTGATAATCGTGCGTGTTCATCGAGGCCACTTTCGCCGCATTGATGACCATGCTTTTGTGCCTCAGCATCACTCCTTTAGGTTTCCCTGTCGTGCCTGATGTGTAAATCATTGTGCCGATGTCCTCGGGCGAGGTGTTCTGCTTGATTTCTTCAATCACAGGGCGCCATTTCTCGATGTTGGCACGGCCGATTTCCAGCAAGTCGTCAAAACTGCGCCGTCCTTCGATTTTCGCGATGGTAAAAATTTCAGGCTGTAAGGTCAGGTCGGGAATGGCCGGCTCCACCCTCTTGTAGATTTGTTCCACGCCGATCACAATCAGCTTGGTGTCGCAGTGGTTGAGGATGTAGCGGTAGTCGTTTTCGTTAAGAGTCGGATATACAGGCACATGGATGCCGCCTGCCATCGCGATGCCCATGTCCAGGAAGTTCCATTCCGGACGGTTCTGCATGATGGTGGCCACTTTGTCGCCTTTTTTCACACCCAGTTCCAAAAGGGCGGATGAGATGGCGTACGCGTGCTCAAAATATTCGTCAATGGTATATTTTTTCCATTTGCCATCGGCCTCGCGACGAGCAAGAATGTCCTTGTTTCCGTATTCTTTCAGATGGTCTAAAATGTCAAAAATTCTCAGCATTTTCATAGTTCAATAGTTTTAAGACGAATGTGAAATTTTTGGGGCGCAAAAATACAACTTTATTGTGAAATGGTAAGTTTTAGTACGGAATCTTGTGCAAGTAGTTCTTCCACTTGAATAATGCGGAGACTGCCTCTTCACGGTCGTGCTGCTCAGTAGGGATCTTTCTTTCGGCAGGGGGCACTGCGATTTCGTGGTAAATCATCGAGTCGTCGAAGCCGATCTCCGAGCAGTCTTCGCGCTGGGCGGCATAATAGATGTGATCGGGACGTGCCCAGTAGATGGCGCCCAGACACATGGGACAAGGTTCGCAGCTGGCATATATCTCACAACCAGTGAGTTGGAAGCTCTTCAAGTGCTGGCAGGCCTCGCGAATGGCCATCACCTCAGCATGAGCCGTCGGGTCGTTGTTGGCCGTCACACGGTTACTGCCCCGTCCGATAATCTCTCCGTCTTTCACCACCACCGCGCCGAAAGGACCGCCCTTGCCGTCTTCCAGAAAACGCTGCGACAGCGCTATCGCTTCCATCATAAACTTCTTTTCGTACATTTTTTTGCTTTTTTAGTCCGAATACATCTGTTTTGTCGCTGCAAAAGTACAATTTTAATTGGAAATTGACAATCTTTTACTATTTTTATGAGTCTAAAAGCAGTTTTTTGAAAAAAAACGACTATTTTTGCAGGATAATATTTTAAACTTGGAATTATTGTATATAAACCTATTTATTAATTAAAAATCAATCAGTTATGAAAAAGATTTTTGCAATTTTTGTGTTGTGTTTTGCCGTTTTTATGGCGAATGCACAGAAAAGCACTGGGCTTGCCCCGCGTCATCAGGCGCATGTGAATGGGACAGTGTCTACCGAAGCTTTCCGTTCTTTGCAAACGGAAGCTATTGTGGCACTTTCCGGTACAGCACTCAACCATTTTACGTTGGGGAATCCTGCAGACCTCACCAGCTACGGTGTTTCTGCTTCTGAGTTTACAAACTCATGCGAGTACTACAACCTCAACTACTACTTCGCCACTTCTACCAGTGGCCAGTTCGGTACCATCAACCCTACTACGGGTGTGCAGACCATCATCAGAACAGGTAACAACTCTGGTTCTGTTGCTTTCAATCACGCCGACAACACCATGTACGGTCTCTCACTGGGCAGCACCTCAACGCTTTACTCGATTGACCCTGCCACTGGTGTTGAAACACAAGTCGTTTCAATTACTGATGACACCACCTATTTCATGATGGCCATGACCATCACCAACGATGGCCGTTTCATCGTGGTGAACGCCAGCCGTGAATCCATTGATGAGCTTGATCCCACCACGGGTACGCTCACCCCGCTCATTCCGGCAGGTTTCAACATCAACTACGGACAGGATATCGCTGTTGACCGTGAGACCAACACCGTGTATTGGGCTGCTTACAATGCCGATGCTTCCGAAGGTCAGCTCTATGCTTTGGATCTGACTAACCATACGTTGAGCCTTATCGGTGCTTTCGAGGACCAGGTCGCTGGCTTCAGCCCGCTGAACTATAGCGATGCCGAGCTTGAACGCCCCGCTGCTGTCAGCAACTTTACTGCTACTCCCGACCCGAACCACGGCCTCAGCGCTGACCTCGCTTGGACCAACCCCACCCTTACCATCGGTGGCGAGGCCCTTACTGCTCTCACCTCTGTTGAACTTTATCGCAATGGTGAACTTCTTTACTCCTTCGCTAACCCGACCGTGGGTGGTGCCATGACCTATACCGACAATTCCATCCCTACCGATGGCGCTTACAGCTATACGGTTTATGCTGTTAACAACGCTGGTGATGGTGTCGAAGCTTCTGTCACTGCTCTCGTGGGCAACTTGTGCGAGTACTCCATCGTGATGGAAGACTCCTGGGGCGACGGTTGGAATGGTGCCGCTATCGAAGTGTATGCTGGCACTACTCTGATGGCTTCAGCCACCATCTCCTCTGGCACCGACGCCACTGTTAATGTTCCCCTGCCGCTCGGCGAATGCAGCTTTGTGTGGGTTTCCGGCAGCTATGATTCAGAATGCTCCTTCGTCATCAACGACCCCTTCGGAGTTCCGGTCTTCATCGCTGACGCAGCTCCCGCCGAAGGCAACTTCCTGACAATCCAGAATACCTGTGCAGCTCCCGCCCCGTTCATCCATCCCGATGAAACCAGTGTTTCTTTCGTGGCTATCCCTGTTGGCACGACCTCCGGCGCAAAAACCATCAATTTGCTCACCTACGGTCTTACTTCCAGCATCACCGCTACCACAGAGGCCCCGTTTGAAGTGTCTGCCGACAATGTGACCTTCTCCACCACCGCTACCATCGCTGCCACCGAAGCTTCCGAGCAGCATGTTCTGTATGTCCGCTTCGTCCCCACTGAAGCTGGCGATGTTACCGGCGTTGTCACTTTCTCTGCCGACAATGCCAGCGATACTACCGTTGCTTTGAACGGTAATGCTGTTGATTGTAGCGGCGATATCGGTACCGTTCCGTTTACCGAAAACTTCGAAGGTGGTGCCTTCCCGCCCGCTTGCTGGACGCTCGAATCTAACAACTCAGTGACTTGGGGATCAGCAGTTTCAGATAACGACCAATCCACCTGGGCTTATTGCAACTATGGTGCAGCTGGTGAACAGCAGGATGAGAGATTGATTACCAAAACCCTCGACCTCACCACCAACCTCACCAGCCTTGCTCTGACTTTCGATTTCATTGCAAGCTACTACTATGTTACCAATGAAGATCCTGCTGAACAATACAACCTCCTTGTTTACATCAGCACCGACAATGGTAATACTTTCTCCTCTACTCCTATTTATGATATGAGAAACGATCAGGGAGAGTTTGAAAACTGGGAAATCACGAGTGCAACTGTTGACCTCACCTCCTATATCGGCGAGACCAATGTTAAGCTGATGTTCAACTATTATGGTGTGTATGGCGCTGAAATGTGGATCGACAACATTATGATTGACGAAAGCCATGTGGGCATCGAAGAGGAAGCTATGAACACGGTTTCCATCTACCCGAACCCCGCTACCACCGTTCTGAATGTGGAAGCTGAAGGTTACAAAACCCTCGAGATCGTGAACCTCCTTGGCCAGACCGTTTACACTGCCAATGCTACCAGCAGCATGCAGATCAACGTCAGCAACCTCAACAGCGGCGTTTACTTTGTCCGCCTGAACGGTGCCAATGGTACTACTACTCAGAAGTTCATCAAGAAATAGTCAATTCTTTGATACTTACTAAAAGAGAGGAATCCATGGGGTTCCTCTCTTTTTTATTTCAAAAAAATAAACAGTTGCTACTATTTGAGTTTCACGAGCTTATAGTTGGCGTAGCGAAACAATGGTTGGTGGAAAAATTTCTCCAACACATTCAGAAATTTCTGCTTGAAAGTCATATTGGATAAAGAGGGGTCATACGAGAAATCCCAATCTTTTGAAGCTATCATTTCTTTCATGTAGACAGGATGGGGCTTTTCGAAGAGAATGAGTTTATCGACCTCATTGTAGTCAAAATCTTGACTATCGGTGTGTTCTTTTAGCCATTGGTCGGTGTGCCAGAAACGGTGGAAATAGTTGGCTTTTTTCTTCATGAATTTTGGATTTCTGACATACGAGTAGTGATAAATAGGGATATTAGTGTTGATGACCCGTAATTTTTCGCCGACATCTCCATTATTATAGGATTCATAGGAGGAATAGCGGCGAAATCCCTGCGAGTCGCGGTATGAAAAGACATGCCCGTCATTTTTAAAGGCTCGAATTTCAAAGTTGTGAACTTTTCTGCTGTCACGAATATGAGAGTAGTCGCCCCAAAAGTGGAGGAATGGAAACAATAAGCCATCCACATTTTCCATTTTGTCTGCTATCTCAATGTATTCCTTGATTTTGAAGACCTCGTCTTCGTGTATCACCTCATCGGCTTGAATGTGTAACCCCCAGTCGCCGGTAATATTTAATATGCCTAAATTGGATTGTATGGCAAAAATCTTACCGCTCGACCGATTGGTCTCATCCCAAACGGAATCGACGATTTTGATTTTGGGGTTATTCAAAGCCTCCACCCTTTCGCGGGTTCCATCTGTGGAATCGCCCACCACCACAATCATTTCATCTACAATGGGAAGAATCGATTGAATGGCTGCGATATAGGGGTATTGGTAAAGATTGCCATTCCTTACGTATGTAAAACCGCTTATTTTCAATTGTTTTTTTGATTTTTTTGTGAAATGTTACACATAACTAATATTCTCGATGACTCACACTATCACCTCGAAAATACGCTTCCCGTTCCACTCTATCCACTGCGGGTCAGAGTCTGGCTGCGAGTTGCAGGGGGTACAAGCCCCGTTTTTCCTCTTCGAGAAGTCGAAAGTCACAAGGTAGCCCTCGTCAATGCCGCGGGTGGCGAGGTATCCGGAAAGCTGGTCACGACCGAGTTCTTCGTACTTGTCTCCTCGCCAGATCTTTAGTTCAATGATGAACTCCTGCTCGCCGTAAGTTACTACAAGATCCATGCGGCGGTTGTCGCGGGTCTGCGGCTCCACGTAGTAAAACCCCGTCCCGTTGATGATGGGCTTCAGGAAAGTGAGGAACAGCAGACGGCCTTCCCGCTCAAGGAACGGCACGGTGCTTTCGCGGTATTCTTCCTGCATCAAGTCGCGGAAACGGGCGACTACATGCTCCATGTTCAGCTTTCCGTTCTTCACGTAGTTGAGCTGGAACGGCGACAGCTTTGCTCCTTGCTCACGCATGGTCTTGTTGCTGAAATAAACAAACAGAACCTCTTCAAAAACAAGGTTGTGAATCATGGTCTTGCCACGCTGGTTCTCGCGAATATAGGAGAACATATTGGCCAGTCGTACAATGGGGTCAATCATCGAATAACTGTATTCTTGCCCGTTGATGACGATGGAGTATAGGAACTCGCACAGTTCATGATTGTTTTCAACATTCTTGGAAAGGTCGTCGATGAGGGTGACATTCTCCCCTTTGGCGATAATTTTCACTGCTTTCTGAACATTTTCCAATGTCCAAACAGCATCCAGGCGTTCATCAATGATTTTGCAGATATAGCTTACCAAAAAAGGATACCCTGTCGTGTATTTGTAAATCTCCTCGCTCACCGCCGGGATGTCCATGCCTGTGTGCGTGTCGCGCTCATAGTCGCCGAGCATCTGCGCGATCTCCCCGGGGTGGAAGGTCATGTCCACGTTGAAATCTGCGGCGATGTTCCACGGCGAGTTGTATTTTTTCTCTGCATCCGATCGGATTTTCAGTTTGAGATTTTTCACATCATACACGCCAGCGAGGATAACGCTGTGGAAAGAGGAGTCCATACCTTCCCTGTCACGCTCCAAGTATTTATTGCGCAACATTCCCAGAAAATTCAAAAACAACTGGTTATCGCTGCTTTTGTCCACCTCGTCAATAGTTATCACAACAGGTTTTGGACAAGTTTTGCAAAAATCCGTGATAACCAATGCCAAGCCTTCAATGGATGAAGCGCCGCTGTTTTGCCAGACCTCAATCAAATCTTCATTTATGTGGTGAGAGGTGAGGTTTCTTATCATTTGCCGCTTAAATGTGGCGACAAATGCTTCAGAGCTTGCAAACGCCTCATCACCCAGGCCTTCAAAGCTCAACGGGATGACCAAGTATTTGTTCGATAACCCCCGCCAAATCGTATTCAGCATTGTGGTTTTTCCGTATTGCCGCGCCCTGTTGATGGTGAAGTAGTCGCCGCGGTCTATCATCGTTTCCACCGCCTTGAAGCGGGTCTCCGAGTCCACCATATAGTGCCACTCCGGGTTGCAACTGCCTGTTACGTTGAATCTTTTCCGCATCTCGCCAATGATTTTTTTTTCAAGGCGCAAAGATACAACTTTTTGGGAGAAAATGTCACACCCTTTTCGCACAATGAAGGGATTAGTATCGGTAAAATTTCATGATTACTTTCGTTGAAGAACTCCCTAAATTGGTGACTTCTATGTAAAGATCGTTGATGTTAGTTGGCTTGCTGAAGGTTCCAGCGGGGTCGAAACCGCTCTTCAAAATTTTTGTTTCAGCCGTTGCACCTGCGATACCTTGTCCTTGTGTATAAACATATAATTTTAGCTTATTGTTGCTGGAGGTGGCAACCTCATAATTATACCACCAGCTTCCTACGTCCTTATATTTCCAAGTGTATTCTTCTCCACTACTGAGATAGACGGTCTTGTAATCTAGGAGCTCTTTGTCTTGAATATTCTCGGAGCCATTTTTGATGGACTTGTTTTCCTTATTGGAGAGAATTTTGGAATCCTCGTATTGGTCTTGTGCGAAAGTCTGTGTGCCTACACAGAATAATGCGGCGAGCAGCAAAACGATTTTTTTCATAAAACTTTCCCTATTACGTGTCGGGCGCAACTGCTTATTATTGTCGGGGCTTCCTATTTATACTTCCCTTTCACCACCTTTCCAAACCTTGCGAAGCCCCTTGGACAAGAATTTGAAAAAGTGACAGGACTAAATTATTAGCTGCACATGGAGGCTGCCAGCGCCAATACTAAAATGATGACAATCGTCGCAATGCACCCCACACCCTCTCCTAAACATCCAAACACGCCACTAAAAATCCCCCCAAACGCATCCCCAATGCTCGACAACCCTCCCTTGATGATGAGCGTCATGATAATTACTCCAATGATGATTCCTAAAACAAGCATAATCTATCTCTTTCTATTCTCTATTTAACAAATGCGCTCTTTCATATTCTTTTACCGAGTTCCTTATTTGGGTACATGTGCTCTCTAATTCTTGAGATACAGTTTTGATACCCGAGGATATGGCTATAATCATTATTGCAAGAAAAGTGATTCCACCCGCTATTTCGTTAAACCATTGGCCTACACCATAGCCTAGGGCCGCAGCAACTAGAAATAGTAAAATACAATATAACGCCGTTGGACTGGGCTCTTTGAAATAAAGGGTAATCTTATACATATTCTCTGCCGCCTCTTGCACTTCATAAACGATTTCTCTTGTGGCAAAGAAATCTTTTTTAGTCGCACGATGGAACACAATATCGTAATCATGTGGAATGCATTTCTCTATCATTTCCACTACCTCTTCCCTCAATGGGCGGGTGTTCTTGTTTTTTGATGTGAAATAAAAGGATTGTCCCGGTTTCTCAAAAGAATAATTCCCCATATCTAAAAAATTATAATTGCCCCTTTTCTACTTTATCTATATAGCCGTTTAGCTCGATGGTAAGGTAGGTGTTTACAGCCAGACAAGCACAATAAACAAATGGCCCCATAAACGCTAACTTTGTGGGCGTAAAAAGGATATCCCACATTGACCATTCATGGTATTGTAAATAATGTTTTATCATCATATCGCCCCCAAAAATAAAAACAAGTGCAGCCCCCACGGCAACAATCGCAGGTAATTTCCAATTAAACGACTTGATGTCACCTGCGATTTCGAGCATTTCATATTTGATGTAGGGTATTAAAAAAACAATCAAAGCCACTAATGCGGCTGCAGAAAAAAAATACGATTCTCGGATTTCATAGCCAGGTATATTGGCGCCTTGCCTTGTTACAAAAAATGGACATATCAAAATGGCGACAATCGCAATGATATAGATGACGATAATGGTTTTGAAATTTTTGTAGGCTTTTGCTTTATAATTATGTCTTTCCATACAAAGATGCTTTTGGGCAAATTTACATCAAATTCTGTGCCGCAACTCGTTGGAGTATAAAAAGTTATTAACAAATAGGGGGGGGCAATGTGTTAGAAATCAATATTTTATACAAACTTAACAGTTGAAATTGTTGGCAAGTTGGACGGCAAAGAAAACACTTTATGCCCGATATTTCGGAAAATAATGGGCGAATTGGCGCAAAATTTTAGTACTTTTGCACCCGCTTTTTTTTGATATGTGATGACAGACTTCGCCGCTATTGATTTTGAGACCGCTAACGAGAAATACACCAGTGTGTGCGCCGTGGGTGTGGTGGTGGTGCGCGGCGGTCAAATTACCGACCGCTTCTACAGCCTCGTCAAACCCACCCCTAACTATTACCCGTGGTTCTATACCCGCGTGCATGGCATCCGTTTCAAAGACACCGAAAACTCCCCGCTCTTCCCCGAAGTGTGGCACCAGCTCGAACCGCTCATCCAAGGCCTGCCCCTCGTGGCCCACAACAAGTCGTTCGACGAAAATGTGCTGAAAACCACCTTTAAACACTACAAAATGCGCTATCCTAACTACCCATTTTACTGTACTTTGTTGGCTTCTCAAAAACTGCTTCCATCTCCAGATATGATTGAAAATCACCGACTTCCTACGGTGGCCAAATACTGCGGCTACGACCTCGAAAAGCATCATCACGCCCTCGCCGATGCGGAAGCCTGCGCCGCTATCGCTATTCAATTATTATAATAAAATGATGTAACCATGAATAAAGTACTGCCTCTTTTCATCTTTTTCGTCACGTTCGGTATCATCTCCGCCTGCGCCCAGGACGACGGCAATGGTGGTGGTGCCGTGCGCATCAGCTTCGGCAACGAGTATGTGGAGCCTATGTCCCTCTCTGGCGACGACCCTGCCATTCCCCCGAAACCCAAGAAAACATTTCATACCAATAGCATTATACTTAACCAAATTTTGGCAGAGTGCGACAACTTTTCCGCCCTTCAAACTTTGCTGCAAAATTTGCAAAATGCTTCCAAAATCACGCTTCTGACTATGCCAGAAAATGGCAATTGTTTTGTGATTGTTAATAAAGTTGACACGAAAGAAGTGGTGGCAGTTTTGGATAAAGGAAAAGGAAAGAGAATGAATCTTCTTAATAATCAGTTTGAAACAGAAGAAATTTACAATGGGGAGAATTTTGAGAAGTGCTATTTTTTTCTATTGGAATAAAATTTATTAACAATATATTTTCATTTCAAATTTCTATAGTATTTTTGTGATGTTAAAAGTAACACAAACTAACATCACACATTATGCTCATACGAACTCATAGTTGCGCCCTGATGGGTGTGTCGGCCGTTCCCATCACGGTTGAAGTCAGCGTAGAAATTGGAGTAGGCTATTTTTTGGTCGGATTGCCCGACAGCGCCATCAAAGAGAGCCAGCATCGCATCGATACGGCGCTGAAGAACTACAATTTCAAGATTCCGGTCCGCAAAATCATTATCAATATGGCACCCGCCGACATCCGAAAGGAGGGTGCCGCCTTCGACCTCACGTTGGCCGTGGCCATCCTTATCGCCTCCGAACAAATCAAGGGAGCCGAAATCGTGGAGGACTATTTTATTATGGGCGAACTGTCGCTCGACGGCACGCTCCAACCCGTCAAGGGCGTGCTGCCCATGGCCATTGAAGCCCGCCGCCGCCACAAAAAAGGACTGATTGTTCCCATCCAAAATGCCCGTGAAGCCGCTGTTGTTCAGGGGATTGAAGTGCTGGGCGTGGAAAATATCAAGCAGGTCATCGATTTCTTCAACGAAGGCATCCCCATACCGCCCACCACCATTGACATCCGGCAGGAGTTTCAGAACAGTCTCAACAATTACGAGTTCGACTTCGCTGATGTGAAAGGGCAGGAAAACATCAAACGGGCGTTGGAAATCGCGGCCGCTGGCGGGCACAATGTCATCCTGATAGGTCCGCCCGGCTCCGGTAAGACCATGCTGGCCAAGCGGTTGCCCTCCATTCTCCCGCCCCTCACACTGGATGAGGCTCTGGAAACCACCAAAATTCATTCTGTAGCGGGCAAGATGAGCCGTTATTCGTCACTCATCTGTGTCCGACCCTTCCGCGCGCCGCACCATACCATATCGGATGTGGCGCTGGTCGGAGGGGGACAGCACCCGCAACCCGGCGAGATCTCCCTCGCCCACAACGGCGTGCTCTTTCTCGACGAGCTTACCGAGATGAACCGCCCCACCCTCGAAGTGCTGCGCCAACCCCTCGAAGACCGCCGCATCACCATCTCGCGCTCCAAATATACCGTTGAGTTCCCCGCCTCCTTCATGCTTATCGCCGCTATGAACCCTTGTCCCTGCGGCAATTACAACAACCCGAAGATTCCCTGCACCTGCGGTCCTGGGGTGGTGCAGAAATATCTGGGCAAAATCTCCGGCCCGCTGCTCGACCGCATCGACCTGCATGTGGAGGTGAAACCCCTCAGCAACGACGAGCTGTTACAGAAACAGACGGGCGAGCCCAGTGCGAGCGTGCGCGAGCGGGTGGTTCGCGCCCGCAACATTCAGGCCGAACGCTACCGGTCGTGCCCCGATATCCATTGTAACGCACAGGTTAACACCAAGTTGCTACACCAATATTGCTCCATCGACGAGGCGGGTAACCAGCTCATGAAGGTCGCTATGGACCGGCTGGGCCTGTCCGCCCGCGCCTACGACCGCATCCTCAAAGTCGCTCGTACCATCGCCGACCTTGCCGGCAGCCCCGCCATCACCACCGAACACCTCTCCGAAGCCATCAACTTCCGCAGCCTCGACCGCGACAGCTGGGGCCGATGAGAGTGGGACGACTACATATCCATACAAAGAAAAAACCGTGAACTCACTTGTTCAGATGGAGGCTCTGGACGGCCTGACCCCAAAACAAGATGGCTCACGGTCTTCCGTGAGCGTCTCTCGCTTCTTGTTGGGGTGTTAATTGTCCAGATTCCCATCCGCAAAGAACTGCGATAACGCCTTCTATAAAGGTGTGTTAAGATTGTGTGTCTATCCGATGGTCAGTGAGTGTGGCAGCAGGTTATATGAGTGGTTAAAAATCGATTGCAAAAATAGCAAAAAATGTTGAACGCCGTAGGTGCCGAATAGAAAAAAGTTCAGGCCCGCATTTTTACTCCTTCACCACCTTCCGCACCGCCATCACCTTGCCGCCATTCACCCATCTCACAAGATAAATGCCCGTGGCATAACGGGACAGGTCG
>JBGUPJ010000035.1:0-2253 GCA_045130235.1 Bacteroidales bacterium
TTCCCAGGATCAAATCCGAATAATTTTTGTAGCATCATAATTGGTTATAATGTGATGCTATAAAGGTAGTTAGAATTCTCCAGAAACGCAAATAACTATAAAAGCACCTTATTTTGCTCCTTGGCTGGTCCCGGCAACGGCCGGCCGGGGAGGAGAACCTTTTGGGTTGAGTTCCCCGCATCCCGCCCGAGCCGTAGCCGCCGCTCCTGGCCGCCCGGCGGCGGTGGTGCCGGCTTTCCCTGCGTCCCGGGGCGGCACCGGCGACCCCCGCCTGCGCGATCCGCACAAGGCCAATCGCTTCGCAGGCACCCACTAGCCGGGGGTGGCATGTCGCCTTGCACCACCCCGTCCCGCTCCAAACGTTGACCAGCCGGGAAAACGGCCTCTGGCGTGGACGGTCCCCGGTTGGAAGGGGTGACCATCCGGGAAAACGGCCTCTGGCGTGGATAGTGGGTGGTTTCAAGTGGGGACTATCCACATAGGAGCCCCAGATCCCGGACGGTCGGTAGTTAAGTGATCTGCGCCCCAAAAGTTGGACACAAACAACGATTGGGATGAGAAAGTACAACTACCCCGAACGAGTGGCCGCCATGCGAATGCTGGCGGACGGCCACAGTTTCAATTATGTTAAGAAAGAAACTGGCATAGACCACTTTCTACTTTACCGACTCTGGGAGAAGTATACAGCGGGGGGCGAATTAGCCCTTCTGGAAGACAAGCCTCGACGTCGGACATATGAAGAAAAACTTCTCATAATGCGAGATTTGGTTGAAAATGGCGTATCTTTGAAAACCGTTTCTCTCAAGTATGACATTTGCGTTGTGACCTTGATGAGATGGCGTAAGAAGTATATTGAGAAGGGTCCTGAAGGGCTTGTATCACAACGGAAGAAGATGCCTAAAAAGAAAAAGACAGCAGCAGAGCTTGACGAACTCGAGAGGCTTCGTAAGAGGAACGAGTATCTTGAGGCTGAGAATGCCCTGTTAAAAAAAGTGAAGGCCTTAGTCGAAGAAAGGGAAGCCCGTCTACGCGCGATTGGGCGGGGGCCATCCAAGAACTAAGGCCCCAGCACCGTCTTGACCTCCTCCTGGAGATCAAGGGGATGGCCAGATCTACATTCTATTACAACAACAAGGAGAAGCCAGACAAGTGGGCCGTTGAAAGACTCCGCATCGCAGAACTGTATCACCTGCACAAAGGGCGGTATGGCTACCGCCGTCTGACGATGGCAATGAGGAGTGAGGGTTACGTTATCAGTGGCAAGACGGTCCGTAGACTGATGGCCGAAGCCGGCATCAAGTGCGAGGTAAGAATGAAGAAGTACAAGTCGTACAAAGGAGAGGTTGGTAAGATTGCCCCGAATCTGCTCGAAAGGGACTTCAAGGCAGATGCGCCGTATAAGAAGATGGTCACCGACGTTACGGAGTTCCACTTGTTTGGGACAAAGATATACCTGTCACCAGTCCTGGACTTGTACAATAGCGAACTGATCTTCTACACGATCTACCGCCATCCGGTTCTGGATATGGTAAAAGATATGATTAAAGGAACCGTATCGGTAATCGGCAGCAACACCAATGCAATCCTCCACTCGGATCAAGGCTTTCATTATCAGCATAAAGACTATCAAAAGTTATTGAAAGACAACCATATAATCCAAAGCATGTCCCGGAAGGGGAACTGCCTGGACAATGCTGTAATGGAAAACTTCTTTGGCCTATTGAAATCAGAATTGTTATATTTGCGAAAGTTCGAATCGCTCGAGCAGTTCCTCAAGGAACTGGAAGACTATCTTGAATACTACAACACGGTTCGAATCAAAGAAAAACTGAACGGAATGAGTCCGGTGCAGTACCGAACTCAAAACATAGATCTTAGTTATTAACCCGTCCAACAAAAGGGGCGCACTTCAATTTTCTACATTGGTAAACAAAATGGGCTTGTTTTGTTTACCGTAATCTTCCTTAACCTCCGACCTTCCGGGATTTGGGGCTCCTATGTGGATAGTCCCCCACTTGAAACCCCCCACCATCCACGCCAGAGGCCGTTTTCCCGGACGGTCACCTTTCAAAACCGGGGACTATCCACGCCAGAGGCCGTTTTCCCGGACGGTCACCTTTCTAAACCGGGGACTATCCACGCTGGGACCTGTTTTCCCAGACGGTCGCCCCTTCCAACTGGGGACCGTCCACGCTGGAGGGCGTTTCTCCGGACAGTCAGCGTGTGGAGCATGGCGAGACGGTGCAAGACGAC
>JBGUPJ010000036.1:0-181453 GCA_045130235.1 Bacteroidales bacterium
TCGCTGTCCACACACAGGATGTCGAACACTACCCTCCGCTGCGAGTCATCATCCCCGTAGTATTCTGTGGGCAAGTAGGTTATATCCGCAATCTCGCCCGTATATTTCGAGACGAAGCAGTTGAGAAAATGGATGAGGAACCTTTTGTTCCGATCCGTACCGAAGATTCTTTTGAAGGTGAAATCCGTGGTGGGAATCTGGAAGATGTCTTTGTACTTTTTCATAGTTCTAGAAGTTTTTAAGTTAATAGTGCGACACAAAGATACTGCAAATTTCAATACAAAAACACGCTACAACTTTTGGCAAAGAGCGGGTCGTGAAATTTGAATTTTTTACGAGAAAAATAGCAGATTTTGTCTTAAAATTTAGTAATTTTGCCACCGAAAATTCGTGTCCCGAAAGCGGATGCCCATAACCTCTACCGCAATGAGAAAGCTGTTTGTTTTTGTGATTTTCTGTGGCTTGCTCCCGTTTTTTACCGTCGGAGCGGCCCTCCCGATGCGCACTGCCACCCCCAGCCACCCTGCCGAAACACCTGCCAGTGATACGCTGGGGATGAGTGAGCAGGAGTGTGCAGAGTGTTCGGTGAAGAAGCTGGCATACAGGATTTTACAAGAGAAGGCTTACAATTTCCTCTTCGTATGCAAGCCGCAGCAGGAGGATTATTTCGTCATTGAGGAGGATCCGGAGTCCGCGGGTATCATCCGTATCACGGGCAACAATGCCAACTCGATTGCCACGGGGCTGAACTACTACCTGAAACATATCGCCGGCGTGCATGTGTCGTGGCTGCTGTGCGAGCCGGTGGAAACGCCCGCTATCTTTCGCGTGCCCCGCAAGCCCATCCGCAAGGAAGCCCTCGTGAAAGACCGTTTCTTCCTGAACTACTGCACTTACGGCTACACCATGCCGTGGTGGAAATGGGAGCAGTGGGAGCGGTTCATCGACTGGATGGCGCTGAACGGCATCACCATGCCGCTGGCCATCACGGGACAGGAGGCCGTATGGTACGAGGTGTGGAAGGAGTTCGGCATGACCGACGAGGAGATCCGCAGCTACTTCTCGGGGCCGGCGCACCTGCCGTGGCACCGCATGGCTAATCTCGATGGTTTTGGCGGGCCGCTGCCGATGTCGTGGCTGGAGGGACAGAAGGAGTTGCAGAAGCAGATTGTGGCCCGCGAACGCGAGTTCAACATGACGCCGGTGCTGCCCGCCTTCGCCGGTCACGTGCCCAAACGGTTCGCTGAGATGCATCCCGATGCCGACATCCAGCAGCTGAGCGCGTGGTGCGGCTTCGAGCCCACCTACTTCCTCAACTCCTCCGACCCGCTGTTCGCCCAAATCCAGAAGTCGTTCTTGGAGAAACAGACCGCCCTGTTCGGCACTGACCATATCTACGGCGTGGACCCCTTCAACGAGATGGATCCGCCCAGCTGGGAGCCCGACTACCTCGCCAATGTGGCCCGCAACATCTACGGTTCGCTGCAGCAATGCGACCCCGCCGCCCGCTGGCTGCAGATGACCTGGGTGTTCTACTACAAACGCCAATCATGGACACCGGAGCGATTGCGCGCCTACCTCACCGCCGTGCCGCAGGACCAGCTCGTATTGCTCGACTACTTTTGCGAGAAGACGGAGGTGTGGCGTACCACCGAGGGTTTCTACGGACAGCCCTTTATCTGGTGCTACCTCGGCAACTTCGGCGGCAACACCATGCTGGTGGGCAACCTCAACGAGTTGGAGAAAAAACTCGCCGCCGCTTTGGAGGAGGCGGGGCCGAACATGACCGGCATCGGCTCCACTTTGGAATCCTTCGACGTGAGCCCGCAGATTTACGAGTACCTCTTCGACCGCGCGTGGGAGAAGCAACCCGATGTGCATGAATGGATTAAGGATTGGAATTATATAAGAATGGGCACCACCATCCACGAAGACAAATGGCTGCTTTTGAATGACAGTATCTATAAGGACTGGTCGTTTTACGGTCTCGGCACGCAGTTGGTGGCGCGGCCATCGTTGGAAGGGCACGGCACCTACTACACTAAGCCGTACTATTCGTACAACAACGACACGCTGAAAAACATTTGTAAGGCATTCGTCAATAAATACTCGTATGGAGTAAGTAGCTTCAGTAGCGGTACCGTCTATAAAGACACGTATAAATACGATCTTGTCAACCTCTTCTCGCAGTGGATGGGCAACCACTTCATGGACATCCGCAACGATTTTACGGTGGCGTATAAAAACCGCGATATCAAGGAGATGAAGCGCCATGTGGAGCTCGCCAACCAGTTGTTTGAGGATGTGGATGCCTTGCTCAACACGCATCCGGCTTTCATGCTGGGGCCGTGGATTGAGGCGGCCCGAGCGTGGGGTGTTACGGACGAGGAGAAGGACTACTACGAGCGGCAGGCGCGCACGCTGCTCACCATCTGGGGCGGACCGATTCTGAACGACTATGCCAACCGGATGTGGGGCGGTTTGGTGAAGGACTATTACGCCCAGCGGTGGAACCTCTTCTTCGAGGCGGTCATCCAGGCGGTGAAAGAGGGCAAGGAGTTCGATGAAAAGGCGTTTGGGGAAGAGCTCTCCAAGTTTGAGCGTGCCTGGACGGAGCGTCACACGAAGTACCCGGTGGAGCCGCAGGAGGTGGAAGGCAAAATAGACAAAAACATCCCCCACTGGCACCCGACCTACCGGGCGGCCAGAATGATTTACGAGAGGTGGATGAGGGAGTAGGGACGCGCAGCGTGCGGCCGAAGGTGCGTGTCATCACCCGGCGCCCTGAAAGGGCGACCCTGATCTGAAATTCAGGTGGGGTACAATTTGTAACCCTGTTCGAATGAAGGCTGCCGACAGGAAAAACCGCTTTAAAGGTTTTGAGTAATTATAACCATTAAAACGCGGGCACGAATTTTTTACGCGGGGGAGCGAAAAACGAACTGGGAGCCGTCTGCTGGGTGATAATAGCTGGACTGGAATTGATGTAAAAACATCGATTATAAGAGTCCCAGCAAAGATAGTCGGAATGCAGCATAAACCATGCCCACCACTCCCTGAGTGTGGCACTGTCGGAATAATTGTCCTCGTTAGCCACTATCTGAGTCAGCCGCTCTAAAGATCGTCCGTATCGTGACCACAATTGGTCATCCACAGGAATAGTTGAACCTCTGGAAACAGAATCTAAGTAGTTCCATCTTGAACGAAATTCCGCTTTCGCCATCGCAGTATTACAATCCGCACAAAACCGAGCACTGTCAGCCAATGGGGTTGTACCATATATATAATGATCAATTTTACAAAGTATCATATCGTCATACTCCATATTTTGGGCTTTCGCCTGGCTTGCGAAACCCACACAGAGCAACAAGGTGAAAACAACTATTTTTCCTTTCATGACAATGGGTGTTTAGAATTTCAAGCGGCAATCCACAGGATTGTTTTCTTTGTATTTTCGCTGCAAAGATACAAAATGTTACAAATACAGAACAGATTTTACTTGAAATTGAACCTTATTTGTATCAATTTCATTATTCTCTATGAAAAGATGAAGAGATTAAAAGAGGATGAGAGGAATGTAGGGATGCGCAGCGTGCGTCCGGAAACGGAAGCCCGTACCCCCGCGGCAGCATGTAATATGCCGACACCGCCCCGAGGCTCGGTCGCGGCAGGGATAGGAGCGGCACGAGCGAAGCGAGTACAGCGGATAGCCCGACGGCGACCGGAGGGAGCCGGGCCGCCCAAATAATCATCAATCAAGAATTTACCCCTTAGTATCTCGGCTTCACGCCCATGTTGTAGAAGATGAACGAGAAGATGTCCACCACCTCTTCGATGGTTTTGTCAAGGGGCTTGCCGCCGCCATGGCCGGCATTGCTCTCGATGCGGATGAGGTGCGGACGGTCGCCGATCTTGCTGCTCTGCAAGGCGGCTGCGTACTTGAAGGAGTGCGCCGGCACCACTCGGTCGTCGTGATCGGCAGTGGTGACCAGGACAGCAGGATATTGAACACCCTCGCGGATGGAGTGCAGCGGCGAGTAGTTGCGCAGATACTCAAACATCTCTTGGCTGTCCTCGCTGGTGCCGTAGTCCACCGCCCAGTAGCGGCCGATGGTGAACTTGTGGTAGCGCAGCATGTCCATGACGCCCACCTGCGGGATGGCCACCGCGAAGAGGTCGGGGCGCTGGTTGATGACGGCGCCCACCAGCAGTCCGCCGTTGGAACCGCCCTGCAACGCCAACATTTTCTTGCTGGTGTAGCCCTGCTCAATGAGGAACTCGGCGGCGGCGATACAGTCGTCGAACACATTCTGTTTCTGCAACTTAGTACCGGCCCCGTGCCAAGCGCGGCCATATTCGCCGCCGCCTCGCAGGTTGGCCACCGCCAACACACCGCCCTGCTCCAGCCACGCTATGCGGGTGACGCTAAAACTGGGCGTGAGCGAGATGTTGAAACCGCCGTAGCCGTACAACAACGTCGGGTTGCTACCATCCATTTGGATGCCCTTCTTGTGGGTGATGAACATCGGGACTTGCGTGCCGTCTTTCGAGATGAAGAACACCTGCTCGGTGACGTATTCGTCGGAGTTAAAATTGATTTCGGATTTTTTGTACAGCGTGGATTTGTTGTTCTTAACATCGTAGCAGTAGATATTGGCCGGGGTGATGTAGGAGGTAACGGTGTAGAAGGTCTCCTCATCGTCGGGCTCACCGCCGAAGCCGCCAATAGAGCCGATAATGTCGTTGTCGAGGTTGGCGATGAACCGGCCGTTCTCATCGAAAATCTTCACCAGCGAGCGGGCATCTTTCGTGTAGTTGGCGATGAGACGGTGGCCGACATGGCTCACACCCGCCAGCACCTCCTTGGCGGCGGGGATGACATCCTTCCAGTTCTTGGCGGCGGGCTTGTCCATCGGGATGCTCACCACCTTGTACTCGGGAGCGTTGTGGTTGGTCATGACGATGAGGTTGCCATTCATCTCGTCGATGACACCGTAATCGTCGTCGAAGTTGTCCACCACCTTCACAAATTGGGAGTTTTTCTTGTTCAAATCCTTAAAATACAAACAGTTGCCAGAGGTTGACACGCTGCCGTAAATCACCAAATAGCGTTTGTTGACCACCTCGGCCGAGAAACTCAGGTCGGGGTTGGTGGGGTCTTCGTAGGCCAGCTGGTCGTCTTTCTGGTCGGTGCCGACCTTGTGGTAATAGAGCTTGCCGTTCTCGTTCACGCCCGACAGTTCGTTCTGGGGTTCGGGGAAGCGGCTGTAGAAGAAGCCGTTGTCTTTCCAGGCGATGCCGGAGAATTTCACCCATACGAGGTGGTCGTTCAGCACCTCGCCCGTCGCGATGTTCTTGACGTAGATTTCCTGCCAGTCGCTGCCGTTGCGCGAGATGGCGTAGCCGAGGTAGTTGCCGTCGTCGGAGATGCCGAGGGTGGAGAGCGCCACGGTGCCGTCGGAAGAGAGTTTATTGGGATCGAGCAGCTCAACGGGCTCACCCTCCAAGCTATTCTTGTAGTAGAGCACGCTCTGGTTCTGCAAGCCGTTGTTGCGATAGAAAAAATAGCGGTCGCCCTTTTTCCACGGAGCGCCCTCTTTCGGGTAGTTCATAATCTCCATCAAGTGTTTTTTCATCTGCTGGCGGTACGGAATCTGTGCCAAGTAGTTCTGCGTCAGCTCATTCTGTGCTTTTACCCAGTTGGCGGTCTGCTCAGAGTAGTCGTCCTCCAACCAGCGGTAGGGGTCGGGCACGGCCGTGCCGAAATAGTGGTCCACCGTGTCGCATTTTTGAGTCTGCGGGTATCGGATGGGCATATTAGACAGGTTTTGGGCTAAAGTGTTAGACATAAAAATTACACATAAAGTAATGATAATCAGTATATTTCTTTTCATTATAAGAAGATATTTAAAGATTAAATTTTCGGATTGCAAAGATAGCAAAAAAGAGATTTTTCACTATTTTTGCGGCATCAAAATTCCTGTTTATGTACAAGTGTTTTATTGCTTTGATGATGATGCTCACCTTGGCTGTCATGCCCGCCACGGCCTGCACCAACTTGATTGTGGGCAAGAAGGCCTCCGCTGACGGCAGCGTGATGTGTAGCTATAATTGCGATGGTTTTGGATTTTCCGGTTACCTGTTCTACTCCCCTGCCGGTCGCCACGCGCCGGGCGAGAAAATCGCCATCCACGGGTGGGGTCCCACCCACGAGGGGCGCTACGTGGACCAGGTGGAATACACCTACAATGTGGTCGGACTGATGAACGAGCATCAGGTGACGATTGTGGAGACCACCTTCGACGGCCGGTTGGAGCTGCAGAACAACGACGGGCTGCTCGACTATTTCAGTCTGATGCGCCTTGCCTTGCAGCGTTCTGCCACCGCCCGCGAGGCCATTCGCTGCATGGCCGAACTGATGGAACAATACGGCTACAACAGCACTGGCGAGAGCATCACCATCTGCGACCCCAACGAGGCTTGGATCATGGAGGTGGTGGGGAAAGGCCCCGGGCGGAATGGTGCCGTGTGGGTAGCCCTGCGCATCCCCGACGACTGCATCTGCGCCCATGCCAACCTCAGCCGCATCCGCCAGTTCCCGCAAGAACCCGTAGGGGCGAAAAGTTTTTCGCCCCAAAAATCCGCCAAAGCCATCAGTAGCCAACATCTGCAATACATCAACCGCCCTGAAGTGGAGTGCGTGTATGCCGCCGATGTCATCAGCTTCGCCCGCGAGAAGGGATTTTTCAGCGGCAAGGATGAGGAGTTCTCCTTCCGCGATGCCTACTGTCCCATCGACTTCGAGAACGTGCGCTATGCCGATGCCCGCGTGTGGAGCTTCTTCCGCCACCACCGCACCGACATGGACCAATATCTGCCCTATGTCAACGGCGATTTCGACCAGTGCGACCACCTGCCGCTGTGGGTGAAGCCCGATAAGCCGCTCTCCCTGCGTGATTTACAGCGCGACATGCGCGACCACTTTGAGGGCACCCCGCTCGACATGACCGCCGACATGACCGCCGGTCCGTGGGGCATGCCCATCCGTCCGCTGCCGATGCATTTCCGCGCCAGCGACAGCACCGACTACTTCCGCGAGCGGCCCATCGCCACGCAGCAGAGCGGGTTCACCATGACCTGCCAGATGCGCTCGTGGCTGCCCGATGATGTGGGCGGCGTGACATGGTTCAACTGCGACGATGCCGACATGGTGGCCTACGTGCCGCTCTATTGCTGCATCACACAGGTGCCCGACTGTTTCCGTCCCGAGAACAACCCGCGTACCGAGTTCAGCTTCGAGTCGGCATTCTGGATGAACAACTGGGTGGCCAACATGGTGTATCCGCGCTACTCGATGATGATTGGCGACCTGCGGGCGGCGCAGAACGAACTGGAGGACTACTACTTCGCCGATCAGGAGGAGGTGCTGGCGGCCGTGGGAAAGATGATGCCCGCCGACCGCCGCGAGTATCTCAACGGCAAGAGCATCGCCTACGCCGAGCGGATGATGACCCGCTGGGATGAGCTGGCCAAATTCTTGATTGTCAGATATAACGACCAGATCCAGCGGCGTTTGGACGCTGACGGCAACTTCCTGCGGTGGGGCTACGACACGCCCGGCTACGACCAACAGTTTATCGACGCCATCGCCCCCGCCACGGGCGACCGCTACCGCCTCGACAAGGTGATTGAGCGGAGAGAACGGTGAGGGAGTTGAGAATGGAAAATGGAAAATGGAAAATTGATAATTGAGAGTGAAGGAGTTAAGAAACTAAGAAGTTAAGGAGTTTTCATCTCTTCATCCTTCATCACATCCTCACATCATCTCCTCTCATCCCCTCCCTAATCGCGGAGGCAACGCACCGAATAACCGTGGACCTTAGTGCCATAGGCGCTGCGGCGCACGTAGGCATACTCGTAATAGAGGCTGTAGTTGCGGGTACCTGTAACACTCCAGAAGTTGGTTTCGTAGCCAAAATAGTCGTCGATGGGTCCAGCGATGCCCGCAGGCAAGGCACTGAAGCCAGTGGCATTGTTGGAACTCAAATCATTACCCACTGCACACTCTTGTGTTGAGATAGCCCAGTCGCGGTTGGCCGCCAAGGCTTTTGCAATATTATCGTCATTTCCACTACATACGCATTCAGTTTGACTAGAACAGTAGTCTATGAGTTGTGTCCACTCTGCATCACTCGGCACATGCCACCCGTTGGGGCAAATTCCCTGCACATCGCTCGGGTTGGCATTACTACTACTGCTAGCACCATGCATCATCGCAGTCCAGTTGTACAAATAACCGTAGGAAAGTATGTCCGTAGTACTCGGTTGATAACGATAAGGTTCAGTTTCACTGGTGTTCTCACCCCCGTCAGGTATTTCCTCTCCATTGGCGTAGTGCGTGGTGCGCAGGTTGGAGGCCATCCACACTTGCTCGCCAATACGCACGGCATCGTAACTGTTGCCGTCATAGTCGGTAACTGCGTTGTAGATTACATCTGCCGTTGGAGGATAGGTAGGAATGGTGTCGGTTTGAGTAGTATCAGATGGATTCGTAGGATTCTCTTGAGCAGGTGTGGGTTCCTCTTTTTCACAAGCCACCGCAAACAGGACTACTGCACATAACAAAACGAAGATTTTTTTCATAATAAATTGGTTTAATGATTGATCTATTTGAAGAAAAGATTATAAGATGAAAGGAGTAAAAGATGAAAGGAGTATGCGAAAGGGGGTAGGATTAATATTACTGTTTATCCAATTCAGACAAGTATTGCTCAATTTGGGTTTTAAGGGGAACGAGATCATTGTCAATCACATGGAGCACACGTTCGGGTTGTATCTGATAATAGTCGTGTACCAACACGTGCCGCATTCCCTCTATGTCCTCCCACGCAGTTTGAGAATGAGTTTCCTTGAATTCTTTTGAAAGTTTATAAACAGCCTCCCCAATGATTTCAATGTTTTTTACTATTCCATAATAAATCAGCACATCTTGAGTCAAACTCTCTACTGACAAAAATGGAGCTTTACTATGGATTCGGTTAATGGAGTCCAAAATGTGTTGCAACCGTTCCCTATCTCTAATTTGCTCTCTCATAAATCAGTTTTTTATCACGATTAGCGCTCTCAACGGCAAAGGGCAAAAGCGTCCCCTCTTCAACAAGATCCACTTCCCGCTTAAGCAGTTTCTTCAAATTGACATATATATTGGAAACCTTCATCAAACCGACAGGATGGGTGTCATCAAACACTACTAGTATGTCCACGTCGCTATCCGCAGTTTCCTCATTGCGAGCGTAGGAACCGAACACCCACGCCTTCAGCACCGGCTGGGTCTTGAAATAGTCCTGAATGGTCTTGATCATTTCGGGAGACAACATACTTGCGGATTTTATCGGCGCAAAAATACAAAAAAACTGGGAACTGAAAATTGAGAATTGAGAATTTTTCTGTTGATGACAATGATCTACATTTGCATTTTTTGTACTTTTGCCGTTCAAAGCAGATCCCCATGAAACACCTTGTGCTGTTCCTTCTTTTCCTGTTCGCCGTACCGGTCTTTGCACAGTCGGAGCTGCTGCCCAGTCCGCGCGGAAAGTATGTCAGATTCCTGCTCTGTCACGACGGCACCACCTACGCGGCCACCGGCGGGGGCGTCTGCATCAGCCACGACCACGGCAGTCACTGGGCGTTTTCCAACAGCGGCCTCACCTCGCTGGATACTAAAGCACTGGCACGAATCGGCGACACCATCTTCGTCGCCACCGATGAGAACGTCTTCCGCACTACCGATGGCGGACAAAGCTGGGAGCCGTGCGGCGAGGAGCTGCAGGGCTTTTACTGCAAGCATATTTTGGCCCACAACGGCACCCTGTTTGTCGGAACCTATCTGCGCGGTATCTGGAGATCTACCGACCGTGGAGAGTCGTGGCAGCATGTTTCAGACGGTTTCCCCGTCGATTATGCCTACTATCTGGCCGCCCACGGCGACTATGTCTTCGCCAGCACCTACCTGCAAGGATGCTACCGCTCCTCCGACAATGGCGAGCACTGGGAGAGTTGCAACACCGGACTGACCGAAAACACGGGCATCTCTATTTATGCATTTGGCAACCGGCTGTTTATGAGCACCTTGAGCGGCAACCTTTTCATCTCCGACGATGATGGTGCGCACTGGACCTCCACGAGCGGGCTGCCCAGCATCAAGGCCTTCTGCTCGTGGCAAGACACCCTCTACGCCGCCTCATTCGGACAGGGCATCTACTACTCTACCAACAACGGCAACAGCTGGAATCACCCTTCCACCATACCGAATGCCACCAGCTTGTGGAGCATCGCCGTGGATGAAAGCACTGTGTATCTGGGACTTGACAACGGTGCAGTGGCTACGAGTGACCACATAGGGTCGAACGGCCACATCTGCGATATGGACCCGTTCAATGCCACCATCGGCGGACTGGCCTTTTGGGGCAATCGGCTTATTGCCACCTCGCACGGCTCCAACTACTTCTATACCGACGATCTCGGGACGAACTGGACTGGCGGCAACGTGGGGACCGTGGAAATACGCAGCATTCTCGTACACAACAATACCGTACTGGTGGGTACTGATATGCTGGGTGCTTTCCGCTCTACCAACGGAGGCGGCTCATTCAGCGCCGCCAACAACGGTCTCAGCACCAATTGGATACAGTGTTTTGCCGCCACCAACAGCCAAATTTATGCGGGCAGCGGCAATGCCGGCGTGTTTGTCAGTACCAACGACGGACAGAGCTGGCAGAGCACGGGACTTCCCGGCTTCGAAATCCGCAGCATGGCGACCTCTAACCTCGGTCTTTACGCAGCTACCGACCATGGTCTTTATTTTCAGCCTAATGGCAGCAATAGCTGGCAGAGTATCGGCGGGGAAGAGGTGGGCGAGCAGCCCACGGCGGTGGCCTATCTCCACGACTCGCTGTGGGTGGGCACCCGCGACAGAGGGCTCTTCTACTACGATGAGGCCGGCGACCGCTGGGGCAGTTGTCCGGGATATGAGAATGAACCCATCCGGTGTATGCTGGCCAGTGAGCAAGGGTTTGTCGTCGAAGGGCTGGAGCACGGCCGCTGGGCGCAGATCAACCCATCCAACGCATCGGCCTCCGCACTTGGGAACCTTGACATAGATTATCCCATCCTGGCAGTTGCGGAAGGTCCTGACCACCAGCTCTATTTCGGCACACCCGTCGGCATCTTCCGATGCGCTCCGTTTGAAAATGTCGGTATTCCTGTCTGCGGACAGACAACCACAAGTCGCATCGCTCCCAATCCGTGTTCCGAACAAACGGTCGTTTCCGTGCCCGAGGGCGGCGCAGAAATCTCGGTCATCAACGCAATCGGACAAACCATCGTCACCTATCAAACCCACGATGGGAATTGCGAAGTCAAAGGATTGATGCCCGGCATTTATCTCGTAAAAATAAAATCCAAGCTGAGTACTGAGGTACATAAACTGATTGTTGGCGGAAGGCGGTAACAATTAACAATTTACAATTAATAATTAATAATTAATAATTAAAAATAACAATGTTGTTTTTCTACTGATGCGATTGGTGTGTGTGATCGCAACGGCACTGCATCAGATTTTTTTCTTTTGCCTTTAATATTTTGAGAGATTTCAGAGTCTATGGAATTTGTTCAATAATTTTTTAGCAATGAAAAGAATCGTTTTTGTATGGATGGTTGCGGGCATGATGATGTCGGGATGCCTGCACGGACAGTCAACTTTAAAACTTCAAAAGGCTGAAGTAAAGGCATTTGTAGAAGATACGGTAGTGGATCTCACCCCGCATCCTATCCACCTGTCGGACGCGCAGAAAGCCTTTGTGGACGGCAACAATGCCTTCACCCTCAATTTCTTGAAAACCGTCAACTCCACCGATGCCGCCGACAAGAGTTTTATCTACTCGCCACTGAGTATCACGTATGTGCTCAGCATGGTGAACGATGCTTCGGTGGGCAAAACCGAGATGGAGCTGGAGAAAGTGTTGGGCTTTGGTGAGGGCGGCATTTTATCAGTAAACGATTTTTGTAAAACTTTGATTGACAGTCTTCCCAATGTGGACCGGCAGGTGCAGTTGCATATTGCCAACGCTATTTTTATGAACCAGCACAATCAGCTGAAGGAGCCATTCCAGCGCGAAATGCGGAAATATTACAGCGCCATGGCCGAGTCGTTAGACTTCACATCGCAGGCCTCCCTCAACCGCATCAACGGCTGGTGCAACGCCAAAACTAAAGGGATGATTCCCAAGATTTTGGAGAAACTGGATCCCGCCGTCGTTTCATACCTACTGAATGCTATTTATTTCAAGGCCGGATGGACCAACGAGTTCAGCGAAAGCCTCACCCGCAACGAAGTTTTCAATGCGCCGAAAGGGGAGAAGGAGCTGCCGATGATGCATCAGGAGAACCGCTTCCGGTATGCGAAAAACGATGTTTTCGCCTTGGTGGACCTCCCCTACAGCAACCAGATGTGGAGCATGACGGTGATGCTGCCCGAGCCAGGCAAGACCACCAACGATGTCATTAACTATTTGGCAGAAAACGGCTTAACATCCTGCCTCAAGAGCGCCTACACGCAGAAAGTGGATCTGAAACTGCCCCGCTTTGAGACGGAGTCGGAGACGGAAGATCTGATAGAAACGCTGAAAACGATGGGCATCACCCGCGTTTTCACCGACGGGCTGGCTGAAATCCCGAACATGTGCGATGTGAGTGTGTACATCGGCATGATGTTGCAGAAGGCCCGTATCAAGGTGAATGAAAGCGGTTCGGAGGCAGCGGCTGTTACCGTGGCCGGAATGATGAAATGCACCTCAGTGCCTCGCCCGGAGCCCCCCATCGTCTTCCACGCCGACCGGCCGTTTGTGTACGTCATCCGCGAAGCCTCCACGGGAGTGATTCTCTTTGTGGGCAAGTTCACCGGACAGTAAGAAGAGATTCCCTTCCCTACTGCACGATAATCTTCTGAACGCCAGACTGGTATTTCGTATAGACATTCAGAAAATAAATCCCTTTGCTCAAAAAAGAGACATCAAACAGATACTGTTCGGCCTCACGACTGCTATTAAAGAAATAGGTACGGAGGCTCTCCCCTCCCCCATTCACCAACGTACACACAAACCGCTCGTTGATTTCGGTATTGAAATTCAGACGGAATTTCTGCGTACAAGGATTGGGATAAGCGGTGAAAACATATTCATTTTCAACAATTTGCGGAGCATTATAATCATGATTACCCAAAGCTCGCGGTGTGTTGGTGCTGCGTATGAGGTAACATGAAACGCGGTAGAAGGGGTTGGAACCGGCATTGCAGTCGGAGCAGGTAACGCCCGTCACGCAGTCGGGATTGTGCGGATGGCACTCATCCATATACGAAGGCTGGAAGATGTAGGAGAGCTGGAAAGGCGTCTGCCACAGATAAGGCGTGACATCGTAGATGTAGGGACGTGAGATGGAGCCCGGGCACCATCCGGCGCGATCGTACTTGTAGGTGCCGCTCTGGTTGTTGCACCCGTCGGGGTTCGGATAACAGTCGGTCCACAAATCCTGTTCGAAAGCATCCTCGCCATTGACTTGCAGATGGTGTACGGCATGATAGAACTCGGCGGCATTGCCGGTGTTGTTGTCGCCCCAGCCGTGACCGGTGGTTGTCAGCCGGATATGGGCCTCGCGGGCTTCGTGGAAGATGCCCACCGTCACCGTGTCCAGCGGCTGCAGGTTGGCGGGATCGCCAAAGTTGTACGAACCCTGCCACAATTCCTCTACGTCAGTATAGTCATATTCCGGCTCACCGGCGATGTACTCAAAGTCCAACTGAATCTGCCAGCCGCCGGTTCCCCATGTGTCGATGAACATGCGAATATCCACATCGCCTTGCAGGAGGGAAGCAAAATCAGTTACATCCACATAGTGGCTGCAGGCTTTGCCGTAAGGCGTGATGTAGCGCAAAATCTCCACCCACTTGCCGCTCGGGTCCTTCACCTGCACGTAGGCCAACCTATCCCAGTCGTCGCAACCGCCACTCAGCGGCGGACACGACACATTCAGGTATGCCGTGATTTGGTTATAGGCGGCAGCAAACTGCGGCAGCGTGTAGGTGCCCGTATAGGTGCGGATGCCCAAGTTGCCGTAGTCGATGATGGCACTGTCGAGGGTGGTGACGGTCCTGTCGGCAATCTGGTCGGTCACCTCCACCAAGATGGTCTCGGAGGTGGTATTGCCGTTGGATGCGGTGGCGGTAATGGTAACCGGCACGGTGCCATAAGCGCTGGGAGTCCACCAGAAGGCGAAGTCGTTGCCCTCTTTCACGCCAGCATAATCCTCTCCATCAACAGAATAAGTAACCGCATCAACGGTAAGATACTCTGCCTCAGCGATGGAGGTGGTGGTATGCAGCAAGTAAGGCATCAGACGAGGCATCTCCAGCGGATAAGCAGCGGTGATGTTGGGACGGATTTCAGGAGAATAATCGTTGAGGTTGATGACCTCGAACGAAAGCGTCGTTTCAGCGGGGTAGAAAGCGGAGTCGCCTTCCTGCGAGATACGCACCGTCACGATGCCGCCCTCGCCCGTAAGGGTGACGATGCTATCGGACACGGTAGCGGGGCCATCTACTATATTATATTGTAATGGCAACCCTGACGAAGCAGTGGCACTCACCACGATAGGCGGATTGGTGGAGAGTTGTCGTTCGATAGGCGTGGTGTAAATCACCTGGTTCTGCATTCCGGTGGGCGTGCAGGCGGTATCTTCATACACATTCAGCTCGGCAATCATCGTATAGTTGTCGCCGGCCACACTGCTGAGACCGACCAACCGCACATAGCGACCTTCCACCGCGCCGAAATAGACCTCGGCGGTCTGCTGCACACCGCTGTTGGGCTGCGGGTAAACGAGCATGCCCATGCTCTGCGGCGCACCCCAGTCGGCAGTGTCGGAAGCGACATAGAACTCGAACTGGTTGATGCGACCGTTGCGGGTGTTGTTGCCCCGCGTCAAACAGCTGAAACCATTGATGTTGTGTGTCTCGCCCAAGTCAATCCAAATCTCGTGCGGATAATGATGAACCGTATTCTGCCATTGGGTATGCCAAAAGGTGGTGGAATCGCCATCCAGACAGTGGATGGCATGACCGTTGTCGGCCCCCTCCCCTGTCAGCTCCTCACTATCCACATAGATAATCTGCCAGTTCGTACGGTCGATTTTCGTCGTATCACACGCCCAAGCATATATATTGATTATCAATATATTAATCAAAAATAAAAATACTTTTTTCATCTATAATAATTTTGCAAGAAAAACGAATTAAGCCTCTGTGTTTCCTTTCTTTTCCGTCTCCCAGTTTTCGTACCGCTGGATAATTTTGGTGACGAGATGGTGGCGCACCACATCCGAGTTGTCGAGGATGATGAATTCGATGCCTTTGATGTCGCGCAAGATGTGCTGGGCCTGCACGAGGCCGGAATGCTGGTGGCGGGGCAGGTCGATCTGGGTGATGTCGCCGGTGATGAAGAACTTGGCGTTTTTGCCCATACGGGTAAGGAACATCTTGAGCTGGCTCTCGGTGGCGTTCTGCGCTTCATCGAGGATGACGTAGGCGTTGTCGAGGGTACGGCCGCGCATGAAGGCGAGTGGCGCGATCTCGATGGTCTTGTCCTCGAGGTAGGCGACGAGCTTGGCCATCGGCATCATGTCGCGGAGGGCGTCGTAGAGCGGCTGGAGGTAGGGGTCGAGTTTGTCGCGCATGTCGCCGGGCAGGAAGCCGAGGTTCTCGCCGGCCTCCACCGCCGGACGGGTGAGGATGATACGCTTCACCTGCTTGTTCTTCAGCGCCCGCACGGCGAGGGCCACAGCGGTGTAGGTCTTGCCTGTGCCTGCCGGCCCGATAGCGAAAATCATGTCGTTACGTTCCAGACTCTTCACCAGCTTTTTCTGGTTCGGGGTGAGCGCCTTGATGACCTTTCCTTCCCTGCCGTGCAGAATCACATCAGAGCCGTTCTGGTCTTTGTCGAGAAGGAAGAATTGCTCGTCCTCGTTGGCGGTGATGTTCAGGATGTCGGTCTCGGTGAGGCGTTCGAAATGGTCGTAGAAGGCGGTAAGCAGCTCGAAGCGCGACTCGAAAGTGGCCACCTCCTCGTCGGTGCCGTTCACCTTCAGCTCGTTGCCGCGGGCGGTGAGCTTGAGGGTGGGATAGATGTTGCGGAGCAGGTCGATGTTGCGGTTGTTCTTCCCGTAGATGCCGACGGCGAGGTGCGGTTCGATGACGATGATTTTCTCCATGGTTTATTGTTCTTTTTCGATGAAGCCCTGAGCCTTCAGCTCAATTTGCTTATTGTCGTTGGTGATGAGGTTGCGCCCCGAATCTTTCCGGTCGATATGACCGATGACGGCGATTTCGCTCTTTCCCTTGATGGCCTCGTAGTCCTTTTGTTGGATGGTGAAAAGAAGCTCGTAGTCCTCGCCGCCGTTGAGGGCGACGGTGGTGGCCACAATCTTGAGTTGCCGCAGCGTGTCGAAGGTGAGCTGGGCAAGCGGAATCTTATTCTCGTAGATGGTGCAGCCGAGACTGTCGTGCTGGCAGAGCAGGAACAGTGCGGAGGCGATGCCTTCGGTGACGGCGGTCATGGCGGTGGGCACCACGTTGAGCTGGCGGAGCGTCTCAATGATGTCGGTGCGCGGCTCGGGTTTGAGCTGCCGTTCGAGGAGGTACTCGTAGCCCTCGAAATGGGGCTGGCTCACCTGGGTGGCCTCGAAGATCTGCTTCTCGCGCTGGAGGAGCAGCAGACCGGTGTAGGCGGCACCGAAGTCGCCGGTGGCGCATATCAGCTCGTTCTCTGCCGCGCCGGTGCGACGCACGAGGCGGTCGGCCTCCACCTGTCCGATAGCAGTGACGCTGACGGCCAGTCCCGTGGCCGACGAGGTGATGTCGAACCCGGCGATGTCGAGGTGATAGTAGTGGCAGCAGGCGCGCACACCCGTCATGAACTCCTCAACGGCCTCGATGGAGAAGCGGTTGGAGACGGCCAGGTTGAGCATCACCTGGTGGGGCATGGCGTTCATCGCGAGGATGTCGGTGACGGCGATAGTAACGCACTTGAACCCCAGATGCTTGAGGGGGAAATAGGAGAGGTCGAAATGGATGTGCTCCACAAAAAGTTTGTTGGCGGTCACCGTAAGGAGGTCACCGGAGCGGGTGGCTGCCGCGTCGTCGCCGATGCCGGCCACCGTCGATTCATTGGCACTCTTCACCTCTTCGGTAAGATGGTGGATGAGGTTGTATTTGCCCAGCTGGGAAATCTCGTTTCTGATTTCGTTATCTGCCATATTATCAGTATTCTATAATAATGAATTTCAGTTTGCAAAGATACACAAAAAAACAACGGCGATATCACATCGCCGTTGATAACCATTAACCTTTAATGATACGTAAAGGATCTCTCCTTTTGTTGTTCACTTGTCTCTTACGCATGTTATAGACCAATGTTACAAAATTTTGAAAAAAATTTTACGCATCACTATATTAATAACTGATTTTCTTGAAAAATGTTGCCTGAAGGGGGCGAATAATTATTCGCCCCTACGGTTTTCATTCTTCGTTTTCTCCCCTAGCAACTATTCCTCCTCGATGTTGAAGCCTTTGAAGGCAGGGTGCGCTTTGTATTCTTCCACTGTTCCCTTTGGAACAATGATAACGCATTGGGATTTGTCCACGCCATCAAGGATATTCTCACCCCATCTCACACTTTTCAGCCCTTTGCGTTCAAAATGAATTTCACGAAGGCTATCGCAATCCGACAGGAACCAATCGCCAATTTTGGTCACACGGTTGGGAATACGGATGCTAACAAGGGATTCGCACCCGATGAATGCAGCATCTTCAATCGTGGTCACATTATTGGGGAGTTCGATGTGGGTGAGGCTTTCGCAACTGTTGAAAGCCCTGGTTTCCACCTTAATCACCTCCTTGGGAATGCGGACGTTGGAAAGACGATAGCATTCACGGAATGCGCCGTCCCCGATTTCCTTCACGCCATCGGGAAGATGTACTTCAGTGAGCGTAGTGCGGCCTTGGAATGCGGCGCTACCAATTCTGGTGATGCCTTCGGGAACGGAAATGCTTTTCACTTGAGGAAGGAGACAGGCTTTCAGCGTACTACGGTTCTTGGTAAGGAGCATCCCGTTCTCGAAACAGTAGACCGAATGGTCGGCATCCACCACCAATTCCTTCAGATTAAAACAGCAGGCGAAGGCGGCATCTTGAATGTTCGTCAAACTTTGAGGTATGGTGAGTGTCGTAAGGCCCGTGCAACCCTCGAAGGCATCCGTGTCAATTTCGTGCAACCCTTCGGGCAATTCCAGTTGTATAATACTCTTACAGTCACAGAATGCCACATAACCAATCTTTTTCAAATTCTTAGGCAACTGGATGTCGGTAAGCCTAAAGCAATCTGCGAATGCGTAATCCTCGATTTCGGTCACACTATCCGGGATGGTCACACGCAGCAATCTGCCGCAGCCCTCGAATGTGCCGGAAGGTATCACCTTTATCCCATTGGGGAAATCCACTTCCCCAAGTTCCTCACAACCTAAGAAAACACCATTCCCCATCACGAGAGAACCGTTTTGAGGAAGCTTGACGCTTGTGAGATTCTTGCATTCAGCGAAGGCCCAGTTCCCAATCTTGATTACACTGTCTGGGATTTCAACATCGGTGATGCTTTCGCAATATTCGAATGCAGCGTTCTCTATGCATTCTATCCCTTCGGGGATTATAATATGCTCTGAGGCGTTCTTATCGCATGACACGAGAGACTTGCCACGAATGGTAAATGGATTGTTCATTGTTGTAAGTTATTTTTTCTGGTGTTAGAGTTTTCAAAAAAAAATGGTCATACCTATTTTGCTCTCGCTTTAAGGCACAGTTTCACTCTTCGTCAACTTCGGAAATATCCAAGTTGTCTTCTTTGTTTGTACATATAAATTCTGCCTCTCCGTTCCGGTAAAGGGCCTCGGCTTCTTTTTTTGTTCCGGCCATAACAACATAAGTAGATTGAACGAGTTGGGCGTGCACCAAGACGAAAACCCTCTCGGCTGGTTTCGGTTCAATAGTTGCAGATTCACTCTGTTTTACTATTATAGGATGCAGTTTTTTCGGCAACTTTTTCTTGTACGCATCTACGTCATTGTCTGGCACTATTATTTTGGTCAAATTGGAACACTCCATAAAGCAGTTTTTTCCAATCTCTTGAACAGCACCTAAAAATGTCACCTCTGTCATATTCTCGCAGCCGCTGAATGCTTCCTCCCCAATCTCGCAAACAGCAGCAGGGATAGTGATTTTAGTAAGACTTTCACAGCAGCAGAATGCCGCATCACGAATCTTTCTTACAGAAGATGGGATACTG
Organism: Bacteroidales bacterium; assembly: GCA_045130235.1. Lineage (GTDB taxonomy): Bacteria > Bacteroidota > Bacteroidia > Bacteroidales > WCHB1-69 > UBA1756. The sequence goes on from JBGUPJ010000036.1 coordinate 19,443, forward strand.
ATGTCAGAGAGTGATGAGCAGCCGCTGAATGCAGAATAACCTATCAGTTCAAGTGATTCGGGCAGTATGACACTGGTGAGATTATCACAACTCATAAAAGCCTCTTCATCAATGGAATAAACAGAATCCGGTAATATTACGACCCCAATATCATCGTTGAAGCTGAATGATCCGTACTTGACATATTTTGTCCGGGCAGGAATTCTTACGACATAAGGGGCTTCAACATCCCCTTTGTACTGTGCAACAGCATTTGCCAGCTGTTCGCTGTTGGAAGCCCGAAACACGGGTCTGCCTTCATACATTTCCATTTTCTTTGGCATAATTGGATACTTTGCTTTTGTGTTTTTAGATAGTTCTTATTTCTTCGTCATTTCACCGGTGGCTGTTTCTCGATCACCACACTACCAATTTTGATTTTATTCTATTGGGGACTTCTATTTTTACTCTTTTTTTGCCAACATATCAGACCATGCGAAATCCGTTAGACAAAATCTGAAAAGTTGACGCTGCAAAGTTACACATTATTTTCTCATTTCCAACAGTTTAATGATAATATTTAGAATTTTATTTATAATGGTAATTCCAACGCCCTGCTTCACATCCCGTGCGGCGATTCCTCCACGATCTCGAAGCCTTTGAAGGCGGGGTGTGCTTTGTACTCTTCCTCTGTCCCCTTGGGAACAATGATAACGCATTGGGATTGGTCCACTCCGTCAAGGATGTTCTCACCCCATTTCACACTTTTCAGCCCTTTGCGTTCAAAATAAATTAGACGGAGATTTTCGCATTCCGCCTCCTCTTCGCAACCGTCGTCCAGCAAGCAGGACACATTGGCGTATTGGGCAATCAGATTGGAGGCCTCTTCCTTGTGGTTCTCGTAGAGGTAGGCACCCAGGGCATACGCAGTAGCGTGTTGCGAACGATTTTGATTGCGTTGGGCACGGGCCAACAGGTCTTGCAGCGCAGCGCCAGCATCTTTGGCGATGGACAACCCCGATGACGCCACACGGTCCAGCAACACTAGCGTGCCGTATTCCGCCATCGTTTCCTCCATACATTTCAACGGTTCTTCCCCGCCAGTCCCCACGTGGAAATGGAAGGAATGGAAATATTCGTGGAGCAGGACCTGCCCCATCAGGAGCATCGTTTGGTACGGATCGTTATGGGCAGACTCCTCGATGGTGTCCACAAAAATCTCCACCTTCGAATCCCGCCCACGGTTGTAGTAGCCACCCATGGGGGCCGCTCTCGTAGGCTTCACCGGTTGGTCTGACATCTTCTCCAGCTTATCACGCAATAATTCCCACAATTCATGCCATACTCCAAACAAATCCTCATTCTCTTCCGACAATTGACAACACCACAGCTTGTACTGGAAATTGTTCATCATCTTCGACAGTTCGGTGAACTCCTTTTCCAGCTCCTCCCGTTTGAGTGATTCGTAACTATCGAATCGGCCGCCACTATGGCTCAGCACCAGTTTCGTATGCCGCTGGAGGTCTTTGATCTGGAAAAACAGCGACTGCTCCAACGGCATGATAAAGCCGGCCAGGGCATTCAGGAAAGTCTTTTCCTCCGGGGTCAGGTCGCGCGGGGGATGTTTCTCGTCGAGGCTGTACTCCAGCATCGGAGCTTCTTCACTGACCGGAACACCAGGATAGTCGGCGGAGTTATTGGGGAATACGGCCATTGTGTAATTATAATAGTCTCAAATCAACCGATAGAAATTCCCCATCATAACCTTAAATTCACTTCTATTGGAATCCTCCAACTTTTCAATGAACATCTTCACGTCGTTTTCCCAGTCCATATCTTTGATCACCAGCAAGACAAAACCACTAAAGTCAAGTTTCTCTTGTTTGGCAAGCTGTTTCAAATCCCAGCAATTCTTAAACATATTGATGTCCACTACATTGATAACCAACAACCCCTGTTTAACCTTGCCGGCTTCGGCGACAAGCCTCTTCCACAAGGCGTATTCGTCACCGTCAACTTCGTTGTTGAGTGGCCACGAACTGTCAATTGTAATCTCGTTGACCTTCCCATTCTGCTTCAGCACATCATATTTCAGATGCTCTTTTGCAAAATTGGAATCCAAGTGGATGCCATCATCCGTGACAATGACTCCCTTACGGGAACCTGCTTGATTCCATGGGATATTCCCCATAATGATGTCGTGCATTCTTGCCAAGACGGAAGCCACTTTCGCCTTGTACGCTTCTTTTTTTTCAATTGAATCACTCATAATGGTCTGTTTTTAATTCTGAGAAATCTTTTTATGGGACTTCTAATTCAAATCTTTAATTTTTCTTGTCGCATCTCCAGACCTTGCGAAGTCCGTTAAACAAAATCTGAAAATATGGCATTGCAAAAACAACAAATTTATCTTTATGTTGGAGAGTCCATAACTATTTAATTGACAATAAGTGATTTTACCCAAATATCTTACTCGGCATCACCATCATCATCTTCATAATAATCCTTATACACAGCAGTGTTTTCTATCTTATTTTCGCCTTTGTTTGTTGACATCGGTTTTATGCCAAGTTCCTCCAATTGTTTTGCCTGTTGCATCAGCCCGCCATCTTTGTTTCCAAGATCTTTGCTGAGTTGCTGGCATTCCTTTTGGGCTGCACCAATATTTTTATTGATATTATCCACCTTAGTTAAAATCTGGTATATTTTGTCGTATATCAGACGTCCGCGTTTTGCTATTTTCGAGACATTCCGTTCCTGCTGTTCTGTCTTCCAGATGTTGCGCACAACAAACAAGATAGGGATAAGATTCCAAGGAGTTACTATTGAGATATTCTTATCTGCAGCATATTGGAAAAGATCAACATCGGAGTATTGCTGTGCTGCCGTCATCGCCGACTCTACAGGTGAGAACATCAGAACAAAACCGGGATTATCGTACTCTTTGTTCTCCTGATATTTTTTAGACGCAAGATTTGTAATTTGAGCTTTTACGGCGTTGGCATGCTCTTTGAGACAATTTATACGTTCGGTTTCGTTGGCTGCATGAAAGCTACGTTCATAGGCCGTCAGATTGGTCTTGGCATCAATGATAATGCATTTGTTGCCCGGCAGGTGTACCAAACAGTCGGGACGATTTTGTCCGGATGTGGAGTTCTGCGCGGAGACTTGCATGGTGTACCCCATCTCACCTTCGGGAATGCCGGCAATTTCCAGCACTCGCGCCAATTGTGATTCGCCCCATCTTCCTTGTACGCCATTGCCCCCTTTGAACACATTGGCGAGATGGCTGGTCTCCGTACAAAGCTCTTTATTCATGTTTTTCAGAGTAGAAATCTGTGAGGTGAGATCAACATTCACTTGTTCCTTAGTTTTCTTCAATTCTTCTTGCATTGACCTCAACGATTCCCGCAAAGGTTCTAACACCTCGGAGTTTCTTTTCTCAAAACCGCTTTCTTTCTCGTCCATCAACTTCTTCGCAATCTCGCCAAACTCGACTTGCATTTTATTGTACCACACCTCCATATCCTGCATACGTTCTTTCAGCTCTTCTTCTTTGCCTTTTGCATTGGCCTCTGAATTGCCCAGTTCGCGGGTCAAATTATCCATCTTTTTATGGAGTTCTCGGTTTTCTTCATAAACACGATCCAACTCCTGCTGTTTAGACTCGAGCTGTGCCTGTGTTCGTGTCAGCATTTCTTTTACTTCCTGCGATTTGCCGGAGGATCCGCTTTTTCTATACATAATGATGATAGTTGCAATAACAGCTAATGCAACCACGACAATTGTAATGATAATTACGGTAAGGTTCATAGTATTCATAACTCAAGCGATCTTAATTATTCTTTCATTTTCTTAAAAACACTATTGGGGGCTTTTTCCCCATTTTCACGCTACAAAAATACGAAAACCATCTCGTTTTCGCATCATTTGCTAATAGCAAAAAAACTCACTCCCATTCTTCCTCCGGGTCGTACACCAGCTCGCCGATGTAGAGACCGACATGATTCCCCTCCTCATTCCTGAGGGCGATAAAGATGCCCTTCTCGTCCACATCCACCGTATAGTACCGCCCACCAAACATCATCATGAACTCGGCACAGTCGGGCAACTGTTCCAAAAAATCACCCAACTTGATGAATTTCGTATCCTCTTCTCGATCAAAGCACAAACAGAGTTTGCCATGACGCCACTGCAGACTGTTGACACGAACCGCCATCTTCCGGCTCCTTGATGCTGCCGCCACCTTGTAGTCGAGGAACTTATCCCAACCCTTCTTCTTCAAATCCGCCACCATCTCTTGCGTGGTGAGCAGCCGCACATCCCTGTCCATCAAAAACTCACAAAACTCCTCCTCCTCATTGTAGCGGAAGATGGAACCCTCTGCGTTCGGCTCAAGGTTGCGCATCTCCCACCCGTCCTGAATCACCACACAAAGCGTCGCATCCACCCTGCGGAGCATCGCCAGCAGGTCGTCCGCTCTGGCCGCACGCCTCCTCCGCCCCGTCGTCTCCAAGATGGCGATGTCCTTCCGCAGTTTGATGCCCTCCACAAACATATCGTGGCCGTCGTCGTTGAGGTATTCCAAGAAAATGCCCGGGGCCTTCTCCACAATCCGTTCCAGATCCTGTACAATCTGTCCTACGGTAGCGTCGGGTTGGTACAACAATTTCATACTCAGTGGGATTTAATGTTTCCTAATATGAACAAACACGCCTTTGCCGTAATCAGTGCCGTATGCACTGATGTTCACAATCTGATAACCATACTTGTCGTATGGCCTGATAGAGGAGCCTCCACTGCCTTTTTCCAACACCAGCTCATTAGGCAGACTGTCGAAGGCTTCTTCTTCGGAGTAGTACATTTTGCAAGAAAGGAAATACTCCTTCAGACGTCTGTCAATCTCTTCCACAGAAACCGTTTTCCAGTCCACATCAGGGAATGTCTGTTCTGAAATACTTTCTTTGATAGCATCCGACGCCACTCGATAATTCCAATCCACATAGTGAGTCGGCAAGCCGACAATGCGATCGTATTTATTGCCCACTGGCACTTTATTGCGACCACTGACTTGCAGATAAAACTCTTCCTTGACTTTTGTATTGATTTGCATTCTCCACTTAAGTTCCTTGACATCAGCCAGTTCACGTTTAAGAATCTCTCCCAATGTCACATCCTTCGGTACCATCTCATCCTCTTCCACATAACCCGGGACACGGGCAATCCCTTGATGAAAATAGCAGTTGCTCCCGTAGAGAATCATCTCGTCACAACCTTCCATTTCGTCTTCCGTGTGCGAAAGGATTTCTTCCACCACCTTACGGTCCTCTTCGTGCTTGCTCCACTTATTGACCAACAATTGCTGACCTTCGGCAAAGGTGTTGACGTGACCGATAATGCTGCGCCCGGAGTCGCCGAAAAAATCGTCATCCCATACTACAAATTTTGTTTTCTTTTCTTTCATAATTTATGCGGTTTTAATTTTGATTAATATTTTACACAGATTTATTTTCATATTCGTTGCCACCAATGTCTATTATGGGCCTAATTTTCACGCTGCAATATTACGAAGACTTTCCCCCTTTACGCATGATTTGCTAATAGCAAAAAAAAATCCCATTCTCAAATGCTCACGCAGTGAGCATCAAATCCGCAAATGCGAACGCAGTGAGCAACAAATCTTTCAAATGGCGAATAATATTCCAAAAATTTTTCGTACTTTAGCGGCCGTATTATGTGAAAAATCAAAATATTGATAATCAACTTATTAAAAAACTTAAATTCTAAACATTATGGCATTTAAAGGAGCTTTAGTCATTGACACGGAAAAGTGCAAAGGCTGCGCTGTGTGCATCACCGGATGCCCGAACAACTGCATCGCACTTTCCAAACATGTAAATGCAAAGGGTTACAACTACCTTGAAATGGTGAACGAAGATGCTTGTATCGGCTGCGCCAGCTGCGCTGTGATCTGTCCCGACGGCGTCATCGAGGTTTATCGCGCCAAGGAGTAGTCCCTCAATTTTCATCTGAATCAAAAATCAATTAACAACTAAACAATTTCAAAATGGCAAAAGAATTAAAATTAATGAAGGGTAACCAGGCCATTGCAGAGGCTGCTATCCGTTGCGGCTGCGATGGTTATTTCGGATATCCTATCACTCCTCAAAGTGAGGTTCTCGAGCATTTGATGGCCGAAAGACCCTACCTGACCACAGGTATGGTGGTGCTCCAGGCCGAAAGTGAGCTGGCCTCCATCAACATGGTGTATGCCGGCGCCGCTGCCGGAAAACGAGTGATGACCTCCTCATCCTCCCCGGGTTTCTCCCTCATGCAGGAAGGCCTCTCCTATATCGCCGGCGCTGAACTGCCCGCCCTCTGCGTCAACGTCGTTCGTGGCGGCCCAGGTCTCGGCACCATCCAGCCCTCACAGTCCGACTACTTCCAGACCACCAAGGGCGGCGGTCATGGCGACTATCGTCTGATCACCCTCGCCCCCGCCTCCGTGCAGGAAATGTACGACTTCGTGGAACTCGGCTTCGACCTCGCTTTCAAATATCGCAACCCCGTCGCCATCCTCTCCGATGGTGTCATCGGTCAGGTGATGGAAAAAGTGATGGTGGACGACTACAAGCCGCGTTGGACCAACGAGTACATCGAGAAGAACTGCCCGTGGGCTGCCACCGGACACCGTTCCACCGGCAAACACCGCATCGTCACTTCTCTTGAACTGGAAGCCCTCAAACAAGAGGCTATCAACGACCGCATCCAGGCCAAATATCGCAAATGCGAGGAAGAGGACGCCCGCTACGAAGCCATCCAGTGCGACGACGCTGAATATCTGTTCGTGGCTTACGGCTCCGCAGCCCGTATCTGCATGAAGTCCATCGAGCTGGCCCGCGCCGAAGGCATCAAAGTAGGTCTCGTGCGCCCGATCACCCTGTGGCCCTTCCCGACCAAAGCCGTTGGCGAAATCGGCGGCCGCATGAAGAAGATCCTCAGCGTTGAAATGAACGCCGGTCAGATGATCGAAGACGTGAAACTCGCCGTTGGCTGCAACGTGCCCGTCGAGCACTACGGCCGCTACGGTGGCGTCATCCCGACCCCCGTCGAAATCTTCGATGCTTTGAAAAAAATGGTTAAATAATTAAAGTACTTGAAATTATGACAAGAGAAGATATCATCAAACCCGAAAACTTAGTGTACAAACGCACTCCGGTTCTCACGGATGCCATCATGCACTATTGCCCCGGCTGCGGTCACGGTGTGGTTCACAGAATCATCGCCGAAGTGATCGAGGAGATGGGCATCCAGGACAATGTCGTGGGTATCTCACCCGTCGGCTGCTCCGTTCTGGCTTACAACTATTTCGACGTTGACTTCGTGGAAGCCGCCCACGGTCGTGCACCGGCGTGCGCCTCCGCCATCAAGCGCCTCCGTCCCGAGACCTTCGTGTTCTCGTACCAGGGCGATGGTGACTTGGCCTCCATCGGTTGCGCCGAAGTGATGCATGCCTGCAACCGCGGCGAGAACATCACCATGATCTTCATCAACAACGGTATCTACGGTATGACCGGCGGCCAGATGGCTCCCACCACCCTCGAGGGTATGGAGACCGTGACCTGCCCCTACGGCCGTGACCCCGAAATCATGGGACACACCATGCGCCTCACCGAAATGCTGGCCCAGCTGCCCGGCACCTACTACGTGACCCGTCAGGCTGTCTATACACCCGCATTGGCCCGCAAGTGCAAACGCGCCATCCGTCAGGCCTTCGAGAACCAGAAGCTCAACAAGGGCGTCTCCTTCGTGGAGGTGACCTCCAACTGCAACTCCGGCTGGAAGATGACCCCCGTACAGGCCAACAAGTGGATGGAAGAGAACACCCTCAAATACTTCCCGCTCGGCGATATGAAGGTGGACGGCAAGTTCGACCCGAATTTCGTACAGCGCGTGGCCACTTTCGACCAACCCAATGAAACCCGTTTCTCATTGAGAAGTAAATAATAACCTTAAATTCAAAAACAATGACAGAAGAAATTATTATAGCAGGCTTCGGCGGCCAGGGCGTACTCTCAATGGGTAAGATTTTGGCATACGCCGGCATCATGCAGGACAAGGAGGTCAGCTGGCTTCCCTCCTATGGCCCGGAAATGCGTGGCGGCACCTCCAATGTCACGGTTATTTTGAGCGACGAGCGTATCTGCTCCCCCTACCTTAACCAGTTCGACACCGCCATCATCCTCAACCAGCAGTCTATGGACAAGTTCGAGTCAGCAGTGAAACCTGGCGGTTTGCTGATTTACGACCCGAACGGAATTTCCCACCACCCCACCCGCAAAGATATCAACATCTATCAGGTGGCCGCTGCCGACAAGGCCAGCGAGCTGGGTATCTCCAAGCTGTTCAACATGATTATCCTCGGCGGTTTCCTCAAGGTGAAACCCCTTGTCACTCCTGAAATGCTCCACAAGGGTTTGGAAAAATCCCTTCCGGAACGTCACCATCACCTCATCCCCAAGAACGAAGAGGCAGTGGAGATCGGCAAGGGCCTGTTGAAACCCTATCACACCCTGTAATCGCTCCGACGGTTACAGACACGAAGAAACGGCGAGCCGCAAGGTTCGCCGTTTCTTTATTTTGTAAAAAACTAAAACTTAGAGAGTTAAATAATGTGTCATCACATTTTCGGCCATAAAATCATTAAAAAAATCACATTTTCGAAAATGGTGCGGGGTTTTATTTGGGCGGCCCGGCTCCCTGCGGTCGCCGTCGGGCTATCCGCTGTACTTCGCTTCGCTCGTGCCGCTCCTATCCCTGCCGCGACCGAACCTCGGGGCGGGGTCGGTATAATCCATTCTGCCACGGGGGTACGGGCATCCCCACCGCCGCCTTGCAAATTCCAACGTGAAGAAATCGGGCGGAGCGAGCGTGAAAAACGATATTACTTAGCTATTCGCTAATGATGGTAAGCGAACCGTGATACTCCACAGCACGGGTGAAGCCTTCATAACGGAAGGTGAAGTAGAACACCCCGTCGCTCAAGCCAGCGGCTGTGAATCCCTGCTCCGCATTGTAAATCACGCCGTCCTTCTCGTATGTACGGTAATCATTGCACTCATACACTTTTTTGCCCCACCGGTTGTATATGGTCAGATTGTTGTGCAGGTCAGGATTCAGATTCTTGATGGCAAACACATCGTTGATATTGTCGCCGTTGGGGGTCAGCACATTCGGGAAAACAAGGTCGTCCTCCACATAAACGGTATGTTCCATTGTGGACGAACAGCCCATGTACTCCAACGAAAGCGTCACGATGAACTCGCCCCAACTGCCGTAGGTATGTGAAATCATATACTCAGTGGTGCTTTCGGTATTTCCATCTCCGAAATCCCAATTCCAAACGAACGGATCATTGACAGGCATCTGTGAAATATCAGTAAGATTAACGAATTGTATATCAGTTGCTTCTGATAAAAAAATCCTTTCAGGCTGCGGTACAAAATCAACCGTCGGCAAAGAGATGATGTTCAAATCCAACTCCGAAATACTGTCACAACCGAACGCATTGGTCAGATTCTGCGTATAGACAAAATCCCCCACGATATTGCTCTCCGCTTCCGAAACGACAAATCCGTACTGGTTATATCCGGTCCCCTGACAAATCGTGTCCTTGATCACCTCATGCTGGACGGGCAAAACAGTCAATGTGAGTGTTACAATGCTATCACATCCATTAACACTCAATTCATTATGAACATAAACATGCTCCCCTACCTCGGTTGTATCGGTGTTAATGACAAAGCCGTCTTGGTTGTAAACGTTCCCTGTGCAAACTTCGCCCTCAAGCTGAATGTCGTAAAGCGGCGCGACGGTCAGATGCAGCTCCATCACCGAATCGCAATCGGAGCCGCTGAACAAAGTGTCGAGATAGATGCCTGCCTCGGAAATTTCGGTTCCATAGAAATCATAACTTTCACCTTCACAAATGGTTGCATAAATCGGAATCGGATCCATCGGAGGCACATTGATGGTTTGGTAGAGGGTGTCATAACTTGTACCGTAGCAGTTGTTGCCCTCGCGTTCCACCACCACCATAAGCGGATAGCTGCCCGGACTAGTATAAGTATGCTGAACCGGACATCCCGCCAAGGAATCGCCATCGCCAAAGAACCAAATCATATTGTCGTAAGCATAATTGAGCAACAAATAGAAATCGATAGGATGGTTCATGCAATAGAGTTGATTTAGGGGGATATCAACCGTATTTATTTCATTCACAAACATTTGTGTATTCAAATCCATCGTACTGGAGCCGACGGAATAGGCATAGGAAGTCACATCGTACAAGCCATAGACGTGGGCGATGAAACCGCTGTCGCTCTCCAGTGTATGGGTGTTGTGCGTGATGTTCATGCGGGCATAGGAATAAGCCGGATTGCTTGGCAACGCGATGAAATTGGAGGAGATGTTCGCTCCGTCCAGCGTAACGGAGCCCACGTTGGTGGTGGGAGTGACCACATTGACATAGTGGTTGGTTGTGGTGCCCCCATACTCGTAGGTGCCGAATGTGATTTTGCCGACTCTCTGCTCAATCGGGGTGATGATGACCATGGAGGGGTCGCCAGCAGTGCCACCGCACGACTGGCCGACCAGATAGAGGAAAGTGGTTGCCGGGCCGCTGGTCTCAATATAGGAGGCGTCCTGCGATGAGGTGAGCATAAACTCGTAGGTCGCGCCGGCAGCCAGCGTGGTGACGAGGTTGCCGTCAACGCGAACGGTGGTATTGTTGTTGAGTGCCGTCACACGGACCTGGTCTTTGGTGCGCCCAAAGGAAGAGGTCACAACGAATTTGGTCCCCCAATAAGCGGTAGGCACCATCTGTTCGTAAATATGGTCGCAATAGGTGCAACCGGCGGGCACATTCGCGCATTTGTTGCCAGCATAAACGGCTATTTTCTTGCAGTCGTCGGCGATGATGGTGGAACCCGAGAAATCGTCATAAGCGCTCTGCGTCTGGAGCTGGTAGCATTGTCCCGGCTGCAAAGTGATCGAAAATGTGGAATTGGCCGAATGTCCGGAGGAGGTAGCCGCCGTGGGGGTTATATTCACAATTGTGTTGGGTTCGGTTCCCACGACCATCATAGAACTGCCGTTAAGGTTTGTCTGATAGGTCTGAACGACGTATTCGTTGGTCAGGGCGTCGGTTGGAAGGATATTGGCGCCATCAAAAGAGGCGTTCTTGTAATTCATGGAAAAGACGGAGATGGTATCGGTTGCCACGATATGGCAACCCAAATTGGCCACGGTGCCGAAGGCGGTCATATAGGCCTGGGCCAAGGGAATGACAACATCGATACGTCCGTTTGCCGGAACAGAGAAAGAGGTTGACCAGTTGGTGGAGGGATTGGTGACGGTACCGGTACAGGCATGTTCGGCGGAAATGATCAGCGCCGTTTCCGTCGGGGTGGAGTTGTTGGTCATGAATGAGAACCAGAAATCGGTGCCCTGCGTGGATGAATTTTGCGCAAAGCAAGAGACGGTAAAGACCAAACTTAAAAAGAATAATAGTTTTCTCATCTTGAACTATGATTAAAAAAGAGACGTCGCTACGTTATTAGGCGCAATTTCTACAAAGATGCTGCAAAAATAATTGTTTTTTCAAAAATTGCAATGATTTTCAAAATTGTTTTCTATATGTTCAAGCAGTAGAGACACGATTCTTTGCGTCTCCACAGTCCATCAAAAAAAATCACATTTTCGGAAATGGTGCGGGCGGTTTTGTAAAAATCTCAAAAAATTGTATTTTTGCCCGCATTTATACAGAAACCCCATGCCGAAGCAACTGTTTCTATTTCTGACAATTACAACAATTATACTCCTTAGCGGATGCTCATCCAAAAGCGATGGAACCGACGAAAAAGCCGTCCCAGCCGCCAACCGCACCAGCCTGCACGAAAGCCACCTCCTCGGCGAAGTGAAGTCCGTGACCGACACCAAGTATATGGTCCTCCCCTTCCCCGACGGCCACGACTCGCTGGTCTTCTTCTCCACCAAATACGATACCTACAACCCAAATGGTTGGCTCTCAGGCACTGTGATGACCAACGCTGAAGGAGACACGCTCTATGTGATGAAAGCAACTTTTGACGCAAAAGGGCACATCACTCTTAACGAGTTTTTTGATAGCGAAGGTAACAGAAGAGAATACACTGAATATCAATACGATAATAAAGGATATCGCATAAAAGAGAGACGCTATCTCAACGACTCACTCGCCCACGAACACATCTGCACCAACGACCCCCATGGCAATCCAGAGCGAATCACCGTGAACCAAGGTGGCGACACCTATTATATGAATTACACCAACGACAATAACGGTCTGCCGGTACGCATCGACTGGGTGTCTCCCAGAATGGGACAAGAATCTTATCAGCAGAACACCATCGAATACGACCAGAAAGGAAATATCATCAACCGCTCCGCCACCCTCAACGGCCGCAATGTGGAATTCTACCATGCACAGTACAACGATAAAGGGCACCTCCTCAAAGAAATCTACCAATGCTCAGAACCCACTCGCTTGGAAGAGGTGGTGACCGAATACTCAAAACACGACTCCCACGGCAACTGGACTCACCAAGAAAACACCAAAAATCAACAACGTCATTTTGTTATAGAAAGAAAAATCGAATACTATCATTAACCATTAATAATTGAAGAAAATGGATTTAAGCAAAATTTTATCAATCACCGGAAAAAGCGGTCTTTACAAACTGATTAGCAGAGGCAACAACAATTTTATCGTCGAATCATTGGCCGATGGCAAACGTTTCCCGGCCTTCTCCCATGACGGCGTAGCCAACTTGGAAAACATCTCCATCTTCACTGAGGAGGAGGACGTTTCCCTCGAATCAGTTTTCGTTTCTATGTATAAAAAAGAGAACGGCCAGCACTGCAATGTGAGCCTCACCGACGGCAACGCCATGAAGGCCTACTTCGCCGAAGTGCTGCCCAACTACGACCGCGAGCGCGTGTATGTCTCCAACATCAAGAAGGTGATTGCTTGGTATAACCAATTGATTGATCACAATTTGATTGATTTGGAAGAGAAGAAAGAAGAGGGCGCAAGCGAGGAGACTCCTAAAACCGACGCTGAATAATTTTTCAGGATGCGCCTCACCGATAACGCCATCCGATACACCATAAGCCACCTCCTCAGGGTGGCTTTTCCGCATTCTACCCCCGACATCCGCATCGAAGAAGAGAAGGCTGTTGCACAGGTGGAAGGTGTTGATATTCACTTTTTTATAATGGATGAAAAAACTGCCGACACCCTGACGGCAGGCACTCTTTCCCTCCAGTCGGTCACCTTGCCGTTCGGTGTGCAGGTACCACTCTACCAGCAACCCGACACCGACCAGCCGTATCGTTGCGACGGTAATGCGCTCGTGCTGCAGTGCGACCTCGTCACGCTGCCCTTTCTGCTGCTGTCGCGCTGGGAGGAATATCAGGAAGGGAATGCCCGCGACGTGCACGGCCGCTTCTGCTTCGCCGGCAGTCTGAACGAGCGGTACGGCTGCATCGACCTGCCCGTCGCCGACTTCTACGGCCTCCTGCTCCGCAGCTGGGTGGTGGCCGCTCACCCCGACCTCCACGTACAGCCGCGCACCCCCCGCTGCATCAGCACCCACGATGTGGATCTGATTCAGCGATTCGGCGGATGGCTACAGAATGTTCGCACCCTGTTTGCCGACCTCATCAAGTATCACTCTATCAAGCTGTTCCGCCAGTCCAACCGCCAATGTCGTGCCGCACGGAAAGATCGCAACACCGACCCGCTGCTGCAGGCTTGTCTGCGGCTGCGACTGTACGACAAGGAACGCCAGCACGAGAGCCTCTTCTTCATCAAGGCGCAACAGAAGGGCGAGTACGACTGCGGCTACGACATCCGAAGCCAGGAGGCGGCATTTCTTGTCGGCAAGCTCCGCGACATGGGAGCGGACATCGGGCTGCACGGCGGGTTGCATGCCGCCTACGACGCCCGTCTGCTCGCCGCCGAGAAACAGCGGTTGGAGGAGGTGATGGGTGGTACCATCACCTCCGGCCGCCAGCACTACCTGCGGTTTCATCCGCTGCAAACCCAGCGGGCGTGGCAGCATTGCGGCCTCACCGACGACTACACGCTCGGATTCGCCGAGCGCGAGGGCTTCCGCTGCGGCACCTGTCACCCCTATCCGCTCTACGACCTCGTAAACGATTGTGAAACAACGGTTATCGAACACCCGCTTATCGCCATGGACATGACCTTCATCGCTTATCGGAAGATGCAGCCGGGGGCGGCTTTGGACAGCATCCAGCGGCTGCGGCATACCTGCGAGCAGGCCGAGGGCGACTTCGTGCTGCTGTGGCACAATACCACCGTGGGGCGCAACAGCGAACAGTGGTTCCAACAAGTTTTCTGCAATATCGAGTAAAAATGGAAGATATCCGACATATCACAACCGAGCAGCTAACCGACTTTCTGCTCCAGCATGGCGAGAAAAAGTTCCGTGCCGCCCAAATCCAGGAGTGGCTTTGGAAGCGCGGGGCATTGACTTTCGCTGAGATGACCAACCTTTCGGTGGCGTTGCGCCAGCTGTTGGAGCAGCATTTCACCTTCCAGCGCACGGCTATTGAGCGGCGGGTGCAGAGCAGCGATGGCACCGCCAAGTACCTTTTCACACTTCACGATGGCTGCCAGGTGGAGGGTGTGTTAATTCCTTCAGGACAGCGTGTTACGGCTTGTATCTCCTCGCAGGTAGGGTGTGCCTTGAAGTGTGCCTTCTGTGCTACCGGCACATTGGGCTTCACCCGCAACTTGCACTTTTCGGAAATTTTCGACCAGTACATGCTGATGAACCGCGAGGCTGAGCAGCTGTATGGGCACGTCATCAGCAACATCGTGTATATGGGCATGGGCGAGCCGCTGCTGAACTACGAGAACGTGATGGAGTCGGTGCGGCTCATCACCACGCCGGCGGGACCGGGACTGTCGCCCAGCCGCATCACCCTCTCCACGGTCGGCATCGCGGAGGGCATCCGGCGGTTAGCCGACGACGGCTTCAAGCCTGAGGTGGCCCTCTCGCTGCACTGCGCCGACGAGCTGAAACGCTCGCTGCGGATGCCCGTCACCCGCAGCAACAACTTCGCCATGCTGCAGGATGCCCTCCGCTACCTGCACGAAAAAACCGGCAAGCGCATCACCATCGAGTACCTGATGCTGAAAGGCTGGAACGACAGCGTGGAGGATGCGCGCAAACTGTTCCGTTTCTGCATGCCGTTCCCCGTCAAAGTCAACCTCATCGAATACAATGCCACCGACAGCGGCTATGAAAAGAGCCCAGAGGAGAACGTGCAGCGGTTTGTCGCCTTCCTCGAGTCGAAAAACATGGTGGTGAACATCCGCCACAGCCGCGGGCAGGATATCGACGCCGCCTGCGGACAGCTGGCGAAGAAAGAATAAAAACAAACTGAAAAAAGCCCGTGCGAAAACACGGGCCAACAACAGAAGTGAATTGATCAGATGCCAAAAAATTTCGGCTTAATGGACTGATTTGGCTGGGGCTGCCTCCATACTTTTCTGAGGACAGCTCTCCTTGCTGGCGGGAGTGGCTTTGCGGGCGGCATCCTTCCGATGTGATGCCGCAGAACGCTTGAACTTGCGCTCCAGCTGGAAATATTCGTTCACCTGCTGAGCTGAGAGGCACTGTGAGATGGCGTTGAGAAACGCTGACTCTGCTTCCAACATATGACTACGTGTCTCCAAGCGGGTGGTGTACAACACAAGAATTTGATTATCAGAAAGATATTGAACGCTGTCGGAGGTCACATAATGGTCAATACCTGCGGCATTCATCTTCACACGGCTCTTCTGAAAAGCTTCATATTCGGCTTTGGCGTATGCGTCGAAAGCGGCCCAGAAGGGTGCTTTCTGCTCCTCACTCAGCGTGAAATTCTTTTCCAAAAACTCCTTTTTTAATTTCATGACGGTCTGACAATCCTGTGAGCCACATTTTGAATTTTTAGTGGGTTCGACCTGTCCCTGCGCCATGGTTACAGCAGCAAAACTGACCATCAAACAGAACATCAATATCTTTTTCATAATAAAAATGGAATTGGTTACAAAATGAAAACATCGACTTTGACAAAAATGAGATGAGAGAGTTTAAAATCCGATAAGATTTTTGTAATTTTGCCGCCGATAAATCAACATTCATGGAACAAAAGAACAAATACGCATTCAGTTTGTTTGTCATCGGCACGTTGTTTTTTGTGTTCGGTTACATCACATGGGTCAACAGTGTGGTCATGCCTTTTTTGAAAGAGGCCTGCGAGCTCACCACCTTTGAGGCTTCGTTTGTGCCCTTCTGCTTTTACATCTCTTATTTTGTGATGGGCATTCCGGCCTCACTCCTTATCCGTAAGATAGGCTACAGCGGGGGTATGATGATCGGATTGCTGACCATGGCCTGCGGCTCCATCATGTTTGTGCCCGCGGCCATCACCCGCCAGTTCGGCATCTTCCTCACCGGCCAATTTTTCATGGGCGGTGGTCTCACCGTGCTACAGGCGGCCACCAACCCCTATGCCACCATTTTGGGACCGATTGAAACGGCTGCCCGCCGTATCAGCATCATGGGCGTGTGCAACAAATTCGCCGGAGTCATCGGTATTTATACCATTTACAAAGCCCTCTTCTCCGGTCTCGACGACGAGTTGAAAATGCTCAAAAGCGGTCTGTTGACTGGCGATGCAGCTGAAGCCACCCGCCAGCACCTTGCCGAGCAGGTCATTCTGCCCTACATCATCATCACGGCGGTATTCATCCTGCTGGTGGTTTTCATCAAATTGGCCAAACTGCCCCGTATCGAGAACACCGACAACAGCGGCGACAGTCAGACCACATCCCTCTTTTCTCGCAAATACACCTATTTGTGGTTGGGAGTTCTCGCCATCTTCTTCTATGTGGGCGCCGAGGTTATCGCTATCGACTACCTGATTCCTTACGGCGAAGCTTGGGGCGTACAGGAAAGTGTGCGGAAAGATTTCCCCACCTACGCCATGTTCGCCCTCATCGTCGGCTACTTTGTGGGACTGCTTACCGTGCCGAAGATGATTTCACAACGGCAGGCGCTCGTCACCAACCTTCTCATCGCTTGCGCACTTGCCTTGGTGGCCATCTACTCGCAGTCCATCGTACACATCTTCCAGCCCAGCCTTGACCCCATGGCCGCCCAAAACGCATCGGCCCGCCTGTCTATCGCCTGCATCATCATGCTCAGCTTCGCCCATGCCATCATGTGGCCCGCCATCTGGCCGCTCTCCATCCACGACCTCGGCAAACATACCGAACTGGCCTCCGGACTGCTCGTCATGGCATGTGCTGGCGGTGGTGTCATGTCGCTGATATATGGTAAATTATGTGAAGTACTGCAAGGTGACAACCCCATCGCACATCTCGCCCACCAAAAAGCATATCTCATCCTCTTCGTCTGTTACCTATACATCCTCTTCTTCGCCACCATCGGCTACAAATTCAACGGACAGAAAAAACATATCAACAAATAAACAATTCAACGAATCAACAAATAAACAATTCAACATTATGAAAAAAGTCATCCACACCGACAAAGCTCCCAAGGCCATCGGTCCTTACAGCCAGGCCATTGAAATCAACGGAACCCTCTACATCTCCGGTCAGATTCCGGTAGATCCCGCCACCGGCAAGGTCGCCGACACCATTGAAGAACAGACCGAACAGGTGATGAAGAACATCGGCGCCATCCTCGAAGAGGCAGGCTACACCTTCGCCGATGTGGTGAAATCGACCTGTCTGCTCAGCGACATGGCCAACTTCAAACCCATGAACGAGGTTTATGCCAAGTACTACAGCACCAACCCGCCCGCCCGCGCCGCCTTCGCCGTGAAAGCGCTTCCTATGGGCGTGATGGTGGAAATCGAAACCGTGGCCGTGAAATAATCATTCCCCACGAAAAACGTCAAGAGATGAGCCTACCATCCGCTCATCTCTTTTTTGTAATGAGCATAATGAATTTTTAGCCCATGAAAATCGGAATCATCTCAGACACACATGGTTATGTACATCCCAAGGTGTTTGAGTTTTTTAAAGACTGTACCGAAATTTGGCATGCTGGCGACATCGGAAGGATGGAAGTGCTGGACGAGCTGAACCTGATTGCACCCGTGAGAGCCGTGTATGGCAATTGCGATGACTGGGACATCCGCAGCCAAACGACCGAAACGGCTGTGTTCAATTGCGAAGCACATAAAGTGGCGATGATGCACATCGGAGGAAACGGCAATTACTATCCTTATCCTGCTGTTCAACTCATTGAAAAAGAGAAGCCTACTATCTTTATTGCGGGTCATTCCCATTTTCTTAAAGTGATGCACGACACCCGTCACAACCTGCTTTTCATCAATCCAGGCTCCGCCTCACGCTTTGGGCACCACGTACGCCTCACCTTCCTCCGACTCGACATCAACGGCAAAGAGTTGAGCAATCTGGAAATCTATGATGAAGAAAAATAGCAGAGTATGCTGAAAAAAATCCTCCTTTTGATGGCGATTTTTTCGGGATGTTTATGCCAGATTTTGGCACAATCCACCCTTTCTAATGAAGCGAAATACGACACGCTACGGAATCGTTTACGCACTGAATTTCTGTATTATACAGGCAATGGGATGGAACGTGGAACGTCGTTGCTGATGGAAAGAAAATATCAATCGAATCGAGGTCTTACGGGGTTGTGGGCTGACGCAGTGTGGTGGCAAGGACATTATTTGGCACTGTTGGCCACAGAATATGCGCGACTGCAACGGGATGGAAAGCCTACCGAAGCCACGTTGGAAGAGTTACGGTGTGCTGTCCAGGTGTATGAGAGGCTCGACTTGGAAGCTGAGTCATGTTGGGGATGCGACACTATCCAAAAGTGCAACGGCTTCTATATTCGCGACGATATCAACCGTGACGATACCAGCCGTTTCAATCTGAACTGGCTGGTTAGCGACTACAGCAACCACTGCGGTCATCTCAACACGACGGGCAACGCCCCATCACAAGACCAAGCATGGGCCAGCTATTTGGGATTTGCATTGGTGCAAAAACTCGTGGACGACTCATCACTATGCCAAAAAGTGGCAGAGATTAGTGAAAAAATGATTACCGCCATGCAGTACAAAACAGGAAATCAAACCGTCTGGGCGATTGTCAATCCTGTGAATGGCATAGAGATACAGCCGCAATCAGACATCGCATGGTTGGCGTATGCGCACGCCACGATAGGTGACTTACTGAGTGGTCATCCCGTTAGCTCCCAGAGAGCAAAAAAGGGGAGGAGTACTTGGAATATGGTGCAAAGCATCATGCTGGCGGCGAAAAACGGAAATTTCCGATGGTATGGCGTTTTAGCCATGTCAACCGTGATGAACGAGGGAGGAGCGAGCGGAAACTGTTATGAATGGTTGGTGCGCACCTGTGAGAAAATTGCACAAAAACGTCCTGATTTACAACAAGATATTATATTCCCACACCTCCCACTCATCCATTTAATACTATATGGGAAAGAGGGAAAAGAGTTGCTACCCCGCTCGTCGTACGATTCCTATCTCAATAGTGCGCCGATTGACGGGTGTATCACCCATTATATCAATGGAAAAACGATCAGAAACACCCCTCCCTGGCATAGCGTATCGCTGTTTTGTCCGTGGCACCTCACGGAAACAGGTCAGGTGAATATGGTGGACTATCTGCTGCTTTACAATTCGGTGGAATTGGTTTATGGTTCAAAATCAGAAAATTAAAAAATAAAAATATGAAAATCATCTGTGTAGGAAGAAATTACTTGCCCCATATCAAAGAGCTGGGGCATAAAGTCCCCGAAAAACCGACCCTGTTTCTGAAGCCCGACTCATCGGTCATTACCCGCAACCGTCCGTTTTTTCTGCCCGACTTCTCGCAACAGATTGAGTATGAGGTGGAGCTCCTGGTTCGCATCGACAAGGTGGGAAAATACATCCAGGAAAAATTCGCCCACACTTACTATCATGAGATTGGTTTGGGCATTGATTTCACGGCGCGGGATCTGCAAAAAAATTGCATAGAGGAAGGCAATCCGTGGGAAATCGCGAAGGCTTTTGATGGATCGGCCATTATTAGTCAATTTATTGAAAAAGAGAAATTTGCAGACCTTAACAATATCAATTTTCACCTCAATTTAAATGGCAATACTGTGCAGAGCGGCAACAGTGGCGAGATGCTCTTTTCCATCGACCAGATCATCTCCTACGCCTCGCAATTTTTCACATTGAAAACGGGCGACATCATCTTCACCGGCACGCCGAAAGGGGTGGGGAAAGTGGCCATCAACGACCTGTTAGAGGGGTGGATTGAGGATCGCAGAATGTTGAATTTCAGGGTGAAATAGCCTTACCGTATTCTAAACCACCCTGCTGTACCCGCCGCTTCTCTTGCTGCCGCTGTGGGTAATCTGTCCATGCCGCCTGAGTTCGGAGAGGCAGCGTTCCACGGTGCTCAGCGAGAAGTCCGTTCCGGCCACGATGTCCGCCGTATTGCAGTTCGGATGGGCTTCGATGTAAGATAGCACCTCCCTGACCTTTCCCTCAGCGGCAGATGCCGGTTTACGCCTGGCAGTGGTGGAAGTTGGAGTCTCCGGGATTTTATTTTCGTCTAAAACAACCTCCTTCTGCGAAAGGATTTCGGAAATTCTTTCAGCCACTTCCGCCTGCGTGCGGGCCTCCAATGGGAAGGTGGTGGGCACCTCCTCCCACGGCATCTGCTTCATCATCACCCTGTTATCTTTGCACGACTGGATATGCTGGAAAGGCACCAGCAAGGTGGTTGTGATGCGGATGAAATCCTCCTCGCCAAACAGCTGCTCCAGATGCTTCATGGAACCCAACCGCGTGTATTTTTCATTTTGCACGGTGTAGATTGTGGTGAAATTGCGTTGCTGCTCACAGTAGAAAATGTCATCCATGGTCAACAGCTGGATGTTGCTGTCCTTGTCGGCGACATCCAGCATGCGGACCCGCTCGTACACGATCTTGGTCTCGTCCTCCAACGACTGTTGGTAATTTTTACGATCCCTGAACAAAAACGGGAAGAAATTCAAAGCGAGATTCCGTCCAATGACCTCAAACTGATGGGAGGCGAAAAACTCGAAATATCCCACCAGTTTAATAGCATTGGCATGGCGCGATACAATAAAACGGTAGGCAAGAGCCGTCTCCACAACGCCCACCACGATAGCACTGAGCACCACAACCGCCCAATACACTTGCGGATATTTGGGATAAAGCTTGGGATAAAGCACCAAGTAATTGAAATACAATGAGCCTAACAACAGAATGCCCGAAATGGCTTCCTTGACAAAACCGCCCGAGAATGGGTGCAAAATAAGGTTGCGGGCAAAAAACCAAAGCACTACTGCACTAAACAGGACATTGAGCAAAACGATGGCAATTTTCTTCGAATGTTTCATAAAGGCAGGATGTATATACGGCAGCAAAAATACTCAATTCTTTCCAAACAATCTTCCCCAAATGGGTTTATCCCTTCACTCATCTTCATTTATTCCTTCATTAGCCTTCTTAATTATATTTTTATAAAAATTTGATTATCAAAATATTATAAATCCATACAGCATTTTCATTTGAACCTTCCCGTCACATTTTCGTGGTGAGGGTTCACATTTTGGGTGTGAAGGGATAAAATTTCATCAAATGAATGTATTTTTGCCCCGCTTTTAACCCATATTACTAACCTAAAAAATTCAAAACATGAAAAAGTTATTGGTTATTTTCGCTTGCGTTGCCCTTGCTGGCGCATTCACTTCATGTGACAAGAAATGCCACTGCAAACAATGGGTTGGTGGTGTTTCTGCTGCTCACGTCTTCGAACCCCAAGACGACATGAAATGCTCGGATTACAACACCGTTGCAGAAGTCAATGGCGTAAAAACCGGCATTGAATGCAAGTAATTGGCGAAATGTATGGGACGGAAGCGGGACAGTTGCTGTTCCGCTTCTTTTTTTTGTAGGGTTATCAGATGTTGACACCTTGTAGGGCTGTCATAATATGGCAGCCCTACTAACCATTGCTTGTAATGTCCCGATGGTGCGGTAACCATTCACCCCGAAGGGGTGATATTTTGGTAACCCCGTACAAGCGTAGCGCAGTGCGGGGATGTGCGATGGGTCGTGCGCCAGCCCGCGGCACGCTGACAGAAAAATAGTACTTGTTGGGAAGTTTGCCGCGGAAGAACGGGCAAGGGGATTCCGTGTAAAAAGCACATCGCCCCAACTCACACCCTGCTGTACCCGCCGCTCTTCTTGCTGCCGGTGTACTGGATTGCCCCTCGTTTCTTGAGCTCAGCGAGACAGCGCTCCACGGTGCTCAGCGAGAAGTCCGTTTCGGCCATGATGTCCGCCGTGTTGCAGTTGGGATGGGCTTCGATGTAGGAAAGTACCTCCCTGACCTTCTCTTCAGCGGGCAATGCCGGTTTCCGCCTGGCGGTGGAGGAAGTGGGAGCCTCCTGGATTTTATTTTCGTCCAAAACAACCTCCCTCTGCGAAAGGACTTTAGCAATCTTTTCGGCCGCCTCTGCCTGCATTCGGGCTTCCAACGGTAAGGTAGTGGGAACCCTTTGCCACGGCATCTGCCTCATCATCACCAAGTTGTCTTTACACGAATGAATGTACCGAAACGGCACCAGCAGGTTGGTCGTGATGCGGACGAACTCCTCTTCGCCGAGCAGTTGCTCCAGATGTTTCATGGAACCCAAGCGCGTATAAGTCTTATTCTTCACCGTATGAATCGTGGTGAAATTCCGTTGCTGTTCGCAGTAAAATATGTCGTCAATGGTCAATAGCTTGATATTGCTCTCCTTGTCGGTGACATCAATTTTCCGGACTTCTTGGTAAACCACCTGCACCTCTTTCTCCAACGATTGTCGCAACTGCTGACGCTCTCTGAACAGATAAGGGAAAAAATTCAATGCAAGGTTACGACCAATGGTAAAGTACAAAATCGTTGAAAAAAAATTATAGTAGCCGATATGCTGGATAAACTGTGGATTCAGTGAAACAATAAAGGGATATGCAATAGCAAGATCAGCCATACCAACCACAATAGCAAGGATAATCACAGCGACCCAGTATATAAAGTACGAATATTTTTTGTAAATCCTTGGATACAGCAGAAAGTAATTGGCATACAAAGAACCCAACAACAGAAGTGCGGAGAGGGCCTCTTTGAGAAAACTGCCGGCGTATGGTCGCAAAACTGAATTTTGGGTAAAGAGCCAAATTACAGTGGCACAGAACAGGATATTCAGCAAAATGATGACAATTGTTTTCAGGTATTTTTTCATTGAAGCAATATTTGAATGAGGACGCAAAGATACTCAAATCCCTTACAACATTTTCACAAAACACCGTTTTATCCCTTCACAAATCTACATTTATCCCCTCACAAACCCGTTTAAAATAAATTTTTATAATATATTGATTATTAGTATGTTATCACACCCATACAGAGTATTTATTTTAATCTTTATAAAAAAATTTTTCCTGTGAGGGTTCACATTTTGGGTGTGAAGGGATAAATTTTGCACAAAATGATTGTAATTTTGTTGCTGAGAATCGCAATGAAGTATATTCATCAAGAAAATAATCGTACCTTTGCAGATGTTAAATTTTAAATAAAAACACTATGATTACTATTAAAGCTTTTTATGATCTGCTGGATTGCGGAGAAGGTACAGTGGTTGAATTCAAAACATCGAAAGGTGGGTTTCCCAATTCGTTTTGGGCCACCTTTTCGGCATTTGCAAATACAGATGGCGGAATAATTGTGCTCGGGGTAAAAGAGAAAGGCAAACAGGCTATTGTGGATGGCTTGACAAAAGCAGAAGTCGTAGTCTTAAAAAAACAGTTTTGGGACATGGCCCACAACAAACAGAAGGTAAGCCTACCTCTGTTGAGAGATGATGAGGCTCACGTGGAGGAGATTCCGGGCGAGGGTTGGGTGCTGGTGTGCGAAGTCCCTAGGGCGAGTTACGACCAGCGACCAATATTTCTAAATGGGCAACCCTACGGCAACACCTATAAAAGAAGACATGAAGGTGACTATTGTTGTACCGATGACGAAGTGCGGCAGATGTTTTCAGATGCCAACCTAAAGAACAATTCTGCAGATGCACGAATTCTGAAAGGTTATTCGATGGAGGACATTGATCTGGTAACATTACACAAATATCGGAAAGCTTACGACAATCGGCATGAAAATCATCCATGGTCTGAACTTTCAGATATGGATTTTTTGAAAAAAGTAGAGGCTTGGCGTCAAGACCGCGAAAAAGGGGAAGAGGGTTTCACAGTGGCAGGCATCATGATGTTCGGAAAGACGCAAAGCGTGACAGATCAAAGCTGTATGCCGTGGTTCTTTCCCGACTATAGAGAACATCTGAGCATGATAGAGGGGGAGCGATGGAGCGACAGAATTTATCCTGATGGAACATGGGAGGTTAATTTGTACCAATTTTTCTCACGAGTATATCAGAAACTTTCGTTACTGTTGCCCAAACCATTTCGTTTGGCAGATGATGGCTTAACTCGTTTGGAATTTACGCCTGCCCATATTGCTATACGTGAGGCTTTGGCCAATTCTTTAATTCATGCGCAGCACAATTCAATGGGGAACATAGTGGTGGACGGTTGGATAAACCGTATCGTAATCAGCAATCCAGGGAGTATGCTGGTGAGCATTAACGAGTTCTATGAAGGACAACACAGTGTTTGTCGCAATCCACTGATTCAAAAGATGTTTGTGTTGATTGGTGTAGGAGAAAAGGCTGGGAGTGGTGCA
The DNA here is from genome assembly GCA_045130235.1 of Bacteroidales bacterium. Classification (GTDB taxonomy): domain Bacteria; phylum Bacteroidota; class Bacteroidia; order Bacteroidales; family WCHB1-69; genus UBA1756. The sequence continues at coordinate 44,377 of JBGUPJ010000036.1, forward strand.
GACGTAATAGTAAAAGGTTGGGAAAAGCAGAAATGGATGAAACCCACAATCAGGCAGTGCGAAGAGCCGGAAAGAGTGGAAATGGAACTGCGAATTGGAGTGGAAGAGAATCGTAATGGCGAATTAAATGGTCAATTAAATGGTCAATTAAATGGTCAATTAAACGAGAGCCAAAAAGAAACGTTAGAGTTTATCAGTAAGCACGTTGGCTTTAACACAACAAAAATTGCAAAAACACTTAACAAGCCTTTTCGGACTATTGTCAAGCATATTAATGTCTTGATAGAAGCAGGATTGATAGAGCGGCGCGGAAGCAAAAAAACGGGTGGGTATTACATTGTTGAAACAAAGAATTAACGGCGTTATTGCCTTTTTAGAAAATAATCGTACCTTTGCAACCAATATTTTTTCAGCCATGAAACATGGGAAAGCCACCTGTAAAATTTTGAAAGAGATCCGTCGGGATATTGCCGCCCAAAACAACATTCCGCTGGAGGAACACGAATGCACCTATGAAGGCGACTGCCGCGGCACCTGTCCGTACTGCGAATCGAAAGTACAGTACCTGGAACGGGAGCTACAGAAGCGGAGTCTGATGGGCAAAGCGGTCATCACCACCGGCATCGTGCTTGGCGGAATGCTGATGAGCGGATGTCACTCCTCCACACCCACTTCGCCAGAAGCACCCACACCCACCTCGTCTGAAACCATTCTCAATCATAATGAACCCCCTGAAACCTCCGACAGCATTCCTAGACAAGGCGGAATTTTTGATTATGATGACGAAGGAATTATTGAGACAGAGTGGGTATACGATAGGAATCAGGATGATATAGTTAAATGTGTATTGGGTGAAGTGGAGATAGTACCCTCCACTCCGCAGTTACCCGAGAACGACTCTGTAGTTTCCGATACCCTTTAAGCCATGACCAACTCTGCACCCTTCATCGGCATTATGCGACACCGCATCGGCATCGACGGCGAGGGGGTGACTACGCTGGCGGCCTTCCACGGCTGTCCGCTGCACTGCCATTACTGTCTGAACCCCTCCTGTCTCGGTTCGGCGGAGCGGTTGCGCCGCTTGACACCGGAGGAGCTTTACGAGGAGGTGCGCATCGACCAACTCTACTTTCTGGCCACTGGCGGCGGCGTGTGCTTCGGCGGCGGCGAGCCGCTGCTGCGCCCTGATTTTATCATCCGCTTCCGCGAGTTGTGCGGTCCCGACTGGCAGCTCACCCTTGAAACCTCCCTCAACGTGCCGGAAGAAAACCTGCAAGCGGTGCTGCCTCATGTGAATGCCTTGATCGTGGACATCAAAGACCTGCATCCCGACATCTACCAGCGATACACGGGGCAGCCGATAACACGGCTCCTGCGGAATCTGGAACACCTCGCAGCCCACTTCCCCACCCAGCAGGTGGTGGTGCGCGTGCCGCTCATCCCCGACTACAACACCGATGACGACCGGGCGTGGAGCGTGGAGCAGCTGCAAGCTTACGGCTTCACCCGATTCGACCGATTCACCTATCGCACAGACCTCAAAAGCACAAAGTAAATTACCTCAAAAACGCAAAGTAAAATACCTCAAAAACACAAAATAGTGAGGAAGGTGCAAGTCATCTGATTGAACTTAAACGTTTGATACAAGAGCATAACAAGAAAGAGGAACAAGTCCCCCTCCGTGAGCCTGATTTACTTATCATTCTGACAGGCGGACACATGGCATATACCCGGCCCGATGGAGTGAAAATCATACCCTTGGCCACGTTGAGACAGTAGATGAAACGAAGGGGGAATGAGAATTGAAAATTAATCCTTTCAAGTCTGATAATAATTCTTTATTTTTGCAAGCTGAAATTTCAAATCTCCCAAGTCTCTCAAATCTTCAAATCTTTCAAATTTTTCAAATCCTCAAATCTTCGAATTAATAATCCATAATCTTTAATAACCATGAAACTGAAAATCAGACTGATTGTGATGAACTTCCTGCAGTATGCCGTGTGGGGAGCTTACCTTACTTGTATGGGTAAGTATTTGGGCAAGTGCGGATTAGGTGGCGACATCGGATTGTTCTATGCCATGCAGGGCATTGTTTCGCTGTTCATGCCCGCCTTGATGGGCATCATTGCCGACCGCTGGATCCAGGCGCAAAAAACGCTCGGAATCTGCCATATTTTGGCAGGAGGTGCCATGATTGCCGCTTGTTTCTACGGACTGGCGAATCCCAACCCCAACTTCATTGGGCTGTTCACCCTCTATTCCATCAGTGTGGCATTTTACATGCCCACCATCGCATTATCCAACTCGGTGGCGTATAATGCGTTGGAGAACGGTGGTTTGGACACCGTGAAAGATTTCCCGCCCATCCGCGTGTTTGGTACCATCGGTTTCATCTGCGCCATGTGGCTGGTGGACCTCGTGCATTTCTCCGACAGTTTCTTGGCCTCCTGTCTGTCGAATCCCGCCGACTTTCTGTGGGCACAGCACGGACCAGATGAAGTCATACAGGCCTCCAACACCCCGTTCCAGTTCATGCTGAGCGGTATTTTGGGCATCCTGTTAGGAATTTACGCTTTCACACTGCCGAAATGCGCCATCAACAAAGGAGAAAAGAAAAGTTTTGTGGAAGCTCTTGGTTTGCAAGCCTTTTCACTTTTCAAACAGAAAAAAATGGCCATCTTCTTCATCTTCTCCATGTTGTTAGGAGCGGCCTTGCAAATCACCAACGGCTTCGCCACCCCGTTCATCTCATCTTTCGCCGCTGACCCTGCCTTTGCGGACACCTTCGGCGTGAAATACTCGGTCATCATCTACTCCATCTCACAGATTGCAGAAACCCTCTGCATCCTGCTCATCCCCTTCTTCCTCAAGCGTTTCGGTATCAAGAAGGTGATGCTGATGGCCATGATTGCATGGTTTTTCCGCTTCGGATTGTTCGGCATCGGCGACACGGGCAGCATGGTATGGGCCATCATCCTCTCGATGATCGTATATGGCTTTGCCTTTGACTTTTACAACATCTCCGGCTCCCTGTTTGTGAATCAGGAAACCGACCCGAGCATCCGCTCGTCGGCACAGGGCTTGTTCATGATGATGACCAACGGCTTCGGCGCCACCATCGGCACGTTAGGCGCGCAGGCCATCGTCAATCGGTTCTGCGCATGGAACGAGGCGGGACTTCTCGTTAGCATTGACGGCACCGGCGGCTGGCCGGCCGTATGGTTCATCTTCGCCGGCTACTCGCTGGTCGTGGCCATCCTGTTCGCCATCTTCTTCAAGTACAAACACGAGAGAACGGAAAACGGAAAACGGAAAATTGAAAACTGAGAATTGAGAGGTGAGAGGAAGGGAGGAAAGGATGAAGAGATTAAAGGATGAAAACTTCCCGTTCGCATTTTAGTAGAGACGCGATTCATCGCGTCTCTACAACAACAAACCACCTTCAACAAATAAATAATAAACAACCCGATGGTCAACCCTGTCATTGAAGAATCTTGGAAACGCGAGCTGGCCGACCAGTTTGCCTCCCCCTACTTTGAGGAGCTGAAGCGGTTTCTGATTGCGGAGAAACAGCAGTTTCCCGTCTATCCTCCCGGTCCGCTGATTTTCAACGCCTTCAACCTCACACCGTTCGACAAGGTGAAGGTGGTGATTCTCGGGCAGGACCCGTACCACGAGCCGGGGCAGGCCCACGGACTCTGTTTCTCGGTGCAACCCGGCACGAAGTTCCCGCCCTCGCTGGTCAACATCTTCCAGGAGTTGCATACCGACATCGGGATGCCCATCCCCCTGACCGGCAACCTCGACGGCTGGGCGCGGCAGGGCGTGCTGCTGCTCAACGCCACTCTGACGGTACGGGCGCACCAGGCCGGCTCGCACCAGCGGCACGGCTGGGAAACCTTCACCGACGCCGCCATCGCCCGCCTCTCCGAAAAACGCAGCGGCATCGTGTTCCTCCTCTGGGGCTCGTACGCACAGGCCAAAATCCAACTGATCGATACCTCCAAACACTACGTGCTCACCGCCCCGCACCCGTCGCCCCTCTCCGCCTACCGCGGATTTTTCGGCTGCAAACACTTCTCCAAAACCAACCAGCTGCTCATCCAGTCCGGGCAGACTCCCATCCGCTGGGAGGAAACCACCTGAACGAAATTAAAGAACCGGAAAATGTAGAGACGCAGCATGCTGCGTCTCTACTCTATACTCTTTACTTTTAACTCTTGACTATATGAAACAGATCCTCTCCTTTTTAGACCAGCTGATGCGCCACAACTACCGCGAATGGTTCATGGAACACAAGCAGGAGTATGTGGCCGCACAGACCCATTTCAACCAGTTTGCCGAACAGCTGATTGCGGAGGTCGGAAAATTTGATCCCTCCATCCGCGACCTGACCGTGAAAGACTGTACCTATCGGATTTACAAGGATATGCGTTTCTCGAAAGAGAAAATCCCCTACAAAACCCACATCGGAGCCTATCTTTGTCCGCATGGCAAAAAATCGGGATATGCAGGCTACTATTTTCATCTGGAGCCCTCAGAATCAGAAGATTACTCATTTGGCAATATGTTGGCGGCCGGGTTGTACAATCCCACCCCGTCGTTGGCCATCGCCATCCGCGACAGAATCTTCAACGAAGGAGAGCTTTTCCGCCAAGCAGCGGCCGCTTGCGCCCAACATTATCACTGGAACGACAATGCTAAATATAAGCACGTTCCCAACGGCTTCCCGGAAGACGACCCCAATGCGGAATTCCTGAAACTCAAGACTTTCACGATTGCTGCCGAGTTACCCGACGAAATGGTTTTAGGGGACGAAAAGCGACTTTTGAAATTTGTGGTGGAACGCTTCCGCGAGGCCAAACCCGTCAACGATTTCATCAACCAAGTGATTGAAGGAGGATGCTGGTAAACAGACATTAACATTTTTTAACTACCCATCTTGCTCTTATATTGAAAAATATCCTATCTTTGCACCCATAAAATATCATTTCATAACCTATTAAAAATTAAAGTATTATGAAGAAAGTATTTGTAGCATTCGCCGCTATGGCATTTGTTTTCGGTTTCGCTTCTTGCGACAAGAAATGCACCTGCAAATGGTACAACAATGGCAAAGTTACTGCCACTCAGACCTACACCATCGACAAAGATTCTGACAAAAAATGTTCAGACTATGCTACTTCCGCTATCGTGGATAACGGTAATGGCAAAACTGGTGTTGAATGCAAATAAGCATCCGAAACAACGACTAAAAGGCGCAGTTTTCACTGCGCCTTTTTTATTGCTGAAAAACGAGTTGTAGAGCCCGCTCTGTCACTTTAGCCACCGCATAGTCGCGGAGACGGCCAACCGGCACGATCTGCTGGTGTTCTGAACATGGCGGCAGGCATTTCACACTCACCACATAGAAGTAGGCGAAGATCCTGCGGTGGGTAAGCTGATGCTGGGTTTGCCACACCTGACTAGGTTTTTCTGTATATTCTATTTTATTATCATTCAAATAATTAATAATATCAAACTGCACTCCATCGAGTTCCACGAGTGGAAATTCGTACAGCTCGCGCCAGATATCATTTTCCGCGCGCCGTTGCACAATGGTTTGGTCGTTGTGCAGAAAGATAAGGTAATGGAAGTAGCGGTTCTTCACCGTGACCGTTTTCTGTTTGACAGGGAGTTGTTCCACCTGCTGGTGCTGAAAGGCGTAGCACTCTGACGCGAAGGGACACGTTGGGCAGTCAGGATTTTTGGGGGTGCACATCATGGCGCCCATTTCCATCATGGCCTGGTTGAAGTCGCCCGGGCGGTCGTTGGGAATCCACTTCTGGCAGGTGGTTTCCACGAGTTTGCGGGTGGCGGGGGCGGCGATATTGTCGAAGATGCCCTGGTAGCGCGCCACGAAGCGCAGCACGTTGCCATCCACGGCGGGATGGGGCAGGCCGAAGGCGATGGAGGCGATGGCCGCAGCGGTATAGTCACCCACGCCTTTCAGGTTTCGAATGGACGGATAGTCGGAGGGAAACACCCCGCCATGGTCGGCCACAATCTGGCGGGCGGCGGCATGGAGGTTGCGGGCGCGGCTGTAGTAGCCCAGTCCCTGCCACACCTTCAGCACCTCTGCTTCGGGGGCGGCGGCGAGGGAGGAGCAGGTGGGAAATGTCTCCAGAAAGCGGCGATAGTAGTCCATGCCCTGCACCACACGGGTTTGTTGCAGAATCACCTCCGAGATCCAGATGCGGTAAGGATCGGTTTCGCCGCGCCACGGCAAATCGCGCTTGTGGGTGTCGAACCAGTCGAGCAGGCGTTCTGTAAACATCATTTTTGTGAAAAAGAAGGGGAAGCGATTGGCTTCCCCTATGCGATTAGTTGTTGTCGATGATTTGGAAAAGCTCGTCGAGCTTGGGGGTGAGAATGATCTCGGTACGGCGGTTCTTGGCGCGGGCTTCCGGCGTGTCGGCGGGGTCGATGGGGAAATACTCGCCACGGCCCGACGCTGAGATGCGCTGCGGGTCGATGTCGCCGTAGGAAAGGATGAGTTTCACCACGGAGGTGGCGCGCATCACACTCAGATCCCAGTTGTCTTTCACCTGACCGCTGCCGTTGTAGCGGAGGTTGTCGGTGTGGCCTTCGATGAGCACGTTGATGGTGCTGTCGGCCTCCAACACTTTGGCCAGCTCTTTGAGGGCTTCTTTACCTTCGCCTTGCACTTCCCAGCGGGCGGAGGCAAACAGCAATTTCTCATCCATAGAGACATACACCTTGCCGTTGCGTTGCTCCACCTTAAGGCCGCTACCCTCGAAGTTCTTGAGAGCGTTGCTCACCTTGTCTTTCAGGGCGCGCACTTCGGCATCTTTCTGGTCGAGAATTTTCTGCAACTCGGCGAGGCGGCTGGCAAACTGGTTCAGCGAGTCCTGCTTGGCCTGCAATTCTTCGGACTGATATTCGAGGCGGCTCTGCATCTCTTTCAGCTCGTTCTCCTTGGCACGGAGCTGCATCTGGGCGCTGTCGAGGTTGCTGGACAATTCGGAGATGGCCGCTCCACTGTTTTTCGTCAGTTCTTTAATGTCTTTTGCCAGTTCATCGTAGTCGTGGCGCGACTTGGCGTATTCGGCTTCCGTCTGGGCCAGCTTGCGGCTCAGGTCGAGGGTGTCAGCCTTCAGTTGATCTACTTTTGACTGCAGAGCGTTGACCTGACGATCCAAGTCTTTGTTTTTGTTCTGACAATCAGTAAGTTCCGTTTCAGAGAACCTTTTATCCTCCATACACTCCTTATACTTGCCCTCTAATTCCAAATACTTTTGCTTGGTGACGCAAGAAGTGGCAAGGATAGCCATAACCGCCAATGCGGTAAACACAAATTTTCTCATTCCTTTACTGTTTGATAAATCCCTCTACTTTAATAACCTGGACAGGATTGGTAGGACTATTCGTAATTACTTCAAAATTGCTAAACTGTTTACCACGACGGCTTTGTGCCTTGTAGGTCAGCTGAAGGGTAGCCGACTGACCCGGTTCGATGGTCATGCTCGACATGGTATAGGAAAGAGCGGGAAGGTTATTGGTATCAATCTTTCGAATGATAAGGGGAGTTTTACCCGTATTGGTGATGGTAATCTCATCGGTAGCCACCTGTTTTTGAGCGATGGTATCGAATTTGAACACCACCTTGCTATACACAGCCTTAGGAGCGCGGTCGAGTTCTTTCTGGGAAAGGCCGGAGAAGTCTTCTTGAATATTGACGGAGTAATGGATACATTTTTTCGCTTCAATGGTGTCGTTGGTAATCAACGCGATTCTGTCTTTCAAAGTACCCCAACCATTGCGGAGCGAGCCGTCGTATTTCAGCACGATGTATCCTTCTTGACCGGCAGGTAGTTCGGGGCCGAAGCTACGGCCAACCTCTTGAATATAAGCTGGGAGCTCAGTTTGGATGGATGCTTTACGGCCATCTTCGAAGAAATTGCGAATCCAAAGCGTGTCGAAATGCGACTGCGTGTTGGTAGTACTAACATTGACCGTGTAGGATTTAACTCTAATTTCACCTTTACCAGCCTTATAACCAGCAAGTTCGTATTTTGTCGGAGGGCGTTTGATGACATTTCCTTTTATGAAAATGATGTAAGGAGACGTCACATCGGGCTCGTTGGTGGAAACCTTGATGTTTTTGTTGAAATTTCCGGGACGGTTCCACGGGTCATAAGTGGCATCGATGAAGCCGGTCTGTCCGGGGGCGACAGGTTCGCGGGTGTAGTTAGCAGCTGTACAACCGCATCCAGGCTTCACATTCGTAAGAACCAAATCCTCAGTGCCCACGTTCTTGAAAATGAAACGAGCGGTTACTTTGCCACCCTCCTCGTGGATGTCGCCAAATTCATGTGTTTTCTTTTCAAACTCGATTTTCGGCTGGGCCATTGCACACAAAAAGGCCACCACCATTGTCAGAGATAAAACTAACTTTTTCATGATTGATATTTTAATTTACCTAATTACTCAATTTACAAAAAGCGGGTGCAAAAATACTACTTTATTTTGTAACAATGCTTTCTTATTCATATTTTTTAAAACAAAAACATTTAATAAAAATTTTTGCCTAAATTTGCCGCTTGATTGGGTAAAGGGTGGAGAAGTTTAAATTATCAACGAAAGATTTTATAATAACTTTATAATCAAGCAACTATTTTTTTGACATGCAGATTAGTGAGATTGAAAAAATTCTTTTTGAGGGAAAGAAACTCATCATCAATGCCGAAGAGCGTAACAGAATTGAACGCAGTTACAACTTTTTGAAAGAGTTTTCGGCTGATAAGATCATCTATGGCATCAACACTGGTTTCGGTCCGATGGCGCAATATCGCATTGCTGATTCGGATTTGATTTCTCTCCAATACAATATCATCCGCAGTCACTCAACGGGAGCAGGAGAGCCTTTCGATGAGATTTACGTGAAGGCAGCGATGCTGTCGCGCTACATGACCTTTGCCAGCGGCAAGTCGGGCGTGCACATCAGCGCCTTGGAGATGCTGGCAGCTTTCATCAACAACGGCGTTTATCCTTACATTCCGCAACACGGCAGCGTGGGTGCCAGCGGCGACCTTGTGCAGTTGGCTCATCTCGCCCTGACGCTCATCGGAGAGGGACAGGTGTTCTACAAAGGCGAACTCCGTCCCACCGCCGAAGTGATGAAAGAGCTTGACCTCACCCCGTTCCAGCCGCACATCCGCGAAGGTCTGGCCCTGTGCAACGGCACCGCCATGATGACCGGCGTCGGCTTGGTGAACCTGCATTATGCCAAACGCCTCCTCTCGTTTGCTGTACTCGCTTCCGTGATGGTCAACGAGATTGCGGCCTCCTACGATGACTTCCTCGCCCCTGAACTCAACGACCTGAAGAACCACAAAGGACAGATGCGTATCGCTCAGTGGATGACCAATATAGCAGCTTCATCGCATCGTCTGCTGAAGCGCGAGGTGGAACTGTACCGTCCGCACGAAGAGGCCGTATTCAAACATAAAGTACAGCCTTTCTACTCACTGCGCTGCATCCCCCAAATTCTCGGTCCCGTGCTCGACACCCTCGACTTTTCGGAGAAAATTCTCGAAGAGGAGTTCAACGCAGTGGACGACAATCCGGTGGTGGATATCGAGACGCAGACCGTGTATCACGGCGGCAACTTCCACGGCGATTATATCAGTTTTGAGATGGACAAGATTAAGATTGCCGTCACCAAGCTGACCATGCTGATGGAGCGTCAGTTCAACTACTTGTGCCACGACAAAGTCAACGAGATCCTGCCTCCGTTCATGAACCTCGGCACCATCGGTCTGAACTACGGCGTACAGGCCATGCAGTTTACGGCCACCTCCACCACAGCCGAATGCCAGACCCTTTCCAACCCGATGTGTGTACACAGCATTCCGAACAACAACGACAACCAGGATGTGGTGAGCATGGGCACCAACTCGGCCATACTCGCCAAACGGGTAATTGAAAACGCCTATCAGGTGATGGCTATCCATCTTATCGGTATCGCGCAAGCTATTGATTGTCTGAAAATTAAAGAAGATTTATCAGAACAGTCGCGGACCTTATATCACGACATTCGCAATTTGGTGCCGGCCTTTGTGGAAGATACTCCGAAGTACGAAGAGATAGCCACAGTAATTGACTTTTTGAAAAACCGCAAAATCGACTTTTAATGAAATATGCAATGGTAACGGGAGGCTCGCGCGGCATCGGCCGGGCGTGTTGTCTCCAATTGGCAGAGATGGGCTATAACGTGATTATCAACTACGCCCGCAACCAGGAAGCGGCTGAAGAGACGCGCCGCTTGGTGGAGGAGAAGGGCGTGACGGCGGAGCTGATGCCGTTTGATGTGGCCGACGGCGCCGCGGCCGATGCCGCCGTAACCGCCTGGCAGGAGCAGCATCCCGACGACTATATCGCCATCTTGGTGAACAATGCCGGCATCCGTCAGGATACCATGTTAGTATTTATGGAGGACCGCCAGTGGCACGATGTGCTGAACACCACGCTGAACGGCTTTTTCTACATCACCCGTCGGGTGGTGAAGGACATGCTGACGAAGCGGTGGGGCCGCATCGTGAATGTGGTGTCGCTCTCCGGCATCAAGGGACTGCCCGGACAGGTGAACTACTCGGCGGCGAAGGCGGCCATCATCGGTGCCACGAAAGCACTGGCGCAGGAGGTGGGACCGCGCAAGGTGACTGTCAACGCAGTAGCCCCCGGCTTCATCGCCACCGACATGACGAAAGACCTCGACGAGGCGATGCTGAAGAAGCAGATCCCCTGTGGCCGGTTCGGAAAACCCGAGGAGGTGGCCGCACTGGTGGGCTTCCTTGCCTCCGACAACGCCGCCTATATCAACGGCGAGGTGGTGTCGATTAATGGGGGACTGTATACCTAAACTGAAAATTGAAAATTGAAAATTAAGAGGTGAGATGAAAGGATAAAGAGATTAATGATGCAAATCCCCCTTTCATTTTTAATTGTTAATTATTAATTGTTAATTGTTTATAACATCATGCGACGTGTAGTCATTACTGGAATGGGAATTTGGTCGTGCCTCGGGAAGAACTTGGAGGAGGTGCGGCAATCGCTTTATCATGGAAAATCGGGCATCGGCATTGATGAGGAGAGAATCGCATACGGCTATCGCTCGCCGCTGACGGGCATTGTGGAACGGCCTGCGCTGAAGGGGCTGTTGGATCGCCGCTCGCGGGTGTGCCTGGCCGAGGAGGGCGAATATGCCTATATGGCGACGTCCGAAGCGCTTCGTAACGCGCAGATTGACAGTGATTATTTGGAGAAAAACGAAATCGGCATATTGTACGGCAACGACTCATCGGCGAAATCGGTGATAGAGGCCCACATGCTGACATTGGAGACCAAAGACACCACCTTGCAGGGCTCTGGGGCGATTTTCCAGTCGATGAACTCGACGGTGACGATGAACCTCTCGACCATCTTCAAGCTGAAGGGTATCAACATCACCATCAGTGCAGCGTGTGCCAGCGGCTCGCATGCCATCGGCTTGGGGCTGATGTTCATCCGGCAGGGCTTGCAGGACATGGTGATTTGCGGCGGCTCGCAGGAGGTCAACTACCTGTCGATGAGCAGCTTTGATGCCATCAGTGCGTTTTCCACCCGTATCAGCGACCCGACGAAGGCATCGCGTCCGTTCGACCGCGACCGCGACGGGCTGGTGCCGAGCGGCGGGGCGGCGACGGTGATTCTGGAAGAGTACGAGCACGCCGTGAAGCGCGGCGCGCCCATCCTCGCCGAGGTGGTCGGTTACGGTTTCTCCTCCAACGGCGCTAACATCTCGCAGCCCAGCGACTTGGGTTCCTGCATCGCCATGGAACGTGCTATGAGGGATGCAGGGGTGAGAGCGGAAGAGATCGACTATATCAACGCCCACGCCACCTCCACCTTGCAGGGCGATGCCTTCGAGGCCGACGCGCTCAACCACCTTTTCGGCGCACTGAAAACACCCATCTCCTCCACCAAATCGATGACGGGACATGAGTGCTGGATGGCGGGCGGCAGCGAAATCGTTTATTCTAACATTATGATGCTCAACGATTTCATCGCACCCAATATCAACTTCGAAAATCCTGACGAACATTCACAAAATTTAAATATTGTGAACCGCACGCAGGAGAAAAAAATCAACATCTACCTCTCCAACTCATTCGGATTCGGCGGCACCAACAGCGCGTTGGTCATCAAAAGAATCTGAAAATTAGAGATGTCGAGGCAACATTTTAGAATACCTTTTGTATAAGCAAGAGAAACGTCCGTATGGTCAGCGACAGTGAGATTATCCGTAAGTGCAAGAATGGCAGTCGGAAACATCAGGCCATGTTGTACGAAAAGTACTCACCAGTGCTGATGGCGATCTGCATCCGGTACACCCGCTGCATGGAAGATGCCGAGGATTTGTTGCACGATACTTTCGTGAAAATCCTTACGAACATCGACTCCTGCGACGAGAACGGAAGCATCGGGGCGTGGATGCGCAAGATTGCGGTGAACACCTGCATTAACGCATACCACAAACGGAAGAAAGAAGAGGGGGAGATTGATGCGGAGGATGTGGCGGAGACCATTCTCGACGTTCGGATACAGCAGAATGACTTCCTGTCGGAAGAGATTTTGCTGAGGTTCATACAAGAGTTGCCCGACGGTTACCGAACAGTGTTCAACCTTTTCGAAATCGACGGCTACTCGCATCAGGAAATTTCCGAGATGATCGGAAGTTCCTATACCACAGTAAGAACGCAGCTGTTTAAGGCCAAGCGTTCATTAAAACAGAAAATTGAAAAATATCTCGGCGAAGAGTTTAAGTATCACGTCGGGGTGAAAAAAGAGATAGAAGAATGAAAGAACAGGAAATCGGAGAGATGTTCAAGAACCAACTGGCGGGCCACGAGGTGAAGCCCCAGCCGTCGGTGTGGGAGGGCATTGCCAACGACTCAGCGGTGAAGCGATTCAACCGCGGGCGGCAGTTCCGTTATTGGGGACTCCGCGCTGGCGTTCCGGCCCTGTTCACGGCTGCTGTCATCACAGCGGTGCTGTTGTTCCGTCCCACCCCGTCCACCAACGACACCAACATCTCGCAAAATCATGCTTCCAGCGCTCCCATCGCCCAAACAGAAATTATCCAACAAAATACTGAGCAACAGATTATTAACACAAAAACCACTCCTCCTACTCCTGTACGCACTTCTCCCTCACAACCTTCTGCAAACACTGGCATCATCCCCGCTGAAGCGGCAACCGTGAACGACATCACCGCAGCAGAAACTTCTACCCTTCCCTCCCCCACTCCCACTGCCTCCACCACCCCGCAGACCAAAACGCTTCCGGCTAACGGCGGCAACGGCAAACCCGACAATCCGCCCGTGCCCAACAATCCCGAACCGGAAGCGGTGCAGGTCACTGACAATCACCCCACCACCAACCAGAAAGAAGATTTCCGTCTCACCTATAGTCACGACACGCTGGTGTGCCGCAACTCCAAGCTCACCCTTTTTGTCCACAATGCGGATCACGTATTCTGGAGCTTTGGTTCCGATCTGGAGAGTGTGGATTTGATTGTGGAGGAGAACACCCGCGTAGAGGCGACCGTACACACCAAGGAGGGCAAGGACACGACCATCCGTGTGAACATCACAGTATGCGACTGCGAGCTGTTCATTCCGACGGCCTTCACGCCCAACGGCGACGGTTTGAACGACGAGTGGCTGGTGTACGCGCCGGCCGGCATCACCGACTTCGAGTGCATGGTGTACGACAAGGCCGGAACGCTGCTGTTCCACACCCGCAGCATTCATCAGGGCTGGAACGGCATGAACAACGGAAAGTACCTGCCGGCAGGCGGTTACTTCTACAGCTGCCGTTACCGCGATGAGTTAGGCACCCAGCACGTTCAGAAAGGCCAGGTAACGTTGGTGCGGTAAGACAATATATATTACCCCTCCGTTCAAATCCAAATTTTTCGTATTTTTGCCGCTCGAAAATCTGTGCGGAGAGCACCCGTTTTCATCATTTTCATCCAAAATTATCATCAAAAAAATGAAAAAAATCACCCTCCTTCTCCTTTTGGTTATCGCAATGGGAATGACCGCTGTGGCAGGTCCCGTGGATTCTACTACGGCCCAAAATGTGGCCCTTAACTTCTGGCGTTCACAAATCAGTTCTACCCGTCAGGATGCAACTGACGTTCAGCTTCGCAATGTGGCACCGCAGCTCGGTTTCAGCCAGTTATATCTGATGCAGAACGAGGCGGGCGAAGGCTTTGTCATAGTTGCCGCCGACGACCGCGCCATTCCGGTGTTGGGCTATTCTGACCACGGCACGCTCGATGCCGCCACCATGCCCGATAACTTCCGCATGTGGCTGCAGATTTACGAAGAGGAGATCGCTGCCGCCGCACAGGCACAGCTGCCGCAGAGCGAAGAGGCCGCCACACAGTGGGCCGCCTTGGCCGCCGGCATTTCACTCCCCACAAGAGCCACCACCGCCGTGCAGCCCCTGCTTAGCACCACGTGGGACCAGGGAAGTCCGTACAACAGCATGTGTCCGGGTAGCGGCTGGAGCAAGTGCCCCACTGGCTGCGTGGCCACCGCCATGGCGCAGGTGATGAAATACTGGTCGTACCCCCAAAAAGGCTGCGGCTCACATTCTTACACATGCACTTCCTATAACAACCAAGTGTTGAGCGCCGACTTCGGCAACACCACCTACAACTGGAGCAGTATGCCCAACTCGGTCACCAGCAGCAACACGGCGGTCGCCACCCTCATGTTCCACTGTGGCGTGGCCGTGGAGATGCAGTACACCACCTCGGGCTCTGGTGCGCCCACCCTCGACCCCTACGGCAACAACTATCCCAGCGCAGAGGCTGCTTTCAAATGCTACTTCGGCTATGCCAGCACCCTGAAAGGCAAACGGAAAGATGGATTTGAAGAGAGTGTTTGGATTGACATGCTGAAAGCCGAACTCGACGCTGGCCGCCCGGTCATGTACTCCGGTTTTGACGAGGATCTCACCGACGGACACGCTTTTGTATGCGATGGCTACAACAACAGCAACTATTTCCACTTCAACTGGGGATGGAGCGGCTCCAACGATGGCTATTTCGCGGTGTCGTCACTGAACCCTGGCAGCGGCGGATGGGGCAGCAGCCACTATGACTTCACCTACTCACAACAAGCACTTTTCGGCGTGGAACCTCCTCAGCTGGTCATCAACTCCAACTACTCGCTCACCCCCAACAGCACCACCATCCAGCACGGCTCTCGTCCCACCTTCAGCGTCAACTATAAGAATCGCACCAACAGTGCTTTCAATGGAGAGGTACAGCTGGTATTGGTGGACAATCATGGTTTAGTGGGACAAATCATCGGACAGACCACTGCGAGTGTGGGCGCGGGCAGCATCGCCAGCATCTCCTTCACAGATGTCATTACCGCAGTTCCCGGTGACTACCAGTTGGTGTTGCAATATAAAGCCACCGGCGCCTCTGCATGGACGTATGCCGGCATCGGAACTTCCGCCAACTTATTGGATGTTACGGTGGTGCTTGACCCTGATAACTATGAAAACAACAACACCGCCAGTGCCGCCTACGTATTCACGCCCAACTTCACCAACAATCAAGCCACCATCAACACCACGGGATCCAATTTCCATGTGGGCGACAGCTACGACCACTATAAAATCAACCTGCCGAGCGGCTACAGATATACCGTGAACGTGCGGGCACAAGACGCTGCCGACTGCGACAACAACCAGTATTACACTGCGGATGTCACCTTCAGAATTTCACAGAACGGAGGTTCTTGGGGAGCCGGTGTCGATACCATTGCCCCGACCTTTGTGCTGGAAGATGGCGGTCCCATCGTGTATAAAGTGCAGCCTAAGAGTTCCGGCTCTATCGGCACGTATTTGCTCAGTACGCAGATTACCCGTACGCCCAACACCGGCATTAACGACGAAGAGGCTGCCGCCATCAGCGCATTCCCCAACCCCTGCAACAACACCCTGCAGGTGCAGTGCCCGTATGCTGGCGCACAACTGATGCTTTACGATGTCTATGGCAAAATGGTGCTGACGGCGACCGCCGACCACGAGCTGACCACCGTGGATATGAGCCAACTCACTGCGGGCATTTACATGCTGAATGTCTGCAAAGATGGTCGTATCGTGAAGAATATCAAGGTGGTACGGCAGTAAAAGAGCCGTTTATTCTATTCTGGTAACGAAATCAACGAGCAGCCTTCAGAGGTGACGCTCAAGGTGACGGTGCATCCCAACCGGAGGGCGAGGTTGCGCTTGCAATGCCCCGCCGGGAAAGCGAAACAGATGGGATAATCGTATTTGCCGCACACATCCAACAGCGCCTCGTTGGTATTCACATCCTTAAAGTATTTGTCCACCTCGATGCGGGTCATGCCCCCCACGAGAAGACCTTTCAGATTCTTCAGTTTGCCGGCACGGTCGAGGGCCACCAGCATACGATGGATATGGTAGATATCCTCGTCCACGTCTTCGATGAACAGGATTTTGCCATCGGTATTGATGGAGGATGGTGACTCGAGAAGGGAGTAAAGGAGAGAGAGGTTGCCGCCGACGAGGGTGGCGGTGACGGTGCCGCAACGGTTTTCGGGAGTGGCATCGAAATCATAACGGAGGGTATCGCCCCGCAAGGCCCCGATGAACGAAATAAAGCTCTCGCTTTCAGGATCTTTTGACGATGAAGTAGTAGGCATGATGCTGTGAAGCGTAGGGAATCCCAGCGTGTGGAGATGGGCATGAAGGGCGGTAATGTCGCTATAGCCACAAATCCATTTGGGGTGCTGACGGAAGGCCGTGAAATCGAGCTGGTCGAGAATATTAACCGCCCCATAGCCGCCTTTCGCACACAAAATGACCTTGATGGTAGGATCATCGAGCAACTGCTGGAAGCGTTGGGCACGTTGGGCGGATGTTCCGGCGAAACCGTTCCAGTTATCCCACAACCCATCTGGGATGATGACATGGTATCCCAGCGACTGCAGCACCTGAACGGCTGGCATCACCTGGGTGGAATCAATTTTGCCGCTCGGTGCAGCAATAGCGATGGTGTCGCCGGGCAGTAGGCGGGGCATAGATTGTGCAGTAGCACCTGCGGTCATCAACGTCAACAATGCAAACATTATACCTCTTTTAAAATTATAAAAAATTGATTTGTAATATTTTATATGGATATTATTCATTTTACAACCAATATAAGGATTGATAAATAGAAAAGAGTACCCTTGGGGCGGGCAAAATTAGAAAAAAATCATGTATTTTTGCGCTTCACCAAAAAATAATCTACAATGGCAAATTTTGAGGAAAAGAAAATTGCAGAGGAAGACATCCCGCAGGATGTGAAACTTCCGGAAAATGCGTACCGCGAGCTGAAAGCTGGCGAGGAGTACAGACCCATTTTGGACCCCAACAAGAAGTATCCCGAGCTAAATGCCTGGACTATCGTGTGGGGTATTATCATGGCGGTGATCTTTTCGGCGGCTACCGCTTACGCTGGACTGAAATTCGGCCAAGTATTTGAGGCGGCCATCCCCATCTCCATCATCGCGGTCGGTGCGTCGGTCATCGCACGGCGCAAAGGAGCCCTGTCGGAGAATGTGCTGATACAGTCTATCGGCGCCAGCTCGGGCGTGGTGGTGGCCGGTGCCATCTTCACCCTGCCCGCCATCTACATCATCCAAGCCAAGAATCCTGAAATGGGAATCAACGTGAACTTCTTCCAGATTTTCATCGCATCGCTGGTCGGCGGCTTCCTTGGCATCCTCTTCCTGATTCCGTTCCGCAAGTATTTCGTTTCCGACATGCATGGCAAATACCCCTTCCCCGAGGCAACTGCCTCCACCGAGATTCTGGTGTCAGGCGCAAAAGGTGGCAGCCAGCTCAAACTCTTACTTATCAGCGGACTGGTAGGCGGATTATACGACTTCTTCATGTCCACCTTCAAATTCTGGTCAGAGGCCATCTCGTCTCAAATGACGGGTTGGGGCGAGAAGCTGGCTACCCACTACAAGTTCACCTTCAACATGAGCAGTTCGGCCGTATTATTAGGCACCGGCTACCTGATTGGCCTCAAGTATGCGGCCATTATCTGCGCAGGTTCATTCCTGTCGTGGTGGGTGATTGTGCCGCTACTCGGGCAGTATGGTGTGACCGCCGACGGCAGCACCCTGATGAGCACGATGGCACCTGCTGAAATCTTCTCAAGCCATGTCAAGCTTATTGGCATCGGCGGCATTGCCATGGCGGGCATCCTTGGCGTTATCAAGTCGGCAGGAGTTATCAAGACTTCTATGGGCACCATCTTCAAGAAAAACAAAGGAGCGACAGCTGAGCAGCAGCAGGTTCTGCGCACCCAGCGCGACATCGCCATGAAGATCATCCTTTTCGGTTTTCTCGGTCTGGCTGTCGTCATGGCTTTGTTTTTCGCCTTTGGTGGTTTGCACATGAATGTCACCCAAGTGATTGTTGCCTTGCTCATCGTATTCCTCTTCGCCTTCCTGTTCACCACTGTAGCAGCCACAGCTATTGCCACGGTGGGCAGCAACCCGGTGTCGGGAATGACCCTGATGACGCTCATTCTCTCCTCTTTTATTCTGGCTGCAGTAGGCCTGAAGGGACCTATGGGAATGGTCACGGCATTGATTGTGGGCGGAATCGTCTGCTCAGCGCTGGCCATGGCGGGCGGCTTTATCACCGACTTGAAAATCGGTTACTGGATTGGCACATCGCCCTACAAACAGCAGTCGTTTAAGTTCATCGGCACGCTGGTGTCGGCCTTGACGGTCGGTGGGGTGATCATGGTGCTGTCGAGAGTTTATGGCTACGATGCCGATAATGGCGGACTGGTGGCTCCGCAGGCCAACGCCATGGCCGCCATCGTGCAGCCGCTGATGTCGGGACAAGGCACTCCGTGGATTCTTTATATCGTGGGTGCGGTTCTCGCCCTTATTTTGGATATGATTGGCATTCCGGCACTAGCTTTCTCGCTGGGTATGTTCATCCCGCTGGCGCTGAACATCCCGTTGCTCATCGGCGGTGCTATCGCCTGGTTGGTGGGCAGCCGCAGCAAAGATGAAGAGGTCAACAAGGCCCGTAAGAACAAAGGTACGCTGTTAGCCTCCGGCTTGCTGGCGGGTGCGGCCATCATGGGTGTGGTGAGTGCCATCCTGAAATTCGCAGGCGTGGACATTGCCACTACGCAGGCTTACGCCAACTCCCCGTGGCCGGGCATTATCGCGGTTGTGATGTACGTGGCGCTGTGCGTCTATCTGATTCTGCATTCGCTCCAGCGCGAGAAAGAATAACCTTAGAAATCCTTCATGTTGTGATCCACACGCAGGTCTTCTTCCAGCTGCCAGAGCTGGAAGGCGGCCTGGCGTTCCATGTAGGTCAGGATATCGGCCTTCGCGGTGAGGTCGTTGATTTTGCAGATTTCCTCTAAAATCTCGTCGATTCGCACTTTGATATTGTTATCCATGATGTCGTCTTTTTTTGGTGCGGCAAAGGTACGGGATTTTTTTCAAAAAAAATTTCCCACCTCTTCAATTTTAGTTGTATTTTTGCACTTCAAATTCTAAAATTATAAGGCAATGAATTTTATTGAAGAAATTATCGAACAAGATTTGGCTAATGGTAAAAATGAATCGAAAGTACACACTCGTTTTCCTCCCGAACCGAACGGCTATCTCCATATCGGTCACGCCAAGTCGATTTGCTTGAATTTCGGCATTGCCAAGAAATACAACGGATTGTGCAACCTGCGCTTCGACGACACCAACCCCGTGAAGGAGGATGTGGAGTACGTGGATTCCATCAAGGAGGATATCCAGTGGCTCGGCTTCCAGTGGGCTGAGGAGCACTACGCCTCCGACTACTTCGACCAGCTCTACGAGTGGGCCGAGCAGCTGATCAAGGAAGGCCTCGCCTATGTGGACGACCAGTCGCAGGAGGAGATCAGCGCGGGACGCGGCGTGCCCACCCAACCCGGCACCGAAAGTCCGTACCGCAACCGCAGCGTGGAGGAGAACCTCGACCTCTTCCGCCGCATGAAGGCCGGTGAGTTTCCCGACGGCAGCAAGGTGCTGCGCGCCAAAATCGGCATGACCTCACCCAACATGCACATGCGCGACCCCATCATGTACCGCATCCTGCACAGCCATCACCACCGCACCGGCGACAAGTGGTGCATCTACCCGATGTACGACTACGCCCACGGCCAGAGCGACTCCATCGAGGGCATCACCCATTCCATCTGCACCTTGGAGTTTGAGATCCACCGTCCGCTGTACGACTGGTTCTGCGAGGCGCTGAAGATCCACCACCCGCAGCAAATCGAGTTCGCCCGCCTCAACATCAACTACACGGTGATGAGCAAGCGCAAGCTGATGCAGCTGGTGCGCGACGGTCATGTGATGGGCTGGGACGATCCGCGTATGCCCACCATCTGCGGTTTGCGCCGCCGCGGCTACACCCCCGCCTCGGTGCGCAACTTCGCCGAGACCGTCGGCATTGCCAAGCGCGACAACATCATCGACGTGTCGCTGCTGGAGTTCTGCGCCCGCGAGGACCTCAACAAGGTGGCCACCCGCACCATGGCGGTGCTCGACCCCGTGAAGTTGGTTATCGACAACTTCCCGGACGATAAGGTGGAGATGCTCAACGCGGTCAACAACCCCGAAAATCCGGAGGCGGGTACCCGCGAGGTGCCGTTCACCAAGGAGCTTTGGATCGAGCGGGCCGACTTCCGCGAGGTGGCCGACAAGAAGTTCTACCGCCTCACCATCGGCGGCGAGGTGCGCCTCAAATACGGCTATATCGTTAAATGCAGCCATGTGGACAAGGATGCCGACGGCAACATCACCGCCATCCATGTTACCTACGACCCCGAGACCAGGAGCGGCATGCCGCAGAGCAATCGCAAGGTGAAAGCCACCATCCACTGGGTGTCGGTGGCCCACGCCAAGAAGGCGGAGGTGCGCCTGTTCGAGCGCCTGTTCACCTCCCCCGATCCCGACGACTGCGAAGAGGGCAAGACCTTCATCGATTACCTCAACCCCAACTCGCTCACCATCCAGGACGGCTGGATTGAGGAGGGTCTGACATTGGAGAACGCCGAGAAGCACTACCAGTTCGAGCGCATCGGCTATTTCTGCATCGACAAAGATTCCACCCCCGACAAGATTGTGTTCAACAAGACGGTGAGTTTGAAACAGTAATTGAAAACTGAGAATTGAAAACTGAGAATTGAAAACTGAAAGGTGGTGGATTTTCTCGGATTTTCAGTACCTTTGCACGTGGAAATTGGAGGAGGGGATGAAAAGATGAAAAGATGAAAAGATGAAGGGATGAAATGTGTGGGTGTAGAGACGTTGCGCGCAACGTCTCTACCTTCAACAAATAAACAAATCAACGAATCAACACCCCAAACCATGAAAACAAGAAAAATTTACCAACCCTTATTTCTCCTCGCGCTGCTGGTAGCGGCGGGGGGATTCGGACAGCAGGCGAAGGCGCAGGAGGACAGTTACCATCCTTTCGCCGACAACGCAGTATGGTCAAACAAGAACATTAAGTATGCCACTTCTGGGGATACTACCATTTGTGGGAAAAATTACCTGAAGGTGTACCGGCAGAAAGAAGACCATCCTTTTGACTTTGATGTGGAACAGGCCGAATATTTCTGCGCCATCCGCAACGACACCGCTGCACAAAGGGTATATGGGGTGTACCGGAATCCATTAATTGTATATAAGTATGTTTCAAGCACATATCCATTTTATGCCATTGTGGATACCACATCTGACTCCACTGAATTTCTCTTGTATGATTTCAGTCTGACCGCAGATGACACGGTGGAGGTTGCCTCCTTCGAGGAATATTTCTACGAATACGATGCGCCAGGAATATATGTGTATGAGGTTTCTCTCCACCAGCAGGCTTCGTTTGTCACCCTCAGCGACAGCAGTACAAGAAAGGTATTGGAAGTGGAACTCCTCCATTGGATTTCACCAGATTCATACGTTGACAACATATTGGAGTGGGTGGAACAGATTGGAAATACGGAAGGCACCTTCACGGTTGGGAAAGGCTGGTTGGAAGGAATATACGAAGGCCCGCACCTGACCTTGTTATGCTATGAGCAGGATGGGGAGCTGCTGTTCTCAAGACCATGGGTGGACGCGGACTTGAACTATGACTGTTTCAATAACTCAGGCATAGAAGATGAAGACTTTTTTGCCGGCAATATCTATCCGAATCCCACGAGCGGAAAGGTCACCATCTCTCTGCCGGAACCGTGGGGAGAAAGAGTTTCGCAAGTTGCTGTTTACAATGCCAATGGGCAGCGGGTGCTTGCAAGGTCTTTTGAAACACAGCAATTAGAAATCAATCTGCATGACCTTCCCAACGGCATGTATATCATGCAAATCATTGGTGACAACAAGCGGGCTATCAGTAAGAAAATAATTAAACAGTAGATGGTTATGAGCTGAAATTTGAAAACGGAAAATTGAAAATTGAGAGGTTGGATTATTCATGGGAATTGTATTACATTTGCTGGCGAAAAACGTACGGGCGAATAATGATTCGCCCCTCCAACCAAACAAATCAACAAATAAACAAATCAACAACCATACCACCATGAAAATACAAACCCCATTCAAAACCCTCCTTCTCCTCGCCCTGCTGGTAGCGGCGGGGGGCTTCAGCCAGCAAGCGATGGCGCAGGAGGACACCTGCATTGTGAATGTTGTCCGCACCTACATGAACGGGCGGCAGATACCATGGGACAGCGTACAAGTGCGTGTAAACCTCGTCAATCCGAGTTTCTTTATGATGTATCCACCTGACACTATACTTGCCAATTGTCCCACAGGCATTCATGAAGACATTCCATCTACGGGTTTCTCTTTATCGCAGAGCTATCCCAATCCCTGTGAGGGTGAGTGCCAGATGAAGCTGACAACTTGTACGGCAGGGAATGTGCATCTGCAGATCATGGACATGCAGGGACGTTTGTGCTGCCAGCGGACTGAGTCGTTGCCAGCGGGCGAGCACCAGCTGTCGGTGACGCTTCCTCACAGCGGCGTTTACTTCGTGCAGGCCGAGACAAGCGGCGGCCGCGAGGTAAGCAAGGTGCTGTGCACGGAAGGTAGAGGCAGTGGTTTTAACATCCGGGTGGCATCCACCTCACCCCAGCTTGTGGAGAAGGCCGAGCGGGGCGGAGAAGGACTGTTCAATGGAGGGGCTTTAATGTGGATTACTGCCTATATCACGTATGAGGGAAGGGTGATGAAAAAGACGGAGCAGGTGAACTATTACATTGCAGACAAGTTGTATTCCTATGGTTCTGTCAACATCTTTTTTTCAGAGAGCGGGAATTGTGACACATTCTCGCTTGCGGGGAAATCCTTTACGGTCGTCTCCGCTCCACTCACCTTGCCGACTATGGATCACCCCATCACGTATCGTGTAACCTTTGGTGATTCCACGTTCTATTCAGAACCGACAGAACTCGCACCCTATTCATCCCCCTCATGGTCATTTAGCGGCGAATACAAATATCGTTATTATCCTGAAGACTTGGGCGGATGTATTTGCATTGGGGACATCAATGAAGAGATGCCGTCTGAAAACCTTCCGTATTATGTGGTGACGCCCAATTATTGGATAAGAAAACTTGAAATCATTTCTTGTGATGATTTTAAGATTTTACGATATGATTACGATTGGACGGAACGAAAGAATGAGTATTTTTTGAAAGAAGAATAATCCCAAAACCATGAAAACCATGAAGACAAACCCAATCATTAAAATTGCAACCCTTGCTCTATTGCTTATTGCAGGAGCGGGTATATTTCAGGCAAAGGCACAGTATCAGTCGTTCTTTGGCGACAGCCTCACAATATATAACGTACAAGGTATGGGAGTTAGCAAAGGCACATCGACTGATGACATTGAATTGATTCCTGGCAATACGTATGAGTATGGGCTTTTCACAAGAGACACTGTCAATATCAATGGACATCGCTATTACCGATTTTATAGTGAACATTGGGAATACTTGCGTGAAGACACTGCCACAGGTAGAATTTATAGATATAGTCCTGATGATGAGGAAGAGATTCTGACTTGCGACATGTCGCTATCCGTGGGAGATACCTTCTGGATGCCTTTTGATAAATCATATTATTATGACAGTCGGCCCGTTCCCATTGTGGTGGATACAATTTACTTTGTCAATGGATTGAAGACCATTCAATTCAGAACAATCTATGAGTGTGGGAGTATGTGGAGTGATGACCCGACGCCTTGTCCCACTCTTTTTGGGGTAGAGGTACATCATCACCCTATTATTTTTGTAGAGGGGATAGGTCCCAATTTTTCTCCGTTCGGGTGGCTGAATGATGCATTTGAGGAGTGCAATGGAAGCTGTTTCACAGGAGAACAGGAACTTCATTGTGGCTATGGACACTGGAATCCTTTCTTATTGTGTGTGTACAAAGACCGTGAGTTAGTTTTTATGTCGGATGCACAGATTGGCTGCTGGCAGGATAACAATATTTCCATACAAGAAAACCAGCCTTTGCCATTTTCCATTTACCCCAACCCCACCACCCATACCCTGACGGTGGAAACCGCCAGCCCCATCCGCGAAATCACCGTGTACGACCTTGCCGGACGGGTGATGATGACGGCGGAGGGCGGAACGGTAGAGACGTGCCATGGCGCGTCTCTACAGGTGGATGTTTCATCCCTGCCCAATGGCATCTACCTGCTGCGTGCCGTAACCGACAACGGCGTGGAAACGGGACGGTTTGTGAAGAATTGAAAATTGAGAATTGAAAATTGAAAGGTGGTGGATTTTCTCGGATTTTCACTATCTTTGCACGCGGGAATGTGAGGAGGGGAGGAGGGGATGAAAAGATGAAAGGATGAAAAGATGAAGGGATGAAATGTGTGGGTGTAGAGACGTTGCGCGCAACGTCTCTACCTTCAACAAATCAACGCATCAACAAATCAACGCATCAACAAATCAACGAATCAACATTTTTCCCCTCCCCCGTCTGCAATTCAATTCCTTTTTGTACTTTTGCAAACTGTAAATTGAAAATTATCCCATTATGAAAAGATTTATTTTCTCCCTCTGTATGATTTGCCTCATAGGAGGACTGTGCGCACAATGCACCTCCATGGCCCCTTCATCAGACACTCCTCCCGGAAAAGGGAAAGTGAATAAAATCACGCAATCTGAATTTGCCAAGAAAATCTTCGATTACAACGATCCGCAAGCCCTCTACCAAGGCAAAAAGCCCATTGTGGTGGACTGCTACGCCGACTGGTGCGGACCGTGCCGCGCCCTCGCCCCCACCATTGAGGAACTGGCCGCCGAGTATGAAGGAAAAGTCATCTTCTATAAACTGAATGTTGACAATGCTAAAGAATTGTCCAAAGCACTGCAAATCAGAAATATCCCCACCTTACTCCTCATCAAACCTAACACACCTCCGCAACGTTCTGTCGGATTAGTGGATAAAGCCACTTTGACCAAATCGATCGACGATTTCCTGCTCGCTCCAACCGATGAGAATGATAATTCTTCTGATAATCAATAAATTTACCATTTACATTTCACCTGTTTTTTTATTTATGAAAAAATTCTACTTTACCATTGCCCTAGCTATTTTGGTTGGATGCCTCTGCATTCAATGCAACTCCTCTCAAACAGAATCTGAACCCGCCAAACCGACCGAACAACCCAAAGAAACTAATAGTCAGCCCGACACCACCACCGAAAATACAGACCTGGAAACTATAGTTGTCAACGGCAAAGTGAATCATCTCACCCAAGATGGATTCATAGAAAACGTGTTTGATTTCAACGATCCTGTTGCTGTTTATACCGGCAAAACACCCGTTGTGGTGGACTGCTCTGCCGACTGGTGCGTATGGTGCAAAAGGCTGGCTCCCCATCTTGAGGCATTGGCTGCACAATATGATGGACAAATTATTTTCTATGAGATTGATATGGACCACGCTTCGAAATTAGCGAATGCTATGGAAATTGAAGGCCTTCCCACTCTTTTGCTCATCAAGCCCAATTCTCGGGCCGAAAAATTAGAAGGTTACATGGAAAAATCTGATTTGGAGAAAGAACTCAAAAAAGCTTTCTTTTAATTCACAGACTTTAGTGTTTGTTGTTGCTTGCCCTCCTGCAATGCAAGAGGGCATTTTTATTTCTTCAAACCATTAAAAATCAATGTTTTAATCTCTTCTTTCCGATGCGATAAGTACCCCTCCACCTCTTCCTGATTTTGAAGGAACATATCGCTGTACAACGGCAGCGACAGGAAAGTGAACACCACCAACGAGATGACATCCAACGTAAGATCCATGGTCTCGATGGGCCGGATGTTGCCCTTCTCCACCTCCTCTTTCACCAGCTGATCCCATGCCGCGTAGTAGTTGAGGTATTCCATGTTGGTGATGATTTTCATCCGCATGGTCTGCCGGCGCTCTTCGTTCATCACCAGCTCCGTCATGAGGAAGAAGGGCAGTTTGCGGTGGTGCGAAAGCATGTTGAAGTAGTTGTCTATCAGCTGGGTTAGCGCGTGCCAAAAATCCATTTCCCCCTCTTTTTCGGTGCGGATGAATTGCAGAAGCAGTTGGAATTTTTTGGTGAAAATCTGTTGGAAAAGATTTTCTTTGGTACGGAAATAGTAGTGTATCAGTGCCTGATTGCAGCCTACCCGTTTGGCGATATCGGTGGTGGAGGTGGCATCAAACCCGTTTTCCATGAACAGCTCTTCTGCCGTTTGAAGGATTTTTTCCTCTAATTGTGAATTCTTTGACATGATGTTTTCTTTTTGATAATGAAAGAATTACTGCTTTGACATAGCCTGTTTGCAGTTCTCGACCATGAAGTGGAGGCGGTTGAAGACGTTGGCCTCGGAGGTGCCGCTGTCGAAGTCGAGAAAGAGCAGGTTGAGCTGCGGATAGACCTCTTTGAGCCGTTTCTCCACGCCTTTGGAGATGATGTGGTTGGCGATACAGCCGAAAGGCTGCAGGCTTACCACGTTGGTGATACCGTTTTCGGCCAGATGGCAGATTTCGCCGGGCAGGAACCACCCTTCGCCGAAATCGCCGGCCATATTCACCACCTGTTCGGCCAAGCGGGCATCTTCATACACATGCGTCAGCGGACGGTAGAAGGGGAACGGCTCGCAGATGGCGTTGAACTGCTGGATTTTTTTGTATAAAAGATTGTAAACGAAGTCGTTCAGCCACGCCGAATGCTTCACCTCCTTGATGTTCAGCCGCCGGTTGATATGGTTGTTGGCGAAGCCGGTGGTGAGGAAGCCGATGAGGGCGGGCGGCACCACCTCCACGCCATGTTCCTCCAACCAGTTGGTGACATATTTGTTGCTGAAACCGTTGTATTTCACATAGATCTCACCCACCAGCCCGATTACCGGCACCTGCTTGGTGGTGTCGATGGCCGCGGTAAAAGCCGAAACGGCCTCGCCCAACA
This sequence comes from Bacteroidales bacterium, assembly GCA_045130235.1. Lineage (GTDB taxonomy): Bacteria > Bacteroidota > Bacteroidia > Bacteroidales > WCHB1-69 > UBA1756. The sequence goes on from JBGUPJ010000036.1 coordinate 72,005, forward strand.
GTTGGCGCAAACCCTTTGAGTTTCTAGCCTCTATCAGCGGCAAGGCACGTTCCGTGTACTTTTGCCGCAGCTGCTTCACGCTGCCGGGCACCTTTTCGCGCACCACCGCCGCATGGTACAGCTTCGCCAAGCAGTCGGCATACAGCACTGTATTGACGGTGATACCCAGCACCTTACGCCATGGGATGGTAAAACCTGGCTGGCTGGCCTTCACCGAGGCACTTAGGGCGAGCGAGAGCACCGGAATATCCTGCATGCCCGCCGACACCAGCGCGTTCTTAATCAACGAGTAGTAGTTGGAGGCACGGCACTGTCCGCCCGTCTGCGTCATGATGACGGCCACATCGTTGAGGTCGTACTCGCCACTCAGCAGGGCGTTCATGATGGAACCCACCACGATGGTGGCGGGATAGCACACCTCGTTGTTGGCATATTTGAGGCCCATCTCAGCGGCCTGCTGGTTGCCCATAGGAAGTGTAATCAATTTATAACCAGCCACTTTAAAGATAGAAGGGAAGAACTCGGAATAGCCTTCCGCAAAATAAGGTCCTATCAAGGTGCGCCGGCGCTCTTTCTTGGTGAACAGGCGGGTGGTGACGTACGGGTCGGGGATGTTGGCGCCCTGCTCGTCCACCGCCCCCACCGGCTGGCCGAAGCCGCTCACCGACTCCACCAGCGAGCGCACCCGCAACCGCAAGGAACCGATGTTGTTCACATCGTCGATTTTCAGGATGGTGTGATTTTTGTGAAAACGCTTCAGCACGGCGTTCACCTCATCGAGGATGAAGGCGTCGGGGCCGCAGCCGAAGGAGGTGAGCTGCACGAAATGCAGGTTGCGGTAGGGATGCTTGCCCACGAAATAGGCCGCCTTGAAGATACGGTTGGGGTAGCTCCATTGCGACATGGCGTTGAGCTCGTTATACACCTCCGCGCCCTTTACCGCCGCTGTGTTTTCGGTGATGACATCGATGCCCATGTCGGCGATGGCGTGGGAGATTTTGTGCTCGATGAGCGGGTCGATATGGTAGGGGCGGCCGGCCAGCAGGATGACCATCCGCTTCTCGCGGATGGCGGACTCCAGAATCTCGTTGCCGCGTTGTGCCAACGCCGACAGATAGTCCTCCTGTGCCTGCCAGGCCTTGTCGATGGCGCGGAAGGCCACCTCTTTCGGCACGTTCAGCGTCTGCAGGTAGGCCCAGCACGACTTCTGCATCAGCTTCGGGTTGTTGAAGGTGATGACGGGGGCATCGAACGGGATGCCCGCCTTCTGCGCCGGGTCCATCGAGCTTTTGATGACATCGGAGTAGCCCGCCACAATCGGGCAGTTGTAGCTGTTTCCCGACTTTTCATCCTCTTTACGCTCATACACCACATACGGGTAAAAGATGCGATCTACCTTTTGGGCGATCAGGTCGTTGATATGGCCGTGCATCAGCTTGGCGGGGAAACAGATGTTGTCGGCCATAATAGCCCGTAAACCACTCTCATACAGCGCGTTGTTTGACGCTTTAGAGAGAACGGGGCGGAAACCGCACTCGCTGAAAAGGGTTTTCCAGAACGGATAGTTTTCGTAGATGCCCAATCCACGTGGGATGCCGATGGCGGGCGCGTTGGCGGGCAACTCGCGTTCGGGTTTGCTAAAGAGCATTTTGTATTTCTCTGCAAACATATTGATGCCTCTTCGCTGCTCCTGCTGGGTATTGGAATAGACCTTTTCGCAGTTGTTGCCGGAGAAGAAGGTCTTGCCGTTCTGGAAATGGAACAACTTGACGGTGCAGTGGTTCTCGCAACCGGGGCATATCTCAAACGCCGACTCATAGCTGTTGGCGGATATCAGGTCATTCAGGTTAGTGGACATGGTGGTTGTAGTTTAATGATGGGAACGTTCAAACATCCGGCTGGCGTAGAGAGCCGCGCCGTAGGCCCCCATCAGCTCGGGGATGTCGGAAAAGGCGACTTTGCAGTGGGCCATATTCTCCAGTGCCCGCACGATGCTGTGGTTGCGGAAGGTGCCTCCCTGCACCACAATCTTCGCTCCTAATTCTTCTATATTTTTGAGTTTTAATACTTTAAAAAGACAATTTTTGACGACAGAATAACTAAATCCGGCGGCGATGTCATCTACCGAAGCTCCCTCCTGCATAGCTTGTTTCACCTTCGAGTTCATGAAAACGGTGCAGCGTGTGCCCAAGTCGCAAGGGTGCGGGGCGAAGCAGGAAAGCTGGGCGAACTCGGCCACCGGGTAGCCCATCATATTGGCAAAAGTCTCTATAAATGAGCCACATCCCGACGAGCAGGCCTCGTTGATTTCCATGCGGCGGATCGAGCCGTTCTCCACGAAAATCGCCTTCATATCCTGTCCGCCGATGTCGAGCACGAAGCTCACCTGCGGCTCCACCTGCTTGGCGGCTGAGAAGTGCGCCATGGTCTCCACGATGCCGTAGTTGAAGTTGAAGGCCGTGCGAATCAGGTTCTCGCCGTAGCCGGTCACCGCGCTGGCCTCGATGAGGATGTTTTCGGGGTGCGGAGTGCTGCTGTGGAGCGTTTGGAGCATCTTGCAGAAAGCCTTGAAACTGTCGCCCTCGTTGCGCTGGTAGTCGGTATAGACGATGCGCTCGTAGCGGTCGAGCAGCACCAGTTTGGTGGTGGTGCTGCCGGAGTCCACACCGAGGAAGTAGCGGGTGGGCGTGTCCGACAGCAGTTCGGCGCGGGGCACACGGTAGATGTTCTCCGACCGCAGCCACAGGTCGTAATCTTCCTGAGAGCTGAATAGCGCCGGCAGGCGGTTGTCGAGCGGCACCTCCACCTCCGTTTTCGTCTGCGTGATGTTCACCAGTTCGTCAACGGTGAGGATGCCGTTGGCCTGTTGGTCGGCCAGCAGGGCGCAGCCCGTAGCGGGAATCAGCTGCGCGTTTTCGGGCAGCATACACTCCTCTTCGGTGAGACCGAGCACGCGGCGGAAATGTTTCTGTAATTCAGGAAGAAAGGCGAACGGACCGCCGCAGAAAAAGACCTTCGGCGTGATGTCCATGCCGCGGGCCAACGAGGCCACCACCTGCATCGCCACCGCATTGAAAACCGATGCGGCAATGTCGGCGCGACTGATGTTGCGGCTCATCAGGTTCTGGATGTCGGTTTTGGAGAAAACACCGCAGCGCGATGCGATAGGATGGATGTTCTCGGCCTGTGCCGCCAACTCGTTCAGCACTTTGGTCTCCACATGAAACAGCATGGCGGTCTGGTCGATAAAGGCGCCGGTGCCGCCAGCGCAGCTGCCATTCATCCGAATATCAGGCACTTTGCCTTTCTCAAAGAAAATCATCTTACTGTCTTCGCCGCCCATATCGATGAACGTGCGCACCTCGGGATAGCGCTGTCGCACCGTTTCGGCCGCCGCCACCACCTCCTGCACAAAGCCGATGCCCAACCGCTGGGCATAGCCCATTCCCACCGAGCCGGTGATGACCAGCAGCACCTTCACATTCCCCAACTCCTTGTATAAACGTCCCACAATGTCGGCTGCCGTGCCCTTGATGTCGGCCTGATGGCGCTGATAGGCCGAAAAAACCAGCGTTCCATCCGCATCCAGCACCGCCACCTTCATCGTGGTGGACCCTATGTCAACCCCCATACGATAAGGGGTTTCCGTATCAATTGCCATATTTAATAACTTAATTAAATAGTTTTATTAAAACGGCGGCAAAGATACGAAAAATTTGGAATCAGCTTATTTGATTTTCTTGTTGCAGATTTCGCCGATCTCCTCACCCAACTCGCTGAAGGCGAATTTGACGCGATGCTCCACCACAGGGGTCATCTGGAAGCCATTGCCTGCGACATCGGAAAAGGTGATGATGGCGAAAGAATCGGTACTGCCAGTGGGCACAAACGTAATGGTACCGGTGAGTTTGCAGGGCTGTGAGAACGGACCTGCGAAGCTGCCCGGGTCGATGTCGGTGATTTTCACGATAGCCGTGTACTTCGCATCGGGGTAGTTGCCCGCCTGCAACTTCGACATCTCGTCGTTCCAATCTTTCAGCATCTCGGGCTCCCACATGTTGGTACGGAACTCGCCCGTCCAGTCTTGTTTCCACTGCTCAAAATCATCGTGATCTTTGTTGTCTTTGAAGAACTTGGCCTCTGAATCGCCGTCGTAGGTAACGCCGTCGTAAACGAAAACCACATTCAGCTCCTTCTGTCCGGCCAGCGGAGAGAGGTCACCTTTCAGTTTTTGGGCCTGCATAAAGGTCACGGATGCCATGACTACCAATAAAACAAAAATTCTTTTCATAATGTAAACTATTAAGGGTTAAATAATTGGGTTAATTTTCATAATATTCAAACGCGTCAATAATGTCCAAATACACGCCATCGAAGCCGGCATGAAGGATGCGGTTGAGGTAGCTGTCGCCGGCGCCGCAGATGATTTCCTGCCAGTCGGAATTCCAATAATGCACCTTGTAGTTGCCCTCCCAGTCGGGATTTTCCTTGTCGAGCCACACGGGGCGGTGCCGTTTCCACGACTGCTGCCAGTAGTATCGGTAGCTCTCTGCCTCACCGATCGACATATAGCTCATCACCAGACGGCGCCCCCCGTTGGCTTTGCTACGCAACTGCTCAATTTCTTCAGCGGTAAAGGCCTCGCCATCGAAAAACAGATCCATGATCAGCAGGTCGTAGTTGGTGGCGCAAACAGCGGCAATAAAGGCTAATTTGCTATTAAAGTCTTCAGGATTAATAAGATACAGAAAATTCTTCACCTCACTCAACTGGGTGATGTCATCACTATTTTCGTGGAGGGGAGGAGTAGTGGGGATGCGGTTGAGCTCGCGGGTGGGCGGAGCATACGGCACGAAGCCCTCCTCATCGCAGCGAGTTGCGGATGTGGACATTTGCTGAATGTCTGTACAATAGTCTGTCACCAAAACCGTCTTTCCATCCGTATGCAAGCGACGGAGGAAGCCGAGCAGGTGGTTGGTTTCGTTGGCTGGAGTAGCGATGCCGTCACCGTCGTAGCCGTAGAAGAGGTCCTCTTGCCCCACGCCATCAATGGCCGACAGGTAGCGTGATGCCCAGTTCCCGTCTGCCTCGCCATTTTCGGTAACCAGTTCCACGCCGTTCTGGGTGATGACCACGAAATTGCTGTTGGCCTCATGAGCCGTCTCGCTGATGCGCACCACAAAGCCGCGCATAGCCTGCCGATAGTCGCTGCACGGGTCATCGTGCAGCCGGTCGCAACCGCCCACGCAGAGAACGAGGAGAAGCATCAGCCAGAAGTGACGGGAGCGGTGGGGCATAATGAGTAATATAGATTACCTATTGTATAATAAACAATACTTTGAAAGACAATATTGGATAGCCTTTACAGCCAACTGTTCTTTGGTGCTGGATGGATTGTTGCTATCAGGGGTACCAATGGTAGCATCGGGAGAATCATTACGAGAAGCTGATTCGCCATTACTCTTTTTCAAATCATCCACACTTTTCTGCAACTGAGCCACTTGCTCTTTTAACTCTTTGTCTTCAGAATGAGAATTTGAAATGCACCCCATACAAAGGAGGGCGATTCCAATAAATAAAAAAAGAATTTTTTTCATAATATTCTGATTATAAATTTATACCATCTCTAATTGGGGAAACTTCCGATGAGAGCAATAGCCGCATCGCCATCCTCGCGCATAGACTCCGGATACTCGTAATACACAGTGGCGATGAGGTCATCATCTGAATAAAGGATACTTTTTTCATAAAAGATTAATCCGCCCCTAGTTTTTCCCGAAAGCACAATGACTTTTCCTTTTGCAAACTGGTAAGTAATGGTGCATCCATCGTCAATAAGCCACCCCTTGTATTGTTCCATGATTTCATAAACACCCATCCCCTCATCTTTATACAAATTAAAACCAGCAGAGGCGGTCAACTTCATGGATCCATCGGTAGTGCGGGCAGCTATGCCATCCCCATTGTCGCTCTCTTGGTAGATGACAAAATTTGCAGGATATCTAAGCTGGAATCCAAAGCGGTCATTATAATATACTTTCGACTTGACCGTTTTCGTTTTCTCCTTAACCTCTTTATCTTGATTTTCAATATTTTCCTTGTCGGCGGAAGCCGGAGCTGAAACCTCATTTTTGCTGGTATTGGAGCAGGAAAACAGCACTCCAGCCAAAGCAACAATTACAAATAGTCTTTTCATAATGGGAAATTTATTACATCATTATATTTTCTTGATGATACCCTTCGGAAACACTCCTTGTTCGAGGGCACCCGTATCGGAAAGCTTCCTCGCAGGGATGCCCCCGACCGTGCAGTTGTCAGGAAACGAGCTGTTAACCACTGCATTAGCCCCTATAGCTACATTGTTGCCGATGGTGATATCGCCATAGAGCTTGGCACCAGGTCCCACATACACGTTGTCGCCCAGAACGGGGGTGCCATTGTAATCGCCGATCGAAGTGGAGGGGTGGATGCGGCAGTTGGCCCCCACCCGCACGGCCGGATTGACCACTACCGTGCCACGATGCACCAGACACAAGCCCGGACCGAACACATTTTTAGGGATGGTAAAACCGAGCTTCACGGCCAGACGGTGGTTCACCACCTCCAGGAAAATACGAGAGATCAACCGCCAACGCCGACAATTCGTCAGATATTCCAACTTGCGGAGGCGCAGCTGAAACCGCAACTGGTCGATACGCAGCCAGTTATAAAGACTGACCTTCTGCAATCCGTAAGCGGCCAGATCAGCACGGACAAACTGACGATATGTTTGGCGGGAGGTAATCATTGATTTTATCCTCTTTTTTCGATCAATTTTTGCATAATCTGAATGGCATTGGTGGCGGCACCCTTGCGAAGGTTGTCGGCCACCACCCACATATTCAAGCTGTTAGGCTGTGAGAAGTCGCGACGGAGGCGGCCCACAAATACCTCGTCTTTGTCTTTGGCGAAACGGGGCATAGGATACTCGTTGCGGTCGGGATTGTCGAGCAGCACCACTCCGGGCATGTCGGTGAGGAGCTGGCGCACTTGGGCGAGGTCGTAGTCCTGGTCGAACTCCACATTCACCGCTTCGGAATGGCCGCCAAAAACGGGCACACGCACCACCGTGGCAGTGATTTGTATCGTATTGTCGCCCAAAATCTTACGGGTTTCATTTACCAGTTTGGTCTCCTCGGTGGTATAGCCGTTAGGCTCGAAAGTACCGCCGTGCGGCAGCACGTTAAGGTCGATTTCGTAGGGATAAGCCTTCTCGCACGGCCGGCCAGCACGCTCCTCGTTGAGCTGCCGCACGGCCTTCACGCCGGTACCCGTCACCGACTGGTAGGTGGAGATGACGAGGCGGTGGATATGGTACTGCCGGTGGAGCGGCGCGAGGGCCAGCACCATCTGGATGGTGGAGCAGTTGGGGTTGGCGATGATACGGTCGGCGGGACTCACCACGTCGATGTTGATTTCAGGAACCACGAGCGGGATGTGCTCATAACTGCGCCAGGCCGACGAGTTGTCGATGACGGTGGTGCCTACCTCCGCAAACTGCGGGGCGTACTGGAGCGATGCCGCACTGCCCGCCGAAAAGATCGCATACTGCGGACGCTGCGCGATGGCATCCTCTACCGCCACCACCTTCAGCTGCCGCCCGCCAAAAGTCACCTCCTTGCCTACCGAGCGTGCCGAAGCGGCAGGTATCAGTTCACAATTTTCAAATCCTCTCTCTTCCAATACTTTAAGCATTACACTTCCTACTAATCCAGTAGCTCCAACCAATGCAATTTTCATATCTGTAAATTTTTTCTTAAAAATTCTTAAAACACTTGAATATCGCTTGCAAAAATAGTAAATTTGCACAATTGAAACTCGGAAAAACTTCCAAAACTCAAAAAAAATATGAAGACGCTTAAATTCCTCTTACTCATCGGGTTATCATTCTCCACTTTTTTCCTTTCGGCGCAGGTCTATGATGATTTTTCGGATGGGGACTTCACTTCCTCACCGATTTGGGTGGGCGACACCGACCAATTCATCGTCAACTCACAGCAGCAGTTGCAGTTGAACGCGCCTGAGGCAGGCAGGGCCTATCTTTCCACCTCCGCCCACTTTGGCGACACAGATTGCGAGTGGCGGCTGTCGCTGAAAATGTCGTTCGCGCCTTCGGGCAGCAACTACGCCCGCTACTATCTTGTCGCCGACACGTCCAACCTTTTCGCTACCAGCCTCGTAGGGTATTTTCTGCAGTTCGGCGAGGCGGGCAGCAACGATGCCATCGAACTCTTCTACCAACAAAGTGACTCGTTGGTGCCGGTGTTTCGCAGCAACACCACTGTGGCACAATCTTTCTTTTATAATATAAAGATTATCAGAAATTTAGAGAATGATTGGACGCTATGGATGGACACTCTCCGGCTCGGTTTTTACTACCTCGACACTACAGGCCATCACGCTGCGCCATTACCTCCCGACGGCCACCTCGGACCCGTCTGCGTCTTCACCTCCGGCAACCGTACCAAGTTCTACTTCGACGACTTCTACTGTGGACCGCCCCTCATCGATACCACCCCGCCCTCGGTCAGCCAGTGGACTTTCGACCCCGATACACCTAACCAGCTCGTTATCAACTACGCAGAGCGGGTGACCGACACCAGTGCGTTAGACTGCACCCACTATATCAATAGGTCAGGGCAGCAACATCCCGTTCTTTGTGAGTGGGAGGGAGAGGATGAGCGTGCCGTTCGGCTCTATTTTGCGGAGGCCTTGGAGGAACGACAGGAGGTGGCTATCGGCATCCAGCAAGTCACTGACTATAATGACAATATATTGATTGATACCACATTATATTTAACCTATTGTATTCCCCGAAGGCATGAGATTCTGATCACCGAAATTATGGCCGACCCGTCGCCACCCGTTCACCTTCCCGAGTGCGAATACGTGGAGTTGTACAACACGCTGCCGTTTCCTATCTCCTTGAAAGGATGGACGTTGGCGATGGGCAACAGCCGTCGCACCCTGCCCGACAGCACGTTGCAGCAGGGCGGGTATGTCATCGTGACGGGCGCCGCCAACGCCTCGCTCTTCCCGTCCTCCGCACCCGTGGTGGCTATCTCCTCCACGAGTCTGACCGACGACGGACAGCAGGTGGTGCTCTACGACCGGCAAGACCGTATCATCCATCGGGTGCAGTACAGTCGCAGCTGGCACCGCAACATGCTGAAGCGCGATGGCGGGTGGTCGTTGGAGATGAAGGATGTGGGCAACCCGTGCGGCACCGCCGACAACTGGGACTCTTCGAACGACGGGCGGGGCGGAACGCCCGGCGAGCCCAACTCGATAGCAAATCCCCAGCCCGACGAGTCGCCGCCGGAGTGGGTGAAAGTCACCGTGCCGGATGCGTGGCACGTGCGGCTGTTCTTCAGCGAGACGCTGCTTACCGACTCGTTCCCCTCCCCTTCCCTATTCGGCATCGAGCCGCCCGTGGCTATCGAACGAACCGAGACGGGACTGCCCGCCGGACAGCAGATTACACTCACATTGGGGGAAGAACTGCAACCGCGGGTGGTGTACACCCTCACCCTGCAGGGAGGGCTGTGCGACTGCGTGGGGAATGCCACCGACATCGGTATATCCATGCCGTTCGGGCTGCCCGAGGAGGCGGCCACCGGCGACCTTATCCTCAACGAGGTGCTCTCCAACCCCTTCGGCGACAGCGATGCCGACTTTGTGGAGCTTTACAACCGTTCCAACAAGTTGCTGGACCTCGGCACGTTATGGCTTGGCAGCGGCAATGACGACCTGCCCTCTCAAGTTGCGCAGGCCATCCCCGACGGCTACCTGCTGTGGCCTGCCCAATACGTGTGCATCAGCAAGAGCCGCACGCTAACAATGGAACAATACACTTGTCCGTACCCGGACCGTGTGGTGGAGAATACTGCCCTGCCCGCCTACGCCAACGACGAAGGTACCGTACACCTGCTGGATGACAGTTACCATGTTATTGACCGGTTGCATTATACGGCATCGATGCACCACCCGCTGCTGAGCAGCACCGACGGGGTGGCGTTGGAGCGCATCCACCACGATGCTGAAACGCAGGATGAAACCAACTGGACGTCGGCATCGGAGAACTACGGGTGGGGCACGCCGGGGTACCGCAACTCGCAATTCTCGGAGCTGGCGGCGACCGACGCGGAGATCACCGTCGTGCCTGATGTTTTCTCACCCGACGGCGATGGCAACAACGACTTTGCCGAGATATACTGTAGGTTTGAGGAGGCCGGCAGCTGCATCACCATCGACTTGTACAATCGAGCGGGGCAGCGGGTGCGGCGGTTAGCGGCCAACGAGCCAGTCGGCTTCGAGGCTCGTTACCGGTGGGACGGCACCACCGACGACCATCGGGCAGAAAACAGCGACATCTATCTGGTTCACATCCAGTTATGGAACCCCAATGGCAAGCGGAAGAGTTACCGCCGCACGGTGGCGGTGGTGCGGAGGGAGTGAGCGTATGAAACAAAGAAAGCAGTAATGAGAATGCCAACCTAACGAAACGCGCTACATGGTGTGAAGCGGCCGGTGGGCCGCCTGCTTCATCTGGCGCTCCACCTCCTTAATATGCCGGCGAGTTCTGTCGGTGAAAAAAACCTCGGCGATTCGTTCCTCCACGTACGCTATGCCCTGCCGCGAGGGATGACACAAGTCGGCGTCGTAGAAACGGTAATCGCGCAAATCATCCTGAAACATCTCATACACAGGAAAATAATAGGTGTCGGAATACTCGCTCAAAAGCCGCTCGATGGCCAAATGCAGAATCGACTTGCTGAGCTGGTTCTCGTGGAAACCATCGGCCAAGTGCCGCACCGGACTCACCGTGAACACGACCTTCATCGACGGACAGTGCTGCGCGCGCCAGGCAAAGAAGGCGCCGAAAGCCTTCACCACCTCCTCGATGGTGGCCCGCCGCTTCTCGAACGCAGCCGCCGGCAACTTGTGACAGTTGGCCACCACCACCTGCCGCTCAAGATGGTAGTAATAGTAGCTCGTACCTAACGTAACGAAAAGAAAATCAGCACTCTTGAGAAACTTTTCGGCCTCCGACTGCGCCGCCTCGATGTGGCTACGGAAAACCTCCTGGTCGGCATGGGAGAACTTGCCGTGGTGCGCCAAACTCACCCAACGGCCCTCATGCTGCAGGAAGTATCGCTCCGTCAGGTTCGACTGTCCCGTCAGGAAGTCCAAGCCCTGCGCGATGGAGAGCGGATTGAAAAGGATGCCGAAAGGGTTGGCACACACCGCAAAACCGCGGTCGGCGAAGTAGGAGGAGACATGTTCCGAGAAGCAGGAGCCGCAGAACATCAAGCGACTATCCGGCTCAATATGAAACGGATAGCGCGGTGCAGGCAGCTCGGTGCGGAACTTCATTGAGAAGAGTATTATTTCTTGCGGAAACGTTCGGTGATGTCGTGCCACTCTTCGCCATCGCGCTCGTACAAACGCTGGTTGGTGGTCGGGGCCTTCAAACTGCCGCATTCGGGTTTGTAGGGACCGGTCTTCACATAGTCGAACCACTCGGCATGCTTGGGCATCTCGTCGCGGCCAGAGTACCAGCCCACCTTCATGTTTCCTTTGGAATGGATGTGTCCGGCCAGCTTTTCCACCTCCGGCTTCTCGCCGTCGCCGCCCATCAAACAGATACAGGTAGCCAAGCCCTTGTAGCGGGCCATCAGCAAATCTACCACCTCGGGAGTGAGCTCCTCGCCTTTGTCCTCCCACAAGTGCGGACTGTGACAGTTCTTGCAGTGGTTGGGACAGTTGGTGATGTTGACAGCGAGGGTGACTTCTCCGGGAATCTCTTGAAAAACGATGTCGTAATTATAAAACTTCATGGTTGTTCTTGGCATAATAACGACGATGTTCTTCTTCCTGACGAGCCAGCGAGAAATTGCTGACACGCTTCATATAGCCGATGACACGAGTCATGTAGTCGATGTCCGTGCTATGGCACACGGGACACTCTTTGAGGTAGCGTTTATCAATATGTCCACATTTGTTGCAGATGGTATTCGGGATGTTGAAGGTGAAGTAGTTGCATCCCTCCTGAGCCGCCACACGCAGCAGCTGGCGGTATTGTTCTTTGCTGAGGTGCTCTTCCAAATTGAGGTGCAGCGCCGAACCGCCGGTGAGGTGCGTGATGTACTTACGACCATGGAGACGGAACTTGTCGAGAATGTTAATCTCTTTATCTTCAACAATATAGAAATAACTATTATAACAATCGCGGGTCACCACGTAACCGTCTTCGCGGTCCCACTTGGCGTGCTTCACACCCACATTCTCAGCGGGAATCATCTCGCAATTGAACATGAGGTCTTTGCTCTTATAGCGTTTGTTGTAATCTTCAATCATTCCCAAGATCTCCTCCACGAAATGCTGATACTTCTCATTGTCGTTGATGGGAATCTTGAGGAATTCGGCGGCCTCCACCAGTCCGTTGATACCGATGGTGAGGTACTGGCGGTTGATGGCAATATAGCCGGCGTCGAAGAGCGGAAGCATTCCCTTTTTCAACAAATACTTAAGGTTCTCATTATAACAGATTTGCACCTTATGGGTCAGGTCCACCATCTGTTCAAGGAACTCCATATAGGGGATGTTCTGCTTGCAGGCGTACTGGATGCAGCGGTTGAGGTTGATGGTGAGCACACTCTTGGAGCCGGTGGAGACGCCGCCAGCGCCCAGCGTGTAGCTGAAGCCATTGTCCTGAATCTCGTTGCGGAGGCGGCAGCAGCTGCTCAATGAGTCGGCGTTGTCGCTGAGGTAGGTGAAGAAGGAGTGCCCTTGGGCATACATCTCGGCGGTGAAGTCGCCGTACTCCTGGTCGAGCACGTCGCCGTCTTTCGAGAGCAGCGCCATGGTTTCCACGGGGAAGGTGAGCATGGTGCGGGTGCGCTCCTTGTTGAACCAACGCATGAACCGTTTCTGGAGCCAGTTGAGAGAATCCCAGTCGGGACGGCTGCCGTCGGGGAAGACGAAGTCGCCGAAGAGGCTCTGGAAGTAGAACTTGTCGTAGTAGGCGATATTCCAGAACACCGACTGATAGTTACGGGCGCCGGAGGGCTGGTTGATAGAATAGACCACCTGCTGGAAGCAGTCGGTAATAACCTTATCGATGGTACGTTTTTTGAGGGAGAGGTCCACCACTTCGTCGGCACGCTTGTAGTAGTCGGTGCCGTACTCTTGACCGATGAAGTAGTTCATGTACATCAGGAACTCGGGGGTGGCGCAGGCGCCGCTGAGCATGCTGGATACCATGAACACCATGTTGATGAAGCCGCCGCAGAACGACTTGAGGTTGGTAGGACGGGAGGCATTGCCGCCGATGCTCTGGGTGCCGCCGAGCAGCCACGGGTACATGGTGATGCTGGCGCAGTAGTTGGCGATGCTGGTCTCGTCGTTTTTATAGATAAAATGATTGTTGAGATAATAGAGATACTTGTCGGACAGCTCTTTGCCATACACCTCCTTGATGCGGTCGCACAGCATACGGCGGTTGAGGCGGATGAAGCCCGACTTAGGAAGCTCGCCGATGAGCGTGGCGATGTTCTTGCGCTCCACGTTGGCGTTGGCGTCGTACTTGCTGCCGGTGGCCGCATTCTGGGCGTTGCAATAGTTGATGAGGAAATCGAGTTTCTCCTTCACCTCGCGGTCTTCGTAATGCTTCTGGCGGTATAGGATGAATGCCTTGGCCACCTCGTAGTAGCGCTCAGCCATCAGCGAGCGCTCCACCTGGTTCTGGATTTCCTCTTCATGGATGCCGTCGTAGATGTTGAGGCGGCTGAGGATGTTAATCATCGACTCCTGGGTGGCAAAGCTCCCTACGGAGATGAAGGCCTTGGTAATGGCGCTTCGGATTTTTTCAATCGAGAACGGCTCCCTCTTTCCGTCTCGTTTGATAATGTGAACTTCTTCTATCATAAGGTTAATGGTTAATTTCCTAAAGAACAACAACTTGCGGGGAGCATTCACAGAATCCTCACGGACATGTATGCTTTTATCCCGAAAGCTACATTTGCAGATGCGGGCAGGTCTTCTGGCTTGTTCAGCTACCCGCCGCCTTCCCGACAATCGGAGTTTTTGTCAGTGGCGCAGTGGCGAGGAGCGGAGGATGAACTTTACAGCTACGGGAATAGCTCCTGATTTTCACAGGCTTCCCTTTTAATCCGTGGAACCCGAATCGCAGGGCAAAAATACACTTTTTTTCCATCCTGTTTCTGTACAAAATGGATTTTTTTTTCACAATTTTTGGCTGAAAAGTGGAATAATTTATTCAGATAAATTTTGTATTTTTGCAGATTGTGAAAAAGTGTATAGAAATGAAAGTTTACATTGCATCCGACCATGCTGGTTTTGAGCTAAAAGAGGCCATCAAACAGCATTTTTCAACCCAGTACGAATGGGAAGATTTTGGCACCCATTCATCAGAAAGTGTTGACTATCCCGACTTTGCGCATCCTCTTGCGGAAGCCGTGGCGAAAGACCCGTCGGCAAAGGCCATCTTGATTTGCGGCACCGGCAACGGGGTTGCCATGACGGCCAACAAGCACGCCAATGTGCGCGCAGCCCTCTGCTGGGACAAAGAAATTGCCGCCCTCGCCCGCCAGCACAACAATGCCAACGTCCTCGTCATGCCCGCCCGCTTCATCCTGCCGGAGACCGCCTTCGACCTCGTCGAGACTTTCTTCAGCACCGACTTTGAGGGTGGCCGCCATGAGAGAAGAGTAGAAAAAATCAACCTCCGATAGCTATGGAATTCACCCAAGAAGATATGACCGAGTTCTGCCGCACCCGCGCCAACATCATACGGCAGAAGTATATAGAAGACATGGAGAACAAGCTCACGTTCTTCGACCGCAAGATGCGTGAGAAGGGATGCCGCGTGTGCTGGATCCCCGATGAGGATGCCCTCACCGAAACCTTCTTCAGCCTCCTGCCCAAAAATCCTTATAACAAGGTGTGCTTCGACCTCCCCGATGTGCCGGAAGACCTGCGGAATTCTAAAAGCATCCGTCCGGTCCACTACGCCGACGTGGAAAGCGGCAAGTCGGGCGCTACCTACCTCTTTGTGCAGGCCGACTTCGCCATCGTGGAAACAGGCACCCTCGTGCTGCTCAATAAGAACTCCAAAAACTGCCTCAACGCTGTACCCAACCTCTTCGTCCTGCTCGACATCAGCAAGCTCCTCAACAAAGCCTCCGACCTCGAAACCATCCTCTACCTTCGCTCACAAGCTCAAGAAAATCAACAATTTCCAGAAGATGTAAAACTCATCAACCGCCCCTTCTCCCTTATAGAACCCAGCTTCACCGACCCGAACCAGGGCTACACCCGCACCCCCGTGCAAATCACCATCTTCCTCTACGACAACGGCGTGACCGACATCATGCAGAACAGCATCCTGCGCGAAGCCCTCTACTGCATCGACTGCGGCAAGTGCAAAACCGTATGCCCCATGTACGCCTATACCAAGGAACATACCCCCATCAATATCGTACGCGACAACTTCCTCAACTACACCACCAACACCGAACATATCATCAAAAACGCCATGCTCTGCGGAAACTGCGACCACGTATGCCCCGTACAAATTCCCATCAGTGACTTGATACTCAAAGAAATAGAAATCGCCCGACAGTCACACCCGGGCAGGAGCAAACTGGCCAACACCTTCGACAAAAGAAAGAAACTGAACAGCAAGAACGGCAAATTCAACCGCTTCTTCTTCAACCAAACCATGTTCGGCAAGAATAAAATGCTGTACAACTATTTTAAACAACAACAAGACCCCTTCTATAATATCCTTTGGACACAAGAGAACAGCGAAAATGACAAGTAATCAGGAGATTATAAGGCAGAAAATCAAAGAGTTCGTCCGCAAGTACTACCTCAACAAACTCTTGCGCGGCGCACTCATCTTCGTCATCATCACCCTAATGGTGTTCATCACCTACGCTCTGCTTGAATATTTCTCCTACTTCAACACCACCGTCCGCACCATACTCTTCTTCTCTTACCTCGCCATCTTCGCCACCACCTTCATCTTCTATATCTTCATCCCCCTACTCAAAATTTTTGGGGTGGGCAAACAGCTCACCTCCTCTCAAATCGCTAAAATCATCGGCCAGCATTTCCCCGAAATCGACGACAAACTGCTCAACCTCTTCCAGTTAGAGGCAATGCGCGAAAGCGGCGACTGTCAAAGTGCCGAACTGATCACCGCCGCCATCGACACCAAAATCGAGAAAATCAAGCCTTTCCCCTTCGTCAAGGCCATCCCCTTCAAAAACACCCGCCGCTACATCAAATGGGCCCTCATCCCTATACTTATATGTATTGTCATCTTCTCGGTAAGAAGCGAAATCTTCACACAATCCACCGAAAGAATTGTCAACTACAACAAATTTTACGCCAAGCCCGCCCCCTATTCCTTTGAAATCCAGAACAATGACCTCACCACATTCCAAAATGAAGACTTCACCCTGCAGGTCAAAATCAAAGGCTCCGAAACCCCCGAAGCGCTCTATATCGACCTCGGGGGACGGAAATACCAGATGACCAAGACCGACAACATTCATTTCACCTATACATTCAAGAACCCACAGGGAGACACCAAGTTCCACGTCTTCACAGAAGAGACCTCCTCGCCCGACTATACCTTGTCGGTGCTGCCCAAACCGGTCATCGTCAGCTTCGCCATGACCCTCCACTACCCCGCCTATCTCCACAAAAACGACGAGACCATTGACAACAACGGCGACGCCACCATCCCTGATGGCACCCAAGTGACCTGGTCGTTCTACACCCGCAACACCGACCAGCTGCAGTTCATCCTCGGCGACGAAAAAGAACCGCTCAACAACGAAAGAGGCATCTTCAAGATTACCAAGACCGTGCGCAACTCCTTCGCCTACGAAATCACCAACAAAAACAGCTTCTGCGCCTCCACCGACACCCTCAAACACAACATCAACGTGGTGCCCGACCAATACCCCGACATCACCGTGGTGAGCCAAGCCGACTCGCTGCTGCCCGACCGTATCTACTTCAAAGGCACCATCCACGACGATTACGGCTTCTCCAAAGCCCAGTTCGTCTATTCAAAATACGACAAAAACGACAACCTCCTCGAATCCAACAAGACACAGAACATCCCCATCAACTCGATGCTGACGGTGCAGGACTTCTACCACTACTTCGATGCCGGCGTGCTGATGCTCGAACCCGGACAACGCATCGACTACTACTTCCAGGTGTTCGACAACGACGGTATCAACGGTCCCAAATCGGCCCGCAGCGTCTCCGAAACCTACCGCGTGATGACCGAAGAGGAAATCGATGAACAACTCCAAAATAGCAACTCTCAGACCAAGAGCGATTTGCAAGAAATGATTGATGATTCGAAAGACCTTCTCAAAGAGATTGACAAACTGCAACAGCAGATGATGCAGAACAAAGAACTTTCGTGGCAGGACAAGAAAAAACTGCAGGAGCTGACTGAGAAATATGAAGAGCTGAAAAAGCAGATTGATGAGATGAAACAAGCTCAGAATCAGCAGAATATGATGGAGGATAAATACAAAAACATCCCCGAAAACCTCATCAAGAAGCAGAAAGAGTTGGAAGAGCGGTTCAACAAAGTTCTTTCGGATGAAATCAAGGAGATGTATGAAAAGTTGCAGCGGATGATGGACCAGATGAACCAGCAGAACAACAATAAGGAGGAGGTGAAGAAGACGGTTCAGGATGTGAAGAACAATACGGAAGAGCTGAACAAAACCCTCGACCAGCAGCTGGAGCTTTTCAAACAATTAGAGTTCGAGAAAAAGTACAACGACATCATCGACAAGGCGAAGAAACTGTCCGAGGAACAGAAAGCGCTTTCCAAGCAGAGCGAACAGAAAGCCATTGACAAACAAGAACTTCTGCAAAAGCAGCAGGACATTGAGAATCAGTTTAAAGAACTGAAAAAAGAGATCAACGAGCTGAACCAACTCAACAAAGAGCTGGAAGACCCCAACAAACTGTTGGACACGAAGGACCTCCAGCAGCAGATTGAGCAGGACTTTCAGGACAGCAAGGATGCGCTGAACAAGAACAACCGGAGCAAGGCGGCCTCGAGCCAGCAGGATGCCGGTGAGAAGATGGAGGAGATGGCCGAAAAGATGGAGGAGAACATGTTGGATAATGAGGAAGAGGATTTGGAGGAAGATATGGAGAGTTTGCGGCAGATCTTGGACAACCTCGTACAGATTTCTTTCAACCAGGAGACAGCGATGGAACGACTCAGACCTCTTACTGCGCATTCGTCGCAACTCACCGACATCGCCCGTACACAGCACAACATCCGCGACAATATGCTGGTGATTGCCGACTCGCTGAATGCTCTCGCACGCCGCCAGAGCGCGGTCAAGCCGTTCATCAACGAGGAGGTCGGCAAGATTAACTCATACATCGATGCGGCGGTCGCTTCGGTGAAAGACCAAAAGGTACAAAACGCCCTCACGCAGCAGCAGTTCGCCATGACCAGCATGAACAACCTCGCCCTCATGCTCGCCGAATCGATGAAGGAGGTGAAGCAGAAACAGAACGAATGTCAGAACTGTAAGAATAAGAAGAGCGGGAAGGGATCCTGCAACAATCCCGGTGGGAAGGGAAAGACCAAGACAGCGCGCGAACTGCAGCAGCAGCTGAACCGCCAGATGGAGGCCCTGAAACGCAGCATGGAGCAGGGCAAGAAAGAGGGACAACAAGGCCAAAACGGACAGTCGATGAGCGAACAGCTCGCCAAGATGGCCGCCCAGCAGGAAGCCATCCGCAAGATGATGCAGGAGTACGAAGATGGCCTCAAGTCGGAGAACGGCGTGGGCGACAAGTCTGTAGAACAGATGATCCGCGACATGGAGAAGACCGAGAAAGACCTTGTGAACGGCAACATCACCACCGAGACCATCAACCGACAGAAGAACATCGAGACCCGAATGCTGGAGAGCGAGCGCGCCCAGATGCAACGCGAGCAGGACGAGAAGCGCGAGAGCAACGAGGGCCGCGACATCATCAACCCCAACCCGCCCAAAGAGTGGAACATGGACCGCCAATCACAGCAGCAGATCGAGATGCTCAAGTCCATCCCCCCGAACCTCAACTACTATTATAAAGAAAAAGTCAACCAGTATTTTTATAACATCGAATAAAATCACATCACCATGTATACCATAGAAATCCAAAACCTTAACTTACAAAACGCCCAAGGCCGCGTACTGGGTGCGGTAGAGAACCTTTGCGACACCTTCGGCTTGGAAGAGCAATTCGGCGTGCTGTCGTATGGCATGCACGAGCTGATTTCGCTCATCGAGCGGAATGTGGAAGACCAGCATTACGAATTCTCCGTCAACTTCTACATCCAAAGCGACCGTGTGTCGGTGCAGGTGCTCGCCCCGCAGAGTCTCGGCGACATTGCCCGCATGTTAGAAACTGCCACGTACGAGGATGCTGAAACGGCAGGTTTCATCGTCAGCCAGCTCACCGACAGCCGCGAGTTGCGCAACGACGGCCGCGAGTTGTGGCTCGACATCATGGTGACGCCCACCTTCCCGATAGCCGACCGCTCCGAAATCCTCGCCCACAACACGGTGAAGCAGCTCCAATAAAAATCAATATAATCCCGCTGAAATCAGCCGGTTGGAGCGCGGGACATTCTTCCCCTTGTTACCCGAGAAATGGGGATGGTGATCTCCAAATTGGTAGGCGATGCTAATCCATACCATCCGGCTTTTGTGCGTGCTGCGGTGCATCAGGCTGTAGGTTCCGTTGTCGAAATAGGCAGCCCAGCGGGCGGTGTTGAACACGTCGGTGGCCGACAGCGAAACCATCAGTTTGTAAAAGAAAAATTGTCTGATTTCAAGGTTTAGATAATGACTGAGTGAGGTGGTGAATTGTGGATGAAATTGTGGAGTAACGATGTGATAATCTGCGTGAAGCATCAAATAATACTTGTATCTTCGTACCGGACTGTAATGAAATTCTATTGAATTGTCGCTCGTCCATCCGCGATTCGACCAATCCACTCCATCTAACATGGCAGAGGCATGCCGATAGTAGGTGCTTGAGTTGAATGTCGCATAGCAGTGGTAAAAGATTCCTGCTAACAAACGGAAATCTAATCCAGCTTTGGCATCATGGGCGATGTTGGCGTATTCGATTGAAAGGGCATTTTCTTGAAAACGAGCAATTTGAGTAATGTAATTGGCAGTATGTTGGTAATATAGGGATGCCGATAATCGCACATATTGGGAACTCAAAAGGTAGTACGCTTCCACGCGGTTGACGATCTCCGGACGAAGCGACGGGTTGCCCTGCAGGGATGTGTTGGCGTCCAGCAGGTACCGGTACGGGCTCAGCTCTGCATAGTCGGGACGCTCGGCATGGCAGCGGTAGGCAAGGCCCACCGACTGGTGCTGCGTGATGCGGAATGTGGCTTGCAAGTTGGGGGCAAAAATCAGGTGAGACTGCAAAGCGTCGGAGGCATCGTGCCATGCCCGGATATATTCGGTCCGAAGGCCTGCCTTAATGGAGAAAAACTGTTTTGAAAATAGGTAATTTACATAAACTGCCGGCACAACCTCCTGATGGGTGAAATGGTATTGGAGCGGCTGGAAAGCGGTGGGCATACTGTCGGCGGCAGCCATCAGATTCTGGCTGAAACCATTACGACGGTACGACGCCTGTACCCCGGCTTCCCACGCGCCATGTTTCCGTTTGAAAGCGAAATCCGCCTTCAGGGAGGCGCTCAACGGGTCTTCGCTGGACTGTGACTGTGCCCATATTGGGTTGTCATCATAGAAGTCTTCGTGGTAGGTGTCTTCGCGCCGCTCCCACGCTTTTGAAACCGCGCCCTCCAACGAAAAAGAGGAACTGTTGGGGCGGTGCGAGAGATAGGGCTGGATGATGTGGTGGTAGCGAATCATACCCTCCACGGATTCCTGCTGCCAACGTCTGCTGGTGAACCCATTTTCCAGCGACTGCCATCGTTCTCCGTCGGCACTGTTATCGTAGGCATGGTCTGCCAGCAGGCGAGGCACCTTCGCCAGCACGTTCACCTCCAGACTGTTTCGGTCATTCAGCAGGAAAAAGCCGTTCAGGCGGAAGTCGTTGCGCAACTGTCGGCATTGGTTTTTATACTCCGTTGTGACTGCATCCGCGGTGGTTTTCTGTTGATATTCAAAGTTTCCCTTAAAGATATCATCTTCATAATCAGCATTATACTGAAAAAGAAGATTGAAATTCTTTTTTGAAAGCCATAAATCGAGCCCGGCATTGGCAAAATGAAAGAAACCATACTTCGCAACCACTCTGCCACCGAACCCCTCTTCCTGCAAAGGGTGGGTGGTGAAAGTGATCAAGGCCGCCATACAATCGCTACAGCATTCGTTTGAGTATTCTTTTTTCAACATCCCTATCGTGGCAAGTTCCACGCTCATGTGGCTATAGTTCGAAATCGGTATTTGTCCGAGATCTTCCATGGTAATCGGCTGATTGTCAAACAATATCAACACATTTTCATTTCCATTATACGACACAACGCCCTCATTGGAGACCGATAGCTCCGAGAAATCATGTAGCAGATCCAGCAGAACATGGTCTTTCGAATCAGCATCCAAAGATGGCCATACCTTCGTGGAGGTTAACCCATCTATTATGTAGGTGGTTTTTCCTTTTATAAAAATCTCGTTTGGCAGATTCAGCGTTACCTGCAGGGTTTTGTCGGTATCAGAGTGTAAGGTGAAGGTCTTTACCTCAGCGCCCATGCACCATACGGTGAGCGTATAGTCGTTTTCCGATTGTGGCAGCGAGAGAGTGAAGAACCCATGTCCATCGGTAGTGGTCATCCCGACATACTCATGCCCGTTGTGGACTGTTATATGCGCACCAAGCACCCCCAACGTGTCGGTGCTGGACACCCGGCCGCTGACCGTGATGAGATTCTGCTGGGCAAACATTGTGCCGCAGCCGAGCAGAAGCCAAAACAAGATCTCCGTTAATCTTTTCATGGCGACAAATATACGGTTTTTTTCTGATTTTCAAGGGTTTGCTAAAAATTTTTATCAGAAAATGGGGGGGGGTAAATTGTTGTAATTCAATGTGTTACAAACTAGTCAATCATTTCCACATCGCAAAGCACACAAAGCCATATCGGGTTTCCATGCCCTCTTGTGGAAGAAAAAAGTGGAGAAGTTGCAGATTTTTCGGATTGTCGTAGTCCGCGAGGAAGAAGGGAGCGTCGGGGTCCCATTCACGGATTTTCATGCACACCAGAATATATTCCGCCACGCGGTCGGTGCGCCATTGGCAGTAGGCACGGGCTTGCTCCGGCGACACGCCCAAGACGGCGAAATCGTTGTATGCTGGCTGCCACAGATAGTTTGTAGCAATGCTGTCGGGCAGCTGCTGCCGGAGGACTGCCTCGTCGGGCAGGGCGGCACGGTATGGCTCCGACTCTTTTCCGTAGATGCGTTCCAGCCAATACAGGTACTCGCGCCAGTCGAGGTTGGTGATGGGCTTGGAGTCGCAGTACTGTTGCTTGTCGATTCGAATCAAACTTAAACTGCGAGTCATTTTCCCCTGATAGTTTTTCAGGGTAAGGTGCTGTCCGGCCGCCGAGGTAGCAGCCGCCACCAAAAGACAAAGGATGATGTGGCGGAGTTTCATTTTTGTTTTTCTTTTTAAAACGAAAATGAGAGTGAAAATCTTGGGGGGAGTGGGACACTATCAGGATAACACTCTGATAGTCAACAGGTGATATTTTTCAAACTATGTATGTAAAGTATTCATGTTTTTACTATATTTGCAACCTCTTACTAACTCTACAACGATGAGCTACAAATCAGTGAATCATTAAGATGAACAATATGAAAATCGTGGAAGTGATTGTGGAATTTGCAGGGAAAAATTTGAGCGCCTTTATTGAAGGAGCGCCGATTATCACGGTGGGCAGCAACATTCAAGAGGTGGAGCGCAATATGCAAGAGGCTGTGGAGCTTTATCTGGAGGACAATCCCAATCCGTGCGACAAGCTCACTGGTGATTTTGAATTGAAGTTCCGTATTGATACGGCCACTTTTATCAATTACTATAGCGGAATCTTTACCAAAGCCGCTTTAAGCCGAATCACAGGCATCAATGAGCGGCAGCTTTGGCACTATGCTGCCGGAGTGCACAAACCCCGGCGCAAGCAGGCGGAGAAAATCCAACGGGGCATCCAATCCCTGACCAAAGAGCTGGAGTCCATCAGTCTGGTGTGACGCTCCGCTTTGGTTTTCAGTGTGCTTCTTATTCCTGCAACAGCCAGTCAATGACATTTATTTTCTGTATGCCGTCAATATTTGTATTGTCATAATCAAGTGTCAGCAGATATTTGGGAAATGAGTTTCGGATACCTTTTAATGACGAAAGTTCGCGTTTTAGTGTTTTTTCGTCATTAGCTGTAAATGCCACTTGGTAATATTCGGTGAGGTTATTAGCTTTCTGCACTATAAAGTCAACCTCTCCGTTTTGTGACTGGCCAACAAAAACCTCGCCCCCACGACGTAGAAGTTCAAAATAGACCACGTTTTCCAGTTTGTGTCCCAAATCGGTGGTGGGATTGTTAGTTTGCATAATATTTTTCAATCCAAGATCAACCACGTAATATTTGTAGTTGCTCTCTAACAGGCGCTTGCCTTTGATGTTATAAAGTTTCACAGGATAAACGAGATAGGACTCTGTAAAAAAGCGAAGATATTTTAGTACGGTGTTGTGAGACAACTTTTCTGTTGAAATCTTTCGGAGATTTTCAGTGATATTATTGGGGGAAACAATGCTTCCTACACTGTCGAATAGAAAGTTGACAATTTTTTGTAAGGTATCGAATTTCCGGAGATGATGTCTCTGAACAATGTCTTTTACAACAACTGTATCGTATAGTGACTTAAGGTATGTATTCACCATATCGGGAGCTGTGTTTTGCAGATTGGTTGCCTGCGGAAAACAGGAATTGTTCATATATTGCCGGAAAAGCTTGTCCGTATTGTGTGATGAAGGAAAAGCAGAAACGTATTCGGCAAAGGAGAAGGGAAGTAGATGTATAGCAACGTAACGACCGGAGAGCAATGTTCCCAATTCGCTGGAGAGGAGATATGCATTTGAACCTGTGATATATAAATCAATATTGGGTTTGACAAATAAAGCATCCACCAGTTTCTCAAAATGGGTTACGGCCTGCACTTCGTCAAGAAACACATAACATGGGGCATTTTGGGGGAGCAATTGTAAGATATGGTCAAAAACGGCTTTCCAGTCGGCAAAATTAGAATTTTCCCGTTCTTCAAAGTTAAGGGAGACGATCCTTTCAGGTGTCACCCCTTCGGTGAGAAGATAATTTTGGAATTGGGTCATCAATGTGGATTTGCCGCATCGGCGTATCCCCGTTATTACTTTTATCAAGTGAGTGTCTCTCAGCAGAATCAAATTCCTTAGATAAGTTTTTCTTTCCACCATATTTCTAAATTTTTGCAAAAATACAACAAATAATGACGAGATTTTGTGTTTTTGTGAAATTTCGTCATTATTTTTTTCAGAACTCCTCAAAAATTCGTCCCCACCAAGTCAATCTCCAACCGCGAGCCGTCGATGTTGGCGTTGTCCATTTTCACAAAACCGTAGGTGTCGTTATAGTATGCTGTGAGATAAGTTTTCCCGATGCGGCTCTTGGCCACGGCCACCACCTTCACGCACGAAAGCGTGCCCATGGGCGTGACCACTTCGCAATCCGTATCGGTAATCTTGTATCTGTACTTGTTGACGATGACGCTCATCCAAGTCTTCCAACGCTCGTCGCCCCACTGACTGCCGATGGAGAGCCGCCATTTCCAAGTTTTACTTTTTTTGACAGGGTATTGGATATACGGAAATGGATTGAGTTCGAGGATGCGGAACAGGCAAGATCTGTTAGGATGCATCCACAAATTCTGTTCGTTTTCCACAATGCCGGACATTTCCAAGGGCAATCTTGATGTCTGCCCATCCAAGAAAAAGTAAAACTCCTCCACCGTTTGGTTGTAATCTTTACGGAACCCTTTACCCGTACAGGCGACTTTCAACAGGTAGCGGTTGATGCAGGAATCGGAGGGATTAAAGACATCCGAGAAGGAAAATCCCGGACGATAGTAGGTGTAATAAGAGGTGTCGCCATTTTCCGTGAGTTCATACCCTTGATGAGGAACACGTTCATACCTCATATAGCGTTCCTTGCCCTGTGGGTCGAAATAGTGGAACTCAAAGGTAAACTCCCTGTCGGCCTGATAAATCTTGTTGTCCTCGGTATAGCGGCAGGGGTTCGAGGTGTCATTTCTCACCTCAAACCAAATGCCACCGCCGCTTTGTGAGTATTGGGTGGGTTGGGATTGGGCAGATGCTGTAAACCCCAGCAGAATTGCCGTCAGGATGAAAATCAGTTGTTTCATAAATATAGTTTGGGTTGTTCACTCATACTCCACAATCCTTGTTTTCAAATCTTCAATATCCACCGGACAGAGTCCCATTGCCTCCCGGCGTTCATTGAGGTGGTCAATATCTTCAATAGGCTGTGATTTCCCACTTCGATAAATCTGACAGCCATATCGTTGCGGCAGTTTCTTTCTGATCAGACTGCGGTCAATCAGATAGGCCATTTTATCACGGGGCACCTCCCCGGTTTCCATCAATGGGATAAGTTTCTCAATAAGAGAATCTTGCAGTTCCGAATGGATATGCATCATGATGATATAAGCACTATGGAAACCCTCGTATCCCACATTCCGAAAAGTGGGCAAACCGTGTTCTTTGATGAGTTGTTCCAATTGGAGGGTGTGGACCGAATCCATCGCCGCCATAACGGCCCTGATGGAGTCCCAAACCGCCATGTCGGTTGCATGAGTAAACGCATACCGCACTGTAGAATCAGCAATTTGCATCTGCTTCAGCGTGTCGATATACCACTGGTTTTTATGTCCGTAGATATGGGAAAGGGAGTCACATTCCGCCCACCAATTTTTCTTTTTGTATGAATTGAAAATGGGATTGACCAAGAATCCGATGTCGAAGCATTTATATTTCGTGAGGGCGAGAAGTGAACGTTGCACCGAGTTCGTATCACTGCACATTGCCGCCGCAATGCAAAAGTTCCTCATGTCCCTGTAATCCACAATGTGTCCATATACGGAGTCCATCTGCTGATAGAATTGGGCGGCATTGCTGTAGTTGCTGTTGTCAAAGGCCGCTTTGGCTTGATACTGAAGCACACAGTATTTCCTCCATTGCTCCGTTTGGGGGAATGCGCAATAGGCACACAGCAAGACTACGTAAAAAAGAAGAAATTTTTTCATACAATGCGGATTAGGGTGCCAAGGAAAGAAGGAGGTGTTTCATAAGGGTAGGGGATTCTGTTTTTACGAGGTGTTTTTACTATCGATGTTATGAATTTGCAAATGTCGTGCTGTAAGCACGATATCTTATTAACCTCATACAGCTTTGCTGTGTGAGGTGGGCAGCTGTATATGGTGAAGAGCGTGCCGAAGGTACGCAACTAATTGTATATCTGTAGCATGCCTCCGGCACGCAGGATGCACGGCGGGCTTCCTGTACCCCGCACCGCACTGCGTTTGGTACGGGGTTAATAGGATGTCGTGCCGTTGGCACGATTAGTACTTTGTTCAAATCAAACATCTTTATAATTCGTTGATTTACAATAATTTGATTTACACCCCTCACTTGAAACAATTATGGTTTCCCCAGTTGAAACGGTAGCCGTGTTCTTCGCCAAATTTGGTCTTCACACGTTCGACCCATAAGGGTACAATCCAGTACAGTTTGCGCAACGCATCGGTCTCATCTTCAGGCATAAAGAGAAACTTCCATAAAGCTTGGCCACCATCCGCAGACAGGTCGGCCCGCAGTCCATCGCGTCAAGTTGGTGATAATAGGGGAAAGAATGGGACATGTGAAATGTTTATAATTCGTTTTCTTTTTCTTGGATAAGGTCGCGCTGCACACGTTTCAATTTTTTCCCTTTCGCAAAACGGTAGGCAATTTTCAAAAAAGCGTATGGGGAGAAGAGGTAGGAATGCGTTTCCACTTGATATTCAGGATTGTGCCAGTATGTGGTCAAGTTGTCGGGCAGCAGATAACACGCTGCCAAGGTTACCTGCAAGGAACCGTGCAGGAAGCCTTTTGTAACCGATATGTCAAGATCTGCGCCTTCGCGTTCCCATCCATCGTAGCGATAATCTTTTGTGGTGTATGTGAATGCGGCATAGATTTCAAAATCCAACGGCAAGTAGAAGTTCAAATCAAGCTGGAAATCCCAAGTCCAGCCGTTGTAAGCCGGGTTGGGGAAATGCGTGTAGTGCAAGTCCGTGTATAGGGAGGGCACGAACCAGTCGCAAAACTCCGTTTCCAGTTCTGCCGACACCCCATAGTAGTTGGAGCGCCCGATGTTTTGGTATCTTTCCACCAATACATTGTTGTCTGACAAGGAATGTGCCAACTGAATCTGGTTGGAATAGAATTTAACATACGGACGCACCTGCAAAAGAATAGCATCGGACGTGTAGGAATACTCCAATTCAAAGGCGCGGATATGTTCCGGTTTGAGGTACGGATTGCCTTCGGAACGGGTCAGAGAATCAGTGCGGTAGCGCACAAACGGATCTAAATAGCGATAGTTGGGATAATTCAACCGCTCGCGATAGGACAGCCGAAGCTGATGGTCGGCTTTCGGCGAGTACAGCAGCGAAAAGGATGGCAGCCAATGCCAATAGTTGTTTCGGAGGGTCTCGTACAGACGATTCCGGTTGTTTTCCGCCCGCAACCCTGCAGACAAAACAAGTTTTTCTGTCGGAGAATATTCTAACTGCAAGTATGCTGCTGATCGCAACTCGTTGTAGGTCATAGAGTAGGCTATAAGATCGCCCCGATAGGTGTTGTCAATATGACGGAAATATTCGTGTGCCCCAAGGAACAACTTCAGTTTGTTGTTGATGGGCAAGGTATAGTCAACCAACAGGTTGGCATTGCGCATCTGAATGTCCGTTGTGTCTTGGATGGTGTTCAAAGAACTGCTTTCATCCGGGAAAATGAAGGTAGTACGGCTCTCGCTTTTTTCCTTCCGTTCAAGAATAAAAAAGTTGGTGTTTATTTTCAGCTCGTGGCCTGCCCTGCTGAATTTGTGTTTGTAAAAAAGCGAGTAGTTTTGCTGGCTGTTGACAGTTGCTACAGCCTCGTTGCCTGTCTTACGATACATAAGCCTGTCGCCTTCGCAAAAGTGGCCGTTCATTATGGAAGTGGTCAGCAAATTCAAGTTTGTATAATCCCCGGAGAAACGAAGGATGTTGTTCTTGTTGATGTTGTAATCAATGCCGTACTGCACGGAATAACTGCGCAACTTTGATTTTCCGGGATAGTTCAGAATGACATCCGAAGTGGGGATGGCTGCATTCTCATTTCGGTAAATGGTGCTGTCGTGCGAGTCAAACTGGATGTTGCGGAAGCGGAAATCGGCATACAGCCGAAACTTGCTGAACTCATATTCGAACTGCAATCCTGTGCGGATGAGATGGTTGGGATACGAGGCCAAGCCATCAATGCGGAAACTAACGCCCTGTTTTCTTTCTTCTTTTAAAATGATGTTGATGACATTCTTCACTTCTGAGCTGAATTGAGCTGTCGGATTCTTGATGATTTCAATCCGTTCAATATCTTTCGGGGAAATAGAGGAGAGTGGGCGATGATAATATTCCCCATCAATAAGGACAAGCACATTGGCATTCCCGTACAGAGAAACGCCATCATCGGCAGCGCTGACCCTGACTCCCGGCACCTTGTCCAGCACATCCAGTCCCGATGTGCAATTCCGCAGGTGGGCGGTGTCAGGACGGAAAATGGTGCGGTCAACCAGCATTTGGAAATTAGGTTGGGAGCTTCTGACCACCACGGCATCTAACATCTGACTCGCATTCAGCATCGCACGGTAATAGAAGTATCCCTCATTCGATTTCACCATAATATTCTCCTTATAGGTGGGACAACCTGCAAAATCAATGGAAATCAGATAAGACTGACTATGAACATTTTGTATCACAAATCTTCCATTTGAATCGCTCATCGCCACATATTGGAGATTCTGTAGAGAGTCGTATAACATAATGGTTGCGTACTCCAAAGGAGCGCGTGTTGTAGAATCTGAAACAGAGCCACTGAATACCACCTTCTTTTGTCCCCAGCAAGTGGACACCCCCAGACCCAAAACTGCGCAAAAGACCGTCAGCAACTTGTTCATTCGTTTCATAAGGGTAAATCTATCTCCATTAATAGGTTATGAAAATGCCCCCGTCATTCTGTTTCTTCTGTTCCAAGGGCGGGAGTCCGATATTGTCTCGATGTTTGTTCACTTCTTCCAGATTGGGGTTTGCATTATCTCCTCCGTTGTCGAATACCCCGTAGTAACTGTTCTCTCCTTTCGCAAAAATCACGCACCTGTCGTAAGTGTAGGCATACTCACTTGGCAGTGCCAATCCGTTCAACAGCCGCCATCTTGTAATGGGTTCGATATGGGTCAGCCAAAATTCGGGATAGGCAGAGTAGATATGTCGGCCTAATACAAAATTGGCAACAAAAACATAACAGAGGGGATCTTTGATTTGGGGATTCTCTTCAATGAGTCTGACCATCCGGGCCATCGTAAGGGAGTCCGTAAACTTTAACAAGGCATAATTGTGGTATTGGTCGTCGAATTTTCGGGCCAGCTGGTCCGCCGACAACATAGAATACAGCTCTTGTATAACCTGAATTTCTTGATAGGAATAAATCTTCCCAAAGTTTGACTCATATTCCCTGACTTTCGATTGGAATAATGCTGTATCCTTTTTAAATAAATCTTGAATCCCAATACGGTTGAATCTATTTGGAAGCATCATTTTGGAATAGAAGGCTTTATCGTAATATTCAACCGATTTTGATAGGTTTCCTTTTTTTGCCAGTAATAGTGCGTAACCCTCATACTGGTTTGCAATCACCCATTCTGGAACCATTGTCGAACTGAAGATCCGACCATATATACTCTCTATTACCGTTATGTCTGCATCAGAATTGTATGCGCTTTCTAATTGTTGTAACAGCTTATAATATGATTTGACGGAATCGGAAACGATGATATCTTGTCCTTGCGAGGAAGTTAAAATGTTGAGAATGAATAATAAAACCAAAAAGGATTGTTTCATCGGGATTGTTTTTTAAGGGGTTATAATGTAACGGGGTGAAAAAGTGATTTATTACTGAAATAGTACTTTACGGTGGGAATTCATCTGGTGGGTTGATTCACATTGATTTCCACTAACTCAATCGTGAGGGAGGAGCCGTCAATATTCACATATTCGTATTTCACAAATCCTAATTTCTCTTCATAATAGAAGGTGGCCTTCGTGGTGCCAATCCGGCTTTTCGCACGGCTTTCCACTACTGTACAGTTCATTGAGCCCAAGACAGTTATAATGGTGCGATTTGTATCAGTAATACGGTATTTGTAGTGGTTGACAATGGCACCTTCCCATTCTTTCCATCGGGCGTCACCCCATTGGCTGCCGATGGTCAGCTTCCATCGCCACACTCTATTCTTTTTGATTGGAAATTTGATATAGGGAAAGGGATTCAATTCCAACATTTCAAACAAAAATGTTCTTGGCGGATGGAACCAAATGTTTCTTTCATTTTCCACGAGTCCCGTATATTCCTGCACGGGAAGTCTTTTGGAAAATTTGTTATAGAAGCTTCGGTGCAGGATGCTTTGGCCTGTTTTCCCTGAATGGGCCGAGCCATACCCCAACGTAGCCGAATCTGCAATAATCTGCATAATAATGGTTACAGCTGCACTATCAGTCGCCTCGTTGATTGGAACCAATTTCCAATTCTTTTCGCCTGTGCTTTGGAAGAGATATTGAACTGAATTTTTTTGATATGAATAGGTAAATGTGCGCTGTTGATGAGGAATATAGATAGTGTTATCGGAAGAGTAGATGAACAGATTTGTATCGGTTTCAAATTTTTCGAACCAAATACCGCCGTGGCTTTCGTAGGAACGGATGTTCTGCGCCGCCGCCGAAACCGCAAGCAGCACCGCCATCAGGGTGAGAAATATGTTTTTCAGTTTCATATTATGTAGAATTATCGTTTAACATCTTCGGCATCCATCACCAACCGTATGCCGGACGCCTGATTGGTTCTTACTGAAGGGTTTTCACCTCTGCGCGTGTCCAATTCACTGGAACGATTGGGATATACGCCCCAGCTTCCACCACGGAGCACTTTCAGATGTCCTTCCGACGGACCGGTCGGATTAACATACAGCGTGTCGGGTTGATAATAGTAGGAAGAAAACCAGTCGCTGCACCACTCCTCCACATTGCCGCTCATATCGTATAGCCCGAAAGCGTTTGGTTTCAGTATTCCAACAGGATGCGAATTATGTCCCACGTTATCCCACGACCAAGCCAATTCTTCAAAATTGTCGCCACCGCTGAAACGGTCATTGTAATGTTTGGCGCGTGCGGCATACTCCCATTCCGCTTCCGTGGGCAGGCGGAAATGCCGGCCCGTGAGCGAACTCAATGAATCCACAAACTCCTGCGCATCATACCAGGAAAGACGTTCTACCGGACATGCTCTGTAATCAAATTCTTGATATCGCAATACTGGAGTGTTGTCTTTGTTGTACCACGACGGATTCTTGTGCATCACGGTTTCATAGACCAATTGCGTTACCTCGAATTTTGAAATGTAATAACTTGAAAGCACAATGGTGTCGTATCCGTTGTATGCGCCTTCTGCAACGACTGGTTTTAAATGATAATGTCGGCAGGTGTCGCCATAGAAATTCTTTCGCACAAAGGTGTCTGCAGGAATGTAAACCATGTCGATCTTAACTTTGTCATTGATTTTAATTGAGACCACTTTGTTTTTTTGAGAAGAAGCAGGGAAATACAAAATGAGTATCAATAAAATAAGGAGCGCTCGTTTCATCGGTTATTCATTTTTAGAACTTCTTTCATAATACATCCGATGAAAGTCGCCTTTGGCGTGCTCGGCATCGATTTCCTGTTTCAAGCGCGCTACCTCGGCGGCATCGTCATCTTCATCGCCGAATACTATGATATGTCTGCTTCCGGTAATGCAGTAGTTTTTATGCTTGCATTCCCATATCATTTTTTTAACGCCATCCTCCCATGTTTCGGCAACCCCCAGCTTTTTTCTGTTCTTGTTGATCTGCTTGAGGTTTTCGGGACGTGTTACAAACAAGGTATTCCCGATATAATAGATGTTTTCGCTTCCCATTCCTTCACCGTACATTTCGTTTCGTGAGGAATGTATTTGTGCCCATACATCTTCCAGTTCCATATATTGCTGGGCAGGGAAAATTCCTGCCGCCACTTTCTTTCGCAATATTGGCTGCAAATCGTAGTGCTCCGTCTGTACCGCATGGAGCATGGCAACGGACAACCGGGATAGATAGTAGAACCCTGCCACATACTCGTTGAAGTCAGGGTATTCGCGGTAAAACTGCTTGATGAGTTTACGGTTCTCATCATCCAATGCAAACTGTTCAGGACAACGGCCTTGTCCTTGCATTCTGTACAACTGGTCACGTTCGAGGAGGTTTTCTATAATCGTGTCAAATTCGGTGTGGTAGGTTTTGGGCGTGTTTTCGTCGAGGTAAAGCAGTTTTTGGTAAACAGCCGAGTCAAAGTGCGGCGACATATACTGATATGAATCCGCCAATTCTTCATCACCCAGTTCAATCCGGCATTTTGCTATCTGCAAGATTTTCTCGTGGTTTTCGGTTTGAACGGCCACCCAGTAGGCGGTGCGCATTTCACGTGCCAGCGGCTTCTTGATGCTGAAAGCTCGGGTGTAAAGAGAATCTGCCATCAGTAAGTTGCTGTCGCAGATGGCCAATTCGGCCTGGTTGATCCAGTAGTAGTACTGCCGGACTTGTTTGCGGCTCTGCGCCGCCGCCGAAACCGCCAGCAACACCGCCATCAGGGTGATAAATAGGTTTTTAGGTTTCATATTATGTAGAATTATCGTTTAACATCTTCGGCATCCATCGCAAGGCGGAAACCACAACCATTGCCTCCTTGCTTAGGCGGATAACCGACACGTGTGGTTGGTTTTAAAAATCGGTCTTCGTTGCCCCACGAGCCACCTTTGCGAACTTTCAAAGTGCCCTTTGATGGCCCTTTCGGATTGCGATAAACACGATTTGGCAAATAGTAATCACTTGAGAACCAGTCACTACACCATTCCGTTATATTCCCACTCATATCAAACAATCCGAACTGGTTGGGTTTCTTCTGTGCCACAGGATGACTCCTCTGCTCTCCATTATCCCATCCCCACGCAACTTCTTCGATGTTGTCCCCTCCGCTATAAACCTGGGAGGTGTCCCCACACGATGCGGCGTACTCCCATTCCGCCTCGGTGGGCAAACGGAACTTTTTGCCAGTCAGTTTGCTTAATGCCCTTACAAAAGCATCGGCATCATACCACGAGACAGTCTCCACAGGATGTTGCAACGTCACATTGCGATATTGGATAGGGTTGTAGTACGATGGGTTTGTTCCCATTACAGCCCGGTACAATTCCTGGGTTACTTCACATTGTCCAATATAATAACTGCTAAGAATGATTTTGCATTCTCCATTGTACGCATCATAATCTTTGATAGAAGACAACATATAGTAATTGCAGATTGTGTCCCCATAGTAGTTTCTGTGGACATATTCCGCCGATTCAATCCGCACCATATTGAAACTGACATTCCCCACCGTAATGGCGATAATACTATCCTGCTGACATATACTACGCAAGGGCATCAAAATCCAAAACAGAACAACCAAGCGCTTCATTTTTATTATCTTATAAAATATTCTCCTTTTACTGTGCCACTGTCAATTTCATTGCGTCCCTTTTCAGCTGCTCGCTCGTTGGCGGCATCATCACCCCAAACTTCTTCTTGTAGTGCCACAAATGCAAATTTGCGGGAAAGGAATGTATAAACCAGCTTCCTCTTATAATCCTGCCATGTCTCGGCGGCACCGATTTCCTCCCTGTTCCTGTTGATTTCTTCAATGTTGGCTGGAGGATAGACAAACAGCGTGTTACCCACAATGCGCTGATGCTCCAATTTGGTTCCGTATCCTGTGCAGGTAATGCTGTCGGCGTATGCCCTCCATTGGGTACACTCATCGTACATCGTCATAAAATCTGTCACACCGAAGCTATTCAGCGCAACCTGTTCTTCAAACAGTCTCCATGGGATGCCCTTGATTCCATTCTGTGAACAATGAAGCAATATAAGCCGAACATCTAGTTCAAAAAAGCCTGCGTTGTCATTGTTGATAATAGGGTATGTATTATATAACTTCTTGATCTCAAACAAATTTATAGAATCAGTTTGTCTGACTGCCAATGCCTTTTCTTCGGCGGAAGCGAAATCATTACGCAAACGCACCTCCTGATCCCGCTCCACAATCTGTTTCAGTCGGTCGGTGAGATTGTGGTCAATCGTGGAGACCGTCGTGTCCAAAATGATTTTGAAAATGGGGTATAGCAACGTGTCATCTTGATAGCGGTCAAGCGACAACGCCTCCCGTTGGGCAAGTTTGTGCGCCCAAAAGATAAGGTCATCCTTTTCCCCAATGCCAAATTTCCGATAAATCCAAAAATAGGCAAACAGATCTGATGTGAATGGGTTGGCTGTTTCAAATGCTTTGACATAATTCTGGGAAGCCAACTGGTAGTTCTCGTCGCAAATGGCAAGATCCGCCTGGTTGATCCAGTAGTAGTACTGCCGGACTTGTTTGCGGTTCTGCGCCGCCGCCGAAACCAACAGCAGCACCGCCATCAGGGTGAGAAATAGGTTTTTAGGTTTCATCATACCAAATTTTACAATATTTTTGAGGCAACATTATTGCGAAATAAATACTCCGTCGCAGTCATTCTCCCGTATCACATATTTCCCATTGATTTTACCCGAATCCATTTCAGCACGGATTTGCGAAGCCTTCATTGCTTCCGAATTTTCTCCGCCACCCACTGCGGTATTCATCTTGACGAATCCTGCACCGCAACTCATGAATGTTACTACAAGTTTCTTCTCAAAATCATTCCACGTCTCACCTACTCCTAATGATTTCCGGTTCTCATTGATTCCCCGAATATTGTCAGGAGGATAAATGAACAAGGTATTGCCATATGCCATATAATGGTCAAAACCTGTGCCATACCTTGTACCTTGGGATTGTCCGGGAGTCGACCGCCAGGTCATACAATCATCATAAAGATGCATATATGATCTTGCGTCATAAGTGCCTTGCTTCACCGCGTTCTCCAAAACATAAAAAGGCAAATCCACATCACGCGTTTTGCTGTTATGTATAAATATCAGTTCAACAATCACATAAGCACGCTCCCCCGCATTACATTCATTAACCGAACCATATTGCTGAAACAAATCAAGAAGAATTTTCATATTGGCGGAATCCGTTATGGCAGCCTGTCTGTTCGTTTCATCAGAATCCAAACAACTCTTTCTAACTGATTGATCTCTGGCAAATAAACTATCTAATGCCTGTTTCAGCAGGGGGTTGACTAAAACCACAGTGGTGTCCTTAATAACTTGCAGCTTGTTCTGAAAGATGGTGTCTCCGATATAGCGCTGGGGCCAAAGATCATCCCTTTGAGCCAGCGTATGCGCATAATTAAGGGCAACGTCCTCTTTCCCATAGTGGTAGTAGCTGTATAGCAACAAATACATATTGATGTCGCGAGAGAAGGGGGCCATTTGGTTAAAAGCCCGCTCATAAAAAGTCGCGGACTTTTCCAACTGATTTGCATCGTACGCCAGCTCGGCCTGGTTAATCCAGCAGTAGTACTGCCGGACTTGTTTGCGGCTCTGCGCCGCCGCCGAAACCAACAGCAGCACCGCCATCAGGGTGAGAAATAGGTTTTTAGGTTTCATATTATGTAGAATTATCGTTTAACATCTTCGGCATCCATCGCAAGGCGGAAACCGATGCCGTTACTTTTTTTGTTTGGATCATAGCCCACTCTTGTCTTGATTTCAAGAAATCGGTCGTCGTTCCCCCAAGATCCGCCTTTTACAACCTTCAACCTGCCAGCTGCG
Organism: Bacteroidales bacterium; assembly: GCA_045130235.1. Classification (GTDB taxonomy): domain Bacteria; phylum Bacteroidota; class Bacteroidia; order Bacteroidales; family WCHB1-69; genus UBA1756. Next base: position 108,303 of record JBGUPJ010000036.1, read on the forward strand.
GGGCCAGTAGGATTATTGTATAATGTGTCAGGAACATAGTAATCAGAAGCGAACCAGTCGCTGCACCACTCCGAAACATTGCCGCTTATATCATACAAGCCGTAACCATTCGGGCGCTTGCTACCGACATCGTGCGTGAACCCTTCTGATGCTGTCCATGTCCAAGCCACTTGGTTGGCATTATCGCTGCCACTGTATTTGAGTTCAGGATGTTCTCCCCATCCCGCATATTCCCACTCTGCCTCGGTGGGAAGCCGAAAATGTTGACCGGTCAATTTGTTCAGCGTATCAATAAACCTTTGTACATCATACCATGATACCGTTTCAACCGGACAATTTTCGGTTGTTTTGTATCCTCCGTATGGGTTTGATGGATTTTGTTTGAAATACGATGGATCGGTGTGCATAACAGAAGAATACAGTTTTCGTGTCACTTCGAATTTCGCAATATAATAGGGAGAAAGTACGATGCTATCGTGCCCGTTGTAAGCATTTTTTGCAACAATGGGACAAAGATGGCAATAGTGGCAAATCGTGTCACCATAATAGTTCTTTCTTATAAAAGTGTCAGGCTCAATCAATACCATATCGATTTTCACCTTGTCGTTGATTTCGATGGTGATGACTTTGTTCTTTTGTGCGAAAGCTGGAACACACAAAACCAGTGTCAAAAAGATGATTGCCAGCTGTTTCATCATTCACTCACTTTTGAACCTTTTTCGTAATACATTCTATGGAAGTCGCCTGCTGCGTGCTCGGCATCAATCTCCTGTTTCAACCGCGCCACCTCGGCGGCATCATCCTCTTCACCGCCATAAATTCTGCTCTGCCTGCTTCCTGTGATGTAATAGGTATTATGCTCGCACTCCCACACGCGCTTTTTCACAGCATCTTGCCACGTTTCAGCCAATCCTAACTTTTTCCTGTTTTTGTCAATCTGTTTGAGATTATCAGGTTGCTCGACAAACAAAGTGTTTCCTATGTAATAAATATTATTGAGTTCACTTCCGTACTGATGTCCTTTACTTGAATGCACATCTCCCCAACAGGACTCGAATTCCATATAATTTTCGGCAGGAAAAATCCCGGCCATCACTTTCTTGCGAAGCAGTGGTTGCAAGTCATAGTGGTCCGTCTGCACGGCATGGAGCAGTACAACACCCAACATTCCCATATAGTAAAATCCGGCCACATATTCGTTGAAGTCAGGATATTCACGGTAAAACTGCTTGATGAGTTTACGGTTTTCATCATCCAACGCGAACTGTTCCGGTGAGCGCCCCATACCTTGCTTTCGGTATCGTTGGTCACGCTCAATGAGATTTTCCAAAATTGTATCGAATTCCGTATGATAAGTTTTTGGTGTATTTTCTTCTAGAAAAAGCAGTTGTTTGTAAGTGGCAGAATCAAACTTCTGCGTCGAATGTTGATAAGAATACGCCAATCCCTCATCACCCAATTCAATCCGGCATTTCGCTATCTGCAAAATTTTCTCGTTGTTTTCAATTTGAATGGCCACCCTGAAAGCGGTGCGCATTTCACGCGCCAGAGGTTTCTTGATGCTGAAAGCTCGGGTATAGAGCGAATCCGCAAGCTGCAGATTATCATCGCAGATGGCCAGCTCCGCCTGGTTGATCCAGTAGTAGTACTGCCGAATGTTCTTCTTTGATTGAGCTTGAAGTGTAAAAAGAAATACAAAGAAACAAATAAAAGTGACAAAAAATCTTGTTCTCATCTTTCATTGAATAATATTAGGGGGGGGGCTCCCCCCTAACTGATTAAAGTTATTTGTTCTCAGCAAGCTGCCTATTCAACCAATTTTCACAAATAGTAGCATCGTTAGCTCCAGTTGCTCCAACAAGTTCATACGAATATTTCCCCGTTCTCAAATCATCACCATTTGTACGCGTAACCTGTGCATCCGCTGAATATTGTCCACAAGGCCCTGTTACATCACCATAGATTCGTCCTTCCACCAATTGGCCCATTTTTTCGGGTGTTAAAGAATATTTCGGATTGTTCAATGATTCTAATTTCATAATTATTCAGATTTTAAATTATACAAAAACTCCACCTGTCGCGGGAACACGCAAAATTGCGTGCACTTCGGCTCGCTCCACAATGAAAAAAATGGTATTTTTGCACCGCAGTTTTCTGCGCCGCCGCAAGCCAGCATTGCGGCGTGCCCTACACAAGGAAGTTGTTCTTGCCCAACCACTGCAGATCGGGAATACGGGACTTTATGCGATGATCTTTTTTCATGGCATAATGGGTTTAGCATTAGTGCGGCAAAAATACGAAAAAATAGTGAAATATAAAATTTACTGAATAAATTTTGCATTTCACTGAAGTATTCAAATGAACTTACGCTTCTATCCCCCCTCTACAACAGATAGAGATATTAAGACAGACAATACGATAGTTTCCCGCAACTACTGGCAGCCCAACTCCGTCTTTTTCTTGTTGATAAGCACCCCTAACGAAGTCACTCCGTTTTGCACAGACGCTTTCTCTTCTGCGGTCAGCGGCTCATACTTCTGATAAATGGCATCCAAATCGCGGGAGATGTTCACCTGACAGGCATTCAGCTGCTCGCAAGATGTCATCATATTGATACTTACTTTATAGTCCGTGATCAACTGTAGTGCCGCCTTGCAACCTTCACTCTGCGTGGCAGTGCCATCTGTGGCTTCAGTAGCTTTCTTTTCTGCCTTATCTTGATTCTGATTACTGCCACAAGAGGCAAAAACGAGGGACATCATCAAAAGTCCCAATACCCATAGATTTTTCATATTTGTCAAATATTTGATGATTGATGATTGTCGGATTGGTGTTCCCCTACCCTGCGCCGCTGCCAGCAACGCAGCAACCTGATACACAGCAGCGATAGCAGGCACGACCAGAAAACTCCCACGCACCAGCCACAGAGTATATCGATCGGGTAGTGCACGCCCAAATAGAGGCGGCTGTAAGAGAGCAACAGGCTCCAGGCGATGGCCGTGGGGATGATCCAACGACGCTGTTCCTTGAAAAAGAGAATCAAAAACAGCGCGAAAGCAGCCGTGTTGGCGGCATGTCCGGAGGGAAAACTATAGTGCCCGCCCCGGTAATACTCGCCATTCGACTGCCGCACCAGCTGGATATTTTCGGCCAGCTCGGGCGTGTGCGACGGACGAGGCCGCTGCACCGTGCGCTTCACCAAATTGCAAGTTTGGTCGGTACACAAAATTACCAACGCCACGGTAAGCAGTACCCAAAAGCCTTTTTTCTTGAATTTCTTGAAAATAAAGAAGATGGCAGCCAAATAAACGGGCAACCACGTCCATGTGTTGGTGACAATCAAAAAGAATTTATCGGCCCACGAGGCGTGCATCCCGTTGAAAAAGAGAAAGATTTCCGTGTCGAAAGCGGGAAAGACCATTATTCAAAATCGGGATAAAGTAAATATTGAACTCGGATTTTCTTGAAGGCCTCCAACGCAGGCTGCCACGATGCACGGATCTCCTCCGCGCTCTGTCCCGCCTCCATCTGTCGCTTCAACTCGCCACTCCCCGCCAGCTTGTTGAAGAAGCCGTTTTTAAGGAAGAAGGTCTCTTTGTTCGGAAAGTTCTGGTAGGCCGTCAGCAGATACTCCAAGTTGAAACAGTTGGTAGAATCGAGCAGGGCATGGGCGGTCTCGGTGAGCGAAAAGCCCCGGCAGTCGCGTCCTTTGAGGGGCGGATTTTCCGACACGCCCTTGATGGGATGGGGCGTGAAATGGTAGTCGCCGACGGTCAGGTCGGGATGCCCGTACATCTCAAACGGATGGTCGGTGCCGCGCCCCAAACTGATGCAGGTGCCCTCGAAAAGGCAGAGGGAGGGATAGAGGTAAATGGACTCATCGGTCTGCAGGTTGGGCGACGGCGCAACGGGCAGCGAGTAGCGGGTGGTGTGGTCGTAGTAGGCCATCTTCACCACCGACAGGTCGCAACGCACACTATCGGCCAGCCAGCCCTCACCGTTCACCATCAGTCCGTACTCGGCGATGGTCATGCCGTGTACCACCGGTATGGGATGCATGCCCACGAAGGAACGGAACTTCGGGTCCAAAATGGGACCGTCCACGAAGTAGCCGTTCGGGTTGGGACGGTCGAGAATGATGACGGCGACGCCATTCTCCGCCGCGGCCTCCATCACATAGGTGAGGGTGGAGATATAGGTATAGAACCGGCAGCCCACATCCTGTATGTCGAACAGAATCACATCGAGGCCGCTGACCTGCTCGGGCGTAGGTTTCTTGTTGCTTCCGTAGAGGGAGATGATGGGAAGTCCGGTGGCCGCATCGGTGGACGACTGAATGTTGGCGCCCGCCTCAGCCTCGCCCCGGAAGCCATGTTCCGGACAGAAAATCTTGGTGACTTTCACGCCGAGAGAGAGCAGCGTATCCACCAGATGGGTAGTGCCCACGAGGGAGGTGTGGTTGCCACAAACGGCCACCCGCTTGCCCTCCAGCTGGGGAACATACTCGTCCATTAAAGCCGCTCCCACAATAGGCTGAGCCATTGTGGGAGTGACAGCTATCGTAAAAACGATAAGGATTGCGATAATCCTATGAAGATTAGTTTTCAAATATGATGACTTTTTTAGCTTTGTCAACCGTGAAGTTACCGAAGGTACGGGTAAGGAAGCCCTCGCCGACGAGGAAGGATGAGGTAAGACCTTTCTTCACCACCACCTTCACATTCTCAGCCTCATTGTCACCCATGTTGAAGTTCTTCAGCGTCAGGATGGAGTTCTCAATAATCTGACCATCTTCTTCATTGATAGCGGCGGCCTTAGCATCGAAATCTTCGATAGAGACGATGTGATCCTTGAGGAAACGCATAGCATCGGTATGGTTCATATAGACCGTGTCGCCCGGAACCATCTCAAAGTTGAAGGTCTTGTTGTTGGCGAAGCAGGCACCCTTCACCACACCCTTGGAGATGCTCACCGGGATGGACTTGTGACTGTACACATTGATCTGACCAGCGTCGGCCACAGGAGCAATGGTATCGCCGCCCGGCACATAGTCGTCGCGGAGGATGTAGAGCTCGGTACGACGGTTGAGCTGGTGGGCCGCCTCCTGATAATCCTTCGGTGAGAGGCTATTGATGTAGTCTTCCGTCAACTTCGTACCTTTCTTGAAGGTATATTGCTTCTTGTTGTAGGTAATGGTAATATCTTTCGTCAGCACGCGCGGCATGTACTCACCATAACCCTTCGGGCTGATACGGTTCTTGTCAATACCTTTCTCATTGATCAAATAGTTCACACAAGATTCAGCACGGCGTTGCGAAAGATTCTCATTATGCTCATCGGAACCACGGGCATCGGTATGAGAACGGAGCTCAACCACGAGGGTGGGGTTCTGCATCATAATATCATACACAAACATGAGGGAATCCTGATATTGCGGTTTAAGCGTGGCATCGTCGAAATCGTAAAGAATTTCAGGCAGCACGATAGGTTCGCGCGGCAGCGGGGTAAGTTTGAAATCCTGCTTGAGGTCGGTATTTTCGCTCAAACCCACAGTAGTCTGGCTGGCAGTATTGTTCTCAGCATAATAACCCGAGCGGGTGGTGACCATGCTGTAGGTGGTGTTGCCGAGAATCTTATCCTTATCAAATTTATAATAACCCTTGACATCGGTCTTGGTCTTGTAGGTCGTTCCGTCGGAGCCGACGATTTCAACCGTTGCGCCGTCGATGGGCTGGAGGTTGGAGGCGTCCTTCACGAAACCGGCGATGGTGTAAACCAGCGGACGGAGCAGGAAGTAGTAAATATCGTCGCCACCTTTGCCACCGGCACGGTTGGATGAGAAGTAACCTTTTTCAACGTAAGGAGATTTGGATTTCGGGTCGATGGCCGGAGCATCATCGAACATGATACCGATTTCATCTGCCTCAGAGTTGATGGGCGAAAGGAGGTTTTCGGGAGTCTGATACTGACCGTTCACAAATTCGGAATAGTAGATGTCGAGACCGCCGAAGCCGTAATGACCGTCGGAGGAGAAATAGAGGAGGCTGTCGCCGCGGAGGGCGGGAAAGACCTCATTGCCGGCGGTATTCACCACGCTGCCCAAGTTCTTCACATCAGCGGCAGCGAAAGGTTTGCTTTTCTTGCTACGGGTAACTTTGTAAAGGTCATAGCCACCGTAACCGCCCGGCTTGTTGGAAGCGAAGAAGAGGGTCAGCTCGTCACCCGTCACAAAGGGATGCACATAGTTGAACGAGTCGATGCCCAAATCCACCTTTTCGGGTTCAGTCCAGTCTTTGCCCTTCTTGGTGGTGACATAGATATAGCAGCCTTTCACCTCTTTCTTGTCTTGCGGACAGTAGGTGTAGTACATGGCGGTAGCTTTCTGGTTGGGGCAGGCTTCACCCTCGTTCACGACGGTGTTGATCACCTGATTCTCATCGTAGGAGGCCACAGGAGACCAGTCGCCAGGCCATTCTGTGTTGCGGCTCTTGGGCAGTTCCGACACGTAGATGTCGGAGAAAGCCTGACCGGTCCACTGGTCGGTACCCTTGCCGTTGGAGCCGTCGCGGTTGGAGGTGAAGATGATTTGCGTTTTACGGTCGGGGTTACCCCAGCGCGGAGCCCACTCATCATAGCGGGTGTTGAGTTTCTTCATGGGATAGACCTCATAACGAGTGGGGGCCTCTTTCCATGCCTTGGCGCGGGCACACGACTCAATCATCACATCAGCGCGGGTATCTTCGGGGGCTCTCTTCTTGAACTCCTGATAATACTTCAAAGCGGCATCATAGTCGCCATCGTTGATGCAGATATTGCCGAGATGATAAAGAATCAGCGGATTGTCCTTCTGATAATTCTTTTTATACAAACTCTCATACTGTTTCTTGGCATGTTTCACATCGCCCATGATACGATAACACTCTGCAATCTGGTAGGCGACACGCCGCGATTCGACTTTGTTCTTCTTAATTTTGCTCGTCACCTTCTTATATTCCTGCAAAGCCTTTTCATATTTGCAAGTTCTGAAAGCGTTGTCGGCATCTTTTACTACAGGAGCTTGAGCGCTGCAAATCCCTGTAAATAACACACTTAAAGAGAGAACAATAAGCTTTTTAATGTTCATAGTAAAAAATTTTTCCCATAAAAAAATTAGGTTGCTAAAATAGAAAAAATTTTCCAATTATAGCAACCTAATCTAAAAAATATTTTAGAAGGATTATTTGCTCAGTTGAATTCTGGCGACGTTAGCTTTTTTCTTAGAGCGTGAGAGCAAACCGTGGGCGATAGCCGGAGCGATGAAGATACCGGAATAAGTACCGCAGATGATACCCATCAGCATGGCGAAGACGAAGCCTTGGATATTTTCGCCACCGAAGAAGCCCATGATGAAGATGACCAGCAACACCATGATGGTAGTACCGCAAGTGTTGACGTTACGGCCGAGAGTGCTGTTGACCGCATTATTGAAGTTAGCGGTATAGCCGGCTTTCGGGGTAAGGGTCAGGTTCTCACGTACACGGTCGTAGATAATCACCACGTTGTTAATGGAGTAACCGATAACGGTGAGGATAGCGGCGATGAACTGCTGATCGACCTCGAGCGGCAACACGTATCTGAAGAGGGAGAACATACCGATGGTAATCAAGGTATCGTGGCAGAGCACGAGAATACTACCGACACCGAACTGCCAGTTCCGGAAGCGAATGGCGATATATATGAAGATGAGGATGAGAGAGATGAGGACAGAAAGGATAGCCTTCCAGATCAACTCATGAGCCATAGCGGCCTGCACACGAGAGGTGCTCAGAATACCGTAGTCATCTTCTTGAATTTCCAAAAATCTATCTTTGGTGATTTTGGTTTCATCCTTATAAAGTCCGCCCAATGCCTTGTAGAGTTTGTTCTGACACTCAACCTCTATTTCAGCGCGGGGATCGTCCACCTGGTAGTTGACCAAGACGCGGAGACGGTCATCGGAACCGAAGGTCTTGACCTGCGGGGAGCCCTGGAACTCGGCGGTAACGGCCTCTGAAGCCTGGTGAACCTCATCATTGCTGAGCGGATGGTCGAACTGAACGATATAAGTACGACCGCCCTTGAAGTCGATACCCACCTGCATGCCGATAGTCAAAAAAGATACGATGACGATCACAATCAAACTGCCAGAGATAATATAGGCAATTTTCTTGGTACCGAGGAAATCGAAATGAGTGCCGGTGAAGGCGTTGAGGGTCTTGCTATTGCCAAATCTCGGAGTTCTGCCCTTAGCGAGAGAGTGTTCGAAGATCATACGGGAGATGAAGATAGCGGTGAAGAGGGAGGAGAGGATACCGATGATGAGGGTGATGGCGAAACCCTTGACAGGACCGGAGCCGACCAGATAAAGAACGAAACCGGTGATGAGGGTGGTGACGTTACCGTCGATAATGGCGGAGTAGGCATTCTTGTAACCGTCGGCAACGGCGAGGCGCATACCCTTACCGCTGCGCACCTCCTCACGGATACGCTCATAAATCAGCACGTTGGCATCGACTGCCATACCGAGGGTGAGCACGATACCGGCCATACCCGGCAGGGTAAGTGCTGAACCGAAGGAAGCCAGCACACCGACCATGAAGAACACGTTGGTGAGCAGGGCGACATCGGCCACCAAACCGGCGCGATCATAATAACAGAACATGTATAAGAGCACGAGGACGAAGGCCAGTGCGAAGGAGAGAAGACCCGACTTGATGGATCTTTCACCCAGTGAGGGTCCGACCACGTCGGAAGCGATGACGTCGAGGTGGACATCCAAACCGCCGGAGTTGAGCACGATAGCCAGCTCCTTAGCTTCCTGAACGTCGAAGTTACCGCTGATCTGGGAACGACCGTTGGCGATGACATCATTGATGCTGGGGTAGGAGTAAACCACCTCATCCAACACGATAGCGATGCACTCGCCCTTGTTGTCGGTGGTGATGCTCTTCCATTCATCGGCAGCCTGGCTTTCCATGGTCATGTTCACGATGACGCGCTGATACTCGTCGAGGTTCTGCTCGGCATGCTGGATGATACGGTCGCCGCCGATAGTTTTGCTGCTCAACACAGGACCCTCAACATTGTCGCCAACCTTAGCGATGACAAGCGGAATAAGGGAAACCTGCTTGGTGTTTTTGTCAACTTTGGTCCAATAATATTGATAGCCACCCTGGTTGTTCTGTGCAAGTTCTTTTTGAATCTTGGGGAGGTAGCGGTTGATTTTCGTAAGGCTGGTATCAGCGAGGGTCATGTTCACCACAGCATGGTCGCGGGGGTGGGTAGAGCATTTTTTCAGGATGGCGTTGAAGGCTTGCTTCTCATTTTCATCTTCGGCAGAAGCAGCGAGTCTCTCAACGGCATTACGGAATGCGGTCGGATGGTTTTCTGAGAGGGGAACGACCTTCCAGAATTCGAGCTGTGCGGTACTCTGGAGGAGGTTTTCAACACGCTCTTTGTCTTTCACACCGGGGAGCTCCACGACGATACGGCCGGAGGCATCCTTCTGGATGGTGGGCTGGGTAACACCGTAGCGGTCCACACGCTTGCTGAGGATTTTGAGGGTGGACTCCACCGTTTCGTTACGAAGTTCGCGGAAACGCTCGATGATCTGCTCGTTCGTAGCGTTGGGCATACCAAGTCCATCCTTGCCACCGAAGAATTTGGAGAGACGCTGGCCTTTTGCCAAATCTTGGTAAATATCCAAGAAGTCTTCTCCGGTAGCGCCCTTATTATATTTGGCAACAGCCTGGTCGAAAATCTTATGGAAATCAGAATTTTCGTCTTCGCTATACATCTGGTCGCACTTCTGAATCACGAGCTCGGGAGAGGAGACCACGAGGGTGATGCTCATACCGCCCTGGAGGTCAAGACCGAGGTTGATCTCTTTCTCTTTGCAACTGCTATAGGTGAGGCCAAACCAGACGGATGAGTCTTTCATACCGTCGAGGTACTCGCGTTCAAGAGCGGTTTGCACATCGTTCTTGATACGGGAGAGGGCAAGCTCATTCGGTTCTTCCCCCTTGTCGGCCTTATATGCATCTATCTGGGTTTTGAGTGCCTTCTCGTAGGCGTCGCCAGAGGTGGCATATTCTTTGGCATCCTTTTCAATACCCTTCGTCACCACGGTAAAGGAGAGGCAGTAAAGACATGCGAGTGAGATAAGAATCGTAAAAAATAAAACTAAACCTTTGTTTCGCATAAAGCTTATCTATTTGATTTTTAACTATTTATAATATTTTTTCAGATAATTTTTGAGTTTGCAAATATACAAAAAATTTAAATCGTGCAACAACCTCAAAATCTTTATTTTTTATCAAAAATCAGTGGTGATTATTTTTGTATGAAATAGTATTGTAATCCGACAAAAAATCGTACTTTTGCCCGCCAAATTTTGACAATTTATTTATTAACAAAATCTATATTTATTATGAGTGAAAAACTTGCAACATTAAGAGACAAGGCGGGCGTACGCTGGACAGCCTTGCTGCTGCTGGCGTTGGCCATGTTCTGCAGCTATGTTTTCATGGACATTTTGTCACCGATTAAGGACCTCATGCAGGAGACCCGCGGATGGGACAGCGGTGCATTTGGCAGAATGCAGGGTGCCGAGGTGTTCCTCAACGTCTATGTCTTCTTCCTCATTTTTGCTGGTATCATTTTGGACAAGATGGGAGTGCGCTTCACGGCAGTGCTTTCTGGTGCTGTGATGCTCGTGGGTGGTATCATCAAGTTCTATGCCTGTACGGAAGGCTTTGATAACACCGGTCTGGGCCAGTGGTTCGGCAACCATTTCAACTGGCATCTCACCATTCCGATTCTCAAAGATATTCCACCGTTTGCTGAAGGCATGCCTGGGTCAGCGAAATTTGCGGCCATTGGTTTTATGATTTTCGGTTGCGGTTGTGAGATGGCCGGTATCACCGTGAGCCGTGGTATCGTGAAATGGTTCAAAGGTCGCGAGACGGCTTTGGCCATGGGTTCTGAGATGGCCCTCGCCCGTCTGGGTGTCGCCACCTGTATGATTTTCTCCCCCTTCTTCGCCAAACTCGGTGGCGGGGTTCATGTTGAGAATTCCGTCAAGTTCGGCGTGGTACTGCTCTGCATCGCCCTTATGATGTTCATCGTCTATTTCTTCATGGATAAGAAATTGGATGCCCAGACTGGTGAGGCCGAAGAGAAGGACGATCCCTTCAAGATCAGCGACTTGGGCAAGATTTTCTCCAGCCTCGGATTCTGGTTGGTTGCTCTACTCTGCGTGCTTTATTATAGCGCCATCTTCCCGTTCCAGAAATATGCTGTCAACATGCTGCAATGCAACCTCACCCTTGAGGAGCCCCGCATTCTGAATGGCGAAGCCAAATTCGACGATTTCGGACAGCCCATCGTCCTGAATGATACAACTATCAGCATGGAGGAAGCTGTTGCCACCCAAAACACGGCCGCTGCCGACACGGTGCTCAAGGTCGCTTATGGTGATTCTATCCGCACGATCAACATGCCCCACCTCAGCGCTGAAAATAACATTGTGAAGTATGAAATGCTTAGCGGCAACAGAATGACCTTCATCAACGGCAAAGATACGATTTTGGATACGCTGCCCGGAACGGCCCTTGCAGCCGGGGATGAGATTTCGTTTGTTCACGGCGAACAGACCGTTAAAGCCACAGTTGAGAACAACTTCTGGGCCAACCAGCTGGTAACTGTGATACAATATATTATCATGTTGCTCGTCGCCATCTGTGCCTTCACCAGCAACTTTATCAAAAACAACAAGGGCCTGAAGTACGGCTTGATGGCCTTAGCATGTGTGGCTTTGGTAGTTTTCTGCTACATGGGTTATATGCGCGGCACCGCAGAGACCATCTTCGCAGTGTTCCCGCTATTGGCAGTGGCCATCACCCCCATTTTGGGCAACTATGTGGACCACAAGGGTAAGGCCGCCACTATGCTGATGCTAGGTTCCATCCTGTTGGTGGCCTGCCACCTCACCTTCGCTTTCATCCTCCCGGGATTCAAGGGCAATGCTATCGGAGGCACCATCGTGGCATACGTCACCATCCTTGTCCTTGGCGCTTCATTCTCCTTGGTACCCGCAGCTCTTTGGCCGAGCGTGCCGAAGCTGGTGGATGAAAAGATCATCGGTTCCGCCTACGCCGCCATTTTCTGGATTCAGAACATCGGTCTCGGCTTGTTCCCGGCTCTGATCGGTTCTGTGCTTACCAGCACCAATGCCAAAGGCACCGCTGCCCACGACCTCGACTACACTTGGGCTCTCGTGATGCTGGCCGCCCTCGGTATCGCCGCTCTCCTTATCTCCATCTACCTCAAGGCTGTGGATAAGAAGAAAGGCTATGGTCTGGAAGAACCCAATATCAAGAAAGCTGAATAACTGAAAACAGTTTAATGATATTCAAGAAGTTAAGGGGCGAAGAAGTTGGTTCGTAGGCTGCTTCCTCCTTAACTTCTTCTTTTATCTCTATGTCTGAAAACCTTTCCATTTACACTTTAGCCAACGGCATCCGCGTCATCCACGAGGAGGTGGCCTCGCCCATCTCGCACCTCGGCGTCATCATCAACGCCGGCACCCGCGACGAGGCCGACAACCTGAACGGCATCGCCCACTTTGTGGAGCATACCCTCTTCAAGGGCACCACGCACCGCAACAGCTACCAGCTCACCAAGCGCATCGAAAATGCCGGCGGCGAACTCAACGCCAGCACCGCCAAAGAGGAGACCTGCTTTCACGCCTCCTTCCTGTCGGCAGAGTACCGCCACGCCTTCGAAATCCTCGCCGACATCCTCTTCCACTCCACCTTTCCTGAAAAAGAAATCATCAAAGAGAAAGATGTGGTGCTGGAAGAGATCAACTATTACAAGGACACACCCGCCGAACTCATCTTCGACGAGATTGAAGAGATGGCATTCGCTGGGCACCCCCTTGGACGCAACATCCTCGGCAGCAAGCAGTCGCTCAAACGCATCGGACGGCAGGACATTCTCAACTTTGTAAAAAGTAGGTACACCGCCGACCATATCGTGGTGGCCTCGGTGGGGAATCTTTCGCATTCCTCCTTTTTAAAACATTGTAACCAATATTTCAACCAGCCCATCGCCTCACAGTGCGCCAACAGCCGCTCGCCATTCAGCCACTACTCCCCTACCCACCTGGTGAAGCACAAGAACACCACACAGTCACATGTGATGCTGTGCAACACCGCCTTCTCGTTCCAGGAGGAGGGCCGACTGCCCCTGACGCTGCTCACCAACCTGCTGGGCGGACAAGCCAGCAGCGCCCGCCTCAACGTGAGCATCCGCGAGCGACGGGGCCTCGCCTATACGGTGGAGGCCAACTACTCGCCTTTTACCGACAGCGGTCTTTTCACCGTATATATCGGCTGCGACAAAGAGGAGGTGGAAAGATGTATCGACTTGACTTATAAAGAATTGCAAAAACTCTGCACCCAGAAATTGGGCACCATACAGTTGCACACCGCACAGAAGCAGTTCATCGGACAGCTGGCCATCACCAACGAGGCCAAACTCAACGAGATGCTCTCCATCGGGCGTAGTGCGCTGTTTTTCAACGAGGTGGAGACCACAGAAAGTTCGTTCCAGAAGGTGGAGGCCATCACCGCCGATGAGATTTTAGAGGCCGCCAACCGCATCTTCATCCCCGACCAATTTTCATCATTGATATATAGCGGAAAATAAATTATATAATATATGAAAAGAATCACCCTACTGATAACCTGTGTGTTGTGCATGGCGCTGATAGGCGGCGCGTGCAAAAAGAAACAACCCACTGAGAAGCCCGCCTCCATGACCGAGCAACAGAAAAAAGAGGCCGTTGCCACCTTCATCAAAGAGGCCGAAAAGAGTGTCCGCGACGGCAAGGCCGATTTCCTCAACAACGCCGTTGACACGGTCGCGCTGAAAGCGGCGGCGGAGAAGAAAGGCTCCGCACTTGACATTGGGGCTGGAATGGATATTTTCTATGGCAACTGTGCCTTCGGTGACTATCTGTGCGACATTGAGGAGAGCGGCGGCAGCTTCCGCTTCGACACCCTCTATGTGAAAAACGGCCAGCACCACGTTGTGCTGCGCACCTACGATGACAATGGCAATTTCCAGTTTGAAGATTTGCTGATAGGATTCAAAAAGGGAAAAGCGGTCATCCAAGACGCCTTCCTCTACTCCATCACCTCCAACCTGTCCGACAAAATCGCTTCAGAAAGCACGCTCAATGTCTTCATGACCATCGACAATCCTACGGCGGATGCCCGCAACATGATTATGGCCACGGCACTTTGCGCCAACGGCGAATATGGTCAGATGTGGAAACTGCTCAACGAGCAGAAAGCTAACCTGCAGCAGTTCACCAGTTTCTACAAGTTCTACACCATCGGGTTGCACGAATGCTCGACCAACTTCGCCGGCGACCTCGAAGTCCTTGGTGCCGACATGCGGTTCAACCTCTACCATCAGCTGTGCCATGCCATCCGTACCGGCAATGCGGAGGCCGCCATGCAGCATATCTCGCAGCTCATCGACTACACTGGCGACGATCCCATCTACTGGGTGCTTTACGCCAAGGCGCTGACCAACGCCAAGCAGTATCAAGAAGCCCTTGCCGCCTACAACACCGCCAAGCAGGGCATGGATTACATCTGGGACATCTGGACCGGCGAACTGGTTTGTTACAAACAGTTGCACAACACCGAAAGCTTCAACAACTGTCTGCAAGCCGGCAAAATCCTGTACGGCTTGAGCGACGATGAAATCGCCGACATGGGACGCAATTTCTAACCTTTCATCTAAAAACACCCACCATGTTCGAACCCACACGTTTACTGCAATTGGCCGCCTCGTACACCTCCACGGCGGTCACTGAAAGCAGCCGCATCGCACAGTCCGGCTCGCACCGCATCTACACCCGCCTCTTCCTCGCCGACGGCACCACCCTGATGGGCGTGTTCAACGACGACGTGAAAGAGAACGAGGCCTTCTTCACCTTCACCAACTTCTTCTACCGCGAAGGCATCAACGTGCCGCAGCTGCTGACGGTGAGCGACGACCGGCAGTACTACCTACTCTCCGACCTCGGCGACGAGACGCTGTTCAGCTACCTGTCGCGCCGGAAAGAGGAGTGCGGCGGCGAGCTGCCCAGCGACGTGGTGGACTACTTCAAGGCGGCGTTGCACGAGCTGGTGCGCATACAGCTGTGCGGCCGCAAGAATTTCGACTTCTCGGTATGCTACCCCCGCGAAGCCTTCGACCGCCAGTCGATGCAGTGGGACCTCAACTACTTCAAGTACTTCTTCCTCAAGGTGGCCTACATTCCGTTCGATGAGCAGAGACTGGAGGACGACTTCCAAACGCTGATGGACTATCTTGAGGAAACACCCTCCGACTTCTTCCTGTTCCGTGACTTCCAGTCGCGCAACATTATGATTAAAGATAATGATGTATATTTTATTGATTATCAAGGAGGAAGAAAAGGCGCTTTACAATACGATGTGGCCTCGTTGCTCTTTCAGGCGCGGGCGGGGCTGTCGGACCAACTGCGCGAGCAGTTGTTGGAATACTACTTGCAGGAGCTTCAGCAACAGCTGGAGGTTGATGCGGACGACTTCCGCAGTCGCTACTACGGTTTTGTGCTGATACGGGCGTTGCAGGTGCTGGGAGCTTACGGCTATCGCGGATATTTTGAGCGGAAGACCCACTTTTTGCAAAGCATCCCGCCGGCGGTGGAGAATATTCGTTATTTAATTGAAAATAAAAAGATTACGATTGATATTCCAGAATTAGAGAAGGTGATGAAAGCCATCACGGCACGGCGGTGGACCCCCGAAAAGAGCGAGGACGGCAAGCTGACGGTGGTGGTGAAAAGTTTCTCATACAAGAAGGGCATTCCGCAGGACGAATCCGACAACGGCGGCGGCTTTGTGTTCGACTGCCGCGCGCTGCCAAACCCAGGACGCGAGAAAGCCTACCGCAACTTCACCGGCCAAGATACCTGTGTGATTGAGTATTTGGAGAAATATCCTGAGGTGGCGGAGTTCAAGCAGCACCTGTTTGCCATTGTGGATATGAGCGTGGACAACTACTTGGAGCGGCACTTCACGCACTTGTGTGTCAACTGCGGCTGCACGGGCGGGCAGCACCGGTCGGTGTATTTCGCCCAGAGCATCGCCGACCACCTCCGCGCCAAGTACCCGCAAATCAACGTGGTGCTACAGCACAGAGAACAAGAATAACCTACTAATTCTTCTCTCTCTTTTCTCGAAACACCTTCGGACTCACCCCCACCTCACGGCGGAAGAAGGTACCGAAGTGGCTCTGATTACGGAAACCGAGACGGTCGGCGATTTGCTGCACCGGGAGGCTGGTAGTCAGCAGCAGCGACTTGGCCTGACGAATGAGGTTGTAGGCGATGCACTCGCCCGCACTCCGACCCGTAACCTGCTTCACCACGTTGCCGATGTACTTGGGTGTGAGGCACATCTCGATGGCGTACCAGTCGATGGCATGTTGCTCGTGGCAGTGCCGCTCTACCAAGGCAAGAAACTGTCCTGCAAGCTCTTCCGCTCGGGACAATGAGTGCAGCTGAGCGAAAGACTTGTCGTAAAAACCGTAAACGAAATGGGCCATCGAACGCACAAGGTCGAGCGCCACCTCGCGGGCATTGCTGATGTCGGGAGTCTGAATCACATCACGCAGCAGGTCGAAGTAATGCAGGGCCACCCGCATCTGCTGTTCGGTCAGCGGAAACACCGGCCGCATATATGCCCGTATGTGTGCTTCACCCGACAGATTCAGATGAAGGTCTTCTCCAAAGTGCGGGGAGAAGACCAGCACGTATTGCAGGTAGTCGTCGCTCGCCTCCACCACTTGGATAGGCTGGTTGATAAGGATGGACGAAAAACAGGGGGCCTCCAGTTCGTACCGCTGGTGGTTGATGTTGGCGGTAATGCGTCCGCGCACGAGGAGGTTCAAAGCGTAATCGGCGGTCTGGAAATACTCGGGAAGCGACATTGCCGCCCCTTCGATGACGGCAACCCGCAACTCATCACCAAGGCGGATCTGGCTGGTGGTGTTGTCAACTTCGCGCAAAATGGGGAGTTCGTGGGAGGGTGTTGTGGAAATCATTTTGAATCATTAATGATTGGAAATGCAAAAATACGATATTTTTTAATGTGGAAAATAGAACAATATTTGCCACTCTAACAACATTGATCAATAACGAAAAATGTTGTAATTTAGCGCTTTCATTATTTAGAAATTATATTATTAAAAATCAATAAATTATGAAAAGAACCCTTACATTTTCGCTGTTGCTGCTGATGGGGTTCTACGCCATAGCACAATCCATCACCCTCACAGAACGCGATGTACAATTGTCACAAAACACCCCCAACCCGTTCAACGGCACCACCGATGTTTACCTGACGGTGGCCGAGGCCGGAACGGTGTCGGTGGAAATTGCCGATATCAACGGACGCACCGTCGTTGGGGCGAATAATTATTCGCCCCAACCGGGTGTCCACCAATTCCGCGTCATCCTCGCCACCCCGGGTACCTACGTGATGACCGTCCGCCAGAACGGCCAAACATCATCTATCAAGATGATTTGCAACGGTGGCGGCAATGGCAACCGCGTTGAATATTACGGTGGCGTAGAGACGTGCAATGGCAACAGCGTCGAATATTGCGGTAATGTAGAGACGCGCAATGGCAACAGCGTTGAATATTGCGGTAATGTAGAGACGCGCCATGGCACGTCTCTACTTTCTGCCCCAATTGAAGAATCCGAGGACAATGATGAGGCCACCAGCGAAGAGAAGAAAAAGCCCACCATCGCGCAAACCGATGAGCCTTTCCGCATCGCCCTTTCGCTGAGTCCTTTCTCCCTCAACCAGTTTGAGCAAGGCTACACCTTCAATGTCAATAGAGAGACTGCCACCACTCCCGAAGAGTTGCAACAGATTTACTGCGACCTCGGTTCCACGGAGATGTACGTCCGTATCGCCACCAAGCGACACGTCACCGCTGAGAACACCGTTGACGGCGTGGAGGACGAGAACGCCAACGTGCACACTTTTGATCAAGGCATCCGTCTGTGCCAGATTGCGGCAGAGTTAGGCATTCCCATCAACCCTGAAATCATGTGCGCCTATACCTATATGGATATGGACAAGCAGCAGGCCCCTCGTTTTGAAGAATATCCCGAAATCTACGCACTGCAAAACGGCAAAAGATGGGAAGAACTGAGCCTTGACGAAATCTGCACTGTGTTAGAGGCTTATGGTACTTTTGTGGCTGAGGCGATTCTGAGCACCGGCTGCACCGTCAACAACTGGAACCTTGGCAACGAGGCCAACTTCGGCTTCGCTGGCATCAGCATGGGACTGGAAACTGCTGTTAACCCCAAACTGAAAAAGGCAGGAACCCTCAAGAAATACACGGCTCCCGTGTTCGCCCGCGGCTGGCTCAAACGTAACGTATGGCAGTACGACGCTCCCGCCTACGCAGCCGTGAAACGCGGCATCCTCAGCGCTTACGACAAGTTGGGCATCAGCGACTCCAACGTGCGTTTCTCCACCCACATCGCCACCGTGGTATTTCCGCCCAAATGCAGCGTGAAATTTTTTAACTTCATGAGAGACAATGGCTACGAGATGCAAACCGCTGGCATCAGCTACTATCCCAGCGCTCCGTCGATGTCGGCCAACAAAAAGAAACTCTTGAAGAAGACCGTCAGCAAAATCAACCAAAAGTGCGACCTTCCCGTCTTCATCGGCGAATTCTCCTATCCGTCTGACAAGATGGAAGGACCTTTCAAAGGTTGGAACAAGAAAGTGAAAGGCTACAAGCACGACCAGCAAGGACAGGCCAACATTTATGCCGATGTATTAGCATGGGGCAAAGCCAACGGACTGGTCGGCATCCGCTACTGGGCACCCGACTACGAAGGCTGGTACTCCATGTCGATGTTCGAATTCTCCAACAAGGTGGGGACGGCGAAAATCATCTTGAAAAACCACAAGGATCTGATTGGACAATAGTTATATGAATAAAAACATCACACCCACCAAAATACTATTCATCTGCTTGGGTAATATCTGCCGCAGTCCGATGGCGGAATTTATCATGAAAAAGATGGTAGAGGATGCCGGACTTTCGGATCAGTTTGAGATAGCGTCGGCGGCGACCTCCTCGTGGGAGGTGGGCAATCCCGTTTATCCGCCGGCGCGCCAGAAGCTGGCAGAGAACGGCATCAGCTGCAAGGGCAAGACAGCCCGACAGATGACCCGCACCGACTACGACTACTACGACCTCCTCATCGGGATGGAACGGAAAAACCTGCGCGACATCAAAGCCATCGTCGGCGAAGACCCGCTAAACAAAATCGCCCTGCTGATGGACTTCACCGACGACCCGCACGACATCGCCGACCCGTGGTACACCGGTGATTTCGATGCCACTTGGAACGATGTCACCCAAGGGTGCGCCGCCCTCATCGAGCAAATCACCCTAAAACAATAGAGATGCGATAAAAAAAAGAGACGCAAAAAATTGCGTCTCTTTTTTTTATTTGTCCTCGTTGAGTGCCTTGATGCCGGGGAGTTCGCGACCCTCAAGGTATTCCAGCATGGCGCCACCGCCGGTGCTGATGTACGACACCTGGTTGGCGAGATGGTAGTTGTTGACTGCTGCGATGGAGTCGCCGCCGCCGATGAGCGAGAATGCGCCCGACATGGTAGCCACAGCCACACACAGCGCCACCGACTGGGTGCCCTTCTCGAAATTCGGGAACTCGTAAACGCCTACCGGACCGTTCCACAGGATGGTGTTGGCGTTCTTGATGATGGCCGCAAACTTGCGGATGGTGCGGGGACCGATATCCATACCCTCCCAACCTTCGGGAATGTCGTTGTGGGTGGTGATGTATTGATTGGCGTTATTGTCGAACTTGTCGGCGCAGATGTTGTCGATGGGCAGATAGATGTCCACGCCCTTGAGGTGCGCACGGTTGATGATGTCCTTGGCAACAGGAATCATATCCTCTTCCAGCAGCGAGTTGCCGATCTTCACGCCCATGGCATGGAGGAAGGTGTAGCTCATACCGCCGGCGATGATGAGGTTATCGACTTTGTCGAGCAGGTGGGTGATGATTTTGAGTTTGGAAGACACCTTGCTGCCGCCGATGATGGCCGTGAAGGGATGACCGGCGTTGTTGAGCACCATGTCGAGGTTGGAGGCCTCCTCGTAGAGCAGGTAGCCGGCGTAGCACTGTCCGGGGAAGAACTTCGTAATGGTGGCGGTGGAGGCGTGTGCGCGATGGGCGGTGCCGAAGGCGTCGTTGACGTACAAGTCGCCGAGACGGGCGATCTGGCGGGCGAAATTCTCGTCACCGGCCTCTTCTTCAGCGTGAAAGCGCAGGTTCTCGAGCAGGGCCACCTCACCGGGTTTCAGGGCAGCCACCTTCTTTTCCACGTCAGCGTCGAGCACATCGCCGAGGAACTGCACGGGCGTGCCGAGCACCTCGGAGGCCTTGCTGACGATATGCTTCAGCGAGAACTTGTCGGCAGCCACACCCTTCGGACGGCCTAGGTGCGACATGAGGATGGCGATGCCGCCCTCGTCCTGGATCTTCTTCACCGTGGCGATAGTGCGCACGATGCGGGTGGTGTCTGTCACCTCCAATTGTTCGTTCAGCGGCACATTATAGTCCACTCTGACCAGTACTTTCTTTCCCTTCAAGGGAGCCAAATCGATAGATTTCATAGGTTTATATTTTTAATGATTGATTTTCAAAATTCGCTGCAAAGTTAAGACATTTTTCTAACATTTCCAACTTATTCTTCCACCACGATGCTCCCTTTGGAGGGGGTATGGGCGTTGAACTCGGGGGCATAGAAACTCTCAACTGTGGCATAGCCGCCTGAGAACTTACCAGCCTGCGACACGGAGAGCGGGTACTCGATCACGTGTCTGCCGGCGGTGAGCCGCTCAAGGAAGAAGTCCACCTCGGTGTCGCGCACCATCCGGTAATAAACTTCCTGCTGACCGTACTGGTAGCCCGACATTAAAGCGCCCGGCTCGAACGTCGCCGCCCGGAGGTCGCACACCCGCACGAAGTCCATGTCGCGGTCGGCATACACGATGAGTCGCACTGTCACCTGGTCGCCCAGATGCAGCGGTTCGCCAGCCTTCACCAACGTGGGCTTGCTGCCATCGGGATGCTGCAGCCACAGCTGCCGCTCGATGTGCAACGGCTGCTCCTGCGTCTGCCGCGGAATGCTGTCGATGTCCACCCACTGCTGCCAGGTCAGCGTGCCGTACGAGAAGCCGTAATCGGAACGGGTCACCACCACCGAGTCGGTGGTCGCCACCGTGGCCGCTGCCAGCTTCTGCACGAAGGGAATCTGCAACGTGTCGGCAAAGTCGTACCGCACGCCACCCACCTGCAAGGTTACCGACTGCGCCGGACGCTCTTCTGCCAACCCCTGCAACAACGCCACACAGGCTTGCACCGTGGCACCTGTCGTCACCCAGTACTGCGACCTCTTCTGCTGCAACAGCCACAGCTTCATCTCGCGCACCGCCGCCGTGTCGTGCAGAATCTCATCAAAAGCCTCCATCATCACCACCTGCACCCGGATGTCGGAACACATGCCGTTCTTCGAGGGCCAGTACATCCCCAATGTCTCCGAGCAGTGCGCCTCCCTGCGGATGTCGCGCATCAGCTCATTGGCACGGGAATCCTTGCCATGGGCATGGAGCACCAATGCCGCAAGTCCTCGCAGATACAAACTCTCTATTTCATCAGCATAAGTCTCTAAATTAGAGAGATAAAACTTGTCGGCCTCACCAAAAGGCACCTCCGCATCCGCATACAGCGTACGAACATACAGGTACTCAATCATGGAGGCGGTGGGCTTTAGCGTCAACAACCACGCCGGATTGTGCTGTAACATCGACTGGTAGTTCCTCTCCACTTCTTTACTCTGTTCCTTCACGGCCTTATCGGTATGGATGTCGGGCATCGTCAGCCAGCCCAACTTCTTCATTCTGCCGTAATCCATCAAAATGGTTCGGGTGACATAGGAACTGGAGTAGCCGCCTTTGAACCACGGCCAGCAGCCATCTGAATTCTGGGCGGCGGCCAGCTGCTTCTGCAACTTCTCGGCCTTTTCACGCAACTGCTGCTCGTCGAGCTGGGAAAAATCCACCAAATTGCTTTCCAAAAATCTCCGCCAAAGTGCGGGTGCGTTCTGACAGCGGGCGGTGTCGTTCTGTCCGCTCCAGTTGGTCGAGATGGGGCAGTCGTGCAGCAGCTGCGCCAGCGCAAGGTTGCCGAACATCTCCGACAGCAGGTGGTCGCTGCACGGGTAGGGATTTCGGATAAGATCTGGCAGCGAGAACACCACATCCCACGTGGGGTCGGGGGTGAAGGTGAGGTGGCAGTTGACTATCTCCGACGAGTTGGCGAGCTGTGGCAGGGCGAAAGCGCGGCTCCCCCGGCGGGTGATGAAAAACGGCACGCTTTCGGTGACCAGCTGCCGGCGCGAAAGCACCGGCACGACGCGTTGCTCCGCATCGGTATAGTTGCTGGTTCCTTTCTGCGCATGTAAACGACAATACACACCCAAGTTAGGAATGCTCTGCGGAACCACAAAGCCCAATCGAACCTTCTGCGAAGAAAGCGTATCCCATATCAGCAACTGGTTCCAGGTAGCCAACTCGGTGTTGCGGTTCGCGGTAACACGCATATACGCATCACCTTGCACGGGCAGGGAAAGGCCTGTCACCGCATTGACGGACAGCAGCAACGAGTCGCCCTCGTAGAGGAAACGCGGCAGGTGGGGCACCGACATCACCGGCAGGTGGGTGATCATCTCGGTGGAGAAGACCGCGCCCGTCATCGAGGCGGTGTGCGCCACGCCCATCAGCTTCCAGCGGGTGAGACTTTCGGGAAGGGTGAAGTCGAAGACCACCTCCCCATTATCATCCGTTTCCAACCAAGGATAGAAAAAGGCCGTCTCCGCAAAGTTGGTGCGCGGAGCTGACATGTTCAACAAATCTTCTTTATAGTCGGAGCCGAAAACAGGACTGTAATATCTTCGCGTGCCTCTCACTTCACACAATTCTCCATCTATAGAGTTCACCCCTTGGGTTCCACGCACCACCATTCCGTCATATATCACTGCCTGCCCATCGATGCGATTCCCTCTGACTCTCGCGGTGTATGAACGATCTGCATCCAGCACCACAGGCCCACGGCTTCGGTGGCCAAAATTCGACAAGTCTCTATCAAAGAAGATACGGGGACGGTTCCACTGCGGCACACTGCGTAGTTTCAGGTGGTATCGGAATAAATTATTTAGATTTCTATATCCGCCAGCATTTACTTCGAACACCTTTTGCTCAATTTCTAAAGAAGGAGTGAAAGGGAAATAGGAGAAATGGTTGGGTACATAGCTGTCGAGGGCGGCATCGTACATGGCACAGAGCACCTCCGCCTTGGCGGGACGGCCGTCGGGGAAGGTAAGCCGCAAACGCACCTGTTTCTTCTCTCTCGGCACCGCGCTGGTGTCGCACGACAACCATTCGACATGGAGCTCCGGGAGGCTCTGGGGCAACGCCACTTTCACCGAATGCGAATAGACCTGCCCGTCGAAGGCGGCGTGAACCATCAGCAGCAGCTCCACCGAATCCTCCGGCTGCACCACGTACGAAAAATCGTGATAGTGGCAGTCGGTCAGGTTGAAGGCCGTGATGCGTCCGCGCAGACTGAACAGATCCGCATAGAGCGTGCCCAGGTCGATGGCGGAGCAGAGGTGGAAATGCACGGTGTCGCCGGGGTAGGCCTCCTGCTCATCCACCCACGCCTGCGCCCCCACATAGAGCGGCGATACATTCAATTCGGGATTAAAAACGCTGAAGTGGGCGGGCGGCAAGTTCCAGCGGTCACCGCTCACGCCTGTCGGCTGCCAGGTCACGCGGTAGGTACCGGCGGGCAGATTCGGCAACGTGAACATCGAGCTGCTGGTGATGAGGAAATCGCCCTCCTCCGCAACCGAATGTGCGGGCCAGTTCTCCATCCAAGTCTCGCCATGGAATGCCAGTTGCGGGAATTGCTTCCCGAAACGCTCCGTCGCATCCGAACGGGTGATCGACGTCGGCCGCATGAAATGGTCGGGGCGTGTGAGCTGCTCGATACGGTAATGCGCCCACACCTGCGAGCCCGCATGGACGGTGTCGGCAATTCGCACCGCTACAGGATGTTGGGAAAGCTCCCCGCAGCGCATCATCTCGGGCAAGTCGAACTGGATGAAGGGGTCGGGAGCGGTGGCAGGGAAGGAGATCTCCGCATCGCAGGTCTCCCCCATCTCGTCGGTGGCCGTCACCTTCACCTTGCACGGCACACTTTGGCCGCCGTTGAGGTCGTAGAGCATGGTTTTCAGCTCAAAGTTGCCGTAGGCATCGCTCTCCACAGTGCCCATGCCGGTCAGCAGCTCTTGGTAGTTCATCGTGCCATAAACTTTGTAAGTGATGTGAGCATGGTGGATGTCGTACCCGGCGTAGGCCTTCACGTTTCCTCTCACCGTCACGCTGTCACCCCAGCAAATCTTTCCTTCCGGCTGTGCCAGCTCCACCTCGAAATGCGGCAACTTGTACTCCTCCACCTGCAAATAGGTCCTGCCCAAGTTGTATCGCTTATATTTTCTCTCATACCAATTGGAATTATACAAATGTACCCGTCTATAACGACGATGTTTTATATAATGGTGTAAAATTCCTGCGACCACTTTTACCTGTCCCGGCTGGAGGTCGTCAGGCAGCTTTAGCTGGGAGGCGACAGAGCCTAACGAGTTGGTTTTGAGGGTGTCGGTACGAAGAAGATTATCCCCTTGATGGATCCAATACAGCACAATCTTTTTTTGGCGGAAAGGCACCAATTGTTTTCGGGCATTCTCTTTCGCAAAAATGGCCTTCAACTCTACCGTCTGCCCCGGACGATAAACCATACGGTCGGTATAAAAGCAGGCGGCTTTCCTGTTGGTACTCTCATCAGAAAGCGAATTGAAACTTGTGGGAACAACATCCAAAACACGATCTTTCATATATGGATTCTTAACAAACGCCCGCCCGTCTTTTTTTGAGGACACCATTCTCAAAAACACATCATAATAAAACCCTTCATGGGTCAACTTGAAAGATTGGTGCGCCACGGGGGCACCGGTGCTATAATCCATGGCAATGCCCGTGAAGGTGTTGGGGGTGCTAAAAACGGCTTTCACCGTACCACTCACGTTGGTCACGTAACGACGAGGACGGTGTTCGTCTCTCTTCTTATAATGCCAGAGATGTTCCTTTTCTCCCTGTGCCAAAAAAGGCAGCGTGTCAATCCAGATCGAATATCTTCCCTCAGACAAAGAGGGGAGAACGAAGAGCGTAGTGTCGATAGAGAATAGTCCATGCCGCTCCACCGCAATAATAGTATCGAAAAGAAGGTCTTTCTGCCGGAAGAGCATTCCAGGACCACGAACCCCTTGGGTTACCGCAAAGTAAATCGTATCGCAATTGTAGCTGACCGTCTGCAACAGCTGCGGGCTGGGAGAAAACGGATCTCGCATATTCAGCTCAAAGAACCTGTTTGCGTTCTTTATAATCTGACAGGATTCTCGCGACTCTCTGGTGAAATCATCGGGATGGCCCATGGAGGAAACCGACCCCTCAGAGTACCAGTAATAGGCCTTGTCCAACTGATAGTGCCTGGAGTCATAGTTAATCCACCTATCATTAAGGTCGCCGCCATACAACTTGCCAAGCTGGTAGCAGATGTCGCTGTAGGCAGCGCTGTTGCGGTAGGTGGTGGCCAACTGCAACAGGGTGGCTTCCACCCATTCCAGCTGCTGCTTAGACGACTTATCCAACAGTTTTTGCAGCCGTTCGAGGGTCCAGCGGATGACCGGCAGTTCGAAGTGGTCTTCCAGATTTCTCTTCGTAACCTCTTGTGAAAGACGAAAATAAAGATAGTCTAATGAGGCGCTGTCCACCATTACGACAGAGCCTTTCACAAACTCCTCGGGGGTGGCGTACAGCACGGACTGATACAAGGAGAAGGGGTAATACACATCGCTTTTCGCATAGTAGAGAAACTGTCCGTAGTTGCAGGCCAGCAGGTTGTAGAGGGTGGGCACATAGTCTGCCAGCCACCGGTAGGTGATGTATTCCTGGTACGGCGCAATCGGCTCCGACTGAAGCACATCGGCATGTTGCAACGACTGCTGGTAGTACCCTATAATCTGCTGATAGTAATACGACAAGTCATGCTCCGGCTCTTCGTCAAGCTGCACCGAGTCTTCAGAAAACCGAGACACATAAGTATCGTTTTCCTCTTTTTCGTCTTTTTGCTGAAGATCCTGGAGGTAATACTCGGCGAGGAGGTTGCAGCAGATGGCGCGCTCGATGATGAGCGGCCGGCTGTCGGGTTGGAGAGCAAGCAGCGAGTCACACTCGTGCAGCTCCTTAGTCAGACTGGTGATGGCCTCCTCGCAATCCTTGAATCGCGTGGTGAGCGGGAGACTCCTCTTCTGCACCGACGATGTGCTCTCTTGGGCGAAACCGATGAGGGATGCCCATACTAATATGGTGAAAAACAGAATTTTGTATCGCATGATAATTGGGGGTTTAAAAACGATTTGGCAAAAATACACATTATTTGTAAATATCATGTATTTTTGTACTCAGAATTTTTATCCAAAAAAAACGAAAAGCATGTTAGGCAATTTCAAATTTTCAAACCCCACAAGACTTTATTTTGGCGAGGATTCGCTGAGATTTTTAAAAGATGAATTGAAGAATTACGGCCCCGTAGTGATGTTGTCGTACGGTGGCGGCTCCATCAAGCGCAATGGTATTTACGATGCGGTGATGGCCATATTGAAAGAGGCAGGCAAGACCGTGGTGGAGGATGCTGGCGTAATGCCCAATCCCACCGTGGAGAAGCTCTACGAGGGTGCCCGCCTCGTGCGCGACAACCATGTGGATTTGATTCTGGCGGTCGGCGGCGGCTCCACCATCGACTATGCCAAGGGAGTGAGCGCATCGGCATGGTGCGAAGAGGATCCGTGGGAGAAATATTACAAGAACGGAGGCAACCCCACCTGCCGTATCGTGCCAGTGGGCTCCATCCTTACCATGGTGGGCACCGGCAGCGAGATGAACGGCGGCAGCGTCATCAGCAACCACAAGGAAGGACTGAAAATCGGCAAGGTGTTCGGACCGGAAGTGTTTCCCCAGTTTACCATCCTCAATCCGAAATTCACCTTCACGGTGCCACAGTACCAGATGGTGGCCGGCATCTTCGACATCATGTCGCACCTCTTCGAACAGTATTTCAGCGACTTCGATGACAACACCACCGACTATATCGCCGAGGGACTGATGCGCTCGCTGATTCACAGCAGCCGCATCGCCGCCCAAAATCCGCAGGATTACGAGGCGCGCTCCAACATCATGTGGACAGCCACTTGGGCGCTCAACACCCTGCTGAAATGCGGTAAATCCACCGACTGGGAGGTCCACATGATCGGCCATGCCATCGGCGTTTACACCAACGCGACCCACGGCATGACCCTTGCCGCCGTAACCCTTCCTTACTTCCGCCATATCCTCGAGGCCGGACTGCCCAAGTTTGTGCGGTTCGCCCAAAATGTTTGGAACGTGCGGGGCGAGGGCAAAACCGACCGTGAAATCGCCGAGGAGGGTCTGAAGTGCTTAGAGGGTTGGATGCGCGAGATCGGACTGGTGGTGAATATCAGCGAGTTGGGTGCTACCGAAGCCCTGCTGCCCCGTATCGCTGACAGCACCTTCCTGCTCACCGGCGGCTACAAAACCCTCACCCGCGACGAGGTGATTGAAATTCTGAAAGAAAGTATGTATTAACCCCCTCCCATCGTGAAAAAATCACTCCCCATTATCCTTCTGCTGACGCTGCTGGCGCAAGGGATTTTTGCCCAAGTCACTCCCGTTGAAATCGCTAAAAATTCCAATCGCTTTACCTACGAAGTGTATGATTATGGCGAAAAAATCGACACATCGCAACTGAAAATCAGTTTGGAAGAATCTCAGTTATATTATTGGATTTTTCAAGATGAAAAACCAGGACGTCATGTGCCAGGCTACGCTTATGAAACAACATACGTTGATTTGAAAAACGATAGCACCTACCTGTGTGCGTCGTTCAGAAATCCGTACTGGGAAACGGTTGAGGTGGCCTCCCCGTTCAGCCGCAGCGACATCGCATACGAAACCGCCGTGGTGGATGGCCTCACCCGCTACACCTGCCACATCAACAGCAACACGCTGGAGTTTTTCGTGCAGGATTTTCCCTCCGACATCAACCCGCTGCCTTATTACGGAAGATTCAAAGGGATAGTGGTCTGTTTTAAACGCAACAATCAGACTTACTTGCAGTTGGTGGAATCATCCGAGTATGTGGAGAAAGCGAATCATGATGATGACGGCGCTGTGAAAAAGTCCAAACCTAATAGGAGAGTCTCTGCCCGTGAATTGTCGCAGATGAAAAAAGAGAGACTGGTCATCACCACCCGCATCTTCGATGATGTGCAACTCAGTTGGGGACAACAAAACGACCACGTGGAGGGCGACTACATCGACAACATGCCGTACGACAGCGTGTTGCACTTCGCTGGTGGCACTCTCGCACTGAAACGAGTAAATCTTCCCAAACTGCCCCGTCACTACCAGACCTTCATCGAACTTCACCAGCGCAGCAACGGCGACGCCTACGACCGCACCGGCAGCGTGTTCGTCATTCCGGGAGCCGGCTTCGACCTTGTGCCCAACTTCTTCGACGGCATCAACAATCACCCAGACTCCCTGCCTGTATTCATTGGGAAAGACGGACAGCGGTATCAGGGCTTTATAAATGCTGTGAGTCCTTTGAAAGAGTATCGGATTTCATCCTTCGTGTATAGTCCGCCCGTGGAGCTGATGCGCTTTTTCACCCCTTTCGGTGTGGGGCATTTCAACGACCGCGTGCAGATTGACGGGCTCGAGTGGGCCGACGAGACCTACTACAAACAGGAGGTGACCGACCTGTGGTCAGTGCTACAAGGCGAAGTGTGGATCGGCATTTGGATCGGCAACTACGACAGCGGCGGCCACAAGGTGACGCTTGACATCAAGTCGTACCCAGGCAACGAAATGTGGGAGGAAAGACCTAAGTATGACGGGTATGTAGAATCCCTATTCAACACCTGCAATGTGTTGGAGATGGCGGGGCAGAACTACGGCAAACTCTTCGCCACTGACAGCCTGAAGACCACGTTTTACGTAATGAAGAATAGAAAAATCCGTTTACGCTACATCAGTACGGGACATGGCGGCTGGGACGGCGGCGACGAGTTCACCCCGAAGCCCAACACCATCCTGATTGACGGCGAGCCGGTGTTTACCCACACGCCGTGGCGGCAGGACTGCGGCTGTTACCGGCGCTTCAATCCCGTGAGCGGCAACTTCTGGAACGGCCTGTCGAGCAGCGACTATTCACGCAGCGGATGGTGTCCGGGCACCGCCACACAGCCGGTCTATTTCGACCTTCCCCCGCTGGAAGAGGGCAACCATACCATCACCATCGCCATCCCTCAAGGCGAGCCATTAGGGGGCAGCTTCAGCCACTGGGCCGTGAGCGCCGCGCTGATTTATGAGAGGTAAGGTGGAACGTGTAAATCTTTAAGGGAAAAGATAATTTGTAACGAGAAAAGTTGTATCTTTGCGAGTTCAAAAAAATGAAACTCGTTAATATTCAATTTATTGATAATGAAGAAAATAATTTTACCGCTCCTTTTGATTGCGTCTGTTTTAGGACTTCAGGCACAAAACAAAAATGATGTTTTGGTGACCATCGGCAATGATACCGTCACCGTGGATGATTTTGTGAAGGCATACGGCAAGAATAACAATCTGGCCTCTGCCACCGAGAAGGACATCCGTGAATATTTGGATTTGTTCATCAATTTCAAGATGAAAGTGAAGGAGGGCGAGTTGCTGAAGCTCGACACCTCACGCCAGTTCCGCTTGGAGCTGAAACAGTATCAGAACCAGTCGGCGCAACAGTTCCTCATCGACAAGGAAGTGACCAAAGAGTTGGAAAATGAGGTGTTAACCAGAGCCATGACAGATGTCCGCGCTTCGCATATCTTGGTGAATTGCAGCGAGATGGCAAAGCCTCAGGACACTCTGACCGCCTACAACAAAATCATGTCTATCCGCAATGAAATCATGTCGGGGCAAATCAGCTTCGCGGATGCGGCTGTGAAATATTCCGACGATCCGTCGGCCCGCGACATGGTGAACCCGCAGACCCAACGGTTGCATCCCGGCAACAAGGGCGACTTGGGGTATTTCACCGTTTTCGACCTGATCTATCCTTTTGAAACCGCCGCTTACAACACGCCGATCGGACAGGTGTCGCAGCCGGTGCGCACGCAGTTCGGCTACCATATCATCTACGTGCAGGATCGTATCGATGCCATTCAGGAGATTACGATTGAGCAGATTTATGTCTCTGACTCGTTAGCCAAAAACGGCAACATGCTGCCCACCACCACGTTCAAGATGACAGCTGCCCAAACCGCATTGCAGGGGGGGATGTCTTTCCGCGATGTGGCGGTTCAGTATTCGGAAGATAATGACGTGGCCATAACGGGTGGTCTGCAGGAACCGTTCGCTCCCAACCGTCGTCAGGGCGACTTCGTGAAGGCGATCCTCTCGCTTAAGGATGGTGAATTTTCGCAGCCCATTGCATCCCAGAACGGCTGGCACATCGTGCGTGTGGTGAACATCAAACCTTTCGTTTTGGATGAAGACACCCGCTATACGCTGGTCAACCGCATCTCGCGTGACAGCCGTTCCTACAAGAGCAAGGACGCCTTCATTGCCAAGTTGAAAAAGGAATACAACTACAAGGAGCCTGGCCGCGCCAAGGCCATGAAACTTTTCCTGAAGAATATGCCCCCCGAATTCTTCCAAAACAAAGAATCCGACCTGACCACCGTCAAGGGTATCGAGAAACTCCCGCCGATGGCTACCTTCGCCGATGTGACCATCACCGCTGAGGATTATGCCAAATATATCAACCGTTTCAAAGGCATGCGTCTCTCACAGAACGAGTTCGCCCCCTTCATGGAGGAGCGTTTCGACATATTTATCCAAGACAGGATGACCCGCTACGAGAATGCCCATCTGTTGGAAAAATATGAGGATCTTCGCGAGCTGGTGCAAGAGTTCCACGACGGCATGGTGCTGTACGAAATCAACACCTCCAAGGTGTGGGCAGCAGCCGTACAGGATTCCACCGGTCTGGAGGAGTTCTACCAGAAAAACCTCGACCGCTATATGGACGCTGCAACACAACAGCCCAAGCCGCTCTCTGAAATTCGCGCCATCGTCATCACCGACTTCCAAGAGTATCTCGACAAGCAGTGGATCCTTGAACTGCGCGAAAAGTACCAGCCGGTCATCAACGAAAAAGCGTTATCCACTCTCATCAAAAAATAGTTGTGAAACGCGGATGCCTTTACTTTTTGCTCCTGCTCTGTGTGCTGGCCGGTTGCCGGCACGATGACCTTGTGGTGGCCGAGGCGTATAACCATAAGCTCTATGCATCGGAAGTGGCGGCACGTGTGCCATCTGGGCTCGCCAGCACCGACAGCATAGACTTCGCTAAGCATATCATCGACGACTGGATAATGGAGCAAGTAATTCTGTCAGAAGCCGAAAAGACACTGACTGTCAAAGAGAAAATGTTTGATAAAGAGTTGGAGGAGTACCGCAAAACATTGCTCAAAAATCGTTATTTTGAAAAAATCACTTCCGATGCCAACCAGTTTAAAGTGAGCGACGAAGAAGTGCGCACAGCAATCCGACAGAGCAAAGTTAACTTAGTGGAAGATAAAGAGATAGTAAAAATCAATTATGTAAAACTGCCCCGTCAGTCGGCGGTGAAAGACGAATTAAAAGAAATTCTTTTTGATGACTCACGCCGTTTGTCAGAAAAAGAACACATCGCTGAGCTGTGTGCCGACTCTATCGAATACTTTATTACCGACGACCAATGGCTCTTTTGGGAAGACATCCAGTTAGAAACGGGTATTACCTTTGACCGCAGCCTGCAACGGCTCGACTTGCCCCTCACCATTGAGAAAACTGTCAACGACGATGTGTATCTGATGGTCATTTTGGATTTCCGGTCGGAAGCCACAGGAGAAGAGTCCAAGGATTACTTCGAGAGTGTGCGCACCATGCTCATCCAACAGAAGAAAAACCAATTCATCCAAAAAAGGATGAAAGAATTATATCAAGAAGCAGAAAAAAAAGGTAAAATCAACCAATAAATACCATGATATTATCTTATACCGCAGTCATCATCATCTCAATTATACAAGTCATAGGCTTCCAGTTAGGCTTATGGACCATCTTCAAAAAAGCAGGTTTGGAGGGATGGAAATCTATCATCCCCTTTTATCGCACCTGGCTCTGGCTCCGCAAAGTCATCGACAGACCTTGGTGGTGGATGATTTTTTGGGCAATGCCGTTCATCGGGGTCTTCATGGTGTATTATATGATTTGGGAAACCATAAGATGCTTTAATAAAAAAAGTTACCTCTACCTTGTCCCTGGCACATTCTTCTATTTCTTTTATCTTCCTTACTTAGGATTTTCAAAAAAAGAGACCTTTACGCCCCGGACGGCATTGCCGGAGTTCAAGAAGTCGTGGGCGCGCAGCTGGGGCGATGCCATCATCTTCGCGGTGGCGGCAGCTTTCATCGTACGCTCCTTTATTTTTGAGCTCTATACCATTCCTTCTTCTTCAATGGAGGGCAGCATGATGGTGGGCGACTATTTGGCGGTGAGCAAATGCCGTTATGGACAGCGTATTCCGCAAACCGTTTTCGCACTGCCGTTCATGCACCATACGCTCGTATTTACCAAGTCTGTACCCTCATTCCTCGACGGAATAGAACTGCCCTATATGCGTTTGCCCGGTACTACAACCGTGAAAAACAACGACCCCATCGTCTTCAACTACCCTGATGGCGACACCGTGGCCATCGAGATGCAAGACCGGAGCTACTATGCGATTGTGCGTGACTTTGACGAGATCATGAACGACCAGACAAATCTGGAAAGAGCCTCCGAACTGGCCATCCGGTACGGACAGAATGCGGACAATCTGCGAAAGCGGTTCGTTGGAAAATCCGGACATGACGTGGTAAAACAATTATTTACCATTCGCTACAGACCCGTTGACAAGCGCGAGAATTATGTCAAGCGTTGCGTGGCCATCCATGGCGACAAATTGGAAATCAAGAATGGAGTGGTGTATATCAATGGTGAGAAAGCCCCGGTGCCCGAGAGAAGACAGTACTGCTATAAAGTGCCTTACGGCGGCATCTCCGAACGCATCGTCAAAAAGATGAGAATCAATGCCCAAGATGTTTACTCCGATGCCAATGGAGATCAGTATCTCTTCCTTTCTGACGAACAGGCCGCGTCACTTCGCAAAATGGGCAAAAATCTTATCTTACAGATGGATGCCAAGGGCGTTTATTCGCCTGATATCTTCCCCCATGACCCGCGCTACAAGTGGAACAAGGATAATTTCGGTCCCATCGTCATTCCTGAAAAAGGCGCAACAGTACCCATCAACGATTCCACTATCGTGCTGTACGACAGAATTATCAAGAATTATGAGCTGAATACACTGGAACGGAAGAATGGTAAGATTTATATCAATGGAGAAGAAGCGAAAAGCTATACTTTCAAGATGGACTACTATTTCATGATGGGCGACAACCGACACAATTCGGCCGACTCGCGCTATTGGGGCTTCGTTCCGGAAGATCACATCGTGGGCAAACCCGTATTTGTGTGGATGTCGTTGGACAAAAACCGCAGCTGGGGTGATGGCAAGATTCGATGGGATAGGATGTTCCGGATTTGCAGATAGTTTTTCATAAAATAAAAAAATCATGGGCAGCAAGTTCAAGATACCGCACACGTTCACTATCGTGTTTTGCATCGTGGTGGCCTGTGCCATCCTGACTTGGATTGTGCCGGGGGGCGAGTTCTTGCGCGATGATAACGGGAATGTGGTGGAGGGAACTTACCACCAGGTGGAGAGCCAGCCGCAGACTTGGCAGGTGTTCACGGCTTTTTTTAACGGATTCATGAAAGCCGCCAACATCATCGTCTTCATCCTGATGATTGGCGGAGCCTTTTGGGTGCTCAACGAGACCAATGCGGTGACCCGCGGCATCTACTCCTTTTTGGGCTTCACCCAAAAGTTACAGCGGTTCAAGCCTTTTGAAAAGATAGGGGTAAACAATCTTGTCATTGTCCTTATCATCTTACTTTTCAGTTCTTTCGGTGCTATATTTGGCATGAGCGAGGAGACCTTGGCGTTCGTGGCCATTTTCGTGCCGCTGGCCATCTCCATGGGGTACGACTCGGTGACGGGCGTGCTGATGTGCTATGTGGCGGCACACGTGGGCTTCGCCGGCGCACTGTTCAACCCGTTCACCATCGGCATCGCGCAAGGATTGTCGGGGCTACAGCCCTTCTCAGGATTGGGCTACCGGCTCGTGTGCTGGCTCATCCTTACCCTTATCGCCATCGTTTTCACCTTGTGGTACGCCAACCGCATAAAACGGCACCCTGAAAAGTCGCTCATGCACTCGGCCGACTCGTACTGGCGCGACAAGGTGTTGCAACAGCAAAGCGACGAGAAACGTCCGGCGAATTATGCCACGTGGATAGTCTTTGGCCTGGTGAGCGCACTGCTGGTGTTTCTGGCGATTCGGTTCACCTTCACCGACATTTCATTAGGAGGCAAAACCAGCCATCTGCCCATCTTCCCCATCGTGGCGGCGGTGTTTATCGCATGGGGAGTCTTTGCGGCCATCCGATCGGCGCACAGCTATATCATGTCGCTTTTGTTCCTCACCATTGTGATGCTGGTAGTGGGTGTGCTGGGGTACGAATGGTATGTGACGGAGATTGCGGCCTTGTTTTTCGCAATGGGCATAGCGGCAGGCTTCGCCTACGGGCTGCGGTTTGACAAGATTATCCGGCAGTTTTTGGAGGGATGCAAGGACATGCTGACGGCCGCATTGGTGGTGGGCATGGCAGGAGGTATCATCATTATCTTACAAGATGGACATATCGTGGACACGCTGCTGTATAGTTCTTCCGGTGCGGTGGCGAACAGCGGGAAAGAAGGAGCCTTGGGCGGCATCTATGCCATCCAGAACCTTCTCAACCTCATCATCCCATCAGGGTCGGCTAAGGCCGCACTCACCATCCCCATGATGGCCGAGTTCTCCGACCTGGTCGGCATCTCGCGACAGACCAACGTGCTGGCCTTCCAGTTTGGCGACGGCTTCACCAATATGATCACCCCCACCTCGGGCGTACTCATCGGCGTGTTGGGAATCGCCCGCATCCCCTACGCCAAATGGGCCAAATTTATTTTTCCTTTCATCCTATTCTTGATAATTGTAGGATTTTTATTACTTTTGCCGACCATTTATTTACCTTTAACCGGATTTTGATACTACCATGAAAAGAACCCTTTTGCTGATTGCCATTCTGTTTTTTACAATAAGTTATCGTGCTTATTCACAACAGGATAACTATTATTTCTATCATAGTTTTGAGGCATGGGAAGGCGGCCTCAATTTTGGCGTGAACTCATTTTATGGAGACATCAATGACAATACCAACAAGATTTTTCCTGCCACACCCTTCCAAGCATCCTTTTACAAAGACCGTCATTTCGTGGTGGGTGGGTATTTTGGCAAGCGCATGACCCCCTTCTGGACACTCGCCTTGGATATGAAATTTGGACGGGTTTCTGGGAAGACAAAATACGGCATCGATGAGCATTCTTCCGTGGCCTTCCGCACCTCCTGGAACACAGAGATAGTGGTATCCAATACGTTAGATATCCTTTCCATGTGCAACCTCAACACCAACTGGTCGGTTTATCCTAAAATCGGTTTTGGGGTCTATGCGTTCCGTTCCAAGATGTGGGATGTGAACAGCGGAGATATTTTGGGGTTCTTCCCCGACGAACTGGTGTTCAACACCAATCGCAACGAATGGATGTCCACAGGCTATCGTGCTGTGTTTGCCATGCCAGTGATGATAGGAGCGAGCTATCGCCCGCTGCCCGAGTTGCGCGTGTTTTTCGAGACCGGCATCACCTGGACCTGCACCGACATGCTGGATGCCTATTCCTCCAGCACCCGTGCCTTCGAGGGGGTGTGGAACACCATGATAGGCGTGAGCTACCAGTTTGATTTCAAACCCTATCTGAGAGGAAATCCGCGGAGCAATTCCGCCAACGACGCGCTGAAAGATGACGGCGTGACAAAAAAATACAAAAAAATGCGCTACAAATCCAACCTCGGCACAGGCAAACCCCGCTACAGCAAGAGCAGCGCAATGAAGAAACACCAGTAGGAATATTCCAAAGAAATGGGTGACAAAAAGGAAGCTCCATCTGCGGGTACTCAACCTCAGATGGAGCTTCTTGCAAATGCTCTATAATTAGCTTAGAAAATAATAGCTTTGATGATGACGAAGGTGAGATAGATGGAGAGTGTTACCACGATAGGAGCAATGTACCATGAATAACCCTCTTTCTGACTGGCATCGTATGCTTGCAGAGTCTGCCGTGAAGCACTGATACCCATGGAAATAGCGTAAACCACTATTAATCCGATCACAATGGAAAGGAACGTATTGCCTGAACCAAGGAGGTTATACCAACTGAAATCGAAGAAAAGTGACAGGAAGGCGGTGAAGAGTATTACCAAGCTGATAATGAAAACATGAATAGAAGAATGGCGGAAAGCCAATAAAATATCAGATTTTTGCTTGATGGCCAAAAAGAGGAACATCAGTAAGGTAATGAAGATGGAGAAGAAGACAGGAACTAATCCGGTGATAGCGCTGACCTTAAAGTCAGAACCACCATGAATAGCTCCGATTAAGAAAGTGAAAAAAGTGACCACTACAAACGACAACACAACCATACACAGCGGACCGACCACCGATTGGGATGAAGTGTTTAAAAACTTCTGCGCACCACTGGCAGGATATTTAAAAATGTTGACAATCAGATTCTTCAAATCTTCTTTGAAAAATTTTTGGATTTCTCCGCCCCAATCAATACCATTTCCGTTGGACGGTGTAGTGGGTTGAGGTTGCTCTTGCTGAGCGTTTTGATACATCGGTGTTTCTCCCATTGTTATTGTTTTTTAAATTGGTCCCACTTGTTAACAATTCTCTAATGAAATGAGGGGACAACCATAATCAATCCATCAGAGCAAATCAATCATCTGTCATTTAGGCAGACAGATGAACGTGCAAAAATAACATTTTTTTTGAATATAACACACCCTTCTCCTATTTTTTTATTCCCAGTGCATGATTATGAAACCCGTTCTGTGTGTGAAATCCAAAAAAATTGTATCTTTGCAAACGATTTAATGAAATCTTAACCTATGAAAATTCAAGAGATTACATCCTTAATTTCAGGCACTGTCGTTGAAGGCGAGGCATTCATCGACAGGGATATCGACTGTGCTTTTGCCTCGGATCTGATGAGCGACGTGCTCACCCTGCGCACCGACAAGTCGGTAATGCTCATCACTGGACTGTGTAACACGCAGACTATCAGAACGTGCGAGATGTCCGACATTAAAGTGGTGATGTTCGTTCGTGGGAAGAAGGTCACCGAAGAGATGATGGAGCTGGCCGAGGACAACGACATGCTGCTCATCACCACTGACCTTTCCTTGTATCGCACATCAGGAACCCTTTTCAATGCGGGGCTTCCGGGAGTTTATTAAAATCTTGAAATTATGCATTTTGAATATAATGTGGAAGGTGGCGATTTCACCAATGCAGGCACCACCTCCAGCAAAGTGAAGAAGATGATGAAACAGCTGGGTGTGGACCCGGCGATTGTAAAACGTACCGTGGTGGCGCTCTATGAGGCTGAGGTCAACATTGTGGCCCACGCCTACCGGGGAGTTATCTACGTGGACCTGGAAGACACCAGCGTCAGCATCAAGCTGGTGGATGAAGGCCCCGGCATCCCCGACATCAACCAGGCCATGCAGAAAGGCTACTCCACCGCCTCGCCCGAAGTGCGCGAGATGGGTTTCGGTGCCGGCATGGGTCTCCCCAACATGCAGAGCAATTCCGATAAGCTCACCGTCAACTCGGTGGTCGGCAAAGGAACTACAGTAGAAATCGTCAACTATTTCTAAACCACCATGGAACACATCCACCACGCCCTCAAGTTCAAATACGACCTCTGCATCGGCTGCTCGCACTGCACTAGCGTATGCCCCACCTGCGCCATCCATGTGGAGGACGGCCATCCGATTCTCGATGCCAACCGCTGCATCGACTGCGGCATGTGCTACCAGACCTGCCCCATGAACGCCATCTATATCGAGCAGGACGACTTCGAGACCATCTACAATTTCAAATGTCCCGTGCTGCTCGTCCCCTCCATCTTCAGCGCGCAGTTTCCCGAAAAAGTGAGCCAGCGCGCCATCCTCTCCGCCATCTACCACCTCGGCTTCAAGTACGTGTATGAGGTGGAAAAGAGCGTGGATGTGTTGAAAGAGGTCATCAACGACAAGGTGAAAGACGAATCGGCAGAAAAGCCCATCATCTCCACCTTCTGTCCCGCCATCGTGCGCCTTATCCAGGTGAAATACCCCTCCCTGGTGGACAACCTGCTGCTCACCAAGCCCCCGTTGGATGTCACCGCCCTGTACATCCGCGAAGTGCTCGTGGAACGCGGTGTCGCACCCGAAGACATCGGCATCTTCTACGTGGCCCCCTGCGCCGCCAAGATTGCTGCCGTGAAAAGTCCCGTCGGCGAAGAAAAGTCCAATATTGATGGCGTAATCAACATGAACTACCTGTATAACAAGGTGTTCCGTGTTATCAAGCAGGGCGTTTATACTCTGCGCGAAGACGAGTTCGACTTCCACCCGCTCTCCAAAAACAGCATACTGTGGTCGCTGACAGGTGGTGAAATCAAAGACATCCCTACCGGCCGCAACCTCGCCATCGACGAGGTTCACAACGTGTCGGCCTTCCTCGACAAGTTAGAAAACGAGGATCTCGACGACATTGACTTCTTGGAATTGCGCGCCTGCGATGAGAGCTGCGCGGGCGGCATTCTGTGCGCCGGCAACCGATTTCTCATCGCTGAACGCCAGCGTAAACGCGCCAAACAGCGGCCGAAGACCGTTACCCCGCAAGAGAACAACATCCTCAATTACAAGGATTACCTCAAAGATAACATGGCCGTGGGTGAGGTGCAGCCCCGCTCCATGGACAAGCTCGACGACAACATCTCGGTGGCTATGCGCAAGATGAAGAAGGTGTTCGAAATTACCAACGACCTGCCCAAGGTGGACTGCCGTATCTGCGGCTACCAGACCTGCAAGGCCCTCGCCGAAGCCGTGGTCAACAACCAGGCCGACATCCGCCAGTGCATCTTCGTACAGCGTATCCTCGAACAGACCGACAAACTCACCACCGCCGAAGCCCTCAAAATCACCAAGAAGGTGTGGGGCGAGGTGAAAGTCGATAAGGATTCCATCAAGCATTTGGATTTGGAGTGATTTTTGTTTCTTTTTTGAAAAAATTTTCAAATTCGTTTAAACTTTTACGCAACCCTCACGTCAAGAGAACGTTTCACAAAAATTCAATGGAAGAGATATTAGACCAATACAAGAATCGTCAGGCTCCAGTGCCGGAGGGCTATTTCGATAGTCTTCCCGACCAGGTGTTGGCGCGCATTGCCGAAGAGGATGCTCAGATTCAGGCTCTTTTGGAGGCGCACCGCACCAACGAGGGCTATCCCGTTCCTGAGAATTATTTCGCACAACTGCCGGATGCGGTATTGGCGAAAGTGGCTGCTGAACCGAGCAAGAAGTTGTTCCTGCAACGCCGTTGGGTGCGCATCGCTTCCGTCGCCGCCTGCGCGGGACTGCTGATAGGCACAGGAATCTATATCTTCCACATGTTCCAAAACATTGGGAATCAGACGAGTGATCCGGTTGCTCAAGAAGCAAAAAAGCCTGCAGCTCCCACCCATAATCGGCAACAAACGCTCGATTACGACAAAGCATTGGCACAGGTATCAGATGTCTCTGAAACACCGGTGGAGCAAAAGATGGTCGCCACTCCTATCGCCTCCTCTGCTCCCGCAACTGATCCAGCCACAGACCGATTCATTACGGAGAATCTTGACGAGGGCGACCTCGACGAAGTGGATTTCGACATCCTCGATTTCTACTCCGACGACATGGCCGCCTCCGACATGTGGGGGTTCTAACAATCAATCATTCGGATTTTTTTAGGTAAAAAAAACGGCCTCGCATCAGATGCAAGGCCGTAAGACTAATATTATAATAGGTTTATTGCAGCGTGAAGGTAATGGGGAGCTGGAAGAAGGAACGGCATCTCTGACCGTTGTTCTCGCCGGGTTCCCATTTCGGCATAGCCTTTACTACGCGGCATGCCTCTTCGTCAAGAGAGGAACACACGCTTTTGATAACACTGGTCTGACCAATGCTACCATCTTTTTCAACCACAAATTCCACGATAACAACACCCTGCCATCCGGCATCGCGGGCAGCTTTGGGGTATTGGCAGTTTTCGGCGAGATACTTTCTCAACTCTTCGTTGCCACCCTTGAATTTTGCACGCACCTGAGGAGTTTTAATAATAGGTTCCTCCTCCACAATATTGTCGGTGTTTACGTCAATTTCTTCATCATCTGCTTCAATAGCAGTTTCATCATCTGCTTCCATAGTGAAGTCAAACGCAGTTTCTACTTCTTTCTGGGTCTCCTTCAAGACTTGCTCAATCACCTCTTCTTTTTCAGGCTCTTGCTCCGGTTCTGGTGGCGGAGGAGTATTGTCCTGGTCGGTGTTAGGCATCTCAATGTCATCCAATGCGGCTTCCTCTTCCACAGCAATGGCTGCATTATTTTTCGACCGCACACTTCCCCAAATATCCAATGCCAATAATGAGATGGTCAAGCCAATGATACATCCTATCAAGAAAAAGTTGATAGATCTTGACC
The DNA here is from genome assembly GCA_045130235.1 of Bacteroidales bacterium. GTDB lineage: Bacteria > Bacteroidota > Bacteroidia > Bacteroidales > WCHB1-69 > UBA1756. The sequence continues at coordinate 149,551 of JBGUPJ010000036.1, forward strand.
CAAGATTAACTTTTGGTGATTGTTTTTCGCTCATATCTGAAAACAATTTTATTCTAATTACAAGTGTGCAAAAATATTAAAAATATTTATACCCTCCACCATCTGAGGAAAAATTTTTTTAATTTTTCTTGAGCACTCAATAATTTTACCTATAAAACACTGATAATTAAATTATTATGCACCACAAAGAATATGTAGTACATTGTCACTTTGCCCTCTATGCGCCCGGTTGCAATAGTTGCTGAGGAACACCATGAAGATATCTTTTTCAGAATAATAGACCAAAATATGGTTGAAACCGTGCCACAACCCGCCATGGTAGATGAGTTTGCCATAAGGCCCATCTTCCAGATGCCATCCATAGCCATACTCCTCGGAAGGTACTTTATCGTTCTTGAGCTGGTTTTGTGCGGAGGTGGCCTTCTCCACCATCTCTTTGGATAAAATGGTGTGGTTCGTGAAGTAAGCTTTCTTCCACGCGAAGAGGTCGTTAATGGTAGAATACATTCCCTTGTCGCCAAATGTTCCATCTAAATCTTTGATTTCGAGGGGAATACGATCTGCTTTGTGGCCACTGGCAATAGAATATCCTTTCTTGGTGTTTCTTTCGGTTACATAAAAGGAGGCGCTCATGCCAGCCGGTTGGAAGATGTTTTCTCTCACAAAATCTTCGAATTTTTGTCCGGAAGCTTTTTCCACAATCAACGCTAACAACACGTAGTTGGTGTTGGTGTATTTGTATCCGGTGCCAGGGGCGAATATCGTTTTGGGGTGATGTTTGACAAGCACGTCCACCACGTCCTGATTGGTCGTGAGCCGTCCCTGCGGGAACCAGGAACTCTTGAAATCGAAGTATTCGGGAAGGCCGGAGGTGTGGCACAATAAGTTATGTACCGTAATGCCCGTATAGGGAAGGTTGGGAAAATATTTGCCGAGATAGTCGATGAGGCTCACTTTACCCTCCTGCACCAGCAGCAGCACGGCGGCGGCAGTAAACTCCTTGGATACCGAAGCCAGCTCGAAGCAGGTGTTTTCAACAATCGGTTGGCTTTGATTGTCAAGCACTTCATAACCAGAAGCTTTATGAACAAGCACCTCATCGTTCTGTGCGATGAGCATGGTACCGTTCAACTTCTTGCAAATCGTGTCGGCATGCGCCCGCACCGCCTGGGTCTTGTAAGTGAAGTTGGCCTCATCGAAAAGCTGGTTCAACTCTTCTGTGTTCAACTCACTAAGCTTCTTATCCGGCTTGTGCTGCGGATACACTTGTGCGATGAGCAAGGAAGGGAGTAGGAGGGAAAGGAGAAGGAGGGTGTGTTTCATAATGACGGAGGGGGATGTGAAGATAAGATTAAAGGAGGAAAAGATGAAAAGAGGAGGATTTGCTGTAGCAAACCCTCCTCTGATTAGAAATGGATTATTTCAGAAGGCGGAAGAACTCGAGGATGAGGTCCCAGCATTTCTGTACGGTGGCAATCTCCAGTTTTTCATCCGGGGAGTGAACACCGCGGAGGGTAGGACCGAAGGAGACCATGTCGAGTTCGGGGTATTTCTCCGAGAAGAGACCGCACTCGAGACCGGCATGGATGGCCTTGACGGCGGGTTCTTCGTGGAAGACATTGCGGTAAGCCTTCACCAACAGGTTGAGAGCCTGCGAGTTGGGATTGGGATTCCAGCCCGGATAGCCGTCACCTTGGGTTACTTCATCGGCGGCAGTAGCATAGAAGGCGCAGGCCACGTGGTCGCAGGCATCCTGCTTGCGGCTCTCCACCGAGCTGCGCTGGCTGGTGGTGATGATGATTTTGTCGTCGGCCAACTTCACGGAGGCGAGGTTGGTGGAGGTCTCCACGAAGCCGTGGATGTCTTGCGACATGGCCAGCACACCGTGCGGACAGGCATAGAGGGCGTTCATCACATCGATCTGCAACATCTCGTTGAGGATGCGTTCCGGCATTTTGGTCAGCTTCTTGCACTCGGCATACACACCCGGGTCGCTGGTGTGGAACTCGTTTTTGAAGTCGGCATCCACCTTGGCGACATATTTGCGGAAAGCAGCGGCCTTGCCCTTCGGCAGCGTCACCACTGCCCATCCCTCTCGGGCGATGGCGTTGCGCAGGTTACCAGCGTTGATGTCGGCGATACGGGCATCAAATTCCTGATAGGCGTTCCACAAGATACGGTTGAGCAGCTTCACTGCGTTGCCACGGTTCTTGTTGATGTCATCGCCAGAGTGGCCGCCCAACAGACCGCCAACCATCACCTTGTAGGCGACAGAATCTTCCGGGATTTCATCCTCATAGTCGCACTCGTAGGTGGCCACGGTATCCTTACCACCGGCACAGCCGATGAAGATCTCGCCCCAGTCCTCAGAGTCGAGGTTGAGGAGAATCTTGCCGGTCATGAAGCCAGGCTCGAGGGCGAAAGCACCGGTGAGGCCGGTCTCTTCGTCCACGGTGAAGAGGCATTCGATGGGACCATGTTTGATTTTCTTGTCGGCCAAGAAAGCGAGGGCAATGGCGATACCGATACCGTCGTCGGCGCCGAGGGTGGTGCCTTTAGCCTTCAGCCATTCGCCATCGACGTAGGCCTGAATGGCATCCTTCTCGAAGTCGAACTTCGTGTCGTTGTTCTTTTCGCACACCATATCCATGTGGGCTTGGAAAATCACGGGGGTGACATTCTCTTTACCTTTGGTGGCAGGTTTGGAAATCAGCACATTGCCAGCTTTGTCGCGTTTGCTCTCCAAGCCAAGCTCTTTGCCAGTTTTCAGCAACCATTCGGTCATGCGCTCCTCTTTCTTGGAGGGGCGGGGAACTTTACAAATTTCATTGAAATAATGAAAAATCGCTTTGGGTTCTAATTCTGTCATTTTCATACTATATAAATTTTAAATGATTATCATGGTTGTTTTTTCTCCCTATTTTTCCACAGTCTGAGAATCGCCACTTCGGCCAACAGGCAGCCTAAGGCAATAAGGATGAAGTAAAACCAAAGTGGTTTGCCGTGGATGGTCTGCACAATCTGTCCGCTGATGTCTTGCGAGTCGCCGGTGATAAGCTGCACATGGCTCTCCTTGGGCTGGTCGTTCACAGCGTCGCGCAACTCTTGGTCGGTGTAGTAGCTGAGCTGCGACTCTTTCCTGTCGTAGTTGAAGGCGACAGCATCCTGCGCCGTACCGTCGTGTATCACATCGTAAATCCCCGCCTCCGACAGCTGCTCGTTGAAGAACAGCATGATTTCGCTGCCGAGATTCTTCTGTTCCGGGATGACCTCTTTGCCACCCTGCTGCGACTTGAGCGACAGCACATTTTCGGAGCCTTCCACCCGCTTGGCCACGCTTTGCGAGTGGTCGATACCGATAGTGTTATACAGTTTCTGTTGCATCAGCGTGCGGATACCGATATTGTGCAGGGGGATGAAGAAGAGGGCGTGTTTGTGGATGTTGCCGAAACGATCGTTCATGGCCACTGACGACAGGATGATGCGGCCGTTGCCCACCTTGTTGACGGTCAGCAGCGGCGACTGGTTCTCCAACGTCATCACATTCTCGTCGGTATGGAAGTCGCTGAAGGTGAAATACTGCGTGGCGGTGGGCATGTCGATACGCTCGTTGCTGGCATCGAGGCTGCCCTTGAAATAGACGCTTTCGTAGTTGATGGTGCCCACCTTTAGTTCCTGCTGGCTGAGGTTGCCGTACTGGCTGGCGCCGATACCCGACAGGAAGTTGTTCCAGGAGGATTTGTCCATCTCCTCGGCAGGGAAGACCAGCACGGTGCCGCCGCTTCTCAAATATTTACCCAACTCGTCGGCCAGTCCCGATGAGATGCTCTTGACCTCATCGAGCACAATCACCGAGCTGGTGGCGAAGCTGCCGTAGTTGATGCGGTCGGCGGGCATGGCATTGTATTCAAAGATGGAGTCTTTGCCATATAGGGCGTTGAGATAGCGGTTCTGCTCTTTCTCATCAATGACGGTGATGCGGGTGTTGTCGGACACGCGGTAGGTGAAGTAGAGGGTGTTGTCGAAGGTGATGGGGGCATCATCGATGGAGAGGGTGCCGCGTTGCACGGCATCGTTCGACAAAGTATAGTTGAGCTGGTACTCGGCTGTGCCGTCGGCGGCGATATCCACGGCTGCCATGGCCTTCTGCTCGCCGTTCACGTGCAGTTTCAGCGGCAGTTTCACCACCTCACCGTCGCCGCAGTTGCGGAGCCGCACGGTGAGGGTCACCTGCTGGCCGGCGCGGAACACGGGCGACAGAAACCAGCAGCTGTCAATCGACACATTGCTGACGCTCTTCGCGGGCTTGTGGATAAGGTAGGCCGCTCCGCCAGTGGTATTCGCAAAATCTTTGAAATCAAAATTATTTTTTTGATAATCAGAGATATAATAATGATAAATATTGCGGTCTGAGCTTTCTGTACAAGCGCTTTTTTCAAAAGGAAGAATCTCCTTCCAGGTGCGGCTGGTGGGCGAGATGTTCCAGCTATTAAGTTCCTGCAAGGCCTCCTCTTTGGTAAGTTTCATCCGCTGCCGTGCGGTGAAGTCGTTGTTATAGAGGATGAACTGGTCGGCATAGTCGAACTGGCTGATGATTTGTCGGGCGTTCTCGATGCCGTCGTAGAAAAGTGTGCCTTCTGCAGTGCTGCCCTCCATGGAGAAGGAGTTGTCGAGATAGATGGTGACGAGGTTGCCGCTTTTTTTGTCGGTGTCGTGGTTGGGGAAGTAGGGGCGGGCGAATGCCGTGACGAGGGCGATGATGGCGAGGCATCGCAGCAGCAGCACGATAAGGTGCTTCACCCGCGACTCTCGCTTGGTTTTCTGGGCCACATCCTGCAACATCTTCACATTGGAGAAATAGTAGGTCTTGTACCTCCTGAAATTAAAAAGATGGATCAGGATGGGTATCAGGATGGCGGCGTAGCCAATGAGAAATAGCGGTTGGGTGAACTGCATAGCGGGTTAGTTATGAGCCAAGGCGGGAGCGGTGACAGGTTCTTCAACAAAGTCTTTTCCATCATAGTAGAGCCTGTAGGCTTCATCATCTTTCAAAAAATAGAGGACTTTGTAGCCATTGCAGAACTCGTTTTCCGGTCCGAGGTCGGGGTCGGTAGTGCCAGTGATGGATTTGAGGAGGTGGAAACCTTTTTCGTCTTTCTTACAGATATAGATGTTGTTGTCGCCGGAAGATCCCGGGTGATATGAAATTTCTTGGAAGAAAGTTCCGTGCAGAGAATCCTGCATGTAGTCGGGTGCCCCATACTCCAGATCATCTGAGATACACTCCCATGTGTGCATTCCGCCTTGAGCTTCGTGGTCGCACAATACCGCCTCTTCCGGGATGATGTCGTTGGTGATGTAGAAATGGAGCAGCTCGTGAATCGTGGCGGGGTCGGTGAGGTCGAAGGAGATGATTTTTTCCGGTGCTTTTTTGCTGTCCTTTTGGTTATTGCAGCTGGTAAAAACAGCTGCGGAGAGGAGAAGTGTGGCGAGAAGGAAAATCTTGTGTTTCATAATGGTGAAGATTAAGGTTAGAAAATACGATTGAGTACGGTTTGGATGAGTTTTTCCATGTGCGGATGGTAGTCTTTGGAAAAGTCGTGGGTGACACGGTTAGCAATGGCGAGGCAGATGGTAAGCATGTTGTGCCCCATGATTTGGCCGAAGCCATAGAGGGCCGAGGTTTCCATCTCGAGGTTGGTGATTTTGAGGTCGCCGAAGCGGAAAGAGTCGATTTTGGAGTTGAGGTTGGGGTACTGGAGTTGCGCACGCACCTCACGGCCTTGCGGTCCGAAGAAACCGGGGGCGCTGGCGGTCACGCCTTTTACCATGTCGAAAGCGATGCGGTTGAAAAGCTCGCTGCTGCCCTTGGCGCAGTAGGGATAAGGAAGCTTCTCGTTCCAACCGGTATGCGCCACAAACGCTTTGACGATTTCCTCGTCGAAACCTTTATCGTAACGGTAAAAGTGCATGAGACCGTCCAGTCCGAAACCGTACTCTGCAGCGATGAACGAATGTACAGGAATCTCCTCTTGCAAGGCGCCGCAAGTGCCTATACGCACGATATTGAGGGCGCGGTGTGAGGGTTTCACCTCCATGGCTTTCAGATCCACATTGGCAAGGGCATCGAGTTCGGTCATCACAATGTCGATGTTATCGGTACCCATGCCGGTGGAGAGGGCGGTGATGCGTTTTCCGCGCAATGTGCCGGTATGTACCAGCAGCTCGCGGTTCTGGTGGGTGAACTCCACCGTGTCGAAATATTTCGAGACATCCGGCACACGTCCAGGGTCTCCTACCACGATAATATAGTCAGCCAAATCTTCCGGCCCGATGCCGATATGGTAGATTCTGCCGTCAGGGGTAAGCGGCAATTCAGATGCTGGAATTTTCATAATTTATTGATTTATATAATGTTTACAAATAAAATAAGTCAATATACCAATTCGGCAAAGTTACATAAAATTTCTGAATGTTGAATTTGAAATCAAGGAAATAATTACCAAAAAACAAAAAGGGCCGCAACTTCCGCCACGACCCTTCACAAAAAACAAGGTAATTTCTATGCTGTTTGTAGAGACGCGCCATGGCACGTCTCTACGGTTGATGCGTTGATTCGTTCGCAGTTTTCAGTTTTCCATTCTCAATTTTCAATTTAAAAGTACAAATCGCGTTCGCCGTTCTTGATGCGCTCGATGCGGGCCAGCAACTCGTCGCGGAACTGTTCATCGACGTTGCAGAGGTTGTTCTCGATGACCTTCCAGCCTTTGGCGGCCACTTCGGGCGTAGCGTAATCCACCAGGTACTCGCTGAGCGTGAGGATGGCGTTGGGCGTGCAGTAACGCTTGATGAAGCCGGGCACGCTGAACTCCATGAAGTGCTCGCCGGTACGGCCCAAGCGATAACAAGCCGTGCAGAAGCTGGGGATGTAGTTGCCGTCCAACAGCTCTTCGATGATGTCGCCGAGGTTGCGGTCGTCGCCAATCTTGAACTGCTCGCGGTGCAGGTTCTGGTTCTCCTGCTTGTCGCTGTTCTTCTCGGTCTCTTCGTGATGGTACTTGTAGTCACCGATTTGGAGGTTGGTGCCGCCGTCGATCTGTGAAATGCCGTACTGGATGGCCTTGGCGCGGAAGTCGGCGTTTTCGCGGGCGGTGAGAATCATGCCGGTGTAGGGCACGGCCAAACGGAAGATGGCGATGATCTTCTCGAAGGTCTCATCATCCACAAAGTACTTTTTGTCGATGTCGAGGCCGGAAGCGTCCTTGATACGTGGGAACGAGATGGTGTGCGGACCCACGTTGAAGCAGGCCTCCAAGTGGTTGGTATGGCGAATCATGGCCAGCACCTCGAAACGCCAGTCGTACAGACCGAACAGGATGCCGAGACCGTTGTCGTCGATGCCGGCCTGCTGGGCGCGGTCCATGGCGGTGAGTCGCCACTCGTAGTTGCCCTTGATGGTGTTGGCGGGGTGGTACCACGAGTAAGCCTCCGGATGGTAGGTCTCCTGGAAAATCTGGTAGGTACCGATGCCGGCCTCTTTCACCGTGCGGAAACCCTCCACATCGAGCGGGGCGGCGTTGATGTTCACGCGGCGGATGGAGCCGTTGCCTTTGTGCACCGAGTAGGCGAGGCGGGTGGTGTGGGCGATAAATTCCGGCGAGTATTTCGGGGATTCGCCATACACCAAGATGAGGCGTTTCTGACCGTCATCTTCCAGTGCCTCAATGTTATGCACAAACTCCTCATCGGTGAGGGTGGTGCGCACCTGCTCGTGGTTGGAGGAGCGGAAACCGCAGTATTTGCAGTTGTTCACGCAGTAGTTGCCCACGTACAGGGGGGCAAACAACACGATACGGTTGCCGTAGATGCGGCGTTTCAGCTCGCGGGCACCCTCCTTGATCTCTTCCACCAAGGCGGGGTCGGTGGTGTTGACCAGTACAGCGGTCTCTTCGAGCGTCAGTCGCTCCTTGTTCAGCGACTTCTGGATGAGGGCGCGCACCCGCTCGGGCGTGCTTTTCGTGTTGTTGATAAAATCCCAAATTTCATCAGGATCAATAAATGGTTTGCCGATTTCGTCGGGAATCCGACATTTTTCTGGATTGAATTTCATGATTGTATGGTTGTTTGATTGTTTATTCGTTGATTTGAGACGCGGTACACCACGTCTCTACGTGTTCACAATTTCAATTTTCAGTTTTCAATTCTCAATTTTCAATTTTTCAATTTCGCCACCATCGATTTCGCCTCCACGTCGGGAAGGCGGCCCAATTTGCCGGTGAGGGCGCTGATCTGGTCGGTGGTGCCTTCGATGATGAGGGAAATAAACTGAATGCCTTTGTCGCGCAGGGGAAGTCCTTGGCGGGCCAAAATCATTTCGGCAAACTCCGAGAGAAGCTCGTTCACTTGGGGAACAATGTCGCGATTGCTGATGAGGATGCTGATGCTTCCGATTCTCTTTTCCATTAGATTTTCTTTTGGATTAGATTGATTATGAATAAATTATATGTGTTGTTGGTTTTGGAGAAGAACTATCCGCTCCGCAAGAAAACAACGGTGCAAAATTACAACTTTTTGATAAATATCCACCAAAAATTCTGACCTAAGTCAAAAAAATCTCCATCAATATTTTTTACCTCAACCCAAAATTGTATTTTTGCCACCTCAGCTCTTTAGATGACTCAGCGGAACAAGTAAAAAGAAGGTCTTTACTTCCCCTGACTGATGATTCTGCGCGTCACCACGCCCGCCTTCATCTCACAAACCAAAAGGTAAACGCCCGCCGTTGGCAATTCCAGTTCCATCGTCTCTTTGGTGGGAACGGCCTCCATCAACAGTTGGCCATTCAGACAATAAAGGCGAACCATGCTGGGCAACTCCTGTTCAAACTGCACCACGCACTGGCCCTGCGCCGGGTTGGGATACACCAGCAGGTGGTCGAGGGCATAGCCGTGAATGCTGACGGAGTCATCCGGAGTGGTGGTGGTGTCTTCGATAACTGCGGTGAGGGTGTCGGTATGGAAGCTCACCATGGCCCAATCGCCCTCCAGTGTGGCGCCGCACACACAGTGTACATACACGTCGTAGTCGGTGTCGGGCGTCAGTCCCGACAAGGAGAGCGTGTTGGTGCTGACCGAGACCAGCGTGCCCGTACCCTGCTCGAACCCTTGAAGTCCGTACTCCGCCTCGAAATGGTCGGGCGCGCCTTCGGAGGTCCAGCTCAACTCGACATGGGTGGTGTCCACGCTGTTGACCGTAAGGTTGAAAATAGCGCTGCAGGTGTCTTCCACGGGATCCTCGCCGGCTATCCACAGCTGAAGACGGTCGAGATAGAGGATGGAGCCTTGCTGCGGTTCGGTAGTAGCCGAAGAGATGAGCATCAGCACCAAGGAATCAGGCTCCGCATATTCGGCGGTGGAGTCGATTTCGGAGAGTGGAGTATAGGGCACCTCGAAGGAGGTAAAGTTGTCAACGTCTGTTAAATCAGTGGTATAGCCACCGCCCACCACCTCTCGACGCTGCGTTGCGGAATTGTATCTGGAGCCCAACATCAATACACCGCCTCGGTCGCCACCGATGGCCGAGGTGTACTGGTAGTACCCCGTCAGGCGACCCGGCACCGCCCCGTTCAACGCGATGCCGCCGTCGATGATGCTGTCGAGGTCCATGCCGACAAAAAGGGTCAGCGGTGAGGAAAGGCTGTCGTACTGGCTGGTGAGTTCGCCCACCATCGGCATCAGGTTGTCCACATTCACCACGCCGGTGGATAGAACCGTGGGGAACACCGATGACACGATGGCCGAATCGAACGAGGCGGCGGCAAGATTATATACGGTGGGGTTGATAATATCGGAAACCATAAAACTCTGCAAACCAATAGCATGCGAACCATCAGGCACTCCAGATGTCACATCCACCACCTTCAGCAGCGGAAGGTCGGTGTTCACGTTGACACTCATACCGCTATAGGTAAGATCCTCGTTGACAGGATAAGTCGGAAAGTTCCAGCCGGTAGGATAGGTGTAGCTGTCATACACCGGCAGCGAGAAAAAGAGCACCGTAACGCTGTAGCCGTTGCCGGTTGACCAGTTCTCGAAACTGCTGTTCGGCAGAGGAATAGTGGTTTGTCCTACTGATTTCAGCGACAAAATCATAATCAAGGAGAGAAAGAGGATAGTGATTCGTTTCATGTTGAATATCAATTTGAAAAACAGGCGCAAAATTAGAAAAAAATCCAGACACCTGTGCTATGTTTCAAAAAATGTTGTACTTTTGCAAACTCTCGTTATAACGATAGTTTATGGAAAACATCATCTTGTATCACGGCTCGACGAAGGTTATTGAAAAGCCCGCTTTTGGGGTTGGAAATCCCCATAATGATTATGGGTTGGGTTTTTATTGTACTGAAAATCTTGAACTTGCAAAAGAATGGGCCAGTTCAGAGAAGCGCAATGGTTTTGCCAACCAATATGAAATCAATGGAGAGGGATTGAACATTCTTCATTTAAATAATAATCCCTATAACATACTGAATTGGCTTTCGATCTTGCTAAAAAACAGGACTTTTGTGCTATCGCAGGGACTGGCTTTGGAAGCAAGAGATTATCTTTTCAATAATTTTTTGCCTGAATATGAGCATTTTGACATCATCATCGGCTATCGCGCAGATGACTCGTACTTTTCGTTTGCCAATGCTTTTCTGAACAATACCATTTCGTTGGAACAACTTCGCAAGGCCATGTTTTTGGGGAAATTGGGCGAGCAAGTGGTCATCAAAAGCGAAAAAGCCTTCTCGCAATTGGCTTACAAAGGATGTGTTCCAGTAGATAGCACGCTTTACTACCCCAAACGAACTGCTCGCGACCGGCAAGCGAGAGAGGATTTCCAAAGTGAAAAGGCATCTGTGACCGCCGTTGATGTCATCTATATGATTGATATTTTAAGACAAAAATGGACCAATGATGAGCCACGCTTACGACCGATTATACCTTGAAGACGCGATGCACAACATGGGCACGATGTTCGACTGCGCCATCCACATCGCCCATTGCGACCTAACCCTCTTTTTCGAGATGTTCCTCTCCAGCGGGGTGGCATCACAAATGGAGGTGGGCAATCCCCGTTACGTAGCTGGCCTATCGGGGATGGAACTGATGCGGGTCGTGCTGGAAAAGGCTTCCGACCTACAGTTGAACGATACAGCATATGCCCCAGCGGAACGCACCGCCGAATATTGGGCGGGCTGGATATTGGCCTACTACCAGTGGCACACTGCTTATTCGTTTTCTTTTATTCAAAGCAAAGGATTGGATATCAGTACAATACTATCCTTATACCCTACCTTGCACGAAGCAGATCTCTCCAAGTTTGTCGCCAACGCTGATGCTATCATAAAACAGCATCAGGATAAAACCACTAATGTATTGAAAATCAAAAGAAAACAACTTCAAATCACCCAAAAGGAGTTGTCGGAACGATCCGGCGTCTCGCTTCGTATGATTCAAGCCTACGAGCAGGCGGACCAAGACATTCGCAAGGCAGAAGCCCAAACGGTGCTGTCGTTGTCGCGGGTGTTGGGTTGTGCTCCGGAATCTCTTTGTTATCAGTAAAAGAGAAAATTATCGGCATCGCACTGGGGTCTTTGCGAAAAATTTGTATTTTTGCAACCTCAACTCTTTTAATTTTATCATTCAAAAAGCCCCACAACAATGAAAAAATCACTCTTTTTAATGCTTATCGTCATCCTCACCCCCTTCTTCATGAAGGCGCAAGATGATGAATATCAGTCACCTGACTACGATGCCATTCAGGCAATGATGACCGAGAATCCGAACCTCTACTCCTCCATTGAGGCTCGATTCCTTCGCCCAGACTTTTCTCTTACCGAAGAGGAAATTAACATTTTTTATTATGGAAAGATTTTCCGCGACGACTACTCCCCCTATCATGATGTTGAATGGACGAAGAACATCCAACAGATTTTGTATTCCGACAACCCCAAGAAATCCATCCTCAAAAAAGAACTGAAAAATATCGACAAAGCTCTTGCAGACTATCCTGTCTCGTTAGAGGGTTACTTCATCAAATACATCATTTGTCTGGGCCTTTATGGCAATGAGAGTGACGAGGCACAATCTACTCTGTTTCAGATTACATCAATATTGAGAGCCATTGCCAGTACAGGCGATGGTCAATCCATGGAATCGGCCTTCCACGTGTCTCACGTCTCCGACGAGCACACCATCATGCGGATGATGGGGATAGGATGGAAAAGCCAGTCTCTTCACGAAAACGAAGGCCAATATTATGACCGTTTTGAGTTGGAAGAGAATGAGGATGAGCTGGAGGAATGGTATTTCAATATCACGCCCTGCTTCAAGGCTCTTTCAGACCTATTTAGTGACAGCGGTATATCGGATAGTGAATATAGCAACCGCATCGAAATTCCATTAGGCACCAAGATGACCCTTCGTTTAAAAGAGGGAGAGGATGGCAAGTACCAAGCCGCTGTCATCGATAAGCAGCCCTTTAGCGGGATAGTTGACGAGGTGACTTTTTCATCTGAAAACGACCCTGACATCGTAGAACTGGTCTTCGCACAAATCAAGGAAGATGATGGTAATGAACATGTGTATTTATGTGCTAAAAGTTTTAATAACAACGCTTTGTCTTTTGACTCTTTTATTCAGTATAGAGGAAAAAACAATTTTGAATCCACCTCTAATGTGGGCTGGTACCCCAGTGCACTCATGAGGGAGCAATGGTTTCCGGGCATTGTGAAAATCCGGCTCGAGAATATCCGTATCATGGAACGATAATCAACAAATTTCTATATGGCAGACGATAAAAAGATTATTTTTTCGATGGTGAACGTCAGCAAGACGATTCCACCGCAGCGACAGATTCTCAAAAACATTTACCTCTCCTTTTTCTATGGCGCGAAAATCGGTGTTTTGGGTTTGAACGGCGCCGGTAAATCCACCCTGCTGAAGATCATCGCCGGTCTTGACAAGTCGATACAGGGCGAGGTGGTTTTCTCGCCGGGCTACAGCGTGGGCTACCTGCCGCAGGAGCCCCAACTCGACGACACCCTTACCGTGAAGGAGGTGGTGAGCCAGGGCGTGCAGGAGGTAGTGGATATTTTGAAAGAATATGAGGAGGTGAATATGAAATTCGCCGAGCCGATGAGCGATGATGAGATGAACAAACTCATTGAGCGCCAGGGCGAACTCACCGAGCTGATTGACCAGCACGACGCATGGGAGCTCGACAACAAGCTGGAACGTGCGATGGACGCCCTGCGCTGTCCGGAGGGCGACACGCCGGTGAAGAACCTGTCGGGAGGCGAGCGACGCCGGGTGGCCCTTTGCCGCCTGCTGCTCACCGAGCCCGACATCCTGCTGCTCGACGAGCCCACCAACCACCTCGACGCCGAGTCGGTGCAGTGGCTCGAGATGCACCTGCAGCAGTATAAGGGTACCGTGATTGCGGTGACCCACGACCGCTACTTCCTTGACAATGTGGCCGGGTGGATTCTCGAACTCGACCGTGGCGAGGGCATCCCGTGGCAGGGCAACTACTCGTCGTGGCTGGAGCAGAAGTCGAACCGTCTCGCCATGGAGGAGAAGCAAGAGTCGAAGCGCAGAAAGACGCTGGAGCGCGAGTTGGAGTGGGTGCGCATGGCCCCGAAAGCGCGTCAGGCCAAGTCGAAAGCGCGTTTGAACGCCTACAACGAACTGCTGAACGAAGATATCAAGGAGAAGGAAGAGAATTTGCAAATCTTCATCCCCAACGGTCCGCGTTTGGGCGACAAAGTCATCGAGGCCGTCCACGTGTCGAAGGCATACGGCGACAAGTTGCTGTACGAGGATCTCAACTTCCAGCTGCCGCCGAACGGCATTGTGGGGGTCATCGGGCCGAACGGTGCGGGCAAGACCACCCTGTTCCGTCTCATCATGGGGCTGGAGAAACCCGACAGCGGCACCTTCGAGGTGGGTCCGACGGTGAAGATCGGTTATGTGGACCAGCAGCATGCCGAAATCGACCCCGAGAAGAGCGTATGGGAGGTGATTTCGGAAGGCAACGAGCAGATCCAGATGGGCGGACGGCTCATCAACTCGCGCGCCTATGTGTCGCGATTCAACTTCAACGGGACAGACCAGGGCAAGAAAGCCGGGGTGCTGTCGGGCGGAGAGCGCAACCGTATGCATCTGGCCCTCACCTTGAAGTCGGAGGCCAACGTGCTGCTCCTCGACGAGCCGACCAACGACATCGATGTCAACACGTTGCGTGCGTTGGAGGAGGGTTTGAATGACTTTGCCGGCTGTGCGGTGGTCATCTCGCACGACCGCTGGTTCCTCGACCGTATCTGCACGCACATCCTCGCCTTCGAGGGCGACTCGCAGGTCTATTTCTTCGAGGGAAGTTATTCTGAATATGAGGAGAATAAGAAGAAGAGACTCGGCGACACCGGTCCCACCCGCATCCGCTACAAGAAGCTGACGAAATAACCCCCGCACGCGGCAGGGATTGGAGCGGGCACGAGCGAAGCGAGTAAAGCGGAAAGCCCGACGGCGACCGCAGGGAGCCGGGCCGCCCAAAATAAAATCAAAAAAATGTGCCATTTATTCCAAAATTCTTGTAATTTTGCGCACTTTATGTAAAATATTAGTATGAAAAGAATTGCATTTTCTATCATTCTGATTGTGAGCGTGTTATTTACGTTTGCACAGTCCCATTCACAGCAGGCAGGGAACCAGCCTTACACGGTTTCGTACGCCCAGCCGCAACCCGGTGTTCACCAGCTGACCTTTGAAATCCTCGATTACAGCATCGGCGAGGTGACGCATGACGGGGTGACCTACAGCAAAATCAACTTCGCCTCCAGCACCACCACCGAGCTGAAAGGGTGGGCCGAACTGCCCTTTGTGAGCGCGGCCATCCAGCTGCCGGCCGACAAGGATGTGGACATCGAGGTTTGGGCCATGCCCACCCTCATCCCGTTGGCGCACCCGATGTTGCCCTCTCGTGGTGTCATCTACCGCAATCAGGATCCGAACACTATCCCTTACGAAATCGCCGCTGAATCGCTGAACGATGAAGCCTACCCCGCCGACATCGCCACCATGGAGGCTCCCTTCATCGTACGTGACGTGCGCGGCACCTCGGTCAGGGTGTTCCCCTTCCGCTATGACAGTGAAGACCAAATACTTTTGTATTATAGCAACATCACGGTTATTTTGCGCGAGAACAACCAGCCCGCCACCAACCCGCTCACCCGCATCAACCCGACGCCGGTGAAAGAGGCCGTGGGCATGTACCAGAGTCTTTTCCTCAACTATGAACCCAGCCGCGACGCCCTCGCACAAGGCGAGAAGGGCGACATTCTGGTGTTCACCACCTCCGCCTATGAGGACGCTGCCGATCTGTATATCCAGTGGAAGAAGGAGATGGGCTACCATGTGGAGAAAGAGGTGGTAAGCAACGGCGCCAACGTCACCACCAACATCCAGAACGCTTACAACAGCAATGCCAACCTGATGTATGTGCAGCTGTTCGGCGACTGGGACAACATGAAGTCGAACACCATCACGGTGGATTACGCGGCCGCTCCCGCCGACCCGAAGATGGGTTGCGTGGCCGGTAACGACAACTATCCCGACATCGCCGTCGGCCGTTTCTCCTGCTCCAGCAACGCACAGGCGCTCGTGCAGGTGAACAAGGCCATCAACTACGAGAAGAACCCCAACATGGACCCCGGCTGGCGCGAGACCTTCATCGGTATCGGCTCCTCCGAAGGACAGGGTTCGGGCGACGATAACGAAATCGACTACGTACACGTGCAGCGCATCTATAGCGAGCGTCTGGCCGGTTTCACCTACCTTACCGAGAACGGCAACTACGGCGACAACTCCACCGCCTCCACCTTGGCGGGCCACGTGAATGCCGGTGCCTCCACCATCGCCTACTGCGGTCACGGTGCCGAGACCTATTTCGTGACCACCAACTATAGCAACACCAACGTCAACGCCTCCACCAACGGCGACCGTCTGCCCTTCATCGTGGCTGTGGCCTGCGTGAACGGCAAGTTCAACCAGAACGGCGACTGCTTCGCAGAGGCTTGGCTGAAGAAAGAGAACGGCGGCGCGGTGGTGACTTTGATGTCCACCATCAACCAGCCCTGGACTCCCCCGCAGCGCGGTCAGGACTATTTCTACGACATCCTCGTGGGTGGTTTCAACTACAACCAGTACAGCGACCAGAGTGGTATCAACACCAACGAGCAGCGCACCCACTGGGGCTCTATCGTGGTGAACGCCTTCACCCTCGCCCTCACCGAGAACGGTAGCACCAGCGACCAGCAGACCTTCCAGACCTGGACCACCTTCGGCGACGCTTCCCTCCAACTGCGTACCAAGCAGCCCGTCTCCATCACCTCCTCGATGAACACCATCATGACCGGGACGCCCTACACCACCACCATCACCGCTAACGGTCAGCCGGTGGCGGACGCCCTCGTGTGCATCTCGCAAAACGACACCTACTACAGCGCCTACACCAACGCCAATGGTCAGGTGACCATCCAGCACGACTTCAGTGCGGGTAACGTGTTGCTTGTGGTGACCGCCTTCAACACCACCACCATCTACGAAAACATCCCCTGCTCGGCGGGCAATATTCCGTACCTCGTGCTCGACAGCTATACTCCTGACATCGTGGAGTATGGTCAGCAGCCCTATGTCACCCTCACCTTGCAGAACATGGGAGGCGCAGCCACCACCACCAATACCACGGTCACCCTCAGCTGCAACGACCCGATGATGACCATTTTGGACGGCACCGGCTATTTCAGTCCGATGGCTGCCAACGGCGGCACCGCCACCGACAACAACGGTTTCCAGCTCTCCATCGACAATAACGTGACCACCGGTCATGTGTTCCATGTGAATTGGACGGCCACTTGCGACGGCGACAGCTGGAACGGCACTTTCGACCTGACCGCTATCGGCAACGACTGCCAGGCGCCGACGGGCCTGACGGCCACCGCCAACGGTTCCAACGTCACCCTGACATGGAACGACGAGTCCACCATTGAGAACATCACCATCACCGACGATGTGGAAGGCCACACCTACGGCGACATCAACTCACCCGGCACGGTGGGTTGGACCTACATCGATGGCGACGGAGCCAACACGGGGACCTTCCAGAGCGTGGAATTCACCAACGAGGGACAGCCCATGGCCTACATTGTGTTGGATGCCAGCCAGATGACGGGCAACACCACTATCAACGCACATTCTGGAAACAAATTCTTCGGCGACGCTTACTCCTATACCACCAGCGGCTGGAACCAGCAGACCGCCGTTCAGAACGACGACTGGATCATCAGTCCTGAACTCAACTTCACCAACCCGTTCACCTTCTCGTTCTGGGCACGCTCCTACTCCAGCAGCTACGCCGATGAGCAGTTCACCGCCGCCTATTCCACCACCGGCACCAATGCCAGCGACTTTACTGCCCTCAGCAGCAGCGTGACCACCACCGCCACGTGGACCGAATACAGCTACACCGTGCCCGCCGAGGCCAAGTACGTGGCCATCCACTGCACCTCCAACGACCAGTATATCTTCTGCGTGGATGACATCACCATCAGCGGCGAGAGCGGCAGCGGCAGTCACTACAACCTCTACCGCGACGGCGAGCTCATCGCCTCCAACATCACTGGCGGCAGCTACATCGACCACAACGTGCCGGACGGCACCCACTGCTACACCTTGCACACCGCCTGTCCCAACGACTTCGAGTCGGCGGGCATCACCGAGTGCGTCACGGTGGGCGATCCCATCCCTGAAAGCTGCGACGTGCCCACGGGCCTCTATGTCACCGTGTCGCCCACCCAGCTGGGCCTGAACTGGAATGCCGTTGACAATGCCATCGCCTACAAGGTATATCGCAACGGCAATGTGCTTGCCACCACACAAACCAACCAATACATCGACGCGACCGCACAGCCCAATGTGACCTACTCCTACGCTGTACAGGCCGTATGCACCAACGGAATCTCTGGATTCTCGCCCACAGTAAGCGGTCAGACCGGCATCAACGACTACAGCAGCGACTGGAGCGTGTATCCGAATCCGGCTACGCAGGTGCTGAACATCCAGGGCAGCAACATCGCCGAGATCTGCCTCTACTCCACCACAGGCGAACTGGTACGCCGCATCGCCGCCGAGAATGAGCTCACCGAAATCAACGTGACCGACCTTGTTCGCGGAATGTATTTAGTGAGAATCTCCACTCGCGACGGACAGACCTCCATCAAGAAAGTGATTTTGAACTAAACTTTTCAACCCAAGATAACAGGCGTCTCTTCCACGGGACGCCTTTTTTTGAATCTGCCATGGCCGGAATCTACATCCATTTCCCGTTCTGCAAGCAAAAGTGCGTGTATTGCAGCTTTTACTCGGTGGCCTCGCTACAGCGGCGTGCGGAGTATTGGGAGGGGTTGTTCAAGGAGATGGAGTTGAGGAAAGATTTTCTTCCTGAAAAAAACATTGACACCTTATATATAGGTGGGGGAACGCCCTCGCTTTGCACGCCGGCGGAGTTGGAGCGGCTGATGGAAAAACTCCAGCAATATTATACCTTCTCGCCTTCGGCGGAGATCACCCTGGAGGCCAATCCCGAGCAGCTCACGGCTGACTATCTGTCGGTATTGAAGTCGGTAGGTATCAACCGGTTAAGTATGGGGGTGCAGTCGTTTGACGATGCCATTTTGCGGCTGTTGAACCGGCGGCACGATGCGGCCACGGCGCTCTCGGCCGTGCAGGAGGCGGCCAGGGCCGGCTTCGACAACCTCTCCATCGACCTCATCTACGACATCGCCTACCGCAGCGGCGAGATGTGGCGTCAGGAGTTGGCCACGGCGTTGCGCCTGCCCATCGTACACTTGTCGTGCTACTCGCTGACGGTGGAGGAGAATACCTTGCTGGCGCGGCGCGTGCGGGAGGGACATCCCTACCTGCCCGAGGAGGCCGACACCGAACGCGACTTCCTGATTCTGAGAGAGATGACCGCCAAGGCAGGCTTCCAGCAGTACGAGATTTCCAACTTTGCGAAAGAGGGTCGCATCTCGCGGCACAACCATGCCTACTGGACGGGCGAGCCGTACTTGGGGTTGGGGCCGGCGGCGCACTCGTACTGCCATCCGGTGCGGCAGTGGAACGTGGCCGACTTGAAACGCTATGTGGAGGGGATGGCTTGCGGGCGGCCCGACCGCGAGGAGGAGTTGCTGACTCCCGACCAGCAGTACGACGAGTACGTGCTGTTGCGGCTGCGCACCTGCGAGGGCATATCGTTGGCGGAGATGGAGGCGAAGTTCGGGGCGGCGCGAAAGACGCAGTTCCTGCGGCAGCTGCAGCGAGTGCGGAGCGATTTATACCGGCGGGACGGGGCAGCCGTGCGGCTCACCGAGGCGGGACTGTTGTTTGCCGACGCGGTGGCGGAAGAGCTGTTTGCGGAAGGGTGAGGATGGGAGGATATGAGGATATGATGAAAAGATGAAAAGATGAAAAGATGAAGGGATGAAAGGATGAAAGGATGAAAGGATGAACGATGCCAACACCCCTTTCAACAAATCAACGCATCAACAAATCAACAATAAAACCAAAACCATGAAAACAAGAAGAATTTTCCAATCGCTACTTCTCTTCATGCTGTTAACAATGGCGGGAGGGTTCAGCGCGAAGGCGCAGGAGGACAGTTGCGCGGTCAACGTGATCCACACCTACGTGAACGGAAGGCTTGTTCCGTGGGACAGTGTGGAAGTACGGGTGTGTTTGCCGCCATGCGATGGCTATCCCTATCATTACCAAATTTTTAAGATGTACTGGCCCGACACCATCCTGTCGAACTGTGCAACTCGGATTGACGAGTACGTAGCGGCTGACAAATTGGAGCTGTCGCAGAACTATCCCAACCCCTGTCAGGGGGAGAGCAGCGTGAGGCTGACCACCCGCACGTCAGGGAGTGTGCGCCTGCAGGTGATGGATGTGCAGGGAAGGCTCTGCTGCCAGCGTACGGAGACACTGCCGGCGGGCGAGCACACCCTTTCGCTCACCTTTCCTCACAGTGGACTATACTTCGTGACGGCCGAAACTGCCGATGGCCGCGAGACCTGCAAGGTGCTGTGTTCAGAAGGGAAAGGAAGTGCTTTCAGCATACGCCCATCTTCCACCTCACCCCAAATAGTGGAGAAGGCCGAGCGAGGTGGGGAAGGGATGTTCGGGATGACGGATAAAATGGTCATTAGGGCATATCTTACGTATAATGGGGCGGTGAAAAATAGTTCAGTCGTTGTCAACACGACAGATTATGTGGAGGGATACGAATTCAGCACTTGGATATACAAAGAAGGTGCCATCAACATTTTTATGAATGATATTGATAGCAGTGCTCAACTTGAACTTGCAGGCAATACCTTCCAGTTGATTGTAAGTTCCCAAACATGTCTTCCATTTATGGATATTCCTCTTGGCTATACCATCACATTTGGTGATTCCACCCTTTATTCTGTCACCGAGACATTTTTTCCCTATACGAGTTCCACATGGCATTTCAGCGGCTGGTACAAATACCAACAATCGGGAGAAGTTTTCATTATTAGAAGCATGAATGATGCACTGTCGTACAACAGAAGGCTTTTCGCCACATCCAACAGGGATGCCGTTATCTATATCTTTAACCCCTATCTATCTGGAGAAGGATATGAAAGACTCATTTTAAAGGAGATGCAACCCGCTATTCATGTGTCAGACGTTAATTTTTCGGGCTGCTTGGGAAAAAGTACAAGAAGCGATACGGTATCTTTTCAGTATGAAAACGACCAGTTAAATGTGCTCCACCATCTCACCCTCAATTGTGCGGCCGCTAATGTACTTATACGGCCTGTTATCAGTAATAACACCCTTGATATCACCTACCTTGTTGATGACAACATCTCTGCGAATTGCGTTTGTCCCACTCAGCTGGAATATACGATTGATGGGCTGCCCTCCGGCACTTACAATATTATCATCCGATTGGGCAATACGATACTATATCAGCAAGAAGTTAGTCTATAATGTGAAATAAAAAACACCAACAATTTATTAACCGCTCAATTCGGCCGGTATTTTTGCATTTTACCGCCAAAATACTACCACTTTTGGGCTAAATTCAGCCACTTTTTAACAGCTTGTTTTTCAAGAATTTGACCTCTTGAAAACGGATGATAAAAGTTGTATCTTTGTAGAAAATTAATCTAACCAAATTTTCTACTATGACCAATCAACGCAAAAACATCTTCCAGATCCCGACAACGGATTTTTCCTTCAAGAAAATTTTCGGAACCGAGCAGAACAAGCGGTTCCTCATCAGCTTCCTCAACTGCTTCGTATCAAAATACACGGGCAAAATTGTAGATGTAACTTATTTACCCACAGAGCACTATGGTATAATTGACACAGAGAAGAAAGCGGTTTTCGACCTGCTCTGCAAAGATGAGGAGGGCCGGCAGTTCATCATTGAAATGCAGAAGGCGCCGCAACCGGATTATGCCGAACGGAGCATCTTCTACCTCAGTCGCGCCATCAGCGCCAGCTTGGAAAGGGGGCAGCTAAACTACCAAATTCTTCCGACTTACTCGGTCAACATCCTCGATTTCGACCTGCAGGAATACCGAAAAAAAGACCAGTTTTTCCACGCTGTTTTTTTGAAGGACCAAAACAATGAAATTTTGACGCAGAAGGTGGCGATTTTTTTCATAAAATTGTGTAATTTTGCCGCCAGTCAGACAGACCTGACGGAAGAGATGCTGAATTGGCTGAATGTTCTGAAGAACATGCCCGATATGGACGAGAGCGATTATGACAAGCAGCCTGCTTTCTTTCAAGATCTGCTGGATGAATGTAGAATCTCAAAACTGACAGCTATGGAAAAAGACAATTATCAAAAGAGTGTTTTGGAATATGAGGATGTGAAGCGTGCCGTGGCATACGCCAAGGAGACGGCTGCTAAGGATGCGTACGAGGAGGGGTTGAATGTCGGGATGGAAAAGGGCCGAGAAGAAGCCAAACTTTTTACGGCTAAGAAATTCCTCGCTTTAGGGGTGCCCGTTGCCACCGTGGCACAAGCTACCGGATTTAGTATAGAAGAGATAGAGCGACTGCGAGATGAGATACAGTGATGATAATATTCACGCTTCACTCTACTGATTACACCTATCTATTATAGAAAGCTTCTTCTCCGATTTCTTCCAAAAATCAAAGAAATTCCTTTAAGCCAACATGAAATTTCGTGTATAAATCCCGTTTTTTTAGAAATTTATTTTTATAAATTACTGAATATCAATATTTTACCCCCCCCCCATTTTTAATAAAAATTTACGTCAACCCCTTGGAAATCAAAAAATAATATGTAAATTTGCCCCGTTGTATTTTCAGATTTTGTTGATGGGACTTGCAGAGTCTGAAGGAGTAGCGAGAAATAAAATAGAAGTCCCTTTATAAAATCCCACAACCATGAAAAAGCTCATACTATTTTCCCTCTTCCTATTCGGAAGCATTGTCCTTTGGGGACAGAGCGTCACGCTGACGTTCACCGGTCAGGACCAGAACAACGCCTACGTGCAACTCGACCGCGTGGTGATCGCCAACCTCTCGCGGGGCTGGCAGGAGACCATCGCCTTCCCCGACACGGTATATACCCTCGCCATCGGTGTGGGGGTGGAGAATCATGTGGTGAAGGAGGAGACAAAGGTGATGCCCAACCCATTTGACGGAGCCACGCGGGTGAACCTCAGCTCGCCAGTCAACGAGCAGGCACGGCTCACCATTGTGGACCTACAGGGGCGCCTCTACGCGCAATACCAAACGGAGCTGGCTGCCGGCGACAACTACTTCAACATCAGTCTTTCCACACCGCAAATGTATATCCTCACCGTGCAGACTCCGACCCGCCGGCAGAGTGTGAAAATGGTGAACACGGGACACGGCGGCTCCGACCGGATTATGTTCACGGGTAGCACCTACAACCCGCGCACGCTGCAACTGAAGGGCACCTCCACGCACGATTTCCTGCCCGGCGACTACATGCGCTACATCGGCTATGCCACCATCGACAACATCACCCGCCAGAGTGCGGTGATTGCCCAGCCGCAGAGTTATGACGAAGCCCTCACCTTGGAATTTTTCGCTGCCGATGCCATACCTTGTCCAGGTATGCCCACCGTTGCCGACCACGAAGGCAACATGTACCACACCGTGCAGATTGGCAGCCAGTGCTGGACACGGGAGAACATGCGGTGCGTAACTTCTCCCACCACAGGAACCTATCTGATTACTCCAGAGGAAACACCCTACACCTGT
The DNA here is from genome assembly GCA_045130235.1 of Bacteroidales bacterium. GTDB lineage: Bacteria > Bacteroidota > Bacteroidia > Bacteroidales > WCHB1-69 > UBA1756. The sequence continues at coordinate 172,956 of JBGUPJ010000036.1, forward strand.
ACCGGCAAGCAGGCACGCTGGCTGTTGAACGACTCGGCCACCTACGCGCCGCTGGGCTACGGGGTGCTCTACAACTGGAACGCGGCGGTGGACACTTTCAACACCGCCTATGGCGAGTTGCATGTGGACACCACCCGCATACACCCCGTATGGGCCATGTTCAAAGGCCACCGCAGAGGCATATGTCCCGAAGGATGGCATGTGCCCAGCTACAATGAATGGTATGAGTTGAAGAAATATGTATCGTCACAAAGTGAATACCTGTGTAGCAACCCTGACGACCCCAATAATTACCGTTTATATTTTGCCAAATCGTTAGCATCACAGACAGGCTGGCGCGACACCACCGCAACTTGCGACCCCGGCAACGACCTGGGAGCGAACAATGCCACGGGGTTTTCTGCTTTGCCTGCCGGCTGGTACTATACGTATTATGCCGATATGTTCAGTACGGCTGTCTTCTGGAGCAGTTCAAGGGCATCGTTATCGTCTCCTGTTGCGATGCAACTAAATAGTTCATGGGAAATTGGAAGAGTTCGTCCATGGTCCGACCCCGACAACTGCTTCTCGGTGCGCTGTCTGCGCGATTATGCTTTGGAAGAGGAAGAGCCCATGGAGGAAGAACACGGCACCCCATGCCCTGATATGCCTACCGTTGCCGACCACGAAGGCAACGTGTACCACACCGTGCAGATTGGCAGTCAGTGCTGGACAAAAGAGAATATGCGTTGCGAGACCTCCCCACGCACCGGCCAACGCTTCATCAACGATTCGTTTGCCTACATCAGTCATGGATACTCTTATACAGAAGTCGGTGCCTACTGGCCCAACCACGATTCGGCCAGCAATGTCGGCAACGAGTTGGGTTTGCTCTATTCGTGGGCTGTGGCTTTGGACACCATCGGTTCAGAAGGGGAGTGGTGCGCCGACACCAACGGACACTACAGGGGCATCTGTCCAGAAGGGTGGCATATTCCCAGCCGCTACGAATGGCTGGCCTTATACAACTATTTTGCCTCCCATCCGGAACTGACATGCAATGGAAACGGTGTGAGCAATGCCAAAGCACTGGCTGCACAGACAGGGTGGATGCGCATTAATGGGACATGCTCAGTAGGAAGCAATCCTTCCACCAACAATGCCACGGGATTTACCATTCGCCCCACTTCTTATGGCTCATACCAAGATATTTGTATATTCAATTATGCTCATTTCCTAAGCAACGCTTACAACTTCTGTGCACAGCTGTGGACGACAGATACTGATCTGTATCTAGAAACCCTTCTTTATCCACCCGCCAGAAGTTCGGTGCGCTGTCTGCGTAATGAATAATATAATTTATTGTATATCAAATCTTTAATAATTATTATAAGATGAAAAAGATAACATCAATACTATTCAGCATGATGGCTGTGGTGATGTTGGTTAGTTGCGAGAAAGATCCCCAACCGGAACCAGAGCCCACCCCTGTTGACCCGGAAAATCCCGCTGTGCTGGTGATGATTCCCGATGCCGTCACCGACATTGAAGGCCACCACTATGATGCCGTACAGATTGGCAGTCAGGTGTGGATGGCGCAGAACCTGCGCGCCCACCGTTACGCCGACAGCACCGCCATACCTTACGTTGACAATACGAACGGATTAAATTTGCGGCTCTATTATCCCGATAACGATGTGAACAACGTGGAAGAATACGGTTACCTGTACAATTGGACAACAGCAGTGCGGGGAGTGTCTTCTGGCAGCGATGCTAATCCTTCGGGGGTACAGGGCGTATGTCCCGACGGCTGGCATCTGCCGAGCGATGCGGAATGGACACAGCTCACCGACTATCTCAGCCAGCACCACATAAACTGTGGCGATGACCCCACCGCCATCGCCAAGGCTTTGGCCTGCAGTACGGGATGGAAGGTTTCGTATGCGGAGTGTGCGGTAGGCAATACTCCTGAATACAACAACACCACCGGTTTTTCCGCCCGTCCTGCCGGCACCTACACAGATGGCTGCGTTCACTTCGGTGAATATGCCCGCTTTTGGAGCTCTACGGATATTGAACACGGCGGGGACCTTACCACTATTTATGGTGATAATCCCGTTGTATGGCCAGCCTTCTATCGGGGGATTTACTATCACAGTGCCACAGTGGGAAGAGGCACAGCAGAGAAAGGTGAGGGTTGCTCGGTGCGGTGCGTGAGAGACTGATAAAAGTTTTCCAACAAAAAAAAAGCATCCAAATGGATGCTTTTTTTCACTATCGCAAAGTAAAAATTATTCTGCTGGAGTTTCGGTAGCCTCAGCGGCGGGTTCTTCCGTCGTAGCGGCTTCGGCTTCTGCGGCGGCAGCCTCTTCGGCTTCCTTCTGTGCAGCAGCAGCGGCTTCGGCTTCAGCAGCACGCTTGGCAGCAACCTTGGCAGCAACAGCTTCCTTCACCTTGGTTTCAGCCTCAAGGCGTTTCTTCAGGGTGTTGCGCTCGTTGTCAGCCTCTTCGCGCTTGATGTTGTTCATCTTGGATTCGTGCTCGTTCTTCCAAGCCTCGAAACGACGCTGTGCCTCGTTCTCGCTGAAAGCGCCCTTGGCGACACCGCCACGGAGATGCTTCATCAAATACACGCCTTCGTGTTTCAGAAGAGCACGTGCAGTATCGGAAGGAGCTGCGCCTACTTCAACCCAGTACAATGCCCGGTCAAAGTCGATTTTCACCTGTGCAGGATTGGTCAGCGGGTTGTAAGTGCCAAGTCTCTCAATATAACGACCGTCACGTGGTGCCCGACCATCTGCAACTACAATGTGGTAGAAGGGTTGGTTCTTCTTACCATGTCTCTGTAATCTGATTCTAGTTGCCATTTCGTTATGTTTTGGTTTAAAATGAAAAAAAAGTTGTGACCCCGACAGGATTCAAACCTGTAACCTTTTGATCCGTAGTCAAATGCTCTATTCAGTTGAGCTACGGGGCCATTTCCTTTTTGGAGCTGCAAAAGTACAACATTTTTTTATTCTGCAACCATCCTCCCCAATATTTTTCAAATTATTTTTTCCATCCCCCATAATTATCGTTTAATATTATTACAAATTATTGTTTATCAGTATTTTATAAAAATAAATAAAAGAAAGAAAAGAATGTCATGGAAGGAAGAAAGCCCATGGCACTTGTATTTTCAATAAAGAAAATGAAGATTTTTGAAGATGATTTTGGGAGAAAGAACCCTGTTTTTCCGCCACGGCAGAGGATTTCGATAAATTCGGTCTCATTCTGTATGGGTGTTGTCGTAGAGACACGATTAATCGCGTCTCTACAATTATCGGTTTGAATCAGTGCTCCATTTTCAGTTTTCCATTTTCAGTTTTCCACTCCCCTTACGCGTACAGGGCGAGTCCCACAATAGCGCTGAGCACGAGCAGCAGCACCGGACTCTGCTTGTAGCGGAAGGCCGCCACAAAAACGATGAGGAAAATGAGGATGCTGGCCGTAAGTTGGAAAGGCTTTGTGCCAAATGTGATGGGCGTGATCAGCAGGATTGCCGCCGCCGCCACCAGTCCCACCACCGTAAGGCGAAGAATGGTGAAAACCTTTTCCACCAGCGGATGATGACGATATTTTTGCAAGAAATGCAACACCAGCACCATAAGGATTACGGGAACCAGCAGTACGGCAAAGGAGGCGATGACGGCCCCCAGCACACCCAGCCATGGGTCGAAGCCCGCATTCACCACAGCGGTATAGCCCGAATAGGTGGCCACATTGATGCCGACGGGACCGGGCGTAGCCTGGCTCACGGCCACAATATCGGTGAACTCGGCGGCGGTGAGCCAGCCCTGCCGCTCCACCACCTCGCTATAAATCAGCGAAATCATGGCGTAGCCGCCCCCGAACGTGAAGGCTCCGATTTGACAAAAGGTATAGAAAAGCTGCCAGAAGATCATGCTTTCCCCTCCTTTCTGCGCACGATAGCGCCATAGAGGAAGCCGCCCACTGCAGCAGCGAGCACCACCAGCACGGGCGACACGCCCAGACAGGCGATGAGCAGAGCCGACAGCACGGGAATCCACGCGTTGCGCCAGCTAATACCGGCAGTTTTGGCCATCTTGAACACCGGCGCGGCGATGAGCGCCACCACGGCGGGGCGCACTCCCTTGAAGGCACTCTCCACCCAGTGGTTGTCGGAGAAGTGACGGAAGAAGACTGCCAAGAGCAGAATCATCAGCACCGGCATGAAGATGTTGCCGCTGATGGCCGCCGCCGCACCCAGCACGCCGCGCCTTTTCATGCCGACGGCCGTGGCCATGTTGACGGCAAACACGCCCGGCATGGCCTGCGACAACGCCAGCGTGTCCAAAAACTCCTCCTGCGACAGCCAGCCACGACGGTTCACCAGCTCCTTCTCCATCAGCGGAATCATGGCATAGCCGCCGCCGATTGTGAAGGTGCCGATTTTGAAAAATGACCAGAAAATCCTGACGAGTTCTCTCACTTCGCTTCCATTTGGGCCGGCAAAAGTACAATATTATTTACGATTTTTGAAATATCTTTTTTTTCTCTAAAAAATAATGTAAATTTGCAGCCGATTTTAAAATTCGGAAACTGTTGTATTTTCAATGGTTTGCGGTTTTGAAAGATGTATTTTGAAATATATAAATCACTAAAATAGAAACCCATGACAATGCAAGAAAAAATCAACGAGCTGTTGGAAAAAAGAGAAATAGCTCGTAATGCCGGCGGCGAGAAACGCATCGAGAAACAGCACGCCCAAGGCAAATACACTGCCCGTGAACGCATTCTCAAGTTCCTTGACGAGGGCAGTTTTGAGGAGTTCGACATGTTCGCCACCCACCGTTGCTACAACTTCGGCATGGAGAAGGACACTCCCCTCACCGACGGTGTCATCACTGGCTACGGCACTGTAGATGGCCGTCTCGTGTTTGTGTACTCACAGGACTTCACCGTATCGGGAGGCTCCCTCTCGGAAACGGTGGCCAACAAAATCTGCAAGGTGCTCGACCAGGCCATGAAGATGGGTGCACCGGTCATCGGTTTCAACGACTCGGGCGGCGCCCGTATCCAGGAGGGTGTGAACAGCCTCGCCGGCTACGCTGAGATTTTCCAGCGCAACATCCTCGCCAGCGGTGTCGTGCCGCAGATCTCCGCCATCTTCGGTCCCTGCGCCGGCGGTGCAGTTTATTCTCCCGCCCTCACCGACTTCATCATGATGACCAAGAACACCAGCTACATGTTCGTCACCGGTCCCAAGGTGGTGAAGACCGTCACCAACGAGGTGGTCAGCGTGGAGGACTTGGGTGGTGCATCGGTACATTCCACCAAGTCGGGTGTGGCCTCTTTTGCAGTAGAAAACGAGGACGACGGTATCGCCATGATCCGCCAGCTGCTCAGCTTCCTGCCCTCCAACAACATGGAGGAGGCTCCCCGCATGGAGTGCAACGACCCCATCAACCGTTTGGACGACGTGCTCAACCAGCTCATCCCTGAGAACCCGAACAAGCCTTACGATGTGAAGGCAGTCATCAGCAGCATCGTGGACAATGGCGAGTTCCTCGAGGTGCAGCCCAACTACGCCAAGAACATCGTGGTGGGTTTTGCCCGCTTCAACGGAATCTCTGTCGGCATCGTGGCCAACCAGCCCGGCTGGCTCGCCGGTGTGCTCGACATCAACGCCTCCCGCAAGGGTGCCCGCTTCGTGCGTTTCTGCGATGCCTTCAACATTCCGTTGGTGACGTTGGTGGACGTCCCCGGCTTCCTGCCCGGCACAGGTCAGGAGTACGGCGGTATCATCCTGCACGGCGCTAAACTGCTCTACGCTTACGGTGAAGCCACCGTACCGAAGGTTACCGTCATCCTCCGCAAGGACTATGGTGGCGCATACTGCGTGATGAGCTCCAAGCACCTCCGCGGCGACATCAACTACGCATGGCCGACTGCCGAAATCGCTGTGATGGGCGGCAAGGGCGCTGTGGAAATCCTTTACAGCAAGGATGTGAAGAACATTGAAGACCCGTCGAAGAAGGCCGAGTACCTCAACGACAAAGAGGCCGAATATACCAAGGCATTCGCCAACCCGTATGTGGCCGCCAAATACGGCTACATCGACGATGTGATTGAGCCGCGCAACACCCGTTTCCGCGTTATCCGCGCCCTCGAGTCACTGCGCACCAAACGTCTTCAGAACCCGGCCAAGAAACACGACAATCTCCCGCTGTAACCTTAAATTTCAATCGAAATGAAGAAACTGAAAATATTTGTTCTCACGCTCCTCTCCGTCACGATGGGACTGTCGCTCAACGGACAGACCATCATAGACTTGAGGTTGAATGAGGTTCTTACTAACAATGTCAACTCCTGTGAAGATGAGTATGGCAACCATCCGGCATGGTTCGAGGTGTTCAACACCTCCTACAACACCGTCAACATTGGCGGCTGTTTCGTGACCAACGACACCACCGGGCTGGCAGCGGCTCAGTCGGGCGACAAGGCGGCTCTCGATGAATTTAAAACGAGTTGCTACCATATTCCGGCTGGCGATCCCGCCACCTTCATCTACCAAAGAAGCTGCGTCCTGTTCTACATGGACGGACAGCCCACACTCGGAACATTCCACGTCAGCTTCACTGAAGAGAATACTCGTTACATCGCCCTCATCGGCTCCGATGGCAAGACGCTCATCGACCTTGTGACCATTCCCAAGCTCAATGCCGACCAATCATTCGGTTGCGAGGAGGATGGTAAGGTGGCCGAAAACCGCGACAATTCCATTTTTGCAAAGAAAAACAATGCCGACAAGCGTAAGGTTTTGAAAGATGCCACTCCCGGTTCCAACAACAAGGTGCTTTCGGGAGAAGGCAAGGCTGACAAACTGGCCAAGAACGACCCGCACGGTTGGCAGATGGCGCTGATGTCCATGACCATCGTGTTCTCGGTGCTCGCCATCATCTTCTTGGTATTGAAGATTTTCGGATGGTTCTCCAAGAAAGAAGCTGAGAAAAAAGCCAACAAAGAAGCCAAGAAAGCACAGCAGCCCGCCAAGAAGGTTTCTGGCGGACAGCCCACCGAAGAGGAGCTTGCCGCTATTGCGTTGGCCATCCACCACTCGTGTCCCGATGCCGGTGAAGAGGAAATCGCGGCCATCGCACTTGCGCTTTATCTCTACCTCGACACGCAGCACGATCAGGAGAGCGAGGTCATCACCTTCAACACCCAATCGAATATGCACTGGGGACAGAAGCAGTTCAACTTCAAGCAAGACCCAAGATAATCTTCAAATCTTCAAATTTTCGAATAACAATTAACAATCAAGATATTATGAAAAATTACAAATTCAAGATCAATGGCAATGACTATTCTGTCGATATTGTAAATATTGAAGAAAACAAGGCTCAAGTGGAGGTTAACGGCAAACCATTTGAGGTGGAGATGGACATGACCGGCATCAAGGTTCCGGTAGCTCCGAAGGCTGCTCCCGTAGCTGCTGCTGTTGCCGCTGCACCTGTTGCCGCTGCCGCTCCGGCTGCTGCACCTGCCGCTGCTCCTGCTCCCGCCGCTGGTGGCGCTGGCACTCCCGTCAAATCACCCCTGCCGGGTACCGTGCTCAACATCATGGTACGCGAGGGCGACACCGTGACCGCCGGACAGCACCTCATCCTGCTGGAGGCCATGAAGATGGAGAACAACATCGACGCTCCCAAGGCTGGCCGCGTGACCAACATCCGCGTGAAAGACCGCGACGCCGTGATGGAAGGCGACCTCCTGCTCACCATCGAGTAGTCGGACTTTCCCATTCGCCAACAAAAAAAGCCAAGGGCATTTTGCTCTTGGCTTTTTTGTTGTGAAGTAGAGGGGGAGATTAGCCTTTCATATCCAACACCTGTTGCTCACTCAAACCAGTAGCTTTGACGATGTCAGAAATAGAGACCCCCAATTCCCGTAATTTACGCGCCGCCATGAGGAGAGCCTCTCTACCTTCTGCTCTACCTTCTGCTCTACCTTCTGCTCTACCTTCTTCCCTACCCTCAGCACGGGCACATGACATAGCATCCTGCACGTCCTCGTATTCCAATACACTCTTTTCGTAATTTGCTTTTTCCATGGTATCCAATTTTGATATTCTGCATTCATCCATCAACTCCTGGAAGAACTCGGACTGTCCAGCATAGTCGCTGTCATCCATATACGGCATCTCCTTCAGCAACTTGAGCCATATCCGCATCTCTTCCGTCATCTCCGTCTGTTGCGCCGCAAAATTACGCAAATTAATGTAAAATATCGCCACTTTGTTCGTTAAAATGCGATTTTTTTGATCTACCAAGCGTATGACCTGATAACATTCACCTGATTGGGCATACTCAGTCAGTTCAAAATCCAGCAGGTTGACCGAATAAGTCGGAAGAATCCGGTAGCTGGAACCGCCCTTGCGCACCCTTTCGCTGATGGCCCGCGACAGATAGAACACCGAGCGATCGGCATACTCGGTCTGCTTGGCGCGCTGCATC
>JBGUPJ010000037.1:0-21507 GCA_045130235.1 Bacteroidales bacterium
TCAGCACCAGAAGTCGGAGCAGTCGCACCTGTGTAGGTGTAGGTGTCCACATCCTTGCTGGCACTTGTCACCACACCTGCCGTGACGGTTGCACCGTTCTGAAGACCCGTCACCGTGTAGCCGGAGCCCGTGGCCGCATACGTGCTCACGAACGCTGTTCCGTCATACACCTTCGTGGTGTCAAGCTTGATGGTCAGCTCTCTCGGAGTGATCACCTGCTTGAAGTCGTAGCTGACGCTGTAGTTAGTGATGTCGTCGCTGGTGGTGAACGCCGTCGTGATGGTCATGTCAGCACCAGAAGTCGGAGCCGTCGTGCCCGTGTAGGTGTAGGTCGCCACATCCTTCGCACGGCTGGTCACCTCACCCGCTGTGACTGTTGCACCGTTCTGCAGACCCGTCACCGTGTAGCCGGCACCCGTAGCCGCATACGTGCTCACGAATGTCGTTCCGTCGTACACCTTGGTGGTGTCGAGCTTGATGGTCAGGGGCGCTCTGGTGATAGTCAACTTGCCAGGTACATAAGTGATATCATAGTCGGCAGTGTTGGCACCAATAACGGCATCGCTGGCCACAATCTCATCCGCATATTCGCCTACAGCAGTCCGAGTGCCATTGAGTTTGATGCTTGTCAGTGCATCACTACCTTCAAGTCCTACTACTGAAACCTTGGAGGCAATTTCAGTAGAATTGGTATAAGTAGCATTATTTTCACCCTGTGCATCATTATTATACACATACTGCTGGTCAGTAACCGTAATCGTCAACGCCGTTTGGGTGATGGTCAGAGTGTAGTTGCAGTACACCGTATCGTAATTAGCATTGCTGGCACGCACCTGCACAGCGAGCGGGCCTTCACTCACATGGGTAATCGACGGAGCCGTCGTGCTCCAGCTGGTGGAGGCTGTCTTATACTCTATCACAGCGCTCGTGCCATCGGGAACTGTAGCAGTAGCTACTGGCTGCAAGGCCGTACCATCATATTCCTTGGTGCAATCAGCAGCGTCGGGACAAGTTACCACCATGTCATCACTGCGAGTAATGGTCTGGGTGATATTATAAGTGACAGTGTAGTTGCTGATACCAAGAGTGGTAGCAAAAGCTGTTGTAATGGTAGATGTAGAAGGATGGGTGTAAACGCCTACCGTTGCAGCATTGGTGGTAACTTCACCAGCCGTCAGATGGTCGCCCGTCACCAGACCTGTAGTCGTGGCAGCTGCCTGCAAATAAGAGGTCACAAGGGCGGTAGCGTCGTACTCTTTGCTGGCATTGATGTTGATGGTAAGATCGGCCTTGGTGATTTCCAAAGAACCCTGTACGTAGTCAACCGAATAGTTGCTGAGCGTACTCGGACCAGAGGCAGTAATGATGTACGTGCCCACATTTTCACCTGACACGCGTGAGAAGCTCAAACCGAGTTCCGTCAGGATAGCAGCTTGCGTATCGCCGTTCTGCAAACCGCTCAAGGTGGCGGTATAGGTCGGGTCGGAGGTTCCAAAAACTTTGGTTTTGTTGTCAGCGGTCACCGTGAGTTCAGCCTTGGTGATGGTCAACGTTCCAGTATTGTAAGTAACATTGTAGTTGGCCAAAGCATTTCCAGTAGCTGAGATTTCATAGGTGCCCACATTTTCACCACTTTCGCGAGTGAATTGCAAATCAAGCAATGTCAAAATATCAGCTTGTGTATCGCCATTCTGCAAACCGCTCAAAGTGGCGGTAAAGGTCGGGTCAGACTCTCCGTACACCTTGGTATCATCCTGTACATTCACCACCAAATTGGCTTTGGTGATGGTGAGACTATCCTCAACGTAAGTTACCGAATAGTTACCCTGTATTGCGGCACCGGTTGGGGTGATGGCATATTTGCCCACCGCCTCACCAGCTGCACGAGACAAGGTGTAGGTCACAACATCACTGCCCAGCAGCCCCGTAACGGTAGCCGTCAGAGTCGGGTCAGCAGCACCATAAACTTTCTCTTTTGGATCAGCCGTTACCGTAACAGCCTTCGGTGTCACCGTAAGAGTACCATTATTCAAAACAAGATTATAACAGAGCGCACTCACGTCATTTCCACCACGTACAATACGAAGTTGAGAGAACGAGGAAGCAGAGGTTCCCACAGCAGTCTGTGAGCCACTATACGTCACATTGCTGATGGCATCTCCCGTAGCCAATGTACCTGAAACAATCTCATAATGTTCAGGAACAAGAGCAGTTCCATCATAAACCTTAGTGGTATCTTTAACTTTTATCGTCAGATCACGCTTAGTGATGATCAGCTTGGAAGTGTCGCTGACCAACACATTGTAGTTGGCAGTCACATCCACGCCACTATGTTCAATGGTGATGGAGGAACAAGTCATCGGTGTTTCACCACCATCCACACGCGAATAGCTCATGGCCACATGGGTTACCACATCACCCGTTGCCAAGTTGGTGTAGGTGATAGTCCCCAAAATCGGATTGGTGGTTTGGTTGTGGGTATTGCCATCGTATGCTGCCGTCACAGAAGGAGCATTCACGGTCAACACACGTCTCTGAATAGTCAGGTTCCCAGTGGCCGGCTCCAACGTGTAGTTGCCGGCAGACAATCCGGTGAGAACCGGTGTGATGGTGTACGTGCCGATGTTGGCATACTGACCGCCATCGCAGTTATACGACGGATGGTTGGCATCCAAACCAGACACCACACTCACATTATCACTGCCCTGATAACCTGTGATGGTATAATCGAAAACATTCGGCTCTCCGTAAGTGCGGGTGACGTCAACAGCCTTCACCGTGAGTACAGCAGGGGTAATCACCAAAGAACCGGTATCTTTCACAAAGGTATAGTTGGCAGCATTGGTACCTGCATTCAAGGTGTAGTCGAATGCATTGGGATAGGTGCCCACTGCGATATAAGTTCTTGGATTGCTAAAGGTGTAGGTGGCTCCCTGTCCTTCCACAAAACCGTTGCCGACCGCCACAGCCGTATCGTAAACGATAGCCGTTCCATCGTAGGTCTTGGTGAGTGAAAGCGAACGGAGAATCACTTCACGCGGGGTTACGTTGATAGTACCCGTATCACGTACAATATTGGTATAGTTGGCGAAGTGTTCGGCGGGACGAATGGTCAGGTCGAAGTCGTTGCGTACCGAACCCACATCCGTACGGCTGGCACTGCCGGGGATAATGACCACCGTATCACCGGTCGTGAGCTTGAAGTGGAGGTTGTCCACCACAGAAGGCATCGGCTGATAACCGAAGTTCACCGTATAAGTCTGCGCTGTATGCGGCTGACCGTCATACATCTCAGAAACCGTAGCAGAGGCCACCCTCAACTCTTTGATCAAGCTGCGGATGTATAGCGTACCGGGCGTATAAACCGTGTCATAGTTGGCGGTAACATCATTGCTGCTACCATCGGTCACAGTGAGTGAGAGTTTGCCCGTAAAGGCACCGACATAATTCCCCACCTCCGTGCCGGAAGCGCTGAAGCTGACACCCGTAGCGGTATGACCGCTCACCAAGTTGCCGTAGGTGAAATCGGTAGTGGTTTGTTGTGAACCCGTATAATCCACGTAGGTATCCACACCCGTAATGTTGAGCGGGCGTTTCGTTACCTTAAGGGTATCTTCCGTTTTGGTGATACGATAGTTTTTGGCCAAATAACTGCCCGCCGGCGTGAAGGAGATGGTATTGGTCACTTTCCCCACATTGGTGATAGAACCTGTGGCAGTAGGAGTTCCGCTTATTTCTCCCGACACGAAGCTGCCCACCATCGTTACCTCAGGCAGGGTGTGCGTGGTGCCATCATATACCCAAGAGCCGCCATCAGAAGTCATGGTAATCTCCACAGGGTTGATCTGCAACACACCATGAATCGTATCTCTCTGTTTGAATGACATCGTAACATCATGGTCTTCTACACCATCGTTGTAATAAGCATGAATCGATGTCACTCGCCAATCTACCGTATCGGCATCCTTCATCGTAACATCAACACCATTGTTCATCTCCACCTCCACACGATACTGCGGACCGAGACCATAAACCGTGTCAGGCTGGTTGTTAACTCCGTTGTAACCCGGATCACCAGGCATTCTCACATAATATGCCGTAACCGTGTAGCCCACATTCTCTTGAGAAGTATAGGTCTCTGAAGTGCCATCGTATGCACGGTTCAAACTCTTGGCGCGCACAATGAGCATACCATTCTCAATCACGGTAAGAGTACCATAGACTTTGGTGACGGTATAGTTGTTGGAGTTCACACCATTCCATTCAATGTCGAAATCGTTATCAGACACACCACCAACGGTTTGTGAACCATGAAAATTATAAGTAATCAATGCCGAATCGGCAGCAGTGAAGCGGTCGCCACTCACAATAACCCGATGATTGGTCAAAGGAGTGGGAGAAGTGGTGTTGTAGAATTTGCTGGAGTCGGCGGAGGTGACGATAACATTGCGCTTGTTGATCACCACGTTCTTGTTGACGGGAGATATATTGTATTGACAGGTCACATCCTCAGCGCCACGCATCACCACGTAAGAGTTCACCTGATTGCTGTAGATACCAGCATTGGTGGGATTGGTCTGGCTCACGGTGGCGGTTAGCACATCCCCATTGTCGAGGGTGACGCTGTTTCCTGAAACCACATTCGTATGAGTGGTGGTGCCATAATTCAAGGTATAGCGGGCAGCATTCACAGCCACACCATCGTACAACTTGGTGGTGTCGAAAGCGGTAATGGTATATACTCTGTTATCTTCCACGAGGTTTGCTGTCAGTGTAGTCGTACAGTTGTTGGCATCGCGAACCACAACCGTATGGTTGCCGTTGTTCAAGCCCGTAACAGCGTAATGCACCTGCGGGTCAGCGAGGTTACGGCTACCACTGCTGGCGCCGCTCCAAGAAAGCACGTAGGGAGCTTTTCCACCCGAGAAGGAGACCTCGAACATACCATCCACACTGCCATAACAGCCGGCCGACACACTGTCGATGCTGGCCACCAAGGGGATGGCGGCTTCCACCTCTATGCTGTCGCGTACGGTGCAGTGTTTGGTATTCAACACGTCGGTCACCGTCACCCGGTACTCATGCTCGGGTGCCAGTCCCGTGATAGTGGCCGTGGCCGGAAGCGGGGTGGCACGGTTGGAGTCGAGGTCGGTCCATTCGTAGGTATAGCTGCTACCCAAACCGCCTGTAACGGTAGCCGTGGCAGTACCATCATTGGCATCCACACACGTTTCAGGCTCTGAAGTGACATTCACCTGCAACTCGGCAGGAATCACCACATGGAGCGTATAAGTGTAGGGGCATCCGTCCACCGTACGGTTCACCACCGCGGTATGGGTGGTGTTGTAGGTAAGACCTGAAACCTCCCACAGGTATGGCTCACCGCAAGTGGTATCGCGCTGTTCCACAGCACCGGTAAAGTTAATCTGCAAGGGGATGTTTTTCTGCTCATCGCCGCGGGTAGCCTGCAAAGTGGGCGTACCACAATGGTCGAGAACAATATTCGGAACGCCGTCCATCACCAAGGCATCACTGCTCACCTGAGTCCACGTCACCGTATTGTTGTTATTGGATACGGTAAAGTCGTGGCATACATTCTGTACGTTCTCACCAGGGGTGAGGAAGATAGGAGTAGCCGAAAGTTGCGAAGCGTTGAGGGTATCCATGCCTCTGAGGCGCGGGTACATATTGGCGGTGAACACCCAGTCGGCGGTGCCCAGCGTGCTTTGCAGACCGCTGCCCACCATATTCTGGGTGGAAGTCTTCACTGTGTTGTAGCTGTTGCCACCCTGGAACGAGCTGGGCAGCGTACACATCGCATCGTCGTAGGCAACGGAGGTGATAGCGGTGACGTTCGAGCCAGAGATGTTGCCGGCGATACCGCCCGCGTTGCTGCCCGAGCAGTTCACCTGGCCTGCGTTGTATGAGGTGGCCAGGCTGGTACCTGTCTTACCGGCAAGTCCTCCCGCATAATCGCTGGCGGTGATGTTGCCCACATTGTAGGTGTTGGCGAGAGAGCCCGTATTCACACCGGCAATACCACCTGCGTAGGTATCGGCGGTGATGTCGCCCATGTTGAAGGTGCTGGTAATGGAACCTGTATTCACGGCGCAGATGCCGGCCACCGTGTCGTTACCATTAACTGTTGAGCTGCTGTAGCAAGCCGACACATAGCCGGTGTTGATGGCCGCGATGGCTGCCACCACATTGTTTCCGTTAACCTCGCAATTTTTCACAGAACAGCTGTCGATACGGCCGCTGTTGTATCCGCAGAGGGCTGCCACCGTATTGTGACTGTCGTCGCTCATATTGGCGTTGTTGATGACGAGATTACGAATCGTACCCGCATTGCAGCCGAAGAAGCCACAAGTGTCAGCGTTGGCCGAAGGCAAGTTGCTGACGATATGATGGTCGCCGTTGAAGTCACCCTTGAAAGGAGCAGTGGGGGTACCGATGCGGCTGGTCCATTCTGAACCGGGACCGAAGGTGGGGTTGTAATCAAGTTTGAAGAAGAAGTCCTCACCGCCGGCAGCGATAGGTATCCATTCGATACCTGCTGCGCCAGCAGTAGCTGCGAAGGTAGAGTCTTCCGTATTATAATAGAAAGGAAGACCCGAGTTGATGTAGTTGGTGAATTTGCTCAGTTCGACATCGTTTTTAATGATGCAAGGCATCTCGCTGCTCACACCCACCACGAAGTCGATATTCTTAGCGAATGAGCCTTTGGAGGCAGTAAGCACCGTCATACCCGCTCTTTGAGCCTTGAAAGAGGGGGAATCCCAGTAGAAGTTGGTATGTCCTGCCAATTGAGTCCACACCACACTATTAGTAGTGGTGGGGGTAACGGCATAGCCGTTGATGCCAGGGATGGTATAAGCGGTAACGGTATCGGCCAGCACCACAGGAGTAGCGGCCACGATAGCACCGATGCTATCCTTAATGGTAGTAGGACGCGGATAAAGGTCGGTAGCGTAAGTGAAATAGGAATCGTTGCTCAATCCTGCTCTAATACCTTGATTCAGCATCTGACGGGTGAGTTTGCCTTCAGCCACACCGACTTCATCATCGCCAGTGGTACCCAAACCCATGAAACGAGAAGACATCTGCTTATCATAGTAACAGTGAGACACCGTACCTGCTTGAGAATAACCAGCCACATTGCCCACATACTCTACGCCATAAACTTGACCACAGGAGATGCTATATCTCGCAGAATTCGAGTATCCCGTATATTGTTCTTGATAACCCACAATACCACCCACATAGCGATTACCTGTAACACGGCCGGCATTAACATTTCCATATACTGAACCCAAATTCCAGCCAATAATACCACCCACTTTATCCTCACCTGTTACATCTCCGAGATTGACGCACTGGGAAACAGCATTGCTTGAAGGTTGCTCGGCATAACCGCGAATACCGCCCACAGCCGTTTTACCGGTTACTTTACCTGCATTGACAGAATGGGTGACATAACCGCCACCATATTGGGAACTGCTTGTTCCACCCACCAAACCTCCTACTTTATTGCGACCTTCGACTTCTCCCGTGAAATTCCATCTGCTTCCGTACATGCTACCGATACCAGAACCCACAATACCGCCAACCCAATCACGTCCAGTTACTATTGCACTACAATTAATT
Source organism: Bacteroidales bacterium (assembly GCA_045130235.1). GTDB lineage: Bacteria > Bacteroidota > Bacteroidia > Bacteroidales > WCHB1-69 > UBA1756. The sequence continues at coordinate 7,648 of JBGUPJ010000037.1, forward strand.
GTTGTAGGTGTCATATTAGTTTCTACGCCAACCAAACCACCGACATAGTCTCTACCACTCACACTGCCTCCATTTATCGTCATGTTGTCATTGGTTAATCCCGCACCGTTTCCGGCATTTCCGGCAAAACCACCAGCATAATCTCCATTAGCTACTCCATTGCCAGCTTTTACCGTGTTATTATTTCCCACATAATTTCTCAGCGTCACTGAACTCTGGTAACCTCCAATGGCTCCGGCAAAACCACCAGCATAAGAGGTGGTTGCCTCTACCGAACAATCGGAAACCTCAGTGTTGACAATCTTATTACCTTTTATATAACCCGTTCCACCTCCGACATAAGATGTACCTTTAACCTGTGTTTCCTCAACGATGATGCCATCAAAAATAATACCATCTCCATAACCCGCCATTCCGCCAACATAATTACCGGAACTCTTAATACTACAATCTTTAATGTGAACATTCTCAACCGTGGCGAACTTCACATTTCCAGCTAAAGCTCCCACATACGAATAAGTATAAGTGGAAGGTGTTACGGCATTTTCGATCGTCAAATTACGAATAGCTCCATTTTCCACTCTAGAGAACAGGCCAGAATAACTATTGGATCTCAATTTAAAGTTGCGAATGGTCTTTCCATTACCATCAAATATGCCTTTGAATGAAGTCGTTCCAATCGGTGTCCATGTTGTTCCCAACAAATCAATGCCATTGGAAATAGTATCCGACAACTTAAAGGCGGTTTCTACGCCATTAGCAGCTACTTCAATATAACTATGTCCAGATTCCATGGTATTATGGAAGGTTTGGTTAGCTGGTTCATAGTAGAAAATCTGATTGCTATTGATATAGGTTCTGAAATGTTCAAGTTCAGTTTTATCCTTAATAATCAAAGCATCCATTAAAATATTCAGAGAGATCTGCTTATAAATCTCGCCCGAAACCCCTGCTTGGAGCTTTGGCATTGCAGGCGTTTCAATATGTGCGCTGCAACCTGAGATGGTTAAAGAAGCGCCATCGTCAAGCGACCAACTCACGCTATGACTACAGCCGCCCATGGTAAAATCATTTTCAACAAGGGCAACCGTTTCTGAACCATAAAGAAATACCGGCGATGCGGTAGCTACTGATGCAGGTGTATAGCCTAAACCCGTAATGCGGGGATACATGTTACTTTCATAAGTAAAATTGGCTCCCATATTGGTGGAGGTCAATTGGCACATCTCCTGCGTGGTTTTTGCTGTAGCAAAATCATCCTCTACCAATGACATTTGGGTGTCGTAAAAGCAATGGGAATTGGTTGTATTGCAGACAGCATACACATGATCGCCAGTTAATTGAGCAGCATTGTAGTTATATTCACAAGTTCCTGAAACACAAACACCAGCAGTATATTGAGCATTTTTACCTGTGATTTCTCCTACATTATAACTGTACTTTACAGATCTGCCTATACCGATACCGGCCACATAACAATCATTCTGCGACATCATCGGAAGTACAATGCTACCACTATTCACACATTTCTCAATGGTGGCATCAAAAGCGATACCTGCTACTCTGTAAGAAAGATTGTCGGCTTTGATTTTTCCATAGTTGACACAACAGCTAATCTGGCCGCCCGTACCGCAAATACCACCAATATACTTCGAAGAAGTAATAATATCACCCGCATTAACACACGAGTCAATCACTGAATTGGAGGATGCTGAACCTGCTATACCACCCATTCTACTATAATTGTAGGTGGAATTCAAACCCTCAATTCTTGCGCCATTCGTACATTTTGTCACACGTGAAGATTCTGAAATGTACCCCACAATACCACCCACTCTGTGGTCGCCATTGTATGAAGTATATCCCATGCTGACCATGCCATCTGTGCCTTGCAGAGTGCGACAATTTGAAATGGTACCACCATACAAGAAACCACAAATTGCGCCACCAGACTTACAAGCCGAGATGGTTTCAACTTCCAACACCACATTCTTAATGGTCCCTCTAACCGTACCAAACAAACCGAAATACTCGCGTGTCCACTGTTTGAAGTTACTGATGGTGTGACCGTCGCCATCAAAAATGCCCTTAAAGCAATTCTCTTCATTGCCAATCGGTTCCCAATTCACAGAAGTTCCGCCTCCCATAGAGAAATCAGCTGTTACCTTGAACGTAGTTCCAGCGCCACCAGCAGGTACAGCAGTCCCTTTATACATGAATGCTCCGCCTCTGTTGATGCATCTGCGGAGACTATCCAAATCAGAATAAGAGGTGACCGTCAATTCGCCTGCAGGAGCGGCAACGGCCTGAACAAGGGTAATTCGATGATAAACAGAATCGCGTCCGCCCTCGTTCTTGTAAGCTGCCAGAATAATATTTCCACCTGTTCTATTGGCAGCAAGCGTCACGGTTTGAAGATTGCTGCCGTTTGGAGCTGAAATAGTAGCCCCACAAGCTGCTTGGTTCTCCACTTTCCACTGAATTCCCCAACCGGTTCTTACCGTGAAAGATGTCGTAACACTATCCACATAGTCATCCCCCGAGAAATAGATGGGCAAACACAAGGCCTTGCTAATGGTAAGGGTATCCAACCCCTTGACACGAGGATAATAGCCTGCCTCGCACACCCAGTAGTCTGAAGACATAAATCCTGCTGCGGTCATTTGAGCAGTGGTTCTAGATGTCCCATTGCTGCCAGCCCGAGTATAGGAGTGAACGCGTTTCGGATCATAATAAGCGCCGCCCACCACAGATGTGAGACCATGAATTCTCGCAATGTTGTAATGTGATGTTTTATTGGTACCATTATCCACAAATGCATTAGCATTCGTGAAATTACTATACATATCGCCCGCATTAAAACAGCCTGCACCATTGCTGGCGGAAGGTGTAACAGCATATATAGCCGCATCACTATAACAATCGGATCTCTGGATAATGGTACCCGCGTTAAAGCAGCTGGTGACATTATGACGTGAAATACCACATAAGTCAACTTTAGTGGCACCAGCACCACTCTCAATGTTTCCGAGATTGTAGCAATGATCAATAGTGATAGTGCCACTGCCCGAGGAGAAGATACCTGCAATATGGCCTCCAGCACCTTTGATAGTTCCAGTATTGTAGCAATACTGATAAGAAATGGTACCATTCAAACGACCAGCTATACCAGCACAAAGAGTATTGTACGAATTAGTCGTAGTGATGATATCTCCTCTATTTCCACAATTATAGAATGTGGCAGAAAGCGTTGAATTATCCTTATTATGCCCCACAATACCACCCACAAAATCTGTATTCGAGGTGATATTGCCAAAATTCTGACAATTGGTGAAATTGTTCTGGCTACTTCCTAATTCTCGTACGATACCACCCATTCTTGTGGTAACATTGAGATTGTTCTTGTTGGTACTATTTATAATATTACAAGTGTAATTACCCACTGCCGTCTCATAAATCAAACCACCTTTAATAGTAGTACTACCATCGGCATGGCAGTTGTCCACCGTACCGCCCTTCATCGTACGGATAAGAGCGGATTGATTAGCCGTGAGCACATTCCGCACCGTGAGATTTTTGATAGTAGCATTCTCGGTATAACGGAAGAAAGCATACTGAGCATCGCTATATTTCCAACCAATCACAGCATGGTTGCCTCCATCGTATGTGCCCTTAAAGGGAACTGACGAACCGCTACCTATACTCAGCCAGTTATCGTTGGGCATATTAATATCAATGGTTTGCAAAAAGCAGGTGTTGACTCCCATTGCCGGAATCGTGAAGTGCTTGTACTTGAACGGAAGACCCGTGTTGATGCCGTCGCGGAAAAGGGTGAGCTGGGCGAGATTGTCAATCGTGAAAGGGTTGGCGGCAGTACCCAGGAGCGGGTCCTTGTCGAAACGGAACACGTAGCTGCGGGTGGCGCCGCTGTGCGTGGCCTGCAACACCACATAACTCTGTCCATCCACAGTGAGCGTATAGGGAGCAGAATGGGTGATCGTGCCCACACCCTCTATCAGCGCCCATGTCACGCCTCCGGGCTGTCCACCCAGCGTTACGGTACTCACCGACGAAAGGTTGGAAAGACTGGAGCCGGTGGGAAGGAAAATCGGAACCAATGTGAGGTAGATATCAGGATTCGTGGATGGGTCGAAGCCTGTGATAACAGGGTAGATGTCACCGGCTTGCGCCGTAAATCCTGAGGGTGCCCACGTGCCGTCGGTCATATCAACAGTATTCATGGCCGTACCCCTCAACGAAGTGGGATCGGCAGTAACGCCAGCGGGGATAGATACCATCTGGCTGTCGTAATACAAATTGCTGATGACCGTACTCGCATGGCGGTCTTCACCAATGGCACCGCCCGTGTAACTGAACTGACCATAAACGGTGCTGGATGAGTAGCAGTCCGTAAAAGTACAGGCGTCGCCCGCACCAACAGTACGGCCCACCAAACCACCCACCTGCGACTTACCGCTCACCATGGCATTGGTGCAACAATGGGTAACTTTTGTCGTGGTGGTAGCCTCACCGATGAGACCGCCCACAATGGTACCTGCGGCTGCACTGGTACCTACACCCTCCACCGTACCGGCGAAGAAGCAGTTGTCCACCTCGGCATGAAGCGCCGTACCAATCAAACCACCGCAAGTGTTATCACCCGCCACGTAACTCTTGATAATACCGAGATTGCGAATCTTGGTATGGTTACCGGTAATGCCAATAAAACCGGCATTAGCACCATCCGATTTTACATACATACCACTAATAGTATGATAGTTACCATCAAGTATACCATCAAAGGGGTGCGTATCGCTGTTACCCAGCACAATCCATGCTGTGGCGCCGGAGGGCAGCACGCCATCGCAGGAGGCCATATCACCGCTGTTGAGGGCGATGTCGGCCACCAGCCGGAAATAGCGATCCTCACCCGCATTCGGGATGGACACGTAGCCGGTTCCGGTGCTCGCATAATACATCGAGTCGGCAGGATTGAAATAGAAGGTGCCGCCCGCATTGATTCGCTGCGCAAGGGAAGTCAGCTGCTGCGCCGTCTTGATGGGGAACGGATCACTGGACGAGCCATTCTGCGCCTTCATGGTAAAAGGAAGGGCCATGAACACGACCATTGCGGCAAAGAGAAGCTGTTTCTTGAATCTGTGGTGGATGATGTTGCGCTTTCTCATATATATCATTAATATTCGTTTATATACATATTATATATACATATCATAATGTCGTTCAAAGTTGTTCTGCTACGAATTAACAATTCAACATTCCCCAAAAATCCACAACGCATGCATTTTGTGCACATTATCGCAAAAAAAAGACGAATTTTTGCCAAACACAAAAGCACATACCACCCCGATGGGAATAAGAAATAGCTGTAGTTCAATTAGTTATCAAAAAATCATCTACTTCATCCCAATAAGTTAAATAAGGGGCAAAATTATTGCAAATTGTCAAGGGAATAGGTTTTTTTTATTGTGTTTCAGTCGTTTACATCGTATATTTTGCGAATGAATAATATTATTCAGCGAAGTGACAAAAAACATAGTGAATGATGTGATTATATAGCTTTGGGTCAAACAGAGAAATATTCAGCCCAACAATTAAAAGATATAAAGTATGATGCCCTTATATGGAGATGCTTTTTTAGTGGAGAAAATTTTGTGGAAAAATATTTTTTTCAAAATAATAAAGCGAAAAGAATTTTTTGTACTTTTGCCGCCCGAAAATCCGATTATTATCTAACGATAAACAAATTAAGAACCGGAGCGTATGGGTGAAGATGCGCTCCAAAACAAAAGATTGAAAATGAACACATTAAGTTACAGAACGATTCCTGCCAGCGAGAAAATCGTGAAAAAGGAATGGGTTGTCATCGATGCAGAAAATGCAGTTGTCGGCCGCCTTTCCACCGTCGTCGCCCGCATCCTTCGCGGTAAGACGAAGACTTATTATTCACCTCATTTCGATTGCGGTGACAATGTCATCATCATCAATGCCGAGAAAGTGAGATTCACCGGCAAGAAGATGACCGACAAGGTTTACACCCACCATACCGGCTATCCGGGCGGCCAGCGTCATCAGTCTCCCCGTGAGATGTTCAACCGCAACCCCATCCGCATTGTTGAACACGCTGTTAGAGGCATGCTCCCGAAGAACAGACTCGGCGACCAGCTCTATCGCAACCTGTATGTTTATGCAGGTCCCAACCATCCGCACGAAGGTCAGCAACCCAAATTGATTAACATTAACGATATTAAATAGCAAAAATGGAAGTCACTAATACAATCGGAAGAAGAAAAACCGCCGTCGCCAGAATCTACATGCAGAAAGGCAGCGGCCAGATTACCATTAACAAGCGCGATTACAAAGAGTATTTCCCGCTCGGCACCCTCCAGTATGTCGTCACCCAGCCCCTCCAGATCACCGATCTTATGGGCCAGTATGACATCAAGGTGAACCTTGACGGCGGTGGCATGTCCGGCCAGGCCGAAGCCCTCCGTCTCGCTATCTCCCGCGCCATCTGCGAGCTGTACCCCGATTTCCGCCCCACCCTCAAATCCAAGGGCCTCCTCAAACGTGACCCCCGTATGGTGGAAAGAAAGAAACCTGGTCAGCCCAAAGCACGTAAGAGATTCCAGTTCAGCAAACGTTAATCATCGGATTACAAATTTATTATTAATAACCAGTTTAGTATCGAAACTGCTGAGACTTCGTCACGAACTACCCAGCAGTTGATTAATGAACGTAAACAAATTAAAAAAATGGCACAAGTAACATTTGAACAACTTCTGGACGCCGGCTGTCACTTTGGACACCTGAGAAGAAAATGGAACCCCCACATGGCTCCTTACATCTTCATGGAAAAGAACGGCATCCACATCATCGACCTTCACAAAACCACCGAGAAATTGGACGAGGCTTGCGCAGCTGCCAAGCAGATCGCCAAGTCGGGCCGCAAAATCCTCTTCGTCGCTACCAAAAAGCAGGCGAAAGACACTGTGGCTGAGCTCGTAAAGACGGTTGGCATGCCTTACGTTACCGAGCGCTGGCCCGGCGGTATGCTCACCAACTTCTTCACCATCCGGAAGGCCGTCAAGAAAATGGGTGACATCGACAAGCTGATGGAAAGCCCCCAGTTCGAGAAAATCTCCAAGAGAGAGAAATTGCAGATCCAGCGTGAGCGCGCCAAACTTGACAAGAACCTCGGTTCTATCGCCGACCTCTCCCGCCTGCCCGCTGCAGTTTTCATCGTGGATATCCTGAAAGAGCACATCGCCGTTGCTGAGGCTCACCGTCTCAACATCCCCACGCTCGCTATCGTGGATACCAACTCCGACCCGAACCTCGTGGACTTCCCCATCCCCGCCAACGACGACGCCTCCAAGTCCATCTCCGTTATCGTGAAGGCCGTTTGCGACGCCATCGCTGAAGGTCTTGCCGAGCGTAAGATCGACAAGGACAACGCCGCCAATGACGATATGGATGAAGAGACCGCCGAATTCACCGATGAAGCCAACTACGACGATGACGAGAAACGCGAGGGCAGAACCCGCGACGGCGTCAGAAAAGTCAAGGATGTGGCTGAAGAGGGTGAAGATGGTCAGCGCAAAAAACGCCCCACCATCAAGAGAGGTCCCGTGAAAGCCGGTAGCACCAAGAAAAACTAATTTTGTTTAACCATTAAAAATCAATAATATGGAAATCAAAGCAGCACAAGTCAATGAGCTGAGAAAAATGACCGGTGTCGGTATGATGGATTGCAAGAACGCCCTCGTAGAAGCAGAAGGCGATTTCGACAAAGCTATCGACATCCTCAGAAAGAAAGGCCAGAAAGTCGCCGCTAAGCGTGCCGACCGTACTGCAGACCAGGGCCGCGTAGTGGCTAAGGTCAACGCCGACAGCACCAAGGGTTACATCCTCGTGCTCAGCTGCGAAACCGACTTCGTCGGAAAGAACGCAGAATTCGTTGCCGCCAGCGAGCAGTTCATCGACCTCGCCATGAAGGCTAACGCCAAAACCCGCGAAGAGGTACTCGCTCTCGACGTGGACGGCCGTACCATCGCCGATCATATTTCTGACCTGATGGGCAAAACCGGTGAGAAAATCGAGCTCCCCGCCTTCAACGTAATCGAGGCAGCTCACGTCACCGCTTACAACCACATGGGCAACCGCCTCGCCTGCATCGCCGGTTTCAACATCGCTGGCGTTGATGAGGCCGCTCATGAAGTAGCCCTCCAGATCGCCGCTATGAACCCGGTTGCCCTCAACGCCGAGTCCATCCCGCAGGCTACCATCGACCACGAACTCGAAGTGGCTCGCGAGACCATCCGTCAGGAAGGCAAACCCGAAAACATGGTGGACAAGATCGCCCAGGGTAAGCTCAACAAGTTCTTCAAGGAAAACACTCTTCTTGCTCAGGACTACTATGCCGACAACAAGATGAGCGTGACCGACTTCCTCAAGAAGACCAACCCCGACCTCACCTGCACCGGTTTCTACCGTCTGCAGCTCGGTGCATAACCGACATACAGGTCGTTTCAACAAAAATCCCGATGCCTTTGGTATCGGGATTTTTTGTTGTCTTGCATTACATTCAAAATTTCATGTAAATTTGCCGATTGAAAACGCTAAAATCCGACTGACATGAAAAAGATTTCCCTTTTTATCATCACCCTGTTGCTCATGGCGGGAGCCGTGGCGCAAGAATTACCCGCGAAAAGAGCTGAATACCCGGGAGGGCTAAATGCTCTATACCAATTTCTCCAGACAGAACTACAGTATCCGAAGGAGGCGCGGGATCAGAACATCCAAGGAACGGTGCTGGTGGAGTTTATTATTGATAAGGAAGGGAACGTCACCAATGTGAATGTGTTGAAGTCGGCTCATCCCCTGTTGGATGCCGAAGCGGTGAGGGTGTGTCGTGCCATGCCCCAATGGACGCCCGCTCAGGATGGGGAGGGAAAATACGTGAAATCTACGTACCAGCTGCCTTTCACCTTTCAGTATGAAGAGAGCAAGAAGGCCAAGAAGGCGAAGAAGAAGGGGAAGAGGATGTGAGGATGTGATGAAAAGATGAAATATACCCTTGCGGAAACTTTTCTGGATTGTTCTTCACGCTCGCTCCGCCCGATTTCTTCACGCCTTCATTTGCAAGGCGGCGGTAGGTTGAACCCGCAGGGTTTATCGCTATGCTGCTGATGGTTTGCACCGTGGCGATAACTGTAGGGACGCACGGCGTGCGTTCGGATGGAGATGGAGGTTTGCTGCCCTCGTGTGCCGGAGGCACACCATCTCAGTAACCCCAGACTAAGCGGAACGTAGTGGAGTGCAGTCTGGGGAGGGAATACGCGATACGGCAATAGCGTCTCGGAGAGACGCGACTATTGACCGCGAATTGCACGGATTACGCGAAATCAGGGATAATTAGATGACGACTAAACCTCAAAATACCCATCCATTGCTTCTCTTACTTCAGCGATCAGTCGCTTTTTTTCGTCTTTGAGCTGGAATGCCCGCTTGACTAAGTTTGTAATTTCAGAAATCATATCTTCGTTAAGGATCGGGATTTCAATCTCCTTCAACCGTTCTTCGCGAAGATGTGGAATTGTTGAGGCGACTACAGTTCTGCGTTTTGATGCGTAAATGCCTATTTCTTTAATTGACAATGCTAAAAATAGATACTCAGGTGTAATACCGTAGTCTTTTGCTTTCTTGTTTAAACGCAATCCTGCAAAACCCGAAGATATGATCGCCGTATCATATTCCGTTATCATTCCTACCATTCCAATTTTGCCGTCTTTTGTGAAAAGCACATCTCCTTTTTGAAAACCCTGTCCCAATTCCTCATAAATCTCCTTTGGAATAAAAAAATCAGGATATTGGTCAATTTCATAATTCACGATGTCGGACGTGCGGACAAAAGGAACGTCAGATTCCTTCTTGTCCAGATAACCGATATAGGTGTCACTACCCACTTCGTCACCTTTTTTCAAATCCGCTATTTCTCCAACAGTTATAGTCTGCCATTTGCTTTGAATCGCTTTCAAGGTATTGACATATAGTGGATAGGAATACATTGGTGTCCATAAGTCAGCCTCAGCAAAATCACTTTTGCAGACAGAAAAAGTATTTTCTTTAGCAATAGTTTTGAAATCGATGCCAATCTGAGTATAGAAAAGCTGCTGCGCTTGTTCAATTTTATCAACAGCTGTGGTTTCCTTGTCAAGTATTGATTTCATAAAAAAAGTAATAGCGTCAATTTGCTCACAACTGACAATTGGAACCCGTAACCTTTTAAAATTAGTACTGTTTAAATACTTTTGTCCTGTTAAAGTTAGTAGAGATTCTATTTCCCTTTGCCCAAAAAACGAATTAAGGTAAGCAGCAATAAATTCAGGTGTAAATATACAATCCTTGAACAGGCGTAAAGTTGAAATATTTTGATTTGTTGTACTTTCAAAAATATTTTGTGGGACTACACAAGCAAATCCAAGGTATTTGCCTGTGTTTGACACTAAAATATCTTTCGGATAAATAAATTTAGTTTTTCTTTTTTTATGCGTTTCTTCCGAAACATAACTAATTGTTGTCTTATTTAGATTATAACGTTTAACATCAGCAGATTTTATAAAATAAGCATCCGATTTACAACGTCTTTCATCATAATGCTCTGGAGTTGAACCACTCATGGGTGGTTTAGATATTTCTGTGATTAAACAATATCCAAATTTGTTGAATGCTTCTGTCAACAAATGCCTATTATAAAAATACCGTGGTTCAAACCTATTTGTATCTAACACCTCCGAACACTGAACCGATGTGACTCTATTTGCCATATTTTTTGAAACTAAAATTGTTTTCTTTAGCCCAACTTCTAAATAATGTCGAAATTTGAGCGATGTCGTCTTCTTCCTTAATATTTCCCCTTCTGTCGTGTCCACAAGTTTCTGCTACACACATGAATACAGGATAATCAGTTGGAATATCTTCTTTTTTCATTTTCTGGACGATTAGAATGCTTGTCTTTGTTCCTGTATTCGGCATAAACGTTTCAAGGGGAATATCAATTACAGCCACAAGACGAAACCGCTGCATGATGAATTGCCGAATGTAGCCTAACTGATTGTTCCCAAAAACGCCATCTGGCAGCACTATTGCCATTCTTCCGCCATATTTCAAAAGTTGATAGCACCGTTCGATAAAAAGTATTTGCGGAGCTTCCTTGTCGGCAAGTTTTCCCTTCTCCCAGTCGTTGGTATCTTTTTTGTTCTTCCACTTATGGGCGAGTTCGTATTGCTTGAGCTTGTCTTCTCCTGTTACGGGAATTTTTGAACCAAAAGGAGGATTGGTCAAAACGACATCAAATTTGCCCATATCAATTTTTTGCTGGGTTTTTACATCCCAATTTTCAGGACGCTCCAAACTGTCTTCACAAAAAACTCCACCTTTGCCATCACCCATAATTGCCATATACGACTTGGCAATCTTTGAAAGAAAATAATCCTTGTCTATACCGCGAATACATTTGTTGGCAACATCAATTTTTTCTTCCAATATGGCGGTTTCCGACCATCCCATTTCCTTGTAACGGGTAATGATTTTGTTCCAAATGTAACGCAACGATTCAATGATAAATCCACCGCTACCACAAGCAGGGTCGATTATCATATCGCTGTCGTCTGGGTCAAGAATTTCCACCATCATTTTCACCACATTTCGAGGCGTAAAAAACTGTCCTTGTCCTCCTTTCAATGCGTGGTCAATAAAAGTTTCAAATGCATCGGCAAGCACATCGCGTTCCGCATCCACCAAACAATAATTTTGAAGCTCACCTACAATATAGGCTATTGAATTGTCATCAAGGCTGATAACATCTTCTTTTGTAAACACCTCTTTGTATTTGGCTTTTACATCTGAAAACAACTTTTCTATGCGCTCACGAACATCGGCATTGCTCTCGTTTAGTCCAACGCGAAAACGGACAATAGATTTGGGCGAAGTGAATCTTTCATCAAATATCTTGCAGAAGATCAAATTGATAAGTTGTTGTGCCAATATTTCATCTCTCGTTGCTCCGATTGCATTAGCCGCCAAATAATTTCTAATGGCCTTAAAAGTGGATTTTAGATTATGAGTAACAATCAAGTCTCCTCTTTTGATGGCGCCAATATCCTCCAATTTTTCACCGAACTTTGGAATGTTGGGTATCTCCTTAAATAGCACACGTCCATCATCAGTATTTTGTTTGAGCAGATAAAAACGTTCCTCACCATTGAACCAAACTCCAATATTGGCTTTAGATAACGTCAGATAGTTCTCCAATTGCGTACGGCCGTCCTTACGGTTCTTCTTTTTACATTCCACGATCAGATATATGCTGTCGTCAGTTCTCTCAGAATCTCCAAAAACAGCAATGTCAACTGGATATTCCTTTTTCGTGTCACTCGGACGAACTTTTACATGGAATTGTGGACGAGTTTGGATATGTTCTTTGGGATAACCGTAGTCTTCAACCAATATTTTTGAAAAGACTTGCGTTGCTTCTACTTCTTCAGGAGATGCTTTTACTTGTGTTCCCGAAATGTAGTCAATGATGTAGCCTTCTTTGGGCTGATTTTGTTCTTCTGCCATTGTTCCGTGCTTTTAGGATAAGCGGGAGCCTATTATTCGAAACTCGCAGGCATGATCGAACGGATACAAAAAGCGCGGATGTTTTCTTATCCACGCTCTGAGGCCGTCGGTTGCCTGCAAAAGTAAATAAGTCCACGTCCACGCTTAACACGGACGCTTGCGAACTTATTCGTTACTTTTGCTTTTGAAATTTCCGACGTTTCAGAGCTGTGCCGAATAAATAGCAAACGCTATGGTTAATAATTTATACTATTTTATTTCTTTTTCCTGCTATTTTTGTTTTAATTCATACATAATTTGCGGCTGCAAATTTACCATTTTTTGCAATTTTACAGCGAAAAATTGCGGAAAAGGGATGAAAAATTGCATGAAGGAGTTGATTCTCAAGAGGTAGCGTGTTTTCGACACGCAGGTCAGCCATTGCGGTTTCCCACCCCCAGACTGCGGCCTCAGGAGGCCTTGTCTGAGGTTAATGGAATGGCGTCCCTTTGGGAGGTGGGCGGGAAGGGAAGGATGGTGGTACCGGCTGGTGGGAGCAGTGGGGATTCCGTTGCCGACAAATAGGGGAAAATGAATGGTGGGCGAGCAAGATGCAGCTTCTTACCCAAGTCTTTGGGGTATTATTTCAGTTCTCTTACCTGCTCTTCGCTCAATCCGGTAGCTTTGACGATGTCAGAAACCGAAATTCCCAATTCTAATAACTTGCGAGCGGTACTGAGCAGTGCTTCTTCCCTGCCCTCAGCACGGGCACACGACATGGCATCCTGCACGTCCTCGTACTCCAATACGCTCTTTTCGTAATTTGCTTTTTCCATGGTATCCAATTTTGATATTCTGCATTCGTCCATCAACTCTTGGAAGAACTCCGGCTGCCCGGCATAGTCGCTGTCATCCATATACGGCATCTCCTTCAGCAACTTGAGCCATGTCCGCATCTCTTCCGTCATCCCCGTCTGCTGCGCCGCAAAATTACGCAAATTTATGTAGAATATCGCCACCTTGTCCGTCAAAATGCGATTTTTTTGATCCACCAGCCGTATAACCTGATAACATTCGCCTGATTGGGCATACTCAGTCAGCTCAAAATCCAGCAGGTTGACCGAATAAGTCGGAAGAATCCGGTAACTGGAGCCGCCCTTGCGCACCCTTTCGCTGATGGCCCGCGACAGATAGAACACCGAGCGATCGGCATACTCGGTCTGCTTGGCGCGCTGCATC
>JBGUPJ010000038.1:0-6300 GCA_045130235.1 Bacteroidales bacterium
TTCAGTAGCCCACGACATCGCCGAACGCAATTCCATCCGTTTACTTGACCAACCTATTGGGACGGTGGTGGAGTTTTGAGAAAAAAATCCGCAACTCAGGCGAAGGCTTGGGTTGCGGAATTTTTGTACTTTTGCAGCATGATTTCGTCAGAGCCGGGGTATCGGGCTTTCCTTTCTCTGCGAAGCAGTTTATTTTAAACAAAGCCCCTGTAAACAAAGCATCTATGAAAAGAAAGAAAACACTTGCGACAATCCTTGGCCTATTCATTCTTTTAGCCGCAGTTACAAACACAACTTATGCCCAGTGCAGCGACCAAAGCATACAGGAAAACGGAAACAACACAAATATATCAGCAATGAAAATAGGAATTATTATTGAAACCAAAGATTACGAAAAAGCTTGGAACGCCTTCCGATTCGCCATCGTCGCCAAGAATCAAGGTTATGAAGTCAAAGTTTTCCTGATGGGAGAAGGTGTTGAATGCGTGGGACTTACCCACGACAAATACAATGTTGACGAAAAATTGAACGAGTTTGTGGATATGGGAGGAACCGTGCTGGCTTGCGGCACCTGCCTCCGAAGCCGCAACATGAACGGCACTGAGGCTTGCCCCATGTCCAATATGGTAACATGTGTTGAAATGGTCGCCTGGGCAGACAAAATGGTGACCTTTTAGTTGGGTATTGATGAAATACTTCATTGTTGACGCTTTCACCGACCAACCCTTCGGCGGCAATGCCACGATTGCTTCGTTTTCCTTGCTGCATCAGAAAGGGTTGGCTTCGGGAACATATCCAAATCCTGCATTAATATAAAGCCAATAACAATGAAAAAACTTTTATTAATCGCCGCTGTGCTACTTATTGCATTGACTGGCTGCAAAGAAAAAACCATGAACAACGAACTTAAACCATTCGACGTACAGAAAGAGTTTGCGGACAACGGCTTCACCTTCTTCACAAAAAACCTCATCCTCTGTTCAGGCGATACCACTGAAAACAACGCTATGACCATCGGCTGGGGCGGTATTGGCAATTATCTTGGCCATGATCGTCCTGCTGTAACGGTGTATGTTGCTCCAGCCCGTTACACGTGGGAGTTTATGGAACGTCACGGCCGTTTCACCATTATGGAGTTTGATGATCCCCAAATTTGGAAGTACATGGGCCGCAAAAGCGGCAGGGACGGTGACAAGGCCGCCGCGCTTGGACTTCATACCGCCTACACGTCCAACGGCACGCCCTATTACGAGGAGGCCAAGCTGGTGATTGAATGCGAGATAATGACCTCATGGCACCAGAACGAAAAAGACTTCCGCAACAACACTCCGAAAGAGTGGTACGCTGATTTCGATGCCGGCATTCACACGGTCTATATCGGCGAAGTCATTGGGGCATGGAAAAGATAGTGCTAAAAAAAGTAAAATCCACCATCAAGATTATAGCACCTTGATGGTTTTTCCCACATTGATCAGATGGTCGGCGATACGCTCGGCATTTTGGGCCAGTGAAAGGTACTCCGCACCAGCCAACGGCGTGCACTCGCCTGTCACCAGTCGCTGAATGTGATTCTGTTCCATCTTTTTAGTCAGTTCGTCCACCTCATCTTCTATCTGATTGGCACGTTCCAATGCCTCGTGGTCGAGTTTGTGATAGGCCTGAACAATCTCTTGGTATAAATCCACGACCAGATTTTCCATTTGGCGGATTTCCTCGATTGCCTTTTCCGAAAAAGTAACTTGCTGTGACTGAAGACTGTCGGCATACTCCACGATATTCTCCGCATAGTCACCGATACGTTCCAAATCGCTTACACTGCGGATACTCGTGTTCAGATAGTGTGTGTCATACTGGTTCAGCTGTTTGTCGGAAAGCACCACCACATACCGCAGCAACTCTGTGTTGAGGTAATTGAGTTCTTTTTCTATTTGAGCAAATTTCGAGGCTTCACTGAAATCCATAGTAGTGATGATGTTGATGGATCTTTGGAAATTCTCCACGGCCATTTTCGCCATGTGCTCAATTTCCGCCTTGAGCTGACGGATGGCCACTACCGGCGTGCGCAGCATGGATTCGTCCAGATAATACAGATGCGGCTGATCGTCTTTGGCGGGCTCTTCCTGGTCGGGGAGAATGCGGCAGACCAATTTCACCAGTTTGCCGGTCAACGGCAATGCGACCAATGTAGTGCATACATTGAACACCGTATGGAACATGGCCAGTTGTAGTTGCGGAGCGTGCGGGAAAAGCACCTCAAACATTCTTCCAAAGCCCCACATCCCACTGGAGAAGAGGTTCAGGAAAAGACTTATCAGCAAGAAAAGGACAACGCCCATGATGTTGAAAAACAGATGGATAAGAGCGGTCCGTTTAGCGTTTCTTCCGCTGGTGATACCGGCAATAATCGCCACCACGCAGGAACCGATGTTGGAGCCCATCGTCAGATAGATGCCTTGGTCAAGCGACAACAGTCCCGCCACCACCATGGTGATGGCAATGCTGGTTACTACCGACGAGGACTGGATGATGGCTGTAAACAAGGCCCCCAAAAAGACGACCAGCAACGGGTTGCTCACACTGGCCAGAAAGGTTTTCACCGAATCGTGGGTGGCGAATTCCGACATGGCCCCTGACATGATGTTCAAACCCACAAACAAAATGCCGAAACCGGTCAAAATACCGCCGGTGTTTTTCCAGACATCCTTTTTCGAAAACATGAGGATAAAGGCCCCGATTCCTGCCATAGCGGAAAAGATGACTGTGGTGGAGATGCCATTGCCGCCAAACATGCCTAATGCCACCAACTGGGCGGTTATCGTGGTGCCGATATTCGCTCCGTAAATGATGGTGGTGGCCTGCGTCAGCGACATGATGCCCACATTTACAAAACCGATGACCATCACCGTGACGGCACCCGAACTCTGTATGGCCGCGGTACCCAAAGCCCCGATACCCACCCCCGTCCATTTGTTTTCGCCCACGCGGGCAAACAATTGCTTCAGTTTCTTACTGCCGGCACTTTCAAGGTAAGTGCTCATCATGTGGCACGCCATCAGAAAAACTCCTATCCCCGCTATCAGGGTGAGAATGGCTGTGATAATACTTATCGCATTCATAATAAAATGGTTTTATTGTTTTTGAATTGATTTTTTTCGCACAAAAAAAGTGGTATGGGAAACCCCACACCACTTGAGCCGCTATGGAAAACGGTATAATGATGGCTGTCAATCCTATTTCCTCGTGGGAAATGACGCCTGACTTGTCCTATTCGCAATGCTTTGGATTGGTTGCGTTTCAATGTTTTTTGAACTGTGATGGTTGATTCTTCTGAACGCAATGCGGTTGACCGATTGGGACAAATATTCGGCAGATATTCATCATCTTCATCGAAATCTATGTCATCCTCTGCTATGGACATGCAGGCTGCAGGATTGTTTTTATGGCCGAACTGCCGCATATCCTCATATTCATCAGCAAAAATACAGATAATGAAAATGCTCATTATCAAAATGATATAAATTTTCTGATGTTTTCTGTAGCATTCGAACATGGTGTGCAAAGATACAAAGTTTTCGCTCAAAAACAGAAGCGCAATAGCTTTTTTTGTACTTTTGCCACAAAAATCAAATACTGTTATGAAAGTTAAATCCATCATCATTGCGACGCTCGCTCTGCTAATGACAGTGAGTTGTTTTGGACAAAGCAAAAAGTATAAAAACATCTACGACATTACCGTCAAGGACATCAAGGGCAACGAGGTGTCGCTGGCCGACTACCAAGGCAAGGTGCTGCTGATTGTCAATGTGGCCAGCAAGTGCGGGCTCACTCCGCAGTACGAAGGTCTGGAAGCCCTTTACCAAAAATACAAGGACCAAGGGCTGGAAATTCTGGCTTTTCCCTGCAACCAGTTCCTCGAACAGGAACCCGGCACCAACGAGGAGATTATGGAATTCTGCTCCGTCAATTACAACGTCACTTTCCCGATATTCGACAAGATTGATGTGAACGGCAAGGCGGAAAGTCCGCTATACACGTTCCTTAAATCCAAAGCCCCGTTCAAAGGCTATCCGGAAGGGTATGAAGCTTTTGCCGAACAGCTCACCGCAATCCACCAGAAAACCGGCAGCAGCTTTGAAAAAGGCAATGCCATCAAGTGGAATTTCGGCAAGTTCCTGGTCTCTAAAGACGGCAAGACCATCCTGCGTTTCGAGCCGATGGTGTCGCCGGAGGGCTTGGAGGAAGCCATTCAAGAGATGCTGAAATAAAGCATTAAGCATGTCACTTTTTGTGAATGCTATGCCAAATCCCGCCACGATGATAGAGATTGACACCACCAATATGTGCTCGCACCTGCAGAAAAAGCTGTTTGAAGAGGAGGGTGTGTATCATGCTTTATGGATGGCCATGCAAGATGACCCCGAACTGACCGCTGCGGTTCGTTCCCGCCAGCTCCACATCTATCGCAACGGTAAGAAAATATTGGTGCTGGCTGGAAAGTCTGCACCAAAAATCATCCAAGACGACAATCTTATAAAATATTTATAATTCTTTGTCGTATCTTTGCATTCAATAAAAAAAGAAGATGATGTCAAAACGTGCAAGACAATATATTGGAATCTTGGCAGCAATAGTGGCCTACTATATCATCCACGAGGGAGCTCACCTGCTGGCAGCCATGCTGCAAGGCGTATTCAAACAAATCAATTTCATGGGATTAGGCATACAGATTGACGTCTTTGCCGACCAGATGAGCAACACGCAGATGGGTATTTTCTGCCTTGCGGGAGCGGTTGCCACCTTTATTTGTGGCTGGATTTTGGTGCTACTATGCGGTAAGATTTGCACTTTGAAATCTCCGGTTCTCAAGGCCATCTTCTGGTATGTAACCATCGCTTTGCTCATCCTTGACCCACTGTACCTGAGTGTGTTATGCGGATTCTTCGGTGGCGGTGACATGAACGGCATCCGTCTGCTGATGCCCGAAGCGGTAACACGGATTATCTTTGCGGTCATCGGCATTCTCCATATTGTGGTAATTTGGAAGTACCTGCTGCCTCGGTATAAAGAAGCGTTCCATTCCTGATTTGCTAATAAACCAATAAAGTATTATGAACTGGACCATTATCATTATCGAAACCATTGTGTTGACCGCCACTTTCACGGCCATGATTCTGATTCCGCTGGTCAAGAACCCCGTCTGGTGGATTGCAGACTACCCCGAAGACATTCAGGAGGAGTATTTCAAAACCCACGAACGCATTCCGTCAAAGTTCTTCACCCCTACTGTGTTACTGAAGAAAGGCATGGCGCTACTCATCGCCCTCGCCCTGTTGCTGCTGGTGGTCAAACTGGCCGGCGCGTACGATTTCTGGTCGGCACTGGGGGTGGGTTACGGGATATGGCTGTTCATCGACTGGTACGACTGCTTCTTTCTCGACTGGGTGCTCTTCGCCAACATGAAGTCTGTGCGTTTGCCCGGCACCGAGCACATGGACGAGGCATATCACCAGAAGAAGTACCATTTCATCCAATCCTGCTGGGGGATGCTCATCGGCCTCATCCCTTGCCTCATCGGTGCAGGGATTTATGCGTGGTTGTTTTTGTAAAAGGACAAAGCCACATGGTTTATTACCTCAACTCGCGGTCTTCGGTCCGCAACATTTTTTTCAATTTTTTTCAAAAATATCGCTCACGATATAAAAATAATTTGTGGTTTTGCGTCGTGAGCGATATAAATCGAACATGGACGAGCAATTCAAATTAGAGAACCAACTTTGTTTCCGTCTTTACACGGCGGCGCGGCTGACCATGGGGGCGTATCATCCCTATCTGGATCCGCTGGGCATCACCTACCCGCAGTACCTCGTGCTGCTCGTGCTGTGGGAAAAGGACCATCAACCCGTGTGCGACATCGGCAAACGTCTGTTCTTGGAAACCAACACCCTCACCCCGCTCTTGCAGCGTATGGAGAAAGCCGGCTTGGTGACCCGCACACGCGGCAAGGAGGATTCGCGCCAGCGTATCGTCTCGCTTACGGAAAAAGGAGATGCCCTGCGAAATCAGGCGGCCGTCATTCACGAGAATATGCGCAAGGAGGTGACGCTGAAATTGAGCGAAGAAAAAGAGATGGTTCCCATGCTTGACAAATTGATTGAAGAATTACAAAAACTTAATAAATAACATTAAACCAAAGCATTATGGAAAAACAAAAAACAATCGAAGCATTGCAGTTCTTCGTAACAGGCCTCTCTGAGGGCGCATTCGTACACAAGGTACAGGGACAGATTTTCAAGGCTCAGG
>JBGUPJ010000039.1:0-10695 GCA_045130235.1 Bacteroidales bacterium
CCACGCTGTGGGTGTTTACAATCTGTTCTCGGTGTAATTTTGAAATTTCCTACGTTTCAGTGTTACTCGAACAAATAGCAAACGCTATGATTGATAAGATATTAGTTAGTTCTTCTTCCTATATAATTTTTTTTTTGAGTTTTATTGATTTAATTATAAAAAAATGGGGCAACAGGCAAACCACCCGCTGCCCCATTGAATATTGGGAATCAAAGTTTATTTCCCTTCGCTCAACTTCTTATACCCTTCGTATCTCAGTTTCGCGAACTGCTCGGTCTTGGCGAAGAGTTCCTTGGCCTCTTCCGGGAAGGTCTTCAGCAAGCTGTTGTAACGGACCTCGCCCTGGATGAACTTCTGGAAGTCGGCCCAGTTGGGTTCCTTGCTGTCCAAGTGGAAGCCGTTCTGTCCGGCCTCTTCCTCGGCGGGATTGTAACGCCAGAGGTGCCAGTAACCGCAATCCACAGCCAGCTTCTCTTCGAGCTGCGAGTGACCCATACCAATCTTGATACCATGGTTGATACAGGGAGCGTAGCAGATGACCAGTGACGGTCCCGGATAAGCTTCAGCTTCCTTGATGGCCTTGAAGTACTGTGCCTGGCTGGCGCCCATAGCAACCTGTGCCACATACACATAGCCGTAGCTCTTGGCAATCATGCCGAGGTCTTTCTTGCGAACCTTCTTACCAGAAGCAGCAAATTTGGCCACAGCACCTGCCGGGGTAGCCTTGGAGCTCTGACCGCCGGTGTTGGAGTAAACCTCCGTGTCGAGCACGAGCACGTTGACGTCCTCGCCGCTGGCCAACACGTGGTCCAAACCACCGAAACCGATGTCGTATGCCCAACCGTCACCACCGAAGATCCACTGGCTCTTCTTCACCAAGTGGTCTTTCAGGTCAACAATCTGCTTGCAGTAGTCGCAACCGCACTTTTCGCAAGCGGCCACGATCTTGTCGGCCAACTCGGCGGTCTTGATGCCGCATTCGCGGTTGTCGATCCACTCCTGGAAGAGGGCTTTGAGTTTCTTGTCGCAGCAGTCGCAGTTGGCGATGGCTTCCTTCATGATGCGTTCCACGCGGTCGCGCATCTTGCGGGTAGCGGTAGCCATACCGAGACCGAACTCAGCGTTGTCCTCGAACAAGCTGTTGGCCCAAGCCACACCCTTGCCGCTTCTGCAGCTCTTGCAGTACGGAGTGGCGGGAGCGGAACCACCATAGATGGAGGAGCAACCGGTGGCGTTGGCCACGATCATTCTCTCACCAAACAGCTGGGTGATGGTCTTGATATAAGGAGTTTCACCGCAGCCGGCGCAAGCACCGCTGAACTCGAACAACGGCTGTGCGAACTGGCTGTTCTTCACATTGGCGTATTTGTCGATGAGGTTGTCTTTGTAAGTCACTTTCTTCTGACCGAACTCCCAATTCTTGGCTTCAGCCAACTGGCTTTCGAACGGTTTCATGGTCAGCGCTTTCTCCTTGGCGGGACAAACGTCGGCGCAGTTGCCGCAGCCGGTGCAGTCCATCACGGAAACCTGCATACGGAAGTGCATGCCGGCGAGTTCCTTCGGAACCTTCACGTCGATGGCGGTCATGCCCTTCGGAGCTTTCTTCAGCTCGGCGTCGGTCATCACCACGGGACGGATGGCAGCGTGAGGACAAACCAGTGAGCACTGGTTGCACTGGATACACTTGGTGGGATCCCATTCCGGAACCACGGTGGCCACACCGCGTTTCTCGTAAGCGGTGGTACCAGCCGGGAAGGTACCGTCAACGATTTCCTTGAAGGCGCTCACGGGCAGGTCGTTACCGCACTGTGCCACCATCGGACGCATCACCTTGTTGATGAATTCGGGATCGTTCGGGTTGCTCTCGAACTGGAAGTCGGTGGTGCAATCCAACTTAGCCCATTCAGCGGGGATTTCCACTTTGGTGATCTCACCGCCGCGGTCAACAGCTGCATAGTTCATGTTCACAATGTCCTCACCCTTCTTGCCGTAGCTCTTCACGATGAATTTCTTCATCTGCTCCACAGCGAGGTCGTAAGGAATAACGCCGGAAATCTTGAAGAAGGCGCTCTGGAGGATGGTGTTGGTGCGGTTGCCCAGACCAATCTCAGCGGCAATCTTGGTAGCGTCAATGATGTACATATTGATGTTGTTGAGTGCCAAGTATTTCTTCACGAAATCGGGAAGATGTTTCTTGGTCTCGGCCACGCTCCACGGAGAGTTGTAGAGGAACGTACCGTTTTTCTTCAGACCACGGAGGCAGTCATATTTCTTCAGGTAAGAAGGAACGTGAACGGCCACGAAGTCGGGCGTACCTACGAGGTAGGGGGCCAGGATGGGCTGGTCGCCGAAACGGAGGTGTGAGCAGGTGTAACCGCCTGACTTCTTGGAGTCATAGTCGAAGTAGGCCTGGCTGTATTTGTTGGTGTTGTCACCAATAATCTTGATGGAGTTCTTGTTGGCACCCACAGTACCGTCAGCACCGAGGCCGTAGAACTTGGCTTCGAAGGTGCCCTTCGGCAGGATGGAGATTTCCTTGCCGACCTTGAGGGAACGGTGCGTCACATCGTCGTTGATACCGACCGTGAACTGGTTCATCGGCTTGGGAGCAGCGAGGTTCTTGTAGATAGCCAACACCTGAGCAGGAGTGGTGTCCTTGGAGGAGAGACCGAAACGACCGCCGATGATCATCGGTTTGTTCTCGGCCGGGATGTCTTTGCAGCTGGCGAATGCTTCAACCACATCCAGATACAGCGGATCACCGTTTGCACCGGGTTCTTTCGTGCGGTCAAGGACGCAGATGCGCTTCACTGTTTCAGGAAGGACAGCACCGAAGTACTTCACGCTGAAGGGACGATAGAGGTGAACGCTGACGAGACCGAGTTTCTTACCGGCTTTGTTCTCCTTGTCGATGACGGTCTTGATAACGTCGGTGATGGAGCCCATAGCGACGATCACATCGGTAGCATCGGGAGCACCGTAGAAGGTGAACGGAGCGTACTCACGACCCGTGATTTTGCTCATCTTCTTCATGTATTTGGCCACGATATCCGGAAGAGCGTCGTAGTATTTGTTCTGCAACTCTCTGGTCTGGAAGTAGATATCGGGGTTCTGGGCGGTACCGCGGGTTACGGGGTGTTCCGGGTTGAGGGCGCGGTCGCGATACTCCTTGAGGGCTTTCCAGTTGACCAGCTTCTCAATCTTGCTTTGGTCAGCAGCTTCCACTTTCTGGATTTCGTGAGAGGTGCGGAAACCGTCGAAGAAGTGGAGGAACGGCACGCGGCCTTCGATGGCGGCGAGGTGGGCAACAGGAGCAAGGTCCATGATTTCCTGCACGGAGCCGGTAGCCAGCATGGCGAAACCGGTCTGACGGGCGCTCATCACGTCGGCGTGGTCACCGAAGATGGAGAGGGCCTGGGCGGCCAAGGCACGTGCGGAGACGTGGAACACACCGGGAAGGAGCTCACCGGCGATCTTGTACATGTTGGGGATCATCAGCAGGAGGCCCTGCGATGCGGTGTAGGTGGTGGTGAGGGCACCGGCCTGGAGGGAACCGTGGACAGCGCCAGCGGCACCGGCCTCGCTCTGCATCTCGACCACTTTCACGGTCTCACCGAAAATGTTCTTTCTTCCACCGGCACTCCACTCGTCGATGTATTCAGCCATCGGGCTTGACGGGGTGATGGGGTAGATGGCGGCGACTTCGCTGAACATGTAGGCTACATGAGCAGCAGCGCAGTTACCGTCGCAAGTCATAAATTTCTTTTCTGCCATAATTGTTTGTTATTTAATAGGTTGAATAAAAATTTGTTCCTCAATATAAGGCGTGCAAAGATAATATTTTTTTCTTTGAAAAATAAATAAAAGAAGAAAGAAATGTGTCGGATTTTGCAGTTATAACACCGTGATGCTACCCGTAACCATGCACGCCTTGCCGCTGTTGTTCGTCCAGCGAATGACGTAGGCGTACGTGGCATTGGCGATGATTTTCCCGTTGGCATCGCCCCGCCACCTGAAATGTTTGTCCTCGCTCCGATACACCATCTCGCCCCAGCGGTTGTAAATCACAATCTCCAACGCCTGTATTTGCCAGTCGGAGCGTTGCGGCACATAGAAGTAGTCGTTGATGCCGTCGGGGTCGGTGGGGGTGATGGCGTTGGGCAGATAAAGCTGGCAATCGCAGCTTTTCACTGCAATTCTGTCGGTGGCGACGCAGAGTCCATCCGATGCGGTAACCCAGTAAATTCCAGATTGATATACAGTGATTTGCGGGGTGGTTTCGCCGGTACTCCAGAGGTAGTTCGGCAGGTTGCTCTCAGCCAAAAGCTCCGCTTCGAAATCCTCGCAGAGGTCATCCGTCAGCAGGGTGACTTCAAGGTCGTTGTCCACGCTGTGCAGGGTCATGGTGACGATGGAGTCGCAGCCGTATGAGGACTGCAGCACCGCGGTCTGTGTGCCATCCTCCGTGAACGTCACACCGTTCCAGCGGTAGGGAAAGTCGCTTTTGCAAACGGTGGCTTCGACAAGCTCAGCCACCGCGTGATGGATGGTGAGGTGGAGGACTACCACACTGTCGCAGCCTCCGGAGCTGATAAAGGTCTGGGAGTATTCGCCGCTTTCCTCATACAGTTGTCCGTTCCATACATAGCTTTCGCAGGCATGCTGTTCAATGTGGTAGAAGGGAATGGTTAAGGAAAATTCAACAGATGCCGTATTGTTGGTGGTGTCACACTCGGGTGGCAGTCCACCGTTCTGTGCAATTCCTTCTCCTGCGCAGTTTACCGCTACAACAAGATGGTCTATTCCCGAAAAATCGCATGGATCACTGATATACTGCACAATCGTCGCTTGTGTGCAGCTATCCATGGGAAGATCATCCGTAACCATTATCGTACAAAGAGCCTCCCCGCCGTATTCATTGGCAAAAACGGTGATGGGGTAGGGCGCATTAAGTGTATTGTAGCCAGTGTTGCAATAGGAAATGGAGATGGCAAGTGTGCTTTCATCAGCGCTTTGCGAAGAAACAACTGAGTCCACAGCCACGTCGGGTACTGCGGAGAACGGGCGGCCGTACCGGTCTATCGTGGTGGCTTGCTGCAAGAAGTTGTTAAAAGGCCGCCGCACCACATTGTCGGGATCCGTAAATGGGGTGGCATTGTTGAAAGGATGCAGGGGAACCGACAGATCCTCGTTCACGTTGGTGACGTTGTACATGTATTGGTTCCATACTTTGCGGGCAGAAACCCATGGCACGCCTGCGGACTTGAAGATGTTCAGGTAGCCCTGATAGGTATGGCCGGAGCCGAAACGTCCGCATATAATGATTCTCGCACTCCCGTCTTCATCCAGACCGGCCACTATGGGGTACTGCATTACCGTGCATTCGCCAAAAGACAATGAAGCCAGTGTATAAACGGGCACGGTGTCGTTGCCCGTCAGGTGGCTCCGTCCGCTGCCGTTCACGATTCTCACCGTGCTCTGGTCGCTGATCAGAAGCTCATTCTCCCCGTCGTTGTTGAAATCGAACATCGTCATGGAGTTTGAGAAGGAATCCTCATCTACAGGTAAATCCCACAATAAAACGAATTGGTTGACGATATTGTACCTGTAGCATTTGACGGGGTGTCCTGAATTTGCAGGGCATTGGATGACAATCTCCAGCCGACCATCATTGTTCACATCTGCTATCAACGGAATGCTTTTTCTCCAGTCTCTGGTAGGTATCCTGAGCGCATCAGATACGGTATTGTTGTGAACATCCCAGACATAACACCATATCGAGTAAGGTATCGTGGTCATTTCCGTGAAAGTTGAAGTACTCACAAAAACATCCAAGTGCCCATCCTGATTGAAGTCTGCTACCTGTGCATGCCCGTCTCCCCCAATGCCTGCGGGTGGCGTGATAGACGTCGACAGCGTGATGCTGTTTCCTGTCAAACCGTTCCGGTTGGTAATGGTGACTTCGTAGATTTCATTGCCCAAAATCAAATCGGGGCGGGAGTCTCCGACCACATCCGCCGCAAATGAGGAAGTTAACCAGCCACTATGGGCTGAAGCGGTGCCTGAATTGGCAATGGAGGGGTCCGAGATCAACAATGCTCCTGTCTCGGCGTCGTAGATTCTATTTCCGATGTATATTTCAGGATAGGAATCACTATTGAAATCGGCAAAACTTACATTAGGAGCCCCGTAGTCGTCGCTTATGGTGGTGCTCCATAACGGTGTGGTGCCAAATGCCGTCAGGTCGTAGGCGCACATGGTGTTCGACAATACGGCAACAAAAATGACATGGTCATTGGGCAGCTTGACAATTCCGTAGGGGGCAGCGTCAACCGTGGAAATCGGGCCAGGAAGCGTGAAGGTGTGGATGGGCTGATGACTTTGGGTGTTGTAAACCACTACTTGGTTGGCTCCATAAAAACTCCATTCTTCATTAGGTGTAAAGCAGATGATTTCCGGCACGTGGTCGCCATCGATATCCCCCACGAGGGGAATGACCAGCGGGGACACCATCTCCTCAGAGGCCCAGTCCTGCTCAATGCCCCAAACAAAACTGGTGGAGGCTGCCGTGCAGGTAGCGGAATCAACGTTGTCGGGATAGTCCTGCCCCGCCGCTGTCAGCCAACAGCAGCACAATAGCAATATCACCCCGAATAAGCGTAATCGGTTCACGACATTTCCGTAATATATTCTTTTTGACGCAATTCTTGCAGGAATGTTGCGGATGTGCATAGGGATTTTTTTCTTTATTTTTGTGGTTGAAATTTTATTTTTAAATTTTCTTTATAAATAATTGAAAATAAGAATGATATAAAAATACTATAATGAAAAGATTATCTGTATTTCTCCTCTTTATCTCCTTTTTCATCGGAATGATGGTGCCAGTCTGCGCTCAAGCCCCGTATCGACACGGTATCGGTGCTACCATCGGCACCACACAGGCCTTTTACTCCGAACTTCATGTATGAGGGATCTTTTCGACGACCACAAATTCGACTGGGGGCTGAATTTCGGTGTGAGATATACATTTTAACTTGTTTAAATGGATAGTAAATTATTTGTAAATCAAGAACTTAAAAAATATATAGAACAAAACATTATTCCGTTGTACGACCAATTCGACTCTGCACATCAGCGCGACCATGTACAGTCGGTGATACAGCAGAGCATGGCGCTGTCAGAGCAAATGGAGGTGTCGGTTGACATGGTATATGCCATCGCCGCTTATCACGACATCGGTCTTTGCCAAGGTCGTGAGCATCACCATGAAGTGTCAGCGCAGATGTTGATGGAAGATGATCATTTGAGAAAGTGGTTTACCGATAGTCAGTTGCAGATAATGGCCGATGCGGTTGAAGGTCATCGCGCCTCATCCAACCACGCACCTCGCACCCTCTATGGTCGCATCGTGGCTGAAGCCGATCGTTTCATTGACCCCGACACCATCATCCGCCGCACTGTTCAGTACGGACTGGAACATTATCCGGAATTGGACAAAGAGGGTCATTATGAACGAACCCTGCAACACCTGCATGAAAAATATGGACGCAACGGCTATCTGCATCTATGGTTCGAACATTCGCCCAATGCCGAACGGCTCGAAAAACTGCGAACAATGATGGATGATGAGGATGTCCTGCGTCAAAAATTTGAAAAATACTATCATTCTGAAAATTTGTAGTAAATTTTTGATGATTCTCCCGTCTCTCTATCTTTCCATAACTCAAAAAGTTGTATCTTTGCCCCGTCATTATCAAAAAAATTACCATGGGAAAATTTGAATTAATTGCGCTGCCTTACGAGGCCAATGCCTTGGAACCGGTAATTTCTGCCCAAACTATCGGCTTTCATCACGGAAAACATTTGCAAGGGTATGTCAACAACCTCAATGCCGCCATTGCGGGCACTCCTTTCGAGGCGATGCCACTGGAGGAAATTGTGAAGAAGGCCACCGGCGGAATGCTTAACAATGCCGGACAGATTCTGAACCACAACCTCTATTTCCAGCAGTTCGCTGCTCCGAAATCCGACAACCGTCCCGTAGGGAAACTGGCTGCCGCCATCGATGCACAGTTCGGCTCCTTCGAGACCTTCCAGAAAGAGTTCGTGCAGGCCGGCGCCACCCTCTTCGGCTCCGGCTGGGTGTGGCTCTCCGCCGATGCCGACGGCAAACTGGTCATCACACAGGAGACCAATGCTGCCAATCCTGTGCAGAAAGGCCTCACCCCGCTACTCACTTTCGATGTGTGGGAACACGCCTATTATCTTGATTATCAGAACCGCCGTCCCGACCACCTCAACGCCCTCTGGTCCATCGTCAACTGGCAGGTCGTCGAGAATCGGTACGTGTAACGGTATATTTTTCTATCGAAAAGGGCGCAAAATTTTGCGCCCCTACAATTCTCTAATCTTTCATTTTTTTCAAATCTTTCAATTCTTCAATTTCCCGTTTTCAATTGTCAATTGTTCATTGTTAATTGTACATTGTTCATTGTTAATTGTTACCAGCTGATACTCTTGTCCTTCGGGTACTTTACGCTGTAGGTTACCGAGAAGGTGCGTGTTTCGCCCTCTTTCAGCTCGGTCTCCCAGGTCACCACGCCGATGCCGGTCTTGTTGTAGGTGGCCGTCGGCTTGATTTCGGTCACTTTCACCTCAATGTCCTTGTCGGCTGAAATCGGATACTGCTCTTTCAGTGTCAGTTTCACCGGCTTGTTCTGGTTGTTTTTCACCGTAATCAGGTACGATTCGGTGGTGGTGGTATTGTTGCCCACATGCTTCGTTTCGCAGAACTGTTTCTGCTTCTCACGTTTCACCGAAACACGCGGGTCGGTGGCGAGGGTGACGGTGAACAGGCTGTCGGCCGTGTTGGGATTGATGCGCGTTTTCCCGATGAAGGTGTTGTTGAAGGTAACGGTGGCTTGTCCCGGCAGCAGGTTGTACTTCTCATAGCCCGTCAAAGTAGCTAAAAGGTAGGTTTCGTCCGACAATTTCGGAATACTATAGTAGGTATATTCTGCGTTGATGGTATAATCTTTTAAATCAATGAGTTGCGCCTTCCCATTGCCAGGAATGTCGTAGGGGATGGCGATGACATAGTTGACATGCACCTCCTGCATATCCACATCCACAAAGTTGTTCATGCTGATGGGGGCGGGAATAGTTTCGACACCTGCTGCAGATGAAAAATCAAAATATCCTTTTTCGGCAGCAGCAGACTCCTCAACCTCATACACCATGGTGTTGCTTAGGTAATCCGCATCCTGTTTGCTGTATCGTTGGCTGCGTAATAGGAGTCTCAGAAACCATGTCGAGAACACCGGCGCGACAGAGGTCTTGTTGGGGGTTGCGTTCGACAGGGTGAGCATTGTGTGCGTCCAGTCGAGGCCGGTGAATTGTTGTACTTGCGCCTTGGCTTGCAACGTCACTTGCGGCTGCATGTCGTGGATGTTGAGGTCGTAGCAGGGCGTCCATGAGGCGGTGTTGGTAAAGTAGGTGATGGTGAATTTGGTGGTGATGTCCTTGGGCACGCTCACCGACAGATGAAGCACGCCGTTCTGTTGCTTGCCGGAAGTCTCGTCTTGTGCAATCTGTTGGTTTAGACGCTCGATGGTCTGGTTTAGCTCTGCGATTTTGCTGTCGCATTCATCAATCTTCTTCAGTAATGCGTCTGCCTTCGTCTTGTACAATTCCATATTGGCGTTGATGTCTGCCACCGATACGGTATGCTCCGTTTGTTGCATGTTGTGGAGCGTACCGTCTTTGAGCATTTTCAGAAGATGTTCATTGATGTCGAGCTCGTTCACCACCTCCGCGTGTTTTTTCTCGTAGTATTTCAACGAGTCTTTCATCCGATTGATGCGGGCGTTGTCTTTGGCCGGGGTGAGGTAGTCGGTGGAAAACTCGGTGGAGGAGATGAGCACGCCGTTGGCAGTGACTTTCAGACTGCTGATTTCAATGAACGGACTCAATCCCGTGATGATCACCTCCTGACTGCCGCTCTTGAGCGTGGCGGTGGCAGTCTGCGTGAGGGTGGCACCGTAGAGATAAACTGTGGCTTTTTCCACCGCGGCGTTGGTGGTGGTCTGTGCCTGCACTCCGATATAGGAAAGCAGCATGACAAGGGTAAGTGTGATGATTTTTTTCATGATGGGATGATGTTTGGTAAATGTTTTTGCAAAGGTATAAAATAATTCTAAAAATATTTTATTTTATAAATAATTGATTATGAATAAAATGTGAATTAGATGAAAGGGTGTGGAAGTTGTGGAAGTGAATTTTTTTGAAAAAAATGAGGATGACCTTACGATCATCCTCATTAGGATTGGAATAGTTATATTCAATTACTGTCTCGTGACGACGAACTTCTTTGAGATCACGTTGTCGCTATTGCGGACGTTGATGAAGTAGACGCCCTGCGCGAGGTCGGCCACGCTGTGGGTCATCACCTCCTCGCCGCTGGTGATGACGGCGCTGAAGGTGCGCACCACCTTTCCGCGCGCGTCGGTGACGGTGACGCTGGTGGGACCCTCCATGCCGAGGACCACGATGTTGAGCTGGTCGCTGGCGGGGTTCGGGTAGACGCTGACGGAGGCGCCACCGTCGAAGAGGTCGAAGTCAGCGGGCGCGCCGGCGGTCGGGGCCGCGCTGCCCATATCCCTCACGATGATGGTGAAGTTGCGCGCCGCGATGACC
>JBGUPJ010000040.1:0-1566 GCA_045130235.1 Bacteroidales bacterium
GAATATTTGGAAGAGAAGGGTTATGAAACGGCGGTTATTGCCACAAAGGCTCGCTCTCCCATCCGCGAGGGAAGCCCATGGCGGTGACGTCGATGGAGGGGTAAGCGGCGAGCAGAGCATCGACCTTAGCCTTCATGTCGTTGTTGGGCGAAATGATGTTGAGGAAATACTTGATGATGCAAAGGCTGAAATAAACTTTCCGCTGGTTGACGGGAATGGTAATCCAAGGGCGGGTCATGCGCCGCTGGGTCAGCACTTGCAATGCAAATGTGCGATTCCATACGCGAGCATGATGGCCGCAGTTGTTGCGGGCAACGGTGATGATGGTCATCCATGAGTTGAACACAGGGACGCCCAGCGAAAACTCCTGGGCTATCTTCTTGCGTATCTGGTTGCTCTTGATGTTGTTGTATATCCTGGTCAGTACGCCCAAAGGCAGAATCTCTGCCAACATCCATGCTGGAGGATATGGGTCGGAATAGGTGTTGCGGAAATGTTCTATGAAGTCCTCGCGCGATTTGGCGAGTTCGGCATCTATGAGTTGTTTCGTCTTGACAAAGGTGTTGGCATCATAGAAACAAGCCGGGTCGGTCATCCAGAAAGGATTGCCTGTCTCGCGGCTCGTGATGTTGACAATGGCACTGCGCACGGCAACCTCTATCTTTTCTATCTCGTTGAACATCAGCAGTCGCAGATGCCTGTCGAAACGGTACATGTCCAGAGCCTGATTGAAGGCTGCTCCGGGCTTGAACACATGATTCGCCTTCGGTGTGGTCAGGAGGGGATAGAGGTATGCACTGAATCTGTAGTAGCCGATGTGGCGGAGGTAGTTCTCCGTCCGTGTGACGTTCTCGACGTGGAGACCGCGCGACTGTAGCAATGCCGTCAACTGGGCGGGCGATGTGTAGGTCTTTGAATAATGTGCCATAAGAAAATAAAACGACCCGCCGATTTAAGCATTGTGAAGAGGCTTGGCGGGTTCTCGTGGGTGCAAAGGTAGTGCTTTTTATTGAATCGGCCAAACTTTTTGATGGGAAATTGTTTTTTGAGCGTCGATTTTTTCACATTTTTGAAAGTTAGACATAAAGTGAATGGGTCACGAATTGTTATTTGAGTTTATTTGTTTGCATCTTTCTATCAGTCGTGTTATCTCCATCTTAAACATAACGTCTCTATCTATTAAGTCCTACGATGACGGAAAAGACTGAACCACCACCCGCATTTTTTGATAGTTTTTACATTCTTTAGCAGAAAAAAGTTTGTTTCTTACCTGTAGACAGGTGTGGGGAAGGTAATGGTACTGGGGATGTAGAAGTCGTCGGAGAGGGTGCGGCCGTCTATTTGTTTGGTCAGGCGGTAGTGGCCGGGCGTGAGGTGGAGCAGGCGGATATGGCCATAGACGGTGGCTGAGTCGTGGGCGGCTACTGTGCTCAGGACAGAGGTGAAGCCGAAGTTCTTGGGGAATGGAACTTGCTGCCAGTGGCCGTCAGTCTCGCGCTCGATGGCGTACTCCTGTCCGTAGCTCACATCGTAGTCGTTGGGATTGATGATCCTCGCCTGCACCAC
>JBGUPJ010000041.1:0-50525 GCA_045130235.1 Bacteroidales bacterium
CCCCCCCCCCCCCCCCCACCGCGGCACGCTGGCAGGGAGATAGAATCTGACGGCAGGTATGCCGCGGAAGAACGGGGTGGGTTGATAGATAGAAGAAAACGAGCAGAAAGAAAAAGTTTTTGATTTTACTATAAAACACAAAAAAAATGTAAATTTGCAGCCCCATTTTGCGTAAAATGGAAAATTAATAATTTGGAAAAACATCATAAAACAAATAAAAAAGGCATAAAATTAAAATAATTTAGAAAACACAGAGCTTCACGCTCTTATTCTCGGTTGTTGAAAATCGCCAATTAATAAACTGTGAGAGAATGAGATTGCGAAAGGCTCGCGCATATAGGCGTGAGTTGTTTCGTGCTTGTTATCACAGTGGGTATTTGGCGATACCTCAACAATCAATAAGCACCTCAGAAATGACGAGCGCCTTTTTTTGGTAGCTTGTGAGAGTAAGGACGGAAGTAAAGTAAATCGTCATTTATGAGCACTACAGCATTGTCGAAACAAGTCCACCCCCGATTAAAAATATTTTCCTTTTTTTCTGGTTGTGGTTTTCTTGATTTGGGTTTTGAATTAAATGGTTTTTCAATAGAGTTTGTTAATGAATTTCATTTGCCGTTTCTTAGAGCATACGAGTATTCGAGAAAACTGATGGGTATAGCTCCACCGATATTTGGTTGTCACAACACTGATGTGAATGAGTATTTAGACGGAAGAAGAGATGAATTGTGTGAGTATATGAATGTTGCCAAAGCAGATGGAAGTTTGGTCGGATTTATAGGTGGTCCGCCATGTCCGGATTTTTCTGTTGCGGGCAAACAACGTGGGAAAAATGGTGACAATGGAAAGTTGTCATTGTCTTATGTAAAGCTGATAATCACTTTTTTACCAGATTTTTTTCTTTTTGAGAATGTTAAGGGTTTGTGGAAAACCGCAAAACACAGGGAATTCTATGAAGAATTGAAAAGTATGCTAGGTAAATCTGGTTATTTGATGACAGAGCGTCTCACGAATGCGCTTGAATTTGGAGTTCCACAAGATAGAGATAGGATTTTGTTGTTTGGCGTAAAAAATGGTGGTAAAAAATGGAGTATTAGTCAGTTTCCATGGTCCAAGTACATTAAATACGATAAGGATGAAGTAAAAAATATCAAGTGGCCTAAAAGTGACCCATTTAAAGAAGATGGTCTGATGGAATGTCCGCATGGTATAAAACCAGAACTGACAGTTCAGTATTGGTTTGACAAAAACAATGTGAACCAACATCCTAATTGTAATGATTTTTTCCGACCTAAGGAGGGCTTGAGAAAAATGTTGGTGGTCGAAGAAGGTGATGTCTCAAAAAAATCGCACAAGCGTCTACACCGGTGGAGATATTCGCCGACTGTTGCATATGGGAATAATGAAGTACATCTTCACCCATACAAAGCTCGTCGGTTGACGGTAGCTGAATCTTTGGCATTACAGTCCTTGCCGAAGGAATTTGTATTGCCTCCAGATATGACACTGACAGATAAGTTTAAGACAATTGGGAATGGGGTCCCCTTTTTGCTTGCAGAGGGGCTCGCTAAAACGATACGTGATTATTTGACCAGCAATCAATCATTATGAAAAGATATACTGCATACAATCTTGTTAGGGCTATTGCAGCATTGCCTAAAAACGTAAGTTACAATTATATAAATCCGAAAACATATGGGTTAATTCACATAGAAAATGTGATGTTACCAGCAGGACCTATTCAGATTAGAAGGTGGAATCCTCAAAAAGGAGAAACATATCTCAATGCAAAGGTTGAAAGCATTTCTTCAGAAATGATATGGCGTGTGGCAAATGCGGTGAATCAGGGAGAGCCCTTTAACATAGATAGAATACTGGGAGCATCTTACAATACTCGTTCAGTCCTTGAAACATTGATGGCACTGACAACAGATTTTTATTATTGTTATCCTGGACGCATTAAAGACATTGATGGGGTCTCCACAATCGAACATGGCCATAAACATTTGATTTGGTTGCCAGATATACCACACAAACAAGGTGTATTGACGGAAAAGGAACTTCCTAATATGGCCATATCTGAAATCCCTTTACAATCTGTCACTTATGACAACTTGATTTTGCCAGATAATATGACCATAGGAGGAGATATGAACATAGATATTGTTCGAAGGCATACACAAATACAAATTGCACTTTATTTGATTGGATTGCAGTTGGGCTATCGGACATGGATTGCACAAAATGACAAAGGGATAATTTATAAAGAAAAACCACTAATAGAACAACCCGGAATAGTTTCGACATTAAATAGAGAAAATATTATTGCTGCGTTTCCAGGAGCAGAGCCATCAGCGCGTTATATTGATTGCATTTGGTTTCAGAATCATCGGTTTATTCCTGCGGTAATGGAAGTGGAACATACTACAGGAGTGACATCGGGTTTGACAAGGATGAAAGGCCTTCAGGATACTATGCCGGCATTCAACACACGATATGTTATTGTTGCTCCAGATAATGATCGTGAAAAAGTGGTTGAAGAAACGAATAGACAACAGTTTCTATCTCTTGACGCACGATACTTTTCTTATTCAGCCGTAGAAGAGTTATATCACATTTGTACGCATAGGAATTTGCATGGTGTTACTCAAGATTTTTTGGATTGTTACATGGAAAAAGTACGTGTCAGTTGAGTTAGCGCCTTTCCATCACGTTGTGTGTTACAAAATGGTTTTGTAATGCTATCATGCGAAAAAAACAGCTGTTTTTTTGCAAAATATAAACAGCTGGTATTCCTTCCATTGTTAATGATGTCGTTTTTTTGTTGGGAATGTAGTTTATAAATGATTTATAATCAATATTTTATAAAAATTTAAAAAACTAAAATCGGAATGATGGTAGGTATAAAAAAATCTTGTATCTTTGCACCCTCGAACTGTCCAATGGTGTAACGGTAGCACTACAGTTTTTGGTACTGTCTGTCTTGGTTCGAATCCAGGTTGGACAACTTCACGAAACTCTCACTACTCATTTAGTGGGAGTTTTCTATTTTTGAACGAATAAAAAACAAAATATTAAAGCAACAAAAAATGGAAGAACGTTTAAATTTGATTGAGACCTTTGCAGAATTCAAGGATTTCAAAAATATTGAAAGAGAGACGTTGATGCGTATCTTGGAGGATATTTTCCGCTCGGTGCTGACGAAGAAATACGGCGCGGATGCCAACTTCGACATCATCGTGAATGTGGACCGCGGAGATTTGGAAATCCAGCGTTACCGCGAGATCGTGGAGGACGGCGAGGTCGAGAATGAATACACTCAGATCGCCCTCTCGGAGGCTGTGAAGATCGAGCCCGACTTCGAGGTCGGCGAGGAGGTGATGGAGAACATCCGTCTGGAAGATTTCCAGCGTCGTGAGATTCTGGCCCTCCGTCAGAACCTCATCTCCAAAATCATGGAATATGAGAAAGACCTGATTTACAAGAAATACGAAGGCCGTATCGGCGAGTTGGTCAGCGGCGAGGTGACGCAGGTGTGGCGCAAGGAAATCCTTGTGGCCGATGAAGAAGGTGTGGAACTGGTGCTTCCTAAGAGCGAGCAGATTCCGGCCGACCACTACAAGAAAGGCGATACCCTGAACGCTGTTGTGGAGCGCGTGGAGATCATCTCCTCCTCTCCCAGAATCACCATCTCGCGTACCTCCCCGAGATTCTTGGAGCGCCTGATGGAGAATGAAATTCCCGAAGTTTACGACGGTCTCATCACCATCAAGAATGTGGTGCGTTCTCCTGGTGAAAGAGCCAAAGTGCTGGTGGAATCCTACGACGACCGTATCGACCCCGTGGGCGCTTGCGTCGGTCTGAAAGGTAGCCGTATCCATGGTATCATCCATGAATTGCGCAATGAAAATATCGACATCATCAATTATACATCCAATCCGAAACTTTTAATTACCAGAGCTTTAAGTCCTGCCAAGATTACCTCTATCGACATCGATGAGCAGAACAAGATGGCCAATGTATATATGAAGCCAGACCAGGTTTCATTAGCTATCGGTAAGGGCGGTTACAACATCAAACTTGCTGGCAGACTTTCGGGTTACGAGATCGACGTGTTCCGCGATGACATCACCGAGGAGGACGATGTGGATCTGCAGGAGTTCAACGATGTGTTCGACCAGTGGGTGATTGATGCCTTCAAGAAGATCGGTTGCGACACCGCGAAGAGCGTGCTGAAGCTGACCCGCGAGGAGCTCATTCAGCGTACCGACCTTGAGGAAGAGACTGTGGATGAGGTGATTGCCGCTGTGAAAGAGGAGTTGGAAATTGATGACAACGCTCCGCAGCAGGAGGCACCGGCCGCACAGGAGGAGGCTCCCAAGGCCGAATAAATTTCCCTGAAGTGGCGATGGAACGAGGGGCAAATTCACAACTAAAAAAATCTGAAAACAATATATGGCTGAAGAAAAGAAATTACCGAGATTAGGCGCCGCCGCCAAAGAGTTTAACGTATCTACGGGCACGATTGTGGACCTGCTGAATAAGGCAGGGATGGAAATCGAGGACAACCGTAACGTGAAACTGACGGCCGAAATGTACGAGGTGCTGGTCAAGAAGCTGAGTGGAGAGAAGAAGGTGAAGGAGGATTCTCAGAAATTAGACATGGACTTTTCGTACAACAAGCCCGGCGCCAACAAAACTGAGCCCGAAAGCAAGCCCGCTGTGGTGGAAGAGGAACCCGAGCAGCTCCTGATCAAGGATAACACCTTGGTGAAGGAGCCCGTCAAGAAGGAGCCCATCAAGGTTGAAATCAACAAGCCCAAAGTGCTGGGCAAGATTGACCTCGAGCCGAAGAAAAAGCCGGCTGCCAAACCCGAGCCCGAAAAGGAGGAGGTGAAAGCTCCCGTACAGGAAGAGCCGCAGAAGGCGGTCGAGGAGCCGCATCAGGAACCCGAGCATATCGGCATCGACATCAACGACTACACCCCGAAGGTGGTGGGCAAGATTGATGTGGATGAGGTGGGCAAGAAACCTGCTAAAGAAGCCGCTCCCGCCAAGGCTGACAAGAAAGCTGCCACTGCTCCAGAACCGGAGCCGGTAGTGGAACAGCAGCCCGAGCCAGAGCCGGAGGCCGAACCACAGCCTGTGGTGGAAGAGAAACCGGCCGCTCCCACGAAACCCGTTCCCGAAAAGGTGGAGCTGAAGGTGGAGAAGCTCAACGGACCGAACATTATCGGCAAAATCGACCTTTCCGCCATCAAAGACACCAAGCGCGGACCTATGGAGCCTACTCCGCCGAAACGCAAACGCAAGCGCATACAGTCGGCTCCGAAACAGCAGGCTCCCAAAGCCGCCAAAAAAGTGGAGGTGAAGCCTGAAGTTTCGCAGGAAGACATCGACCGCCAGATTAAAGAGACTTTGAAACGTCTTGAGCCGCAAGGAAAGACCAAATCGTCCAAGCGCAGAAGAGAGAAACGTCAGGAACGCCACGAAGAGATGATGCAGGCCGAACAGGCCGAATTGGCACAGCAGAAAGTGCTGAAAGTAACGGAGTTCATCACCGCCAACGAACTTTCTACGCTGATGAACATCCCCGTTACCCAAATCATCTCCACCTGTATGAGCGTCGGACTTTTCGTCTCCATCAACCAGCGACTCAGCGCAGAGACCATCTCGCTGCTGGCTGAGGAGTTTGGCTATGAGGTAGAATTTGTGGGCGTGGACGACAACGAGAACAGCAAGGAGGATATGGAAGCCGACAAGCCGGAAGACTTGCAGCCCCGCCATCCTATCATCACCGTCATGGGTCATGTGGACCACGGTAAGACCTCTTTGCTTGACTATATCCGCAAGTCGAATGTGATTGCCGGTGAGGCTGGTGGTATCACCCAGCACATCGGTGCTTACGAGGTGACTCTGGCCGACGGCCGCAAGATCACCTTCCTGGATACCCCTGGTCACGAGGCGTTTACCGCCATGCGTGCCCGTGGTGCCAGAATCACCGACTTGTGTATCATCGTCATTGCTGCCGATGACTCCATCATGCCGCAGACGGTAGAGGCCATCAACCATGCGCAGGCCGCTGGCGTGCCGATAGTGTTCGCCATCACCAAGATCGACAAACCTCACGCCGCACCTGACAAGATTCGGGAAGGTTTGGCCAACATGAATATCTTGGTAGAGGAATGGGGTGGAAAATATCAGTGCCAAGAGATTGATGCTAAGCACGGTACCAACGTGAACGAGTTGTTGGAGAAGGTGTTGTTGGAGGCCGAGATGCTCGACCTGAAGGCCAATCCGAACCGTCCGGGTGTGGGTACGGTCATCGAATCCTCGCTCGACAAGGGTAAGGGTTATGTGGCGAAAGTGCTGGTACAGAACGGTACGCTGAAGATTGGCGACCCGATTCTGGCCGGAAGTTGCTACGGAAAAGTGAGGGCTCTTTTCAACGAGCGTAACCAGCCGGTGAAGTCGGTGGGTCCTGCCTCTCCGGTGCTTTTGCTCGGTTTGGACGGTGCCCCGCAGGCTGGCGATACCTTCAAGGTGTGCGAGTCGGAGCAGGAGGCCCGT
Source organism: Bacteroidales bacterium (assembly GCA_045130235.1). GTDB lineage: Bacteria > Bacteroidota > Bacteroidia > Bacteroidales > WCHB1-69 > UBA1756. The sequence goes on from JBGUPJ010000041.1 coordinate 6,568, forward strand.
TCCACCGCTACCAAGCGCGCACGCTTGTTGCGCGAGCAGGGTCTGAGAACCCAGAAGCATATCACCCTCGACGAGATCGGCCGCCGTATCGCTATCGGCGACTTCAAGGAGTTGAATGTCATTGTGAAAGGTGACGTGGACGGCTCCGTGGAGGCCTTGTCCGACTCGTTGATGAAACTCTCCACCGACAAGATCCAGGTCAACGTGATTCACAAGTCGGTGGGTCAGGTGACGGAGAGCGATGTCATGTTGGCATCGGCTTCCGACGCTGTGATTGTGGCCTTCCAGGTGCGTCCCTCCATCGGTGCGCGCAAAGAGGCTGAAAAAGAGCAGATTGATATCCGTACCTACTCCATCATCTACGATGCCATTGAGGAAATCAAGGCCGCTATGGAGAGCATGTTGGCGCCGCAGATTCGCGAGAAGGTGGTGGCCAACCTCGAGATTAAAGAGGTCTTCAAGATTGGTAAGGTGGGTAATGTGGCCGGATGTATGGTGCTCGACGGCAAGTTGCAGCGCAACACCAAGGTGCGCCTGATTCGCGACGGTATCGTTATCTACACCGGCAAACTCGGTTCACTGCGCCGCTTCAAAGACGACGTGAAGGAGGTGGTCTCCGGACAGGATTGCGGTTTGAACATTGAGAACTACAACGACATCAAGGTCGGCGATATCATTGAGGGTTACGAAGAATACGAGGAAAAAGCAACGTTATAAGCCATGTTCTCATTTTTCAATCCACCCAAACCCCGGCAGTTCCATTACGAGCCCCGCTACTACAAACCGGATGAGGAGCCCGATGAAAATGGGAACGAAGCTACTGAACGTGAGAAGCTGGAAAGAAAGCTCAAGCGTTCGTGGAATTTCAGTGGTTCAACAACCCGGAATCGCCGCCCGATGTTTTCTATCTTTATCATAGCGGGTGTCACGGTGCTTTTGGTCATTTTTATTGGATCAAAAGGTTTTTTGCGTATGTTTGAGGTTTTTGGCAAGAAACCACAGACCGAGTTTTCCGAGATGGAACCACCAGCCTATCGCGTTCACAAATATTATCAAGGCGATACCCTTGTTTGCGACACGATTTACAAAGGTGAAATTGGTGGTATTTTTTCAAGACGAATTGACTCTTTGGCCTTTTTGGCCTTCAGAGGCGATTTCGGTGACGATGAGCAGATGCGGGAGAAGTTGGGGGATGAGTATGAGATTGTAAAAATGAGATTGGATCAAATATTAGAAGACTATGAGCGAACCAACAACCAATAACCAATACGACAAAGATCAATTTGCCCGCCGCTTACATCAATCTTTAGAGGCAAATCGGCATAAAAAGTCACAACATGGCTTGATGTATAACCTCATAATGGTTGGAGTAGGAATCGCGCTGATTGCCGTGATGATATATTTTCTGGTTACAATTTAGGATGAGGATGGCAAGGCAATGAGTTTTTTTATTATTTTTGCAAATCTATTATTAAAAATCAAATCATAAAAAACATACAATGGATTTCAGTTTATCAAAAAAAGAAGAGTTGTTCCTGCAGATGATTCGCGAATTTGCAGTGAACGAAGTCAAGCCGCTGGCTGCGGAAGTTGACGAAGAAGAGAAATTTCCGATCGAGACCGTGAAGAAACTCGGCAAACTCGGCGTGATGGGCATCCCGATTCCCGTACAGTACGGCGGACAGGGCGGCACCAACCAGATGTACTCGATGGCTGTCGAGGAACTCTCACGCGTGTGCGCCACCACCGGCGTCATCGTGTCGGCTCACACCTCCCTCTGCATGGCTCCCATCTTGGAGCACGGCACCGAGGAGCAGAAACAGAAGTACCTCCCGAAACTCGCCTCCGGTGAGTGGATCGGCGCCTTCGGTCTTACCGAACCCAACGCCGGTACCGACGCCGCCATGCAGCAGACCACCGCAGTGGATGCCGGCGACAAATGGATCATCAACGGTTCCAAGATTTTCATCACCAACGCCAGCGAGGCCTCCGTTTTCATCGTGATGGCCATGACCGACAAGTCGAAAGGCACGAAGGGCATCTCCGCTTTCATCGTGGAAAAAGGTTTCAAAGGCTTCAGCATCGGCAAGAAGGAGATGAAGATGGGTATCCGCGGTTCCGCTACCTGCGAGCTGATTTTCGAAAACTGCGAAGTTCCGAAGGAGAACCTCCTCGGCGAACTCGGCAAGGGCTTCAAAATCGCTATGATGACCCTCGACGGTGGCCGTATCGGTATCGCCTCACAGGCTCTCGGTATCGCACAAGGTGCTATGGATGAGACTGTTAAATATACCAAAGAACGCAAGCAGTTCGGCAAGGCTATCGCCAAATTCCAGAACACCCAGTTCCAGATGGCCGATCTCGAAACCAAGGTTCAGGCTGCCCGTCTGCTGGTCCGTTCCGCTTCCTACAAGAAAGATATGCACCTTCCCTATTCCGCCGACGCGGCCATGGCCAAGCTGTTTGCCGCTGAGACCGCAATGGAGGTGACCACCAAGGCCGTACAGTTCCACGGCGGTTACGGTTACACCCGCGAGTATCCGGTGGAAAGAATGATGCGTGACGCTAAGATCACCGAAATTTACGAAGGCACCAGCGAGGTCCAGAGAATGGTCATTGCCGCCAAATTGTTCGCTTAATTAATTAGAAATCAGAAAATAAAAAATAGATATGAAAATAGTAGTTTGTATCAAGCAGGTTCCGGACACCACCGAAATCAAGATCAACCCCGCAACGGGTACGTTGATTCGCGACGGTGTGCCGAGCATTATGAACCCTGACGATAAGGGCGGCCTCGAAGTGGCCCTCCAGTTGAAAGACCAGTTTGGCGCACATGTCACCGTCATCACGATGGGACCGCCGCAGGCCGAGGCCATCCTCCGCGAGGCCATGGCTATGGGTGCCGACCGCGCCATCCTCCTCACCGACCGCAAGTTCGCCGGCGCTGACACGCTCGCCACCTCCAACGCACTGGCCGGCGCGCTCCGCGTCATCGAGCACGACCTCGTCATCACCGGCCGCCAGGCCATCGACGGCGACACCGCCCAGGTCGGCCCGCAGATCGCCGAACACCTCCACACCCCGATGATCTCCTACGTGGCAGGCGTGGAATACGACGGCAAGGACAAACTCACCGTGAAGAAAGAAGACGAAGACGGCTACCAGATGTTGGAAGTCCACACGCCCGCCCTCCTCACCGTGCTCGCCTCCGCTTTCAAACCGCGCTACATGACCGTCAAGGGCATCCTCGACGCTTACGACGAGAAGGAAATCGAAATCTGGAACGTGGATAAGATTGACGTGGATGAAGCGAAACTCGGTCTTAACGGCTCTCCCACCCGCGTGAAGAGATCCTTCACCAAGCCCCAGAAGGTGGCCGGCGAAGTGTTCGACGTCACCCCCGAAGAGGCTGTGGACCTCATCGTTGCCAAACTGAAAGAAAAATTCATCATTTAAGGAGGAACTATCATGGACAAATCAAATTACAAAAATATATTCGTATTCGTTGAGCAGCGCGACGGCGTCATCCAGCCCGTCGGTCTCGAACTGCTCGGCAAGGCCCACGAACTGGCACAGATCCTGGGCGAGAAGGTCGTGGCAATGTTCCTCGGCCACAACATCAAGAACCAATGTCAGACCCTCATCGAGTACGGCGCCGACGAAGTCGTGTATGCCGACTGCCCCGAACTGAAGGACTATCTGACAGAGCAATACTCGCAGGCCATTGCGCAGATTTCCGACAAGTATCTGCCCAACATCATCCTGTTTGGTGCCACCACCATCGGCCGTGACCTCGGTCCGCGCCTCTCCGCCCGTTTGGCTACCGGCCTCACCGCCGACTGTACCAAGCTGGAGATTTCGGAAGAGAAAGAGCTGATGATGACCCGTCCCGCTTTCGGCGGCAACCTGATGGCCACTATCATGTGTACGGAGCATCGTCCGCAGATGAGCACCGTGCGTCCGGGCGTGATGCAGAAGATGACCCGCGACGCTTCCCGCAAGGGTGAAATCATGGAGTTCAAGCCGGTGTTCGATCCCAGCAAGTTCGCTGTGAAGCTCGTGAAGAAGGTGAAAGCCGACAAGGGCAAGATGGACATCACCGAGGCCAAGATTTTGGTTTCTGGTGGTCGTGGCGTGGGTTGCAAGGAAGGCTTCGAGAAACTCGGTGCCCTCGCCAAAACCCTTAACGCGCAGGTCTCCTCTTCCCGTGCCATGGTCGATGCCGGCGTGATGCCGCACGACGTGCAGGTGGGACAGACCGGTAAGACCGTGCGTCCGAACCTCTATTTCGCCATCGGTATTTCGGGTGCCATCCAGCACCTCGCCGGTATGGAGGAATCCGACCTCATCATCGCCATCAACCGCGACAAAGACGCGCCCATTTTCGGCGTGGCCGACCTCGGCGTGGTAGGCGACTTCAACAAGATCGTGCCCCTGCTGAACGAACGTTTACAGAAAGAGATGCAGGAGAAATAAAACCACGTGGGGCCACGGCATTGCCATGACCCCACAAAAACCAATTTATTATGAAACGGAGGCCGCCGGAAGGTGGTCTCCGTTTTTTCGTTAAATTCCACCTTATTCTATTTCCAGAAATTTGTGTATTTTCGCTCGTTCAAAAATGGGTGTTATAACAAATGAGCAATGCCCTGTTTGAATCATTTTTTAACAATTTTTAAGTCTGATTGATGGGGGATACTTCGTACTTTTGTCGCACGAAAAATCCACTATATGCGGCTTCACGAAATGATTAGGGACAACTACCCTGAATACTATAGCATTGAACGATATCCTGCTGACGAAACCGTCTGCATTCGCAAGACACGGGAAGAGTGGGGCATCTTGGGCAACTTCGCGCCAACGCCCATCATCGTCAATGGTGTCGTTTTCGACTGCACCGAGCGGCTTTTTCATATCTTGAAATTCCGTCCTGATGCGACCGAGGGCTTGCAGAATATGATGGCCCAACCCGGCGGGATGCGGATAAAAATGTTCGTGAAACATCTGAACAAAACTCGTCCTGAGTTGTTTCATGATCATTGGCCGCAAATGATTGTCGATGCGATGAAGTTCTGCCTTACGCAGAAATATGAACAGAGTGAAGCCTTTCGTCAAGAGCTGGCGCGCAGCAGTGGCAAGTTCATCGTGGAAGATGAAACGGCTCGCAAACGCGGACGTGACGCAGATACATGGGGTGCAGTGTTGAGTGGTGACGAATATGTGGGCCCCAACCTCTTGGGACGGTTGTTGATGGAATTGCGTGACAATGGCCAACTGGAATATCATTTGCCGGATGATGCGCTTGATTTTGTAAATCATTTGAAATAAGAATAATATGATGACTTTTTATCACGGTTCGCCCGAACTGTTCGAAAGGTTTGACCTGAACAAGGTTGGTGCCGGCACCGGCATTAAGTTTGGTTTTGGTGTCTATTTGACAGAGTCGGAGGCGAGTGCAGTGCATTATTCGCAGCCGCGCAACCAACCAATAGCTACGCACCACTATCTCTACATGGTGGAGATTCCTTACTTGACTGACGATAACCATCTTGTTTCGGCAAATCCCGTGCCTGCCGCCATCGTGCAGCGAGCCGAAGCCAAGCTGGGCAAACCCATCCCACATGACAAGACCCTGAAAGGCAAGGAATTTCGCAAGTGGCTTGGCTTGACGCTGACGGGGAATAAAAAGGTGGATGTGGAGTCGGAAAGGGCCGCAGCAGAGTTTCTGGATAGCATAGGCGTTCTTTGCAACATGTGGCCGCAAGCGCAAGCAAAACCCGATGGACTCAACAACTGCGCCGTTTTCAATGCCGACAACGTGCATATTGTCAAGATTGAAAGCATTGGGGTGGAATTGAAGGGAACGAAATATGTGTTGGTGCAAAACAGTAAAAAAATCGTATATGAAAACAAATAAAGTGTTGGGTACGGGCAATTTCGCCCTGGACATTATTTATCAGAGAAGGTATCCCGAAGGATTCGACAAAAACAGGAAACGCAATCCCTTTGTAGATGACCTTATCATTGAGGAGGTCGGCAATACCTGCGGCAATGTGATGTGTATGCTGCCCTATCTGGGTGTGGAGACGTATCCTATTGGTCATTTTGATGACTCTGAGCAAGGGCTGAAGATGACCGACGATTTGAAACGCTATGGCGCAAACACGCGCTTTGTACAGAATAGTCCGGCAGGGGGGACAACCTTGATGACCTGCATCCACAAACTCGACAGGGATGGACAACACATGATGAGTCATCGCGCCACCGCACCCAATAGCCGTTTTCCGAAGCGTAAGCAGCTCCGCAAGGACGAGGTGCCCGGTTTTTGGGCTCAACTCGACTTCAAGCCCGATGTGTATTTCTTCGATGTCTCAGATGCCGGCCCGCGCGAGCTGGCCAAAGCCCTGAAAGAACAGGGTGTGATGGTGTATTACGAACCTGAGGGCAACCGGGAGATGAACAAGTTCCTCAAGTGTGTGGAGGTGAGCGACATTGTCAAATTCTCGGGAGCCAATATCTTGGATGTCTCTTTTGTGGACAATTACGACAACCTTTTCATCCGCACCATGGGAGAGGAGGGAATGGAGTTCAACCTTTGCGGTCGTGGCTGGAAGAAGATTGCGCCGGTGCCCAACCCGAACGTAGTGGATTGGGAGGGCGCAGGCGACTGGACCACCGCGGTTTTTATAGCTGAGTTGTGTAAATCGGGAAAACGAGCCATCGCTGATCTTACCGAAGCGGATGTGCGTGGCTTCTTGGAGAACGCGGCCGCAGTCGCCTCTCGCAGCGTGAGCTACATGGGAAGCAAGGGGTTGATCGAGCTGTGATTTTTTGAAAATTGGATTTGACGGGTAATGATATTTATTGTATTTTTGCTGTTTTATTTTCAGATTTTATTTTATGGCCGATAACAGAATTATTTACGAAGCTTCGCAGAAGCTTGAACTCGAATGGATTAAAGAAAACTCCATTTCGCATGAATTTGCTGATGGAAAGGGAATCATTGTGTTGAAAGAGGGAGTGACGGAAATAGGGGAGAGTGCGTTTAGTGAATGCGTGGAACTTATATCCATCGTCATCCCAGATTCGATTGTGGAAATTGGGATGTCCGCTTTCTGTGAGTGTAGAGAACTTGCCTCCGTTAACCTGCCGGATTCGGTGAAAAGAATAGAATCTGGTGCTTTTTACGGTTGCAGCGAATTGAAAAACATTACTTTGCCCGATTCGGTGAGGGTAATTGAAGAATTTGCGTTCGGAGAGTGTAACAAATTACCAGACGATGTGAGAACAAAGATCCAAAAAAAGAATCGCGCTGCTACAAAGTTTCTCTTTTTACCCATTCTTAGAACTGAAAATTGGAGCGAAAATGAGAAAACAGGTATTTCCAACTAATTTTGAAGAATCCTTTTAATATTTTAAATATTTTAGATTATGGAAGAAACCTTTAATTTATTGTTTGTCGAAGGGCATGCCGCCATTAAAATCAATGATGAAGTCATTATAGTGGATACCGGATATGAAGGGAGTTTCAGTTATTCAGGTAGCGTTGAATTGTGCGGCCGATGCTATAATGTACCACAGAATAGGCATTTTCTGGACACTCTCAACAACCAATTGTCAACTCGAGTCTCTGGACTTATTGGAGGAGATATTTTAAGTCAATTTGGCGCTGTTGAAATTGACTATCCCGGTTGTTCGATTACGTTTCACGACACTTTGCCGGATGTGTCAGATGCCACTCCAATTGACTTGTCTGTTTTGCGTAACTATTTGATTCTTAATATAAAAATTGATGGAAATGAACGCAAGGTTGTACTCGATACGGGTGCTCCTATCCCATATTTGTGTTCCGAAATTGCTCCTCAACGCGATCCGGATGGCCATGTAGCGGACATAAGTTTTTTGGGTCCCTTTGAAAGTCCTCTCTTCACCTTGCCGACCGAAATGGCAGGCATAAGATTCACGGCCAGTTATGGAATACCTCCAATGCAACACCAAAATTTCATGAGGGCGTTGGGGTGTTCAGTGGTCATTGGTAAGGACATTTTCGATTTAGGAACAGTAATCATCAGTTACGCGCAGCAAAGAATGTTCTTGAGAATTCTCAAATAGGCAAATGAAACGGAGGTGGTTTTTTACAACATTCGGAATGTCGTTTTTTTTATATGTAAAGCATGGTCATAACTTTTAATTGTTTTAGAGAACTCTCCTTTTTGTACGTGTGCATTTTTTATGACGGCCCCACCCCTTCAAGGGTTGTACAGGTTTTGATGAGTTCAGAATATCAAAATTATGACCTTAATCCTCGATATCCTGGGTATCGTTATCTTTTCTTCGAACGTCATGAAAATTATCGTGACCCTGCAATAACCGACATTGTTAAAACCAAGGATATTATTGCTCGATGCCTGCCGTCTCCATCCGATGAAGATGACATTGCTATAGCTGCATTGGCAGCCAATGTGGATGGTGCGCTTACACTGGAGAACTTCCATGCTTTTATGGATTATCTTGTGAAAAAGAACGCCGCTCGGTGTAAATATTTGCCGTTGTCTCCCGATTCCCCGATTAATGAAATCGCCGAAAATGTTTTCCCAGAAACATTGTCAGTAACTGAAGAGGATATTTGCCGCATTTTTGAACCCATCGAAAATCGGGATAATGCCAATCAGGCACTCAATACAAACATCACAATAAAAATAGAACCTAATCCTGGTGAAGAAGGGGATGCATGGAATGTAATGCTGTATTCGGATGATTTTGCTCATGAGATTGCGTTGCAAGGATGGATTAGAAAAGCAATACTCATTTATTTTCTACTCCATAAGAATGAAAACGTAAGTCGTAAAGATTTTGAAATCGGTGCATCCGGAAGAGAAGAACTTTGTGCGATATGTAAGAAGGTGACACGGTCTCCTTTGACAGAACAGAAAATTAGTGAAAAAATTGAATCCAACTGCTGTGGGCCAGCTTTCTCAAACCATCTGTGCAAGATGAGGAAAGGAACGAACCAGCTGCTTAAAAATGCAGAGGATTTTTACGCGAAATTGCCGTTAGAGTGGATTCAAAACCTAACGCCACCCAAAAGTGGACCCAAGCCAGCCGAATGGGCTTTACTCCCGCCGGAAGGGGTTACAATTGATGTGGGTTCTTTCAGTCAATCCTTGATATTACAAGAATAGGGAGTTTTTATGGTTTATTGCTACAATAAAGAGCCGCTCAGAAAAGAAGAACGGCTCTTTTTACTTAAGTAAAGTTAATTTTAATCTTTTTTAAGTTTTTGGGGGGCGAAAAAAGTTGTACTTTTGCAGCATCGAAATCAGGATAAATCAGTAAAACCATTAGAGCTCAATAGCGAGAGCATAACTTGCTGTGTATTATTATGTGTAACACGATGAAGATTTTTTTGAACAGCATTGAAAACCTTGAAGCAACATCTTTGCCGCTTCGTATGATGCTGGAAAACTCCAGCTACTACCCCGCCTGTGCAGAGGACGGCGGCGTAATGCGATATTTGAACCGGATGAAGTCAGAATTGGGGATCCTTTCCCATATTATGGTTGACTACCATGAAGATCGCGACCACCTGCTTGCAGCATTGCCCTCCATTCGAGGCTACCACGTGCACTCACATCGTCAGCTTACCCGCGAGGAACTCACCCCCAATGGCTGGCAATGTCCTTCAATTTCTGAAGAGGATCTTCGTAAGATGGAAGGCAGTCGTTGTTTTATGAAGGAGCCCTTTGCCGAATGGGTACTGCTGGAACGAGATGCTGACATGGACGAAACCCACGGCCCAGAGAGAATGTCACTCATATATATATGTGGTGATGGTGCTGCCACTTACCACGCCCTATACTGCACCCAGCAGATTGCGCCTGCTTTCTTGGCCATCATACAGCCTGGTCATGGTTTTGGCTTCAACTACACCAATTTCTTCGACCCGCATGCACTCTTTCACCGCATCGTCGCTCAGAACCCAGCAGGAATGCCGCAATGGCTCATCTTCGGTCCCTTCCCGGAAAACCCGTGGCCGGGCTACCGCCATGCGGACACCATCCACCATTACTATCCTAATGGCGGTAGCTGCGAAGTTTATCAGCTTTGTGAGCATTAATTCAAAGAACAATAGTTATTCACTAAAAAAAGGAGGTAAATTTATGATTCAATCAATTCAAACGCCTGAAAAGAAAAGTAGTGTTATGTGCCAGTATTATGACTGCGTACAGCAAAGCGTTTACGGTCCGGCTTATGCTGAACTTACCAGCGCAACCTTGCACACGATGCAAGAGATTGTACCTACAGGCTCAACAATTTTAGACTTCGGCGCCGGTACTGGCCGACTGTCGCTTCCGCTGTGCGATAGGGGCTATAATTCTGTTGCAATAGAGCCGTCAGTCGGGATGTTGATGGCTATGAAACAAAAAATGGAAAGTCAAGACAAGACTATTCCTACTTACAACTGCTCCATCTCTGAATATAAGGGAGAAAAAGGAGACCTTGCCTTGGCCGTCGAGGTTCTTGACCACATCATTGAAGAAGATGACATGCGTGCCGCCCTCTCCAATATTAGCAAACATTTGAACGACGGAGGTTACCTTTTATTTGATCTGAAGGATCAGCATTATTTTCAGAACCGATGTGACGAAGAAAATCTGACAGGGGATCTGACCCAATATTGTACTCTCGAATCTACGCCCCAAGCCAATGTCTATCTCTTTACTGAGGAATGTGCCGGATCCATCAACAGTGAAGATTTTGAGTACTCGGATTCTTTCAACCTGAGGGACTGGAAATGGGAAGAACTTGACGCCATGTTGAAAGAGGTGGGTCTGGTTGACACAGGCAAGGAACTGACGGAATTGAACCGGTTCGGTTCCACCTACAGATTGTATCAGAAAAGAGTAAATCATTAATTATTAAACATAGTATTAACGAAATTCAGTGCCTATGTACAAGAGGAAAACAGCCCCCAAAACAGCCATGAAAACAAAATTACCAATTTCCATACCCCCGTCAGTCTTCTTGACGCTTTTGCTCAGGTTTTTGAGTCCAGTCGCGGCTCCCAGCTCAGCGACGAGTATTTGAAAAATGCTTCACTTCCCTTGAAATTCATTTCTGAAAAGATGGGCATCACCCCTACCCAAAGTGTACTCCTGTCTATTATCTTGGACGGCACAGACGTTGGTGTGAGCCAGAAGGAACTGTGCACTTACTTGGGCTGCAATGGAATTTTCATTATTAGCCTACGAGATGATATTAATTCTCTCGCTGAAAGAGACATTGTTTCTATTGAGCGCCGCAATGGCTGTTGGACCTTTGTCATAACCGAGCACGCTACGATTTCCATTTCAGAGAACGCGACGTATGCCAAACCTGAAGAGGATGAAAACTCCACGTCGCAAGATGATGACGACGACTTTGACTTTGATGACGACGATGATAACAGGAGACCACACACTACTCTCCCCAAAAGTTATACGGATATAGAAGAAAAAAAATTATTCTACAATGAAGAAGCTCAACCGCAAATAGACACTCTCTTTGATTTACTGAAAGGAAACAACTTACAAAAAGTTCAATCTCGTTTGGCCAAACACAAAATGCGCTCGGGTATCTGTTGCCTACTATACGGTCCCCCAGGTACGGGAAAAACGGAAAGTGTACTTCAAATGGCAAAAAAAAGCAAACGGGATATCGTCATAGTCAATTTGAGCGAGCTCAGAAGCCAGTGGGTTGGTGAGAGTGAGAAGCTTTGCCAAAAATTGTGGGATGACTATGACAATTGTGTGGCTACGAGCGACCGTACACCTATTTTGCTCTTGAACGAGTGTGATGGGATTCTCACAAAACGGTTGAAAGGCGCGATGCACAGTATTGACAAGGGGGAGAACGCTATCGCCAACATTTTCCTCGAAAATATGGAAAAGCAAAGAGGCATTGTCATTTGCACCACCAACTTTGCCGGCAACTTAGATTCTGCCTTTGAAAGAAGGTTCCTATATAAGGTCCATCTGGACCAACCAAGCCCTATGGTACGCCAGTCAATCTGGCAAGCTATGTTGCCCACCCTATCCGATGGTGAGGCAGCCAGCATCGCCAAGGAGTTCGCCCTCTCTGGTGGCCAAATTGAGAATGTGACTCGTAAAATGTTTATTGACAATGTTCTGCAAAATAAGAAAGTAACACTTAATGCTGCAAGGAAATTTTGCGAACAGGAAATTTCAAAGAACGCCAATCGCTGTGTAATCGGCTTTAAAAAATAATCGATAGTTCTTTTGACTGAATGGAGGGCAAGAGCTCACCCTCCGGATCGGTCCCCGCTGTGTGGTCTATCTTGACCATAAGAGTTTTTTTGCGTGTCTTTTTTTATTAACTTAAATCTATGTAAAATTATGGAAACCAGTATTTTAAATTCATTTTTCAACGTCATTGAAGAGAATGTTTTCAATAGTATTAACCAAAACAATAGTATGAAAGAAGAAACCGAAACCTTTGATTTGTCCTTTGTCAAGGGGCACCCAACCATTAGCATTAATGGCAAGATTTTTGTACTTGACACCGGCAGCCCGGCCTCCTTCAGTTACACCGGGACGATTCCGTTGCTCGGACGCGAATATACCGTTCCCTACGGCGAGTACATTTTGGACGATTTGAACCGTGTGCTCGATACCCGCATTGACGGGCTCATTGGGGGCGAGATTCTTAAGCGTGTGGGCGCAGTTGAAATTGACTACCCCCACAACACCATTACTTTCCACGACCGCCTTCCGGAGGTGAGCGGCGCTGCTGAAATTGATGTGAGGGTTTTCCTCAATTACCTTGTTTTCAATATGAAAATTGACGGCCAAGACCGAAGAGTATTCCTTGATACTGGCGCCCCAGTTGCTTACCTGTGCAGCAATGTGCTGCCCGACAAACAGCCCGACGGCTACACTGAGGATGTTACCCCCAATGGAAGCTTTGTCGCCCCGCTTTATACCATACCAAGTCAGTTGGCAGGAAAAAAGTTTGATGTGAGTTACGGAAAGCTTCCTGTTGCCCACCAAGTGATGGCGCGGATTATGAATTGCCAAGGTGTGATAGGCAAAGATGTCTTTAACTTGGGCACTGTTGTCATCAGCTATGGAAAGGGAAAAATATATATACAACTTAATGAAAATCAATTTAATAACTAAAAATTTTTTATTATGGAAAATACAAAAAACGAGAAAAACGAATTGATGGACTTGTTGAAAATGGTTGAAGCTGCCAAGAACCCGGAGGAATTAAAAGGCTTCTTGCACTACTTCGCGAATGAATTCTTTGATGACTTCCACCGTTATTTCAAGGTGACACGTACCCGTCATCCCTACCACTATGAGATTGTACTCTATTGCGATGCGCACTTTAACCCATGCCGTAAAAATTTCCACTTTCGTGACGAGAAACACAAGAAGTATTTTGCTATTGCATTGTTTTACAGTGCTTTGTTGCCACAAGGGGTGGGGTTTGTGTGTGGCGAGACAGTCATGATTCATTTCAACAATTTCACAAGTACGGCATGGATAAGTTGTGGTTTGCATGGCATAGGTTCCCCGATTCTCATTGTGAAGGAGTCTGATCTGTTTGATCAGCTCCAAGAGGGTATGGAGCTGTTAGAAGACGCCATGCCGGTGATGCACTGGTGGCTGGAAACTATTTTGACCGGCGAGGTTGTTTCGACCAAGAACCCTTCTCTGAAACATGCCATAGATATTGTTCAGGGAGAGACTATGCCGCGTGTAAAAGAAATATGGGACGCGTGTGAGATGCATGTGGAAGCGTTGAAAAAACATATTGCCGACCCGCAAAGGGGATTTCCTATGAAATTCTTCAATGACTATTCTTGTATTATTTAATTTATAATCAGTATATTATGAAAATACAGAAGGATATGAATAACTGTTGTGAGGTTCCGAAAGAACCTGAGGCGCAGATTTCCAAGATGATTAAGAACTGTACCTTCGGTGACTACGACCGGGACCTATTGACAGCGGCCAAGCATGGGGATGCCGATGCGCAAGTGATGTTGGCGGAACTTTATGAGGACGATGCGGAATTCGACAAGGCCTACTACTGGCTCAAGCTGGCGGCGAAAAAAGGCGGATTGCGAGCCTTGGATGCTTTGGCCAACTTGAGCCTGCAGGGGCCAAAGTTCGGGAACCCTTGTGAGTTGTACACTAAGCTGTTAGAGCAGGCAACTACAGAAAGCGAGTCGGACTATAGGAGAGAGGCCTTGGCGCAGCTCGGGCATTGTTATGAGTACGGGCTTGGCTGTGAGAAAGACCTGGACAAAGCCTTGGAACTGTACAAGCGCGGTGCCGAAGTGAACGCGCTGATGTGCAACGAAGACGCTGGAAATATTTTCTTTGAGAGAGGAGAATACAAAGAGGCTTTGGAGTGTTTTCATAGAGAAAAGACGCTCTTTTCCAAAAGCCTATTGTGCTTGGCTGAAATGTACGAACACGGTTGGGGAACCAATGTGGATTTGTACAAAGCCAAGATGTATTACCAAATGGTGCGGCGTCAAGATGTTTTTTCTGCCAATGCAAGGCATGCGAATGAAAAACTCCAGCAGCCCGAGTTCTCCCGGATTCGTCTCAAGCCCAGCGATGACTGCGACTATGTAACACCTTTTGCCGAGGTATATACCTGTAGCGAAGAGATACGCAAACGCTACCCCCTCACCGCGGAAGCTTTTCTCCGATATTTTACTGCGGATTTTCCTATGGATTTCAATATCTTTTTCCAAATGGAATATGGCTATGGCCACCATAGACTAAAAATCGTGCATGATTGCAACAAACGGCCTGGCCTTGGGCGCGAGCGTGTCAGCCTTCACTTTCCCAACCATGCCGTCTTCTTCACAGTAGCGCTATTTTACACAGCACTGCTTCCACAAGCCGTGGGTGTGGTGTGTGGGGACCGAGTGATGTGGCGCGCCTACAAGTCTTCTGGCGCTCCGTTGATTTTCAATGGATTGCATCTGGCCAGTCCTATCTTGGTGCTTTACAACGCTGGATTGATGTGCGTTTCTGAGGATCCAAAGTGCCAGCAGTTGTTTGACATGGTACAACCTTTGATGCGGCAGTTGCTCGACAGCTTTTTGAAAGACCGTCGTGTCACCCTCTACCCGGATTCGTTGAGGGTGTTGCAGAGTTTGGCCGCTCCTCATTCCGCTGAGATTTGGCAGGTGTGTGAGCAACATCTTGCAGACTTGCGGCACTATCTTGCCAATCCAGAAGCAGGTTATCCAATCAAGCTGTATGATGAGATCCGGATCATGCATCGAAATTAAAGAAAAAGAAAGTATAACAAAAACAATAATGTTATGGAAGAAGATTTTGAAAAGAAGGAGGACTTCCTCAAAGTGGATTATGCGGAGATTGAAAATTTCGTGTCACAACACGAAGAAGAGTACAATGCATTGATGGACAGATTCATCGGGGGAGATGAAACCCTGACGAAAGAAGAGCTCAAATTGATTTATTATGGCACTGCTTTTTCTCCCAATTATAGTCTTTTGAATGATGAGGGTATTTCGGATGAAATACTGAACGCTATTTGTTCACGCGATTTTGGTCATGCTATAATTTTATGCGGTCAAGCTCTTGAGAAAACGCCCACCAACTTGCAGATTTTAAGCTTGGCATACACGCCTGCTTTATATTTGAGTCGCCGCAACTACGTCAGGAAGCGCATGAGGCAAGCGAGTGAAAATTTCATGAAGAATATAGGTGCGGAAGAAGAAGTGAAAACAGCACCTGCGCCTATTCAATTAAATCGTTGGGAAAAGTTATACGACCGTAAAATCGAGCAAATAAAGGACATGATCCTGTCCACTGGCGATGGTTCGAGTCTTGAACGTGCCTACAAAGTTACTTCTGTTTCGGATGAATATTTTATCCTTAATTCATTGGGAATTAAAGCTGTACAGCAGTCTCTCGTGGAGAACAATGATAAAAGCTATGATAAAATCCGTGATCCCAATTCTGATAGAACCGTTTATTTCGATGTCACGCTGCACATGAAGGCATTAAATGAATTGATTGATGCCGATGAAGAAGGTGAATGTCCTGATGGGCAATTGTAGGTATGTCATACTATGGCAGCCTTGCATAAGACGGCAGTGGGGACGCAAAAAATGTTGGGACGCAAATTTTGCGTCCCAACAAAAACCAATTTATTATGAAGCGGAGGCCGCCGAGAGGTGGTCTCCGTTTTCTTGTCATCAAAGACGCATTCCTACAAAAAATGCTGCAAAATCTAAAATGATTTTCACAATCTTGTTTTTGTTGGAATAATTGTTGGTTTTTTCTGCAGCGATTTCAAAAAAAAATATTCGATTTTTGAAAATGAAAGTAATTGAACGTATTGATTATCAAAACTATCTTTGGGATAAATTTTTTCCGCACCTCGCGGTAAAGGAAACCGTGGACGCATATCTCGCGTCCGTATGCGTAGAAGTCTATTCCAACATCCATTTCCAAGCAGGGATCACCTCTATTTTTTGATTGTCTTCCAATTCTATTGTGTCTTCTTCATCGTATGTGACAATCACCAGTCGTTCCAATTTTTCTAAAGCGTTGAGCTTTTTCAATGCTTCTATTTCACGATGGCGGGTGCTTTCATCTGCAATGGAGAAAGAGACTTGCACCGCATAATGTTTTATGGGAATATAAAAATCCACTTCAATACGTTTGTGGTAGTAATATAGCTCTTTCTCATATTGTTTGTACAAGTGAATGGCGCACAGATTCTCCAAAAGCGACGACATGTCTTCTGTCAAGAATATACCGAGCAGTCCGTTATCTGTGAAATAGTGCTTTTTAACCGTCTCACGTTCAACAAATTTTGATGCGAAATTGGATATGGAGAAAACCAGGCAAGCCTCTTGAGCATAACGAATGTAATCAATTACCGATGCCACGGACGTGTTGACTCCCGTACCTTTCACTAGGTTTGCAATCCTGTTATATGATATGGGTTGTGAGATGTTATCTGCCAAGCGTTTGATTGCAAGCCGTAATGCCATCTCGTTTTTCACCTTGTTGCGCAGGATAATGTCGCCAAGCACGATTTTTTCGTAAAGGTCATTCAGCCAATGACGTTTGTTGCGATATAACAGCAGTTCTGGAAAGCCTCCCCATTTCAGGTATTGGGTAAATTGTTGCTGTACAACAGATTTGGTCTTCCCAAATTGCCATTCTTTTTCCAGATGGATGTTCTGCGCTTCCAAGAACTCCAAAAATGAATATGGGCAAATCGTTGCTCCTGTAAATCGCCCTCCAAGTGTGGTTTGTATATCCCGACTGAGCATTTTGGCATTACTGCCCGTAATAAAGACTTGATATTTCTGGTTAGCCAAGCGTCGTGCAAAATGTTCCCAACCCTCCACATTCTGAATTTCGTCAAAAAAGAGAATCGGTTTATGGGGATATGCGGAGGCATACGCTTGAAGAATCAAATCAAAATCATCAGCTATCATGCCCAAGAGCCGTTCGTCGTCAAAATCAATATAGACGATTTCTTCCAACAGATGGCCATTGTCTATCAAATGTTTGGCGCGTTTGTAAAGCATATACGATTTCCCCGCCTGCCGTATGCCCACCAGCACGTACCTTCCGTTTTCTTCAAATTCAAAGGGACGATCATAGAGCTCAACCCCTTGTATTGTTTCTTGTCCTTCCTTAATCAGGGTGCGGAATGTTTCTCTTGTAATAGCCATGACTAAAAATATTTTTGGCAAAAATACAATTTTATTCAATATGATTGTATAAAATTATTAATTTTTATTCAACTATATTAAATAAAAATATGTTTGTTGCAACGACTCCATCACTCGCTTCCTATCACGCCCCTCACACACTAAAAGAAACCGTGGATGCAAAGAAAACAGTCCCATCCCACCTTTGCGGATTCACTCCGTTTTCAGTTTTCAGTTTTCAATTCTCAATTTTCCGTTCCCCTCAGTCTCGCACGCAGCGGACAGAAAAACCGGAATATTGGGGACGTTGCCAGACATCCATAGTGGCAGAAGCACTGAACAGAGATCTGAACCACGAAAAATTATAATCTTCATCAGCGACAGTAGCACTCCAGAAATCAATGCAATATTCGAAACCGTTAAAGTCAGGGTCGGTGATGCCGGCGGGGAGAGCCGAAAACCCTGTGGCGTTATTGGCTTCCGTGTTATTGCCTATTACACAGTCGAAAGTTGTATTGGTGATACCCCAGTCCGTTGCGGAGGCCAATGCTTTGGCAATATAACTTTCCCGCTCATCGCACCGATAAGCATACACACTGCTTACATAGTCAGAGAGCTGCTGCCATTCTGCAATACTTGGCACATGCCACCCGTCGGGGCAGATGCCTTGCACTCCGCTTGGATTGGTTTCGGAGGAGTTGGCTCCATGCATTACCGCATTCCAGTTGTACCTATAACCATAGGTAGAGATAGTGTTTACATCATTGTGTGGGGTATAACGGTAGGGTTGGTTAGAACTATAAAGTTCTCCGCCTTCCAGAATGGTGTCACCATTGGCATAATGCGTGGTACGCAGGTTTTCCCTCATCCAGCATTGGTTGCCAATCTGCACGGTATTATAAATGTTGTTATCAAAATCTGTGATGAAACGTTCAGCAGAACAGGGAAGACTATCAAAGGGTGAAGCTACTGGGAACAATAGCGCAAATGTCTGCGAGGCATTTTGCATTTGCGTGATGTGCTGGCTTTCGACCTCTTCACCGTTGAGGGTGGCGTATCCCACGTATTCCATCTGATCACCGAAGGTGAAGGGGTTGGTGGTGGTGCCACGGGTGTGGGATTTCGGTAGGGGCGAATAATCATTCGCCCCTACGGTACCCGTATATTCAATCCCATTCCCGTTCCCCGCACCATTGCACACCATTTTGATGGATGATGTGTTGCCGTTCTGGCGGGCGGTCATCACGTAGGTGCCAGCGGCGGAAAGGGTGATGCGGAATTGGTGGGTGCCGGTCGGTAGGGGCGAATAATTATTCGCCCCTACGATACGTCCGTTCCCATCCGCAATTTCCAATGTCACCGTGCCTGCGTCCGCCACCGTCAGGTTTACGTCGGTGGTACCGGTGAACGGGTTCGGGTTGTTCTGCGACAGGCCGAACCCACCGTTGGCAACCGATTCGTCAATGCCCGTTACATTCTGCATGATTAGCGTGGTGTCGGGCCAATAAATCGTTTCCTGCCACCCTTTGGTCTGGTTGGTGATGACCACGCGATCCAGTTGCATATAATGGTTGGCGGCATTCCGTCCTGTGAAGGTGAGGGTGACAGTCTGCGCGAAAGTCGCTACACCCATCAGGGATAAGGCAAGTATACAGATTGCTTTTTTCATTTTATAAGGGATTTGGGGTAAAACATGGGAATTTTATTCTGCAAAATTACACAAAAATTCTAAATACCATTAGGGGTGTCATTATATGGCGACCCCACAAAACCAATTTATTAATACGCGGAGGCCGCCGGGAGGCGGTCTCCGCTTTCTTTTCATCAAAGACGCATTCTTATAAAAAATGCTGCAAAAATCTAAAATAAATCTACCCTTTAATTACCGCAATAGGCGATAAAGCCACTTTGATCTTCACCAGATCAGTCTGACAGGCCATTACCATGTCAATGTCCTTGTACGCGGAGGAGGCCTCTTCCAAGTCGTTCTGGTTGCGGATGGCATGAACGATGTGCAGCGCTTCCAGTTTGGCCACCTCCTGGTCAAGCGATAGGGTGTTGACCGCCTCCGTGCGACTCATACGCCGTCCAGCCCCATGCGAAGAGCTATAAAAACTGTCAGGATTTCCTAACCCTTCTACAATGTAGGAGCGGGTGCCCTGTGAGCCGGGAATGATACCCACACTGCCTTCCATCACTTTGACCGCCCCTTTGCGGTGTATAATCACATTCTTGCCGAAATGGTGCTCCAACGCTGCATAGTTATGTGCAATGTTGATTATCGGCTCAAAGTGTGCTTTTGGGATTGCGTCGGCAATCTCTTCCATAATTCTCTGTATCATTAGTTTGCGGTTCGCCAACGCGAAATCCACACAGTACTGCATTTCTGTCCAATACTGCTGCGACTCCTGCGTCTTCCATGGTAGAAATGCCAGTTGCATCGTTGTGTCAACACTCGAAAACCATCGCTCGTTCAACTCTTGAGCCAGTTTTGCATAGTGGTCGCACACCTGCTTGCCTAAGTTGCGGCTGCCGCTGTGCAGCATCACCCACAGAAATCCTTCTTCATCGCGCTGTAACTCAATGAAATGATTTCCACCGCCTAATGTACCAATTTGCCTGAGCGCCGACTTGTACTCTCTTTTTATCACTGTTGTCGCCTCTATATCATAGCCGGTAGGCATCAACAACTCGTCCTGCGCTTGCTTGTGATGCTCCATCCCTAAAGGAATGCGCTTGCGGATCCCACGCATTATTTTCTTGCGCAATACTTCATCGGTAATCTCAGCCACAGGAATGTTAGTTTTTACAGCACACATTCCGCAACCAATATCAACACCTACCGCATTAGGTATCACTACATTATGTGTTGCCAATACACCCCCGATGGGCATTCCTACTCCGCCGTGTGCATCGGGCATCATCGCCACATGATGAAATACAAAAGGAAGGGAACAGAGATTCCCTAACTGCTGCCATGCCTTGTGGTCGAGTTCTCTCACCCAGCTCTTAACGAGTGTTCCATTCAAAACAAATTCTTTCATTTTTCTTTTTTTTTAATTTTCGGCAAAATAAATATACTACTGCGCAATCTTTTTGCGTAGTTTTGCATCGTTAAAATTTATTTTACTATTTTATTGATTATCAATAAAATAATTTTCTAAAAATTACAATAATTCATGCCAGTTAGTAGAAATGCCCTGATTCGATACAAAACCATTGACAATTGTTTACGTAACCGTTTCCGTCGGTGGACGCTTGACGATCTTATAGAGGCCTGCTCGGAGGCATTGGCTGAGTATGAGGGCATCTATAGGGGGATTAGTCGCCGTACCATCCAATTGGATCTGCAGGTGATGCGTAGCGAGAAACTGGGGTATAATGCCCCTATTGTGGTGGTTGACAAGAAGTTCTATACCTACGATGATTCCGACTATAGCATCACCAACTCTCCGTTGTCGGAGGCCGACATCGACAGGGTGAGTGAGGCGGTAGAGGTTCTGAAGCAGTTGAGCGGGTTCTCGCAGTTTGCGGAAATGGATACGCTGGTAAGCCGTTTGGAAGATCGTGTCTGTGTTACCCGACATCAGCGGAAACCGGTCATCTATTTTGAGCGGAACGATAAGTTGCGCGGACTGCAGCACCTTACACCTCTCTATAATCATATTATTGAAAAACATGTCCTTATTATAAAATACCTTCCCTTTTCTGCTCGTCAGCCGAGAGAACTGGTTGTGTCGCCATTTATTCTGAAGGAGTACCGTAACCGGTGGTTTTTGTTGGGTAAATCCAAGTGGCATAGTGCTTTGCGTATCATGGCACTTGACCGTATTGAGTCGGTGGAAAGAGCCTATGGTGAGCATTTTGAAGAATTGCCAGACTTTCATGCCGAGACTTTCTTTGATGATGTGATTGGGGTGACGAAATCTCTTCATGATAAACCTACTGAAGTGATTTTCACCGTTTTCGGCGATCAGTCGCAGTACGTGCTCACCAAGCCTCTGCATAGCAGTCAGCGTATTGTTGAGCGCCACCGTAAAGACCGCTCCATTACCTTCAGCATCAATGTAGTGTTGAATTACGAGCTTGAACGGCTCTTGTTGGGTTATGGGGAGAATATTCAAGTGTTACAGCCCCAGTCTTTGGCTCGTCGCCTGAAAAGAATTTTTCAGCAGGCAGCAGAGCGATATGTTCAGAGCAATTTGCCCGGGGAGATGTGAACGTTTTTTTTAGATAATGGGAAAGCAGGCGGAGAACGCCCATAATCAAGATGTTGATTTACAATGATATAAATAAAAAAGCCCAGTCGTATGACTGGGCTTTTTTTTATTGGAGCGGTAAACGGGTCTCGAACCCGCGACCTGCAGCTTGGGAAGCTGCCGCTCTACCAACTGAGCTATTACCGCTTTTGAGGCTGCAAAAATACTACTTTTTTGCATTCCTTTCACCACTTCCCTAAGAATTATTTTCCACCTCCTGTTCTGTCAACAGTTGACATTGTCCCTCCTTACCATCCCCATTATTCTGTCGGCAAATGCCTGCTCTCCCCATAGAAATTTCACCGAGATGGGTAGACTGAACAGCGGCAACTCCGACAGCTTCTCCCACAAGGCAGTTCCGTAAAGTCGGGCGGCATCCTTCTCTGTGGTGAAAAGCGCAGTTTGGGGAGTAGATGATGCTAATTTTTGGCAGAGTCTGACAATTTCTCTTTCGCAAAATTGGTGATGGTCGTTGAATGTAATGCTTTTTACATCAGTATATTGCGATGATAAATAGTGGATAAGGGGTTCGGGATGTGCAATACCTGTAAAAAGAAGGATGTGACTCTGTGTGTTTAATTCAAAATGCCGTGCCGCTTCTGTCAGGGGGAGGGGAGTGTTGTATTGCATCGTGCTGAAAATGCACTGTTGGTGGGGCATCAATTTTAGTCTTTTCTCAATGCTCTCGGCTTCTTTTTGGGAAAGTGCGGGTGGGCACTTGGTCACAATCACGACGTCGGCCTCTTTCGCGGCGCAGCTGAATTCGCGCAGGTTGCCCGCTGGCAGGGGAAAATCGGTAGGGTAGGGGGAAGCGTAGTCGGTGAGCAGCAACTCTAGGTGGGCTTTTACCTCAAGGTGCTGGTAGGCGTCATCCAACAAAATCACCTCTGGCGGGGTGGCTTCTTGCTGTAAGCGTTCAATGCCCTCTTTGCGCGATTCGCAAACCGCCACTTTTACCTCCGGAAACTTTTGGTGCATCTGCATCGGCTCGTCGCCTATAAGCTCTGCCGTGCTGGAAGAATCTGCCAAAATGTAGCCACTGCTTTTCCGTTTATATCCTCTGCTCAGTGTAGCGACTCTGAAAGACTCTTTCAACATCCTGATCAAGTATTCGGTGTGCGGTGTTTTGCCCGTCCCGCCCACAGCGAGGTTCCCTATGCTAATAATTGGCATAGTAGTAGGCGTATATCTTTTCCTTTTTTTATTGTATAACTTTCTGCGCAATAATGCTATAGCACCATAAATGGCACCTGTCGGGAAAAGCAATATCAGTCGCAGTGTTTTCAAATCAGAACTGGTTAATCCAATCGGCTACCTCGTATGAGGAGATGAGGTTCATGCACTTGAAATGTTTGTGGGGACACTTGTTGAATCCGAGCTTGGAGCAGGGGCGGCATTTCAAGAAGGGAATCTCAAAAATCCGGCATTCGGGCGCATCTGGTGTCGTGTAGGGGTACATGCCCAACTCTGGCACTGTGTTGCCCCATATTGAAGTGATGGGTTTGCGCAGGGCTGCTGCGATGTGCATAAGTCCCGTGTCGCCGGTCAGCACACAATCACTCTGTTCGATGATGGAAGCGGAGGTGTTGAGATTGTATTCTCCGCAGAGGTTCAGTGCTTTGCCGTTCATCTGTCGGGCGATTTCATCTCCCGTGGCGCGATCCTGCTTGTTGCCCAGTAACACCATCGGTTTGAACAACAGATTGCCAATTTCTATGATTTTTGCAGTGGGCATCCGCTTGGTGTTGTGATTGGCACCAATGGCCACCGCAATATACCCATCCTCAAAACCCGCAGGAAGATCCTGTACATCAAAACGATCGCCTTCGGGAATGAAATAGTCCAACCCCCTCCCATCGTTCGTTACCCCCAATTTTTTCACCGCTTCAAAATATCGGTCCACAATGTGCCGGTTGGGAAGAAAATTGATTTTGGTGCGGACTAAAATGGCCTTTCGAATATTACATTTAGGAAATGTGCTGTGCGGACAATGCAGTTTTTTTATCAGCTTCCGCGAGCGATAATTCTTCTGAAGGTCAACAACATAGTCGAAATGCTCTTTCTTGAGATTCTCTGCCGTTGTCGAGGAGTTCCCCTTCTCATAGATATGAACTTTGTCAATGTAAGGGTTGTCCTGTACTATGATTTCAAATCCTTTCTTGACCAAAAAGTGTACAGAAACGCCAGGAATTTGCTGCTTTATGGCACGAACTACAGGTGTGGTGAGTACAATGTCGCCAATGGAACTGAACCTGATGACAAGAATTTTCTGCGCCGACGGGGGTTGTGGATCGTTCATTTTACCAATCGTTTTCTTCTGTTAGAGTGATGTTACCGCCAAAGTGTGTTTTCACCGGATTCGCATAAATGTTGAGCAAATAATTCTTCATTTTTTCTGCCTCAACATCTTCAGTGATAGATTGTTTAAGGATGTATTGCAGGAAGTCCTCTTTCTGCTTTTGGGTATAATACTCTGCAAATTTTTGGCATTGTTCAAGCTCATCGTAGGCAATGTAGTTAGTGGGGTATAAGGTGTAATTGGCGTAAATTTGTTGGTCAATGATTCTTGCTACAGCGGTGAGTTTGTCGTTTTTGCGCAAGCTCTTGTCGATTTTGGCAATCTCTTCATTGACGGGTCGCCCGATCACCAGATGCACCCTCCCTTTGAACCCGAAAATGCCCTGGCAGATGCTCTTGAAATCTTCGCCAGGCTTTTTGACGTATTTTTCTTTTTCTGAAAGTGCCAATTCTCTGGCTTTCAGCTGGTCGCAAGGCTCATATTCGTAGGAAACCGTCAGAGGAGTGATGTTCATCTCTTGCAGAATGTCCAGCACATCACGACTCTCATCATAGTAGGTCAGCATCTTGAGAAGCCCTTGTTGGGTAAGGTCAATGCCATTTTTGGTTCTGCCATTTCTTTGCGCAATCCACACGGACTCTTTCTCTACTGTCATGCCATAATGAATATACTCTGACAGCTCTTTCGAATTCATCAGCTTTTCGCGCAACGATGCCCCGCTTCTCTTCACCAGAAACATCTTGTTGGCTTTGGCAATGGTGAGGGTGAGAGGGTCGGGCACAAGATTGTCGCCGATGGCAATCTTCGACGAGTTGACATTATTGTCAAAAAAGTAGAGCTGCAGGTATGCCGAATCCATGATGATGTCGCGATGGTTCGCAATGTATAGGTACGTCTGGTGGGGATCAATGTTCTCCAATCCGCTGAAAACGACTTCTGTTGTGGAACGGTCGGAGTAGTATTTTAAAAAACGCCCCAACGCACCCTTTTGGAAATCATACAACGTGTTGAATGGCTGTTTTTTGAGCTCCTCTAACGTCATGTCACCCCCATATTCGTCAATGACTTGTATAACCCGCTCATCACTGAAAATACTGTGTATGGCGGCAGGTAGCTCCTGCGTGGTTAAATGTCGGATGGAATCGAAATTTTCGGTCATACCAAGCTCCCTAATATCGGGTGCAAAGATACAACTTTTTTAAATACGATGTGCCTAAAAATCATTTGACGGAATGGTGTCAGGGTTGATTTCAAAAATGCGGGTGATACGTTCGCTTCGTGCGGGTTTTTGCTCGGACTTCACCGGAGTGATAACCGTTTCAGTATCAGGCTGTGTGGCGGGATGAGCCTCTGTTTTCGGAGCTTTTGCTGGTGTGGCCGCATTATGGTTATTGGCTATCTGTGTGGTTGGTTTTTCCTCGATAGGCTCAATGGCCTCTTCTACTGCGGGAATTTCCATTTCAACAATGCTGTCTTGTTCAACGACAGTTTCAGGAACGGGATCGTTCTGGGCAGAAGGCGTGGGCTGCGGCTCTTCATGCCCCGTCAATCGTACTGCCACATAAATGCCAACGGCCACCACAACCACGGCTGCTCCTGCGAGCAACCCGTGCAGAAGAGTAAAACCTCCCTTCCACCCCGCTTTTTGGGTGAAACTCTGCCAGTTTTTGGCAGAATAAGAGTACTCTTTGGAGTTGACTTTTTCTTTGATAAGTTGGTCGAAATCAGACATTTTAGCGGTTTCTTTCGGTGATAAGTTCTTTTAATTTATTGCGGGCAAAATTGAGATGCCAATGTGAGGTTCCTTCTTTCATGTCGAGCATTTTGGCGATTTCAGCGTGGGGGTACTCTTCGAAGACGTACAAGTTGAACACGCTTCTGGAGGTGGGGGGCAGCTGCTGGATGAGTTCGAGGAGTTCGTCGGTGCTGATTTTCGCAAGGGCTTCATTTTCAGTTGGGGAGGGGTGGAAGTTTTCGGGGAGTTCGTCAAAGGAGGTGGTGGGAGTGAGTGTCTTGTATTTTCGTTGGTAGTCGATGGCAGTGTTGATGATGACTTTCTTAAACCAGGCGTCGAAAGACCCGCTTTCCTCATATTTCCCAATCTGTGTGAAGACCTTCAGAAACCCTTCATTCAACATGTCTTCCGCCTCTTCTCTGTCCTTGGCATATCGCATGCAGATGGACATCGCCGTGCCAAAAAACAGTTTGAAAAACTGGTGCTGCGCCTTTCTTTTTCCGGCTTTGCACTCAGCAATCACTGCTTTGAGCTGGTCTTCTGTGGGGTGTTTCGACATGGTTTAAAACGGAAGTTGTCTTGAAAATCTTGGGTGGTGTAGGTGATTTTTTTATAAATTTTCTCTAAAGTCGCGTTTCAAAGGTATCTTAAGATCTTGCAGTACGGATGCTTTTACGTTAAGTGTGAAGCTGAACCCGCGTCGGTAGCCGAAGGGAATCCAGTTGAATCGCATCTCCCAGCAGTGCAGGTCGCGGTAAATGTCGATGGAGGTGTACGAGAATTTCTTCTGCTGGAAGTCGTAGCCCGTGGTGAAACCCACTTTCCATTTTTTAGTGATGTTAAAGTCGCCGCTGACATTCAGTGTTTGCACAATCTTGCCCGTATGACTCTTCAACGCATCTTCCTCTGAGATATTATAGAGCGAGTAAAAGGTGGGGTTCATGTAGTGGTAAATATTGTCTTTGACGGTATAGGCGAAGGTGTAGCTGAGCGTGATGGACCACGGATTGTTAAAGTCGGGGCGTTTGGAGGGCATTCCCAGCGTGTTTTCGGTGAAAAGCTGCTCCTGCTCAGGTTGTTCCTCCTCTATTTTCTTCTCCTTTTTCCCTTTGAAATAGTCGTTGTTGATGGTCCAGTTCAGGCTGAGGCTGAGGTCGGAGTTGGAGAATCGCATCAGCCGGTGGTTCTCCTTCCATTCGGTGCGGTTGATGCGGATACCCCGCTCGTTGTAGCAGTAGGGGTCGAAGCCGACGCTGAAGGTGATATAGAGCTGCTTGAACAGGGTGGTACGACCCGAAATGGTGAGCGGCGACCACCGCAGCGAGTCGGCGGCGAAGTTGTAGTAGCATCCAACCGTCAGGTTGTCAAGCAACACGATTTTTTTCATCCCGGTGATGGTGTCTTTGCGCGAACGAACCTTCATCTCCACATTGTTGGCAATGTTGAGACTCGCGATGGCCGATGTGCGGTTGCTCACCCCACCGAATATTGAGTTCGCAAAGTATGAATAGGACACGTTCTCACCCGTTAGAGGATTAAAGTACTCTCCATAGGTGTTCCCACTCAAGTTGGGGGAGTAGGTAAAACTCAAAACGGGCGACATCACATGGCGCAGCGCAGGTCCCTTCTCTTTTTTCGACTGATACAAGAAATAGATTTTGGTGGTGATGGAGGTGGAAAGACTGATATCGTGCAGCGCATAGAAATTACGTTCCATCATACGGTTGACATAGTAGGTGGACACATCTTCCTGCACAATGGAGTCCATCTGCTGCTGCTCGCGTTGGAGGTACCATTTCTCGGTGAGGTTGATGGTGGTGTTCCAGTTGATGAGTTTCGCAATTTTGATGGGGATGGTGATGGGAATGGAGTGCCGCATTCCGAACTGTAACTGCTGCCAGGTTTCAGGTCGCAGGATGAGCGAATCCTGTGTGTTGAGTTGGTTGGTGAGTTGCGACGACCATTTCATCGAAATGTTGTCGTACCATTTCAATTTCGACTTGTTCTTCTTTCGGAAGGGGTAGAACTGGTTGACCGACATGCTCACATCTGGCAGGGCGAGGTTCACTTGACCGGTTTTGGTGCTTTGGGTATAGGAGGCGGTCATATCCACAAAAAACACTCCTTTGGCACTGGTCGAGAGGTTGAGCTTGGAGGTGTATTGGTTGGAAAGATAGTCTTCTACACTGGAGAGGTTGTATTTGTTGAAGGTGCTGCTCACGATGTCAACATGGGCCGAAAACCGGGTGGTGGGGTGTGACTTGGCATCTTGCTTGTGCTCCCAGAAAATTTTGAAGTCGTTGGTTTTGTATCGGGAGTTGTCGAGCTTCTCGCCAAAATAGTTTTGGGCAAAACTGAGGTTGATGTTGCCGGCGCACTTGTATCGCACCACATAGTTGGAGCGCAATTTCACTGCCCAGCTGCCGTTGGTGTAGATGTCGCCCGCCAACACCAGGTCGATGTTGTCGCTAATGCCAAAATAGTAGCCAAAATTCTCCAAATAGAATCCGCGGTTGGAGGTCTCGCCGATGGTGGGCATGAGAATGCCCGAACGCCGCCCTTTTTTGATGGGGAAGTAGCCGAACGGAACGGCAATGAAGGTTGGCACTCCGCCGAAACTCAGGTAGGCAGGGCCGGTTACAATCTTGTCGTCAGGAATTACCTTCGCCTTGGTGAAGGCAATCTCGAAATGCGGATGATCCAACTCGCAGGTGGTGTATTTGCCCCTGCGGATAAACGAGGTGTTGTCGTCCAATTTCTTGATTTTTTCACCATGAATATACCCTTCTCCCTCTACGGTAATCACGTGACTGATAATTCCTTTGGTGGTCTGAAAGTTATATTTGATTTCGTGCGCCTTAAAAAAAGTCTCTCCTTGTTTGAAGGTGGGGTAACCGTGCATGTTGCCCGCAGAGTCGGCAACACCAGTGGCATACAGCTCCTGATTCTCAAAGCTGATCTGAATGTAGTCGGCCCTCAATTCCAAATCGTCGTAATACACAACGGCGTTCCCAAACAGATGGGTGATGCGGTTCTTCATGTCCACTACAATGGAGTCCTGCGCCTCGTATGTGACCCTTTTTTCGATGGCATCGCGCGAAATTTTCTTGTAAACAGTACTCGAATCCCGCAAAACAACGGAATCTGATGGGATAGAAATTGCGACGCTGTCGGAGTCAAGAGTTGCCGTTAAGGTGCTGTCGGGCGGGTTGGGAAGCGTATCCTGTGCTATTGAAATCGATGGTAATACACTGATAATCATTGCGATAATAAATCGCAATATAAATAACAATCGACCGTTGATTATTATTGGCATCAGTGACTTTTCGTGTTATATTTTATAATATCTTTGTAACTTTGAAAAAAGCACCAAAATTACACAATTTTTGCCCATTATGAACAAAAAAATTTGCTTTTTATTATTCGTCGCTTTCTCTTTTTGCACCATGCCAGCATTTTCCCAAGCAAAAGATGAGATCAAGAAAATTGTGATTGATGCCGGGCATGGCGGAACTGACCCCGGAGCGTTGGGCTCCAAAAGCAAGGAAAAGAATATTACCCTTGCGCTGGCTCTTGAAATCGGAAAAAGAATCAAAGAGAAATGCCCTGATGTAGAGGTCATCTATACTCGTACTACCGATGTCTATCCTACGGTGGCAGGAAGAGCTACATTAGCTAATAACAAAAATGCCGACCTTTTCATTTCTGTGCATTGCAATGCGGTGGAAAATAATAAATCTGCCAGAGGGGTGGAAACTTACGTTATGGGTCTTGACAAGTCGGAGCATAGTTTGGCAGTCGCCCGCCGCGAAAATGCCTCCATCTTGTTGGAGGAGGATTACCAGTCCAATTATGGTGGCTTTGACCCCAACTCCCCCGAATCATACGTGATTTTCTCGTTGTATGCCAATGCCTACCTCGACCGTTCCACCAAATTGGCCTCCAAAGTGCAGCGTAATCTTGTGGCTACCACCTCCTTTCCCGACCGTCACGTGCGCCAGGGCGGTTACTGGGTGTTGCATGCCGTCGCCATGCCCAGCATCCTCATCGAGTTCGGCTTCATCACCAACCCCACAGAGGAAGCCCAGCTGATGGACCCCACCATGCAGTGCAAAATGGCCGAGGCCGTCGCCTGCGCCTTCCAGGAATACAAAAATGAGGTGGAAGGGAAAACTCAACCTGTTGCCGACAACAAGGATAAGAATAACGACGCCGACAAAGATAACGACAACAACAAAAATAAAGATGCCGACAAAGCCCAGTCGGGCAACAAAGACAAGACCGAAGAGGGAAAGAAAACAAATGACGCTGCCACCTCTTCCAACAGCAATTCTTCCACCAATAAAGCTAACAACAATCAACCGGCCACCAACAAGAATGGGGTCTGTTTCAAAGTGCAGCTGTATGCCACCCCCGACAAGGTTGCCGTTACCGACAAGCGTTTCTCCGGCCTTGTCCAAGTGGATTGCTATTATGAGAATTCCCTCTGGAAATACACCTCCGGCAATGTCACTACCTACGAGGAAGCACAACAGTTGCTTACTGCTGCTAAAGCCAAGTTTCCAGATGCGTTCATCATCAGCTTCAAAGACGGGAAAAAAATACCCGTTTCTGAAGCTCGTAAGCTGGCTCAATAGTTTTTTTTGAAAAAAAAGACCTCTGTATTACATTTTTAAGTATCTTTGCACCTCAAAAAATGTGAAGTTATGGAAGAGAAACAACCCGTAAGATATTCCGACGAGGAATTGGCAGAATTCAAAGCTTTGATAGAAAAGAAGTTAAAAGAAGCCCGCGAGGGTCTTGAGGTTTATATGGAAGCCTGCAATAACGCTGGCAACGACACCATGGACACCTCTCCGACCTTCAAGGTGCTGGAAGAAGGCAGTCAGGTGCTGGCCAAAGAGGAGAACGCCCAGCAGGCCGCCCGCCTCTTCAAGTACATCAAAAATTTAGAGGCAGCGTTGATGCGAATCGAAAACAAAACGTATGGCATCTGCCGTGCTACCGGCAAGCTCATCCCCAAGGAGAGACTGCTCAGCGTGCCCCACGCTACCATGTGCATCGAAGCTAAGCTGGACTCTAAAAAATAGCCTCCATCGTGAAGAAAAACTGGAAACTCGCAATCATCACCGTTGCGATAGTGGTTGTCTGTGTGCTGATCGACCAACTGCTGAAAATTTGGGTCGTGCGCAATATGCAGCTTGGTGAAATGCGCCCCCTCCTCGGCGACTGGTTCAATTTGCATTATGTCCAAAACAAAGGAATGGCCTTCGGCATGAGCTGGGGCGACAATTTCGGCAAATTGGCACTCTCGCTCCTCCGTGTCGGAGTCGTGGGCTATCTGATTTACTATCTTTGGAAAAGAATCAAAAACAATGCTATAGAACTGTGGCCTGTGGTGATTCTTTCGCTGATAGTGGCCGGCGCCATCGGCAATATCATCGACTCCGCATTCTATGGCATGGCATTAGGCGTGGGCGACCCGCGGTTCATGTATGGCAGCGTGGTGGATATGATTTATATCAAGCTCTTTATGCTGCCTAACTGGGTGCCGGGGTTCGGCGGTGATTATTTCTTCCCCGCCATCTTCAACTTCGCCGACGCATGTGTCACAGTGGGCATCTTCGCCATGCTGATTTTCTATAAGAGATTCTTTAAGGACGAAAAGAAGGACGAGAAAAATCTCACCGAAAGTTCGAACTCTGAACCAGTTCAAGCAGATGCCGCTAAACCGCAGCAGAGCTGAAACTATTCTTCAATAAAGGCGGATATTCTTCTGGAATCACGGGTGACAAAAGCCCCCGGATAGATGTTGATGATTTTCATCAGCACACCGTATGCGGCATGACGGGTCGCAAAATTCCCGATTCTTACCTTGTGGTTGGGCTCTGAAAAAACGGAGTAGGCCTCGGCATGAATGCCGTTGTTGGATAAGAAAGTATTGAGTCTATCAACGGTTTCCTGCGCTTTAGTGCCCGACGCTTCCCCCGACAAGGCCACCACCTGCACTACATAAACCTCTACTTTTCCTACCCAGCGGCATGTTTCCTTATATTTCTGCTCTGTCGAACTCACACTTTCCTCCACATCGTACTGCACAGCCTGCCCCCAAATGAGAGCCGGCAATAGCATCAAACAAATGAAAAATATTCTCTTCATGCGAAATCAATTGCTTATTTGGATGAATTGGTGTGGTTCTTTTTGTACGCTTCGATACCTTGATTCAAGAAATCTTTGTATTTCTCCACATCTAATTCGTAATGCGTCGGACCAGCCAGTACCGAGCCGTCTTCATCGAGAATAAAGTAGCAGGGCTGAGAGTTTTCTCGATAAATCTTTTGGCTGATGTACATGTTTTTCTTCCCTAACAGCGTGATTTCTTTTCCTTTATCATCTTTGATGCGATCCTCAGGGAGCAATTCAATATTCTTGTCATCCACGTACAGAGCCACCATGATGAAGTCGGTAGCGAACATACTGCGGATTTTGTCGTCTCTCCACACTTTCGATTCCACTTGACGACAGTTGGTGCAGCCATGTCCGGTAAAGTCAACAAAGATGGGTTTGTGGAGTTTTTGAGCCACCCGCAGTGCCTGGTCATAATCGAAGTAACCAGTCAGTCCGTGCGGCAAATGCAGTTTGTCGGCGTAATGGGGAGCTTCCATCTCCTCCTCGTTTTTCATCTGAACGTAGGTGAATTTGGTCTCTTCACGCACTACTTTATGCAAATCGAAGTCGTGCGTCTCCACCGGCGGTAACCATCCTGAAATGGCGTTGAGGGGTGCGCCAAACATGCCGGGTATCATATACACCACGAAGGTGAAGACGAAAATGGCGGTGGTGAACCTCACCCAACTCTTCTGCACCGGCATCTCCTGGTCGGCGGGGAAGCGAATCTTACCAAGCAGGTAGAATCCCAGCAGAGTGAACAGCACAATCCAGAAAGCCAGATATATTTCGCGGTCTAAAATGCCCCAGTGGTAGGTCTGGTCAGGCACGTTGATGAACTTCAGGGCGAAGGCCAATTCGATAAAGGCCAAAATCACCTTTAAAGTGTTCATCCATCCGCCCGATTTAGGAGTGCTTTTCAGCAAGCCAGGGAACAAGGCAAACAGGGTGAAGGGCACTGCGATGCCTAAAGAGAAACCTAACATGCCGATAATGGGCTTGAGGAAGGATCCACCAGCCGCATTCAATGCTACAGCACCGGCAATAGGCAGCGTGCAGGAGAAAGAGACCAGCACCAGCGTCAGAGCCATGAAAAACACGCCGATAACGCCCCCCTTGTTTTCGCTCTTCGCCGATTTGTTCACCCATTTGCTCGGTAGAGTGATCTCAAAGTAGCCGAGCATCGAGATGGCGAAAATAATGAAGATGATGGCGAAGATAATGTTGAGCACCCAACCGGTTCCCAACTCATTGGCCATGCCCGGACCGAAGATGGCTGAGAAAACAATGCCAATGATGACGAAAATCAAGACAATAGACAAGCCATAAATCATGGCGAGGCCCTTGCCCTTACCTCCTTGTTTGGTGAAATATGACACCGTCATTGGAATCATCGGAAATACACAAGGCATCAAAAGACCCAAAAGTCCGGATAAGATAGAAACAAGGAAAAATTTCCACATGGGTTGTGCATCTTCTTCTTTTTCAGCAACTTGCGCTTTATAGGCACCTGTTTCATGAGAGGTGGTAACTGTTTGAGAATCGTTGTTAGCCGCATCTTCTTTTTGCTGTTCCACTTCTTCTATCTCCTGTTCGGTCATCTCTTTGCCAGTCTCTTCCGTCACTTTGCCTTGGTAGGGTTGGAGCGAGAATTTGAAAGTCTCTTCTATAATTTTACAGGTTCCGGTACAGCATGTCTGCCCGTTGATGGTTCCCGTAATATCAAATGCCTTGGTGGTATCTACTATGGTGATTTTCTGTGTAAAAGTCACTTTGTTGTAAAAGCAGTAGTAGGTTGTCCCCATCTGTTCATCCACACCGGATTGGGGAGTGGGTTCCAGCGTCTTGCCTTTCAGCTTGTATTCTGATGATGGGTTAAACTCGAAGGAGGTGGGAATTTCAAAACCGTCGCCGTGCTTGATGGCAAACAGATGCCAGTCTTTGTCGATGGTGGCTGTGAATTTCAGCGTGGCCTCCGTGGCCGACGTGCGCGTCGCTGTGTATTTCCAAGTTACGGGCCGGTCGTTGTTTTGTCCGAAAACTGTAAAAAAGCCTACGAGGCAGATGATAAGGGCAAGAAGCTGTTTTTTCATTTTTATTATTCTGAATAATAATTCTTGATAAAGTCGGCAAATATACAAAAAAACTCTATTTTTTTGAGTATTGGAGTGAAATTTATGGATTTGAGAACTAGTTTGGGCTATAAACGTCCGTCGATCATCTCTTTCTTCAGGATGCCTTTCACATCATAAACCACTCCATTGTCGGAGGAGAGAAAATTTCTGACATTCAGAGCTTTGAACTGGCAATGCGCTACTGCAAGAATCACCGTGTCGAACTGATGCTCTAGTGTCTTGATGTCGCCGGAAACAATGTCCACATCATATTCCCGTTTCACATCGGCGGCGTTGGCCCAGGGGTCGTAGATAGTGATGTTGCGGGTGTATTCGGTGAGCGTGGAGTAAATGTCGATCACGCGGGTGTTGCGGATGTCGGGACAATTTTCTTTGAAGGTGAAACCGAGGATGAGAATTTTGGAATCTTTCACCAGCACTCCCTTCTTGTTCATCAGTTTGATGGCGCAGTTGGCCACGTAGTCACCCATGCCGTCGTTGAGGCGCCGGGCCGCCGACATCACGCGGGGCAGTACCCCATACACCTGAGCTTTCTGTATCAGGTAGTACGGGTCCACGCTGATGCAGTGCCCGCCCACCAGTCCCGGCGACAGTTTGATGAAGTTCCATTTCGAGGAGGCGGCCTCAATCACGTCGTGGGTGTCGATGCCCATGGCATTGAAAATCTTGGCTAGCTCGTTCATAAAGGCGATGTTCACGTCGCGTTGGGAGTTCTCAATAATTTTGGAGGCCTCCGCCACCCGGATGGAACTGGCCTTATGAGTGCCGTTGACCAGCACGCTGTTGTACAGCTCGTCCACAAAGTCAGCAATTTCCGGTGTTGAGCCAGAGGTCACTTTCCGGATTTTCTCTACGGTATGCTCCTTGTCGCCCGGGTTGATGCGTTCAGGGGAGTATCCGGCGAAGAAGTCTCGGTTGAAGGCAAGCCCCGAAACTTGCTCCACCACCGGCAGGCACTCTTCCTCCGTCACCCCGGGATACACCGTCGATTCGTATATCACGACATCTCCTTTGGAGATTACTTTCCCGACAGTGGTACTCGCCCCGATAAGCGGCGACAGGTCGGGGTGGTTGTTGTGATCCACGGGGGTCGGTACTGCTACGATATACACATTGCAGTCGCGTATTTCCTCCAGGTTGTCGGTGCATTGGAAGCCATTGTTCAAGGCGGCTTGCAGCAACTCATCCGACACTTCGCAAGTGCTGTCGTGTCCGCTCATGAGTTCTTTCACACGTTGGCTGTTTCGGTCATATCCTATGGTGGGATAGCGTGTTGAGAACAGTCGGGCCAAAGGAAGCCCCACGTACCCTAATCCGATGACTGCTATGCGATTTTTTTGATGATCCATGGTTTCTGAATTCTTGATAATAAACAAAAAAAGAGACTGTACAGCAGTCTCTTTATACTTTTATAGGAGAAGCCCCTTATTTCTTTTTGACATCCTTATTGGTAGCATACTGAATCTTGAGGGCGTTCTTCTTTCTCATAGCGAGCTTCAACTGGTTGACGGCGGTCATACGCGATTTTCCGTCAATCTTGAGGTAGAAGGTGATTTTGTCAGGGTCTTGATCTTTGAGAATACTTGCGGTACGAGACTCATCCACAAATTCCTCCACAGCGAGTTTAAGACCCTCATCGGTGGTGGAGGTGGCCAGTTTGTCATTGAACTGGATGGAAACGGAGTTGTCAAGTAAGGCCGCACCTTCTACGGTAGGTTCACCCATATATACAGTATAGGAGTTCTTTTTGTCTAACTTCTGGTATTCGGTAGCTGTCGGAGGGGTGAATTTCACTTTTGCATCGCTCTCTCTCATAGTAGTAATCACCATGAAGAAGAAGAGGAACATAAAGATAATATCGGACATGGAACCGGTGTTGAGTTCCGGCACTTCCCTTTTATCGTTTTTTTTGAAACGTGACATGGTTGGCTGTTTAATTAGAACTTGACTCAGAAATGTTCATCGGAATGGCCTTCTTGATGGCTTTCACTTTCTCCTTGTCCGAATCTTCGGAACTCTCTTCAAGCAACTTGTAGGACTTTCCGTATTTGGTTTTTGACAACTCTTCACGGAGCATATTCACTGCCCGAGAAAGTTCGTTGTGTACTTTAATGTAGGTTTCGTAGGTGGCGTAGTTCTGGCATTCCAGTGAAATCACACCGTTAGTTACCATATAGTCTCCAAAGTCGGCTTCGTCGATGGTGATATTTTTAGTGTCAGGCAGATTGGGTTCGTGATGCGGGTTTCCGAAAAACTCGTATGCGATTTCATGCAATTTGTCAATCTCACCGCCATAGTTAGCCTGGTTGGTACTGTTTACGTCGGAGCGATTGTCGGTTAGCATGATCCAATTGTTGTCGAGCCATTTTGCACCCTCAACCATCACAATGTTCTTGTTGGTAACCTTTACACGGAGCAAGTTTCTTGTATTGATTTCCACGTCCACCTCCTTGGTATCCTTCGAGTATTTCGGCAATTGGCGCATAATACCCTGGTCAGTAGAAATATTGGATGTCAACAGGAAGAAAGTCAACAGCAGAAAAGAAATATCTGCTGATGAACTTGTATTGATTGATGGAAGTTTACGTGCCATACTTTAAATTATTTTCTTCTTTTGAATACTACAACAACTCCAGGAAGGATGGACATAGCCATATCAACAATCAGGTAGATTACCGATCCTGCAACGCAGAACAATGTTCCCATTACGATGGTATCGATGAAGGTGGCAAATCTCACAGTAACACCACTCTCAACAAATGATTTGATGTTCATCACATCGTAGGGTGCTGACGGCATAGCAAACGCAAATAATGCAATGACGAACAGCACGATGAAGACACCTGCCACTACCATGATGATACGATAGTCGTGGAAGCGGGTGATAATCGTGTAGACGATGAAGATGGCCGCAGCAACGATGGCAATCAACAGGAGAATGAAAATGTTGGTGAAGGACGTGGACAAGCTCTTGTCAGCCGACTTATACTGGGCAATGCGACTTTGAAGGCTTTCCAGTTCGCGTGTTTTCGTCTCTTTATCGTATGCACTAACTTTGAAAACATCATCCGTCATAGATAAGAGGGCGGTGACAGCTTTGAGCTGTTCAGCTTTGTCCAATTGCGCTTTTTTGAAGTCGATGTACTTGGGCGACAATTGCTCGTTGATGTAAGTCACCATGTCTTCGTAGCTCTTCACATTTTTGAGCTCATTGACATATTCCTTACCAAAGGTGAATTCTTCACCAGCGCCATCCACTGTGATGCTTAACATGTTGCGGGGGAAGTTATCCTTGAAATCTTGGAACTTCTCTTTTTTCACAGACTTAAGCATACTTACGTAGCTGAAAAAGTCTTTGGCAAGCTTCTCGTCATTTTCGCAAATGGCTTGTTGTTCATCTACGTATTTTGTGATTTCTTTGTAAAACTTTCCTGGCTTAGCCTGAGAACCTATGTCCTCCACCTTGGCGGCTAAAAATTTGTCCACAAACGCCTGGCCTTCCGGAAAGCTTTGAAGATCCACAACAGCTTGGTATCTCGTTGTATTGAGCTTCACCGTATCGGTGTTTTCTGTATATTCTACGGATTTATTCCAATATACATTAAAAACCCCTACAAAGATGAGAGCAAGTGCTGTAAGAATTACTGCAAGTACACATGCAGTTATGTAGGTTATTTTTTTTGCCATGTTATTATTTTTTTAATACTTATGGAGTAAATAAAGTTTCAGAAAATGGGTTGAAACTCAATTATTTTTTGTTGTATTTTGCCATCAGATCGATGAAATCGATGGTGGCCATCTCCATAGTGGTTACAACGCTTTCAATACGGGTGAGAATATAGTTGTAGAAAATCTGCAGGATAACTGCGGTGATCAAACCTAACACGGTGGTCAAAAGAGCGACCTTCATACCACCAGCCACAACGGTCGGGCTGATATCACCTTGTTTCTCAATGTCATCGAATGCCTGCACCATACCAAGCACAGTACCCATGAATCCGAGTGACGGTCCCAAAGCCATACCCAAACCAATCCAGGGAAGGTTTCTCTCCAATTTGTGGCAAGCAACACTTCCTTGTGCAACCACTGCTTTCTCCATAGATTCAATGCCTTCGTCATAATGATCAAGACCTTGGTGGAAAATTTCAGCAACCGGTCCGCGAACACCTTTACAAACGTCTTTAGCTTTAGCTACACCGCCTTCTGCTAATGCAGCATCCAACTTCATTAATAATTTGTTGGTGTTGATATTGGACAAGTTGAGGAAGAAAATTCTTTCGACAGAAAAAGCCAAACCTAAAAGCAAGCAGGCCAAAACCAGTGCCATGAATAAGGGGCCGCCCTGGAAGAATTTGTCCTTCAAAGTGGTAACAATGCTTTTATTGGGCGCAGTGGCGTTGTCTTCGCCGCTGGTGTTCTCAATTTGCTTCGTATCTCCCTGGGTTGCCGTCTCTTCAGCAGCAGGACCTTGCTCCTCTACTTGGGCTTCATCTTTGGCACCTTGGGTTGGCTCGGCATATGACTTAGAAGTCATGAAGAAAGCCATGATACTAAAAACCGTGAATAGTGCAATCAGTTTTTTCATAATCTGTTTAAAATTTGATTAATAACTTTTATTTTTTCTTTGTTTTTTCAATAAAAAAGCGGAGAGATAGGGATTCGAACCCTAGAAACGCTTTCGGCGTTTACACACTTTCCAGGCGTGCGCCTTCGACCACTCGGCCATCTCTCCAATGTGCATTTTTTGCGGCGGCTAAATTACAAAAAATTATTTTATCTAACCCCCTATCATCATTTTTTTTATTTATTTCAGTTTTCTCTTTTAAGATATTGGAAATGAAATGTTTATTAAATCTTATTCGTGATAGGTGTGCCGCAGTAATGCCATTTTTAGTCCAAACTGTGGGAAATATACTCGGTTAATTTTCCCAAACAGGTCACATAACTGCCAAACTCGTTGTCGTACCAACCCAGTATTTTGGCATGGGTGACCGGGATGTTGATTTCGGGCATATTGGCGAGGTGCAGGGATTCCAAAATCTCGGTGGAAATCTTGAGGAAACCGGTGCGGGTGTGGATCTCCTTGCCTTCAATGGTGATGGCGGCGGGCATGCCGAGCAGATCCATCGGCACGTTCTGTTTCATCGAGAAGTTGAGCAGATCTTTCTGTTCGCCAGCAGCGGCACGGCGGTAAATGTCGCGGATGTAGTCGCCCGAGATGTACGGCACCCCCTGCGGGTTCATGCGCGAGCTGAAGGTGATGTTGAGCGTGATGAGCGATACCGACGGCGTGGGGATTCTGATGGAATCGGCCATAAAACCAAAATGCACGATTTCGGGCAGCACCTTCTCCAAAGTCTTTGCCGCACCCGTGGATGACAATATTATATTATTGAATACCGAACGGTTCTTGCGGAGGTCGGAAGCACCGGCGGTCGGCACTGCGTCGAGTACGCTCTGTGTGTTGGTGGCCGCATGCACGGTGGACAATGAGGCCGTCAGCACGTGGCAGGTCTCGGGGTCTTCCAACAGCGGTTTGATCATGTGCGCCAAACCGGTGGTGGTACAGCTGGCCGCAGAAATCACCTTGTGCTTCGACGGGTCGAAGTTGGTGTGGTTGATGCCGTAAATCAACGTCGGGGTGTCGGTGGCGTCGAAGTCGGTCTGCTTGATTTTGAAAGGTGCGCTGGCAATCACATGCTCAGCACCGCCAGCCAGGTGACCTACGATGCTGCCCTTGCCGTCGTTGTCGGGCAGGGAGGGGTCGAGGAACTTGCCAGTGCAGTCCACCACCACGCGTATGCCTTCGGCTTTCCAGTTGATGTTGTGAGGGTTGCGCTCGGTCATCAGCACCTTCACGGGCAGACCGTCAATCTCCACGATGTGCTGGTCTCTGTCAACGATTTCAATCTTGCAGCGCTTGCCGGCGCGCCCGTACAGGAAGAAACTCAGATTTCCGTAGGTGGAGTCGGTAGTGAGCGACTGTACAAGGTCTTCCAGATCTTTGCCCACCTCGCGTCCCACATTGAGCACGATACCGTCGAACTTGCGCGACAGCAGGTGATGCCATAAGGTTAATTTACCGATACGTCCGGCACCGTTGATGCCGAGAAGATTTTTTTGTTGCAGAATAATGTTCATATTGTAAGATGATTTGATTTCACGCCGCAAAAATACAAAATTGTTGCCACTTGGCGAACGTTTTCAGCAAAAATTGCCGCATTATTCGCTTCAACCCAAAAGATGGTATTTTTTGCCCGGTTCGCAAACCACAACCCCTTTTAATTCTAACTGTAGAAGCAGCGAGGCCAACTTGGAGGGGGTGTGTTGCGGCAGGGCCGCCGACAGGTCGTCAATCACGATATTGGGTTGGTTGGCGATAAGGTCGCTCACCTCCTGCTCCTCAGAGGAGAGTTCCACAAACAGACTACGTTGCACCGCCTTGGGCGCATCCATGTCCCAGCCCATCAGTTCGGCCACATCGGCGCCGGAGGTCACGAGGGCGGCCACATTCTTGCGTATGAGGGCATGGCAGCCGTTCTGGGTGGGGGAGAGGATGCTGCCCGGCACGGCAAAAACATCACGGTTGTACGAGTTGGCGATGTGGGCAGTGATGATGCTCCCGCCCTTCTCGGCGGTCTCCATCACGATGGTGGCATCGGTCATGCCGGCGATGATGCGGTTGCGCTGCGGGAAGTTCTGTCGGTCGGGCTTGGTGCGGAAGGTGAACTCCGAGACGAGCGCGCTGCCCTTCTCCACAATCCGTTGCGAAAGCCGCTCGTTGCAGTCCGGATAGATGATGCCGAGACCGCTGCCCAGCACTGCCACCGTCTTCAGACCGCTCTCCAACGCCTGCTCGTGAGCCACAGTGTCCACTCCACGCGCGAGGCCGCTCACCACGCATACCTCGTACTGCGCAAGCTCTTCAATAATTTTGCGCGTCACCTCCTTGCCGTAAGGCGAGATGTTGCGCGTGCCCACCACCGCCACCATCTTCTGCTCATTGAAGACGGGCGTCCCCTTATAATAAAACATGTAGGGCGTGTCGGTGCAGGAGGTCAGCCTTTTGGGGAAATCGGGTTCGCCCCAGAAGCAGAGCTGAATGCCGTTGCGCTCCATCCAACCCAACTCCTGCTCCACCTGCCGGCGGATAGCGTCGGTCAGCTTCGGCACCGGCGCACGGTTGCCCAAGAGCATACGGATATCTCTTGCAGTGAAAATCTGCGTTGCACTGCCATAATGTTGCAACAGTTTTTTGATGGTGGTCGGCCCAAGGTTGGGCAGAAATTGCAGGGCCAAACGATAATACAATTCGGACATAGATAGTGATTTTTAGTGGGTTATGAGATTAAAAAGAGATGCCGGAAGTGTCCGACAGGAAAGAGCAAGTGGTGCATTACCACTTTTTGCCGCTTCCCAAAATCTCAATCATTTTGACGATGACTTCGGTGGCTTTGACCATGGATTCCAGCGGTACGTACTCGTATTTGCCGTGGAAGTTGTGTCCACCCGCGAAGATGTTGGGGCAGGGGAGACCCTTGAACGAGAGGTTGGCTCCGTCGGTGCCGCCACGAATGGGCTGAACCACAGGTTTCACGCCCACGGCCTCCATAGCCTTCTCGGCCAAAGTTACCACGTGGAAGACGGGCTCCACCTTTTCGCGCATATTATAATATTGGTCTTTGAGTTCGCAGGTGATGCGTTCGCCGTATTTTTCGTTCAGGTAGCGGGTGATGTTCTGCATGAACTGCTTTTTCTCTTCAAATTTGGCACGGTCGTGGTCGCGGATAATGTAGGTGAGGCTAGCGTTCTCAACGGTGCCTTCCATGTGAACGAGCAGGTAGAAGCCTTCGTAATCTTGGGTGTATTGGGGCTTCTGGGCTTCCGGCAGCATGCTGTTGAACTCCATGGCAATCAGCTGGGCGTTCACCATCTTGTTCTTTGCGTAGCCGGGATGAATATTTCTGCCTTGAATCTTGACGTTGGCGCTGGCGGCATTGAAGTTCTCATACTCCAGTTCGCCGATGGCACCACCGTCCATGGTATAGGCAAAATCGCAGCCGAAACCTTTGACATCGAAATACTTAACCCCTTGTCCAATCTCTTCATCGGGGGTGAAGCCCACGCGGATTTTGCCGTGTTTGATTTCGGGATGGGCCAGCAAAAATTCCATGGCCGTCACGATTTCGGCGATGCCGGCCTTGTCGTCGGCGCCCAGCAAGGTCTTGCCATCGGTTACCAGCAAGGTCTGTCCTTTGTAGTCGGCGAGTTCGGGGAAGTCGGTGAGGGCGAGCTCGGTATGGGTTTCGGCATCCAGCAGGATATCTTTTCCGTCGTAGTTCTCAATGATACGCGGCTCTTTGGCGCCAGGCATGTCGGGGGCCGTGTCGAAGTGCGAGATGAAACCGACCACCGGCAGCTCCAGGTCGCAGTTGGCGGGCAGGGTGGCTGTCACATAGCCGTATTCGTCTTTCTTCACTTCCGAAAGACCGATGCGTTTCAGCTCTTCTACCAGAAAATCGCCGA
Source organism: Bacteroidales bacterium (assembly GCA_045130235.1). Taxonomy (GTDB): domain Bacteria; phylum Bacteroidota; class Bacteroidia; order Bacteroidales; family WCHB1-69; genus UBA1756. The sequence goes on from JBGUPJ010000041.1 coordinate 49,418, forward strand.
AGACAAGTTGGTTCGGGGTGCTCGGATAGGTGGTGGAGTTTTCATCAGAGGTGGTGGCAATGGCCATGTAGCTGGAAAACCGTTCGAGTAAAGTCTTTTTCATTGTATAACTATTTGGTTTATTGTTAATTAATAATAAAAATTGTCAATGTTTAATCTCTTTGGTTAGCGAGTGCAAAGATAGTGAAAATATCGAACAATTCGATTTCATCTTCACCATAATCCTGTTGGTGCCCCATACAACACAAATAAAGGCCTCTAATTGATGCAATATGTACCTCATCATTATTCCTCCTTGATCATTAGTTCCTCGTTTAAAAATGTACTACCAGAAAAAAGCGTTGCGATACCAATATCTAAAAAATCACATGAGAAAATATACACTCCTCTAATGTCATATTCTGTATATGTTTGATAATCTGTTGGCTCTAAATCTATTGGAGGCAAATTTTTGTCCATTTGGCAAATCCACATACGCCCCCATTGTGCATTTTGATTAGGATAAAAACGATATTTATACCATCCATCAAAAGTCCATGTGCTGGACAACTGCTGAAAGTGAATGCCAGGTGAGGCAAAAAATGTTGAGTCGTAAAAATTCACAGTACCACCAATCGGATAATCCGTAAACGGTTGGCACGCATGACTGTTAATAATGATATTGTATGTTTGACCGGACAAAGAAAAACTGTCACATCCTGTATATTCGCAAAAATGAATATTTACAGAACCATGATGATAGAGCGAGTCATTAAGATAGGATTCGTTGAACAACCAATATCGACTCCATACACTGTCGTTATGTGTGATATATGCGGTGATCTTCAACGCATCAGTCATATTAAACAACCCTTCCCCGCCTCGCTCGGCCTTCTCCACCAGCTGGGGTGAGGTGGAAGACAAACGAATGTCGAAAGCACTCCCGTTCCCCTCAGAACACAGCACCTTGCAGGTTTCGCGTCCGTCGGCGGTTTCGGCCGTCAAGAAGTAGAGGCCGCTGTGGGGAAAGGTAAGCGAAAGGGTATGCTCGCCAGCCGCAAGTTTCTCCGTGCGCTGGCAGCAGAGCCGTCCCTGCACATCCATCACCTGCAGGCGCACACTCCCTGCC
>JBGUPJ010000042.1:0-2609 GCA_045130235.1 Bacteroidales bacterium
GTTGAGCGGAGGCGCAATACACCTCCTTACAGACAGTCTTTGATCCTTACCTGCTCCGCCCTAACAACCATCTCCCTGAAATACAAGCTGATTGTAGCACGGGGCGGAAATTTTGCGTAGGTGTAAGTGTTACACCTACTATATGACAGATTATGGGATCTGTTTGTCCGTATCACTATCCGAAAAGAGCCCGGCGGCAAAACTTATGAAAAAAGAAATCGCAGTGCGTCCTACGCTGACAGTATGGATTGAAAGCGCAACCTCTATCCTTGTAAGCTGGCTGGGTCATCTCCGTAACACCGAACAGCGACACCATTGCCGAGGCCTTTTGCCATGCGACCGTTCTGACGCCCGGCTCCCCTGTATGTGGACTCCCACCGGCCGACGATACATCGTACGGCCAGTCTTAACAAATTCAGAATTGACAAACGTGTCTGCACACATTATGCTTTATAACTGATCCTGCTACAAGGAAGTAACCCGATGCCAAACCAGGAAAATCTTCAACTCTTTGAGGATCAGCCGATCCGTACCACATGGAACGTGGAAGAAGAATGGTACTTCTCAACCGTCGATGTTGTCGGTGTGCTGACGAGTCAACCCGATGTACGTCACGCTGCCAAATACTGGAGCGTTCTTAAACACGTCTTAAGAAAGAAGGCAGTCAGTTGCCTACAAATTGTAGTCAACTGAAATTGAAAGCTGCTGATGGTAAACGGTATGAGCACCACGGAGCTGACTCTCAACCAACTCGCTGAGGTCGCCACACGGGAACTTTCTCAGCAAGAGCAGCCCGAGGGATTCGATGCCAATAAACGAGTCGCGCAAGCTGGCGGCTCTGTCGCCGGGAACGCACGGAAGAATCTGAAACAGCGTCTTGGCAGACCGGTGATCACGAGTGCTAACACCGCGCAGTTCAATCATGTAGTCACACAGATGATCGAAGCAAGCGCATCGGCAGCTGGTGATGATAGCGCCGCCGATGATCTAACGCGGGACAAATAAGCATACCTTTCCCCGCTCCAGCGAGGACTTTTCATGCCGTATTCGCATGGGACACAGTTTTCTCAGCGAGACATGGTTGAAACATGCCGCTTTGGGTGATATACTTCAACATAGTAAGCAATAATTACCGAGGAGGATACCGGAATGATCCAAAACCAGTGGTATGCTGTACTATCATCACATGTCTTGAAAAATGGCAAGCCTCTCGGCGCACGTCGCTTTGGAGAGAACCTCGTGTTTTTCCGCGACAGCCATGGCACTGCCGCATGTGTTTCAGATCTCTGCGCACATAGAGGCGCCTCACTGTCTGCCGGCTGCTTAGCCGGGGATCACATTCGCTGCCCGTTTCATGGGATCGAATACGCTGCCGACGGGAGCTGTGTTCTTATTCCGTCAGAGGGAATTGCCTCCACGATGGATTTGTCGCGTTTCCGGCTCAAGCACTACCCAACCCGCGAGATCGGCGGAATCGTATTCGTATGGTATGGGGAAGACGAGCCGAACCGCGAACCAGACGTTTTCAGCCTCATAACTGATCCCTCCTACGCCTATGACCACACGGAAGATACCTGGAATGTACATTATTCGCGTGTGATCGAAAACCAGCTTGATGTCTCGCACCTGGCCTTCGTGCATCATAACACGATAGGTCGCGGTGGGAAGACTCTTGTTAATGGGCCAAGGGTGATCTGGCTTGATGAGAACACCCTGCAGACCAGCGCAAATAACGAGGTTGATCAGCGGCAGAAACCAAAGCCAGCAGCAGATTGTGTTATCAAGGATACGAACCTGACATTCCGTTTCCCGAATATGTGGCTGAACCATGTGACGGACAAGATTCAGATCCTGGCTTTCTTCATCCCGGTGGATGACGAGCACGCGATTATCGCCCTGCGCTTCTACAACAGGATCACGGGCGTGAAGGCGATCGACAAGAGCATTGCCTGGATCGGCAGCCGGGCAAACCGCGTGGTGGAGCGGCAAGATAAAAGAGTCGTAGAGACACAGGAGCCCAAGGTCGCAGCGCTGCGCATGAAAGAAAAACTGGTCGCAGCGGATAAACCGATTATCGAGTACAGGAAACGTCGAGATCAGCTACAGAACAAATAATCATAGAAAAGGAGCACAAAGCCATGACCTTCTACAAATGCGAACACTGTGGAAACATTATCGCGTACATCCACGATTCCGGTGTCCGCGCTTAATGCTGCGGTGAGGAGATGAAAGTGATCGCGCCAAACACCACCGACGCGGCGGGCGAAAAGCACGTACCTGTTATTGCCATCAATGGCCGAGAAGTGGTTGTCACTGTCGGCGCGGTGGAGCATCCCATGGTGGACGCCCATTACATCGAGTCGATTATCCTTGAGACCAAGCAAGGCCGCCAGCGTAAGACGCTGAAACCGGGCGAGAAGCCTGTTGCAACCTTCGTGTTAACTGCAGACGATGAGGTTACCCGGACGGTCTTTTTTATCCTTTGAAACCGCAACAACCATTTATACTTACGTTCAGTTCCGCGGCCACGCTTTTTGCCGCACTTGGGTGCACCGAGATAAGCTTCGTCCATCTCAATAATCCCTTCGAGCATATAATGCTGATCGCGC
>JBGUPJ010000043.1:0-110481 GCA_045130235.1 Bacteroidales bacterium
GCGGCACCTACGCAATGAACTACACCTACGACAGCCTGTACCGGCTGCAAAGCTCCACGGGCGGGTTAAACAGCACCAAGAACTACAACTACTGGCTCGACATGGCCTATGAGGCCAACGGGCGCATCCTCCGCAAGAGCCAACTGGCGCGGACGTTCACCAGCACCTCGTCTGACACGCTGATGAACTTCGCCTACTTGTACAACTATGGAACGGCACCCGTGAACAACCGTGTGCAGAGCGTGGCCGACACCGTGGGAGTGGGTTCTACACAGACATTTACTTGGGATGACAACGGCAACATGCTGACACAGAGCGCCAACACACAGGTGCGGACGCACTGCTGGGACGAGCTGAACCGGCTGCAGGGATTCAGCGACTCGAAACACGACGCCTGCTTCCTGTACGACGGTAGCGGCGAGCGCTTCTACAAGTTTTCGGGTGCGCCGCAGGCCATGATGGTGAATGGGCAGTGGAGCACCTACCATGCGCTCACCGACCCCACACTGTATGCCTCTCCCTACTTGGTGGCCACTCCTAAAGGCTATACCAAACACTATTATTCTGAAAGTGAACGAGTTGCCAGCAAGGTTGGCGGTGGCGGTTTACAGGACCTGCACACCGTATGCTCCGCCACGATAAGTTTCTCCGCCAAGTGCGACTCGTGCGCGAAACATGTGACGCGGGTTGCCGGCTGTCTCGGAGTGGAGATTGGCTCTGTGAAGATGAACGCCCTTGTGGTGCTGGACAACCTTTACGGCACTGACAATGAGCCTCTTCCCGAAAATGAGATTTACTGGTGCCATCCCGACCATTTGGGCAGTGCCAGCTGGGTGAGCGACAAGGCGGGCAAGGGCATCCAGTACCTGTACTACCTGCCGTGGGGCGAAGAACTTGCCAACCAGCGGGCTACTGGATACGAGAGCCGCTACACCTTCTCGGGCAAGGAACGCGACGAGGAGACTGGCTACAGCTACTTCGGCGCACGGCACTACAACTCCACCCTCTCCATCTGGCTCTCGGTTGACCCGATGTCCGACAAGTACCCTTCGACCTCTCCATACGCATATTGTGCCAATAATCCGGTGCGGTTGGTGGACCCGGACGGGAGGGAGTTCGTTGACAGCGACGGGAATAGGGTAAGAGTTCGAGTGCTAAAAGATGGAACAATTCAATACAAGTTTTCTCCTCATGCATCAGATGCAGTAAAAACAGATTTCATTTCAAGACATGAAGAATCGCTTTCCGCATTAGCTAAAACGAAAATGGGGAAAAGATGTATTAATTTTCTAAACAGATGTTATACAAAAGTATCAATCACCCCTACTGACGAAAGTGGGAACCAAAATTCGTTCATAATCCCATTGTGTGATGATAATAACAATATAATATTTACTGATGGCATTTATGAAAGTGTAACTATTAAGCCATATATGGGAAGAATTCGAAACAAAGCCAGTGAGGATTGTGTAGATGTTGACGAAATATTAGGGGCTACACTTATTGTTGAGGCGGGCCATTTATCAAAAGCTCAGATATCAAGAGACTATAATAATCAGATTTCTTCTGAGCAGCAATATTATCGGCTATACAATGGCTACGTTAACTATCGATTCAATTACAGAAAAGAAATGAATCAGCAAATAGATGGTACGGTGTTTAACAATTCATCATACATCAAGCCTGAACTCAATCTCAGAAATACAAAAAGACAGAAAAAATATGTCAAAGACTAATTCTTATTTCTTGATCGCACTTGCATTTGTTATTTGTATATTTGTGTCCTGCCGTACAAGTTCGCCCTTTGTTAAAAGTACAGACAATTATGACTACAAATATACCGATGATGATATCGCATGCATCATCTCTTTCTTTACGCAGGATACAACACTCTTGCCAAAGAGCGATCTCGAATGCGTCGTGTTTTCACAAGATTCTATAGTAGTTCAAAATACACACGAGAAAAAAAGTTTTCACAAGGATGGTTTCTCCATATATAAATACTCTATTTATCCAGAGACTTATGATGTATTTGTTTATTCTTACTCAGGAAAAATCAAGGACCTCTATTCAATAGTACGAGGGGAAGTGATGTCAAGAGGATTGGTATCTGGTGACACTGTAACAATACAGGTATATAAAATCATGGATCCTTTTTGGTAATTCTATATTGGTCCCAAATCAAAAGATAAATTTCATTATCTTTGCCCCCGCAAAACAATCCCACCCATGCCCCACCACCTTTCCACTTCCAGCTCCACTTTCCCGTCCCCTCCTTCGGCGCGGCACCGCCATTCCGGCTCTGCCGGAACCTCCGCTCTCTCCCTCTGGCTCAGCGTGGACCCGATGAGTGACAAGTACCCAGGAGTGAGTCCGTACACCTACTGTGCAGATAATCCGGTGAAGCTGGTGGACCCGGATGAACGGGCGTGGAAAACAGCAGATGATGAAGCGAAAGCCAATGATATGATAAAATTAGCACAGTTGTCAATAGTAAAAAACACACGACTTATCAATATACTTAAATTTTTCGTGCCCAAAAGCAACGCTCGTGAATTCTTGATTAACGAATTAGAAGAAAGGAATTCTTACTTATCGGAAGGAATCAAAGGTTTGGAGAGAATGGGAGCCGATCGGAACTGTCTTTTTCATTTTATAGAAATTGATTGTGATGATAAATCTTGTGGGCATGTTGAATGGCTGCAACTCACTGAGACCATGGTACACATAAACATTTACGGTGATAAAACAAGCACTTTTTGGCACGAGTCAAAGCATATATGGGGAGATGGGATATGATAACTAAATTTGAATTGCTGTTATGAAACATCGTCTTTTTATTCTTTTGATACTTGTTACGCTTGTGATATCTAACTGCTATGGGCAAGACTCCCCGAGGTGTTACACTGCTTATCGCCCTATTCATTCCTTTTATTTTGGAAAAACTGGAGTATTCAATGAGAGTACAGTCCGTGGATTTTGGGGCAGAGTGAGTTGGGGCAGATACTGGGAGACAAAAAGGAAGTTCATTATATCTTCTGATTCCAGTATCATGTTTTCCGACTCGCTCACCATCAATTCCGAAATAAGCAGCTTGTATCAGCCTGTGGACAGTTTAATCATTAACGTCAAATCACCCTACGAAAGTTTGTTGTACGCCATTAGCGCCCCCAATGTGGGATCGGCAATGGACGCCGATCCGATAGGTCATGTTTATCATATTTATTGTTATGATTTCCAAATCGTTTGTGCTGAGGATTCCATAAGCCGTGCGTTTGAAAGAGATTTTAATCAATCGCATCAACAAGTTTGTGAGGCCAGAGTTTCTTCTTACAAGCCGCAGGAAGTCTCTATCAAAGAAATCAGGCTGAAGATTTATTGGAATCCTGATTCCGGTGATACGATACTTAAGCGCCGCTATCCATATGCCAACACGCGTGTTAAAGTTGACGTGTCACGTGACAATGTATATACGATTAACATTCCACAATTTGATTATTTATTCTTGACCTACAAGAGGTATGATAAAGCTATCATTCGTAAAAAAGGAAAGAATAAAATTGTTTTTATGAAAAGGGAATATATTTTAGAAGATTGAAATGATTGACCATCTTTGGGTGAAATAACACTATCTTTGCCCCGTCAATCCTCAACGAATCAACAAATTACCGCCGCCATACCCGTCCACAAAACCTTCGCTTCCCCGCCCATTGTACATTGTTCATTGTCAATTGTACATTCCGCCTATTTTCACAACCTTTCCATTTTCCATTTTCAATTCTCAGTTTTTTAGTAAATTTGCCCCGTTGTATTTTCAGATTCTGTTGAAGGAACTTGCAGGGTCTGGAAGTGTGGCTAAAAAGATTAAAAATAGAAGTCCCCAAAATTCTAATCCCACCAAAAAATGAAACAAAAGCACATTCAATGCACATTCTTTTTCTTTCTCGTTGGGTTACTTTTCTCCGGGTGCAGAACATTTGAAAAGATTGAAATAACAGACCATTATTACGTACAGATTCCCCAAAAGTGTCTTGAGCATTTCTCCATTTCTGTCCCACCAGAGTATGATGGTTTGATCTATTCTTTTGAAAACAATACAGATAGTGCAGAAATCATTATGGGAAACCACTACTACCATTTTCTCACCTCTTTCTGCCCGCCCGACCTTGTAAGTCTCTTACATGAATTTGGCAAGCTCCAACAAGATTCAGTCAGTCAAGAACTTTGTTTTTCATGGACCGGCATTGATGACGGAACAACTGATATTGATCCCAATAAGACTCACACATACTGGGAAGGGCTATTGTTTTTCAAGCCACATTTCGCGCCTCATCTGGATTGGTATTATATTGCTTTTCGATACGTTTCTCAAGACGAATTAAAGCTATACAAGAAAATTTTCCGTCTAAAGTACCATTCTCGCCCCTTCAAAAAACGTTCCCCATGGGCACCATTGTTCAATCCAGCTAACATTGACTATATATACAAGCATTATAATTAATAACACTACCCATGCCCACCCACCTTCCCACTTCCAGCTCCACTTTCCTGCCACCTCCCGCGGCGCGGCACCGCCATTCCGGCTTTGCCGGAACCTCCGCCCTTTCCATCTGGCTCAGCGTGGATCCGATGTCGGACAAGTACCCGGGAACGTCACCGTACGTGTATTGTGCGAACAATCCGGTGAGGTTGGTGGACCCGGACGGGAGAGATGTGGAAAACGCCAGAAGATGCGGAAAAATGAATCACTAACAATCGTTTGACCGCCGAAACACAAGCTGAAAGAAGTGGAAGTTTTTAACAAGGAGTATTTTTCACCATCAAACTCCATTTGGGAATGGGATCTATATGAGGGGATTACCCCTCTTTGTTGGAATCATACAAAATGGGAGCCCTGCGTATCTCCTTAAACAATCTCAATGCAAATCATTGGTAGAAAGCGTCAAATACAACTCGCCCGTCAGCTGACGGTACTCTTCCTTATATTTCCCCTCGCCATCACGGATGCAGAGCTCCCGGGCAGATGAATGGTCGGTGGGATGAAGGGAAAATAGGGCGGCAATACGATGAACAGGCTTGGCTGGGGTGGGACGAATGCGCCACTGCTCAGCAAGATACAGCTGCCCTTGCGACTCTTTTTCAAAGTCGGCAAATTCATTGGCGGGAAGAATAAGGCCGAAACAGCCAGATGGGGCAAGCAGTTGGGCGGCATCTGTCGCCAGCTCGCGGAACGAAAGCGTGCCATCGGTGTGCCGCGCCTGCCGCCGCCGCGCATCAGCCGGCTTCAGCGAACTGACAAAGAAGGGAGGGTTGCTCACGATGAGGTCGTAACGGTGACCTTCCGCCTGTCGGGTGTGTTCCTGCAGCGATTCGTGGAAGAAGTTGAATTTTACCCTCTCTGTGTTCGGAAAACGGCCGGCATTATCCTGCGCCTCCCGCACCGATGCCACGTCAATGTCAATACCCGTCACCGTAATGTTTTCCACCCCGGCTCGTCGCAACCGGTCTGCCACGCAGAAGCCGATCACCCCGCAGCCACAGCCGATGTCCAGCACAGAAAGCACGCCCTGCAACGGCATCAGGGCAGCCAACAGCACACTGTCGGTGCCGATACGCTGCGTGCTGGCCTCATGGCAAAGCGCGAAATGCTGGAAGCGGAACGGCTCCATTACCGAGCAATCACCACCTTCTGGCTCTGCACCTGCGTTGAGGTGGCGATGCGGAGGATATACGTGCCGTTGGGCAATGAGCTTACATTCAGCGTGTTCACCCCCTGCCGGACTGTCAGCGTCTGCACCAGCCGTCCGTTGAGGTCGTACAGCGTAGCCGTGGCCGGCTCCTGGTCGTTAGGTGTGGAGATGAAAATATGGTCGGAGGCCGGGTTGGGGAAGACCGTATAGATGTTGGCGTGGCTGGTAAACTCCTGCGTGCCCACATGGTAGAGGGCGCGCAGAACCGCCTGGTAGGCGTTCACCTTGCCGTGGCCGAAACGCACCATGCCGCGGGCTTCGGTCAGACTGTCGTGCGTGGCCGAGAAAATCAGCGCCTCTTTCACCTGCTGAGGGGTGAGGGTGGGGTTGGCTTCGAGCAACAGCGCCACCACGCCGGTGGTGAACGGCGACGACATGGAAGTGCCCGACAGTTTGATAAATCCGTACTCGCGTCCCTCGAAGGTGACGGTGGTCACAGCAGTGTTGTGTTCGTCGGCATAGCTCGAGTTGGCCGCACATACTTGATAGCCAGGAGCGGAGATGTCGGGTTTGTCGCGCCCGTCGATGGTGGGACCGTAGCTGGAGAAGTTGCAGATGTCGCCCGGACCCCACACACTGTCGTTCCAGTTGCCCGACTGGTGGGCGGCCACCGTGATGGCACAATCGACGCAGGCAGGAGTTCCCGTGCCATAATTTTTGTCGCCATATTTCCATCCTAACACATTCACACCCATCCAACTGGCTCCCCAGTTGCCCACACCGGTGGTCAGTTCGGCCACATTCCAAGCATGGAACTCACCTTCTGCGGCCGCCACCTCAATGCCAAAACGCCAGCTGGTATTGCTGACGTCGGGCTTTTTTACGCACAGACGCGCCTCGGGCCGTCCAGCTTCATCGCTGGCAATCAGTTCAATGTTGTAGATAACGGTGTCGGTGCCGTTGGTGAGAAATCCCTCAGTATAATGGTCGCCGTCGGCAGTGTTAAAGAACGGCGACGCGTCGATGGTCTGGTACTGGTTGTTGCACCAGTTGAGCCGCACCGAAAAAGGCTTCCCGTGACTGTTGGTCATAGAGAGGGAGGTGCCCCAATAGTAGGGACTGTTGTTGTCGGGCGGGAACATGAAGCGGCTGCGGAGCGTGTCGTTGTTGAAGGTGTGTCCCAGATGGAAATTCTCGTCTCCGTTGTTGCCGCCACTGGTTACAAACACCACCCCCAGGTCACTCAATTCCCGCATTTTCTGTCCAACGGGGCCGGTACCGTCGAAGTTATCCATCCAATAAAGACCCCAGCTCATGTTCACCACAAGGCGTTTCTGCTCCTGCTGTGCCACCTGGTACATCCATTCGAAAGCGTCCACCACAGACTGTTCATCGGGGCGGAAGGAGGCGAAAATGAACTCAGCATCAGGTGCCACGCCACGGTAAATGGTTCCCGCCCCGCTGCCACCGGCGATGGAGGCGACGTGCGTGCCATGGTAATGGTGCCCGTAGATGTTGGAGGTATCGCAAGCGGCTGCCAATAGCTGGTCGCGACCCACCAGTTCAGTACCATAGTCGAAGCCGGCCGGTGCGGGCCCTGCATTGCGGAATTGATCCCATGCCCTCAAAATACGATACTGCGTACCCGTAGTGTCGTAAAAAACCGGATGCGTGTAGTCGAAACCCCAGTCGGTGACCCCGATGATGACCCCGCGGCCTGTGTAGGCATCCGGCAGGTCGATGCCGGCATACACACTGTCCACATGCCCATCCTGACGGGCGCGGTACAAATCCTGCGCAGAGAGGGAAAATACTAAAGCCGTGAAAATGACAAAAAGATGCAGATGCTTCATGATATTTTCTTTGATAATGATGCGGCAAAATTACAAAAAAAACAGGGAGGCAGAAATATCCGCACATTCTTTTTTTTGTCTTTTTCAAAAAAATGAGTACTTTTGCCCCATCTTTTTTGCGATTAAAACCATCCTCATCATGAAAAGGGTTTTATTTATAACTCTCCTTCTAATAGGCCTTGCCCCTTTCGCCCATGCGAAGCGATTTTCCGCGAAATGCGAGACGGGACAAGTGCTGCAATACGAGATTCAAGAGGATAACGCAAGTGTGGAGGTGGTGAATTTCTTTTTTGAATGCGGTCGTAAACAGTTGAAGATTCCCTCTTCAGTTACTTATAAAGAGAAAATTTATACGGTTACCAGCATCGGTTGCGCTGCGTTTAGCTATGGAAAAATGACCGAAGTTTATATCCCTAATACCATTTTATACGTCAAGGCATTTGCTTTTTCAACCTGTGAACGACTACGCACCGTTCACTTTTCTGAAGGGCTCCTCCGCATTGGCCCCACAGCATTTTGGCAATGTTCCCGCCTCGAATCCATTACGATTCCCAATTCCGTCATTTCTATTGGATGGTCAGCATTTGATGGCTGTAAAAGTCTGTCTTCCATATCATTTCCTGAACATCTCGAGGCCATTGGTGATTATGCTTTTTGTGAATGTTCCAACCTCATTTCGGTTGAAATCCCAGCCTCTGTTACATATCTTGGTCATTCCGCCTTTTATCGGTGCGAGAATTTGCTATCCGTTGACATACAGGCAAAAATCAGATCGATTCCTTTCATGGCCTTTTCCAACTGCACTCGTCTGACCTCTGTCTGCCTGCCCAGCACGCTTGACACCATCGAACGAAGTGCTTTCTCTTCTTGCGACAGCCTTGTCACGATTGTTCTTCCCTCTTCTTTGGAATACATCGAAAGTTACGCTTTCGCCTTTTGCGATAATCTTTCTTCCATCCACATTCCGGAACATGTGTATTTTATTGATGAAGAAGCATTTGCTTATTGTCCGAAGCTCACTTCTTTCACCGTTGCGCCAGAGAATCCCTTTTATTATCACCGCAAGAGCTGCGATGCCATCCTTGAAAATGCTACCAAGCCATTGAAGAGGAAATGAAAAAATCCTGAGGCTCCCTCAACGGTATTGAACAAATGACTATTGATTAAAATTGGTAGAAAAGACTGAAGGCGATTTCCGTACTGAACTGTTTTTTAGTGAGATACTGGCGGCTGTGGTAGCCATCGTTCACCCGTACCGGAATGGCGGTCTGCACAAAACGCAGACTGATGCCGTAATGTTCTTTGAAAGTATAGGAGATACCGGCCATACCACACAGCTCGAAGCGGCGGAACGGCATTCGTCCGGGCATCTTCCCGTTGGCATCCTTTTCAGTAGCGGCAAACAGAACGCCGAAAGTGGGACCGAACTCTATCTCCAACCCATTTACAATCATACATTTAGCCAATGCAGGCACTTCCAGATAGTAAAGCGTGAGCACATATTTGTTGCCGATATTCCCGTTCTTGTCGGGACGGAGGAAGGTGCTGCTGCCCTTCATCACGAAGTTGATTTCGGGCTGGATGGCCCAGCGCGGGTTCTGCACAAAGCGCCAGTTGACAAAGCCGCCGGCGTACGCGCCCATCTTGTGGAAGCCCGACAGGTCGTCGCCCGACATCTGGGTGGCGGTGAAACCCGCCCTCAACCCTCCGCGGAAATTCTGCGCCTGACCACCCATCACAAGTAGGCAGACCAACATGACTAAAATAACTTGTTTGGTGTGTTTCATGGGGTTTCTTTTAAAAAGATGACCGGCATCTCATCGCCATACTCGCGGTCTTCAATCCGCAGTTGGGAAGAGCTTTCCATTTTATTATCTATGTAAAAATCAACCAGATAAAAACCAGGCTGAAGAATAAACGTAAAGATTCCGTTATGGGTGTTGGGACGGTAGGTGCCCACCCGGCTCTTGTCGCTAGCCTGCCGAATCTCCACCCGATAGCGACTCAGCTCCGTCATCACCTCCGTGCTGTCACGCCCCTCTATCTGGCCCTTCACCACGCAGTAGGGCGCGGGCACATCCTGAAAGGTAACTTTGTAGATGTCGTAGTCGCCCGTACTGTTGGCGCGAAAGTCGGCGATATAGGCATATCTTCCTGATTTAGTTACAGATATAGTCTTATTGTCATCGGGGGTATTGATGGGGAAGGCGAGGTTCTCGGGCACGGCGAAGAAGCGTTCTTCGGGCTGCCACGTGGAGCGGAAAAGGTCGTAGCCGCCCATGCTGTTGTGCCCCTGCGAGCTGAAATAAAAAGTGGTGCCATCGGGGGCGAGGTAGGGGTAGCTCTCGTTGTATTCGGTGTTGATGTTGGGACCGGCGTTCTTGGGCGAGCTCCAGTCGCCGTTGGGCAGCTTACGCGAGTAGTAGATGTCCATGCCGCCATAGCCGCCCGGCCGGTTCGAGGCGAAAAAGAGCCAGTTGCCGTCGGGTGAGAGGGCGGCAGCCTCCTCGGCAAACTCGCTGTTCACAGCCGTGTTGAGCATCTCCGGCCGCCCGAACATCTTCTTGTCTTTCTGCGAAATAAAAATATCGTCAAATCCCTTGTCGTTGTTGAAATAGAGCAGCAGATGTTGCCCGTCGCTGCTGAGGCCGACCACCTCTTCCACGAGGGCGCTGTTCACCGGGTTGGAGAGCTTCTTGGCCTTGGTCCAGTTGCCGTTCACCCGTTCTGAGGAATAGACATCGGGCAGCTTATAGCCGTCGTTGTCGAGCACGGTGCCGCCGTTCTGGGTCTGTTTGGAGGTGAAATACAGCACATTCTCATCCCCATTGATAAAAGCATTGTAGTCGGGAAACTCGCTGTTGATGGCGGTGCCGGCGTTTTCAACGGTTACATTGCCACGCATCTCAATGAGCAGCAATGCGTTGCGACACATCTCAATATAGCGTTCGGGCGGAAAGTCAGCCTTGTCGAGACGGAGGTTCTTACGGGCAAACGACTCAAAGGCCTCGATAGCCTCATCAAAACGATAGCAGAGCATCAGAGCTTTGCCAAGATAGAAGGGGATGTAAGGATCGGCTTTGGGGTTGCGCTGGGCGCGCTGGAAGTGCAGCACCGACTTCGAGTAGTCGATGTGTGAGTTAAGGTAGGCATAACCTGCGAAGAGGTTATATTCGTAATGGAGCGAATCCACACGAAGCAGCTCCTCGAAATGGCGGGCGGCATCGTGCATGTTGCCCGAGAAATAGAGTTCCTTGGCGGTGGCTTCATCGGTGAAAAGGGCACCATTACCCTGTGCGTGCAACTGCGGCAACAGGAACAAAAAGAGTATCGGGAGAAACAGTTTTCGAATCATAAAGGTAAAGATGAACAATGCTGCAAAAATACACATTTTTTGCGAGACTGCGGCAATATGGGAAAAGAGGAGGCAAAGTTTTTTTCTGTTGCGTTTTTGAAGAAAATCTCCCAATCTCATCACCTTCACCTTTACCCATAGGGATATGAGCGGAAGCAAATGTGGCAATTAACTATTTGTATTTTATTGATTATTAAAATTTTACATTACGAATAATAGATTTTTGAAAAATATTTTGATGGAATGAAAATCATATAGAAAAAAGTTGTATTTTTGCAGCCTCATTTTTGAGAAAGGTTCTTTGAACGTTGCCTTGGTGGTGGAATGGTAGACACGAGGGACTTAAAATCCCTTGGGCATCGCGCCCGTGCGGGTTCAAGTCCCGCCCGAGGTACAATCCAAGCCAAGCAAAATAATAAGCGGAAGTAGCTCAGTTGGTAGAGCACGACCTTGCCAAGGTCGGGGTCGCGAGTTCGAGCCTCGTTTTCCGCTCAAAACACCCTTGCGGAAGTAGCTCAGTTGGTAGAGCACGACCTTGCCAAGGTCGGGGTCGCGAGTTCGAGCCTCGTTTTCCGCTCCAATGTAGGGCTGTCACAATGTGGCAGCCCTATTTATTTACCACCTCAAAAGGGTGGTTTGTATTGCGGTTACCACAGACAACTCATCATTGATAAAATTGACAACGATACGCTGAATGAATTCCAAAAATGGTGCATAGCGAAAGCTCCCCGCCTCAATAAAGATAATGAAATAAAAGTTCATAGTGCCGCATTACTACCGAACGTCCGCAGCGGCGGCTACCGTGAACCTGTAAATCTCCTGCCCGCGTGACCCAACCACCACGTGGTTGTCCACCACAATAGGAGAAGACTCAAAGTTGTTGCCTATCAGTTTTTTATACAGCACTTCACCTGTCGCTCCGTCAATGAGATAAACAAAACCGCAGGTGTCGCCCGTAAAGATGAACAGCTCGCCGCTCTCGTTGTACAAGGCCACCGGCGATGACCATGCATACTGTCGTAGCGGCACACGGTAAACCACCTCGCCAGTCTGCTTGTTGAAGGCCATGAAGTCGCCCGACAACGAGGGATTGTTACGCACGAAGTTGGCAAAAACCAAATGCTCGCAGTTGCCATGCCCCAACAACGGGGTACAGTAGAAGCCGCCATCGAAGCTTTGGTTGTTGAACTTCGTCTGCCGACCCTCTACAGTCGCCTCCCACACTTTCTCGCCCGTAAGCGCGTTCAACTTTGTGAGATAGCCATTTCCCTCCCTCTGTTTGTCGATCTCGCATCCCGTATAAAGATACGGAATCTCCCCGTCCACCTCCAAAACTGGCGAGCCGTCGCAATCATCATGGTTGAAATAGTGCCATACGGGCTGCAAGCTGTTGAGATTGATGCAGGTGACATTTCCATGGTTGTCAGACAGATAGCCATAGTTGCGGTAAACGGCCATAGACGATTCCATGCCAGCCGCCCCACGTCCGCCGGCACGATAGCGCAGGGTGGAGTGCAGCTTCAGCGTGTCGCCGGTACAGAGGTACTTATACACCGTGCCGTTCTCGCCGAGTCGGAACAGGAACTGCCCAGCCCGAATGGGCGACGAGTCGTAGGCCTGCCAGTTGCGCCACGCCTTCGGGTCGCGCCCGAACATCTGGGTGCGCTTGTGACTGAAGAGATTGAAAGTCAGGGCGCCGAAAGGCTGAATGCAAGGAATCCCCTGTCCCACATAGAGGTTGCCATTCAACGTGGGGTCTAAGGAGGCCGTTCCTTTGATGGTGTTGCCCGTGTAGAAACTGCGCCGCGACGAGTCGCCGGTCTGGAAGTTGATGAAGTAGACATGCGCATCTAACGAGCCCACGATGATTTCCTCTTTGTCGAAATGGCGGGTGAGCGCCGGACTCTCATTGCGGAAACGCTCCATGCAGCTGTCGGGCCATGCCACGTACAGCGGCTGTCCGGTCCAGCCGGTGCCGCCGCCCCACGTGCCCATCGAGGTGACACGCCCGTCGTAACGGGTCTTGAACACCCAGTCGATCACCACCGTGTCGGGTCGCCCCTGCACCGTGCCATGGAAGTCGGCATCGCGACGGTGATTACCCCGGAAAGTGAAGACTCCCGGCACATCTTCGTAGGGGTCGTTCAGCCATGCCAACTGCCCGTCAGTCAGCGAGTCGAACACCGTGATGGTGTATTCCAACGCCTCCGCGGAAGCGAATACCGTGTCGGGGAGAGGGGTAAGCACATCGCTTTTCGTCGCCGTATCTCCCGGCTTGACGTTTGTCTCCCCATCTTGATGAGGATGACGACATTCAACAAAAACCAGTACGCTGAAAATGAACAAGATAATATGTCCGCCAAAGCTTTTCATGGGGAACCCTATTTTACTCGTTTACTACTTTTTTGGGGAAAACCTTGTCGCATGCACGCTGTGCCGCAATCTGTTCGGCCTTCTTGATGGTGTATTCCAAACCTTCAGCAAACACTTTCCCATCAATGGTGAGTTTCACATGGTAAAGCCGTGAGTCGCGCCGCTGCTCCACTACCTCATGTTCAAAGGCGAGCTTCTTGTGGTTGTGCTGCGACCAGTTGATAATCTTGCTTTTGAAATTCACATCCTCCATCACCACCTCGTCGAGGTTGTAGTTGTTCTCAAAGATTTTCTTGAGCACAATCTGCTTGGTTTTTTCGTAGCCTTTGTCGAGAAACAGCGCGCCGACGAGGGCTTCGAATGCGTCGCCGCCCGCCGACTTGGCATGGGCGTTGGGGTTGATGGTGATGAGTTCGTTGAGGTGCATCTTGCGAGACAGTTGTCCAAGCCGTTCGCGGCTCACCAGCTTGGAACGCATCTCGGTGAGCTCACCCTCATATTTCAAAGGGTATTTTTTGAAAAGAAATTCGGCCATGATGGCATCCAGCACAGCGTCGCCCAAATACTCGAGGCGCTCGTTGTTCAGCGCATGACCGTCCATCACATTGTTGGATGCGGAACGGTGGGTGAGTGCGGTGAGGTAAATCTCTAAGTTGCTGGGGCGTATTCCAATGACATTCCGGAGAAATCTGGAAATCTCCTTCTCGTGTGGACTCTGTTTCTTACCTATGCCGAACAATGCTGTTAAATTTTCTTGTAAAGAATGGCGGCGTTATGACCGCCGAAACCGAAAGCGTTGCAGAGGGCGTAATTCATCTTGCACTCCTCAGGGCCGTAGATGCAGAATTTCCAGTCGGGCAGCTCGGGGTCGCGCCCCATGAAATTGATGGTGGGATGCACGATGCCACTTTGTAGTTCGAGGATGGTGGCGATGCTCTCGATGGCGGTACCGGCGCCCATCAGGTGGCCGGTCATCGACTTGGTGGAGTTGTAGAGGATGTCTTTGGCATGAGCGCCGAAAAGCTCCTGTATGGCGTGGCATTCCGCGCTGTCGCCCAGCGGGGTGGAGGTGCCGTGCGTGTTGATGTGCTTCACCTCCTCCGGAGCGATACGGCCTTCCTGCAGGGCGAGTTTCATCGCCAAACGGGCACCCGCTCCATCCGGCCGCGGATGGGTGGTATGGTACGCGTCGGAAGTGAGGCCTATGCCGGCAATCTCAGCGTAGATGTGGGCACCTCGTTTTACAGCATGCTCATATTCCTCCAGAATGAGGATGCCGGCGCCTTCTCCCATCACAAAACCGTCTCGACCGATAGAGAACGGACGTGAGGCGGTGCGGATGTCGTCGTTGCGGGTGGAGAGCGCCCTCATGCTGTTGAAGCCGCCGATACCGACAGGGGAGATGCCTGCCTCAGTACCGCCCGATAGAATCAGGTCGCACTGGCCCGACCGTATGAAGTTGCAGGCATTCCACAACGCCACAGCCGCCGACGTACAAGCCGCCGACACGATGTAAGCGGGACCCCGCAGATTGAACCGCAGCGAGAGGTTGCCGGCAATCATGTTGCTTAACGACCGCAGGATAAAAAACGGACTGTATCTGGGCACACCACCTCTCGCGGCCTCGTCAAAGATCTCGTAAGAGCTGGTGGTCACCCCGCCGATGCCAGTGCCAATGATGGCACCCGCACGGTCAGGATTGTACGTGCCCGGCGCAAGCCCAGCATCCGTCATGGCCTCCACAGAAGCGGCGATAGCGTACAACGAACAATTGTCCATCTTGCGGGCTTCACGGGGATCCATGTACTTCGACACGTCAAACCCCTTCAGCTCACAGGCAAAAGTCGTCTTGTACCCGGTCGCATCAAAATGAGTAATAGGATTTACTCCGTTCTTCCCTGTGAGAAGACCGTCCCAGTATTCGGCAACATTATTACCAATCGGAGTCAGCGCACCGACCCCGGTAATAACTACTCGTCGCAATTCCATACGATGAGAGGGGAGTGTTATTTGCGGTTGTTCTTGATGTACTCTACAGCGTCACCAACAGTATGAATTGTTTCGCTCACCTCATCAGGAATCTGAATGTTGAATTTCTTCTCAAATTCCATGATCAGCTCAACTGTATCAAGGGAATCAGCGCCTAAATCGGCGGTAAAGCTCTTATCTAAGGTGATGTCGTCTTTGTCAACGCTTAATTTCTCTGCGATGATTTCTTTTACTTCTTCGATCAATTCTTCCATTGTAATTCACTTTAAAATTTGTGCAAAATTACTACATTTTTTTTATTGAATAATCATTGTCGCTTACTTTTTTCTCCTTTTCTTCTTTATAAAATTGATAGACAATGAATTATTTTTTCACAAATTTTCCAACAACCCGTTTTTGATAGTGAAAATTTTGTGACTAATATCATGATCCGTCAGGATTCTCTCCACCCGCTTGGGATCTGTGTCAGAAAGAAATACTTGTCCAAAATGCTCATTTCCAACTAAATACAATAATTTCTGAATTCTTTTAATATCTAATTTGTCAAAAATATCGTCCAGCAAAAGGATAGGTTTCACCTTTTTTTTCTCAAAAATATGGTCGAACTGCGTGAGTTTCAGGGCTAATAGAAAGGTTTTCTGCTGTCCCTGCGAGCTGAATTTTCGCACATTTTTGCCGTTCATCACGAAATCATAGTCATCTTTGTGGACACCCGCGCAAGTGAACCCACTCCTGAAGTCGGCCTGCTCGTTCCTCCGCAGCAACTCCTCCATCGGCAGCTCGTTGAGCGAAGACTGATAATCGATGCCCACCTCCTCGCGACTGTCGGCCAAGAAGTCGTAATGCTTTTGGAAAATAGGCTGAATATCAGAAAGAAACGCTTTCCGTCGCTCATGGATGGCTTCCGCCAAAGGCGCCATCTGTTGGTCGTAAATTTGCAGCAACGAACTGTCGTACCGCCCTTGCTCAAACATCTGCTTCAGCAGCGAATTTCTCTGTGCCAGCAACTTCTGGTATGCAATCAGCGACTGGAGGTACTCCTTGTCGAACTGCGAGATAATCATGTCGAAGAACTTCCTGCGGAGCTCGCTGCCGCCGTGTATCAGACTGCTGTCCACGGGCGCCACCATAATGGAGGGGAAGAGCCCAATGTGGTCGCTCAGCCGCTCGTACTCCTTCTGGTTCAGCTTCATCACCTTGCGGCCTCCGGTCTTGTACACGCAGCTCACCCGCCGTGTGCGTTCGTCAGCCTGCCCCACAAACTCGCCATGAATAGCGAAAAAATCCTCATCGAACTTGACCGATTGCTGGTCTTGCGCCGAGAAATAGCTCTTGCAGAACGACAAATAGTGTATGGCGTCCAGCAGGTTGGTCTTGCCCGAACCGTTGTCGCCCACAATGGCGTTCACATTCTCCGAAAAGGTGAAATCCGCCTGCTCGTAGTTCTTGAAATTGCTGATTTGGATGGAATGTAGATACATTCGGAGAAATGCTCTATTGCTCTATTTTAACGCTTCTTCCAAAGTGATACGCTTGCCCGTGGTGACATCCACCAGCACATATTTCATCTTGCCCATCCCCAACTTGGCGGCATATTCGCACTGGCCGAGACCGCTCACGTTGTTCACATCTTTGAAGGCATCCTCGGTCTGCTGTTTCAGAGCGCACAGCTGGTGGCAAACGAGATCCACAGCCACAATGTCGGTGGAAGCCACCGCTCCAATCTTGTCCATGAACGGTTTGGGAGCTTTCGCAGAGCAGTCGCAAGTCTTTGAGATATTGTCCATTACATTGATGAACACCATGGGTTTCTTCTCAATGAAAACTTTCGCATATTCCACCAATTTCTCCAAGAAATCCTCACCTGAAGTGAAGTTGTCGGGGCTGAAGATTCCCAATCCGCATTCCGCGATGCACTTGGCGCAGCCGAGGCACTTGCTGCTGTCGATCACCGGACCGCCCTCAGTAAGCACGATGGCGTTGGCGGGACATTGCTGCACACAGCGGTTGCAATGCACACATTTGTGACCGTTTTTCACTGCCGGCACATTGGAGGCGTGCATGGCCATCTTACCGCCAGGCGACGCAAACCCCATCGACACGTTCTTGATAGCCCCGCCGAAACCAGCAGAACCATGTCCTTTGAAATGCGAATAGATAATGTACGAATCGTAGTTGGCGAAATGACTGCCCGTCTTAATCTTGTCGAAATGTTTCAACCCAGTGGCATCGTACTCAATCTCTCCTTCCGCATCCAAAATGTCAATAGGGGCGAAGGTGAAACCATGCTCTTTGGCCAAGGCAATATGCTGGTCGGTGAAACGTCGCTTGCTGACATACAGCACGTTAGTCTCCACAAAGGTGGCGTTGGTCTTCTGCACCAGCGGACGCAGCAACTCAGGGTTCAAAAAGTTCTGGTTGCCGTCTTCCCCAAAATGCACCTTCAAACCAATCTTTCCCTCCTGTTTCACACCCAAAGCTTCGTACAGCTTCAAGATATTTTCAGGGGTAATATCTTTGCAAAAATACACAATCACCTCGTCATCAGCTACTTTTACTGACTTGTCACTTTCGGTTTTAGCCTTGCTTTTTCCACAAGAGGAAAGGGCTACTGCAATTAAAACGATGAGCAGGAGAGCTATTTTCTTCATTTTTTCAAATTTTAATAGTTTAAAATAATGTATAATTGCTGGGCTTACTTTTTAGCATCTTTAAAATTGGCATCTTTCGCTTTTTTCTCAGTTTTGATTCTCATTCCGTAGAAAGAGCGATAGACGAAGAAAAGACCCACAAGGAGAAATGCGCCTCCGATGTACGGGGTATAGTCAGTTGAATTGCCATCTGCAGCAGTAACTTTCATCAAAACAGCGATTTCTGTGGCCAACATGCCGAACAAGGTGGAGAATTTGATGATGGGGTTCATGGCCACTGAGGAGGTGTCTTTGTAGGGATCGCCCACCGTATCGCCTACCACTGAAGCGGCGTGCAGGTCGGTGTTTTTCTCCTGCAAGTCCACTTCCACCACCTTTTTGGCATTGTCCCATGCGCCACCGGCATTGGCCATATAGATAGCCTGGAAGAGTCCGAAGACGGCGAGGGAGATGAGGTAGGCCACAAAGAAGTTGGGGTCGAAGAAGGCGAAGGCCAAGGTGAGGCAGAAGATGACGGCGAAAATGTTCCACATACCCTGCTGGGCATAACGGGTACAAATCTTCACCACAGTTTTAGAGTCTTCAATATCCGCTTCGGTCTTGTTGAGGTTGAGGTTCTTTTTGATGAACTCCACGGCACGATAAGCGCCCGTGGTAACCGCCTGCATGGAGGCGCCGCTGAACCAGTAGATAACCGCTCCACCCGTGATGAAACCGAGGATGACAGGAGCTTTCGTCAGATCCAAACTCAACATATCGAAATGTTTGAGCATCAGAATGATAGCAAAAATCATGGTAGTAGCGCCCACCACTGCCGTACCGATCAGCACCGGCTTGGCCGTAGCCTTGAAAGTGTTGCCCGCGCCGTCGTTAGCCTCCAGAAAGTATTTACCTTTCTCGAAGTTGGGCACAAAACCATACTCTTTTTCAATGTCGGATTTGATGGCGGGAATGCTCTCAATCTGAGAGAGTTCGAACACCGACTGGGCGTTGTCGGTTACTGGTCCGTAGCTGTCCACTGCGATAGTAACCGGACCCATACCCAGGAAACCGAAGGCCACGAGGCCGAAAGCGAAGATGGCGGAGTACTCGTCGAAGATGTCGAGACCATTGGTGGAGAAGAAGAAGGCCGCCACCATAAGGCCCACCATGACGATACCTTTCCAGAAGGCGCTGAAGTTGCCGGCCACCATACCAGAAAGGATGGTGAGGGAGGCGCCGCCCTCGCGCGAGGCCGTCACCACCTCCTGCACGTGGCGGGAGTTGGAGCTGGTGAACGCCTTGGTGAGTTCAGGAATAATGGCTGCTGCCAAGGTTCCCAAACTGATGATGGAAGCCAAACGCCACCACATGCTCGGGTCGGGCTTAAGTTCGCCGATAATCGACTCACTGCACATCAGACTGTTGTTGTTGAGCAGCAGGTAGCTGATGGCGAAGGTGACAATGATGGAAACAATAGAGGTAATCCACACCAACGTGGTGAGCGGAGTTTCGAAGTTGAAGTTGCTGGCATTCTTATATTTGGAAGACGAAAACCAGTGGTTGATGCCATAGGAGAAAATGGAGGTGAACACCATGAGAATACGCATGGCGAAAATCCATACGATCAGCAGAGCCTGAAGTTCGGGAGTGTTGGCCAATGCAAGGATGATGAAGGAGATGAGGGCAACGCCCGTCACGCCGTAGGTCTCGAAACCGTCGGCGGTGGGTCCCACGCTGTCGCCAGCATTGTCGCCGGTGCAGTCGGCGATGACACCCGGGTTGCGCGGGTCGTCCTCGCCAATCTTGAAGATGACCTTCATCAGGTCGGAACCGATGTCGGCAATCTTGGTGAAGATACCACCAGCAATACGCAATGCGCTGGCTCCCAATGATTCGCCGATGGCGAAACCAATCAAGCAGGCACCTGCGCTATCTTTCGGGACGAACAGCAGGATGACCAGCATCAGAATCAGCTCGATAGTGATGAGCAGCAGACCGACACTCATACCCGACTGGAGCGGGATTTTCACCACGGGCCACGGTTTGCCCCGCAGGGAGGCGAACGACGTGCGGCAGTTGGCCCACGTGTTGATGCGAATGCCGAACCATGCCACGGCGTAGGAACCGCCGATGCCCAAGACTGTCCACAGCAGGATGAGAGCAATTCTTCCGGCCGAAAAATGGTTCAATCCACCGAAATAGAAGCAGATAACCGCCCCGATAATCGCAAACAGGATGAGGAGAAACTTGCCCTGCTGGAGCAGATAGGTCTTGCAGGTCTCATAAATCGTGTTCGCCACGTTCTTCATGGTGCGGTGAACAGGATATTTCTTGATGCGCAACGCCTGAAAAAGTCCGAACAGGAGTCCCAAGATGACGATGATGGAGCCCCACAGCAGCAGCGACTGCCCGGTGACCGCCCCATTGAAAAAAGAGATGTCTTTGAAATTCGGAAGTACTAAATCCGCCTCACTGGCCGACAAAAAGAAAGGACACACCAGTGCAAGCGACAACAATAAAAATCTTTTCATTTTATAAATTATTGATGTATAATAAGTTAATTATCTAAACAGAGGGTCTGAATTTAGCTTGCAAATTTACACTAATATTTTATTTAGAAATCAATAAAATTATCGATAAAAAATGTATTTTTGCACTCGTTTTTAGTAAAACACAAAAATCATTTTAACCACATAAAAATAAACACATTATGCAACCTAAAGGAAACAAGTACGGCACTCACCGTGTCATTGAGCCGAAGGGAGTTCTTCCGCAGCCGGCCAACAAATTGGACAACAACATGGACGTTCTTTATGACAATGAAATCCTCATTGACGTTCAGACCTTGAATATTGACTCGGCATCTTTCACCGACATCCACAACTACGCCAAGCAGCAGGCTGGCGAAGGCGCACCTGTTGAGAAGGTGATGGAAGAGGTGAAGAAAGAGATGTTCCTCAACGTTGAGTTGCAGGGCAAGCACCGCAACCGTCGTACCGGATCTGGCGGCATGCTCCTCGGCAAGGTGGAGAAAATCGGTGACGCTTTGAAGGGCAAAATCGACCTGAAAGAAGGCGACCGCATTGCCACCCTCGTTTCCCTCTCCCTCACCCCGCTCCGCATCGACGAGATTTTGGAGATCCGTCCCGAAGTGGACCAGGTGGACAT
Organism: Bacteroidales bacterium; assembly: GCA_045130235.1. GTDB lineage: Bacteria > Bacteroidota > Bacteroidia > Bacteroidales > WCHB1-69 > UBA1756. The sequence continues at coordinate 21,062 of JBGUPJ010000043.1, forward strand.
CAAGGGCAAAGCCATTCTGTTCGAGAGCGGTATCTACGCTAAGATTCCGAACGACATGCCCGAAAAGCTCGCTCTGAGCGCACTCGACGTGGCCGGTGCTCCCGCACAGACCGCCAAGTTGTGCCAGTATGGCCAGACCGTCCTCATCCTCGGTGCTGGTGGCAAGAGCGGTATGCTCTGCTGCTACGAGGCCAAAAAGCGCGTCGGTGTGACCGGTAAGGTCATCGGTATCGCCAACAGTCCGAAGAGCACCCAGCGTATCAAAGACCTCGGTTTCTGCGACGTGGTGGAAAGCGCTGCCGGCATGACTCCCGTTCAGGTTTATGAGATGGTGGAAAGACTGACCGACGGCAAGATGGCCGATGTGACCATCAACTGCGTCAACGTGCCGGATCAGGAGATGACCGCCGTGCTCTGCACCAAAGATGACGGTATCGTTTACTTCTTCAGCATGGCCACCAGCTTCACCAAGGCTTCCCTCGGTGCAGAAGGTATCGGCAGCGATGTGAACATGATCATGGGTAACGGCTACACCAAGGGTCACGCCGAATTCACCCTCCAAGAGCTCCGCGAAAGCCCCGAACTTCGCAAGATTTTCGAAGAGCTTTACGCTTAATACCAAATTTCATCAGAAAAAGAGCGACCACACCAGGCCGCTCTTTTTCGTTTTACCCCAAAATAGAAAAAAACATGGATTTCTCTTCTCACGAATGGCATATCATCTCCAATCCCAACACAAGTTCCAAGAATCGAATAATTGATGAGAGTTTTCTTCTCGACCATTTCAAAAAAATGAATATTCCCTACGCCATGCACCTGTCGGATGGAGCGGGAAAAGGATGGGCGATTGCCAAAGAACTGTGTAAAAGTGGAATCCGCCATCTGATGGTGTTTGGCGGCGATGGAAGTATCAACGAGGTGGTGAACGGCATCTACGAGTCGGGGGCGAACCCCGAGGAAGTTTATCTCGCCATCGTTCCGTTCGGCACGGGCAACGATTTCTGCCGCACGCTCGGTTACCCGCGTCACCCGCACGAATTTCTGCTTTTCATGAATAAAGCTCAGTTTGCGCCCACCGATGTGGGAGTGGTGGAAACCGTTGTGGACGGGGAGGTGACGGCCCGCCGGCACTTCATCAACATTGCCGGTTTCGCTTTCGACGCGGCGGTCATCAACGAGACCACGAAAGGCAAGCCGAAGCTGTTCCCGAACGCTGTTTACTTGATGAAACTAGTGAAAGTGCTGTTCGGCTACCCCTGCACGCCAGTTCACATCACCACGGAGGAGGTCGAATACTGCGACGAGATGTTCACCATCGCGTGCGGCAACGCGCAGTACAACGGCAATGGGATGCGCCAGGTGCCGATGGCCGACCCGCACGACGGGCAACTCGACCTTGTCACCATCCGCAAAATCCGGCCACTGAAAGTGATCGCCAACGTCAAGAATCTGTTTTCCGGTAAGCACATCAGTCTGCCGGAGGCCAGGGTAACCCGCACCCGTTTCGTGGAAATCAGGGCTGATAAGCCCATCCTGGGCGAGGTGGAGGGCGAGATGCTCCAGACAGGAAATTACCGCATTCACATCGCCGACAGGAGGTTGAATGTGCTGGGCAATTTTGTTGAAAAAAATTAAAGAAATTTCATCTTTCGTATCAAAAAAATCAATACCTTTGCACGTTTAAAACTAAACATAGAAACAGCAAAGGAAGATGAGTCAATGTATTCTGGCACACGGACATAACGGGGGGTACCGGCACTTGCATGTCGCCGGTGTTTTGCCCACTCAGGACCCGTCACCGGATGTCACTGCCCACGCCGACGGCAAGGCCGGTTCCACTGGCTATTGTGTGGAGCTGACCGATGAGGGGGCATGGGTCTCCATCTTCCAGGTGCGGCACGACCCCGACAGGGATGATGAATTGGGCTATATCGCCTTCTCCATCTTCGTCAACACCGGCTGTCTCATCCCGCACATCAAGGAGGCGCTGGACCGTGTGTTAGCCACTTACGACCTCCGCACCGGCCATACCGGCATGGTAGGGATTCCCGAAGACTGGCATTTTGTGGACCAGCTCAACGAGGTGCTGGAGGAACGGGAGGTGGCACACAGCCATTCATGGATTCCTTCAGAGCGAAGCGAAAATGCCAAGATGTACGTTCCCAACGACCGCATCGAGCATTATCTCCAGCATCTGGCTTTGCCCCGCTACACACTCTATCAGCACATCTTCATTATCCCCGAAGAGGTGGCAGAAAAACCGCAAGACCCACTTTTTTCGATTCTTGGGGAACGCATGGACACCACGCCCGACATCTCCCAAGAAATGGAGTTTGAGCTGCACGAGATGAAGCGGGCGCACCAGCCCAAACATTCCGAACCGGCCTCCGAAACCGCTACCATACAGGTAACTTTCACCTTCGGAAAGAGCAAATTTGTGAGCCCGGGGCGTACCGAGTTCAGCTGCACCCATCCGCAAGTGCAGTACAACGAGGTGACACAGGTCATATCCTATCCCAAGAGTGCCGACATCAAAGGGGCGCGCTACACCTTCACCTTCTCCGACACCTACTCCCCTTGCAGCGGAATGCTTTTCCCCACCGAAAAGCTCGACATTCCCCTCCACTACAGCAAGCGGGGGCGTTTTACCTACTACAAACCTCTGATTATCGGCCTTCTCATCATCGCCGCATGCGTCATCATCTTCCTTCTCATCAAAAATATACACATCCCACTACCTGAAAAGGCAGAACCCACAAAGTCGCATGTGGAAGTCATTCATGACGACCCCAACCACCCCGTATATGCCAACGATGAGCCCGGTCCGAACGACACCGTGGGATGGGCCATCAAGTACACAAAGGATTATTTGGCTACCGATGATTGGAAAGAGGACTCCTTGCAAAAATACGATCTGCAACTGCAAAACTATAACAAACAGTCGCTGTTGGACGCCAACCAGCAGCGAGTGATGGAGCAGATTCATGCCAACCTGTTATTCCGAAAAGCCCTCAACCACAACTGCATCAGCAAAGGCGAGAATTGTCTGACCGACCTGGCTGACGCCAACAAATTCCCCTATATGGAGCAGGGACTTGGGGCAGATCGTTACCATTTCATGAAGAAAATTCTGTCGTCGACCGACATGCGCAACCGCATTAGCAAAAGGCGCGGCGACATCATCAAAGCCGACTATCCTCATCTGTATGAAATCATCAGTGGGGAAAAATTGCCGACAGAGTAGCAGCAGGAGCTATCCCTCATTCCTGCAACTTTCTTTTATACCAACCATTAACCCAAACCAACATGGCACAATTCTCACATCTCCACGTTCACACGCAATACTCATTGTTAGACGGTCTGGCCGACATTCCATCGCTCATCAAGAAAGCCTACGCCGACGGCCAGCGGTCGATGGCCGTGACCGACCATGGCAACATGTACGGCATCTATGCCTTTGTGAAGGAGGTGGAGAAATTCAACAAGGAACACAAGGACGACCCCTTCAAGGCCATCATCGGGTGTGAGGTCTATGTGGCCCGCAACTGCAGCCGTTTCACGAAACGGAAGGAGGTGAAGTCGGACCGCAGCGGCCACCATCTCGTGCTGTTGGCGAAGAATATGGTGGGGTACCGCAACCTGAGCCACCTGGTGTCGCTCGGATGGATAGAGGGCGAGTACTACACACCGCGTGTGGACAAGGAAATCATGCGCCAGTACTCGGAAGGCATCATCGCCTGCTCGGCCTGTCTGGGTGGCGAGCTGCCGCAGGTCATCATGGCCGACAACCCGTCGCTGCACGACGGCAACATCCCCGTCAACTTCAATCTGGAGCGCGCCGACAAGGTGGTGGAGGAGTTCAAAGACATTTATGGTGATGACTATTATATTGAGCTTCAGCGCAATGGACACAAAGAGCAGACCTTGGTGAATGCGGCCCTACTGCAACTCGCCGAGAAGCACCACGTGCGCTGCATCGCCACCAACGACGTGCATTTTGTGAACCGCGAGGATTTTGAGGCGCACAAGATGCTCATCTGCATCAATACCAGAAAAGAATATACGGCCACTGGCACGGTGGGACAAGACGAGGACAAGGGGATGGCCTACTCGGGCGAGGAGTATTTCCGCACGACGGCCGAGATGGAGGAGCTGTTTGCCGACCACCCCGAGGTGCTGGCCAACACGCAGCACGTATCGGACAAGGTACAGGTGCTTTCGTTGCAGCACGCCCCTACCCTGCCCCGCTTCGTGGTACCGGAAGAGTTCCGCAAAAACGATGACTATCCGCTTTATTTTGAAGAGTTTGGAAAGCCGCTGAAGCAAGTGGAGAATCTGCAATTCACCGATGAGTTCGACTATTTGGGCTACCTCACCTGGGTGGGCGCGCACAAACGGTGGGGCGACTACAGTGAGGAGATTAAGAACCGGCTGCTGTTTGAGCTGGAGACGGTGGGAAAGATGGGCTATCCGGGCTACTTCCTTATCGTGCTGGACTTCATCGAGGCGGGAAAGAAGAATGGAATCCGCTTCGGGCCGGGACGTGGCTCGGCGGCAGGTTCGGCCATCGCTTACTGTCTGCATATCACCAACATCGACCCCATCAAATACGACCTGCTGTTTGAGCGTTTCTTGAACCCCGACCGTATCTCACTGCCGGATATGGATATTGACATGGACGGCAGCGGCCGCGAGAAGACCATCCAGTATGTGAGCGAGAAGTACGGCAAGGAGAAGGTGGCCGTGATTGTGACGCTGATGGAGATGAAGGGCAAGACGGCCATCAAGGACTGCGCCCGCGCGCTGATGCTGCCGCTGTCGGAAAGCGACCGTCTGTCGAAGATGGTGCCCGACGATGCCAAGACCCTGGAGAAGGCCATGGAAGCGACACCGGAACTGAAGAACGAGCTGGAAAACGGCACTCCGTTGGTGAAACAGACCTTACAGTTCGCTTTAAAACTCGACGGCACGCTGCGCGGCACGGGCGTACACGCCTGCGGTGTCATCATCGGACGCGACAGCCTGTTCGACTGCATCCCGTTGGCCACCTCCAAGAACTCCGAAACCATGGTGGTGCAGTACGAAGGCTCGCTGGTGGAAGAGGCCGGACTGCTGAAGATGGACTTCCTCGGTTTGAAGACTTTGGACATCATCACCCACACTTTAAACAACATCAAAAAGAGTAAAGGCATTGATATAGAGATTGATGACATCCCGTTGGACGATGCGCCCACCTACCGCCTGTTCCAGAATGGCGACACCACGGCCATCTTCCAGTTTGAAAGTGCCGGAATGCGGAAATACCTCCGCGAGCTGAAGCCCGACTGCTTCGAAGATATCATCGCCATGGTATCGCTCTACCGTCCCGGCCCGATGGACAACATCCCGTCGTTCATCGCCCGCAAGCACGGCCGTGAGGAAATCACCTACCCTATCCCCGAGATGGGAAAGATTCTCGACGAGACGTATGGTATCACCGTGTACCAGGAGCAGGTAATGTTGCTGTCGCGCTTGCTGGCCGGTTTCACGAGAGGACAGGCCGACACCTTGCGTAAAGCAATGGGTAAAAAGAAGATAGACTTGATGAACGACCTTCAGAGCAAGTTCTATTATGGCGGCACCCAGAATGATTACAACAAGAGCGACCTCGAAAAGATTTGGAAAGAGTGGGAGAAGTTCGCCTCGTATGCCTTCAACAAGTCGCACGCCACCTGCTACGCTTTCGTCTCCTACCAGACCGCCTGGCTAAAAGCCAACTACATGGCCGAGTTCCTCGCGGCGAATATGACGCTGGAAATCACCGACTTGAAGAAAGTTACCGAGTTGATTGACGAGGCCGAGAAACAGGGCATTCCGGTGCTGCCCCCCGACATCAACGAGTCGGAGGTGGAGTTCACGGTCAACAAGGACGGGGCTATCCGTTTCGCCTTGGCAGCGTTGAAGGGCGTAGGCACCAATGCGGTGGCCGACATCATCGCCGAACGCAATGCCAACGGTCCTTTCAAAGACATTTTCGACTTCATCGGCCGTATCAACCTGCGGTCGTGCAACCGCCGTATTGTGGAGAACATGGCGGCGGTGGGCTGTTTCGACAGTTTCGGCAACATTCACCGTGCGCAGTTTTTCTATGAGGGGAAAGACAAGAAATCCTTCGTGGAGAAGCTGATGGCATACGGCGCGAAGCAGCAGGATCCGGCGCAGCAGGCACAGATGTCGTTCTTTGACACTGGCGCTGCCGACAACGACAGCGGTGCCCTGCCGCCCATCCCCGAATGTGAGCCGTGGAGCTCCTTCGAGATGCTGCGCCACGAGCGCGAAATAGCCGGTTTCTACATTTCCGGCCACCCGCTCGATGCCTACAAGCCCATCATCGAGTCATGCTGCAACACCGACCTCGGCACCTTCTCGCTCGATAAGGGGTCGTGGTTCAAGCTGACAGGGCGCAGACTGGTGTTTGCGGCCATCGTGACGGCAGCGCAGCACAGGACTGGCAAGACTGGTAACCCCTACGGTATCATCACCTTAGAAGATTATCAGAACAGCTACGAGTGGATGCTTTTTGGTGAAGACTATGCCCGCTACAAGCACCTCTTCAACGCAGGTGAATTTCTGCTTTTCACTGCCAACATTAAAGAGAGAGGGTTTGAAAAAGATGTTTCCAAAAAGAATTTCATGCTTTCTCCCTCCTCAGTCATCTACCTCCGCGATGCCTATAGCAAAATCGTTAATGCAGTGAAAATAAAGATGAACATCTACGAAGCCACCGCCAATAGTGCGGAACTCATCCGCGACTGGGTGGAGCGTTCGAACGAAAAATGCACGAATGACGGGCGTGGAACGGGCACCAAGAAACTCATCATCTCCATCACTGACGGCAACCACGAATTTTCGTCAGACTTTACAAGCGCCGAGATGAAGGTGGATCCGGAGGCATTCATCGCTACTAAGCCCTCTGCCCTTCTTTGCGACATTCAATTGCTCAACGACTACAAAAAATAAAACATTCACCTTTTCTAAAAAAGACTACCATGAGCCAGAACAAAAGTGATATTCTTTCGCAACTCAATGATTCACAACGCGAAGCCGTTTGCGCTGTCGAAGGTCCCGTGATGGTGATTGCCGGTGCAGGATCGGGCAAGACCCGCGTACTCACCTACCGCATCGCCTATATGCTGGAGCAGGGCATCGAACCGTGGCGCATCCTTGCCCTCACCTTCACCAACAAGGCGGCCCGCGAGATGACCGAGCGTATTCTCAAACTCATTGGCGACAAACGCGCCAAAGCCGTGCAGATGGGTACCTTCCATTCCGTATTCCTCAGAATACTGCGCACCGAAGCCAACAAGATTGGCTTCTCCAACGCGCTGACCGTGTATGATACTGATGACTCCAAAGCTCTGCTGCGCAACATCGTCAAAGAGATGAACCTCGACCCGAAAGTGTATGTCGTGAACTTCATTCTCAACCGTATCTCAGCCGCCAAGTCGAGTCTGCTGTCGGCAGAGGACTACGCACAAAATACGGAGGCCAAAGCGTACGACAAAGATTGCGGGAAGCCGCTCATCTCCGAGATTTTCACCCGCTACAACACCCGCCTGCACAGCTCCAACGCCATGGATTTCGACGACATCTTATATTATATGAACATGCTGCTGCGCGACTTCCCCGATATGCTGTTCAAATACCAGCATCGTTTCCAGTACGTGCTGGTGGACGAGTATCAGGACACAAACTTTGCGCAGTATATGATTATCAAGAAGATAGCCGCCGCGCACCACAACATCTGCGTGGTGGGCGATGACGCACAGAGCATCTACGGATTCCGCGGCGCCGACATCAACAACATTCTCAACTTCAAACGCGACTACAAGGAAGCGCGCATCGTGAAGTTGGAGCAGAACTACCGTTCCACCCAGAATATTGTGAACGCCGCCAATGCCGTCATCAAGAACAACAACAAGCAGATTCCCAAGACGGTATGGACGGATAATGAGGAGGGTGCACCCATTAACGTACTGTCGGCCTCCAACGAAAACGATGAGGCCATGCTGGTGTGCGACTCCATTTTCGAGGTGGAACGCACCTACCATGTGGATTACAACGACATCGCCATTCTGTATCGCACCAACATGCAGTCGCGCGCGTTGGAGGAGTGCCTGATTCGCAAGCATATCCCGTATCGAATTTACGGTGGCACCTCCTTCTATGCACGGAAGGAGATCAAAGACATACTGGCTTACTGCAGGTTAGCCGTCAACCATTACGATGAGGAAGCGTTGCGGCGGGTTATTAACTACCCGTTGCGCGGTATCGGCGAGACGAGTGTGGAGCGCGTGGTGGCCTGCGCGGCCGAACAGGGCGTACGGGCTTGGGATATTCTGGAAAATCCTCACTTCTACGAGGTGCCTGTCAACAATCCCACCAAAGAGAAATTTGTGGAGTTTGTGGCTAAAATCAAGAGCTTCACAGCGATGCTGCAGTCGAAAGATGCCTACGAGCTGGGTAAGCACATCGCTTTTTCCTCCGGCATTGTGGCGGCACTGAAGGCCGACCCGTCGGAAAAAGACCGCGCCGACAACGTGGAAGAACTCCTCGACGCCATGAAGGACTTCTCGGAAAATGCCGAGGAGACCACCTTCAACGAAGAAACTGGCGAGATGATCACCGACTTCAAGCCCACCCTCGACCGTTTTTTGGAGAATGTGGCCCTGCTCACCGATGCCGACCAAAAAGATGAAGATGATTCGCACAAAATCAAACTGATGACCATCCATTCGGCCAAAGGGTTGGAATTTGACTATGTATATATTACAGGATTGGAGGAAAATCTGTTTCCCTCCTCGCTCTCGATTGGTTCGCGCAAAGAGCTGGAGGAAGAGCGCCGGCTGTTCTATGTGGCCATCACGAGGGCGAAGAAGTCGCTGACCGTAACCTATGCCAATACCCGCTATCGTTTTGGCAGTCTGCAATTTTGCGAGCCGAGCCGTTTCTTGGACGAGCTGCCGCGGGCGTGCATGAAAACCATCGAGAAGGCCTCGGTAGGACGTGGAACTTTCGCCAAAAAGGAGAGCAAGAGCAGCCCCTGGTCGGAGCGCACCTTCACCAAGAAAGAAACGCCCGCCAAGGCCAAGAGCGACCTCGACATCTCAGCTTTCGGAAGGCTGGCCAAAGCGGCAGAGTTGAAGCCGGGAATGCGGATTTACCATATCAAATTCGGTTACGGCACCATCGGTCGCATTGAGGGACCGGCCAACGACCAGAAGGCCGTCGTGGTGTTCGACACTTTAGGTGAAAAAGTTCTGCTTTTAAAGTTCGCCAAGCTGATTATTCCGAAGGCGTAGGGGAAAGAATCATATAGTAGTCTCACACTTAATTTCCTGCGGTCACCACGGCCACCACCTTGTCCACGGCGGCTTGTATGCCGTCGCAGTTGCGGCCACCGGCCTGTGCGAGGCTGGGCTGTCCGCCACCACCACCCTGGATGAGTGCCGCCGCCTCACGCACCAGCTTGCCCGCCTGCAGACCGCTGGCCACCAAGTCATCAGACAAAGCCACCGTAAGATTCGGCTTGCCGCCCTCCACCGTGCCAAAAACCACCAACAGTTTCTCAGCACCCGTGCGCAACTGGTACGCAATCTGTTTCAAACTGTCGGCATCCATCTCCAACACACCAGAGATCACCTTGAAGCCGTTGATTTCCACTGCTTTGTCTTTCATTGCAGCAGCCGTAGCAGCAATCTTCTCCTGCTTGAAGGCCTCCAAGGTCTTCTTCATGGCAGCATTCTCGGCAGCCAAACGGCTCACCGACTGTTCCAAATTATCAGTGTTAAGCTGTGCCTTCAGATTATTATGAATGGTGATGAAGCTGTTGACATACTCCTCGGCATACTTGCCCGTGATGGCCTCAATACGGCGCACACCGGCAGCGATGGCGCTTTCAGAAATAATCTTCACCAAGCCGATATTACCGGTAGCCGAAGTGTGCGTACCGCCGCAGAACTCAATGGATTCGCCAAACTGGATGACGCGCACCTTGTCGCCATACTTCTCTCCGAACAGAGCCATAGCCCCTAATTGGCGAGCCTCCTCAATCGGAACAGCACGGCGCTCATTCAGCGGTAAGTTCTTACGTACCAGGTCGTTCACCATCTTCTCCACCTGCTGAATCTCCTCATCACTCATCTTGGCGAAATGCGAAAAGTCGAAACGCAAACGGTCGGGAGCGACGAGCGAGCCCTTCTGCTCCACGTGAGTACCCAACACATGGCGCAACGCAAAGTGAATCAGGTGGGTAGCCGAATGGTTGTTTTGCGTGGTCTGCCGCAAATCTTCGTTGACGGTGGCAGTGAACGTGCCCGTCAGATTCTCGGGCAGAGCCGTGGAGATATGCACCCACAGGTTGTTCTCCTTGATGGTATCATCAATTATAATTTTCTCATTGATATTCTGCAAGATACCGCTATCGCCCAACTGACCGCCCGATTCGGCATAGAAAGGCGTGCGATCCAAAACGATTTGGAAAAGGCTCTTTCCTTTCGTCTTTATCTTTCTGTATTTCAAAATTTTGCATTCACAAGAAAGAGTGTCGTAACCGACAAATTCGGTCGGATGGATGTCGCTGGAAAGTTCCACCCAGTCTTCGGTTTCCACAGCGGCAGCGGCACGTGAACGGGCCTTCTGCTCGGCCAGTCCCTTCTGGAAACCTTCCATATCCACCTCCAAACCTTTTTCGGAGGCCAACAACTGGGTAAGGTCTATCGGAAAACCGTAAGTATCAAACAATTCGAAGGCGAAATCGCCGGCAATAAGCTTGCCCGACAACTTCGAGCAATAGTTCTCAAATTTGAGAATACCCGACTCGAGGGTTTTGAGGAACGATGTCTCCTCTTCAGCGATAACCTTCTCTATCAAAACCTGTTGCGCTTTCAGTTCGGGGAACTGACCGCCCATCTGCTCTACGAGATCCTTTACCAAAGTATTGATAAAGGGCTGGTTGAAACCGAGGAAGGTGTAGCCGTAGCGGATGGCGCGGCGCAAGATGCGGCGAATCACATAGCCAGCGCCCGTGTTCGACGGCAGCTGCCCGTCGGCGATGGCGAAACTGACAGCACGGAGATGGTCGGCCACTACGCGGAGCGCGATGTCGGTCTGGTGGTCTTCACCATACTTTTTGTTGGAAAGCTGCGCCAGTTTCTGAATCAGCGGCTGGAACACATCGGTGTCGTAGTTCGACTTCTTGCCTTGAACGGCCATACAGAGGCGCTCAAAGCCCATACCCGTATCCACGTGCTTGGCGGACAGCGGCACCAGCTCGCCAGAGGCCAGACGGTTGAACTGCATGAAAACGAGGTTCCAGATCTCAATCACCAGCGGGTTGTCTTTGTTGATGAGGGCAACAGCATTGATTTTCTGGCGCTCGTCGTCATCGCGGAGGTCGATGTGGATTTCGGAGCAAGGGCCGCACGGGCCGGTGTCTCCCATCTCCCAGAAGTTGTCCTTTTTGTTGCCATAAAGGATACGGTCTTCTGGTAAAAATCTCATCCACAATTGCTTGGCTTCCTCATCAGCTTCGGTCTTGTCCTTTTCATCGCCGCCAAAGACGGTGGCGTAAAGGCGGTCTTTGTCCAACTTCACCACCTCGGTCAGGAACTCCCAAGCGTAGGCGATGGCATCGGCCTTGAAATAGTCGCCGAACGACCAGTTCCCGAGCATCTCGAACATGGTGTGGTGGTAGGTGTCTTTTCCAACCTCCTCTAAATCATTATGTTTACCAGAAACACGAAGACATTTCTGCGAATCGGCAGCGCGAGGGAACTTCCGCGGCACATTGCCCAAAAAGATATCTTTGAACTGATTCATACCTGCGTTGGTAAACATCAGCGTGGGGTCGTTCTTGATGACCATCGGAGCCGATGGCACTATCGTATGTTCCTTTGAGGCAAAATAATCCAGAAAAGCTTTGCGTATCTCGTTACTATTCATAATATTATAATTATTTTTTTGACGATAAAAACGGGTGCAAATTTACAAAAAAATGCTATATTCAAAAATGTCGGATGAACAGAAAATAATGCTATCTTTGCAGCGTCATCATCATACTCTCCTATCTCCGATTACACATATCTCAAATCATCGAAATTTCAAATCCACAATGAATCGAAACACCTTTCGTGATCTGTTTCTGAAAAGTTTGCAACCCCTTTACGACTCGCGCGAATGCGCTGCGATGTTGCGCTGGTATGTGCAAGATCGGTTGGACATCCCGTATCATCAATTTTTATTGGATGGGGATGCTAAAATGGTTGATACTGTTGATTATCGTTCAGATTTAGAGCGTCTTTCTAAAGGAGAACCCTTGCAGTATGTCATCGGCTTCACGGAGTTTTGTGGACTTCGGTTCCGCACCGACAGCCGTGCCCTCATTCCGCGTCCCGAAACCGAGGAGCTGGTGGTGGCGGTCATTACCGAGAATACCGGCCTACCGGGACTAAAGGTGCTTGACATTGGCACCGGCAGCGGTGCGATAGCCGTGTCGTTGGCCGATCGGCTCGATCATGCTGCTGTGACCGCTTGCGACATCAGTGCCGATGCACTCGCACTCGCCGCGGAAAACGCCCGTCTGAACGAGGTTCAGGTGCATTTCGATCAGTGGGATATCCTCCAGTGTGAAAAACTGCCAGAAGAATACGACATCATCATTAGCAATCCACCCTATATTCCTGAAAATGTGAAAGCTACATTGCACCGCAATGTGACAGAATACGAACCAAGCTTAGCGCTCTTTGTGCCGGACGAACATCCTCTGATTTTCTATGACAAAATTGCATCGCTGGCCGCACAATCGTTGTTGCCAAAAGGGAAACTCTATTTTGAAACCTACGAAGATTTTCATCCCCTGCTGGTTGCGATGCTGGAGGGAAAAGGTTTTGAAGAGGTAGAGAGTCGCAAAGATTTTTATGGTCGCCCCCGTTTTGTGAGGGCGACCCGTTAGCTTTTATAAAACCGTCAAGCTTCCGCTGATGATACGTTTCTCTGCTCCAGTGGTCTTGAGCTCGATACGGTAGTTATACACTCTTCCGCTCAATATCTTGCCGTTCACGCTACCATCCCATTCGAAATGAGGATCTTCGGAATGGAAGACCACGCGCCCCCAACGGTCAAAGATGGTGATATCAAAGATGGCAATGTCTTTGACAGACGGCAATCTAAATATGTCATTGATACCATCGTTATCGGTGGGCGTGATACAGTTGGGCAGATAGATGTTGAAGGGGCAAACGTCGTTAATGGTGATTTCTCCTGAGCTGGTACAGCCGTTGATGGTGGCGGTAACGCTATAGGTACCACCTGTGGAAACGGAGATGCCTTGCGTGGTGGCACCGGTACTCCATTGGTAGTTGCAGTTCGGTGTGGGTACCGACAGAATGGCGTCGCCGTAGTCCTCGAAGCAATGGTTGAACGTGCGGCCCAAGCTGGTGTTAGGCAGCGGTTTCACGATGAGGGTGAGGGTGACGGTGCTGTCGCAGCCATATTGGTTAGGAACGACCAGCGTGTAGTTGAACGTACCGTCGGCCATTTGCGGCGGCAGGTTGAAGCCATGAAGGTTGTAGCGGTCGCCCTGGCAAACCGAGTCAGTAAGCGAGCTGGCCGAGGTGGGACTTACCACCACTTCTTGTTCAATATTCACTTCGCAGCCGTCAGCGGCGATAGAAGTCAGCGTATAAGTAGTTGTAGTTTCAGGAGTTACATAGATAGAGTTCTGTGTGCCAATTTCTGTACCATTTTCCAGCCACACGTATGAGCTACCACCACTTGCATGCAGCGTGGTACCTTCTCCACCACAGATGTCAAAGTCACCAGTAATGGCGGGGTAGTTGCCTAACAGGTCGATGGTGTAGCGGACAGTGTCTTGGCATTCGTCATTGGCGATACCTGCGATGAGGGTCACCGTGTAGTTGCCAGGTCCCGGAAATTCGTGTGTCGGACTGTATTCGTTGGAGGTGGAGCCATCGCCAAAGTCCCAGTGGGCGGTCTCACAGCCTTCATGCGGCTCCAGGGGTGTCACACCGTCGGCCGACACGCTGCTGGAGTTGTTCATGGCAAAACTCCAGGTGCAACCGTCACGTTCAGGTTCGAAGCTCGCAATCGGGTAACGGGAAGTGATAGAAGTACGGAGGTCGAAACCACAAGCTGCGTTCTCGGTGAACGAAACGTGGCAGCAGAGGATTTCATCCTGTCCGTTGGGAGCGATGGTGATCGACTGATCGTGCGAGAGAATATTGTTGGGCGTGTTTTGGTAATACCAAGCATAGTTGAAGCCGGCGGGTGCGGTGTAGGTGTTGGTGAGCATCTCGCCGCACGACTCGGCGGTGATGACACGCCGTTTGCAGTTCAAAGTGAAATAGGCGTATCCGAAATGTCCGGCCTGGTTACAGTCGTAGGTGGTCAGACGCACCTTAACGGTCTGTCCATGGTAAGCCGACACATCAAATCCCACAAAAGTCCAGTCTTTCCAATAGAGGGCTTCGCTCTCATAGGTGATCTGGTTCCAACCGCTGGTGGTAGAACCGGAAATAAAGTTGGCGTAACCGCAGGTGGGGTCAATCTGGTTGTTGTTCTGGTCGAGAAGCTCGAAAGTGAATCGGGGCTGCTCATCATCAGTGTGACCGCTCGGATTCTGAAGTACAGCGGCATATTTCAACAAAAGAATATCCGCATCAGTGGTGTCCACCAAGAAATCATACGAAATACTCTCACAGCCATAGTTAACCTCCCAGTTGCCCAGTCGCACCGAGTAGAGCTCGCACGGCGGGATGGTGGTAAGACCGTTGCCCGTACGGGGGTCTTGTTCCGCAACGTAATGGATGGTGTGCTGGCTGGAGGAAGAGGAGGGACCATTATCCACAACGCCAATATTGGTATAAGGGCCGCCGCTATTTGTGAGACCGGTGGTGCAGGTGATCTGCGGTGCATGGAGGTCGGTGAAGTCGATACAAGGCGTGGCGAAGGGAACGCAGAAGTCGAACTGGGCGGGCACTTCCGTAGTAATCACGCCATCATTGTTGCAGTCGGCCCACACATAATAGGTGTAGGTGGCGCCTGCCGTCAGACCGTTAATGGGATAGGGACTTCCATTAGCGGTGATGGTCGTACCATTGCCGGGGGTGAAGCCCTCTGGGCCGTATTCAATGATATACTGATGAATGCTGGGGTCGCCGGTGGCTTCATTCCATACCAGCTGGTAACCGTTGTTGCCGTCGGGCACAACATGCACGCCACTAAGGGGTTGCGAACCGCACTCGCAGGTGCCGGTACAAACCACGGTGAAATCAAAACCATCGTATAAAACCGAACCGTCAGAGGTGAAGGAGATGGTAATACTGCCCGACGAGCTGGTAACGTCAACAGTACCTGAGCCTTGGTATTGTCCTAACAGAGTGCCATTTCCATCACCATCATAAATATAAATATGGTCACAACAGCTTTCGGTGTTGTATGAGCCTGTAACTCTGAGCAGACACCACGGGTTTTCAGCGTAGATGGTGATACCGCCACTTTCAGAGTTGGTGTATTGGCCGCTGGGACCGCCGCTGTCGAAAATATGACCACCGCACATGGTGATACTTGTGGTGGAATTGGCGGGGATATTGATGTTGGTGGAGGGAACGAATGAAACCATGGTGGGGGTTTCGTCGGTCACCACATGGTCGCCGCCACAATCGTAATAGACGTAGAAATCATACTGAGTGCCGTTGGTAAGACCGGTGAGCGAGTAGGTGGTACCGGTGGTATAGTCGGTAGTACCGGTGCCGGGGGTGAAGCCGTGAGGACCCCACTCAACGATAAAACCATTGATATCAGCCGAGTTGGGGTTCGTCCATGTCACAGTGGCGACGCCATTGCCGGTAGTAGCTGTCACACCATAAGGGCCGCCACAGGTGCAACTACCCACGCAGGTAATGGAGAGCTCGAAACCATTATACACCACTGATCCATCAGAATGGAAATAAATCATAAGCGAACCCGACTGGGAAGTGACATCGCAAGTGCCTGTACCTGAGAAATATCCCAACTGGGTGCCAGAGGTGGTGGTGCCGTCATACACGTAGAAGTAGTCGAAACTGCTTTCCGTGTTATAGGAACCCGAAAGGTGAACCTTGCAACCAGGGGTCTCGGGGTTGATGACCAAGTAACTGTTCGTGCTGTTGGCATACGTGCTGGTGCCGCCGGGATCAAGCACAGTACCACTACACGCGGTGATGGTGTTGGTGCCAGAGGACGGCATGATATAAGTTTGTGCTGAAGCACAAGACACAGCAAAAATGCAAACTATGATGCAAAAGAATTTCTGAAACATGTTCATATAATTACATAATTTATTTCTTTTACATAAAATGTTGTAAAATGTTGCCTATTTTCACAAATTTTTTCTCAATTTTTTTTACTATTTTTGCCGCTGCAAATTCAAAATTGCAAACTCCCCATTTAGAGTGAAATTTTAATTTTTTATATAATGATCAATCCTAAATTATTAAATCCTCAAAGCATTGTCATCGTCGGAGCATCGAATGATGTACACAAACCCGGTGGCAAACTCGTAAAAAACTTATTATCAAGTCCTTTTAAAGGAAAAATTTATGCTGTAAATCCGAAGGAATCGGAGGTGCAGGGCATTCATTGCTACGCCAAGGTGGAGGATCTTCCCGAGGTAGATTGCGCCATTCTGGCCATCGCCGCCAAATACTGCCCCGCCACCGTCGATATTCTGGCGAAGGAGAAAAACACCCGCGGCTTCATCATCGTTTCCGCAGGTTTTGGCGAAGAGAGCAAACAGGGTGCCGAGTACGAGAAGCATATCACCGACACCATCAACAGTGTGGGTGGCAGCCTCATCGGTCCTAACTGCACAGGCTTCCTCAACACCAACTACTGCGGTGCTTTCGACACCCCCATCCCGACCCTCGACCCGCACGGCGTGGATTTCGTGACTGGCTCGGGTGCCACCGCCGTCTTCATCAAGGAATACGGCATCTCCAACGGCCTTACTTTCAACAGTGTATGGGCCGTCGGCAACTCCGCCCAGATGGGTATCGAGGACGTTCTCGAACATCTCGACACCACCTTCGACCCGGAGAAATCTTCCCGCGTCATCATGTTGTATATGGAAAAAATCGGTGACCCGCAGAAGTTGTTGAAGCACTCCCGTTCGCTCATCAACAAGGGATGTAAGATTGCGGCCATCAAGTCGGGCGGTTCCGCCGCCGGCAGCCGTGCCGCCTCATCGCATACTGGCGCCCTCGCCACCAACGACGCTGCCGTCGATGCCCTCTTCCGCAAGGCCGGTATCGTGCGGTGCCATAACCGTCAGGAGCTCACCACCGTGTGCGCCATCTTCATGCACCCCGAGGTGAAAGGCAAGAACATGGCCGTCATCACCCACGCCGGCGGTCCCGCCGTGATGCTCACCGATGTGCTGTCCGACAACGGCATGGACGTTCCCCACATCGAAGGCCCGAAGGCCGACGAGCTGCTCACTAAGCTCTTTGGCGGCTCCTCCGTGGGCAACCCCATCGACTTCCTCGCCACCGGCACCGCTGAACAACTCGGCTACATCATCGATGCCTGCGAGAACGACTTCGACAACATCGACTGCATGTGCGTCATCTTCGGCTCGCCCGGTCTGTTCGCCAACTGGGAGGTGTATGAAGTACTCGACCAGAAGATGAAGACCTGCAAGAAACCTATCTTCCCGATTCTTCCCTCCATCATCAACGTAAAGGACGAAATCGCCGACTTTATCACCAACAAGCACCGCATTAACTTCCCTGAGGAGTGCGTGTTTGGTCAGGCATTGTGCAAGGTGTATAACACTCCGAAGCCACAGCCCGAGGTGGTGGAGCAGCCCGAAATCGACGTGGCTCGCATTCGCCGCACCATCGACAGATGTCAGGATGGTTATATGGAAATTGCGGATTATAACGAGCTTCTCGACGCTGCCGGCATCAGCCGCAAGAAATCCGTGGAGGTTTCCAAGAAGGAGGACGCTCTCGCCTTCGCCAAGGAGGTCGGTTGCAGCAAGGATGTGCCGCTCGTGATGAAGGTCGTGGGGCCGCTTCACAAATCCGATGTGGGCGGTGTGACGCTGAATGTCAAGGATTTGGATACCGTTAGCAAGGAGTTCGACCGCTTGATGGCCATCCAAGACACCTACGCGGTGGAGATGTACCCGATGTTGGACGGCACCGACGTGTATATCGGCGCTATCCGCGACGACAAGTTCGGCCATCAGGTCTTCTTCGGCTTGGGCGGCATCTTCATCGAGGTGCTGAAGGACGTGCAGAGTGCGTTGGCACCCATCACGGCTGCCGAGGCCAAGGAGATGCTGAAGAAGCTGCGCGGCTACAAGATCTTGCAGGGCGTGCGCGGACAGGAACCCGTCAACATCGACCTGTACGCCGACCAGATTGCCCGCGTGAGCGCATTGGTGCAGGCCGCTCCCGAAATCGCGGAGATGGACCTCAACCCGCTGCTCGGCAATCCGCGCTACGTTACCGCTGTGGATGCCCGTATCCGTCTGCAGAAATAACAGATATTCAAATATTTAAATAAAAAAAGACCGACTATAAAGTCGGTCTTTTTTTGTATAATCTTTTACAGCGTCATTATGCGATGAAAGGTGAAACGCATGCCTCTTAGTCGCGATTCTCCTCAGAAGCAAGGAGTTGGCTGTGGTGTTTGAGGTGGCGCAGTACAATCACCAGCACCGCCACAAGCAGACAAATGACTCCTGATGGACGGATCCAGTCGGTACAAGAGTAGAAGCCGTCAAAACAGGCGGTGCGCAGATAGTCCACCATGGTGAAACAGAGCGTGATGGCCATCAGTCCCGCATATTCTCGGCGCAGCACCGAGCGGGAATGGAATGGCACATCGCCTTTTTGAAACTGGCGGAATTTGGGAATGAAGGCGGGCACCTTCATCGACCAGTCGATATACTGCTGTCCGAACTCGCCCTCCAGGTAGCGTTCCTCGGCGTACATGATGCGCTCGTAGTAGAGCCAGAACATCAGGGAGGTGGCGATCAGGAAGGGCAGGTCCATGATGAAGATAAGCAGGCCGAGCCACATCAGGTAGTTGCCCACATAGAGGGGATGTCTAACAATAGAGTATATTCCTTTGGTATTCAGCTGCTTGGCCAATTGTTTATCGGTATTGCGACCGGAGGTACCGTGCGGTGTAGTACCGATGGTATAGGCACGGATGGTCATTCCTGCCAACGACACGATGATGGCCAACAGCACAATGAGCACCTTGGGACACAGCGGCATCGAATAGATATACCTATCGATGGGGTAGGTCCAGAAGAAGATGGGGGTACAGGACAGAAAGACCAAAACAGGCATCACCCCGCGCTTTTTGAAGAGCCAATTGCCTGATTTTTCGAAAGAATGAAGTAATGCCATATTCTGAAAATGTATAAAAAAAACGCTTTTTCAAGCGTTTTTTTGTGTTGATATCGGATTGAAGGAAGCCGAATCTTAGCCTCTCTTCTCTTTGATACGAGCCTTCTTGCCAGTGAGACCGCGGAGGTAGAAAATTCTGGAACGACGAACCACACCGCGTTTGTTCACCACGATCTCGGTGATACGGGGGGAGGTGAAGGGGAAAATTCTTTCTACGCCGATACCGCCAGAAATTTTGCGGATGGTGAAGTTCTTGGTAGCACCCGTGCCGGCAATCTGCAAAACCACGCCCTGGAAGTGCTGGATACGCTCTTTCGAGCCTTCAATAATCTTATAAGCGACGGTGATGGTGTCACCAGCCTTGAATTTCGGATACTCTTTCTTCTCTACGAAATTATCCTCAACATACTGAACTAATTGCTGTTTCATCTCTCTTTATGTTTACTTTTTTACTTCTAATTTTGAGGCTGCAAAAGTACAACTTTTTTTAATATAAAATACAGGGGTGAATATTTTTTTACTAACAATTTATCAGACATCCGATTTCAGACGTTCAGCGTTCTCTGCCACCTGCAATGCCTCGATGGTCTCTTCGATGTCGCCATTCATGAAACCGATGAGGTTGTACATAGTAAGGTTGATGCGGTGGTCGGTGACGCGGTTCTGGGGATAGTTGTAGGTACGGATCTTCGCGGAACGGTCGCCGGTAGATACCATCGTCTTACGCTTGGAAGCGATCTCGTCGAGATATTTCTGGTACTCGCGCTCGAAGAGGCGGGTACGAAGCACACTCATGGCCTTCTCGAGGTTGCGGATCTGGTTCTTTTCATCCTGAATGGCCACCACAATTCCGCTGGGGATGTGCGTAAGGCGCACAGCCGAATAAGTAGTGTTAACGCACTGGCCGCCAGGACCGGAAGCGCAGTAGGTATCTTTGCGTATGTCGCTCATTTTCAGCTCCACATCGAACTCTCCCGCTTCGGGAAGCACCACCACAGAAGCAGCGGAGGTATGCACACGGCCTTGCGCTTCGGTCTGCGGCACACGCTGCACGCGGTGTACACCCGACTCATATTTCATGATGCCGTACGCGCCCTCACCGATAATGGTAAAAACGATTTCCTTGTAGCCACCAACAGTTCCCTCGGTCATCGAGACCACATCGATCTTCCAACCTTTCTTGTCGCAGAAATGCTGGTACATGCGGAACAGGTCACCGGCGAAGATGCTGGCTTCGTCGCCACCAGTACCGGCGCGGATCTCCACCTGCGCGTTCTTGTCATCCTGCGGATCCTTCGGCAGAAGCAACAGACGGATGTCATCTTCCAACTTTTCCTTCTCTTCTGAAAGCTGGTCCAACTCCTCCTTCGCCATGGCACGGAACTCGTCGTCCTTTTCGTTGGCGAGCACATCCTTCGCATTGGCGATGTTGCCAATGACATTCTTGTACCTCTTGTACGCCTCTACAACCGGCTGCAAGTCCTTATAATCCTTGTTCAGCTTGATGTAACGCTTCATATCCGACATCACATCGGGTTGCGCAACATCCTCTCCTATCTGTAGCCAACGCTTGTAAATCTCCTCTAATTTTTCTAATAAATCGTTCATTTTTCACCTAAAATTTGAGCCTGCAAAATTACATGAAAATAATGAATGTCGCAAATGGGGCTGTGGGCGATTTCTCCCTTATTTCAACAAGCTTAATTCTCTCAATAATGCGGCAATACTCTCCGTGGAAGATGAATCATATTTTAATTCAACATATTTCCCTTTTGAAGTGAAGGCTGCGGCGATGTCGCTTTCGACCTGCTTTCTGGAAACTTCGAGGGCATCCTCAGAATCGCCACGATAATAGGTGGTGTATTTTTGAATCAATTCGTTTTCGCGCTCAGGGTCATCACCGTCAAGTTGGTCATACACCATTTCAAAATCAATAGTGAAATAGAATTCAACTACCGTGTTAAATTGTCGATTTAAGCGATAAACCGTCGTATAATACATACCGCCTCCACCAAAGTCATTATAAAGGAGGCCGCTACGCGGGATATACAGAATGCTGAAATCCCCGAGATCCTGTTTCAACACTTTGCCATTTTGCACCGTTAAGATGCAACAGCCCATGGCCGAATAGCTACCATACAACACCAATTCAGGGATGTCGTCCGCATCAAGATAGATATATTCCCAACTTTCGTAACCATCAATCAATTCATCGTATGTTAATACATTTTTGATATAATCGCCATACAGCTTTTGGTAATTGTTTTCCTGCGCATTTCCCGTAAGAAAAAAGAAAGCCAAGCTCAAAAATAATACCATCTGTTTCATCATAATCCTGTGTTTTTTCAATTTATTTATTATTGATTTTCAATCGGCAAAGATACAAATTTTATCATAAAAAAAACAGATACATTTTCCCCCTCTCATGCAATAAAACGGCAAGAAAATAGTTATAGTTTTTTGTGATTGCTAAAACGAGAACTTTCCTGCATTTCAGACCCGCTACTTTGCTGTGGCTGCTGTTGTTTTTCGGCATGATGCCGGTGTGGGCGCAGCACACCACCCAGCTGAAAGGCCGCGTGGTGGACACCTACGGGAATCCCGTTGAAAATGTGCTAATTACGACGGTTCACAACACTGCCACCTATTTCAGTCAGTCGGAAGGGGAGTTCAGCATCACCATACCTGTGAACCGCGAGACGGGCATCAGCTTCCAGCACATTTCCTACCGCGACACGACCCTGTACTTGAAAGTGGCCCGCGGCACCGACACCAGCATCGTGATGGTGCTAACCACCAACGGCGAGATGCTGGACGGCCTGACGGTGACCGACAAGTATGCCGACTCGTACACGCGCATCGACCCGAAGGCATCGTTCACCATGCCGACCCCGAGCGGCGGTGTGGAGTCGCTCATCAAGTCGATGCCGGGCGCATCATCCACCAACGAGCTGAGCAACCAGTACAACGTGCGCGGCGGCAACTACGATGAGAACTTGGTGTTTGTGAACGACATACAGATCTACCGGCCGTTTCTGGTACGCAGCGCCCAACAGGAAGGCATGGGCTTCGTGAACCTCGACTTAGCGAAGAACGTGCGCTTCTCAGCTGGCGGCTTCGAGGCCAAATATGGCGACAAGATGTCGTCGGTGCTGGATGTGGAGTACAAAAAGCCGGTGACCTACGGCGGCGGCTTCACCCTCAGCTTCCTCGGCGCCACCGCTTATGCGGAAGGCAATGTGAACGACAAGTTCACCTTCCTCGTGGGGGCAAGGTACAAGACCAACAGCTATCTGTTCCGCTCGTTGGAGACCAAAGGCACCTACAAACCCAACTTCTTCGACCTGCAGATGCTGCTGACCTGGAAGCTGTCGGACAAATGGAGCCTCGACCTTTTAGGCAACTTCTCGCGCAACTCCTACAAATACATCCCCGAAGACCGCGAAACCAAATTCGGGACCTTCTCCGAGGCGCGACAAATCACCATCTATTACGACGGACAAGAGGTGGACAACTACGAAAACTACCTCGGTGGTCTCACGCTGACCTACCAGCCCAACCAGCGAGACCAGTACCGCCTCATCTTATCCTCCTATTATGCCAAAGAGACAGAGACTTACGACCTGCAAAGTCAGTACTGGCTAAGCGACATCGAGGCCGACCTGGGCAGTGAGAGCGATGACATCGCACAGGTGACCGACGTGCGCGGCTACGGCACGTTCCTCGAACACGCCCGCAACCGCCTCACCGCCGTAGTGGCCACCGCCGACCTGCGCGGACAGCACGTCTTCCCCAGCAACAAAATCGAATGGGGAGTGAAAGTGCAGAACGAGATTATCCACGACCATATCAAAGAGTGGAAAATGTTTGACTCGAGTGGCTACACCCTCCCCTGTCCTCCCACCATGCCAGGTGTGGAGGTGGCTTGGAACGACCCGTCGCGCATCCTGGACTTTGGCACGTTTTTCACCGCCGACAACGCCCTCAACACGTTCAGACTCAACGGGTTCATCCAATCCACTTGGACAATAGACGCCGACCAGAAGTGGGTGCTCAACAGCGGCTTGCGGGCGCACTACTGGACCTTCAACAAGGAGTTCACCGTGTCGCCGCGCTTCATCCTCTCGTTCACGCCACGATGGAAACGCGAATGGGTGTTCCGCCTGAAGGCCGGCAGCTACTACCAGCCGCCCTTCTACCGCGAGATGCGCTACCGCGACGGCACCCTCAACCACAGCATCCGCTCGCAACACTCCTACCAAGTGGCCCTCTCGGCCGACTACTCCTTCCGGATGTGGAACCGTCCGTTCAAACTTACGGGCGAGGCCTACTACAAATATCTCACCAATCTCATCTCCTATAGTGTTGACAATGTGCAAATTATATATTCCGCAGAAAACGATGCGAAAGGCTATGCCACCGGCATCGATGTGAAACTCAGCGGTGAGTTCATCCGCGGCATCGAGTCGTGGATCTCCCTCTCGCTGATGAAGACTGCCGAGGATTTGCTTTACGACCATTACATCGACAAAAACGGTCAGTATGTGGAGCCAGGCTACATTCCACGCCCTTCTGACCAGCGATTCGCCATCAACATCTTCTTCCAAGACCACGTGCCCTTCTTTACTCCGCTGCGTGTACACCTTAACTTCGTGTTTGCCAGTGGTTTGCCCTATGGGGCACCCAATGCACAGCGCTATCAGCAGACCTTACGCTCGCCGTGGTATCGCCGTGTGGATATCGGATTCTCGTACATGTTCCTCCAACAGAGCCGCGACAGGATGAAACACAACAGCAAGTTCCTGCGCTCCATCAAGAATGCAGGGCTTTTCCTTGAAGTGTTTAACATCCTCAACATCAACAATGTATCGTCATATCTCTGGGTTACCGACATCAACAACACCATGACTTCGGTCCCCAACTACCTCACCAGCAGAACCATCAATTTGAAGCTGGCGGTAGATTTTTAGCCCTATCATTATAACCATTACCAACAATGAAAATTGTCATCATAGGAGCTGGATTAGGAGGATTAGAATGCGGTTATATACTTAGCAAACAAGGATTTGAGGTTTGTATTTTAGAACAAGGGCAACAGATTGGCGGCTGCCTGCAATCGTTTGAACGGAAAGGACATCGTTTCGACACCGGGTTTCATTATGTTGGGGGAATGAGAGAAGGAGAGGTGTTGTACCGGCTTTTCGAGGATTTCAATCTGCAGAATTTACCTTGGAAGGAGCTCGACAGAGAGTGTTTCGATGAAGTTTATATTGATGGGGAAAAATTCTCATACAGTAATGGTTATGAGAATTTTGCAGAAGAACTTTCTCGTCAGTTTCCAGACCATCGAGAGGCGTTGCATCGTTATGCCTCCACACTAAAAAATGCACAGGAAGGGCTGCAAGATTTCAGCAAGATGGCCGACAATCCCACCTCCCGCGAGCTGATGGCCACCTCCGCGTATAGCTTTCTGCAACAGAACTTCAGTGATAAAAAGTTGCGTGACGTACTGTCGGCCACCTCGTTGAAAATGGACTTATTGGCAGATTCACTGCCTTTTTACCTGTTCGCGCAGATCAACGGCACGTTCATCCAGAGCGCATGGCGGTTAGTTGGGGGCGGGCAGGTGATAGCCGACACACTGGCCGCCGGCATCCGCAGTCACGGCGGGGAAGTACGCACACGGGCGCGGGTCACGGGGATGCAGGTGGACAACGAGCGGGTGAGCCGAGTCATCATCAACGGGGAGGAGGAAATGGCTTGTGACTTAGTGATCTCCGACATCCATCCCAACATCTTGTTCCCGCTGCTGCCAGAGGGAGCCATCAGAAAGCGTTATATACAGAGAATCAAAAATTTACACAACAGTTTCGGCGTTTTCACCGTTCATCTTTTCCTCAAAGAAAACAGCGTAAAATACCGCAACCGCAATCTGTTCATCCATCATCAACCCGAGCTATGGCGCACGGCGGAACAGCCCGTTGACGGTCGCACCCGCTCCATCGGGGTGCATTTCTCCGTTCCCGAAGACGGCGGCGAATACACCCGCAACATCGACCTTTTCATGCCGATGTATTGGCAGGAGGTGGCAGCGTGGGCCGACAGCCGCCCGATGCGCAGGCCCAGCGACTACGAGGCTTTCAAGCAGTGCCGCGCCGATGATGCCATCGCTCAAGTGCTTTCCTATCTTCCCGAATTAAAAGGAAATATCGAACAAGTCTTCACCTCCACTCCCCTCACCTACCACGATTATACGGGCACCTATGAAGGCAGTGCGTATGGCATTTGCACCGATTGCAACAATCTGATGGTCACAATATTGCCCACCAAAACACCCCTCCCCAACCTGTTCCTGACTGGACAAAGCATCAACTTCCACGGGGTATTAGGCGTGACCGTGACAGCCAAAATTACCTGCGCACAGCTTATTGAAGCTCTTCCAACGCTCTGATAATCACCTTGTCGGAAGTGTTGATGACGGGATAGAACCCTTCTTCCTGATACAAGTTCCTTCCTATCAAAGCTTTCAGCCACAATTTCAGCTCTTTTGAAGAGGCTTCATTAAGAGAAACAGAGCCATATTTCTTTTGATAGAAGGAAAGAAAATCTTGTTCAACGGCAGTAGGAAGAACCATGTTTTTGACAAACGATTCGGCGGTGGGATAGCTTTTCAGCAGTGGTTCTTTATTTTGATTAGCGAAGTTGAAGGCATACTCTGTCACCAATCCCGTATTAAATATTTCATTGAAAGCCATTGCATTAGAATCCCTATCGAGAGGCACAAAAATGTCAGGCATAATGCCGCCGCCGCCATATACGGTACGGCCTTTCTTGGTGGTATAGCGAATACTTTTATCCAACTTGATGCTGTCGGCGCTATCCATCTCCCCATTTTCATAGCGGCGCACAAGATCTTCGTAGTAATCCTCAGTGCCGCCAGAGTATTTGCGCTGGATGCAGCGACCGCTGGGGGTATAGTAACGGGCTACTGTAAGACGTACCGACGAGCCATCCGACAGATCAAAAGCCTGCTGCACCAGTCCTTTGCCGAAGGAGCGGCGGCCGATGATGATACCGCGGTCGTTATCCTGGATGGCACCGGCCACAATCTCGCTGGCGGAGGCACTGAAGTCGTCGATCAGTACCACCACACGGCCAGTCTCAAAGCATCCCGTAGAGGTGGCGTACATCACCTCTTTTTTCACTTTCTTCCCTTCAGTATAAACAATCATCTCTCCTTTCGGCAGGAAAGCGTCACAAATGCTTGTGGCAGCCGTAAGATAACCACCGCCATTGCCACGCAAGTCGAGCACAAGGTCGGTCATACCGCTCTGTTTCAACTTTTTAACAGCCATCACAAACTCGTAATAGGTCTTTTCTCCGAATTGGTCGAGCTTGACATAACCGACATGCTCATTGAGCATATAAGCCACATCGAGGGTATTGGTAGGAATCTTGTCGCGAACAATGGTGTATGGGATTTCTTTATCGCTTCCCTGACGGACAATCCCGACCTTTACTTTGGTTCCTTTTTCACCTCTGAGTATTTTGAACACCCGTTCTTGGGAAATATGAACGCCCGCAATTCTCTCGCCATCAACAGATACGATACGGTCTCCAGCAAGGAGGCCCACCTTTTCAGAAGGTCCTCCGGAAATGACGGCTACCACCATCACGGTGTCGTTCATGATATTAAACTGGATACCGACCCCTTCAAATTCTCCATCCAAAGATTCCATCATCTGCTTATTTTCCTCCGCAGAGGCATACACCGAATGGGGATCCAAAGTTTGGAGCATACCCTGTATGGCACCAGCAAAGAGTTCATCCTCGCTGACATCATCGCAATAATAGCGGTCTATATAAGAAAGCACCGTATCAAATTTCGCCTTTCCGCTTGAATCGGCGAGCTTGTTCGTATAGAGTTTGTTGGCTATGAACAGCGCCAATGCCGCACCGAACAAAAAAGTCGTGACGGGCAGTAGCCAACGGTTGATGTTTCCCATTATCGGCTGATAATTAACTTCTTGAAGGCAATTTCGTTGTCGTTAATCACAGAAATGACATAGACTCCGGAGGGCAGTTCGCTTACTGAAAGGACGTTCAGCTCGCTGCTGGGGTTCACGGGCAGTTTGCGGACCACACGGCCGTTCATATCAGCGATTCGCAGCTGACCATTATGGAAGCGGGCAGGCACCAGCACGTTGATTTGCTCATGGGCGGGATTGGGGAACACCTCCAACGAGAGATCGTTGTAGTCGGACACGCCATCTTCGGGATCCTCAGGATCTTCAGGATCCTGCACTTCTTCACCGTCAGAGTACCAAGAAGCGGCGAAACCATCACGCTCGATATAGTTGTCGCTGATGAAACGCACACGCATCACACCGGTATTGCTCAATATCACGCTGGGGAGTGAGCTACCCGTATAGGTGCCCAGCAGATGACTCTCATCCTCATCCTCACTACTATATACCATCACCATATCCTCGCTGCTGATGTCAAACTGCGAGAAGGTGAGCCGCACGTAAGTGGCATTCTGCGGTTTGATCGTCCATGAGCAATAGGCGTCTTGGGCGTAAGTCTCGTCGCCGCTGCCGTCCTCGAAAGTGCCGGTAGGAGCGGTGAGATTAGTGTTGGCGACACAGGTAACATAGCGCTTGCTGGTGAAACGCAGTTTCCAACCTGCTGCGCGACCTGTCCAGTCGGAGGTGAAGCGTATGTAGGCGTAGGGGCCTTGCACATAGGGGCAGTCGGTCGGATTGAAGGTGTTACCGGTATATTCCGCCACAAGATTTCCGCCATTGT
This sequence comes from Bacteroidales bacterium, assembly GCA_045130235.1. GTDB lineage: Bacteria > Bacteroidota > Bacteroidia > Bacteroidales > WCHB1-69 > UBA1756. The sequence goes on from JBGUPJ010000043.1 coordinate 49,333, forward strand.
CAGGATTGGCATCATAGATGCGGAGATAGTCATGGCCGTCTTCCAAATCCAGATCAACGATACCGATAGTGACGGACTTACCGTTCTCAGGCTGGATGATGTAGTTGCAGGTCACATTGTTCTGATAATCCTGCGGACCGCTGCCATCTTCCAATGAACCGGCCGACGCGTTAACCGTCACTGTTCCCTGGCAGTAAGAAGGATAGCCATTTGTAGGCGGATGGATATTATGGACTACGGTCTGCGAACTGGTAAAACCGCCCACTGCATCGTTGCCGTTGGTGGCCACGGTATAGAATCCGTTACCTGTGCCTCCCCATCCCCAGTTGAAATGGAAGAGGTTGTCGGAGTCATAGCCATCGCACACGAAGGCATGACCGCCTTCGCCCTCAGCGTAACCACTATAGATGATAGGATAACCATTGTCAAGATCGCCTTTCAGCAAGTCAATCCACTGCTCATCGGTATAGCTGCTACCGCCCCACGGCCCCCAGCCGCCACCACGATTAGCGGTGGCAATGTCGTTGGAATATTTGTAATAATCTCTCAGAGAGTTCTTACAATCAGCAGTTTGCGCACCCGACCCTTCCGGATCAAAGCCCATCTCGACGGCGATTGCGCAATGGAAAATCAGCTTGGCCACTTCGTTGTTTTTCTTATTCAACGAATACGGCATGACATTGTAGTTGTAATTTTGCTGGGCATAATTGACAGAGAAATAGCCGTATGAGGAGTAGTAGCCATGATTACCCTGCCCAGTAGCGGGGTAGCGATAGTAGTGGATGACCGATGCCATAGCAAGTGCCACACAGCCACACGGCACATGACCGCCGTAGCCATAAGGTGATTCGTCGTCGGCGGGACAGAGGTCGTTATAGTATTTGCTCTGGTTCCATTTGGAGAGAAGGAGCGGAGACACCACCTCGCTTCGGGTGGCGCGACTGCCAGCAGTTTCCAGTTCCTGCCATTGGCGGGCCACTTCGTCGGTGGCGGACAGGTGCTGTTGGCGGGTCTGATAAACCATTTCCTTATAGCCGTTCAGCCAGTACAAGGCGGCCGGTGCGGAGTTGTCGAGCGGGAAGTCCTCATCGGCCGAATAGGCCACAACCGGTGAGAAGGCATCATCGGTAGCCATGATGAGAAAACCGCCATTTTGGAAATGGAGGATGGCCATCAGCGTGTCGCTACCTTCCGTTAGGAAGTCCACGTTCTTCACCACAGAAACCTGATGGGTGCGCTGCTGGAAAGCATTACTACCCAATTGAATAACTCTTGAGGCCGGTACTCCATCCGCATAAATCGAAAGCGGCAAAAGTGCGGCAATAATGAAGGATAAAAGAAGTTTTTTCATGTTAAAATTTTAAGGGCACAAAAGTACAAAAAAGAGTAATGTCACGCAAAAAATTTTCAGTAAATTTTCATTTTATCTGATGATTTGTTCTTTACGGAATCACTAAAACTGAAATAATCTCATCCGACATGAATCTAGCACCCGGATAGCGGTCGGTATAGTCCAAGTTGATCCAAATGTCCCCATACGAATCCTCGTGACAATAAATCTCCTTCTTTTTAGACACTTTGCTAAACAACTGCTTACGTATCAGATTTTTAACTATTCCATAATCTTCTTCACTTTCTATTTTGAGTTCAGGATAGACATGAGTCTTAGTCCTCACGAGGCGTACGGTTCCGCCGACCGATGTCACACAAGCGGCCACCAGCACCGAATAGTCATCGCAATCGCCACAGAAAGTGGCCAACGACTCTTCAGCAGAAGCGATATAATCACGATTGACCGGGTCGTTCACATATTTCCACTTAGACACAATTTCCTTATAAATAGAGAAATACTGAACATATTGCCACCCTGGGCCTTTCTGATATCTGGTAAAATTCTTGGTGGCTGCTTTCAACGAATACTGGCGCACATTCGGTGTAATACGTGTAGCCTTTATAAACTGCCTATACTTGGGGAAGGGATGTTGGAAGAATGACACACCATTGCTAAGGATACTTCTGTAGTCGATTCCCACATCTACAAAAGAATACCTACCTGTAGCGGAAGTAATAGAAAGTGTGATAAGTATCACACCAATAATGGTCCAAACCGTGAACTTGATTTTACGAAGGAGGTAAAAAAGTCCGATGGTGGCACCTATTCCGACAATAGCAGGCAGGATCCACTTCGTGACAGGAAACACCGACTGGAACAGAACCACAAAGGGAAAGACAATAAAGGCTGACAGAATAAAGAAGATGACACGGCTCACCCATGTTTGCTGCTGATGGATAATTTCTTTTGCGGACTTTTCTTTTAATTTCCCGCGCTTTCTGCCCTCGCGCCTTTTCATCCGACGCGCATCGCGTTTCTCCCTCCAGCTCCTTTTGGCAGGGGTAGGGATTTCCACGTCTTTTTTGACAGCAGGAACTGCCTTTATACCTGTATTTTCTTCGCTCATTTTTCAGAAATCATTTTAAGATTAGCGCTCAGAAAACGACCGCAGTCCTCAAAAGTCTTGAACGTAAACTCCTCTGGGACAAGATTGGGGATCACTTTCATTTTTGTGAGCATATACATCGGCTGGGGCTGGATGATGGTCATCAGCACCGTAACGCCTTTCGATTGCAAATCCTTGATGGCGGTCTCCATGGCATACAGGCCCGACTGGTCCATAAACGACACCAGTCGCATACGGATGATCACGATTTTGGCATCATCGGGGATGTCGTGCATCACCTCTTGGAAGCGGGTGATGGAGCCGAAGAAGATAGGGCCGTTGAGACGCTGGATATAGATTTTGCTGCGCACCTCGTCGGTCAGCACCTTCTCATCTTCCCATGGAATTTCCTTGTCGAAGGCGGTCATCTGGTCGGAGTGGTAGCCCCCTTCCACGAGGTCGCTGGCGCGTTTCATGAAGAGCACGCAGGCGATGATCATGCCGATACCCACCGCGATGAGCAAATCCACAAACACGGTGAGGAACAGCACAGTAAGCAGCACCACAGCATCGGCGCGGGGAATCTTGAGCAGGTCTTTGAAACCCTTGACATCGATGATGCCGATACCGACAGTGATGAGGATACCAGCCAGCACCGACAGCGGCACGAATTTCACCACCTTACCGAGTCCAAGCAGAACCGCCAGCAGGAAGATACCATGTATCACACCTGAAAGCCGGCTGCGGCCGCCGCTCTTGATGTTGACAACGGTACGCATGGTGGCGCCGGCACCCGGAAGGCCTGCGAACAGACCGACCATCATATTACCAATACCCTGCCCTATCAGCTCACGATTGCTGTTGTGCTTGGTCTTGGTGGTATTGTCGGCCACCACGGAGGTGAGCAACGTGTCGATGGAACCCAGACCGGCAAGGGTCAACGCCGGCAGCACCGACATCTTGATGACCGACAGCCAGTTGACCTGTGAGAAGTCCATGCCTCCTTTGAGGAAGAAGGGCATCGGGAAGCCCGACGGAATTTCGCCGATGGTGAGTTTGCTGTCGAAGTGCACGCATACGGCCACGATGGTCATCACCACCAAAGCCACCAATGTGGAGGGTATTTTCTTGGTAATGAGCGGGAAAAGATAGATAATAGCCACTGTGCCAAGTCCTAACAGCAGCGCGGCCAGACTGAAACCGCTGATTTTGTCGGGCAGCTGGGTGATCATATCCACCACCAGCACCGGTGACTTGAGGCCGAACAGCGGGTAAATCTGCTGCACGATGATGATGATGCCTATACCGCTCATAAAGCCCGATAGCACAGGATAGGGGATGTAACGGATGTACTTGCCAATTTTCAGGATACCGAACAGAATCTGGAAAAGTCCGCACAGAATGGCGGCAATGGCCATGCTGATGATGACCATGGTGATGTTGTTCTGCGAGCTGGCCCACACGCCGGAAATCAAAGTGGCGGAGATGACCGTCATCGGACCAGTAGGGCCGCTAATCTGTGAGGGGGTTCCCCCGAACAGGGAGGCGAAAATGCCAATCATAATGGCACCCGTCAAACCCGCCAAAGCACCGATAGCACCCGCCTCCGGGACATCCATCACGCCAAATGCTTGAATACCAAAAGCGAGCGCCAACGGCAAGGCCACGATACCAGCGGTAATTCCTCCAAAAATATCACCCTTCAAATTACTCTTGTCAAATATTTTCATTATTTCAAATTTTCAAAAAAATCATTTTTTACGTAAAATTTTAACCTTCACTTTCTCCACCAATTTGCTCACCAGCACACGCTCATTATACACCAGCACACCCATGTACAGAATGACCATCAGTGTGTTGAACGCAATTCTCAGCACAAGATTGTCGGGCAGGTATCCCAGCACCATCATTCGGCCGAACATCCAGCTCATCATGTAGATGACCATCGCCAACAAAAAATAGCCAAAAATCGCTTTCAGATTGTAAGGAATGGGATTCTTCTTCTGACCCACTATATACGAAAGCACCATGCAAACCGCATATCCCGCAAAGCCGCCCCACGCACAAGCCATATAGCCGAATTGAGGGACGAACAGGAAATTGATGGCCAACAGCACAGCGCAACCTATTCCGGAAAAGATGGCTCCCCACCAAGTCTGTCCCATAAGTTTATACCAAAAAGAGAGGTTGAAATAGATACCCATAAAAATTTCGGCCATCATCACAATGGGTACTGTCTTCAATCCATCCCAATACTCCCTATTGATGATGTATTTGAAGATATCCATATAACACATCACAATAAGAAAGGCGAAAAGGGTGAACATGACGAAATATTTCATCACCGCAGCCTGCGCCTCCTTGTTGTTTTTATCTTTCTGTCCTCCAAACACAAACGGCTCGTAGGCATAGCGGAAGGCTTGGGTGAACATGGCGATGATCATGGCGATCTTGACGCAGGCACCATAGATGCCGAGCTGCACCTCCCCTTCCGCGCCGGGCACGATGAAACGGTAGCAGATCTTGTCGGCCACCTGATTGAGGATGCCCACCAAGCCCAGCAGCAGCAACGGCCACGTGTATTTCAGCATCTGCTTCAGCAACTGCCGGTCGATACCCAACCGAAGGTTTTTCATCTCGGGCAGGAAAAACAGTGTTATCAGTCCGGTACACAATAAGTTAACAGCAAAAATATACCCCACTTGATAGGCGGGCTGGTACCATGCCATGAGCGACGGGGCAGACGCCTTGAGGGAGGGTGCCACGAGGAAGACGAACAGGTTCATGCCGATGTTCAGCACGATGAAGAGCAACTTCAAGGCGGCGAACTTAATAGCGCGGTTCTGGTATCGGAGCTGGGCAAACAAGATGGCCTGGAAAGCGTCGAGGGCCACCACGGTCGCCATCATCCGCAAATACTCGGGATGATCGCCATAGTCCAATGCCCCTGAAATCGGGCCTCCGAACACCATACATACGATCCAAAACAGGAGCGACAGCAGTCCGACAGAATTGGCCGCCGTGGCAAAGGCCTTTTTGGCATCCACCTCCTCGCGGTTGGCGAAGTAGAAGAAGGTGGTCTCCATGCCAAAAGTGAGCAGCACCAGCAGCAGCGCGGTATAGGCATACACGTTGGTCACCACACCGTAGCCGCCCGACTCTGCCGCCATCTTGTATGTATATAACGGAACCAGCAGGTAGTTCAAAAACCTACCGATAATACTGCTGAGGCCGTAAATGGCAGTCTGACCGACTAATTTTTTGAGCGAAGGCATGGTTTAGACATATTTTTCTCCAAAATCAATCTCCACATCATTCACATACTGGCGAATCTGCTGTTCGCTGTTTTTCTTGCAAATCAGCAGCACATTGTCGTTGTCCACCACAATATAATCCTCCATCCCTTGCAGGACGACGGCCTTATTTTTGGGTACATTGATAATACAACCCGTTGTGTTGTAGGTTTTTACCTTATTACCCGCCACCACGTTCTGCTGTTCATCTTTTTGACTCACCTCATAGAGAGAGCCCCATGTGCCGAGGTCTGACCAGCCAAAGTCAGCGGCATACACGCACACATTTCTGGCCTTCTCCATGATGCCGTAGTCAACCGATATATTCTTGCAGATGAGGTAGATAGACTTAATAAACTCATCTTCGGCGGTGGTGTTGTATATTCCCTCGCCACGCTTGAAGAGCTCGTAAACATCGGGCAGGTAGCTGGCGAATGCCTTTTCGATTTCGGGCAGCGACCACATGAAGATGCCGGCGTTCCAGAGGAACTCGCCGCTCTCCACGAACTGCTTGGCGACCTCCAGCTCCGGTTTCTCGGTGAAGATCTTGACATCGTAGATGGAGGTACCCTCATACTGGCGATCCTCGTTGTACTGGATGTAGCCGTAGCCCGTGTTGGGCGATGAGGGGCGGATGCCGATGGTGAGCAGTTTCTGGTTCTCCTTCACAAATTTCAAACCATTGACAATCACCTCCTTAAAAACATCCTCTTTGAGAATGACATGGTCGGAGGGAGCCACCACGATGACGGCGTTGGGGTTGCGCGCCTTGATCTTGAAGTTGGCGTAGGCGATGCAGGGAGCGGTGTTGCGGCGGGCCGGTTCGAGCACCACTTGGTCGGCATTGAGGCCGGGCAGCTGCTCGCGCACCTGGTCGGCATACATCGAGTTGGTGATGATATAGATATTCTCGCGGGGACAGATTTCAGCGAAACGATTGAAAGTTTTCTGAATCAGCGAAGTTCCATCATCCAGTATATCAATAAATTGCTTTGGTTTATGAGAACGGCTCATGGGCCAGAAGCGGGCACCCACGCCGCCTGCCATTATTACACAAAAAAGGTCATGGTTCATACTATTCTTTCATCTTAAAATAAGGCTGCAAAGATACGACTTTTTTGGGGAATTTCAAACAGGATCACTATCATCATAAATGGAAATATCCATATCCCCTGTTTTCGATATAATGGTTGATTCGGTCATCGTTCACAGAATTTATCTTCCTTCCAGTTTTTGGGATTATTTCCTATATAGGATTGAACACGAATCAATGCACGGTTATCACGGATAATAGCGTCATAAAAACGAGATTGCCATGCAAAATCGCATCCCAAACCGTGCGCGTGCCGCGAAACCGCCGATTTATACGACCCAACAATGGATGATAATGTTTTTTCCCCTTGGTGTTGGAAACGTTGTTGTCCGATGGTTTTGGGCATTGGGGACAATTGTTGTTCGCATAACGTGGGGGGAACGTTTGACGTGGACGTATCGCATGACGCGGACGTATCGCATACGGTAGAGACAACGCATGCGTTGTCTCTACGGTTTTTCCCGGTTTCCCCGGTTTTCCCGTTTCCACCGTTTCCACCATTTTCCCCGTTTCCCCCGTTTTCCGCGTTGCCACCACCATTCGCATTATTGATTGCGATAATGCCATGTATATGGTTGGGCATAACCACAAACGCATCCAATTCAATATTGCCAAAATGATGGGATAATTCATGCCATAAAACATCGGCGATGGCACCGACGGGCGATAAATGCATTCTGCCATCTATAATTTCTCCAAAATAATGATTTCTGCCTTTTGTACAGATGGTTACAAAATAAATGGCATTCCATCCATAATCCCAATTCTGCAATCGGATTGATGAGATGCGATATCGATTTTGGTATCTATCGTTATTCGATTCCATAATACAATCAGAAAAAAAATATTGCAAAGATACTATTATTTTTATAAATAAAAACAATATATTAACAATATTTTCATCAATTTAATTTAAAAATTTAAATAAATTAAAAATTTTACATTTTATTTATAATAAAAATTCATTTAATAGAAAGGAAATCACTTTGGTATTAAAAACAAAAGGATGATTCCGAAATAAATTGTACTTTTGCCTCCCCGTATTGAGTATTCAAACGAATAACATAACAGAAGACAATCAATCTACAAAACCATGAATAGCACCCTCATCAACATCGGCGACGAGCTCCTCATCGGACAGGTTATCAACACCAATGCAGCGGTGATGGCCCAGCTGCTGGGCGCCGCCGGCATCGGCATCAAACGCACCGTTACCATCGGCGACGAACCGTCCGCCATCCGCGACACTCTACGCGACTGTTTGGAAATCAGCGACATTGTGATCATCACCGGCGGGCTCGGTCCCACCAAGGACGACCTCACCAAACAGGTGCTTTGCGACTTTTTCCACAGCGAGCTGTACGAGAACGAAGAGGCCCTCGACAATGTGCGGAAGCGCATGGCTGCCTTCGGCCGCGAGCTCACCGACATCAACCGGCAGCAGGCATGGGTGCCCCGCTGCTGCACGGTGCTCAACAACCCCCTCGGCACCGCCCCGGGCATGTGGTTCGACGTTGCCGGCACGCCACACCCCAAGGTGGTGATCTCGCTGCCGGGTGTGCCGTTCGAGATGGAGGGGCTGATGCGCGAGAGCGTCATCCCGCGCCTGCGTGAACGGTTTGCCACCGGCCACATCATCCACAAAACCCTGATTGTGCAAGGTATCGGAGAGTCGTTTCTGAGCGACCTCATCGAGCCGTGGGAGCTGGCCCTGCCCGACTGTCTCTCGCTGGCCTACCTGCCGCAGCCCGGCATGACACGGCTGCGGCTGACCGCCCGCGGCAACGATGCCAATGCGCTACAGACGGCCATCGACACCGCCCTCGCGCAGCTCCGTCCCATCGCCGGAAGCTACATCACCTGCGAAGGGTTCGACACGCTGCCCGCCTTCATCGCCGACACCATGATCGAGGCCGGACTGACCCTCGCCACGGCGGAGAGCTGCACAGGCGGCGCATTGTCGGCGCAGCTCACCGCCCTCGCCGGCACCTCCAACTACTTCGTTGGCGGCGTAGTGTCGTACAGCAACGAGGTGAAGGAAAACGTGTTGCATGTTCCGCACGACATCCTCGCCACCCACGGGGCGGTGAGCGAGCCCACTGCCATCCACATGGCGGAGGGGGTGCGCCGGCACCTCCACGCCGACTACGGCATTGCCACCACGGGCATTGCCGGTCCCGGGGGCGGCACGCCTGAGAAGCCGGTCGGCACGGTGTGGATTGCCGTGGCCTCTGAACACGGCACAGTCACACAGAAACTCTCCATCCCGCGCCGCCGCGCCCAAGTGATCGAGGGCGCCTGCCAGCAGATTCTCGGACTGTTGGCGAAGTGCCTGAAAGAGAGGGAATAAAGGCAAGACTAATCTGGCTGGTATTCCGAAGGAGCCCACATTTGAAGCTGGCTCAGAATATCAACCGAGTTGTTTTGCTGTATTGGAAACTCCTTCATCATATTATGGGCAACCACACGAACGGTGGTTTCATTGTATGCTTCAATAACTGAGTAGGCAACAATGGCACTTCGATTGATTCGGATGAACCTATCCGAGGGCAAATGTTCTTCAAAATATGCGAGGGAAGAGTAGGTGTAAACACGTGGAGCAGTTTTGCGAACAATGGTGACTCGCCGCTTTTCATACGTCAGATAAGCGATGTCATCTATAGCCAACAGCGCGGTCATTTGGGATGGAATATCGACAAAAATACAGCCATCATTTATTTCACCAGCGGTTTTGTCTCTCTGCTGCAGTTTCACGGCTTGCAGCTCGCACAATTTCGCAATATCACCGACAATAATGAAACAGGCATCCCGCAAACACAGGAAAAAGAATATATTCCATCGTATTGTATTGTACAATGCAGTTTCACCAATCTGTCCATAAACAGCTTTCAGATTTCCCTCCATCATAGCCAGTTCTATGAATCCATTCAGCAAAATCAGCAAGAATGTACAGACAAAGAATGGTACAAAACACCTGCGCATCAACAATTTAGGAACAAGCACAAAGTACGACACATAAAACGACGCTACGATGCAAAGCAGTGCGCACATCTCCACCCATAGCGAGGGGTGCATGGGGCGCAGAAGAGAATTCGCCAAAAACAGATAGCCCACAACTGCCCAGAACAGCAGATGGACGATGACAAGAATGATTTTTTTAATGCGGATAGACATTGTGACGTGGTATGGTTTTGTTGAATTGTTGATGCGTTGATTTGTTTATTTGTTGAATTGTTTGGTTGTAGAGGCGAAGGAGTTAAGAGTTAAGAGTTAAGAGTTAAAAGTGAAGAGTGAAAAGTGAAGAGTAAAGAGTAAAAAGTAAAAAGTAAAAAGTAAAAAGTGAAGAGTGGGGGGGCACCTGCAAATGTAATAGGGGACTTCTATTTTTAATCATTTTATTTACACCTCCCCACCCTACCAATCCCCTTAACAGAATTTGAAAATATAGTGGGGCAAAATTACAATTTTTTTTGAGATTCTATCCCTCCCAATCCACACAATAGGGAATGAAATTCTGCTATTTTTTTACGGAATGTCCAGCCCTATCAGAATCGATGTGAATAACCCACACGCAGCATCACCGTATAGCGGGGGAAACCCTCTACATAACGTTTGAAGGTGCCATCTGTATAATAGGCTTCGAAAACATTGATGAGAGCTCCATGAACACCAATGGAGAGATGGTCGCTTTGTGTCAATGGGATGCGCCCGCCCAAACCGAGTGTTCCTCCGATGCTGAAAGCCTCACGGGCATTGGCCGCAGTCCATGTATTGATACAAAAGCCAAAACGCACACCGCCACATAAGTAAAAGTAAGGAAGATGGTATTCCATTTCAACAGGAATGATTAAATCATGTATGCTGAACTCCTTGTCGGTGGTGTAGTAATTCTCAAAACGCAGGCCAGCGGAAACACCCCAAAATCGGTGAAAATCATACCTCATCCCCACACCCATGCCAAAACCAGGACAGAGTTCTCTGCTTAGAATGGGGTATTTGTTAAATCCCCCACCAATGTCAGCGGTGATGCTGAATCCTTTTTGAAAATCGGTTTGTACGGAATCATTTTGTCCCTTCAAATCAACACTGCCCATACACAAAACGAATAGGGATACCACCGTAAATAGAAAAAATCTTTTCATTCCTAAAAATTTTATTCTAATGATTCAATGCATTTTACTCGGTATGGGTGAGGGACGCCGGTGTAAACGTCAAGCTGAATTCCTTGATTTAACAAAGAAACTCTCACCATCACTCCGTCCTTATGATATTTTTGAGGAATGTCCGAGGGCACTAAATCGTAGTACGTATGAAATGTATCGGTTAAATGTTCTTCGGTTAAATAGGCTACACTATCTGATACGTAATGAAGCTCGCCTTCTATGCAGAAGGTTCTTTTAGTAGTTTTACAGTTTTTCTGTTTCACACAACTTGTGAATGTTCCTCCTGCCACCAGCAGCAGGGCGAGGAAGAACAGGGGGTGGAAAATTCTTCTTGTTTTCATGGTTTGGGGTGTTGATTCGTTGATTTGTTTATTTGTTGAAGGTAGAGACGTTGCGCGCGACGTCTCTACACCCACACATTTCATCCCTTCATCTTTTCATCCTTTCATCTTTTCATCCCCTCCTCCCCTCCTCCAATTCCCGCGTGCAAAGATAGTGAAAAATAAGGATGATCATTTTCTTCATTATTGATTGTTTTTATCATTTCTACCAAAGCAATAGCGGATAGAGAAGACCATTGAAAAATCAAAAAAATGATAAGGACTCCCGCAGAATGACCAGTACTTGTCTCTGCTGTAATCGTGTCTGTCCCAGTCTGGAGCAAAAATCAGACCATAACCCTGACGCGCTTCTAATTGGAAGCAGATAGGCACGTCCAATCTCCATTCTATTCCCAACACTATTCTCGCCCCTGTCCTCCAATATCCTGTTTTAAAATCATCGTATATATGCTTATCCCCTAACAAATTAACACCTACCAACCACCACGTATTGGTTGCATTACGAAACACCCTTTCATATAAAAAACTCACATCTCCGCCAATCCCTAGATAAAGCATCGGACCTAATTCTCCAATATACGGATACAACAGGGATAAATGTCCTGTCACGCCCCAATCCGTCTGCAAATAAACTTTGCCCTTCAAATTGAATTTCATAGAAAGTCCACCCATATAACCTGCGCAGCCGCCGACGCTATGCTTGTAATAAAGCCGAGAGCGAGTAGAACAAGTCGCAATGGTGTCCTCCTGTGCCTTCACTTGTTGGCCGAAACTCCCCGCCACCAGCAGCAGGGCGAGGAGAAGAAGGGTTTTGAAAGGGGTTTGTGGTTTCATGATGGTATGGTTTTGTTGAATTGTTGAATTGTTGAATTGTTTGGCTGGAGGGGCGAAGGAGTGAAGAGTTAAAAGTGAAGAGTTAAAAGTGAAGAGTGGGGGCGTTTTTTTCACCTGCAAATGTACGACATTCCCCACGAATAGCTTTATTGGAAGTCAATCTTTCTCATTACTCCACCCTCCCTTTTCTTCTGAAAGAACAATAATAGGCAGTATCTATAGCATCAATCCCACGTGTTGCATCGAATACATGCAGTACATTGTAATCAAATATATAATTTATCTGATAATGATAAGTCAAGTTGCTGCATAGGGAATCCATTGGCCCTACATATAGGTTTGTTCTGATGACATTGTATTCTGGGTACACATCATACTCCACGCGGTATTTCCCGTTAAAGGAGGGGTAGTTATTGTAAATCCATGGACTTCCAATATGATACTGCCCTCCATATAGTTCAGCATCGCATATCCCAGAATGACGTATCGAACAGAACGTGGAGTCGTAGAATGTAATTTGCGATTCCACCTCCTCTCCCATGTCAGTGGCGAAATCGCCAAGACACTCATAAAAATTGAACACACCACTGGCCACCACATCCCAAATTGTATTCCGCATATCAATACTATCGTAACGGAAAACACTATCTGCTTCAAAGTCAAGTGATGTCTTGAAATTCACTGTGCCACTCTCGGAAACTGTCAGGCCAACCGTCTGCTGGATAGGGGTAATCGTATCATAGTAATGGGCATTGGCGTATGTGGTCAAGGTGAGATGGTCGCCCACTGCGAAGTCGAACTGCGAGCGGGCGGCATTCAGGCGCTTTTCCACAAAATCGTTGGTGCCCACCGATGAGCAAGTGATGTCTGCTGAACCACGGCTTCCACCCTCCTGCATCAGTTTCACACTGCAGCGGTCTGTGGAGGTATGTGCCGACAAAATGTGCAGCCCCGCCGCCCCTGTCCTGACCACAAGGCGATGCTTGCCGGCAGGCAGCCTTTCCGACTTCATCCATTCCATCTGCCCCAGCCCATTGCAGAGCATAAGCTCCACGGTTTCGGTCCACGGCAGGGTCAACAGCACCTCCACCCTGTCCTGATATGGATTGGCCGTCAGAACACCCATCTTCAGTTCCTTATTGGCGCCTGTCCATTCCCCAATCCCCACCGTATGGTTGGAAAGAATGGTGTCGGGATAATAGAGGGTGGTGCTGGTTCCCTGGGTGTTGTTCTGCACCACAATGCTGTCGCACTGCACAGGGTAATAGTTGAGCATGGTGCGCAGCCTCAACGTAATGTCCTCCTGCGCCTTCGCCTGCTGGCTGAATCCCCCCGCCGCTACCAGCAGCACGAGGAGAAGAAGGGTTTTGAAAGGGGTTTGTGGTTTCATGGTGGTATGGTTGTTGAATCGTTGAATCGTTGAATTGTTTATTTGTTGATTTGGTTGGTTGAGATGAAGGAGTGAAGAGTTAAGAGTAAAAAGTGAAGAGTGGGCAGGAAGAGTATGGTGATTTATCGCCTGCAAATTTAATAGGGGACTTCTATTTTTAATCATTTTATTCATACCTCCAGACCCTGCAAGTCCCTTCAACAGAATCTGAAAATACAACGGGGCAAAATTACATGTTATTTTCTGATTTCCAAATGTTTAGTAAAATTTTTTGATTTAGATTGAAAGAAGGGTAATACATTGATAATCAGTATGTTGTAGATGTTGATTATTTCACGGGATCGTCATCGTTGCTCTTTATCTTGCAGCCATAGAATTCATCAACTACCCAAAAAACATTACTGATACGTTTCCACTTGATATACACACTATCCTGAGCATAGAAATATCCCGTGACAATGTCACAGGCTTGTCCATTGTATATTGAACCGTAATAATCGAAAGTTCCGTCAATGTGATAGGTGACATCTTTGTTCAAATAAACCTCACCGTCATAAAAGAAATTCATGGTGGAGTCCGTTTCATTGGCGATTGATGCCACCAAGGTATCGTTAGGATGCAATGTCATATTCCCCTCTCCTAAAACATCTTTTGTAATCAGATACTCTCCAACCCATTCTCTGTAATCGAACGGGGCCTGTGGTGCCATGGGACGGTCGGGCTTTTTTGCCGGTTCGGGCTCTTTCTCGCAGGAAGCAAGCAAAACGATGGACAATGCCAATGCTGATATTATTTTCATTGTTTTCATGGTGGTATGGTTGTTGAATTGTTGAATCGTTTATTTGTTGAAAATTTGGGATTTCCACTGCCGAAATGTTTAGTGGTTTGGAGCAGGAACATAGTCAGGAATTCTCACACAGCGGAACGACTTGTCGTATTGGAGGGTCACCACATGAACATACAGGCTGTCGGCTGCATAGAAATATCCCAACACTTCCCGGTTAAGGCTTCCTATATATTCAAATGATCCGTCGCTTCTCACAAGAAGGCTGTCGCTAGCTACAGCAGGTGAGACGTTACTGCTCATCTCCATCAGAGAGTCTGTCCCTTCTTGAATAAACATGCGAATTCTGCCGTTCCCGCCATTCTCAGGCCAGTAACGCCCCTCCCATTTTTCACGGTAGGTGGAGTCGCTTGCCGTGGGCGCAACGGGGCGGTCGGGCTTTTTTGCTGGTTCGGGCTCTTTCTCGCAGGAAGCAAGCAAAACGACGGACAATGCCAATGCTGATATTATTTTCATTGTTTTCATGGTATTATGGTTTTTAATGATTGGGGAGGCAAATTTAATGCTTTTTACAACTGATTTCTCATATTTTTTCAACTCTTCTCTCCAATGACACTTTTTTAGGGGAAAGCCCAATCCAACAAACTATTTTATATCAAAATATTAGGTGGAATAAAAAAATTTTTACCTCCCCCCTTCCAATGACACATTTTTGTCCATTCCGTAGGGGAAAAGACCGTGCACAACAGCACCGGTTTGGAAGAAAAACTCAAAAAGGCAATAATGAATGCAGCCGCTTAGTAGTGCACGATTAGCTCCAGTATCAGGCGGTCGTCTTTGCACTCGTCGGCGGCATGGGCGAAGAACTTCTCGTAGTTGAGCCTGATGCCGGCCCGCACGGGCTTGCTGATAAAGTACATGGTGAAACCGGCCGTGATGCGCTGCCGGTAGTTGTCCCACTCGTACATCCCCGACTCCGCCAGCTTGCCGTTGCAGTTGGGCGTGATGGCATCGTAGCGCAAGGCCAGCGCGATGTCGTCGAGCCACGGCTTGCCGATGCGGAAGGTGTAGCAGGCGAACCCCTCGAAGGCATGCGTGGGCTGGAAACTCTTGTCGGAATAGGCCTTGTAGATGTACTCGGCATCGAGGTGCAGACCGCCGATGTTGTACATCATGCCCACATCGAAGTTGTGCATCCGCACCGTCTCGTACTTCACCGCCGCGTAGTTGAGGGTGAGCTCAAAGCCTTTGAAGAAGCGGAAAGCGCCCCGAGCTACATAGTTCAGCGACTTTTGGAACTGCATCTGCTTGCTGAAGCCGCCGCTATTGAACACACCCGCCTTGATGGAGAAGGGCACGGTCTCGTCCCAGCGGTACTCCACCACCCCACCCACATCGCTCCACGCGGTGAGCCGCTGGGTAAGGAACGACTTGTCGGAGAAATAGTACTGCCACGGCGAGAGCAGGTTCTCGTTGCTGAAGGGCATCTTGTCGTAGCCGATGAGGAACGAGAGCCCTTTCACGGGCTGGAACTTGGCGAAGATGGCCACGGGCGAGAACTTGCCGCCGTAGCTCAAATCCACCAGCGCCATGTAGGAGAACATGGAGTGCAGCGCGCCGGAAACCCCGATACGGGTGTGGCGCAACTCGAAATGGTGGGTGTTTTGCTGCGTGTTGTACTCGTAGCGCCCCAGCACCGTGGCGGTGAACTTGGGCATCATCTCCTTTTTGGTGAGCTTGTGTCCCCAGCGCTGCGGAACCACCGTATCGGCGGGCACAGCCAGCGTGTCGGCCACCTGCGCGGAGACAGAAGCCGCCAGCAACAGCCCGCAGAGTATCAGTAAAAACCTCTTCATCTTCCCTTCTGCGTCAATGATGGATACAGATTAAGCATTTCTCAGCCACCGCACTTGGAGTAGGAGCAGTTGGTGCATACCAGGCATCCCTCCTTGAACTCCATGGTATTCTCGGCACCGCAGTGGGGACAAATCACGCCCTTGGCCTTGGTTCCGTCCTTGATGAACTTCTTCAGGGCACGGATGACGCCGTTCTTCCATGAGTTGATGGTCTCCTCGCTGAAATGGAGTCCGCCAATAATGTCGCACACGCTGTCAATCGGGATGCCGTTGCGCAACATGGCGGAAATCATCTTGGCATAATTCCAGTACTCGGGATTGAAGCAACGACTCAAACCACTGATAAGCACGGGATAACCATCGCAGTCCTCGAATTTGAAATCGTACGATTTGGTGCCATCTTCATTGCGGTTTTTGATGATATAGCCGCAGGTGACACTCTTCGGCAGCGGCATACGCTCCTCGTCGCTCTTGCCCGTGAAGACCTCATAGGGAGTTCCATCATCGCGCAATCCCACAAAGGCCACCCAAGGCTCATTATTGTTGCGGAAGCGCACAATTTCCGCCCGCAACTCTTTGGGACGCTTGAAGTTGACTTGTGCCGGCTTCTCTTTCTCCTTTGGCTTTTCGGAGGTGGACACCAGCACGCCGTCGCGCGAACCGTCGCGATACACGGTCATGCCCTTGCAGCCGCACTCCCACGCCTTCTGGTAGAGCGCGCCCACAATCTCCTGCGTCGTGTCTTTCGGCAGGTTGATGGTGACCGAGATGGAGTGGTCCACCCACTTCTGCACCATCCCCTGCATCTCCACCTTCTTGATGTAGTCGGTGTCGTTGGCCATCGCCTTGTAGTAGGGCGACTGCGCCACAATGTTGTTGATCTCGTCATCGCTCATGGTGGAGAAGGTGCTGACATCGTAGCCGTTCACCTCCGCCCATTTCAAGAACTTCTGATGGAACACCAAATACTCCTCGAAAGAGTCGCCATTCACATCCTTGACGATGGTGCGGTGGTTGTCGATGTCGTTGGGGTTGACCTTTCTTCTACGCTTATATACCACGTTGAAGGCGGGTTCGATGCCGGAGGTGGTCTGGGTGCAGATGCTCACGCTGCCGGTGGGGGCGATGGTGAGCAGGGCGATGTTGCGGCGGCCGTAGCGCACCATATCCTCATAGAGCTTCTCGTCGGCAGCCTTCACGCGCAGGATGAAGGGGTTGTTAGCCTCCTTGACACTGCTATAGACGGGGAAGGCACCACGCTCTTTGGCCATGGTGACAGACGAACGGTAGGCGGCGAGCGCCAGCTGCTTGTGGACCTCGGCGGAGAAGGCATTGCTGTGGTCGGTGCCATAGCGGATGCCGAGGGCGGCGAGCATGTCACCCTCGGCGGTAGTACCCAGACCGGTACGGCGGCCCTTCAGCGACTGGTTGCGGATCTTCTTCCACAGCTCTCTCTCCACACGTTTCACGTCATCGGGTTCGGGATCGGAGTCGATCTTCTTCAGGATGGCATCCACCTTCTCGATTTCGAGGTCGATGATGTCGTCCATCATCCGTTGGGCGTAAGCCACGTGCTGTTTGAAGAGGGGCATGTTGAAGCTCGCTTTGTCCGTAAAGGGTTGATCTACGTAACTGTACAGGTTAATGGCTATCAGACGGCAGCTATCGTAAGGACAAAGCGGAATTTCGCCGCAAGGGTTAGTGGATTCGGTAAGGAAGCCATCGGAGGCGTAGCAGTCGGGCACGGCCTCGCGGTGGATGGTGTCCCAGAAGAGGACACCCGGTTCAGCGGATTTCCAAGCGTTATAGACGATTTTGGTCCACAGTTTCGCGGCGTCCACCTGCTGCACCACCTTGGGGGTGTCGGAGTGGATGGGATACTGCTGGGTGTAGGGCGTGCCGTTTTTGACACACTGCATAAACTCGTCGTCGATACGCACAGAGACGTTGGCACCGGTGATGCGGCCTTCGGTCATCTTGGCGTCGATGAACTTTTCGGCATCGGGGTGCTTGATGGAGATGGTGAGCATGAGGGCACCTCTACGGCCGCCCTGCGCCACCTCGCGGGTGGAGTTGGAGTAGCGCTCCATGAAGGGGACAATACCCGTGGAGGTCAGCGCACAGTTCTGCACGTTGCTGCCCGTGGGACGGATGGCCGACAGGTCGTGGCCGACGCCGCCGCGGCGCTTCATCAACTGCACCTGTTCCTCGTCCATCTGCATGATGCCACCGTAGGAGTCGGCATTCTCGCCGTTGCCGATGACGAAACAGTTGGAGAGGGAAACCACCTGGTAGTTGTTGCCAATACCAGCCATCGGGCTTCCTTGGGGAACGATGTATTTGAAATTCTGCATCAGACTGAAAATCAAATCCTCGCTCATCGGGTTCTTGTACTTTTTCTCGATACGGGCGAACTCGCGAGCCAGACGGCGGTGCATATCGTCGGGGGTATGCTCCACCAACTCGCCCTGACCGTTGCGCAACGCGTATTTGTCCACCCACACGCTGGCGGCCAGCTGGTCGCCATGGAAATAGTCCACCACATCCTGGAAGACCTCCTCTTTGGTATATACACGTGCTGGTTCTTCCACCGCTGCCGGAGCCTCTTCCACAACAGGAGTCGTCTCCACCACATTTTCAGACTGCTCAAAATCTTCATCCAAAGCGGCGAAGAGATTTCCCTCTTCAGTATGGCGTTTCTTCCCGTTTTTCGGCTCCGCTTCGTTGGCGGACATTTGGCTCAATTGCTTCCCACGCAACGCCACCAGCTTGTCTTCCTTTTTCTGCATAGTTTCCTCGGTCATTTGGAATGAATCAAAGAGAGATAAAGTATCTTCCATGATAGGGTGTATGGTTATTTGTTAAAAATCGTTAATTGCAAATTTAGGGTGTTCTAATGCAGGGCATCAAATTCTGTCCATGAGTTAAATTAGTAATTATCAAAAACTTGCGTTACCCGATTATGCATCAAGTAGGCATCACGAAAATAGGTTTTTAAGTCTGAATGATGTGCTAAAAATCAGATTTCTTTTCAACAAATTTTCGTTGATATTTTTTCTTTCTGATAATTAAACTTTTACAAAAAAAAGTAAAAAACCTGCATTTTTTTTGTGAAAAAATACAGGTTTGGCACGATAAAAAATAGTCTGAAAAAACGGGGTTGCGAACTACCGCTGCTGGCCGCCTGACTGCTGGCCCTGAGCGCCCGACTGGCCGCCATTTCCGCCCGAACTGCCGCTACCCATACGGTCGAACTCGTCGTCGTGACCCTTGCGCTGTTGCATCTGGATGCGCTGCTTGCCGAAACGGTAGCTAAGGTCAAGACTCACCCCAATGCCACCGCTCATCCAGCGCGAATTGCTGACGGTGCCGTCAGGATAGACATCGTGGTTCACCCACTTGCTCGAATTGAAAAGGTTGCGCATGCCCAACCGAACGGTGAAAGAGTCTTTGAACATGCTCGCCTTGAAGCCTGCCCATGAATAGACGGTTCCCTTCGAACTGCCGAACGTGTTCCTCGACAGCGGCATCCACCAAAGTCCGAAATCGATGGAGTAATGCTTGCAGAAGGTGAAGGTGTGCATGGTGAAAAGCTGCAACGAACTCACGAGACTCTTCTCTGTACTACTCTCATAATCAAAGGTTTGCTGTCCTAACGAATAGTTCACATTCCACATCATCATCCACCACTTCCCTATCGGGATGTTGGCGAACAGAGAAGCGCGCATGCCGTGCATCTTGCCGATATTCTCAGGACGGCTCAACGCCACATTGGTCAGTTTGTCGATATACAACATATCTTCCACCCCGCCCCGCATGAACTCATAGCCCAAAGAGGCGAACAGCATGTAATGCCACGAGTAATCCACGGTAGCCGTGTAGGTGTATTCGGGCGCAAGATAAGGATTACCCGTTTGGATATTATACTCATCCTCAATGTCCACAAAAGGATTAAGACTGCGGTAATCGGGACGTGTGATGCGCGACCGGAGGGCGAAGGAGAGGGTGTTCATCTTGGGCAGCTGATAGTCGATCTGCAAGGAGGGAAACACATCGAAATAGTCCTGCTTGTTGAACTCGTCTGTCGTGAGCAATTTTCCTGTGATATGCGCATACTCGGCACGCAAACCGGCCTGCACGGTGAGCATCGGGGTCGGCTGGAAGTTGCCCTGCACGTAGGCCGCAGAGATGCTTTCACTATAGACAAAATGGTTACTCTGCGACTCCATCAAACTATCATTCAGATAGTTATTATTGATATTGAGATTTCTGATAAAGCTGGTTTTCACACCACACTCCAGCGACAGCATGGGGTTGACCGGGATTTCCAAGTCGATTTTGGCGGTGGCCACATGCATTCTGCCCGGGCGCTTGATTCCTTTATAATAACTATTGTAAAGCGGAGTGACGAACTCGTCGGCGAAGAAGGGCTGCTCACGGTCGGTCAACGAACGGTCGTGCGCGAACGAGTAGGTGGCATCGGCGTACAGCGTGGTGCCGAGGGTGTCGAACCGATGTTTGAAGTTGACGTTGAACTGATGGTTACCATGGAACGAATTGCTGCGCGAAACATCCCGAAAGGCGGTGGTCAGCTCATCATTGCGGTAGATACGGTTCGCCGACAAGGCCGTAAAATGGGCATCAAACAGCTGGGCGCGGTAGGCGAAACTGAGCGTGTTGACCGAGTCGATATAGCAGTCGGCGGCGAAGTTGATGCCATGGGAGCTGAAGTTGTTGTGGCTGTTCCAAAGCTCTTCCGCCTTCTCGTTGGTGGTCTGCCGAATGGTGTCCCCTCCGATGAAGGAGGTGCGGTCTGAGTCAAAGCCAAACTTCGACTGGCTATACATATAATAATAACTGCCGTTGAGCACCCACTTGCCGGTGCGGCCGGTCAGGTTGAAGCCCTCGTTGGTACCCCAGTCGCTCTCATAGGAAGCGCCCGCCCACACCGAACCGTTGATGCCGTTGGTGCGCACGTGCTTGGTGACGAGGTTGATGATGCCCGCCGTACCCGCGGCGTCGTACCGTGCCGACGGGTTCTTGATCACCTCCACCCGCTCGATAGCGGTGGCTGGCATGCTCTTCAGGAAGTTGGCGAGGTCGTCGCCGCTGAGGTGCGGATCCTTGTCATCCAGCAGAATCAGCACGCCCGACTTGCCCTGCAACGAGATGTTGTCGCTGTTGTCCACCAGCACCCCTGGCATCTTGCGCAGCAGCTCCAGCACATTGTCGCCCGCCGCACTGGGCTGCGACTCCACATTCATGATGGTCTTGCCCAATTTCTGTTCGAACAGAGGCTTCTTATACACAATTTCCATCATACCCAGCATCTCCATCTCCGGTTTCATCTCAATCGTTCCCATATCGTAATCACTCTTTCCCATCTCCACAGCCTCACTCACATATTCCTGATAACCAACATAAAACACCTTAACAAAATATTTTCCGGAGGTCACACCGATAAAGGTGAAAACTCCATCCTTGTCGGTCATTTCGGTTTTCACCACCGAGGAGTCAGCTACCCGCAACAGTCCCACGCTGGCGTATGACAAAGGAGCCTTCTTTTCGGGTTCCACCACCTTGCCATAAAGGGTGCGCTGCGCCATCACCGCAAATCCCTGACAGAGAATGAATATGAGGATGATTATTTTTTTCATGAATAGGATATTTATAGTTCGAAGATTTATGACTTTAAGGTAATGCGCATCGTGGTGCCCTCCCCTACTACAGAGTTTTTCACGAAAAGCTTACCCTTATGATATTCCTTAATGATGCGGCGGGCGAGGGTCAATCCTAATCCCCAGCCTCGGCTCTTGGAGGTGTAGCCCGGGTTGAAGATGGTTTTCTGTTTCTTGGGCGGGATGCCCTTGCCCGTATCGGTGATGTCGACATGCACATGACGAGTGTCCTGCGTTATCACAATGGTAATGGTGCCACAGCCGTCCATCGCATCCACCGAGTTCTTACAAAGGTTTTCAATCACCCACTCAAACAGATAGCGGTTCAGCGGAATGATGATGTCGGGCATGTTCTCGGCATCGAAGATGATATTCACTTTGGACGAAATACGGGTGCGGAGATAGGAGGTGAAATCGCGGATGACCACCACCAGGTTCTCCTCCTTTAATTCGGGCACAGAACCAATTTTCGAGAAACGCTGCGCAATGGTGTCGAGGCGTTTCACATCCTTGTCAATCTCATCCACCATAGTAGGATCCACCTCGCTCTCGCGCAGGATTTCCGTCCAGGCCATCAGCGATGAGATGGGAGTGCCCAGCTGGTGGGCGGTCTCCTTCGACATGCCCACCCACACGCGGTTCTGCTCCGAACGGCGGGCGAAGCTGAACAACAGGTAGGCGACAATGACAAAGACAAGAATTATAAACAATTGAATATAAGGAAAATACCTCAATCTTACCAATACTGGCGACTCCTCATAAAACACGAAGCAACGACCATGCTCGGGCAGTACCACCTCAATCGGCTGATTTTTGTTCTTCATGCGGTCGAGCATTTCCGACAGACCTTCGCGGCTCTCCAATTCCTTCATATCAATGTTGCCCGACAATATCACCTCATCCATCTCCTCGTTGGTCACTAACACGGGAAGAGAGGCTGTATTCGACACAATCTCCTGAAAGAAAGAGCTTTGCAAAGTATCTAATGCTCCTTTCAAATCAGTATAAACTTGCGACTGTTTGAAGAAGATGGTCACATACGAGGCAGTATCGGTAGGGTCGTAATGCAACACGATGGAATCATACTCCATCAAGCTTTTCCCTAATTGCGCCACATTGCGCATCTTCTCCACCTCCGGTGTCTCATTCACCGTGTAAGCGATGCTACCATCTGGGGATGCCAAGATCAGGGGAAACTTGTTATTCTTTTTATTATTCTCTATTTCAGAAAGATAAGTATTAATTTCCGCACTGGTGGAGGCTTCATTTAACTTTTGAAACACCTGTGCGAACTGCTGCGCACGCTTACCTTCCTCCTGCTTAATCTCATTAAAAAACTTGTTGGTGGAGTTGACCAACTCGGCCTTATGTTTCACCGCCTTCGCCCAAAGCTCCACCTTGTTGCGCTCCTCTTGGGCGATGCCCTTCAGCAAGACACTGGAATAATACAAGATGGCCACAAAAGCGGCCAACGCCAATGCAAACAGCAACCATTTCCAGTATCTTTTCTGGGTGAACATATAATATAAATGAATGTTCTTTTAAAAATAGGATAGTCTATTCCAGCAAGACTATCCTATTGCATTCTAATTATCAATCAATTAAAAATGGAAACCGACTTTAAAAGCCACCTGTCCGATTCTCAACTTGCTGGGGATAACGTAGGTCTCATCATAGGTAACTCCATTTACCTTCACGTTCTGGCGACCGAGCCAGTAGTAGTGAACACCCACGCTGATAAGGTCGATGAAGGTAACACCTGCGCCAACTTCGGCGGCAAAGGCGGCGTTCATATTATATTTCACCGTATTGCCAGACCAACCCTCTGTCGTTTTCAAGAACAAGTCGCATCCGATACCGGCCTCTCCCCACACATCCACGATGTCGCTAAAGTCGGTGATGTAGTTGACACCCACGATAATCGGCACATTCACGTACATGGGCTTCGTGCAAGAGGCTTGGTTGTACACCTGACGCACATTCTTGTTAAGGGAGTTCCACATCAGGTCAGCGGATGCAAAGATACCCAGACCAAAGTCGAACACATAGTTGTACTTGAGGCCGAGGGAGGCGCCGAACATGGCAGCGCCATGGCCATCGAAGTGGCGGGAGTTGACACCCGGCACCACATAAATGGGGGTATTGTCAAACTCATGAACGGGCAAAATACCACCAACATGCACAGAAATGCCATGGTGTTCTCTTTGTTGTGCAGAAACACTCATCACTCCACCCATCAGCAGAGCAATCAATAAAACTAAACTGAACTTTTTCATAATCAATTATTTAAAGTTAACACAAACATTACTATCGACTGGTTTTTGCTGTTTCCCAAAGGTCACGCACCGACTCATAGCTATTGCGCAGCTTGGCATCCACCTCCGCCATCGGCACCCACACAGCCTGCACAATATCCTCTTCCGACTGCGGCAACAACTGCTGTCCGGGCAGGGCGCGCATCTCGAACCAAACGGTCTCTTTGAACATGGGCGTACCATACGTTCCGTAAGTGTGGTAGCCAAAAAACTTACGTTCACCCACTACCTCGGCACTCACACCCGTCTCCTCTTTTACCTCCCGCAGAGCGGCAGTCGCATCATCCTCACCGGCTTCTACCTTCCCTTTCGGCAGATCCCATTTGCCACGGCGGAAAATCATCAGCAGCTCATTAGCATCGTTAAACACCAAACCGCCAGCGGCGCGTATATAGGTAAATTGCTCTAGCAGAGCCTGATACTCCTGCTCGGTATGCACCAGCTGAAAACGGTCGGCACTGTAAACTTTGATGGGGAATGCGGGCATGGTATGGTTTTATCGTTGGGAAAATGCTTTCAACAGTTTGAAATAAAAATCCGTGAACAGGATATTTACGTTGGCGTTACGCTCGAGGTGGTAGAGCGCGTCGCTGCACTCTTGCAGCAGCTGCGAGGAGTCCTTGAGGGTGAAGAGCATCCGGAACTCATCGAGCACCGTCCACTCTTCGGAGGTGGCACGCACCAGCGAATTGTTGCCGGTGTTGAGGAGCAGACTATTGCGGAACATGCGGAGCATATAGTTGAGGAAGCGTTTCTGCATCTCGCGTCCGGCCTGGGCGAGTTCGGCGAGCACGTCCTGCACCTGCAGATAGTTGATACGCGCCAGGTCCTTAGCATTCTGGAGGTATGCAGCAATGCTCTTCATGATGATGTTGTAGTTGGTGAGCAGATGGTGCATTTCGGCGCTATCGTGCAGCAGGTTTAGGGCGCGCACATAGCTTCCGTCGGATACAGCGGCGAGGTCGGCGGCCTCCTGCTCTGTCACCCCCTCGCGCTCCACCAACTGCTGGCGGATCATGGCCTCCGACAGTGGCGGGATCTTCACCAGCTGCGTACGCGACAGGATGGTGGGCAGCATCTGGTCGCTGCTTTCCGCTATAAGAATGAACAGCGACTGGCTTTCCGGCTCCTCCAAAGTCTTCAGCAGCTTGTTGGCCGCCGCCAGCTGGATTTTATCTGCCATCCACAAAATATAAATCTTATACCCATTCTCATACGAACGGATACTATTCTGCATCAGGATATTCGCCGTATCACGAATATTGATAACAACCTGCTTGCGCTCGCTTTTCAAGTGTTTTACCCACTCGTTGTAGTCGAGGTGATAATCATTTGCAAAGACAAAATCGCGGAAATAGCCGGCCATTTTCTCCGAGTCGGGATCCTTATCCACCTCCTCAAAGGTGCAGTTGGGGAAGATGAGATGCAGGTCGGGGTACTGCAACTTCTCAAACATCTTGCACGAGTGGCAATGTCCGCACGAGTCGCCGTCGTGGCGGTCGGTGCAGCAGATGTACTGAGCGAAGGCGAGGGCGAGGGCGAAGCTGTGGCTTCCGTTCCGTCCCAGAAAAAGCTGCGCATGACTGATGCGGTTCTCATCGGCGAGGGCCACCAGCTGACGTTTCAGCTCTTCATCCACCAGTACATCTTTGAACAACATAACTATGCGTGCATCAGTTTGTTAATAATATCTTCGATAGAAATTCCTTCCGCCTCAGCCTTGTAATTCTTGATGATACGGTGGCGGAGGATGTTGATGGCGACGGCGCGCACATCCTCGATGTCGGGCGAGTACTTGCCGCTAAGCACAGCGTGCGTTCTGGCGCCGATGATGAGGAACTGCGAGGCACGCGGACCGGCACCCCATGCGAGGTAGTCGTTGGCCCACGGGTGAGCACCCGCCGTGTTGGGGCGCGTCATGGTGGCCAACTTCACCGCATACTGATATACATTGTCGGAAATCGGAATCTTCTGCAACAGCTTCTGGTAAAAGATAATCTCCTCCATGGTAAGCACCTGGTCGGGCTCGGCCATAGCGCCATGGATGGTCGATTTCACGATGTTCACCTCATCATCGAAGCCCGGGTAGTCGAGCATGATGTTGAACATGAAACGGTCCTGCTGGGCTTCGGGCAACGGGTAGGTACCCTCCTGTTCGATGGGGTTCTGGGTGGCCAGCACGAAGAAAGGATCCGGCAGCTGGTAGGTCACACCGTTCATACTCACCGAACGCTCCTGCATGGCCTCCAACAGTGCGGACTGCGTTTTCGGAGGTGTACGATTGATCTCGTCGGCCAGCACGATGTTGGCGAAGATGGGGCCTTTCACAAATTTGAACTTGCGGTTCTCGTCCAAAATTTCGGTACCCATAATGTCCGACGGCATCAAGTCGGGGGTGAACTGTATTCTGTTGTATGATAAGCTGATAGACTTCGCTATCGTGGTAATCATCAAGGTTTTGGCCAGTCCGGGCACGCCAATCAGCAGGGCATGGCTGCGGCTGAACATCACCATCAGAATGTTCTTGATGATTTCGTCTTGCCCGACGATCACCTTGCCGATTTCGCGGCGCAGCTGCGCATATTTTTCTACAAACGCCTCAATGGCTTCCACATCGTCCTTGAAATTCAAATCTGCCATAGTATAAATTTGATTTATTGGGTGATGCCCCACTCTTTGAGGAAGGGGCAGTTCTTATAGTTTTCGTTGATTTTGATATGGGTGATTTTTACTTTTTCTTTCAGCCAATTGTCGATGATGCCTTGTTTTTTCTCTTCGAGGGCGGCGCCTCTGATGAGGTCGTAATCCTCGCGGAGGTTAGGTTTATGGGCGGCCACTTTGGTTTTGAGGTAGATAAGCCGGTAGGCCATCTTGCCGTCCTCATTGACGTATGCCACCGGTTGGGAGTACTCGCCGGGGATGAGCTTGTTGACGGTGGCGAAGGTGCTGGCGTCGAAAGCCTCTTTCTCAAACTTATAGGAGTTGCTGTAGGGGTTCACCACCCAGCCGCCGCTGTTCTTGTTCATATCGTCTGAGAACTCCATGGCGGCCTTGCTGAAGTCCATGTTCTGGTCGATAATCACCTGCCGCACGCTGTCGAGCCACTCGATGGCTTTCACCTGCTCCTCTGCCGAGGGTTTGGGTTGCAAGAGGATGTGTGCCACGTTGATTTTATCGCCGCGGCGCTCGATCATCTGGATGATGTGGTAGCCGGCCTTGGTCTGCACAATCTGCGACACTTCACCGCTTTTGAGATTGAAGGCCACCGCCTCGAACTCAGGGTAGAGGGTGCCGCGCTCCACGAAGCCCAGCTCACCACCGTTGGAGGCCGACCCTTGGTCGTCGGAGTATAGGCGCGCCAACATCGAGAACTTCTCGCCCCGAAGCACACGCTCGCGGAAACCAAGCAACTTCTCTTTGATGGTGGCAATCTCCTCGTCGCTCACTGGCGGCATCTTCACGATATGGCCTATCTCGTATGAAGGCTGGATAGTGGGAAGGCTGTCGTATGGAATCTTGTCGAAAAACTTCTTTACCTCTGCCGGAGTAATGACCACATTCTCGGTAATGGACTGCTGCACTCGCTCGGTGAGCATCTGCTCGCGCATCACCGACCGCATGTCCCTCTTGATCTCGTCGATGGACTTGTTGTAGGCCTCTTCGATAATTTTAGTATTGCCGCCCACCTGCGCCAGCCAATAATTGAACTTGTAGTTGACCTGCGCATCCACCTCCTGGTCGGTGAACTCGATACTGTCGAGCTGCGCCTGATGGATGAACAGCTTCTGTTTCAGCATGTGCTCGAAGATCAGCATCCGAGCCTCCTCCTCGTTGTCAATGTCCTTGAACTGAGCCGCATAGTTGATATACTCGGCTTCCAGCTCCGACTTGGTGATAATTTCCTTACCCACAACGGCAATAATCTCGTCGATGGTACCGGAAGACTGAGCCCACGACAGCTGCAAACAGCTGATGCAAAAGAGTATGGCGATAAAAATCTTTCTCATTCAGCAAACGGATTTGAGGGTGCGAAATTACAAAAAAAAAGAAGACAAAGCCTGCCTTCCTTCTTTTTTGCTTCAGAAAATTTTTATTGACTATTTTCTGCCCATGCTTTCGTCAGAAACGGTGAGTTTTTTTCTCCCCTTTGCACGACGAGCAGCCAACACTCTACGACCATTGGCGGTGGACATTCTTTCTCTGAAACCATGCTTGTTTTTGCGTCTTCTGTTGGACGGTTGGAATGTTCTTTTCATCTTATTTTGGCTTTTGTTTCTCTTAAATTTTGGGGTTGCAAAAATACAACATTTTTTGAAACCTGCAACATCCTCAAAAAAATTTCTTTCAACAATTAAATAACTGTCGACCGGCGACCCCATAAAATTATTTTTTCGTATCTTTGACGGCGAAAAAAAACATCGTGTCAACTTCAACGACACGTCCATTAACCACCTCAAAATCAACATTTATGAAAATCCTTCATACCAGCGACTGGCATCTCGGCCATACGTTGCACGACCACGACCGTGAGGAGGAGCAGTGCGACTTTCTCCATCAACTGGTAGCCATCATCGACCGTGAGCGCCCGGATGCGATGGTGGTGTGCGGCGACATTTTCGACCGTCCGCAGCCGCCGCTTTGGGCACGGGAACTCTATACCGAAACGCTGCTGAAAATCCACGACTGCTATCCAGCCATCCAGATGGTCATCACGGCGGGCAACCACGACAGCAAGTCATCGCTGCAGCTGGAAGGAAAAGTCTGGGAGCGGCTCAACATACGGGTGGTAGGGCAGGTGGAGCGGAACGCCGACGGGAGCGTCAACCTGAGCCGCCACATCGTGCCGGTGAAGGACAGCGACGGGCAGCCGCTCGGCTACATCGTGGCGGTTCCGCACATCTACGAGAGTGCCTTCCCCGTGTTGTCGGAAGAGGTCCAGCAGGAAAAACGGCCGGCATTTTTCTACCAGTCGCTGCTCGACGAGGCCGCCCGCCAAAACCCACAAGGGCTCCCCGTGGTGCTGACCGCCCACACGGCCGTTACGGGCAGCAACTTCACCGGCCACGACTTCAACAACTATATCGGCGGTATCGACACCGTGGGGCAGGACACCTTCGGCACGGGCTACGACTACCTCGCCCTGGGGCATATCCACCAGCCACAAACCCTCTCCGGCAACGGTCCCGCCGCCCGCTACTGCGGCACTCCCCTCACCCTTCATTTCGATGAGCACGGCAACCACGGAGTGACCATCGTCAATCTTATTAAAGATCAACAACCTGATATCCAGCATATTCCCATCAAAAATCGTCGTCCACTGCTTACCATTCCACAGGAGGCAAAACCTTTCAACGAGGTCATTGCCGAAATCGAGGCGTTGCCCGATGATGAAAAATCATACTTGAGGCTTCATGTGCTGCTGAACGGCCCGATGCCACCCAACTACATCGTCACCATTCAACAAGCCCTGCAAGGAAAGGCGGCCGAGTATTGTTGCATCAAGACGGAACTTCCTGAGCAAAAAGACGATACAAAATCAACCCAACCCCGTTCCTTCGACCCCGACAACATGCCTACGCCGTTGGAGATGGCGAAAATTTATTATCAAAATCAATATCACGAAGAGATGGACCAAGAGATGGTGGCAATGCTGGAGGAGGCCATCCGTAGGGTACAAAAGAACAACGAAAAGGAGTAAGCAATTCTTAAATAATGAAACTCATTCTATTAAAAATCAAAAATATAGCTTCGATTGAAGAAGCGGAAATTCGTTTCGATGAAGGCCTTTTGGCCTCTACCTCGCGATTTCTGATTTGTGGCGACATGGGTACGGGGAAAAGCACCATTTTGGACAGCATCTGTCTCGCCCTCTACAACAACACACCGCGGTTGAGCCAAGCTTCTGGTGAAAAACGCGACTACGGCAGCGACAACATTACGGCACAAGACCCACGTAACCTGCTGCGTCATGGAACAAACGAGGGAAGTGTGGAACTTGATTTTGAAGGCTCTGATGACAAGCATTATACGGCCAGGTGGTCGTGCGGAAGAACCCGAAACCACACGCTCCGCAATTCGACGCATACCCTTACCTGTGGCACCGAAACCCTCGACAACAAGAAAGAGATCGAAAAAAGAATCAAAGAGAGCGCCGTGGGACTCGACTTCCAGCAATTCTGCCGCACCACCCTCCTTGCGCAAGGACAATTCACCCAATTCCTCAAAAGCAAGGAAAACGAGAAGTCGGAAATTCTGGAAAAACTCACCCAGACAGACATCTACTCAACGGTGGGCAGCGAAATTGCCAAAATCTATAAGGAAAAACATGAAGAATGCCTGAAGGTGGAGGCAGAAATTAATGGAGCGCATCTTCTTACCAATGAAGAAATTATAGAATTAAACAACGAAATTTCCCATTGTACTGAACGTCTTTCACTCATCAAAAATCAAAAAAAGACACTGGATGAAAAAACGCAGTGGCTCAACCGAATCCACGATGCGGAAAATAACCGAACTAAGGCGGATGAAAAGTTTCAGCAGTTGAAAAAAGTAGTGGAAAGCACTGATTTTCAAAATGAAAGTAAACTTATCAGCGATTGGAACTTGAGTAGTGAAGGGCGCTACCTGCTGCATCAGATTGCAGATTTACTCAACAAACAGAACACCCTTGAAACAGAGCAGATTGCCAAAGGCAAACAGCAGTTTGAGACGGCTGTGAAAATGCTGAACAGTTTCAAAGACAATCTGTTGCAATCGAAGTCGGACCTGGATACGCTGAAAAAACAGATGTTGGCCGACGAGCCGCACAGCGAGATGTACCGCAATGTGCAAACCATTCTCGCCCATCTGGCCAATGCCCTGAAACATAATGAAACGGCAGGACTGGTGACCAAACAGAAGCAAACTGCTGAGAATGAACTTCCTGAACTGAAAAAGAAGGCAGAAGATAGCGTAGCCGCACAGAAAAATTGTGCGGAAGAGGTGAAAAAAGCAGAGGCAGTGGAACAGAAGATGAAAGGTCAACTTGACGCTCTTCATCCGGAAGAATTGGAAAAGGCTAACAAAGAAATCGATTGCCAACAGCAGCTGCTGAATACCGCTCGCCAATGCTGCAATAACCTGAAGAGTCTCCATGATAGTTTGTTAGCGAATGAGGAAGATATCCGAAAGAACCGTCAGGCGCAATCAGACGAGCAGGATAAAATCAAGATGTTAGCGCCTATCGCCGTTGAGCGGAAGAACGAACTGGCAAGAGCTAAGGAGCTGTTAGAAAAGACGACACTGGCCCTCGGTGATGCCGCCGACACCCTGCGGGCGCAACTGCACATTGGCGACACCTGTCCCGTTTGTGGCCATACCGTTGAACAGTTGATGGATACTGCCGCCCTCCGAGCCGCCATAGAACCTCAGAAACAGTTTGTAAAACAAGCCGAAGAGCAACTTACAGACGTAAACAGTCAGGTGAAAACCGCTGAACAGTTGGCGAAAAAATATCAGGAAGACATTCAAATTTTAGAGGGAAAGAAAGAGGAATTGAAGAAGAAACAGCAGGCGGCTACCGATGAGGCCACTGCAGCTTGTAAAGACATTCAAATTACTATCAATCAAGATATTGAAAAAGCATTAAAGACCATCGCAGACCAAGAAGAAGCCATCCTAAAGCAGAAAAATGATCTTTTGGAACGACAGAACAAGGTGAACGAGCAGTCAAAAGCCATTCTTGTCCAAAAGGAAGTGATCAACAAACTGATACAGAAAGAGAAACAAGCTGGGATTGTGGTGGAGAAAAGTGCCAACAGCGTAAAAGAATGCGAAAGCAACATCTGCGCGTACGAGGGGCGCATCCGCGACGAGCGGAAGGAAGCGGAAGCAGAATTGAAAGCCGCTGAGGGACTAATAAGTTGGAAAGGATGGAGAGAGGAATGGGAGAAAGAGCCAAAAGTTTTCGCCCAAAAATTGCAAAATGATGCAGAGAAATTTGTTGAAAATGGGAAAAAGATGGAAAAACTTTCTCAAGAAATTGAAACTCAACAATCTCATTTACACGATATTGAAGAAAATTGTAACAAAATTCTGGAGCAATGGTCCGACTGGGCAACGCCTACCGAAGAGCGGCTGTCGGGCACGGATGTTCCCGAACGGTGGCGGCAGCTGGCGCAGAGTGCCGACCGACTGCACGTGATGATTACAGAATGCCACAACAACCTGGCCGCAAATGAAAAGAAGTTGAAACAATTCCTGCAGCAGCATCCCGAACTGAGTCGCGAGCGTATAGAAGAGATACGCAAACAATCTCTCACTCAGGATTTTATCAAAAATCATCAGCAACAAGAAAAGACTTTCGAGTCAGCCCAAAGTGCATTGGAGCAAGCCGACAAAGTGCTGGAAGAGGTGCGTCAGACACCCCATCCCGAATTGGCCGATGGAGAAAACCTGGAAGTTCTGAAAGAGCAGACGCAGCAGGTAGAGGCAGAGGCCAACGAGCTGTTGGCTACGCAAGGCGAGGCACAGGGACGGCTCAAGCTGAACGAACAGAACAAGCAGATGGTTTCAGGAAAAGAGCAACATCTTGAAGAACTGCGACATACGGCCATGCAATGGAAACGTCTCTCGGAGATGTTCGGCAAAAACGAAGGAGGCGCTTTCCGCAATGTGGCGCAGAGCTTCCTGCTGCAAAACCTCGTGCGCAACGCTAACGAATATCTAAAAGAGCTGACGCAGCGGTACCGGCTCGACTGTATTCCCGGCACGCTCACCCTTAGTTTGCGCGACCTGTACCAGGGCGAGACCGAGAGTCCGGTGGACACGCTGAGCGGCGGCGAAAGTTTCTTGGTATCATTATCGCTGGCGTTAGCCTTGTCGGCCATCAACCGCAAAGGATTTAGCATCGACACGTTGTTCATCGATGAGGGTTTCGGCAACCTGAGCAGCAACGAGTTAGAGACCGTACTGAACATGCTGGCGCGGTTGCAGAAGATGAACGGGAAGCGCGTCGGCATCATCAGTCATGTGGAAGCGGTGAAGGAGCACATTCCTGTACACGTGGAGGTGACGCGCATCGACCCGACACGCAGCAAGATAGAGGTGGTGGATTTAACGGGAAAAAGCTGAACATCCCCACGCTTCCACCAAATTCTTAACAAATAAGTGGAACTTCTTTTTAATAATCTCCGAGCAGCTCAATATCCACTTTCTGCACGTCGGGATCAACCTGCATATAGACGGGCACCTCGTGCGAGGTAAGGATGGCAATGTGATACCCAGCCGCCTTCACCTTTTGGAAATCAGCCTCGGAAGGCGGGAAAGGATAACATATCGCATCGGTGAAGAACATCGCCTCGGCGGGCGTGCAGTAATTGCCCCAGTCGTCTTGTCCCCGCACATTGAAAACTATCGTGCGCTCGGGCAACATGCCCTTTAACTTGCCCAACTGCTCCTTATTGTGTGTGAAGACATACCAATAATCTTCCTTAGGAGTATGATAGCTTCGGAACCATGCCATATTCATCTGATAAAGGGCGAAAATCGCGGTCACCCCCACCAGCACCGTTCTGCGCAACCATACCCACCGCACGTACTTCTCCCCTATCCGCCACAACTCCCACAGCAACATTCCCAACGACAAGAAACCCACCACACAGATGCAGAACGGATAGGCGGGCATCTTCGTGGCCGCCAATGAAAAGAAGATATAAATACCCAACACCATGGCCAACAAGGTGATACGTTGACTCCATTTCTTCAACCGATAGGTCAGCAAGCCCATCCCCCCTAACACCAGCAAGAGATGGAACACGCGCAGGCCACTCCAACCCGACGTTTCTTGCGTCACGGTATCGCCATACTGGGCATCCCCAATATAAAGAAAAGGAATCGTGCGCAAATAGTAAGTCGCACCCTCTCCATGATCCTCCAACGCAAGGTAAAAATGCTCCTGATTCGCCTGATGCTCCAAAGCGGTAGTCTCTGGGAAGGCATGTGCGGTATAAATCTGCCACGGCAAAAACACAGTCACCGTAACGGCCACCGCCGCCAACAACTGCAGCCACTCAATCTTACCCAAACGGAAGCGATTATCGAGAACCGTATAACAGCCCCACACCGCATACACCAGCAGTCCCAACAACCACTTGGTGAGCACCGCACACCCCGACAGCACCGCCAACACAAACACCCACTTCCACTTGCGCCCGCTATGCACATACTCGCACAACGCCCATAGAGAAGCCGTTACGTAAAAGAAGAAACAGACATTGTTGTGATCCACCGCACCGTGCCCGCTCACAAGGTCCATCAACATCCAAGAAAAGGCGGCAGAAAGCGCGGCGAAGTAACCCAGCCGGCGGTCAACCAACAGACTGCCAATACGGTAGGTCAACGGAATCATCAGCGTGGCCATGACGACGGAAGGCAGCCGGAGGGTGAACAATGAAACTCCAAACAGCTTGAAACAGAGGGCTATCTGCCATAGGAAGAGCGGCTGTTTGTGCAGCCACACATAACCATGACACCAATCGCCTTCCCGCCAACAGCCACCCGGATAAACATTATCTACCGGCATCTCGCTGTACAGTTTGGGCACGAACGGCTCATTCATACAGTTTTTGGCGACCAGCGCATGAAATCGCTCATCCCAACAATAAAGGAAGGGAATAGAGATGGCAGCGAACACGAAAAGGCAGAAGCCGCCCGCCGTGAGCAGCGCGATAGACCAGCGTTTCTTGTCGAAGGCGAAACTGATGATGGAGGCCAAGGCCAGCAGCAAGCCTGCCGTCAGCCACAACTTCTGGCTGACAGTATAGCCGTATAAAGAGAGGTAATTGAACATGAGGTGTATTACGATTACGAGTTGCAAAAATACAAAAAAACTCCTTCAAATACTTGAAGGAGTTGACAAACCCAATAAAGTTATGGAAAATAGAATGTGTACTAATGGATTAGCCGTTGAAGACCTGGTCGAGGCCGATACCGCGCACCTGGGCAACGGTATAGGGGTCGCGCAGCTGGGCGAGAGCCTTGAAGGTGGCCTTCACCACGCTGTGGGGGTTGGATGAGCCTTTCGACTTGGCCAACACGTTCTTCACGCCGACGCTTTCGAGCACTGCACGCATAGCACCACCAGCGATAACACCGGTACCGGGAGCTGCGGGTTTCATGAAAACGAGGGAACCGCTATATTTGCCTTCCTGAGCGTGCGGGATGGTGCCATTGAGCACGGGAACCTTGATGAGGTTCTTCTTGGCATCATCAACGCCCTTAGCGATGGCGGCGGAGACTTCCTTGGCTTTACCGAGGCCGTAGCCCACGATGCCATTCTCGTTGCCTACCACCACGATAGCGGAAAAGCTGAATGTTCTACCACCCTTGGTAACTTTAGTTACTCTGTTAACTGCAACCAATCTGTCTTTGAATTCGATATCGGTTGACTTTACTCTTTTGACATTTACATTTGACATAGTTACCTGAGATTTAGAACGTTAAACCACCTTCTCTGGCTGCATCGGCCAAAGATTTTACTCTACCATGATAAAGATAACCGTTACGGTCGAAGACCACGCTCTGGATGCCGGCGGCCTTGGCCATTTCGGCGACTGCCTTGCCCACCATGGCGGCTTTCTCGCACTTCGTCACTTTCGCGTCGCGGATTTCAGCGGCGGTGGAAGATGCGGAAACGATAGTATGGCCGGCGAGGTCGTCAATCAATTGCACATAGATGTCGCGGTTACTTCTGTAAACCGACATTCTTGGACGTTCAGGAGTGCCGCTGATAGTCTTGCGAACTCTCTGTTTAATCCTGTTTCTTCTGTATATTTTCTTATTAGCCATTGTACAAAATTTTTAAGATTATTTATCAGCGGACTTACCGGCTTTCTTTCTAACCACTTCGCCCACGAAACGAATACCTTTTCCTTTGTAGGGTTCAGGTTTACGATAGGAGCGAATCTTGTTGCAGACCTGTCCGAGGAGCTGTTTGTCGTTACATTTGAGGGTAACGATGGGGTCCTTACCTTTCTCGGTCACAGCGGTGACTTCGATTTCCTTGGGAAATTCGAAGACGATGTTGTGGGAGTAGCCGAGTGACATGGTAAGCAGCTGGCCTTGAGCTTCAGCTTTGTAGGCGACACCCACGAGCTGGAGTTTAGCCTCGAAGCCTTCGGAGACACCCTTCACCATATTGGCGAGGAGGGCACGGTAGAGGCCGTGGAGGGCACGATGGCGACGCTGGTCGGTGGGGCGTTCCACAACGAGATGACCGTCTTCCACCTTAGCGGTGATATCGGGATCGATCTTCTGGGTCATCTCGCCACGGGGACCTTTAACGGTAACCACGTTCGATTTTTCGTCAACTTTAATTTCTACACCTTTCGGGAGAGCGATGGGTAATTTTCCTATTCTTGACATAATTCTTTCCTCCTATTAGCTAATGTAACACAATACCTCGCCGCCGATGTGCTGGGCACGGGCTTCTTTGTCGGTCATCAGTCCACGGGAAGTGGAGACGATGGCGATGCCGAGACCGTTCATCACGGACGGAAGTTCGTCAGCGCCGGAATACTGGCGCAGACCGGGACGGCTCACGCGCTTAAGGGTAGCGATGGCGGACTGTTTGGTGGCCGGATGGTACTTCAAGGCGATCTTGATGATGCCGGGATGTACGTCATCCACAAATTTATAATTCAGGATATAACCTTTCTCGAACAAAATCTTGGTAATCTCTCTCTTAGTCTTAGAGGTGGGGATTTCCACAATCTTGTGATTGGCCATGATGGCGTTTCTCAATCTGGTCAAATAATCGGATATCGGATCTGTATTCATAACTGTAATTCTCTTTTAAATGTTACCAACTAGCCTTTTTAACACCCGGAATCTGACCGGCCAAAGCCATTTCTCTGAAATTGATACGCGACAAACCGAACTGGCGCATATAGCCTTTCGGACGGCCGGTGAGCTTGCAGCGGTTGTGCTTTCTGATAGGATTGGAGTTCGGCGGAAGCTGCTGGAGGGCCTTGACGGCGGCCTCTTTCTCCTCGGTATATTCGCTACCGGAGTTGATGATCTTCTTCAGCGCAGCACGTTTGGCAGCATATTTGGCCACCATTCTCTCTCTCTTGAGTTCTTTTGCTTTTAATGATTCTTTTGCCATATCCTATCCTTTATTTTTGATTCTTAAACGGTAATCCAAATTCTTTCAGCAGGGCGAGGCATTCCTTGTCGTTCTTGGAAGTAGTGACGAAGGTGATGTCCATACCGTTGATCTTGGCCACCTTGTCGAGGTCGATTTCCGGGAAGATGATCTGTTCCGGAATGCCAAGGGTATAGTTGCCACGGCCGTCGAAGCCCTTGTCGCTGATACCGCGGAAGTCGCGGATACGCGGGATGGAGACGGAGATCAGTCTGTCGAGGAACTCGTACATGCGTTCGCCGCGGAGGGTGACGCGCACGCCGATGGGCATACCTTTTCTCAACTTGAAGTTGGAGATATCCTTCTTAGACTTGGTGGCGACGGCTTTCTGACCGGCGATGAGGGTCATTTCCTGGACGCCCATGTCGATGAGTTTCTTGTCGGCGATGCCAAATTTGCCAAGGCCCTGGTTGAGGCAAATCTTCTGCAATTTGGGGACGCGCATAATGGATTTGAAACCGAACTGCTCTTTGAGTGCGGGAACGACTTCCTTGTCGTATTTTTCTTTATATCTCGGTACGTACGTCATTATTTGATCTCCTCCCCTGATTTTTTAGAATATCTAACTAATTTACCATTGTCGCCCAGTCTTCTACCGATGCGGGTAGCGTTACCTTTTCCGTCAACCACCATGAGGTTGGAGATGTGGATGGGGGCTTCTTTCTTAATGATACCGCCCTGAGGGTTCTTGGCGTTAGCTTTGGAGTGCTTCGACACCATGTTCACACCCTCGACGATGGCGCGGTAGTTCTCTCTGTCCACCATCAAGACCTTGCCCTGTGAGCCCTTGGCATCACCGGCGATGACCTTGACCATGTCGCCTTTCTTAATGTGAATCTTGATCATTTTTGTTTTGTTTTTAATTATCAATTGGTCTTTGTCAATTGTTCCTTTTTCTATCTGCTGTTAGAGCACCTCGGGGGCGAGGGAGACGATTTTGAGGTATTGTTTCTCACGGAGCTCACGAGCCACGGGTCCGAAGATACGGGTTCCGCGGAGTTCGTCTGCGCCGGTGAGCAGCACCACTGCGTTGTCGTCGAAACGGATGTAGGAGCCGTCCTGTCTGCGGACGTGCTTTTTGGTTCTGACGACCACTGCCTTGGAGACGGTACCCTTCTTCACGTTGCCGGAAGGGATCGCGCTCTTGATGGCGACGACGATCTTATCGCCGACGCTGGCGTATCTTTTCTTTGTTCCGCCGAGGACGCGGATGCACAATACTTCCTTTGCGCCGCTATTGTCTGCAACAGCTAATCTTGTTTCTTGTTGTACCATAACTATTTTGCTCTTTCAATGATTTCTACTAAACGCCAGCATTTGTTCTTGCTGAGCGGACGGGTTTCCATGACGCGAACGCGGTCGCCGATGTTGCACTCATTCTGTTCGTCGTGTGCCATCAGCTTGGTGGTTCTTTTGAGGAACTTGCCGTACTTGGGGTGTTTGAGCTTACGTTCCACGCTCACGACGATGGATTTGTCCATCTTGTTGCTGGTGACGAGGCCTTCTCTTACTTTTCTTCTATTTCTCTCTTCCATGATGACTAAATTATTTTGCTTCTAATTCGCGTCTGCGAAGTTCGGTTTTTAATCTGGCGATAGTGCGACGCTGTTCCTTGATGGTCTGCGGGTTCTCCAGCGGGGAGATGGCGTGCGACAGTTTCATCTTCGTCAGGCGCTCCTGCTCTTCCTTGAGTCTCTCCACCATATCGGCGGTAGAAAGGTCGGTGATCACTTGATGTTTCATAGCTATCTCTTATTTTTCTTC
This sequence comes from Bacteroidales bacterium, assembly GCA_045130235.1. Classification (GTDB taxonomy): domain Bacteria; phylum Bacteroidota; class Bacteroidia; order Bacteroidales; family WCHB1-69; genus UBA1756. The sequence goes on from JBGUPJ010000043.1 coordinate 88,465, forward strand.
TGAATAATCTCTTCTAACGACAAACTTGGTGGCTACGGGGAGCTTCTGAGCGCCGAGGCGGAGGGCTTCCTTAGCAACCTCGAACGGCACGCCGTCGGCCTCGAACATGATGCGGCCGGGGCTCACGCGGGCTGCCCAATATTCGGGGGTACCTTTACCTTTACCCATACGAACACCGAGACCCTTGATGGTAATCGGCTTGTCGGGGAAGATGCGGATCCAGAGCTGACCTTCACGTTTCATGTAACGGGTGATGGCCTGACGGGCTGCCTCGATCTGGCGGGCGGTAATCCAATGCTGCTCCAAGGACTTGAGGGCGAATGAGCCGAATGCGATCTCGGCACCACGCTTAGTGATGTCTTTCATTCTGCCCTTTTGGGGTCTTCTATATCTAGTCTTTTTCGGTTGTAACATGACTCGTAAGTATTTATATGGTTACTAATTTCTTTTCTCGCTTCTTCTTGCACGCGGTGCGCCAGTGCGCTCGTGTTTGCCGGCCTTGGCGCCCTTCTCGCCCATCGGGGTCTGGAAAAGGTCTTTCTTACCGTAAACAACACCGTTGCAGATCCACACCTTCACACCGATACCACCATAGGTAGTGTGTGCTTCGGCCAGTGCGTAGTCAATATCTGCGCGGAGGGTGTGGAGGGGGGTTCTACCCTCCTTGAAGTGCTCGGTTCTTGCCATTTCAGCGCCACCAAGACGACCCGAGAGGGAGATCTTGATGCCTTCAGCGTTGGAGCGCATGGTGTTGCCGATGGCGGTCTTCACAGCCTTACGGTACGACACACGACCCTCAATCTGACGGGCAATGTTCTGAGCAACCAATTCAGCATTCAAATCGGGGCGTTTCACCTCCGAGATATTGATCTGGATGTCCTTGTTCGTAATTTTCTTGAGCTCTTCTTTAAGTTTCTCAACTTCGGCGCCGCCTTTACCAATGATCAGACCCGGACGGGCAGTGAAAAGCGTGACCGTGACTAACTTAAGTGTTCTTTCAATGTAAATTTTTGCAATACCGGCTTTGAACAGACGTGCGTTCAAATACTTTCTAATTTTGTCGTCTTCGACTATTTTACTGGCGAATTGCTTGCCGCCATACCAATTAGAATCCCATCCTCTGATTATACCTAATCTAAGACCTACCGGATTAACTTTTTGACCCATACTTACTCTGCGTTTTGTGTTTCTGTATTATTGTTAACTAAATTCTTGTCATCAATGATGATGGTGACGTGGTTGGAACGCTTGCGTATTCTGTGCGCCATACCACGGGGTGCCGTGCGGATTCTCTTCAGCATGCGGCCACCGTCCACAACGACGGATTTCACATACAATTGCGCGTCTTCCAGACGGACACCTTCATTCTTCACTTGCCAGTTGGCAACAGCTGACTTTAAGAGCTTCAGGAGCTTCTGAGCGGCTTCTCTTCTGCTGTATTTCAGCACGCTCATAGCATAATCCACATCCTTGCCTCTGATAACATCAGCCATGATTCTCATTTTGCGCGGGGAAGTCGGGTTGTCCTGCAAACGGGCAACATATAAGTTTTTGTTCGCTTCTTTGCGCTTTTCTGCTGCTAATCTTTTTCTTGCACCCATTGTTTTTAATGTTTCTTTTATGGGTTATTGTCTTGACTTACAACACATTACAAACATCAAGACCTTTCACCCTGATTTAATACTGAAATTGGGCGCAAAAATACTACTTTTTTTTGATAAAAAACACCTGTTGAAAAAAAATTTTAAATTATTTATTTTCAGGAAGAAATGAGGGTGGAAAACTCGGGGAAAAGAGGGGGATGTGCACCTTATATTATAATATGTATAAGAGGGAGGGGGATATTAAAATATGAAGTTATGAAGATGGGGGAAAAGATGAAAAGATGAAAAGAAGGACATCCCACAAAAGCCCCCCCCCGAAAAAAAATTGATCAGATTGTGGGGGAGAATTATTTTAAGAAAAATATTATCTTTGCACTCTCAAAAACTATTTTTATGGCAAAATCGAAAAGTCTCTTTTTCTGCAAGCACTGCGGCTATCAGTCCTCGCAATGGATGGGAAGATGTCCCTCCTGTGGCGAGTGGAACACCTTTGAAGAGGAGGTGGTGGACCGAGGCGACGCCGGCAAGGGCAAGTCGTCGATTGTGAAAAGCGCGCAGAACTTCCCGAAACTGCTGTCGGAGATCTCGCTCGTGCAGGTGCCGCGCATCCCCACCCGCTTCCGCGAGTTCGACAACGTGCTGGGCGGCGGCATCGTGGCCGGCTCCATCATCCTGCTGGGCGGCGAACCCGGTATCGGCAAGTCCACCCTGCTGCTCCAGATGGCCCTGCAAATCACCGACAAGAAAATCCTGTACATCTCCGGCGAAGAGAGCGAGTCGCAGCTGAAGATGCGCGCCGAACGTCTGTTCCCGAAGCACCAGCCCGACAATTTCCTCATCCTCACCGAGACCGACACCAACCAGATCTTCGAACACGTCAGGTCAGTAAAACCCGACCTGCTGATTATTGACTCCATACAAACCCTTCAGAGCCAACTAATTGACTCGGCCGCCGGTTCTATCTCACAGATCCGTGAGTGCGCCGCCGAGTTCCAACATTTCGCCAAAAGCACGGGCACACCGGTGTTCCTCATCGGCCACATCACCAAAGACGGTTCGCTGGCCGGTCCGAAGATTCTGGAGCACATTGTGGACACGGTGCTGCAGTTCGAGGGCGACATCCACTACGGCTACCGCATCGTGCGGTGCATCAAAAACCGCTTCGGCTCCACCTCCGAGTTGGGCATCTTCGAGATGCAGGGCAACGGTCTCCGCGAGGTGCTCAACCCGTCGGAGATCCTCGTGTCGGACCGCGACGAGGACTTCAGTGGCAGCGCTATCTCAGTGGTGATGGAGGGCACCCGCGCCATGACCATCGAGATACAGGCGCTGGTGAGCAGTGCCGTATATGGCACCCCGCAGCGCGCAGCCACCGGCTACGACATCCGCCGGCTCAACATGCTGCTGGCCGTGCTGGAGAAACGGTGCCACTTCAAACTCGGGGCGAAGGATGTGTTCATCAACATCGCCGGCGGCATCCATGTGGACGACCCCGCCATCAACCTCGCCATCGTGGCCGCCATCCTCTCCTCCGCCGCCGACCTGCCCATCGACACCAAGACCTGCTTCGCCGGCGAGATGGGACTGAACGGCGAAATCCGTCCCGTGCCGCGCATCGAACAGCGCATCGCCGAGGCCGACAAACTGGGCTTCACCCGCATGTTCCTCTCCAAATACAACCTGAAAGGCATCCAACGAAAGAATTATAAAATCCAATTAATCCCCATCTCCAAAATCGAGGAGATTTATAAACAGCTGTTTGAATGACAATCGAAGAAAGAAACCTTATCATCAACTTAGTAAAGAGCGAGGTGGTGCCCGCCATAGGGTGCACCGAACCGATGGCCGTTGCATTGGCCGCCGCCCGCTGCACCGAGATTTTGGGCAGTGTGCCGAAACAGATCAGCGTGGAGCTGAGCGCCAACATGTTGAAAAATGCCATGGGAGTGGGAATTCCCGGCACCGGCATGGTGGGACTGCCCATCGCCATTGCATTAGGCGCCATGGCCGGCAAGTCGGAATACCAGCTGGAGGTGCTGCGCGACATTACCCCCGAGGATGTGGAAAAAGCCAAGGCCTACATTGCCCAGCAGCGCATCCATATCAGTCAGAAAAAAGACACCGAAGAGAAGCTGTATATTGAAGTGGTCGGACATAACGGGGAGGACAAGGCGCGGGTGGTGATCCGCGGCGAACACACCCACTTCAGCCACCTGTCGAAGAACGGCGAGGTGCTGCTTGACGAGGGAGTGACCTCCACGACAGCGGAGGCGGGCAAGGCGCCCCGTCTCACGATGCGGCAGGTGTATGAGTTTGCCACCACCTCACCCGTCAACGAGATACGTTTCATCCTGGAGAGTGCCGAGCTGAACAAGCGGGCGGCGGAGATGTCGCTGATGAACAACTACGGCCATGCTTTGGGACGCACCATCTTCACGCAGCCGAAGGAGCAATTTTTCGGCAACGGCATCTACTCGAAAATCCTCGCCTACACCTCCGCCGCCTGCGACGCGCGTATGGCGGGCGTGAAGGTGCCCGTGATGAGCAACTCGGGCAGCGGCAACCAGGGCATCGCCGCCACGCTGCCGGTATGGGTATATGCCAAGGAGCGGCTGAAGAGCGAGGAGGAGCTCATCCGCGCGCTGATGCTGAGTCACCTGACGGTCATCTACATCAAGCAGAGCTTCGGACGGCTCTCGCCGCTGTGCGGCTGCGTGGTGGCCGCCACGGGATCGGCCTGCGGCATCACCCACCTCATGGGCGGCGACTACCAGCAGGTGGTCTTCGCCGTGAAGAACATGATCGCCAACATCACCGGCATGATCTGCGACGGTGCCAAGCCCAGCTGCGCCCTCAAGGTGGCGACGGGCGTGTCCACTGCCGTGCTCTCCGCCATGCTGGCCATGGAAAACAAGACCGTAAGCCCTGTGGAGGGCATCATTGATGAAGACATTGAGAAGTGCGTGCGCAACCTCGCCAACATCGGACTTCAGGGCATGGCCGCCACCGACAGTCTGGTGCTGGACATCATGACACAGAAGGGGTGATAATTTGATGTTCGTTTTACCGCACCACCTTGGTAAATACGGGGGCTTCACCATCTGCCACCAGCACGTACACCTGAATCTCACCCGCGGGAGGCATTTTTGATTTGGCCTTTTTACGGGGCTTGTCAACTGCGGTGAACAGATACTCTGTGCCGTCGGGTACGGAGCGCGAGGCCACTGTTTTAGCTTTGGCATTCAGCATTTTATAGCCTTTCACAGCGGCATTGAAAATAGCCTCCTCTTCTTTGCTCACCTCGTGTGATTCAGAAAATTCATCTAACGGGGCGTATTCTCCATCCATGAACCCGTAGGCAATCAGGAAACGGGCGACCTCACTGGGCATTGCTTCCATACGGGCAGCACGCACACCATAACCGGGAAGTATCGTAGCTTTCGGCTCAGCTGCCTCCAAGTCTTTTATACTGGACTCCAAACCGCCGCTGCCAAAAGTGCAGAACGGCACCACCTTCTTACCACTCAAATCAACACTGTCGAGGAAAGCGGCCACTGGCGGCGCATAAGTGCCAAACCAAACTGGGTAGCCGATGAAAATCACATCGTATCGGGAGATGTCGGCTTTCACAGGCTGAATGCTTGGAACAAATCCCTGCTCACGCTCCTTCAGACAGCGTTTGATGGTGGCATCATAATCTTCCTCGTAGGGATCCACCATGACAATCTCCTCAATATCAGCACCTATCCGTTTGGAAATCTCCTGCGCCACAGCCCTTGTGGTACCCGTCTGAGAATAATATAGCACTAGAATTTTCTCCGCTTTTTTGGGAGAAGACGTAGATTGGTCTTGGTCATGTTTTTGGGAATCTCCCTTGGAGTCGCACGAAATGGCGGTCAGTGTCACGGCGACCAACACCAGCAAAAGTTTCAGTTTTTTCATGATAGGAAGCTTTTTATTTTCAAACGGCAAAAATACAACTTTTCTGATTTTCGACTTCTCTTTTCCATTTTTAATCGTATATTTGCCGCCCAAAAAAAATAAAATTTCGCAAAATGAAACGCCCCATTCTTTTACTCATCACCTTTATATTCAGCATTCTAACCGCATTTTCGCAACATACGCCCCAACAAATAGCGGAACTGCGGAAACAGATGGAAGAGCGCACAGCGAAATACGATGACGAAGTGCAGCTGGACTCGCTGCATCGCGAGTGTCTGGAACTCATCAGCTGGTGCGACCAGCAGTTGAAAAATGGCAAGCCCGAAGTGTATGCCGAACGCGCTTACTGGCGATCCTACCTGGCACAAATTGAAAGTGCGTGGACAGAGGGTGTGCTATTCTGGAGAAACCGAACAGCTATAGAGGATACCCCCGATGAGGACTGGCGGACTTGGGATGCCACCACCATGACTCACAGCGTGATGCGCAACTACAAGCTGGCCCTCGACGACGCACAAGCCTCACAGCAACCTGCCGCTCCCTATCTTCCTCTTTTCACCAACAACCATCATCAAAGCATTCCATTGGAAGTGGCCTGCCCGACCCTTTATGACCTGATAGCCAACAACTTCATACAGACCATTATCCAAGGTATTTCCTACGATTCCATCGCATACCAAACCCTATCGTTAGAGGATGCGGTTCTCGACGACGGCTCCCTACTCGCCAGCATGATTCCCCCGATGGACTCCTATTCTCCCAGCCAAATCATCCTTGCTTTCTGCCAACAACTCATCAACTACCATCGTAACGACAAAGACAAAAATGCCTATCTGGTGTGGCGTATGGAGCTTTTGGACAAAATTGGACTTAACCATCCGCAATATCTGAAATGCTTGGAGCAAGAGCTCATGTTTTTCAAGAACGAAAAGCTGATATGTGTCATCAATGCCCTGATGGGGGATTATTATTGGGCGCGGGCCACATCAGAGCAGGCGGAAGTGGAAGACTTCCGGCGGGCCGTATCATGGTATGAAAAAGCGATGGTAGCTGCCTATCCTAAATTTGATGATTTTATAGAAAAAGCCCGAAGAAATATCCAGAAGATTTGTGAAAAGAGCATTGAGGTGGAAGGTGAAAGGATGATGGCGAGGCAAGACAATATCATCAGCGTGATGAGCCGAAACTGCGGCAATCTTTATCTGTATATTAAGCCTTGTAATGCCAATCAACCCATCGATGAGGATGAAATTGAGAAAGAGGAGTCGCCAGCTGCCAATGTCGTTTGGAAACAGGCTTTACATATAGAGGGCTCCTTTTATCATCGCATTGACACCACTATCGTGGCCATTCCGCAGCTCCCCTACGGCTCTTACTACGTGCTAGTCACCGAAAAACCATTGAAAAACAAGGATTTGGAAGATCAAGAATATGGATGGCAGCAGATACACGTTACCCAAATGATGCCTCTATATGGTAGCTACTATAGTCCGTTAAAACTGTTTGTGCTGGACCGTTCCACGGGAACTCCTGTCAGCGACGTGCAGGTAGAACTTACGAAAAAAGTCAAGAACAAAGATACTGTGTTGGCCAGCGGGCAGACCGATGCCAACGGTTTTCTATCGCTGCCCTACGAAGGCAACGAGTACAGCAACCTAACCCTTACGCTACGCAAAGGGGAAGATGAGATTCAGATGCCTTATGAAAGTCGTTCACGCTACTTTCCAAATGGATATATTGCTGAAAACCAATCTTATATAGAATATTTCACGGATAGAAAGATTTATCGGCCGGGACAGACTGTACAGTGGAAAGGAATTGCCCTATGGGAGAAACTGTACCATTATGAGCTGGCACCCGACCGCATCCTCATCGCCACTCTCGTGGGTCCCAACAGTCAAGAGATGGGTTCCGATACCCTCACCACCAACGAGTTCGGATCGGTGGCAGGCGAATTCCAACTGCCAGAAGGTGCACCTCTCGGTCTTTACTACATCGCGATTACAGGTGAAAATCAAATGGCAAGTTTGTCACTCCAGTCATCTTTTTCGGACGGTTTCCGAGTGGAAGAGTACAAACGTCCCACCTACGAGGTGACCCTTCAGCAGCCGGAGGACACCTACCGCATGGGCGATACGGTAAAGGTGACAGGAAATGCCGCCGCTTTTGCAGGTTATCCCATACAAAATGCCACTGTAAAATATGTAGTCTCGGAACGTCACATCTTTCCTTTCGGCAGCCGTTACTACAAGCGACATAATCCAGACTATTGGCGACATTCTTCCACCGTGGGTCACGGCACATGCTCCACCGACGACAAAGGCAATTTCCAAATTGACTTCCAATCCCGCACCTCCACGGATCCATACGTGACATGGTCGTGCTACAAGGTGGAGGTCACCGTCACCGACGGGAGCGGAGAGACCCACACTGCGGAACAGCGGGTGTATGTGAGCGACCAGGCTCTTCATCTCTCCGCCAACATCCCCGAATGGGTAAAGATTGGCGAAACAGAGCTAAACTTTCCCGTGCAGGCGGTGAACACGAACGGCGAAGAGCAGATAGTTGAGCTCCACTACCGATTGGCAAGTGTCGCTATGCCAAAACATTACATGGCACAACCGCCAGTCACTTCCTCCCACACCGACACTTCGTTGAGTCGCCAATTCCCGGAATACGCATTCTTTGGGGAAGATGACCCCGACACGTGGAAGGTGCAAGACGAAGTGTGCAGCGGCTCCCTCTTCACTCGTGCCGAACCCGTGCTCCCGCTGCCCCAACTGAATAACCTGCCAGCCGGGGCCTACCGGCTGACCCTCACCGCCACCGACGATTTTGGCACTCCCGTAGAAACTTCCTACACCTTCTTCCTCACCCCCGGCAACGGCCACCACTTCCCGGTTTTTGAACCGCTGCAAGTACTCGCCGACAAGAGCCAAGCCACCTTCGGCGACACCGTTACCTTCACCGTCGGCAGCTACATCCATCATGCCAACACCCTGGTACAGGTATTCTCCAACGACTCGCTCATCGACGAGCGATGGGTGAAACTCGACCAGTCATACATCACCCTCTCCTACCCCATAGAACCGGGAAGATATGGAGGATACACCTGTCAAGCCCTTCTGTGCCACAACGGGCAATTGTCGCAAGAAGAGGCCACCACACGCATTCCCTTCACCAACAAAATTATTGATATTGAATTTCTTACATTCCGCAATCAGCTTGAACCAGGTGAAAAATGCACCGTGAAGATGAAACTTACTGATGAGCACCAAAAACCCCTGCGCGAAGCGGAATTGCTCTGCGCCCTCTACGACGCTTCATTGGATGTTTTCGGCGCCAACCATTTCAATACCCGGTTAAGCATCTTGAATTACCCCTCCCCCATCTCACTTCACTCTCCCAATTTCGGCTACATTTTTAGGAATTACATTATAGACCCTATTTTTAACCACTGGCATCCGCTGCCTACCGCACGCCACAACACAACAATGGCTTTCACTGGTGAATACTATCCCCTTTATTGCTTGGAATCAGCTCCAGTTAGAAAAGCACCTGGGAGAAGTGTGACAGGAGCTCAAGCAGTGAGGGGTAACCAATCCGACAATAACAACGAGGTTGTAAACGGCCTAGTAGTTTTGGATGCCGAACCCGTGAATAAAAAAGCGGGAAGTATCGATTGGGGAGAAGATTCTGAAAATGAGCAGTCGTTGTTGACCGTTCCCAGAACCAACTTTGCGGAAACAGCCTTCTTTTATCCTTTTTTAAGAACCAATAAAAAAGGCGAGATTGAGATTGAATTTACAATCCCTGAATCACTTACCCGATGGAAGATGCTGGGATTGGCCCATACTCCCGACGAGCGCACCGGTCAGTTTGAAAAACAAATCGTCACCCAGAAGCCGCTGATGGTGACTGTTAATGTGCCGCGCTTCCTCTACGAGAACGACCGACTGACACTCTCGGCAACGGTGGTCAGTCAGAAGGATGCTACCATCATCGGAGAGGCGCACGTGCTGCTGACGGATGCGGCCACCGGCGAGGAGCTGCTGTCCGCCACACAGCCGCTGCGGGTGGAGAGCAACGGCAGCACTGCGATCGACTTTCCCGCTGACATTCCCGCCGGCACACTGGGCGTCACCTGCCGCATGACCGTGACCGGCAAGGCCGACGGGGTGACCTACACCGACGGCGAGGAGAAGACCCTGCCGATACTGTCGCGCCGACAGCTCGTCACCGAAACCGTGCCCTTCTTCATCACCCGCCAAGGCCGCAAGACCTTCTCGCTGGAACTGCTGCGTCAGAACAGTAAGCGTCTGACATCCTGCACTATGCAATTCACACCGTCGCCGCTGTGGAATGCCGTGGTCGCCCTCCCCTCCCTCACCGCAGATGCCTACGACTGCAACGACTACCTCTTCACCCGCCTGTACGCCAACACGCTATCGCTCCATATCCTCACCACACACCCGCAACTCGAACAGCTGTTCACCGACTGCCAGAACCGCCACCCCGAGGCGCTACAGTCGAAGCTGGCTGCCAACGAAGCGCTCATGCAAATCCTTCTGAACGAGACTCCCTGGGTGGCCGATGCCCAACAGGAAGAGTACAACATTCGCGCCATCGCCCGTCTGTTTGATGAACAGCAGGCGCACCAAAAGATGGACTTCCTCGTGCGGAAGTTGACCGCCAACCAGAACCGTGACGGTGGCTGGCCGTGGTTCGCGGGCGGCACCAGCAACATCTATATCACTGAAAACATTCTCATCGGAGCCGGACGGCTGACCAGCAGAAACATCAATACCGACGATCATTTCCTCGCTTCCAACACCCTCCAAAAGGCTATTCAATACGTGGATGAGGAAAAAGAGAAGCGCTACCAGGAATGGAAAAAGAAATGGCCCGAATCGCTCCAACGCTACACCCTCAACTCCAGCGACTTGCACTATCTGTATGCCCGCTCGCTATATCCCGACAGTCCCAACGAAAACGAGTCGTACAAGTTCTATCAGGAGGAACTGCTCCAGCAGGCCGACTCACTGCCGACCATTTACCAGCGCACGCTGGCAGCTCTCATTTTGCACAGAACTAACAAGCCTGATGCTCAGAAACTTGCGAAAAATATCATGATGAAAATTTTGGGCTTTTCGCAGCAGTCGGAAGAGATGGGCATGTTCTGGAAGAAAGAGGGACGGGGCTATTATTGGGATGAGTCGATGATTGACCGTCAGGCGCTGATCATGGAGGCTATGACTTTGATTCTGGGAGATGATGAGCGGGTGAATGAGATGGCGGTATGGCTGTTGCAGCAGCGGCGCGGCAACCACTGGGACAATGCAAAATCCACTGCGGATGCCTGCTACGCCCTGTTTTGTATCAGCGATTTAGCTAAACCGAGCGAGCCCGCCAGCATCACGCTAAAAATCTGCGGTGAGACCCGCAACTATGCCGACACGCTGCAGATTCCGGTCAAGGAGGATGTGGCGGGCTGCCTCACTAATCCCGAGGCCGGCGACATCGTGCTCACCACCACCCGCGACGGGCTGTCCTACGGCGGTGTGTTCTACCAGTACTATGCCGACATCGACAGCATCGGCACCACCGGCAAGGACATTCCCCTCTCAGTGGAGCGGAAGCTGTACCGCGTGGACAAGGGCGAAGTTCTAACACCCATTACCGAAGAGCGACCGCTGCGAGTGGGCGACAAAGTGCAGGTGCGCCTTGTGATTCGCTGCGACCGCGACCTCGAGTACGTGCATCTGAAAGACCTGCGGGCGGCGACCTTCGAGCCGGCCGACGGCATCGTGTCGGGCTACCGCTGGCAGGACGGCCTCAGCTACTACCAATCGTTTCGCGACGCCTCGGCCAACTTCTTCTTCGAGAAAATCCGCCAAGGCACCTACGTGTTCGAGTACAGTCTGTGGGTGAACCAGGCCGGCAAATTCGCCACCGGTTACGCTTCCATCCAGTGCATGTACGCGCCGGAGTTCTGCGCCCACAGCAGCGCCAGCGGCACGCTCGAGATACGAAAATGACGACACAGCGTAAAGTTTTTTTTCAACTTTTAAATAAAACGCACCTTCCCAAATATGAAACAAACATTGCTCATCTTCGCCACTGCCCTGATAATGGCCAGCTGCGGCCATAACGATCAATCTGTATCCGAGCATAAGGATATGGAGGGCACACCCATCATCATGATTCCACATGCCGTGACCGACATCGACGGGAATTGTTACGCCGCCATACAAGTTGGTCATCAACTATGGATGGCTGAAAATCTGCGGGTTACGAAAGACCACGACGGTCATGAGATTGCTTTGGGCAACGAAATCAGCCTCAACAAGCCTTACCGGTACAATCCCACTGAAATGGACTCCAATATGGTGGATTTGGGTTATTTATACAACTGGGAAGCCGCAGTGAGGGTCTGTCCCAAAGGCTGGCACCTGCCCACCTACGACGAGTGGACCGGCCTGGCAGACTATGTGGGTAGTCAAAGTCAATTTCGGTGTGAGGACAAAGATTGGAAAATTGCCAAATCATTGGCTTCCAGGGAAATGTGGAACGACACCACCATAGTTTCCACTGTTGGCAACTCCCCCAACAGCAACGATAGCACGGGGTTTTGCGCCCTTCCTGCTGGTCGCTACGACGGGAAATACGATGGAATGGGCAGATATGCTTTCTTTTGGAATGCGACCGAAAATGATAGAGAGTTCGCCTATTTCTGCGCCCTGCATTTCGACAATGCTGGTTTGGGGCACACCTTCACTTACAAAAGCCACGGTTTGTCGGTAAGATGCGTGAAAGAAGTGGGAAATTAAAAGTTGAAAATAGAAAGGAACGGTGAGATTATAGCAGAGTTGAATCGTATTTTATTCATTATCAATAAAATAAAATATTTTCAAAAGTACAGCCGTATTTCAAAAAAAGTTGTATTTTTGCACGCTATTTTCAAAACCATAAATCAAACACAATGGCATTAGAAATCAACAGCGGAAATTTCGAGGAAGTCATCAAGAGTGACAAGCTCGTGATTATTGATTTTTGGGCAACTTGGTGCGGTCCCTGCCGCGCTTTGGCTCCGATCATGGACGAGCTGTCCAACGAATATGAAGGCAAGGTTGTTATTGGCAAGTGCGACACTGACGAGAACAACGACATCGCCATGCAGTTCGGCGTCCGCAATATTCCGATGCTGGTGTTCCTGAAAAATGGCGAGGTGGTGGAAACCCTGGTCGGCCTGCAGCGCAAGAACGACCTCGTGAAACTCATCGACTCGCTGATATAACAACCCTGCCCGGGTGGCGGAATGGTAGACGCGCTCGTTTCAGGTGCGAGTGTCGAGAGACGTGCAAGTTCGACTCTTGTCCCGGGCACAATTTGAAAAAAACAACTATTTGTGATTCACAATAGTTGTTTTTTTTATTATAAAATTTACCCTTTTAAAGTGATTTCACACAGAAAAAGCACCATTAAACAATGGCTCAATGGTACTTTTGCGCATGAGCTATTTTCATAAAAGAATTGCAGTTGTGAAAAAAATGATTAATTTTGCCGCGTTTTTTTGAAAACCACCTTTAGAGCCGACGACATAATGGCATATAACTATGGATAATAATGATGAAAAAAACAATGCTGATGCTTTTCGCAATCATGACAACAGCAATGAGTTATGCTGCTTCCACCTCCAGCATACCCGACGAACCACAAAGCAATGTGGAAGTGACTTTCACGGTTAATGGCGTTGAATGCAACGAGGGGGTTAGTTATGAAGTATATTGGTACTCAACCCTGGAAGAGTACGTCATCAAATTCTTCAACAACACCGACAGTTACGTGTCGATCACCTACCAGTACCGCGTGAAAGACGGTGAGAACAGCAGCCACTGGCGCGACGGATATGCCGGCTGTACCTCCGGCGGCACCTCCGACTACAACCCCGCTGGCGAATGGGGAGACGTTCGGGATGTGGAATATGAAAAGAAATAAAAACAACAAAACATTACTATGCAATCATTCAAAATCGGTCGCGGACCACAAAACAGCATCGTCATCAACGACCCCTACATCTCTGACAGTCATTGTCAAATCACTCTTGATGATAAAGGGAGATTTTATATTACGGACTTAGGCAACACCTCTGGCACCTATGTCAACGAAAACATCATAGAAGGCAGTGTATGGCTCAACCCGGGCGATACTGTGCGTATTGGCAACACCACTTTGCCCTGGATGGATTATTTCTCCCCTGCTGCTGCACAGTACCAGCGGCCCAACCAGTATGCCAACCCACAACCCAATTACCCAGTTCGAGAGCCCAACGGCATGGGAACCGCCGGCTTCGTGCTCAGCCTGCTCGCTTTTGTGCTGTGCTGGGTGCCTTACATTAATTTAATCCTCTTTATTCTGGGTTTAACCTTCTCTATCATCGGAGTTACACGTAAAAATAGTCCTAAGGGATTAGCCATCGCGGGGCTCGTTCTTTCGTGTATCTATGCATTCCTTATGGTTATCGGAATTGTAGTTTTAATAAATGGTGGCGGGCCTACACCTTATTATTATCATTACTAAATTGTTGATCTGCCACCTGTAAAGAAGTTTTTGCTCCACATTCTTTCCCATGTCCCATCTGCATTTTTTAGGAATCCATATTTTCTATTACCTGCTGGTGGTGGCCTTTTTACTTCCCCGCCTCCCTGTGGTGGGCAAATTCTTCAACATCATCAACACGCTCATCCATGAACTGGGGCACGCGCTAATGTCGCTGCTTTTGCACGGCAAAGTCATGAAAATTCAAATTTTTCAAGACACCAGCGGTGTCACCACCACCAAATCCGACTCACAACTCAAGTCCGCATTAGTGAGCATAGCAGGTTACCCTTTCGCATCGGCAACCGCATTTTTCTGCTTCTTTCTACTGTCGGTAGGTTACGAGAAATGGATTTTGGTGGGATTGAGTGTAGTATTCCTCATCATGCTCATTTTTTGGATTCGTAACAAATACGGAGCCGCATGGGTATTGATCTTCACCCTCATCAATTTCACTCTGCTTTACTTCTGGCGCAATGACACTGCCAACGAAGTGATGGCATGGTTTTACAGTATGATGATATTGGTAGAGTCGGTATGGTCCACCTTTGTGCTGGTGTACCTCTCGGTGCAGACGCCCGACAAAGCCGGCGATGCCACCAACCTGCACAAATTTGCCTACCTGCCCGCTATCATCTGGGCAGTGCTGTTCGCCCTCTTCGCCCTCGTGATGGCCTACCTCTGTTTGGTGAAAGTGAGTATTCTTACTTGGTGGTTTTAATTGTCAATCATGAAGATACAAGAAAATAAAACCGGCCTTGTTTTGTGGCTGCTGCTTCTGCCGCTGCTCTTTGCACCGCTGGCCCTTGCCTTCTTCCCCTCACTGTCGGGCGAAAAACTATATGGCGTTCAGGACGCAGAAAAGGTTAAATTTTCATGGCATCATATTCAAAACCATGAGTGGCAGAACTCCATCGAAGAACAAGTAAAGCAGAATATGGGATGTGCTAACCACTGGGTACGTCTTCACAATGAATTGAATTTCAGACTTTTCAGATATACTAATGCCGAAAAATTGGTTCTCGGCAAGAATGACTGTTTTTATGAGGAGATGTATATCACCGAATATCTCGGTCATAACTATATCGGAAAAGATTTTGTAGAAAAAAAGGTTGAAAATCTGAAAGTCCTGCAAAAACTATTGCAAGAAAAGTACGGGATAGAGTTGCTGCTGGTATTTGAACCAGGCAAGGCGCACTTCAGTCCGGAGAACATCCCCAACCGCTACCAGCCCACCGTGAAAACCACCAGCAACTACGAGGCTTTCACGGCGGCCTGCGACCGCGCCGGCGTGCACTACCTCGACCTCAACGGCTACTTCTCCCGCCGCAAGGCCACTTCACCCCACCCGCTCTACTCGAAATACGGCGTGCATTGGAGCAGCTACGGACTCTGGCAGGCCGCCGACACCCTCGCCCGCTACATCGAACACGAATGCCGCATCAACCTGCCCGACATCGTCTTCGCGGGCGACAGCAACTCAAAGTATAACAAGGATTTGGATTTCGACATGGAGCCCGCTATGAACCTGCTTTTCACCCTCCCTCACGAAACCCTAAACTTCCCCATCTGCTACTTCCGACACGACGACAGCTCCTTCACCCAGCCTCGCGTGCTCACCATCGCCGACAGTTATTACTGGAGCATCTGGAACAGCGGCATCGCCGAGAACCTCTTCTCCGACAATACTTTCTGGTATTATAACCTCACCGTTTACCCCAACATTTGGGACCCTATTGAATGGGTGGACAAGAGCAAATTAAAGGAAGTTATTGAAAATAAAGATGTTATCTTATTAATGATAACCGATGCCAATCTTTACAACTTCGGCTGGCAGTTTGTGGAGGAGGCTTTGGTAGCCCTCGATCCCAATTGGAAGATTCAGCCCGACATCGCCGCTTTCAACTGCATCATGAACACCACCGAGAACGGCAAACACCAGTGGTATCTCAACCTGCTGGAGCGGTCGCGCCGCAAGCAGATTCCTTTCCGCGATGTGCTGCGGGAAGAGGTGGAACGGATACAACAGTAGCTTCTTTATACAAAAAACAGACACACTCCCCCCACACTGACCACTGCGCCAATCACCTCGCTGACAGTGACTTTTTGGTGAAACAGCAGGGCGGCAGGTGCGATAATGAGGATGGGCGTGAGGGCGAAAAGGGTTTGGGCGATACCCGTCGAGGTGTATTGTGTGGCCAGCAAGGAAGCGCTCACCCCGACGAAAGGACCGAAGATGGTGGAGGCGATGGCGCACCACACCGCTTTCCGGTCGCGGGCGGCATGGCGTAGCTGTTCCTTCCAACCCTTACTGAAAAGGCACAACGCCAACAGAAAACCCACCAAGCCTATGTACGTGCGGATGAGCGTGGCGGCGAAAGGCACCGTGACACTGACGGGAAGCGGCATCAACGCCCCTTCGAAAACCGCCGTCTGCGTCATCCCAGCCGCCTCAACCGCCGCATGGTAATGCAATAATCCTATCTTGCTGAGCACCAACCCAAATCCCTGACACACACCCGCCATTACGGCAAAGAAAATACCTTTGGGAGGAAGTTTAAAACGAATGTGTCGTTGCTCAGAACCCGTGTCTTTGGAAAGAATCGACATGGCAATTCCAGTCAGGGTGATGACCATACCCATAATCGCCAACGGACGCATCCTCTCATGCAAGAAGAGCCAGCCAGTGATGGCGGCTGTAGGAGCCGACAAAGTCATGAAAAGCTGTCCGAAACGCGAGCCTATGAAAATATATCCCTGCATTAGACAGTAGTCGCCAATCACGTAGCCCACCAATCCCGACAACAACATCCACACCCAAGTGCCTCCGTCGGCAAAACGCGGGTAGGGTGCTCCCATCACCAACCACAGCGTAAGCGCAAGGAAAATGAGCGAAAATGTCATCCTCGCCACGTTAAATGGCAATGACCCCATCCGCTTCGACCCCACCTCCGCAAAAAGCGCAGTGGCAGTCCACGCAACAGCCACCCCTATTGAAATGATTTCACCAATAAACATAGGTCTCACAATGCTACAAGCCGCAAAAGTAATACATTTTTATACATACAAAGCCATATTTTCAGAAAAAAAATCGATTGGCCCAATCCCGCCAACTCTATCAACAGCCCAAACTGCAATTTTGTGGATAAATATTTTTCAACAATACAAGAATTCGAAAAGAATTTTTGTATTTTTGCCGCCAATATGCACCAAAGAGAAAGAACACCGGAAATTCCTGACACAGCGCTGAGCTGCAAGGATTTCCGTTTTTTTATAGTTTAAGTGACTTATTTTTAAGTCACTTTTTTTTTGTAAAGAAAGATGATCAAAAGAAATCTTGTAGTAATGCGAAATGAGGAGGTGGCCTCGAAAATCTTCCGGCTCGAACTGACCGGCGAGATTCCGCAGTTGGCCGCCGGCTCTTTTGTAGAAGTGGCTGTAGATGGTCAATATCTGCGCCGTCCCATCTCGGTGTGCGAGTCAGTGCCTGGCAAAGTCACCCTTGTATATAAGGTAGTGGGAAAAGGCACCAGCCAAATGACAAAGCTCGTCGCGAACGATGTGGTGAACTGCCTGCTCCAACTCGGCAACGGCTTCCACATTTCCGACAGCTGCCGCAAGGCGCTGCTCATCGGCGGCGGCATCGGCACCGCCCCGCTCTATCAGCTGGCGGTGGAACTGCAGGACAAAGGCATCAGCACCACCCTCGTCGCCGGCTTCGCCTCACAGTCGGAAATCTTTTATCAAAAAGAATTTGAAAAAATCTATGATAAAACTCTATACGCCACCATGGACGGGTCATTTGGCCACAAAGGTCTGGTGACCGAACTGCTGCCAGAGTGCGACTACGACTACTTCTACGCCTGCGGTCCCACCCCGATGCTGAAGGCGCTGAACGCTGTGGTCACCACCGACGGTGAGCTGAGCCTCGAGGAACGCATGGGTTGCGGCTTTGGCATCTGCATGGGCTGCAGCCTGATGACCACCCACGGCGCGAAACGCATCTGCAAAGACGGCCCCGTTTTCAGAAAGGAGGAACTGATATGGTAGATCTGTCTGTCAACTTGTGCGGCGTGAAGCTGCAAAACCCGGTGATACCCGCCAGCGGCACCTTCGGCTTCGGCGCGGAGATGTCGGAAGTATATGACCTTAACGTGCTGGGCTCCATCTCGATAAAGGGCACCACCTTGGAGCCCCGTTTCGGCAACCCCACCCCGCGCATCGCAGAGTGTCCGTCAGGACTGCTCAACTCGGTAGGGTTGCAGAACCCCGGTGCGAAAGTAGTGGCCGAGGAGGAGATTCCCCACCTGCGCCAGCACTTCCACCAGCCCATCATCGGCAACGTGTGCGGCTTCTCGCTCGACGATTATCGCGCTTGCTGTGAGCTGATTGCGCCGAAAGTGGAAATCGTGGAGTTGAACATCTCGTGTCCTAACGTACACAACGGTGGCATGGCTTTCGGCACCACACCCGACGGCGCCGCCTCCGTAGTGAAGGCCGTGCGCGAGGTGTGCCACAAGCCGCTGATCGTGAAACTCAGTCCCAACGTCACCGACATCGTGGTCATTGCGAAAGCCTGCGAGGAGGCCGGTGCCGATGGGCTCACCCTCATCAACACGCTGCTGGGGATGCGCATCGACATCCGTCGCCGCCAGCCGGTGCTGGCCCGTAAGATGGGCGGCTTTTCCGGTCCGGCAGTTTTCCCCATCGCCCTGCGCATGGTGTATCAGGTGAGCAAGGCCTGCCATATCCCCGTGGTGGGTTGCGGCGGCGTAGCCAGTGCGGAGGATGTGGTGGAGATGATGATGGCGGGAGCCACGGCAGTGCAGGTGGGCAGCGAAAACCTTCGCAACCCCTTCGCCTGCCAACAGATTGTGGAAAATCTTTCCTCTGTTATGAAAGATTTGAATATCAATAAATTATCAGAAATAATAGGAATCATTGAATAATATGGCAAAAGACGTAATCATCGCATTGGATTTTAGCACAGCGCAAGACACGCTGCGTTTTTTAGACGGATTTCAGAACCAGCATCCCTTCGTGAAAATCGGTATGGAGTTGTATTATGCGGAGGGTCCGGCCATTGTGAAGGAGCTGAAACAGCGCGGTCACAAGGTGTTTTTGGACCTCAAGTTGCACGACATTCCCAACACGGTGCGGAAGGCTATGCGGGTGCTGGCCAATCTGGGCGTTGACATCACCAACGTGCATGCGGCGGGTACCGTGGCGATGATGCGGGCCGCTTTGGAGGGACTTTCCGAAGGCAGCACCGACGGAAAGCGCCCGCTGCTGATTGCCGTCACGCAACTCACCTCCACCTCGGAAGAGACGTTGCACAGCGAGCTGCTCATCCCGCAGCCGATGGAGACGGTAGTGGCGCAGTACGCGCAGAATGCGGCCACCGCCGGCATCGACGGAGTGGTGTGTTCACCGTTGGAGGTGCCCGATGTGAAGAAGGCCTGCGGCAGCGGTTTCATCACCGTGACGCCGGGGGTGCGCTTCGCCGACTCCTCCGCCGACGACCAGTCGCGTATTGCCACGCCTGCCCGCGCCCACGAGCTCGGCTCCGACTACATCGTGGTGGGCCGTCCCATCACGCAAGCCCCCAACCCGCTGGAGGCATACAACCGGTGCTGCAACGAATTCTTGGGGATGTGAGGATATGAGGATGGGAGGATAAGATGAAAAGATGAAAGGATGTAGACTTCCCCTTCATTATTAATTATTAATTATTAATTCATTCAACGAATAAACAAAACAACATCATATCATGAAATCACAAGAAATTGCATCTGAACTCTTGAAAATCGGCGCGGTGTTTTTGCGCCCTGACGACCCGTTTACATGGGCCAGTGGTATCAAAAGTCCCATCTACTGCGACAACCGACTGGTGCTGTCGGCGCCGGCCGCACGCAAGAAGGTGGAGCAGGGCTTGGCGGAACTGGTACGCGAGCACTACCCCAACTGCGAAATGTTGATGGGTACGGCCACGGCGGGTATCGCCCATGCCGCCATCGTGTCGGAGCTGCTGAACCTGCCGATGGGCTACGTGCGCTCCTCTGCCAAGTCGCACGGCCGCACCAACCGTATTGAAGGAAAGATGGAGGCCGGCACCCGCGTGGTGGTGGTGGAGGACCTCATCTCCACGGGCGGCAGCTGCATCGAAGTGGTGGATGCCCTCCGCGAGGCTGGTGCCGAAGTGTTAGGCGTGGTGAGCATCTTCACCTACGGCTTGAAAGCCGCCACCCACAACTTTGCGGAAGCCAAAACCGAGTACCACTCCCTCTCCAACCTCGACGCGCTGGTGGAAGTGGCCATCACCGAGAAATACATCACACCCGAACAAAAACAGACAGTGCTTGATTTCCGGAATAATCTGTGAGGAAGGGATGAAAGAGCATCAACAAATCAACGAATCAACAAATAAACAATAATAAAAAATCAATCATTATGAAACATTTAATCGACCCTACCGACATCACGGTAGAAGAAACTGATGAAATCATCCACCTTGCGCTGGATATTATCGCCAACCCGAAAAAGTATGCAGAGCACTGCAAAGGCAAGAAGTTAGCCACTCTGTTTTATGAGCCGAGCACCCGTACTCGTCTGAGTTTCACGGCGGCCATGATGGAGCTGGGCGGCAACGTGCTGGGCTTCTCCGAGGCTGCCAGCTCGTCCACCGCTAAAGGCGAGTCAGTGCAGGACACCGCCAAGACCGTCAGCTGCTTCGCCGACCTGATTGCTATGCGTCACTTCATCGAGGGCGCACCGTTTGCAGCCTCCAAGGTATCGGGCGTGCCGATCATCAACGCTGGCGACGGTAGCCACAGCCACCCCACCCAGACCCTCACCGACCTGCTGACCATCACCCGCGAGCTCGGTCGTCTCGACAACTTCACTATCGGCTTCTGCGGTGACTTGAAGTTCGGCCGTACCGTTCACTCCCTCATCAAATCGCTTTCCACCCGTTCCAATGTCAAGGTGGTGCTGATTGCCCCGCAGGAACTGCGTCTGCCCGGCTACATCCGTCACGACGTGTGCGAGCGACTCGGCGTTGAGTACAAGGAGGTTAGCACGATGGAAGAGGTGATGCCCGAGCTGGATGTGCTCTACATGACCCGCGTGCAGAAAGAGCGTTTCTTGGATGAAGACGAGTTCGACCGCGTAAAAGACAGCTTCGTGCTGGATCGCAAAAAGATGGCCCTCGCCAAACGCGACATGGCCGTTCTGCACCCGCTGCCGCGTGTGAACGAAATCCTTACCGAGGTGGACTCCGACCCGCGTGCCGCATACTTCCGTCAGGTAGAAAACGGAAAATTTGTCCGTATGGCTTTGATTTGCAAATTATTGGATTGGAAGAACGACCCCGAACACGACACTCCCATCCATTACGAAGCCTTCGAGGACAAGACCCGTTGCTGCTCCAACGCTAAGTGTATCAGCAATTTGGAAAAAGTTCCGTTGTTGTTCCGTCACACCGAAAACGGTCCCGACCGTTGTATTTATTGCGATAACAAACCGAGGGAATAAAATCAGAGCCATTCAACGGAATGGTCGTACAGGCAGAACCGCTCCATCACCCGAAAGGATGGTGGAGCGGTTTTTTCGTTATAACTATCTTGTGCAATTTGACTGTTGGGGCAAAAAGTTTAGTTGGAGTGGGAATATCTATCACGATTCGCCTTTATCTTCCAATAGCGCCCGCAGGTGTGCCACCTCATCTTTCAATTGTTTGATCTGTTCGTCATCCTCTCGCCGTACCGAATGACGGAGTTTGAACATAGCGAGATTCAGTTCGAAGGAGGTCTCGGTGCTTTTTTTCGGAAGCATGTCGGCGATGATGTCTTCCACCAGTTGTCCGCCACGATGC
>JBGUPJ010000044.1:0-100981 GCA_045130235.1 Bacteroidales bacterium
CTCGAAGTTGGCCACCAAGGTACGGTTACTGTTTACAGTGAAAGAATAGGTGGGACTGGTGGAGACTGCAGAGCCGTTCTCCGTCCAGTTCACAAACTTGTAGCAACCGGTGGGCACGGCCATAAGAGTGGCTGTGGTGCCCGATCCATAGTCGCCCCCTCCAGTTACAGTACCAGCACCTGCAGGAGAAACCGAGGTGGAGACGGTGTAGAGAGGGACTATATTCACCGTGTAATCCTCGCATTCACCATGGGTGGCAGATACACATGGGTTAAGATTAGCCGCTGCAACATTATATTGATACAAGACTCTCATTCCATGGCTTCCTGGGGCTGCATTGCTGGGTATTGTAACGGTAATATCAACAGTTGTGCTGGGACTTATATTGTCTCTATATCCAACTTTCTCGGAGGATTCAAAAGTACCACTGTTATCAAAGTCAATCCAAATGGCTGCAGCATGGGTTCCTGAACCACTGTAGCTAGTCAACTGGGCTGTTGCCGTAGCCCCTTGTCCCAAACTGGTTGACATACTTGTATAGTTTCCATAACCGTTGGTGGATTGGGTAGTACCTGTATTGCTAATACTTCCTAAAACAAATCCACTGATATAATCTGACGTTCCTGAACTGAAGGAAGGCGTACAAGGACGAGTAAAAGTGTATCGAAGTCCATTGGCAGGAGTAGAACTATAGGGACGAGTACCGTAGGTTGTGGAAACGGTGGGTGATGCCCAGTCTCCAGTGAGGAAGACAAAATCACTATTGGGGCCATCTGTTAGGTAAGTAGCTAATGTACGGCTACTAGTTGTGCCATAATCAACAGCATCGTAAATCAACTCGATATCGCCGTTGCTGTGGAATACCACTTGATAGGAATATGATCCATAGGGAGATGAATAGGTTCCCAGCAAATGGTACTCAATGGTGAAAGTGCCAGCTGAGGAATTATGGTAATACCATGCACCAGCTCCAGTATTCCGTCCGATATGGGCATCTTGCTGTAGTATGGCAGTAATTGCTCGGTATGATGTTGAGGAATATGATGCCGTAGTGCTCGATGTACTGGATGCACCCAGATACAAATAACCATTGGCCGAGCAGGCGATGGTAGTGCCTGACGCCAAACTGCTAGTACCATACGGGAAAGCAAATGGCAATGTACACGAAGCATAACCATCATCAGTACTACTGAATGACATTTGCGTCCCAATAGAAACGATAGAGTTGAATGTAGTCACATCGGTTGAAACACCGTAGCTGGATAGCGACTGTCCCCACACTCTCCCCATGGGTATCAGCAGGGTGAGCAGAATGGCAAATTGGAATGCGAAAATCGCCAGCCGCGAACAGCGGTGGCTTTGGCTTGAAAGTTGTAAAGATGCTTTCATAAAGTGATTTTTTTTATTTATTGAATTATTCTATTGTTTCGTTGAATAGTGGATGAAAGGAGAAGAAAATGAAGTGAAAACACGAATATCCACTATCAGATTTTAACACTTGCTTGTTGAAATCTTGATAGTGGGCTGCCGCTGTAACTTATTGCAAATCTGTAGTTTATCATTATACAAAGTATAATAATTATAATACGTGAAAAGATATGCAAAGTTACTGAATTTTTTGTGAATAATGAGGTTTCGTCCCATCCTCATGCCCACCATCGCCAGCTCGCCTCCGCCTGACCGATGAGCATCGTCATACCATTGAAGGTTTTTGCGCCCCGTTCTTTACCTTTCTGCAGAAATAGAGTCGTTTCTGGGTTGTAAATCAGGTCGATAAGGATGTGCTTAGTCGTAATGGTGAGGTAGGGGAGTTGTGGGCAGTAATGGCGGTCTGCTCCCATCCCCACCGGCGTGGCATTAACAATGAGCAAGTGACCTTCGATGACCTCAGGAGTGAGGTTTCCGTAGGTGTAATCAGCCCGCTCGTTGCTGCGCGATACTTGGGCTACTTTTACACCATGTTGGCGCAGCACGTGCACGACTGCCTTCGCTGCCCCGCCAGTTCCTAACACTAAAGCCGCTTCTGGCAATGGTCGTGTAATCTGACTGAGCAGTGTGTCAAATCCTGCGCAGTCGGTGTTGTGCCCCGTCAGCTCCGTGAGGCCGCCGGTGCGACTGACTCTTACGGTGTTCACCGCTCCAATTGCTTGCGCCTCCTTGGTGAGCCGGTGCAAATAGGGTATGATGGACTCTTTGTAGGGATGCGTGACATTCAGCCCCACCAAACTCTTCTCTTTATCAATAAGAAAAGGGAAATCGGCAATGGATTTAATCGGAAATAATTGATAAACAGCATCTTTTATACCTTCCCTTTCAAATTTTTGCTGAAAAAAATGAGGAGAAAGGCTTTGGCTGATGGGATTCCCTATAAGGCCGAAAACGCGCACGACTATTCCGCTTTTTCTTGAGATTTTTTCTTCTTGTTTTTAACGCCTTTGTAAATCAGATATGCGACAAAAGCAACCCCCAAAATCAAAAGTCCCCATTTGATATGGACATAGTATTTTTCAATAAGGTTTTGGTTGCCGTGCAGCGCATAACCGATAAACGCCAGGATGCAGTTCCATGTGCCGGCGCCCAATGCCGTATATCCGATGAAGGGGAGGATGGGCATTTTGGACAGTCCGGCCGGTATGGAGATAAGCTGACGGATGCCGGGCACCAACCGTCCGATGAAGGTCGAGCTGTTGCCATGCTCGTTGAAGTAGTTCTCCGCTTTCTTGATTTTGTCGCTGTTGAGCAGCAGCAGATGCCCTAACTTGCTGTCGGCAAACCAATATACGATGGGACGACCCAAGAAAAAGGATAGATAGTAGTTGATGAGTGCCCCGATGATGGCTCCAAGGGTAGCGAACAGCACGATAAGAATGATATTCAGCCAGTTGTATTCTGTAGGATGAATAGATGACTCCTCATCGCAGGCCTTCCATGCGGCCGGCGGCACCACCACTTCCGACGGGAATGGAATAAACGAGCTTTCGATGCCCATCAGCAGGGTTACGGTTCCATAATTGAGATGCCCGTAGTACCAGCCGATTACGCGCTCGGTGAGGCTGGTGTCTTTGGCAGGCACAACAGAACCGGCATCTTGTTTGGATGCCGGTTCTATGCTATCTTGTGCTTGTATGGTGCTCCATGCTATGAGGGCAGTGAGCAGGATAAGCGCTTTTTTCATTCTGTCAGTAGTGGTGATTATTGTAGTTCAGCGGGAATGTCCTTCTTGAGCTGCAAGCCTGTCTGTTTCAAAATGCTATTGTTGGTGTGGTCGGTCTTGTTCATTTCGTAGGCTTTGACGGCCCAAGTGTAGGCCTCTTCCATCATCTTGGTTTTGTCGGCATTGTATTGGTCAGAAAGAGCGAGTTTCTCGTTGAAAGAAATGTCCGAACGTGACATGACTTTGGTGGAGAGGGTTCCCAATTCAGAGGCTTGCATAAAGTAGTTGTATGCCACCATGCTGTTGAGTGAGAAGCAGTCAGGATGTATGAGCAGAGCGGAGTCGAGCAGCTCTTTGGCTTGGTCGAAACCTTTAGCATTGACCAAGTAGTTGGCGCAGTCGGCCATCACGATGGTGTCGTCAGTGTATTTTTTTACATTCTTGAAGCATTTCTCCAATTGTACGGAGTCGCCCGTTGCGATGAGGTAGCTGAGCTCGAGGGCGTAGATGTTGCCTCTCTTGGTTTTCGGCACATATTTCTTGGCTGATTTGAGGATTTCCCCACATCTTACGGTGTCTTGTGATTTGCTATACAGGTCGTAAGCAAGTCTGTAGATGACATCGTAGCTGGTGTTCATGGCGATGGCATCGTCGAGAGCGCCTTTTTGAGCCTCTTTGTCTTGCTCGGCAAGAGCAATTCTATAAAGGTAGAAGTAGGCATAACCTGAGAACTCTTTCGTGCTCTCGTCGGAGCTTAATGCCTTGGCGGCGGTTGCCAGGTATTTTTTTGCCTTGGGGTAGTCTTTTTCCTCGTATGCGACCGAGCCGGTCTTGTACATCTCGCTACCGCAGGTCAGCTGACCGTCTTTCGGGGCCACCAAGCCAGTAACAGCCTCAATCTTGGGATTGAGTTCTATGGCTTTATAGAAGCTTTCGTATGCGGTGAAAATGGCTTCGGGATAGCGGGTCACATATTCGGGGTTCTTTTTCACGCGCTCGATGTCGCGTTCGTAGATTCTCAGATACACATTGCCACGATACAGCCATGCGGTGGCGTCGGTCTGGTAAGTGGAAATCTTCATGCACTCTTCAATTTTCTTCTGAGCGCCTGCGATGTTGTTGTTCTGGATGAGCAGCCAAACATCGTTTACGTTTTGTGCATTCAGGCTGATGGCGAAAATGCTGACCAGTGCAGCTAAAAATAACTTTTTCATGATGATAATGATTAAAAGGTTATTGTTTTATTCTAATTCTTTGATTTTCTGTTCTATAATGTTTGCTTTGTCGTCTTGTGAGAGGCGGAGGTAGATTTGTTTGAGACGGTGAAGTACGGTGAGGTCGGGGTTGCCGACAATGGCGGCTTCGAAATATTCGGCGGCGCGGGCGAGGTATTCATCACTTTTCTTACGTAATGACTGATAGACGCTGTCGCTGCTTTCGAGTTTAATTTTCTCGGCATCGAGGAAGGTGCGTTCTCCCAGGTTGGAGCAGCAAACGCCGAGGTTGTGGGCGATGGTGGTGTTGTTGGGCGCCAACTGGTAAGCTCTCAACAGCAGGTCTTCCGCCTCTGTGTACATGTCGCTCTTGATGTAGAGATTGGCTGCGTTGATGGCGCTTTCTGGGGAGCGAACGACTGTGGCGGGCAGGTTTTTCAGTTTCTCGAGTCCTTTGTCAGGCTGCTCAATCCAGAAATAGTAGTCCGCTTCGGCCACACGCAGTATCGCATTCTCACTATCTTTCTGCAAACCTTTGGTGATGAGATTGTAAACGGCGTCGCGATTCCCCTCTTCTTTATAACTATCTACTAATCCAATAAACACATTGACATTTTCCGATCCGTCATCGAGCGATTTCTGGTAATAAGTTCTGGCATTGGCATGGTCGTTTAACATGGTATAGACGTATGCGCAATAGTAGTACAGCTCTCCGTTTAAGGGGTAGGAGGGGGGAGTTTTGAGCTCGTAACTTTCAACGGCGAGCATCAGCGCGTCTCGTGCGGCCTCGAAATTTTTGGCGCTGATCTCATCCACTCCTTCGATGAAAAGCATCGGATACATGACCGGCATGGCTTGAAAGGGTGAATACATGTCGGTCGCTTCGATATTTTTGTTGAGTTCTTGCGCTTTTTTGAAGGCCTGGAAAGACTCGCGAGCTGCAGTGGGGTGTACGTACTGATAGTTGGGATTCTTCACGCGTTCGTTGTACTCGCTTAAGGCGAGGTTGTACTCAATGTTGGCCTTGTAGAGCCATGTATTGGCCTTCCCTGCAAATTTCTCATCTTTGAGACATTCGTCGATACACTCTTTGGCCTTGACAAACTCCTTCTCGTAGAAGAGATTGTAGGCTCGCATGGGTGTATTCTTCTGCGCCATCACTGCGATGGTGAATAACGAGAAGATGGCAATCAATACTAAGCGTTTCATATTCTTATTTTAAAGTGGGCAAAAATACATCTTTTTTTTGGAATGACAATCAACGTTTTCCAGCGTAAAGGTCGTAGCGGAGGAATTTGCATTCCAAAGCCCCGTTGTAAAGGGTTGTTTTTTTAGAAGGATGTAATCCTATATGTTTGATAGCTTGTATATTAGAGCTGATGATGAAGGCGGTACACCCTGCATAATTTTGTTTGAGCGAATCTCCGATTTCTTTGTAGAATTCGTCAATCTCATCCATGTCGAGGCGTTCGCCGTAGGGCGGGTTGAAGATGAGGGTGGCAGGAGTGCGTTTGGGTTGGGTGTCGCGCATGGCTTTCCGGAAAAGCCGGATGAAGTCGCCCAGCCGGGCGGCTTTGACGTTGGCCTCGGCCATACCGAGGAAGCGTGCGGAGATGTCGGAGCCGTAGAAGTTGACGGGCACGTCATCGTGGATGTCGGCCTCGTCGGTGACGCGCTGCCACAGTCGGCGGTCGAAGTTCTTCCATTTTTCGAAGCCGTAGTTTTCGCGGAAGAAGCCTGCAGGAATGTTGAGGGCCTGCATGGCGGCCTCGATGAGGATGGTGCCGGAGCCGCACATCGGGTCGATGAGGTCGCACTCGCCGTTCCAGCCCGATAGTTTCACCATGGCGGCGGCCACCACCTCGCTGATCTGTGCCGGATGGGTGGAGACGCGGTAGCCGCGTTTGTGCAACGACTCGCCGGAGCTGTCGAGAAACAGTGCGGCGTGGTTGTTGAAGATGTGTATATGGAACTGCACATCTGGCGATTCCTTGTCCACCGAAGGCCGTTGGTCGAACTTGTCACGGAAACGGTCGCATACGGCATCCTTGGCCAGCTGGGCGGCGAAAAGCGGCGTGCGGAACATCGAGCCGCTCATGGTGACGCTGAATGCCAGGGTGTTGTCGGCATCCATTAGCCGTTCAGCGGGGAATTTGAAAATCTGCTCGTAAAACTGCTTGTTGTCGCGGAAGGTAAACTCGTGCACCTGCCACAGGATGCGCAACGCATAGCGGCAGAAGTAGTTGGCACGGTACATCATCGCCATGTCCCCCTCAAACTCTACAGCCCTTGTCCCGATTTGGCAGTTGGTGGCGCCTAAAGCAATAAGTTCCTCTTTCAAGATTTCCTCCAAGCCGGCGTAAGTCTTCGCAACAAATTTTTCTGAATCCATGTTCATAAAGGTAGGTAGGTTATTTCTTTTCTATACGTGTGATGAAGTCGCGGGCTTGTTCATACAGCTTGCTCATCATCTCAGCTTTGTCGCCGGGTGCAAACCGTGCATATTCGCAATCATCGAGGGTGGTGGTGAACTGCTGAATGTCATCTTCGTTCATCCCTTTGTCAATGAGTTTGTTGCGCACTGCGTCGATGGAAAGGTCTGAGAGCGGGATGCGGAACTTGTGTCCTAAATAGTCCCAAAGCGCATGCGAGATCTCCTCAAAGAAAGCGGCATCTTGTCCGGCGGCCATCAGCTTGTTGGCCTTTTTGAGGCGGCGTGCCGCAATACGGTTGGCATGACGCACCTTCTTCTGTGTCTTGTCGCCTTTTTTAGTGTGGACGAGAATAAATCTGACGATGAAAATGATGAGGATGACGAGGATGATAAGGCTAGGAATGAGGATGAATAGCCATAAGTACTTGGTGAAGAATGATTTGATGGATGATGAGAGGTCTTGCGATTCTGCCTCATCTTTTTTCTTGTCGCGATTCAGTACCTCGTTTTCTCCCTTGACATCAAGGGTGTACTTTTCGGTGGTGAGGTTTTTATAGGATTTTGATTCTGGATCGAAGTAGGTGATGGTAGTGGCAGGAATTTCGTAAGTTCCTTTTTTACGGGGAATTAGAATGTATTTGAGAATGCGTTTCCCGCTGACACTGTTGCCGTTGGCGTTGATTTGGTCGTCCACGATGGGGTCAGACACATCGATGTCGGCTGGGAAGTCGATGGTAGGGTAGTCGGCCAGCTGGAGGCTTCCTTTCCCGGAGATGGTGATGGTGTACTCAGCCGGGTCGTTCACATTGAGTTCGGTGGGCGAGAGGGATGAGGTAAGGCTGAATTGACCGACCAATCCTCCGAAGTCAGGTCCTTTTCCTTGTATGGGCAGGGCTTTCACGTTGAGACTGATAGAGTTGGATTGGATGGACTTTTCGGTAATATTGGAGTAGAAGCCCGTCCCGATCAGCATCTGCATGTCGATGGTGAGGGGGGTGATGGTAATACTGCCGCTTTTTTGAGGGGCGACGGCCGTTTTATAGATTTCCAAAACGGTATAACGCTTGCCATTGATGGTCTCGTAAGTGGCTTGAGCCTGTTTGTTGGGGTCGTCCATCCGATACGACCAGAGGTCGGACTGCTGCGGCCATTTTATGTTGGTGGGCTGAAAGTTGGCGATGTTGTAGGCGTATAGTTTATAGGTCAGTATGACGGTCTCTCCGCAATAGGGGTTGCTGTTTGAAGCGGAAGCTTTGACGAAAATATCGTATTGTTGTGGGGCTGTGTTGCGCTGCGGGGTGTCCCAGAAATCGCGGAAAAATTGGTCGAAGGGGTCGGTTTGTTGTTGTCGTCGTTGTTGTTGCTGCTGGGTTTGTTGGTCCTCCTTGGTGACTTCAATGGTGATGGCATTGCTCTTGATGCTCTTGCCGTTAACGGTGCAGGTCACACCTGGTATGGTTTGGGTGCCGACTTTGGTGGGCTTCAGGGTGTAGGTGAAAGTGTGGGAATAGGAGCTGGTCTGTTGACCGTTACTACCGATGCTGATATATTGTTGCGAGCCCACCGATGGACCTCCCACTTTGCTGAAGTTGCCGAAGTCAGTGGCGGTCACGTTGCCTTTTTGGTCGAGGGTGACCACATACTGGAATTGCTGGTTGATACCCACCTTGGCGGGTGCTTTGGCTGTGCAGCTTTGTGCCAGCATGGGTGCTATTGAGCTGAGTAGTAAGGTGATGAGGATGATGATTTTTTTCATGATGTCCTTGTCTGCTTCAAATTATTTTACCAATCCTTTTCCATGTTTTGACGTGGAACGGGTACTGATATTCTATCTCGTTCTTTCTGAAGGTCTTTCTCGTGCTGTTTCAGGGCGTTCAGTTGTCGTTCAAGAGCTTTCTGGTCTTCGGTTTTCGGTTTGTTCTCCTGTTGGGAACCCGATGCGTCCTCTTTTTTCTGTTCATCTTTTTTGTCGCCTTGCTGTGAGTCGCCCTGTTCCTTCTGTTCCTCCTTGTCTTTTTGTTCTCCTTGTCCGCTCTGTTGTTTCATCTGCTGGCTCTCCTCTTTCCGCTGCTGTTGCTGGTCCTGTCCGGAGTTGCCCTGTTGGTTCTGCTGTTGTTGCTGGTCCTGACCTTGGCCATTTTGTTGTTGCTGTTGGTCTTGTTTCTGGTCTTGCTGGTTCTGCCCTTGTCCTTGTCCGCCCCCGCCTTTTGGCAGTAACTTTTTGGCGTACATGAGGTTGTACTTGGCATCCATGTCGGAGGGGTGGAGACGCAGGCATTTCTTATAGCTTTCGATGGCTTTCTGGTATTCGTTGTAAGCGACTTGTCGGAGTGAGTCGTTAGCTTCGTACTGGGCGAGTTGCATCAGGTACTGGCCGTTGGCGAGGTGGCTGTTGCCGGTGTTGTAGTGGGCATTGGCAGTGAAATTCTTCTGATTGTCAAATCCTTGAAGCGAATCGTTAAGGCGGGGGATGGAGTCGTAGTTGCCGATGCGATAGTTGGCGGCGATTTGGTTGAAGAGTGCCCTATTGGTGTATTGGGGGAGGGAGTCGGGGATGGTTTGGTAGGTGCGGAGAGCTTGGTGGTAGAGGCTGTCGGCGCGTTCGGGCAGGTCGTAGGGCAGGTGGTTGGGATTGAGTGAGTCGGCGATGGTGAATTGGGTGTTGGCGCTGCCGAACATCGGGTTGTCCTGTTCGATCATGCGATGGCGGCAACCAGTCAAGAAGAGGGTGGCGACGAGCAGGAGTAGGGGGATGGCGCGGCGGGCCCGGTGGGCGGGTTTCGCGGCAAGGAGAAATCCCTCCACGACGAGTAGGATGAGTCCGGCGGCTAACGGGTATTGGTAACGCGACTCGTAGGTGGTGATTTTCACTTTTCCGAAATCGCTTTTGGCCATCTGGTCGATACTTTCAAATATGGCTTCAAAACTGGCATGCACGTTTTCCGCATGGATATATTCTCCGCCGCCTTCTTTCGCTATGTCTTTGAGTATCTTTTCGTTGAGTTTCGTAACCACAGGTCGTCCGTCCTTATCCCGTTTCACATCCTTGCCGTCAGGGATGGTGGCGCCGTTGGGGGTGCCGATGCCGATGGTGAAGATGAGAATACCATGTTCGTGCAGTTTGCGGGCCGCTACAAGGGCATCCTCCGCATGGTCCTCGCCGTCGGAGATGAGGATGATGGCCTTCTGCGTGCGTGAGGTGGTGTCCTGATGGTTTTCGTCCTCCACATCCTCTGTCGAGATGCCGAGGGCGGCAGACGAACGGTATAACGCTTCTGAAAGGTTAGTTCCTTGTAAAGCTATCTTCTTTGTATTGAGGAGGTTGATGTAGTTTTTGGCAGACTCATAGTCGGTGGTGGCGGGCAGGGCCACTTCGGCAGTGCCTGCGAAGACCACAGCTCCTACCCGGTTGCCATTCATCTTGTCGATGCAGTGGTTGATGGCCATCTTGCAGGCTTCCAAACGGTTGGGCTTCACATCTTGTGCGTCCATACTTTTCGAAACGTCGAGGCAGAAAAGCACATCCACACCGCTGCGGGTGGCGGAGATCTCCTTGCCGGGCGTGCGCGGATTGGCGGCCGCAAGGATGAAGAAGGCCAGTGCCATCATGCAAAGGGCAAACTTGATGTGGGGCATTACTTTGCGACGGTCGGGGCGCAACCGGTTCAACAGCGGTGCGTCAATCTGTTTCCGAAGTCTTCTGCGGTCGATGAAAAACAGGGCCACATATCCTGCCACCAATGCGATAATGATGAATAGGAGATATAGAACTTTCTGATTTTCAAATTGTAACATAAAAATCTGCCTTTTTTTTCAAGATTGCAAAATTACGTGTTTTTCCCGAATAATTATATTGTATCCTAAATTTTCTGCTCCATCTTCAAAAAATCCCGTATTTTTGCAGCCGCTATGACTTTCCAGCAATTCTATCAGCAATTTTCGCGGTTGGGATGCGTCACCACCGAGCAGCTCTATGAGGCTGACTGTTCTTTCGACAAGAATAGTCTTACCCGCTGGTGCCAAAATGGCTATTTGGTGAAGGTGAGAAATGGACTTTATCTTTTTCCTGAATTTTTAGAAAATAATGATTTCCAATATTTTATAGCCAATTCTATCTATCCGGATTCTTATGTCAGTCTTCATTCTGCCCTGACTTATCATGGCTATCTTCCCAATCCGCTTTCTCCCCAAATCAATAATATAACCATTCATAAAACCAAGGAATTCCGTAATATTTTGGGGGATTTTGACTATAGAAAGGTAAAATCGGAACTGTTTTTTGGCTATGAAGAGATAGGAGAAAGCCCCTTCTCTTTTTTGATGGCCACTCCTGAAAAGGCTTTGCTCGATCTTTTTTATCTCTTTCCCATTTATTACGATACAGAACAAAAATTGCGGAATTTTGCTATTGACGAACGCAAAATTTTTGAGAATTGGGATAGTCGTTTGATGTATGATTATTTGCAAATATTTGAAAATCAAGCATTAGAAAATAGGGTTTCGATTTTTTCCAAAATGTACGGTCTGTAAATCAGACTTTGTTCATCACTTTTTTCACTTCAAAAAATGTAACTTTTTTCAAAAAAAAGCGTATTTTTGCCGCGTAATTGTAAACATAGTACGAATGTAGGATTTAGTTTTGTCCTTAAAAAGGAAAGGAGGTGAAATAATGGTGGATACGATTAGTTTCGGTATGCTGAAATGGCATCATATCACGAATCCCACTGTGGAAGATATGGATTTTTTGAAGAATAACTTCCATTTTCACCCTCTGGACATTGAAGACTGCTACAGTTTCGTACAGCGACCCAAGATAGACGTTTACGACGATTATTATTTCCTCGTGCTTCATTTCCCCATCCTCGACGCGCGCACCAACCTGGTGAGAACGGAGGAAACCAAGATTTTCTGGGGCCATGATTTCATCATCACGGTGGGCAATTCGCACTATGTGGTGCAGGATTTGTTTAACCTCACGAAGATGGACCCCGAGGAGATGGAGGAGGATGAGCAGATTGGCGGTACCAGCGACGGTATTTTGTATAAAGTGCTGTATCGCATGATGAAAGAGACCTTTTTGCTGGTGGAGAAGTTGGGCACCGAGTTGGAGGCCATCAATCGCGATTTGTTTAGCAGAAAGTCTGAAAAGACCATCGAAAGGATGTCGATTTTCCGCAAAAATATCATCCAGCTGAACACCATGTTCAAACCGCAACTGCGTCTGTTCCACCTGTTTGAGTCGGGCGATGTGAAAGGTTATGTGGAGGACATGGAGGACTACTGGGGTAATATCCTCGACTTTTACCAGAAGATGTGGGATATGGTGGATGACTATGGCGAATTGGTGGCCGGCCTGTCCAGCACTTTTGATTCGTTGCAGACCAACCGCACCAACGAGATTATGCGTGTGCTGACCATCATCTCGACGATTGTACTGCCGTTGACCTTCTTCACGGGTTTGTATGGTATGAACGTAGGGCTGCCCTTTGCCGAGCGAGCATGGGCGTTCTGGGGTGTACTGGTGGTATGTGTGGTGACGGTGGTGGTGCTGCTGATTTTCTTTAAGCGAAAACGCTGGATGTGAGCGTTTTCAGCTGTGTTTACAGCAGGTCGAATCCCACGCGTTGTATTTTTTCCAGATTGTCGATTTTGTGTAATTGCTCAATCAATTCATTGAGCGATTTGGCATTTTCGATGTAGAGCATCAGTTCGCCGGTGAACACGCCGTTTTTGGAGGCGATGTTGAGCGAGCGGATGTTGAGGTTGTGTTGTACGGAGATGATGTCGATGATCTCCTTGATCATGCCTTTTCGGTCGAAGCCTTCCATGCGCACACCCGACAAGAAGGTGATTTCCTGGTCTTTACGCCATTTTGCCTTGATGATACGGTTGCCGAATTTCGACATCTGTTCGATGGCTTCCGGGCAGTTGGTGCGGTGTACGATGATTTCATCGCTCGAGATCTGGAAGCCTACTACCTGGTCGCCGGGGATAGGCTTGCAGCAGGGCGCGACGATGTGCTTGATTTTTTCGGAGGAGGACTCGTCGAGCATGAAGATTTCCGGATTCTTCTCCAGCTCCTCATCCAGAAGTTTGTCGAGCGTCTTTTTGGAAAGCTCGTCGCTGATGTTGCGCTGGAAGCTCTCGAGGTTTTTGTTTTTGGCGTCGGAGATGATCTGTTGAATTCTCTCCTTTGACATTTTGCCCGATGCGATATATTTGTAGAACTCGTATTCGGAGCGTATCTTGGTAGCAGCCCGCACTTTACCCTTGTTGGCATCGTTGCACTCAAAACCCAGCTCTTGGAAGTAGTTGTTGAGGATGCGCTCGCCCTCTTCCTTGTATTTCTTTTGTTCGAGACGGATGGCCTCTTTGATGCACTCTTTGGCGCGGGTGGTTTTCACGAAGTCGAACCACTCCACGGTGGGGTATTGGTTCTTGGAGGTGATGATTTCGAGCTGGTCGCCGTTCTTCAGCACGTAGTTGCGGGGCACGATTTCGGCGTTGACCTTGCCGCCGAGGCACTTGTTGCCGAGTTTGCTGTGGAGGTCGTAAGCGAAGTCGAGCACGGTGGAGCCGGCGGGCAGGGTGCGCATCTCACCTTTGGGAGTGAAAACGAAAACTTCCTTCAAATCGAGGTTGAGTTTGATTTCATTGAGAAAGTCGATGGCGGTGCTGTCGTCGCTTTTGAGGATGTTGCGGATCTTGTTGAGCCACTCCTCCACACGGTTGTCGTACTCCTGCGGGGTGCGGTCGGCCTCTTTGTATTTGTAGTGCGCGGCGATACCTCGCTCGGCAATCTCATCCATTCGGTGCGAGCGAATCTGCACCTCGATCCACTTGCCGCTCTTGCTCATCACGGTGGTGTGGAGGGCCTGGTAGCCGTTGGGTTTCGGGTTGGAGAGGAAGTCACGGATGCGGTCGGGCTTGTTGTGCGGGTATATCTTGCTGACAATCCGGAAGATATCCCAGCATCGCTTGATTTCATCCTGCGGTTCGGCTTCGAAGACAAAGCGTACGGCGAACACGTCGTAAACGCCTTCGAAGTCGCATTTCTGGCGTTCCATTTTCTGGAAGATGGAGCAGATGGACTTGGTGCGACCCGAAACGGTGGCCTCGATACCTTCTGCCTTGAGCTGTTCCTCAATGGGGGTAATGAAATCCTTGATTAACGTCTCACGGTTTTTCTCGGTGTCTTTCAGCTTGTTATAGATCATGCGGTAGTTGTTGGGGTCGGTGTATTGCATCGCATAGTCTTCGAGTTCGCTTTTGATGTTGTACAGACCGAGGCGGTGGGCGATGGGGACATAGAAGTAAGTGGTTTCAGAGGAAATTTTCCACTGCTTTTCGGGCGGCATGGCGTCGAGGGTGCGCATGTTGTGCAAGCGGTCGGCGAGTTTGATGAGGATGACGCGCACATCTTCCGACATGGAGAGACATATCTTCTTGAAGGTCTCTGCCTGTATGGATTCGTTCTGGCTGAAAGGAAGATTTTCGATTTTGGTGAGCCCGTCGATGATGCGGGTTACCTTTTCGCCGAACATCTCGTTGATATCTTCAAGGGTATAGTCGGTGTCTTCCACCACATCGTGCAGCAGGGAGCATACCACGGAGGTGGTGCCGAGGTTGATGTCTTTCACCACGATTTTGGCCACGGCGAGCGGGTGGTAGATGTAGGGTTCGCCACTTTTGCGGCGCATGTCCTTGTGCGCCTTGACGGCCAGGGCCATGGCTTTGTGGATGCTGTTGCGCTGCTGTAGGGTGGTCTTATCCCAGACCAGGCTGAGCAGTTCGCGGTATTTGTTGAGGATGGTTTTGCGCTCGAGTTCGGCGTCGGGGATATAAGGTTCCATGGTTATTGGGGTTGAATTTTAGATGATTTCTGATGTTTTTTTTTCGCTGCATACGATTGACAATCCGCATTCGTCGCACTTGGGGTTGCGGGCGGTGCACACGTAACGTCCGTGCAGGATGAGCCAGTGGTGGGCGATGGGGATGGTTTCGGGCGGGAAGTGGGCGGTGAGCTGTTTCTCAACCTCCAGCGGGGTGTTGGCGTTGCGGACAATGCCGAGGCGGTGTGCCACGCGGAACACGTGGGTATCGACGGCCATGGCGGGCTGGTCGTACACGATGGCGAGGATGACGTTGGCGGTCTTGCGTCCCACACCCGGCAGGCGCGTCAGCTCCTCCATGGTGGACGGCACCTGTCCGTTGAAGTCCGCCACCAACATCTTGGCCAGACCGCTTAAGTGCTTGGCTTTGTTGTTGGGATAGGAGACCGATTTTATCAACTCGTAAATCTCAGATACTTCCGCTTCCGCCATCGCCTCGGGAGTCGGGAACTGGGCGAACAACCCTTTGGTGACGATGTTCACCCGCTTGTCGGTGCACTGGGCCGACAGCACCACGGCCACGATGAGCTCGAAGCTGTTGCGGAACTCCAGCTCCGAGGCGGCATCCGGGTTGTGCTCGGCGAAGTACTGGATCAGGAAGTCGTATTTCTGTTGGAGGGTCATGGTTCTTTTATTCATCTTAACTGCGAATTGCGCAGGTTGACGCGGATTTGTTTTATATCTTATTCTGAGTGCCTTTTGTTGAAATGGAGAGAAGTCCGACGAAGGTGAGCAGGCCGTTGACAATCAGCAGTTCGAAGCCGAATTTATAGCCCCACAGCAGTTGTTCGGAGAAGCGGTTGAGCAGCAGGCAGAGGATAGGGGAGAGGACGGCGATGACGGGTACGAGGGCGGGAAACTTGATGTTTCTTTTGGTGTAGAGGCTGAAAACGAACATGCCGAGGATGGGGCCGTAGGTGTAGCTGGCCACGTTGAAGATGATGGTGATCAGCGAGTCGTTGTGATAGTTGGAGAAGATGATGATGGTGATGAGGAAGAGGATGGCGATGCCGACATGGATGAGGCGGCGGATGCGGGTCTGTCGTTTCGGGTCGGAGGTGATACGGTTGATGCTGATGAGGTCGTAGCACACCGAGGTGGTGAGGGCGGTGAGGGTGCCGTCGGCGCTGGAGTAGCCGGCCGAGATGAGACCGATGGTGAAGATGAGGGCGGTGGCCACGCCGAGG
The DNA here is from genome assembly GCA_045130235.1 of Bacteroidales bacterium. Lineage (GTDB taxonomy): Bacteria > Bacteroidota > Bacteroidia > Bacteroidales > WCHB1-69 > UBA1756. The sequence goes on from JBGUPJ010000044.1 coordinate 15,882, forward strand.
TGGTTGAAGGCGATCTCCGGATAAATCTTGTCGGTCTTGTGCGCGGCGATAATGTCTGCCAGGATAATGCCTTTGTTTTGGGCGTAGATGAGCAGCAGGGCGCCGAGGAAAAGGAAGAGTGCATTGGCCACCACGAGGATGCCTGAGAAGGTGAGCATGTTGCGTTGCGCATCTTTCAAGTTCTTGCAAGTCAGGTTCTTCTGCATCATATCTTGGTCAAGGCCGGTCATCACGATGGTGATGAACATACCGCTGAGAATCTGTTTGACGAAGAAGTTGGACTGATGCCAGTCGGTCTCGAAAAGCTGGGTGTGCCCGCCGTCTTTCATCTGATGCCAAATATCCGAAATGGGCATGCCTAACTGCTTGATGATGATGGTGATAGTGAGAATGAGGGCGGTGAGCATGAAGGTGGTTTGCAACGTGTCGGTCCACACCACAGTCTTGATGCCGCCGCGGAAGGTGTAGAGCAGGATGATGATGACCATGCCGGTGGCGGTGAGCCATATCGGGATACCCATCGCGTCAAAGACGAAAGTCTGCAGCACGAAGATGACGAGGTACATTCTTAATGCTGACCCGAGCAGGCGCGACAGGATGAAGAAGATGGCGCCGGTCTTGTGGGCGGAGCCTCCCATGCGGTGCTCGAGAATCTCGTACACCGAGGTGACATTCTGTTTATAGTAGAGGGGTAGCAGTATGTAGGCGATGGTGAGGTAGCCGAGGATGTATCCGAGCACGATGCCGAAGTAGGTGAAATGGATGTTGGCCACGTCGCCGGGCACCGACATGAAGGTAACCCCCGACAGCGACGCACCAATCATGCCATAGGCCACCACAAACCACGGCGACTTACGGTTTCCGGTGAAGTAGCTGGCATTGTCAGCCTTGCGGGCGGAGAACCACATGACGACAAACAGCAGGATGGTATATGCCGCGAAGAAGATAAGGATCAGGTTGCCCATGCCGTTGAGTTTTATTTTGAAGCGGATTGGTACCGCACCGCATCGTGATTCATTAGGCTGCAAAGTTACGTGTTTTTTCTCAATTCTTGTGGAATTTTTCCGAAAATTTATGCACACATTATTGTGATTAACCTGAATGTAGAGGGCAGGGGATAGGGTGTGGTGAAATTAATCGTTTTGAAATCAGAGTTTTATATTTTCTCAAAAATTTTTTTTGAAAAAGTATTGTGGCAAATAAAAAAAGTGTAATTTTGCAGCCTCGAAAACGATGGACGTTATTTGAAATCGAACACAGCACAGGCCGATATAGCTCAGTTGGTAGAGCAGCTGATTTGTAATCAGCCGGTCGCCGGTTCGAGTCCGTCTATCGGCTCGCCGGGGGGGTACCAGAGCGGTCAAATGGGGCAGACTGTAAATCTGTTGGCTTAGCCTTCGGAGGTTCGAATCCTCCCCCCCCCACCACCCTGCGGTAGTAGCTCATTTGGTAGAGCGGCAGCCTTCCAAGCTGCAGGTAGCGGGTTCGAGACCCGTCTACCGCTCCACAGAAAAAAATTAAAGCACCTTATTTCGATAAGGTGCTTTTTTTTGTATCCCCATTATTATTGTTTATTCAGTAAAATAGTTTACCTTTGCATCCTTTTTTTAATTTTATAGCTATGAAAAAAATGATGATTATTGTGCCTGATATTCACGGGCGTAACTTTTGGAGAACAGTAAGTTCCTGTGAAGAAGACATCGTGTTTTTGGGCGATTATTTGGATCCGTATAATTCAGAAGGGGTGACCCGCGAGATGGCTATCCGCAATTTCCGGGAGATTCTGCTGTTTGCCAAGAGCCGCCCCGGCGTGTCGTTGTTGCTGGGCAATCACGACCTCTCGTATGTGAAAGGCGATATGTATTGCCGTTGCCGCACCGACTACGAAAACTACGACTATATCCGTTCGTTGTTCCATAAAAATATCACTTTGTTTAATATCGCCAAGGAGTGCGAGGTGAATGGGCAGCGTTTTCTGTTCTCCCATGCGGGCGTCACGCCGGGGTGGCACTCCCAGCACACCGAGATTTTCCCCGCCTCTTACGAGGAAACCTTGCGGGAGGATCTTCTCAACTCTCTCTACCATGAGGGGAAAATGGACGGTATCTTGCATGAAATCAGTCGTTACCGGGCGGGAAGCAGTCCGCATGGCAGCATCGTATGGGCCGATGTGCGTGAATTTGAGGATCAGGCCGACGATATGTCCGACTGCCACACCACTCAGATCGTGGGACACACCCAATGCGCCAACCGTCCCGCCAACTTCATGCCGATGCTGCCGGTATGTGATGTGGATAACCGGCAATGCTATTATATTGATGAACAGGGAATTTTGCGTTACCTCTCGGATGATGAGATGGTGATGACGTCACTTTAGTCTTTAATCTACATTAAAATAATCCGTATGAAAAGATTGTATTTTCTTATTGTTCTGTCGCTGTTGATGTGCTGCCTTTCCAGTCAGTGCGTGAGCGGACAGAAAGCTGAGGCCCAACCGAAAGTCTCCCCAACTGATAAATTGGAATACCCCGCCTTTACCGACGAGGAGGACATCATTTGCCATATCGGCTACACCACCTCTTACAACCACACCACGCTGGTGCCCGACTGGGTGGCCTACGAGCTCACCGATGCCGAAGCCGCCGGTGAGCTGCCCCGCAACGACGCTTTCGCACAGGATGAGATGTGCAAGGGACGGCAGGCCGAACTGGCCGACTACCGTGGCTCCGGCTGGGATCGCGGCCACATGGCGCCCGCTGCCGACATGAAATGGAGCGAGCAGGCCATGTTGGAGAGTTTTCTGCTCACCAATATGTGTCCGCAGAACCACACGTGCAACGCCGGTTGCTGGGAAAAGACCGAGAAGATGGGACGCCGTATCGCCCAACAGTATGGAAAGGTGTATATCGTCTGCGGCCCCGTCTTCACCACTCACCAGTACGGCACCATTGGCGCCAATCAGGTGGCGGTGCCCGATGCGTTCTTCAAGGCCTTCCTGATTGAAAGTGAGGGCAATTACGCCGCCATCGGCTTTATGGTGGAAAACTCGTCGGAGAAGCAGGAGCTGAAAGCCACCTCCATGTCGGTGGATGACTTGGAACAGCTGATTGGCCGCGACCTTTTCCCGAACCTGCCCGACGACATCGAGAACGACATCGAGAGCAAAATCGTGAAGAAATACTGGGGAATTTAGTCTTCGTCGCCCACACTCGGTCCCGCCTCGTGGATTACCTTCGGCTCGGGACGATGTCCCGGACGGAAGACGTTGAGGTTGCGGTACAATAGAATAGCCGCCAACAACGCCCCCATCACATCAGAGATTGTACACGACATCCAGATACCAGTAAGACCTGGGATGTGCTGCTGTTCAAACAGATAGGGGATGATATACACCAGCGGAAGCAGGAAGATAACCTGCCGCGACAGACTGGTGACAATCGCAATCCACGGCTTGTCAATCGACTGGAAAAAGTTGGAGTTGGTGATGGTGAAACCAATCAGCGGGAACATGACCATGATGTAGCGCATGGCCGGAATGATGATGTTGATGAGGATGTCATCATCGGTAAAGATGTAGGAGAGCACACGGGGGAAAGCACAGCATCCCACACTGCCTACCAGTCCGATAAGTACGCATACTTTCAGGGTAAGGACATACACCTGCTTCAGTCTGTCGTTGTGCCCTGCACCGTAGTTGTAGCCGGCGATGGGCTGCATGCCCTGGCAAACGCCCAGAATAAGCATCACCATCAGCATGGCGAAGGTGTTGACGATGCCGTAAGCGCCCACGGCAAGGTCGCCGCCGTAACGCAGCAGCTGCTGGTTGAGGAGTGCCACCACGCCCGCCGCTGCCACATTCATCAAGAACGGGCTCATACCGATGAGGGTGATGTTGCGGAAGATGTACCCCTTGGGTTTCCATGCGTGCCGGCGGAAACGGATGAACGAGCTACGCTGCACAAAATGCAGAATGGAAACCACCGCGGTGGCAGTCATGGAAATGGTGGTGGCCCACGCCGCCCCCGCAATGCCCCAATGAAATACAAAGATGAAAATCGGGTCGAGAATCATGTTCAGCACGGCACCACCCGCCAAGATAAACATGGCCTTGAAGGGATAGCCGGAAGCTCGAATCAACCCGGTGAGGTTGAAGGTGACCGTGGTGAGGAACATGCCGGGCAAAACAATGATCATGTACTCCCGCGCATAGCTCACCGTCTCGGCGGTGGCTCCGAACATCATCAGAATTTTATCCAAAAAAAGATAGCATGAAAACATGACAAGGCTGCCCAGCACGAGGGTGAAAACCATACTGTTGCCCAGGATTTTCTCCGCCCAGTGGTTATCTTTGCGCCCCAGCACGATGGACATGCGTGCCGATGAGCCCACCCCAATCAGCGAGCCGAAAGCATGAATGATGTTCATCAACGGCATGGTGATGGCCAGCCCGGCGATGGCCAATGGACCTACGCCATGACCGATGAAGGCACGGTCGGCAATGTTATACACAGAAGCGATGATCTGGCTGATGACGGCGGGTAGGGCATAGACGAATAGAAGCCATCCTATCTTCTTGGTTTCCAGTTCTTTGGTTTTGTCGATGTCCGCCATTCTCTTTTTTCAAAATTAAGGGTGCAAAATTACGATTATTTTTTTTCAGATTTTTCAATTTTTACACAATGGATAATTATGGGTGATTTTTAATTGTTTCTCTCTGAAAATCAAATAAATACAATTAAAGGCAGCTTAAATTTGCGCTTAATACAGCTCAAGTGTTGGAAATGAGAAAATAATATGTAATTTTGCAGCGTCAACTTTCCAGATTTGGTCTAACGGACTTCGCAAGGTCTGGGGTGTTGGCGAGAAAAGAGTAGGAATAGAAGAACCCTATAATTCATTCATATTAAAATACATAATTGTTATGAAAAGATTTTTTGTTATCGCTCTCTGTCTGCTGTTTTCGCAGACGATGTGGGCACAGAAGTTTTCTGTCCCGGCTATCCCGGACGAAATCGAAGATAGTGAATATGTCAAGTACCAAAAGGATTTTATCCGCTGCGTGGATTGGTTGGAAAGCCATTCACCCTCCGCAAACCAACGCAAGGATGTGAACGCCTTTGTATTGTGGTGGCTTTCTGGCACTCCTGACGTGCATATCGAAATGAATGCTGACGTGGCCAACTTTAACAACGCCGACCTTATCCTGCTCTATCTTGGCGGCTGGGCTAAGCACATCATCAATAATCCCGATGCTTCTGCTCTGGACGGCAATATGACTGGATTTGAAACAGTCATTAATTACTATCTCAAATACAAGGATTCCTTAGGCAAGAATAAGTGTGTGGAGGATCTCATTAAGATGAAAAACAAAGGTACCCTCAGGCAATATGTGGAGAACTCGATGAAGAAATAAGATTTCCTCTGGCAGATCTCTCGTGTACGAATACTTTTTTTGAGCAAAAAGGCTGTTTTTTTTGACGGAGATTCAGCCTTTTTATTTATTTTTGCATCTTCAAAATCTTATCAAAATGAAACACAAAATCAATCTTTTGTTCATCTCTTTGATGATGCTTGTGTGCAGTGTGCGTGCCGATGAGGGCATGTGGCTGCCGTATTCTATCAACGGACAGAATTTGGCCGACATGCAGCGATTGGGCTGCAAACTCACCGCCGAGCAGATCTTCAGCTTCAACCAGCCCAGCCTCAAGGATGCCATCGTGCAGTTCGGTGGCGGCTGCACCGGCGAGCTGATCTCTGCAGAGGGACTTCTGCTCACCAACCATCACTGCGGACTCTCCTACGTGCAGAGCCACGCCTCCGTGGAACACGACTACCTCCAAGATGGGTTCTTGGCCAGAAGCAAAGGCGAGGAACTGCCCAACGAGGGGCTTTCAGTATCGTTTCTGAATTATATTGAGGATGTTACAACGGCTGTGCTGGATGGTGTTACCGACAATATGTCGGAGCAGGATCGCGCCACTGCCATCAAGAAAAACTGCAGCAAGTTGGTGAAAGAGTACAAAGAAGGGAAGAGCGGCGTTGAGGTTGAGATCGTTCCTTTCTATCATGGCAACCAGTACATTCTGTTTGTGTATGATGTGTATAAAGATGTGCGTCTGGTGGCTTGTCCGCCGTGGGGCATCGGCAAGTTCGGTGCCGACACCGACAACTGGACATGGCCGCGCCACAAGGGCGATTTCTGCATCTTCCGCGTCTATACCGCTCCCGACGGTTCGCCCGCCGAGTACAGCAAGGACAATGTGCCGATGAAGTCAAAGCACTTCTTGCCCATCTCCCTCAAGGGTGTGCAGCCCAACGACTACACCATGATTCTCGGCTACCCGGGTTCCACCGACCGCTACTCGGCATCAGGTTCAGTGAAGAATGTCATCGAGCTGGAAGGTCCCGCCATCGTGGATTGCCGCACCACCAAGCTGGAGCAGTACCGCAAGCACATGGACGCCGATCCTGCTGTGTTTATTCAGTACGCCTCCAAGCAGGCCAGCGTCAGCAACTACTGGAAATATTATATCGGACAGGTGAAACAGCTTCAGAACAACAAGGTTTTGGACAAACGTCTGGAGCAGGAAAAGGCTTTCCGTGAGTGGGCTGCGCAGAACAAAGAGCGCAAAGCCAAGTACGATGGCATTTTCGATGAGATGGACAACTACTGGAACCATCAGGCGAAATATACCAAAGCGCTGACCTATCTGCGCGAGGCCGGCTGGCGCGGCGGTGAGGCTGTGGCCTTCGCCGTGAGCTTCCGCCGTATCAATGCTTATATTAATGGCGGCGCACCGCAAAAGGACATTGAGGGGCTGGCCAAATCGCTGAAGGCATCGGTTCCTGATTACTTCAAAGATTATAATAAGGATTTGGATCGCGATGTCACGATTGCCCTGTTGAATCTATTTTATAAAGATGTGAATCCCGACCAGCAGCCGGCTACCATCAAGAAGGTAGGGGATAAGAACGGTGGCAATTTCACCGCTTTTGTCAATAATGCTTTCGCTAAGTCTATCTTCGTGGATGCCAATAAGTTGAATGCTTGGCTCGATAATCCGAAATCGTTAGACAAAGATCCCATCTTTGCCTTGATGCAGGAAATTGTAAATATGTATATCGAACTGGGTGAAGCGGCTGAAGCGGTGAACTGCAATCGCGCTGACCGTCTCTACATGGAAGGCCTGATGGAGATGCAGAAAGACCACAACTTCTATCCGGATGCCAACTTCACCATGCGCCTCACTTACGGCAGCGTGCAGGACTGCAGTCCGAAGGATGCCGTGAAATACAGCTACTACACTACCTTAGACGGTGTGATGGCCAAATACATTCCCGGCAACTGGGAGTTCGACGTGCCGAAGGATCTCATCAGGCTGTGGGAAAACAAGGACTATGGCCGCTATGCCAACGAAAAAGGCGAACTGGTGGTCAATTTCATCACCACCAACGACATTACCGGCGGCAACTCCGGCAGTCCGGTAATTGACGCCAACGGCAACCTCATCGGTCTGGCCTTCGACGGCAACTGGGAGGCCATGAGCGGCGACATCTCCTTCGAGAACAAGGTGCAGCGCACCATCTGCATGGATATGCGTTATTTGCTGTTCATCATCGACAAGATGGCCAACGCTCAGAACCTGATGCAGGAACTGCAGATTGTGGAGTAAAGAGGGAAGAAAGTTTTGTAGAAATAAAAAACCGAAAATCTACTGAGTTGATTTTCGGTTTTTTTTTATGGTTGAGTAGCGGGGGCAGGACTCGAACCTGCGACCTCCGGGTTATGAGCCCGACGAGCTACCACTGCTCTACCCCGCTATTTGGAACTGCAAAATTACACTTTTTTTGTTTCCTCCCATCATCTTTCATGAAAAAAAAATTAGGGCATTAAGATGGTAGGAATATGATTGTTGCTTTTATGCTTAATTATTTTATAGTAAGCATGATATAATATTTTATTAAAGAAATATTATAAGTAAAAATCGGGGATATTGTATCAAAAAATGGCATATTAGGTGAAGGCAATAGGATATGATTGCTGCTGTTTTTCGGAGAAATTCCACCCCAATCACCGCAAATGCGTTTGTGAGAAAAAATTTCTCTGAATATTGGACTTGTAATATTTATTTTTATACTTTTGCATAATTGAATGATGAAATTAGGCTTTTCATTGAAGTTTTAATAAGATATTTAATTTTAGAATGTTATGAAAAGATTGTATATAGGGAAGCTACTGTTGGGATCATTGATTTTTGCTGCGATGACCTCGTTTTTGGCTTCTTGTGGCAATGATGACAACCAAGCTGATGCACACGGCGTGTTTTGTGCTACTGAGATTATTGTTTCTGCCGAAAGTAACGGAAAATTGCTGGAGTTCGACGTGCAGGAAGGACAAACCTACCAGGCCGGCGACCTGCTCGGCTATACCGACACCATGGATTTGGCCCTGCAAATCCAGCAGTTGGAGGTGAAAATACGTGCCACACTGGCCAGCCGCCCCGACATCCCGTCGCAGCTCAACACCTTGCAGGCTCAGCTGCAAACCATGGAGCGCGAGCGTAACCGTGTGGCTACCCTTGTGGATGCTAACGCTGCGACTACCAAGCAGTTGGATGATGTGGATGCGCAGATTAAGATTCTGAAAAGTCAGATCGCTGCCACCAAGTCCACCCTCGGCACTCAGTCGGCGGCCATCCTCGAGAACGTGGAGGCTATGCGCATCCAGATGGCCCGCCTCCAGAACGGCCTCGACAAGTGCAAAATCACCGCGCCCATTACCGGCACCGTGCTGAAAAAATATATCGAACCTAACGAGCTGGCCTATCCGGGCAAACCGCTGTTCAAGATCGCTGACATCACCAACATGTCCATCAAAGTGTATGTTACCGAAGACCAGCTTTCTTCTATCAAAGTTGGACAAGGTGCTGAAATTCACATTGATACGGATGGTGGTGATGACCGTATCATCAAAGGAAAAGTGAGTTGGATTTCCGATAAGGCCGAGTTCACGCCCAAGATGATTGTCACGAAGAAGGAACGGGCCAACATGGTGTATGCGGTGAAAGTGAGCTTCCAAAACGACGGCTCCGCCAAGATCGGAATGCCCGGAGATGTCTATTTCAAATAGTTGCCGATGCCGGTCATCAGTGTCTCCCATCTGGATAAGTCGTACGGCAAGGTACACGCCCTCCGCGATGTCAGTTTCGAGGTGGACGAGGCCGAGGTGTTCGGCGTTGTAGGTCCTGATGGGGCAGGGAAGTCCACCCTTTTCAACATCCTCACCACGTTGCTGTTGCCCGACTCGGGCGATGCTGCCGTGTTGGGACTCGACGTGCGCACCCGCTACCTCGAAATCCGCAAGCACATCGGCTATCTGCCCGGAACCTTCTCGCTCTATCCCGATCTCACCGTGGAGGAGAACCTCGTGTTTTTCGCCACCATGTACCAAAGTTCCATCAAAGAGAACATGCCCCTCATCGCCTCCATCTGGTCGCAGATTGAGCCGTTCAAGAAACGTTTCGCCGGCAAACTGTCGGGCGGCATGAAGCAGAAACTCGCGCTCTGTTGTGCGCTGATACACAAGCCGGTACTGCTCTTCCTCGACGAGCCCACCACCGGCGTGGACCCCGTTTCCCGTAAAGAGTTCTGGGAAATTCTGCGCTCCATCAAACAGCAGGGCATCTCCGTCATGGTCTCCACCCCCTACATGGATGAGGCCACCCTTTGCGACCGTATCGCCCTGATGCAAGACGGCCGGATTATGCGCATGGATACGCCGAAGAATATCGTCCGAGACTTCAACGGACACCTGGTCACGCTTCAAACTCCCGACATCTTCCAGCTGCTGAAAGTCATGGGGAAATATGCCGCCCACTGCACCTTCTACCCCTACGGCGAAAACTTGCACGTCATCTTCTATGAACCTCTGGAAAAGGCAATTCCTGAATTTGAAGCGTTTCTTCAACAAAATAATATAACTCACGGAGAAATCAAACATATAGAACCTAATATAGAAGACTGTTTTATTGAAATTGTAAAAGGAAATTGAGATGAAAATTTTCCGCTCTAATACCGCTATTGATACACCTTACTCCATTGATGTGAAGGGGCTGACTCGTCGTTTTGGCGAGTTTACGGCGGTGGACCATATCTCTTTTTCCGTGAAGAAAGGCGAGATTTTCGGCTTCCTTGGAGCCAATGGCGCTGGCAAGACTACCGCCATCCGTATGTTGTGCGGACTGCTGCAGCCCACCGAAGGCTCTGCCCTCATCGCCGGTTACGACCTCAAGACCCAATCGAAGTTTATCAAGCGGAATATCGGCTATATGAGCCAGCGTTTTTCGCTCTATGACGACCTCTCTGTGTTCGAGAATATGCAACTTTTTGGCACAATCTACGGCATTCCGCGTAAGGAGCTGAAAGAGCGTATCTATTCCAGTTTGAGGATGTTAGACTTGGAAGACAAGGCCAAGACACTGGTCTATTCTATCCCGCTCGGGTGGAAGCAGAAGTTGGCGTTTGCTACGGCCATCTTACACCGTCCGAAGATTGTTTTCTTGGACGAGCCGACCAGCGGTGTCGATCCCATCGTGCGGCGTGAGTTCTGGAACCTGATCTATGAGGCCGCCTCACAAGGTGTAACTATCTTTGTGACTACGCATTACATGGATGAGGCCGAGTATTGCGGTCGCATCTCCATCATGTCGAGCGGTCAGCTGAAGTTGGTGGGCACACCTGCGGAGCTGAAAGCGCAGATGCAGGTGGACACCATTGAGGATGTTTTTGTGAAATTTGTTCAACGATGAGGTGCTGGTTATGAAGGAGTTGCGTCAAATTTTGAAAAAAGAGTTCACTCACATTTTCCGTGACCGAATTACCCTTTTTCTGGTGTTGGCCATCCCCATCATGTTGGTGCTGCTTTTCGGCTTCACCATCAGCATGGACATCAGTCATGCCAAAATTTCCGTGCTTGACCTCTCGAAAGACTCACAATCGAAGGCGTTGGTGGAGAAAATCACCTCCTCTGGATATTTTGAAGTGGTGTCGTATCCCAATGCGGAGTCGGAGATTGACGGTGATTTTAAGGAGAAAAATGTGAAGTTGGCCATCATCATACCGCCCAATTTTGAGGAGCAACTGACGGGGGAAAAATTTGTCACCATACAGATCATCAGCGACGTGTCGGATATGAACGTCGCATCCATCTTGAATAACTATGTGAAGCTGATACTCAACGACTTCACCAGCGATTACAATGCCGCGGAGGGTTCGGTGAATGCCATTGAGCTGACTTCGCAGATGATGTACAATCCGGAGGCCAACAGCGTATATATGTTCGTGCCGGGCATCATCACCCTGATTATGATTATTGTCACCGCGCTGATGTCGTCCATAACGCTGTCGCGGGAGGTGGAGACGGGCACGATGCGGATGCTGCTCATCGCACCGGTGAAGAAGGTGTATGTGGTGATTGGAAAGGTCATTCCATACATGATTCTTTCTTTCATTTCTACTCTTATCATCATCGTTATCAGCGTAGTAGTGTTTCACATGCCCATCAACGGAAGTGTGTGGCTTCTGCTACTTTTATGCATAGTCTTTATGCTTACGTCGGCCTCGTTCGGTATGGCCATCTCCGCAATGGTCAAGACGCAGCTCGATGCCATGATGATCACCATGATGGGACTTTTCCTGCCCACGGCATTGCTGTCGGGCTTTCTTTTCCCCATCGACAATATGCCATTTTTCTTCCAGATCTTGGCGAATATTTTCCCGGGCAAATGGTTCATTATTGCCATTAAAGATGTGATGCTCAAGGGATCTGGCTTCTTGGATATTTGGTTGTACATGGTCATTCTTTTTGGCATGGCAGTGGTGTTGATGGCATTTAGTATGACACGATTAGATAGGAGGAGGTAAGCGATGAGAGTAATATTGATGTTGATAAAAAAGGAGTTTTTGCAGGTTTTCCGCAATTCTTTGTTGTGGAAGATTCTGATATTGGCTCCTTTGGCCGAATTTTTGCTCTTCCCTTATACTGCCGACTATGAGATTAAGAATGTGAAGGTGGTTTTTGTGGACCATGACCGTTCGACCATGACCACCGATATTCTTTCCACGTTTTCTGCCTCAAAATACTTTATCAATGAGGGAGTTGTGGAGTCGCGGCAGGAGGCTGAAGCCTTGATGCGGGCCGACAAGGTGGACTTTATCGTGGAATTTCCGGCTGATTTTGAGAAGTCGCTGGTGCGGCAGGAGCCGGTGAAGGTGCATATTACCGCCAATGCCATCAATACGGTGAAAGCGGGGTTGGGCAGCGAGTATGTGCAGACCGTGTTGGGCAACTATTTCATGACGATGGCTGCTTCAACACCGAAAGTATCACCGATAAGTGCTGGTACAGAGGATGATAGTGATGACTTTTCGGAGGTGGAGACGGCCTCGATGTCATCGTTGGTTTTGCAGGGTGGGGAAGGACAGGACATGCAGAAGATGCAGTTGCAGCTGTCGGAACGGATGCAGCGGGCGCAGCGCGAGCAGGAGGTAATGGAGGGGCAGGCAGAGAAGGCAGAGCGCGCCGAGCTGGCCAAGCAGTCGGAGGTGGCCGCCCGCGCCATGAATCCGCAACTGGCCCAGCTGGTTACCACCAACGTGTATTGGTTCAACGAGCAGATGAACTACAAGAACCTCATTGTGCCAGGCTTGCTCATCATCCTGGTGACGCTCATTGGGGCATACGTGACAGCCCTTAACATTGTGAGAGAAAAGGAGTTAGGGACTATTGAGCAGGTGAATGTCACGCCCATCAAGAAATGGCAGTTCCTGTTGGGTAAGATGATTCCCTTCCTGATTCTCGGTTTGGTGGAGTTCGCGGCCGGTCTGTTGATTATGAACCTGATGTTCGGCATCCATATACAGGGCAGCTTGTTGCTGGTGTTCGGACTGACTTCTGTGTACTTGTTGGTGATGTTGGGACTGGGATTCTTCATTTCCAGCATGGCGGCCAACCAGTTGCAGGCCATGTTCATCGTATTTTTCCTGTTTATCCTCTTTGTGATGCTCAGCGGTATCCTCACGCCAGTAGAGGGTATGCCACATTGGGCCTCTTACCTCAACTACGCCAATCCCATGTCATTTTTCATGTCGGCGATGAAAACTGTGATATTGAAGGGAAGTACGGTGGATAATATTCAGACTCAATTTATTGTGTTGGCAGTGATGGCCGTAGTGCTGAATGCCGCCGCTCTGATTTCATACAGAGAAACGGTAAAATAGTTTTTTTGTTAAAGAATTGATGATAAGAATATTGTGGATATTGCTTCGTGGCATTTAGATGTGCCGTACTCCGTCGGTTACCTCCGGCGCTATGCGGCGTACCAGCCCGCACAACACCTCGCCGGGACCGAACTCCACAAATTCCGTAGCGCCCTCCGACACCATCTGTTGCACCGCCTGCGTCCATCGTACCGGATGGGTGAGCTGGTCTTTGAGATTCTGCTGGATGGTAGCGACGTCGGTAGTGCCTTGTGCGCTGATGTTCTGATAGATAGGGCAGATAGGTTCGTGGAAATTGGTCTGCTCGATAGCTGCTGCCAGCTCCTCCTGCGCCGCCAGCATCAGCGGCGAATGGAACGCCCCGCCCACGTTGAGCGGCAGTATGCGCCGCGCCCCAATCTCGCGCAGCTTCTGTATCGCTAAATCAACCCCTTCTACTGAACCGGAAATCACCAATTGTCCGGGACAGTTGTAGTTGGCAGTCACCACCACTTCCTCAGTGATGGAGGCGCATACCTCCTCGATTTTCTGGTCGTCGAATTTGAGGATGGCGGCCATCGTGGAAGGCCGTAGCTCACAGGCTTTTTGCATTGCCAACGCACGTTGACTCACCAGTTTCAAGGCATCCTCGAAGTCCAAGGTGCGGTTGGCCACCAGCGCGGAAAATTCGCCCAAAGAGTGACCAGCCACCATGTCGGGAGAGGGGAGTCCATCGGCCGTCAGGAACTCAATTACCGAGTGCAGAAACACGGCGGGCTGCGTCACCTTCGTCATCTTCAGCTCCTCCTCAGTGCCCGCAAACATGATGTCGGTGATGCGGAATCCTAAAATCGCATTGGCGCATTCAAAGAGTTCGCGCGCGGCCGGCCGGCTCTCGTACAGCTCTTTGCCCATCCCGATAAATTGTGCCCCCTGTCCGGGGAAAACGTATGCTCTCATATTTTCTTCATTATCTGATTAAAAAGGCCATCCCTCCAAAAAAGCAATCTTCTCCGACTCAAAATCAATCTTGAAAAATCGGCTTTCCTTCCCGTTGCTCACCCCAATATAAGGTGCGTGAAGGGTTTTGTTGTATCGTCCCGCCTGCTCCACCACCGCCTGCGTCAACTGCACGTGCGGTGCCTTGCACTCAATTACCGCCAGTATCTCGCCGCCCGGCTGGTAAACCACCAGGTCGTAACGCCGCTTCAGCCCGTTGACCGTAATCTCGCGCTCCACCGAGATGCGCACCGCCGGAATTTTCCGCTCTTCCACCATAAAATGAATCAGAAACTGCCGTACCGCCTCTTCCGGTGTCAGCGGTACCCATTTTCTTCTGATGATGTCGAAACATTCGGTGCGCCCCTCGTTGATACGTTGTTTTAGTTGCATCTTGTTTGTGTTTAGGGGTTTAACGAATTACTGTGACAGTGCCGTGCAAATCTTTGGTAATGGTGCCATGCAAAGAAGGCAGATGGACCTTGCAGACGTAATAGTACGTTCCGTCTGACGATATCTGGTGGCTGTTCATGTCCTTCCCGTCCCAGTTGATGTCGATGTCGGTGGTTTTGTAAACCAATCTTCCCCATCGGTTATAAAGGTAAAAATCAACACTTTGCACGCCTTTATAGGGGAAGGGAACGAGAATGTCGTTGTAACCGTCGCCGTTGGGGGTGATGATGTTGGGAAGCTCGTAGTTGAAGCAGTCGTCGATGTCGAAGCACACGGTGTCGGTCATGCCCGACCAGTTGCCCACGGTGTCGATGGCCGACAACGCGAAACAGCCGATGACGTACGGCAGGTCGGTGATGGAATAGGTGCAGTGGGTCGTGTAGCAGTCGTTAGGGAGATAGAATGAGTCAAGAATGGTGAAGGCATCCTCCAAGGTGGGTCGGTAGTGGATATAATATTGATAGACATCAAGATATGAGGAGTCGTTGGAGAACGTCCAGTCTAATGTCACAGTTTCGCAGTCGGTCGTTACGGTCAGTTGCGGTACTTCCGGCGGGGTGAGGTCGGCAGGTACGGCGCAATCTTTCTGCGATCGGTTGAGGAAGGGTGCGATGGTGTCGGGGGCAAAGTAGCCGCCGGTTGACCGCACGAGGTAGCAGTAGGAGGTGCCGTTGAGCAGCCCGTGGTCGGTATAGGTGCGTTCAGCAGTGGTGGCGATGGAGTCGAATTGCTGGGCGCTTTCATCCCACCGGTAAACGGTGTATTCGGTGTTGGTCCAGGGTACAGTGGCGGCCCAATCCAACTGCAAGGCGCAGTCGAGCGGGGTGATCGACAGCCGCAGTGAGGAGGCCGGATCCGACGTGCCGGCGAGCACGAGACTGTCGTGTACTTCTGCCCACACCTCCACCTTGTAGGTGTAGGTCAACTCAAGGGTATTCAGTCCCATGTCCGTATATTGCGTGTCCTGCAACGACATTCCCGTATAGATGAGCTGGAAATCGGTTGGTTGGTTAGAATTCGCTCTGTAAAGCCTATACTGGTATTCCGGTCCCGGATATTGGAGGGTGTCGAGTTCGGTGGGACGGAGCCACTTCACATGAATGATGCCGCTTTCGGATTCGGTGGTCTCGATGTCGGCGTGGGTGAGGCGGGGCACGTCGTTGTGCAGCACCGTGCAGGCCTCATCCGACACGTAACTTTCGGCGCCGTCGGGGTAGTATGCCACCACACGGTAGCAGTAGTCGTTGCCGTGGTATAGGGGCAACGAGGTGCCGTCGTCCACAAACAAGCAGTCGGTCCAGTCGTGCGTCTCACCCACCAGCTGGTAGCCGGTGTAGCTGGGCAGTCCTGTCTCGCAGTTGTCGGGCTCGAAGTCGTAGCTGCCGTTCCGCCGGTAGATGCGGTAGCCGGCCGTCTGCGTACAGGCGTGCAGCGACCACGACACCTCGATGGTATTACCCACCGGCTCTGCTACGACATTCTCTGGTTTTGGGGCTACAACGGTGATGTTCAGTGTTTTATAAGATGTGAGGTTGACTTGAGGACCATTATCTACTGCCTTAAATAGTACGCTGTAGGGGGCGAGACGGATGTGGCTGCAGGCAGTGTGCCACGTGAACTGACTGCTCACAGGCGGTGTGCCTTCGGCTGTCGGGAAGGAGGCGTGATGGTCGGCAAGTCCGAACACCCCGCTGGTAGCAGTGAGCCGCACGGAGGTGGAGTTGGCATCGGTGGCGGTGACCGTCAGCTGGAGAATATCACCGGCGGTGACGCAGGTGTCCATGCAGGTTATGATTTCCGGTGGCTGGTTGTTGCAGGCGATGATGGTGATCTGCATGTCGCGCACTACCGAGCCAATGAGCACGCCGTACCGCCACTCTTGGATGAGGATGGCGATGTTGTATTCGCCCACCACCAACGGCGAGTCCCAAGTGAGGTCGCCAGTGCGCGGGTCAATGTCGATGAAGTTGCTGGCCGCCGGAAGTCCGTAGCCGGGGATGTCCTCTCCCTCGTAACCACGGCAGGGGATGAGACTGTAGCTCAAACTGTCGCCGTCGGGATCGTATGCGCCGGGATTGTGGTAGTACGGCACGCCCGTACAGCCGTTGTCAATGGGCGGGTTGAGCAGCTGCGGCGATGAGTTGGCTCCTAGGAACGGATTGATAACCAGTATGGTTTCGAGGAAAAACGGGATGTTGACCGAGTTGGGAATGTTGACAATTCCATTGTTGCGGTTGGGGTCTTCAAAAGTGATGTGGTAGGTGCCCGTGGAGGGGTAGGTGTGTTCGGTGATGTAGATATTGCGGCTGATGTCATTGTCCATGTTGATTTTCTGGTAACGGTCAACGATGGAGGAGTTGCCATCGCCCCAGAAAACCTCTATTTGCGGACGGTCGGCCGCACTGGGGGTGTAAGTGTAGGTGATGATGGTAAAACGGTAGGTGAGGCCTCCTAAATGTTCGTAAGTAATCTCGCCGGCCCGTTGATGAGTCGCCCATGTCGCCCATGGCAACAGCAAAAGCGCAAGAAGGGCCAGCCATTTTTTCATTTTACTCGAAGTTTTTGCCCTAATTGAATTTTATTCTCATCACCTAAGTGATTGATTTCTTTGAGTTTACTGACGGTTGTGTTGTATTTCTTGGCAATGCCATAGAGGGTGTCGCCTTGTGCCACAGTGTGGTATGCGGCTTGTTCGTTGTTGCCGTTGTCGTTTGGGGAGGGGACAGTTGTAACGCTGTCAGCCTTGCTGTTGGTGGGGGTAGTGGTGGCAGGTGTTTCAGGTGTTGTCGGTGCAATGGTAGTGGTGGTAGCGGTAGCAGATGTTTCAGGTGTAGGGGTGGCAGCAGTTGTCGTATTGGCAGTAGTAGCGGGGGTTGTGCTGGTGCTGCTGGATTCTTTGGCAGGTTCTTCAGCTGGTTTGTCAAAGTCGAGTTCGGATTTGGAGATGGCGAGGATATAGTCGGTCAAGTCACCGCTGGAAAAGTCGATCATCTTTTCGGGGTTGAAATGCTCGTAAAGGAAGCGGGTCTCGAAGTGGAGGTGTACACCGCTGGAGCGTCCGGTGCTTCCGGCAGTACCCACCATCTGACCGGCTTTCACGATTTCGTTGGCCACCACGGTGATGGAGTCAAGATGGGCATACACGGTTTCTAATCCGTTGTAATGGCGTACCACCACGGTCTTGCCGTAGCTGCTGTAATCCTTCGCCATACGCACCACGCCATCGAAGCAACAGCGGATGGGTGCGCCTTTCGTCAGCGCAAGGTCAATACCGGTATGGTTGTTGCCATTGCGGATGCCGTATCTGCTGGTGACTCTGTACATATCGCAGGGCATGGAGAAGGCGGT
Organism: Bacteroidales bacterium; assembly: GCA_045130235.1. Classification (GTDB taxonomy): domain Bacteria; phylum Bacteroidota; class Bacteroidia; order Bacteroidales; family WCHB1-69; genus UBA1756. The sequence continues at coordinate 33,939 of JBGUPJ010000044.1, forward strand.
GTGGGGGGCATCGAGAAGGATAATCAGAATATCATCATTATTTCTAAAATTGATGTCTAATGATTTGATTTTCAGATAATCATTGTCCCATTCTTGCAGATAAAGGTTATAAGCTGGAATTTCATAGTTTTGGTTGATGACATTGGCGGAATGGGTAGGGGAGGAAGACGGCGTGTCGAAAGGATTCAACACATCGTCTTGGGCGATAAGCCATTGCGAGGAAAGGATAGTGGTAAGAAGAATGAAGAATGTGATTTTTTTCATTTTTGATGGTTGATTTTATTGAGGGTTGATGTGGTGGAATATCCGTCAACAAAGGGAATGGTGGTGACGGTGCCGCCGTTTTGTAGCACGAAATCCGCTCCGACAATAGTATCGATGGTGTAGTCGCCACCTTTTACGAGAACATCGGGTCGTACTGTATGGATGAGCTGTTCGGGGGTGTCCTCATCGAAGAGGATGACGAAGTCAACGCAGGCGAGCGAAGCGAGCAGGAAAGCCCTGTCGTACTGGTTGTTGATGGGTCGGGAAGGACCTTTAAGCCGTTGTACGGAGGCGTCGGTGTTGAGTCCCACCACCAGCAGGTCGCCCAGCTCGCGGGCTTGTGCCAGGTAGGTGGCGTGGCCGCGGTGCAGAATGTCGAAACAGCCGTTGGTGAAGACCACCTTGCGGCCTTCCGGCTTGCTCCATTGTGCAGCACTGATGATTTTATTGTCAATATCCGCCACTGTCATAGTTACTCCTTTCTTTTCATAAAGGCGGTTGCCGCAAGGGAGAACAGGCCGAGGGTGAGCACTTGGATGGTCTGTACCGCCCATGCAATCCATCCCGTGGCGAGTCCTGGTGCATAAAACTCTGAACCGCTGTATAATACAATCATGGCTGCCACAATCAGCGGATAGGTGCCGATGCCGCCAGGCCCGATCAGGAAGCCGATGTTGCCCATGGCAAATACCGTGAACATCATTACAAAAGTATATCCTGAAAGATAATCAAACGCCTGGAAACAGAATACGGTCTCCAATACCCACAACACCCAAATCAGCAGCGAGTAGAAGATGAACAGCCACGGCCTCCGCACATCTTTGATGGAAATCAGTCCTTGCCAAATTCCCACAAAGAAATCTTTGATTTTGACAAACAGTTTCACTTTTGACCACCATTTGCGGGTGAGGATGATGGCCACGATCAGCAATACCAAGACACCGAGTATGATATAAAGCGTATAGTTGTGCGCCATGCCGTCGGCTTTGGACGATAGCACCTCGCGCATGGTGGAGTCACCGATGTGGAGTTTGTCCATCAGTCCGGTATTGATCAGAAATGCGGTGATGATGATCATCATCATGATGATGAAATCCACAGCGCGTTCGGTGACAACCGTGCCAAGAGATTTGTCGAAGGGAACTTTCTCATAGCGTTGAAGAAAACTGCAGCGCAGCACCTCGCCGAGGCGTGGAAATACGTAGTTGGCTAAGTAGCAAACCATTACGGAATAGAAAACCATGCTTCGGCGTGTTTCATAACCCAGAGGTTGTAGCAGTTGCCGCTGTCGAAGGGCGCGGATATAGTTGGAGATGGCCCCCACTAAATAAGCCAGGAAAAGGAATACCCATGCCGTGCCTTTCGTCACTTGCCGTGCACTATCCTTCAAGTGGGCGACATCTTCCGGGGATAGCTTCCGTACAGAAATCCATACAAAAAATACGCCAACACCGAAGAATAGGATGAATTTGAACGCCTTAATTAGTATATCTATAGCCGAAATTTTCTTCTTTTCCATATTAAAAAATCAGGCGGCAAAGTTACGCATTTTTTGTGAAATCTTCCCCGTACAAATTTTTAATATAGTCGATCTGTCGGCGGTCGCGTTTGGTGGGACGGCCCTCGCCGCGCTCGCGCCGCTCGAACCGCATGTTGAGCATCCGCACGCGCTCGTACTCTTCTGGCGGGGTGAGGTCCTCGCAGTACTGCGGTACGAGCGGCGCTCCCACCCGGCTCTTTGGTGCGTCGAGCACCTTCACGGTCTTCACCAGCTGTCCGATATGCACCTCGAACACCTCGTCGGGCTTGATGTTCTTGGAAGGCTTCACGTTGGTGCCGTTCATCTTCACCTTGCCGGCGTTGCAGGCGTCGGTGGCCATGGAGCGCGTCTTGAAAAGACGAACCGTCCAGAGCCATTTGTCAATGCGTACGCTTTCCATGTCAGTCTTTGTTTTCGCAGGCGTGCAAAGTGTTCAGCATCAGGCAGGTCATGGTCATGGGACCCACACCGCCCGGCACGGGGGTGATGGCTGCGCACTTGGGTGCCACCTCGTCGTATTTCACATCGCCGCAGATGCGGTAGCCCTTCTCGCTGCTGTCGGGAATGCGGTGGATGCCGATGTCGATGACCGTCGCGCCCTGTTTCACATAGTCGGCGGTAATCATCTCGGGCTGCCCGATGGCCACCAGCAGGATGTCGGCGGTGGCGCACACCTCCTTCAGGTTGGGGGTGCGGCTGTGACAGATGGTGACGGTGGCGTTGCCGGTGTCGGACTTCTCGGCCAGCAGCATCGCCAGAGGCTTGCCCACTATGTTGCTGCGTCCCAGCACCACGCAGTGCTTGCCCGCCGCGCTGATGCCCGACCGGCGCATCAGCTCGATGGTGCCGTAAGGCGTGGCCGGCAGGAAGCAAGCCTCGCCTAAGAACAGCTTGCCGCTGTTGATGGGATGGAAGCAGTCCACATCCTTGTTGGGATCCACGTGCGCGATGACATTCTCCTTGTTGATATGTTTCGGCAGGGGCAGCTGGATGATGTAGCCGTCCACCTCGTCGTCGCGGTTGAGGAAGTCGATGGAGTCGAGCAGCTCCTTCTCGGTGATGGTGTCTGAATATTGGTATATGGAGGAGGTGAAACCCACCTCGCGGCACGACCGCTCGATGCTTCCGATGTAGGTCTTGGAGGCCCCGTCGTCGCCCACGATGATGGCGGCCAGGTGCGGTACCCGCTGGCCCGCTTTCATTCTCTCCTGAACTTTCTTTGCGATTTCGTTCTTGACCTCCGTCGCAATTTTCTTTCCGTCAATGATTTTCATGATATGTTATGGTTGTAAATTGAGGTGAAATACTTCTCTGTATGATTTTTACTTAATTAAGCTCTCATATATTTTGAACAACATTGCCACCTCTTCATCTTCACTCATCTTGGTAGAGAATCCATAGGCTTCCATCACAGCCTTGTCGTTGGATACATGGGCTTTGCGAAGCTCTGGTGGCATGCTGATTTCATCGTACAGATCTGCCAATGAGCAGTCGGGAAATTTTGCGCGGACATTGAGGATGGCTTGTGCTGTCGTTTCAATTTTTGTTATCTGTTCTTTGGAAGGATTGGGCCATGGGAAATTATTGTAAACTATGGTGTTGCTGTAACTGTATCGCATTTCTAATCGTCCACATGTGGCACGCATCCATGCCATGTGTACACAACTCGTAAGTACTCCAAAGTGATAAAGACTTGCATTTTGCATTACGAAGAGTTTGTCTCCGGGAATAATCTCTTTGGAAAGATAGTCCATAGGAATATACCGCCGTTGTTCAGAAGAAACTTTTGGAATAGCAATATAATCGCTTTCGGCCACAAACGGGGCACCAAAAACTGTGGGCATTTCAGCTGCGCGGAGGGTGCTTGTTCGATTGCTCTCAAGACGAAAACTCCTAACATTTGCTACTCGGTGCATGATTTCATGACATTTGCGCAGTTCAGAAGGATTTGCCCCCATAAGCCAAAAACACCATCGAGGAGTACGTTCGATGAAGTCTTTTCCCATCATAAATGGTCGTAGAAATTTCTCCCCTTGGGGCTCTTCTTTGAGATATCTCTCTTTCTCTTCAGTTGTTAGAATGAAATTGCCATCGTCAATAGGTTGCCCACCAAGACAAATTTGCGGGACATCACATAAGGGCTTGGATCTTTTTTCGATAAAAATGTTGGGTGCGTCCAATAGATATCCGTTGATGTTGCTTGCTAAGTGTTTGCTGCCGCTCTCATCAAAAATGATTCTTTGATTATTTGCGGATCTATTGTTTGAAAAACCGACAATTACGCAATGTACGTGGGCTTTTTGTTCCGATTCGCTATCCCATCTGAATGTGCGATAGGCGAAATCGAACTTCACTTGATGCGTCTGAAACAACGGCTTCCAAAGGTTTGCCACAGCGCCACCCTGCGTAATACTATTGGTGCTGACAAATGCGGCTTTCGTTTTATTGCAGTGTTTTAGCAAATCGCTTGCTTTTTTGTACCAACAACAAACATAATCCAAATCACCTACTCCCTGCCACTTTTTACCAAAAGTATAAATAACGTCTTCTTTTTGTTCCTTACCCATCCACCTTGCTCCCACAAACGGCGGATTGCCCATGATATAATCAAATATGATAGATTTATGGTTCTGTGTATCAGGGAGTTTTTTCTCTTCGACCTCTTTTGTGATGACATTCAGTTCTTTGTAATGTGTCTGGTAAGTAGATGAAGGCTCACTGGCGATACAACCTTCGAAATCCTCATTCACCTTGTAAATATTGAGTTTTTCTGCAAACAAATACTTTGTATCATCTTCTTTTACAAAAGTATTCCAGTCCATCCGTAAGGCATTGCCTTCCTTTATGTTATGATAAGCTTTCAGCGGCAACATATCCAGGTCGAAATCCACAATGTTTTCCGTTTCTTTCAGCATTTGGTTTTCGGCAATCCAAAGGGCTGTGGTGGCCACGGAAACAGCAAAATCATTGATTTCAATCCCATAAAATTGGTGAATGTTCACTTTGATAGGATTGGTCTCTTCAAAACCAAGCCTTGATTGTCCTTTAGTCTGAATGCGGATGGCTTCGTTTTCTAATCTTCGAAGCGATAAAAAAGTTTCTGTCAGAAAGTTGCCACTTCCACAGGCGGGGTCAAGGAAACGTAAAGAAGCTAATCTGTCTTGGAAATCCGCAGCTTTTTTGCTTCGGCTTCTCTCTACTTTTTCTCTTTTGATAGCTTCCAATTCATCCCGCAGTTCATCCAAAAATAGCGGGTCAATCACCTTGTGGATATTCTCGATGGAGGTATAGTGCATTCCACCTTTTCTTCTGGTATCGGGATTCAGCGTGCTTTCAAAAACTGCGCCAAAAATGGTCGGACTGATTTCGTTCCAGTCAAAATCATCCGATGCATGAGCCAAGAGCAGCTCTTTCAACTCTTCGCTGAACTGCGGAATGATCAGACGTTCGTCTTTGCTGAACAATCCGCCATTGACGTAGGGAAATGCTTTGAGTGTATCGTCCAGATAGGGATCGCGCTGGTCAAGTGGCGTGTCAAGTGCATCAAACAGATCAAATAGAGCCCGCCGGATGTCACGCGCCTCATAGTGTGCCAGATAGTCATGAAATGCTGTTTTAGAACCGAAAAGGAAAGCGTCTTCGGCGTAGAGGCAGAAAACCAAACGCACGCATAAAATGTTGAGCGAACGTAGCGTTTCAGCATCGTTGGGGTCAATATACTGCTGAAGTAGTTTGTCGTATATAACTCCTACTAATTCGCCCGCCTTGACTGACACTTCCAATTCGCGTTTGAGGCGCTCATTATTCTCATCAACAATAAATTGGAGACGATAATGTTCTTTTTCTAAATTTTCCAAGAGCATCTCTTGCGGCTCCCCGTGTGGCTGTTCCATATCGTATATAAGGAACGAACGGAAATTGCATACCACTACCCACCGAGGACGCATGGAATACGGCATTTCGTTGGCATAACGCTTCGCCTGCTGGAACGGTGTGAGCATCGAACCGTCACTTTGCTTGTAAGGCTTATGCAAATCAATGTCGGAACTTTTTTGCTCTATAAGTACTTTGGTAGAAGGGATATAGGCATCAATGAAGCTGACGTGAGACAATTGCACACGTTTTTCAAATTCAATAAATTTCTGAGGATTTGAAATGCCATAAACTGCGGAGAGCAAACTTAACCAAAATGGTTGTGTTTCGCTTTTCTCATCACCTCGATCCCTCCATTCATCACTAAATTGGCGGGCTGCTTTTCGTTGTGTGGATTCATTCATGATCAAGTAGTATTTAGATTGTTGATGATTTGTGTTAGTATGCGATTGCGAATAGATAAAGGATTGGAAAAGGAAACAGTCCCATTACTCCCACTCTATTGTCGCCGGCGGCTTCGAGCTGATGTCATAGACCACTCTGTTGATGCCGCGCACCTTGTTGATGATTTCGTTGGAGATGGCGCGCAGGAAGTCGTTGGGCAGGTCGGCCCAGTCGGCGGTCATGCCGTCGGTGGAGGTGACGGCGCGTAGGGCTACGGCATTCTCGTAGGTGCGCTCGTCGCCCATGACACCCACCGAGCGGATGGGCAGCAGGATGACTCCCGCCTGCCAAACCTGATCATATAATTTATGTTTCCGCAGCCCGTTGATGAAGATGTCGTCGGCCTCCTGCAGGATACGCACCTTCTCGGGCGTGATGTCGCCGAGGATACGCACGCCGAGTCCGGGTCCCGGGAAGGGATGGCGCGTGATGAACGATTCAGGGATGCCCATCTCGCGTCCCACCTGCCGCACCTCGTCCTTGAAGAGCAGCTTCAGCGGTTCCACCACCTGCATGTGCATGCGTTCGGGCAGACCGCCCACGTTGTGGTGCGACTTGATGACCATGCCGGTGATGGAGAGCGACTCGATACGGTCGGGATAGATGGTGCCCTGGGCGAGCCACTTCACGTCGCTGAGTTTCTTGGCTTCGGCCTCAAACACTTCGATGAAGCCTTTACCTATAATTTTACGTTTCTTTTCAGGGTCGCTTTCGCCTTTGAGGGCTTCGTAGAAATGCTGCGAAGCGTCCACGCCAGTCACGTTGAGGCCGAGCAGCTGGTAGTGCTTCAGCACGGACGAGAACTCGTTGAGGCGGAGCAGTCCGTTATCCACGAAGATGCAGTGGAGCTGCTGCCCGATGGCCTTGTTGAGCAGCATGGCGGCCACGGTGGAATCGACGCCGCCGGAGAGGCCGAGCACCACCTGGTCGGTGCCGAGTTGCTGGCGCAGCTCTTTCACCGTTGATTCGATGAACGAGGCGGGGGTCCAGTCGGCCTGGCAGCCGCAGATGCCATGGACAAAGTTGCGGAGGATGGTGGGACCGTCCTCGGAGTGGAACACCTCGGGGTGGAACTGCACGGCCCAGGTGGGCTCGCCCTCAATGCGGTAGGCGGCCACGGGCACATCGGCGGTGCTGGCGATGATGCGGAAGTTCTGCGGCAGCTCCACGATGGTGTCGCCGTGCGACATCCACACCTGCGAGTGTCCGCGCACCCCTTGGAAGAGCGGGTCGCTGCCGTCGAAGGTGGCGAGGCGGGCGCGGCCGTACTCACGGCTGTCGCTGCTGCCCACACGGCCGCCCGAGATGTGGGCGAGATACTGCGCACCATAACAAACTCCTAACAAAGGAATGCGTTTGCGGAAGGCCGACAGGTCGGGCTTGAAAGCCTCCGCCTGGTTGACGGAGAACGGGCTTCCGGAAAGGATGACACCCTTCACCGTAGGGTCTCCTTCGGGGAATTTGTTGTAAGGAAGAATTTCACAATAGGTGTGCAATTCTCGCACGCGACGGGCTATCAGCTGCGTATATTGCGAACCGAAATCCAAGATGATAATTTTGTCCATAATTTTGCGGTTTTTCAGGCTGCAAAAATACGGAATTGTTATGAGTAATTTTTCATTCATATTTTAATAAAAAAATAAAATTTCCCGTTAAACAGGAATGTCTGGTGAGTAACTTTTTGATTTTTAGCATGAAATAATAGTGTTGAAAAGTTTATAAAAAATTTTATGAATTTGAAAAAAACGAAAAAAAAATAATGTACTTTTGCAGCATCAAAAACACATCATTATGGAAACAAAACATGTTTACACAGGGAAGACGAAAGACGTCTTCGCATTGAGCAATGGAAATTATCTCTTGAAGTTCAAGGATGATTGCACTGGAAAAGACGGAAAGTTTGATCCAGGTGAAAACTCTGTAGGACTTAAAATTGAGGGCGTTGGCAAGGTGAACCTGAAAATGTCCATCTACTTCTTTGAGAAGATCAACGCTGCTGGCATTCGCACCCACTATGTGAACGCCAACTTGGACGATGTCACCATGGAGGTCCTCCCCGCCAAGGTGTTCGGCAAGGGTCTCGAAGTGATTTGCCGCTACAAAGCTGTGGGCAGCTTCTTCCGTCGCTATGGCGAGTATGTTGAACAGGCTGCTGCTCTTCCTGAGTATGTCGAGATGACCTTCAAGAATGATGCCAAGGGCGACCCGCTCGTAACCAAAGACGGCCTCGTAGCGCTCAACATCATGACCGAGAAACAGTATGACGACATCAAGGACATGACCCGCAAAGTCACCCGCATCGTCGCTGACGAGATGAAGGCAAGAGGCCTCGACCTCTACGACATCAAGTTCGAGTTCGGTTACGACAAAGACGGCAAGGTTATGCTGATCGACGAGATCGCTTCCGGCAACATGCGCGTTTACAAAAACGGCGAGTACATCGAACCGATGACCCTTTCCAAATTATTTTTTGAGAAATAATTGTTGAAATGAAAGTAGCAGTGATCATGGGAAGTGCAAGCGACTGGGACGTGATGTCTCCGGCTTGTACCACTCTTGAAGAGTTCGGAATCCCTTACGAGAAGAAGGTGCTGAGTGCGCATCGCAACCCGGGGCCGTTGGCCGACTATGTCAGAGCGGCCCGCGACAATGGCTTTGATGTCATCATCGCCGGGGCAGGGGGCGCGGCACATCTGCCGGGGGTCATCGCCGCCTTCACCACACTGCCGGTCATCGGCGTGCCGGTGAAGTCGAAGGCGCTCAACGGACTCGACTCGCTGCTCTCTATCGTACAGATGCCATCAGGAATACCAGTGGCCACCATGGCCATCGACGGCGCGAAGAACGCCGCACTGATGGCGGTCACCATACTTGCACTGCACCACCCGCACTTGACAGACCAACTGGAAGAGTTCCGCAAGCGTCAGAGTGAGAAGGTGCTGAATACGACTATATAAACCCATAACGCCCACGCGATAGTTCCGCGTGGGCGTTTTCATTTAATATTAAACACTATGAACAGCAGACGCATCTACGTCGAAAAGAAACCCCAGTTCCGTGTCGAGGCCGACAGCCTCAAGGCGGAGCTGAATGAAAACCTTTCCCTTAACATCCGTAACCTTAGACTTCTCAACGTCTATGACCTCTTCGGCTTCAGCGACGAGCTGGTGGAACAGAGCCGCTACCGCGTGTTCGGCGAAATCGTTACCGACACCGTCACCGACAGGTGCGACCTCACCGGCAAGAAGTTCATCGCTGTGGAGTATATCCCCGGACAGTTCGACCAGCGGGCCTCTTCTGCTGTTGACTGCGTGCATCTGATCGACCCTGAGGCAGATATTCAGATTCGCAGTTCCCGTCTGCTGATTTTCGACGATGACACCACTGACCAGACACTGGCTCAGATCTCACATTACTATATCAACCCCGTGGAAAGCCGTGCCAAAGACCTCAACGTGCTGTCGCTGTCGGAACAGGCTGAGGTGAGCCCGATGGAAGACCTGACGGGTTTCACCCAGATGACGCCCGACCAGTATCAGGAGTTCTGCTCCTCGCATGGTCTGGCCATGAGCACCGACGACCTCGACGAGGTGGTGCGCTATTTCAAACGTCAGGGCCGCGACCCGTGGGAAACCGAGTTGCGCATCCTCGACACCTATTGGAGTGACCATTGCCGTCACACCACCTTTACTACAGAATTGAAAGAAATTTCCATCGACGACTCTTTTATCAAAGCCGATATGGAGCAGTCGCTGGAGTTGTTATACAACATTCGTGCTGAGTTGAAACGCGAACAGAAAAGCCTCTGTCTGATGGAGTTAGCCACTATCGGAGCGCGTTTTCTGAGTGCGAATGGACTTTTGGATGATATGGAGCGCAGCGAGGAGAACAACGCTTGCAGCATCTTCGTGGATGTGGATGTGGACGGGCGCATGGAGAAGTGGCTGCTCCAGTTCAAGAACGAGACCCACAACCATCCCACCGAGATTGAGCCTTTCGGTGGTGCGGCCACCTGCTTGGGCGGTGCCATCCGCGACCCGCTCTCCGGCCGGTCGTACATCTATCAGGCTATGCGTGTAACCGGTGCCGGAGACATCTGCAAGCCTGTGTCGGAGACCATCCCGGGCAAACTTCCGCAGCGTGTAATCAGCCGCAAGGCTGCCGCCGGCTACTCCAGCTACGGCAATCAGATCGGTTTGGCTACCACCATGGTGCGCGAGATTTACGATGCTGGCTATACCGCCAAACGCATGGAGATTGGCGCGGTGGTGGGTGCCGTGAAGGCTGAGAATGTGCGCCGCGAGAGTCCGGCCCCCGGCGATGTGATCCTCCTCCTCGGAGGTCGCACGGGGCGCGACGGAGTGGGTGGTGCCACGGGTTCGTCCAAAAGCCATACCGAAACCTCCCTCGAGGTGTGCGGCAGTGAGGTGCAGAAAGGTAACGCTCCCGAAGAGCGCAAACTACAGCGACTGTTTAGACATCCTGAGGTGACCAAACTGATAAAAAAATCCAATGACTTCGGAGCGGGAGGCGTTAGTGTCGCCATCGGGGAACTCGCTCCGGGTCTGGATATCTATATCGACAGGGTTCCTACCAAATACTCGGGACTTAACGTTACCGAGCTGTCCATCAGCGAGTCGCAAGAGAGAATGGCGGTGGTGGTCAGAGCAGAGGACCGTGCCGAATTTGAAGGCTATTGCCAGCGCGACAATGTGGAGGTGACCTATGTGGCCGATGTTACCGACCGTGGCCGTATGCGTATCTTCAACGGCAGCAAGGCCGTTTGCGACCTTGAGCGCGAGTTCATCGACAGCGCCGGTGCCCGCCACTACTCCACCGTGAAGGTGGCTCCCGTGTCATCGGAGCATCCGTTCCACCGCACTCCCGCCGGTGCCGACCTGCCCGCCCGCATGTCCGCGCTGATGGGTTCCGCCAACGTGGCCTCCCAGAAGGGACTGGTGGAGATGTTCGACTCCACCATCGGCCGCTCCACCGTGCTGATGCCTTACGGCGGCAAGTACCAGGCTACCGAGACACAGGCATCGGTGCAGAAGCTGCCTGTGGATGGCTATACCGACACGGCCAGCGTGATGGCTTTCGGCTACAATCCCGACATCGCACGCTGGAGTCCGTACCATAGTGCCGCCTACGCCGTTGTGGAGGCCTGCACCAAGGTGGTGGCCGCCGGCGGTGATTTCTCCAAAATGAGATTCTCTTACCAAGAATATTTCGAGAAGATGACCAGCGACCCCTATCGCTGGGGTAAGCCGTTCTCCGCACTGCTCGGCGCTTTGAAGATGCAGGTGGCGCTCGGCCTCCCGTCCATCGGTGGTAAGGACTCGATGAGCGGCAGCTTCGAGAACCTGAACGTGCCGCCTACACTGGTGGCTTTCGGCATCACCACGGTGAATGCCAATACCGTCATCTCTCCTGAGTTCAAGAAGGCTGGACATTCTATCTATCTTATCCAGCATCGTCCGGCAGCCAACTGGATGCCCGACACCGACCAGCTGGTTAGGAATTGGAATTTTATTCGCCAAAACATTGAAAACCATAAAATTGTATCCGCTTGGTCGGTGGGATTCGGCGGCGTAGCCGAAGGTTTGGTGAAGATGTCCATGGGTAATGGTTTAGGAGTGGAGGTGAAGATGGCTGAAGAAGAACTGTTTGCGTTGAATTACGGCTCGGTCATCGTGGAAACCGACGGCGTTTTGGACTTCCCGGATGCGGTGCTTCTGGGTAAGGTGACCGATGATGCAGTGGTGACCATCAACGGTGCGGCAATGAAGCTCGCGGCGTTGGAGAAGGCTTACGATGAGCGCTATGCGAAGATATATCCGGTGCGGGTGGCTCCGTTGTTTGATGAGAAGATGGCGAATGTGAAAGAGACTGCCCACGAGGTGTTGGCCCACTATCCCGGCGAAGTGCCTGCTGGCGGACCGGTGGTCTGTCTGCCGGTGTTCCCCGGTTCCAACTGCGACTACGACACCGCCAAGGCGTTCCGCAAGGCGGGTGCGCAGGTGCGGCCGTTCATCTTCCGCAACCTCACCGCACAAGATGTGCTGACCTCCATCAGCGAGTTGGAGAAGCGCATCGACGACTGTCAGATTCTGGCTTTCTGCGGCGGTTTCTCCTGCGGCGACGAGCCCGACGGAAGTGGCAAGTTCATCGCATCGGTGATCGGCAACGAGAAGATTGCCGCCGCCATCGGCCGGCTCCAGGCACGCTGCGGCCTGATTCTCGGCATCTGCAACGGCTTCCAGGCCCTCGTCAAGAGCGGCTTGCTGCCGTACGGCAAGGTCGGTGCTGTCACGCCCGATTCGCCCACACTGTTCCGCAACGACATCAACCGCCATATCTCCATGATGGCCGAGACTGAGGTGGTGGCAACACGTTCCCCGTGGCTCGCCTCCTTCAAGCCCGGCGATCGCCACACCATTGCGTTGAGCCACGGCGAAGGCAAGTTCGTGGTAGGGGAGGAGATGGCCCGCCAGCTGTTCGCCAACGGTCAGGTGGCCTTCCGCTACACCGACAACCCGAACGGCTCGCATTACGACATCGAGGGTATCGTGAGCCCCGACGGACTCATCCTCGGCAAGATGGGACATAGTGAGCGTTTCGAGCAGAATCTCTTCAAGAATATTGATGGGAACCGCTGTCAGGCGATTTTTGACAACGCAGTAAAGTATTTTCAAAAATAGAACAATCAACATCATTACGAAAACATTATAATTATGGGTTTACTTGGAATTTACAACGTACCGAACGTATCCACTGCACTTTATTATGGGATACACAATTTGCAGCACCGCGGGCAGGAAGGTGCGGGTATGGCAACTTTTGACGAGAATGGCAAATGCTTGCGCCATCGTGGCTTAGGCCTGGTGGACAGCATCTTTGACGCCCAGTCGATTCGTGAGCTGAAAGGCAACATCGGCATGGCCACCGTGCGTTATGCCAATATTGCCAACAGCGGTCTCGACACCGTGCAGCCGCTCTTCTTCCGCCACAGCACCGGCGATTTCGTTGTAGCCGGTGATGGCTGCCTCGTCAACAAACAGCCTATCATCGAGAGTTTGGAAGACCTCGGCAATGTGTTCCAGACAGGTCTCGACAGCGAGCTTTTCGCTCATCTGATTAAGAAAAGAAAAACCGAAGACCGTATTGAGAACATTATAAGCGCTTTGCGTGGATTGGAAGGCGGTTTCACCTTCTTGGTGATGACCAAAAATCGTCTCTATGCTTGCCGCGACAAGAACGGTATTAAACCGTTGGTTTTAGGTAAGTTAGGTGATGGTTATGTGGTGAGCAGCGAGTCTTGCGCTTTCGAGATTATGGGTGCCAAGTTTGTGCGCGACATCGAACCGGGTGAGATTCTCTGTATCGACAACAAGGGTCTGCGTTCTAATTTCTATTCAGAAGAAAAACGCCACTGCATGTGCGGTATGGAGTTCATCTACTTGGCTCGTCCCGATAGTGACATCGACGGCTGCAACGTACACGCCTACCGTATGGAGTCAGGTCGTCGTCTGGCTCGTTTGTGGCCGGTGGAGGCCGACATCGTGGTCGGTGTTCCCGAATCGAGCTTGAGTGCCGCCATGGGTTACAGCGAAGAGAGCGGTATTCCTTACGAGATGGGTCTGGTGAAACACAAATATATGGGTCGTACCTTTATCCAGCCGGAGCAGCAGCTCCGTGAGATGGGCGTGAAGCTGAAACTGAGCCCTGTCCACTCGATCCTGAAAGGCAAGAGAGTGGTTCTCGTGGATGACTCCATCGTGCGTGGTACTACTTCGTTGAAGATTGTGAAACTGTTGCGTGAGGCTGGCGCTACCGAGGTGCATGTGCGTATCGCCAGCCCGATGATGAAATACCCCTGTTACTACGGCGTTGACACCTCCACTCCGGAAGAGCTGCTCTGCTCGAACCGCACGTTGGAGGAGGCTTGCAAGATGCTCGGCGCTGACTCGCTCGGCTATATGACTCCGGAAGCCTCTCGCGAATCGACCTTCGGCTGTGCTGAGCTGTGTCTGGCCTGCTTCACAGGTGAGTATCCGTCGGGTGACATCAAGTGCGGAAAGTGTAATTTTTAGAAATTTTAATAAAGAATAATTATGGCAAAATCTTACGAAAAAGCGGGAGTAAATCTGGAGGCTGGCTACGAGGTGGTCCGCCGCATCAAACAGCATGTGTCGTCAACCGAGCGCAAAGGGTCGATGGGCAACATCGGTTCTTTTGGCGGGATGTTCGACCTGAGTTGTCTGAACATCAAGGAGCCGGTGCTGGTGAGCGGCACCGACGGTGTGGGCACCAAGCTGAAGATTGCTTTTGCGATGGACAAGCACGACACCATCGGTATTGATGCCGTGGCCATGTGTGTGAACGACGTGCTGGCACAGGGTGCCGAGCCGCTGATCTTCCTCGACTATGTGGCGTTGGGGCATAATGTGCCGGAGAAGGTGGAGGCGATTGTGGCTGGTGTGGCCGACGGATGCCGTCAGGCTGGTTGTGCCCTTATCGGTGGCGAGACCGCCGAGATGCCGGGCATGTACTCCGACGACGAGTACGACATCGCCGGTTTCACCACGGGCGTGGTGGAGAAGTCGAAGCTGATCGACGGCAGCCGCGTGTCGGTAGGGGACGTGCTGGTGGGCATTGCCTCATCGGGCGTGCATTCCAACGGCTTCAGTCTGGTTCGTAAGATAGTGGAACGCAAGGGATTCGGTTATCGTCAGCGCGTGGGCGACTGCGACGAAGAGTTCGAGGCCGCCTACGGCGATGCCACCCTCGGCGAGGTGCTGCTGACCCCCACCCGTATCTATGTGAAACCCGTGCTGGATGTGATTCACCAGTGCGACGTGCATGGCGTGTGTCATGTCACAGGCGGTGGTTTCGACGAGAACATCCCGCGTGCGCTGCGCGAGGGACAGGGTTTGGAGATTCAGGAGGGCAGCTGGGAGATCCTGCCGGTGTTCCGCATGTTGGAAAAGTGGGGCAAGGTGCCGCACCGCGAGATGTTCAACATCTTCAACATGGGTATCGGCATGGTGGTCATCCTATCGGCTGCGGAAGCCGAGAAGGCCATCGCCATCCTGCAGCAGCACGGCGAAAAGGCCTCCATCATCGGCAAGGTGACGGGCGAGCCGGGAGTGAAGATTGTGTAGGTTTGTTTCTCTCGTAATTATTCCTTATATTTGCACCCTCTATTTGGAAAGAAATTTATACTGAAAACAAACGGTTTATCACATTTTTATAAATGAACAATAAAAAGAAAATCGCCATTTTTGCCAGTGGGTCGGGAACCAACTTCGAGGCGTTGGCGCAGGCTTGTGCCGACGGACGTCTGGATGCTGAGGTGGTGCTGATGGTGTGCGATAAGCCCGGCGCAAAGGTCATCGAACGTGCCGAGCGTTTCGGCGTGGAGAGCTTCGTCTTCTCCCCGAAATCGTACCCGTCGAAAGCCGACTTTGAGCAGGAGATTGTGCAGATGCTGCGCGACCGACAGGTGGACCTCATCTGCCTCGCCGGATATATGCGCATTGTGGGCAGCACCCTCCTGAACGCCTTCGCAGGCCGCATCGTCAACATCCATCCATCTCTGCTGCCCTCCTTCAAGGGTGCACACGCCGTGGAGGATGCCGTGGCCTACGGAGTGAAAGTGTTCGGCATCACCATCCATTTCGTGGACGAAACCCTTGATGGCGGCAAGATCATCGCCCAGCGCGCCTTCCCCTACGACGGCAACGACCCCGATGAAGTGCACCGCATCGGTCAGAAAATCGAACATGAGCTGTATGTGGAGACCGTTTGTAAACTACTTGATTATTAAATTATTAAACTATTAAATTATTAATTATTAAGCTATTAAACCATTAAATAATATTATCTCGCTTCATATTTTCATATCTTCATAACTTCATAATTTAATAATTTCATAACTTCATAATTTCATAAATAAATCAGAATGAGAGCATTAGTAAGCGTTAGCGACAAAACTGGATTGGTACCTTTTGTGAAGGCCCTGCAAGAGATGGGCTGGGAAATCATCTCCACGGGAGGCACAAGCCGTCTTCTTCAAGAAAATAATATCAAAACCATCGGCATCAGCGAGGTGACCGGATTCCCGGAGATTCTCGACGGCCGTGTGAAGACCCTCCATCCCAACGTGCATGGTGGCATCCTCGCCCGTCGCGATGTGCCCGAGCATGTCCAGACTATCCGCGAACACGCCATCACCCCCATTGATCTCGTCTGTGTGAACCTTTATCCTTTCCGCCAGACCATTGCCAAAGAGGGTGTTACGCTGGAAGAGGCTATCGAGAACATCGACATCGGAGGTCCCTCCATGGTGCGCAGCGCCGCCAAGAACTGGCGCGACGTGACCATCGTGTGCGACCCCGCCGACTACGAAACGGTGATCGCTGAGATTCGCGAGCATGGCAATACCACGCAGGAGACACGCCTCAAACTGTCGGCCAAGGCCTACACCCATACCGCCGAGTACGACAGCTGCATCGCTACCTACATGCGCAAACAGGCCAGTCTTCCCGAGAAACTTTTCTTGGAGTACGATCTGAAACAGAGCCTCCGCTATGGCGAGAACCCGCATCAGTCGGCCAACTTCTATGCTGCCTCCGAACCCGTTCCATTTTCCCTCGCTTTTGGTAAGCAATTGCAAGGTAAAGAATTATCATACAATAATATACAGGATGCCAACGCAGCCCTGAATGTGGTTCGTGACTTCGACGAGCCCTTCTGCGTGGCGCTGAAGCACATGAACCCGTGTGGTGCCGCCGTAGGCAAAACCATTGAGGAAGCTTGGCAGGCTGCTTATGAAGCCGACAAGGTAAGCATCTATGGCGGTATTGTGGCCGTCAACCGTCCGCTTACGAAAGAGGTTGCCCTCGGCATGAAACCTATCTTCTTGGAGATCGTCATTGCCCCGTCGTTCACTCCCGAGGCCATGGAGATTCTTTCCACTAAGAAAAACCTCCGTGTGATGGAGGTGGATATGACCAAGACGGACAAACCCGTAATGCAGTATGTGGGCGTGAACGGCGGCTTGCTGGCCCAGCATCTCGACACCCAGATGGAGACGCTGACGGCAGATATGTGCGTCACGAAGGTGAAGCCCACCGAGGCGCAAATGAAAGATATGGCCTTCGGCTGGAGAATCGTGAAGCATGTGAAGTCGAACGCCATTGCTGTGGTACGCAGCAACCATACTGTCGGTATCGGTGCTGGACAGACCAACCGTGTGGGTTCGGCCGAGATCGCCCTCCGTCAGGCACAGGAGGCGGGTTATACCACCGGACTGGTGCTGGCTTCCGACGGCTTCCTGCCTTTCGACGACACGGTGGTGCTGGCTTCCCGCTACGGTGTGACCGCCATCGTGCAACCTGGCGGCAGCATCCGCGACGAAGATGCCATCAAGAAAGCCGATGAGCTGGGTATCACCATGCTCTTCACCGGCGTCCGCCACTTCAAACACTAACCCAACTTTCCATTCTCTCATTATCAAATCAAAAACTTTTAACTTTTAACTCTTAACTTTTAACTCATGAATAAAGTACTAGTCATCGGAGGCGGAGGCCGCGAACATGCCATTGCAGATGCGCTGCATCGTTCGCCGCAGGTAGGTCAGATTTTCTGTGCTCCCGGCAATGCGGGAACTGCCGCCATCGCTACCAACACCGGGTTGAAAGATACCGATGTGGAGGGCCTGTTGCTTTTCGCTAAGGAGAACCAGATCGACCTGACGGTGGTGGGTCCCGAGGCGGCTCTGGCGGTGGGCATTGTGGATGCTTTCCGTGCCGCTGGATTGGCGATTTTCGGTCATACGAAGTCGGCCACCCGTATCGAGAGCAGCAAGGAGTTCGCCAAGGAACTGATGATGAAATACGATATCCCGACCGCTGGTTACCGCAGCTTTACCGACTATGCGGAGGCTTTGGCATACGTGCAGGGGAGACCCTTCCCAGCGGTGCTCAAATACGATGGGCTCGCTGCCGGCAAGGGCGTGGCGATTGCGGAAAATCTGGAGGAGGCCAAGGCCGCCCTCAAGGATATGCTCACCGACTCGCACTTCGGCGATGGCAAGGTGGTGGTGGAAGACTTCCTCACCGGTCCCGAGTTCTCGTTCATGTGCTTTGTGGATGGCGAGAAGGTGTATCCGATGCCGCTTTCGCAGGACCACAAGCGCGCCTTTGATGGCGACAAGGGACCCAATACGGGCGGCATGGGTGCCTACACGGGACTGCCGTTCATCACCGATGAGGACAGAACATTTGCCTTGGAGCATATTCTGAAACCTACGGCTGCAGCCATGTGCGCAGAGGGCTGTCCGCTGTCGGGCGTGCTGTATGCCGGACTGATGAAAACCCCGCAGGGAATCAAGGTGATCGAGTTCAACGCCCGTTTCGGTGATCCTGAAACCGAGGTGGTGCTGCCGCTGATTGAAAGCGACATCTTCGACATCTTCGCTGCGGTGGCGCTTCAGTGCGAACCGAAACAACAGCTGCGCTGGTCAAACAAGGTGACGATGGGCGTGGTGCTGGCCTCAAAAGGCTATCCGGGCTCATACGACAAGGGGTTTGTTATCGAGGGTGTTGATACGGTGCAGGCCCGCATCTACCACATGGGGACCAAGATGGACAATGGCGTTCTTAAAACTGCCGGTGGCCGTGTGATGATGGTGGTGGCCGAAGGCGACGACATCCCCACCTTGAAACAGAAAGTCTATTCCGAAGTTGCTAAAATTCACTGCGACAACCTCTTCTATCGTAACGACATCGCCCACTGGGCGTTTGAAATTGAAAATTGAAAACTGAAAATTATAAATTGTACATTGTTAATTGTTAATTGAAATCTTCTCATATAATCTCATAATCTCTCAAATCTCAAATCTCTCAAATCTTTAAATCATAAAAACCATGGCTCAAATCATTGACGGAAAAAAACTGGGAGCGCGCATCAAGGAGAAAATCCATGAGCAGATTCCGCTGTTGGAGCAGCAGTATGGCCGCCGCCCGTCGCTTTATGTCATCATTGTCGGCGAAGACGAGGGCAGCCTGAAGTATGTCACCAACAAGGTGAAGACCGCCAAGACGATTGGCATGGATGCTCGTTTGATTGCCTTGAAGGAGAACATCAGCGAGAGCGAGCTCATCAATATCATCCATGTGCTGAATGCCGACCCGCTGGTGGACGGTATCTTGGTGCAGCTGCCGTTGCCGAACCATATCAACGAGGACCGTGTGGTGGATGCCATTGAGAAACACAAGGATGTGGATGGTTTCCATGCGCTGAATGTGGGTTCGTTGTGGCAGGGCACGCACTGTATCGCGCCGTGTACGCCGAAGGGCATCATCCAGCTCATCAAGAGCACGGGGATTGAGATCCGTGGCAAGATGGCCGTGGTGGTGGGGCGTAGCAATATCGTAGGCAAGCCGGTAGCGAAGCTGCTGCTGGACGAGAATGCCACGGTGGTGATGGCGCATACCGGCACCCGCGACCTCCGTGCCGTGACGCTGCTGGCCGACATCCTCGTGGTGGCCGCCGGTCAGGAGAAGCTCATCACTGCCGATATGGTGAAGCCCGGCGCGGTGGTGATCGACGTGGGCATCACCCGCAACGCCGAAGGCAAAGTGGTCGGCGATGTGGACTTTGAGAATGTGAAGGAGGTGGCCGGCTACATTACGCCCGTTCCGGGTGGTGTGGGACCGCTCACCATCGCCATGCTGATGAAAAACACCATGGAGTGCTTCCTCTGCCATGCCGAGTCAAGCACCGACGTGTCGAAACTTTGGGCCACCATCATCAAAGCTCGTATTGGAGGAAGTGCGGAGTAGGGGAGAGTTATTATTTTTGAACATTATGAAAACAAACATCAATATCAACCATTAAAAATTAAAATCAAATGAATCAAGGAGTTATTGCTATGGGTCTCACCTGCCCCATCATCAGAGAAGGTGACAATCTCGCTGCTATCGTTGTAGAAAGTGTGCTGGATGCTATACGCATGCCCAACAACAAATTCGACATTTGCGACCGTGCAGTAGTAGGTATCACCGAGTCGGTGGTCGCCCGCTCGCAGGGCAACTATGTCACAGTGGATGACATCGCTGCGGATGTGAAGGCAAAATGTGGTGAGAACGCCACCATCTATATCTTGAACCCCATCTACTCGCGCAACCGCTTCGCCATCATCCTCAGAGGTATCGCCCGCGCTGCCAAGAAGATCGTGCTCGTCATGCCCGAAGAGGACGAGGTGGGCAACGTGCTTCGCAACCATCCTTTCACCAAAATGAATTATGATGAGTATTATAAGGAGATTTGCGAACAGGAGAAAGCCGCCGTTGAGGTGCGTCCCGACTTCTGTGGTGCTGCTGCTAATGAGTGGGTTATCTTGGGTAATCTGCACGATTATGAAGAGAAAAAGCGTGCAATGGGCGGCAACAACGTGTTCACCCTCGCCGACATCCTGTCCGACCGCTGCCAGTATGGTTTGCTCGGTTCCAACAAGACCGATGAGGAGCGTATCAAGCTGTTCCCCAAGACTGCTGAGGCTTTGGAGCTGGTACACAAAGTGCATGATGAGCTGAAAGCCGTTACGGGCAAGGATATCATTGTAGGTATTTATGGTGATGGCTGTTTCAAAGATCCCAAAGGTGGAATTTGGGAATTTGCCGACCCGATTACCATGCCGGCTTATACCCATCCTGAAATTATGGAAGGCACTCCCAATGAGTTGAAAGTGAAGGCTTTGGCAGATGATAAATTTGGTAAGCTGAATGGTGCTGAGCTGCAAGCTGCCATTGAAAAGGAGATTGCCGACAAGAACAGCAACCTGATGGGTTCGATGCAGAGCCAGGGCACTACCCCGCGTCTCTATCGCGACCTGCTGGCCAGCTTGATGGACCTCGTGAGTGGCAGCGGCGACCGTTGCACCCCGATCATCCTGATCCGCAATTATTTCCACTAAGAGAGAAAATTCTTATTTTCTCACTTTTCTCGAATCATCACTAAAAACCTAATATTATGTCATTTATACAAGATAAAATTCAATTTGATGGGCTGACATTCGATGATGTGCTATTGCTGCCCGCCTATTCGGAAATCCTTCCCCGCGAGGTGACGTTGGGTACCCGTTTCACCCGCAACATCCGTCTGAATGCCCCGTTTGTGTCGGCTGCCATGGACACCGTCACCGAGGCCAAGATGGCCATCGCCATGGCTCGCGAAGGCGGTATAGGTGTGATTCACAAGAATATGCCTATCGCCGAACAGGCACATCAGGTCAGCATGGTGAAGCGTGCCCAGAACGGTATGATCAACAATCCCGTGACCATCACGCCCGACAAGACCGTGGGCGATGCCCAGCGTATCATGCGAGAGTACCGCATTGGCGGGATTCCGGTCATCAACGAGAAGGGGGTGCTGGTGGGCATCGTCACCAACCGCGACCTGCGTTTCGAGACCAAGATGGCACGTCCCATCACCGAAGTGATGACGACAAAAAATCTCATCACCACCACGCATTACGATGATATGAATGAGGTGATTGAGCTCTTGCAGCGGTACAAGATTGAGAAGCTGCCTGTGGTGGACGACCAGTATCGTCTGGTGGGGCTGATTACCTACAGCGATATCACCAACTCGAAGGACAAGCCGAATGCATCGAAGGACGCCAGCGGCCGTCTGTTGGTGGCTGCCGGTGTGGGCATCTCGCACGAGACCCTCGCCCGTGTGGAGGCTTTGGTGGAGGCCGGCGTTGACGCGCTGGTGCTAGATTCCGCCCACGGCAACTCCGCCGGTGTCATCAATGCCTTGAAGGAGGTGAAACACAACTTCTCCACTGTGGATGTGGTGGTGGGCAACATCGCCACCCCCGATGCCGCACGCCGTCTGGTGGATGCGGGCGCTGATGCCGTGAAAGTGGGTATCGGTCCCGGCTCCATCTGTACCACCCGTGTGGTGGCTGGCGTGGGTGTGCCGCAGCTGAGTGCCATCTATGGCGTGAGCAAAGAGCTGAAGGGTACCGACGTGCCGCTGATTGCCGATGGCGGTCTGCGCTACTCGGGCGACATCGTGAAGGCTCTGGCCGCTGGTGGCGACACCGTGATGCTTGGCGGTATGCTGGCCGGTGTGGAGGAAGCTCCGGGTGCTACCATCCTGTATAATGGTCGTAAGTATAAGACTTACAGAGGAATGGGTTCCTTGGAGGCCATGCAGTGCGGTTCAAAAGACCGTTATATGCAGAGCGATGTGGAGGATGCCAAGAAGCTGGTGCCAGAAGGTATTTCCGGACGTGTGCCCTATAAAGGAACCTTGTACGAGGTGTTCTATCAGATGGCGGGCGGTCTGCGCTCCGGCATGGGCTACTGCGGTGCTTCTACCATCGAGAAGCTGCATGAGGCTCGTTTCTGCCGCATCAGCGCTGCCGGTGTGGTGGAGAACCATCCGCACGACATCACCATCACCAGTGAGTCGCCCAACTACTCGAAAGAGCTGTAGGATTCGCACTTGCGTTGTGTGATCAAACAATAGCGGGCATGCCATTCGGCGTGCCCGCTTGCTATTTATTGGTGGGTGAAAACTTGAATACAATTATCATTATTGGCCGACGGCCGCATTCAGCTCATCGATGTAGCCGCAAAGCTCGTCGCGACCCTTCCCCGTCTGTGCTGAGGTGAGGAAGTAGGGGGGCAGTTCCTCCCAGGTCTCCAACATCTTGTTCTTGAACAACTGCACGTTGCGCTGCACCTGCGCATTGGAAATCTTGTCTGTTTTCGTAAAAACTATGGAGAAAGGAATGCCGTTTTCTCCCAATTGGTTGATGAAGTTGATGTCGTTTTTCTGCGGCTCCAACCTCGAATCAATTAGTACGAAAACGAGTTGCAGGTTTTCTCTCTTCTGAAAATACTGGTCGATCATCGCTGCCCATTTCTCGCGCTGGGTTTTCGACACACCGGCATATCCATAGCCGGGCAAATCCACCAAATACCAACTATTATCAACAATGAAATGATTGATGGTCTGAGTTTTACCAGGCTTAGAGGAGATCTTGGCCAACGAATTGTTTTTGGTCAGCATGTTGATGAGGGATGATTTCCCCACATTCGACCTGCCGATGAACGCATATTCGGGAAGAGTGGGTGGCGGGCATTTCTGCCACGTCACCGCACTTTGTAAATATTCAGCTTTTTGGATAGGCATTAGTATTTGGCAATTTTGGAGGTTCCCACCAACTGCTGGCCGCTGACGATTTTCAGGATGTACATTCCATTCGACAAATTGCTGACATTCAGTATCGTAGAACCGTTGGTGATATGTCCTGCGGTGACCAGGTGGCCCGACAGGTCGTAAATCATGTAGTCGGCGCGGTTCTGCTGCAAGAACTCCTCATCCAGCTCAACGGTAAGCTGACCGGTGGTGGGGTTCGGATAGGCCATGAAATGGGCTTCTCCCTGGGTGTAGTCGCTGATCTTGTCGCTTTCCAGCACCGTGATATTGTCGATATAAACATGGTCAAGGGTGTAGATGAAGAGGTCGCCAGCCATGCACTTCGACTCGAAGGTGATGCTGTGCAAAGAACCCACCTGATCGCACAAGTTGATGGCGCGGGTGGTGAAGGGATCGTTGGAGCCGGTGGCCGGGTAGTAGTTCGGACTGGCGGGTTCATCGTCCACCAGCACGCGCATGAGGCTCGACATGTGGAGGTCAACATCGGTGGTGATGTAGCCGCTGAGCAGGCTCTGATAGACATCCACGCCCGACTGCTGTTTCAGGTCAAACTGGATGGCAAACTGGGCGAGGTCGGTGGCATCGGCGCAGAAGGTGATGCGGGCGTTCAGGTTGGGGTTCACGCTCCACCAGTCGTCATTTTCCGGGAACTCGAGTTGGTCGTAGTATTCCATGGCGTTACCGCCGGTCACCTTGATGAGTTTGCCGTCGTTGTAGCCGCTCATTGTTCCGATGGAGAGCGAAGACCAGGCGCCTACCTCGGTGTAATAGAACTGGTTGGAGCTCATGGATTCAAAGGTCATTCGTCTGTCGGGCAGGTCGTTGAGCGGAAGCGGACGAACCACAATTTTGCTCACTGTGTTGTCGGTGGCATCAATGTCATCGGGATTCAGCGAGTAGATTCTCACCGTCGTACGCGGCGTTTCGGTGAAGTCAGCCAGAGTCTGGAACGTGTAGGTCAGCGTGTCGGCTGAAGTTACGGTATGGTCGAGCACTACCCATTCGGAAATGGTGTCGCCGGTGTTGAGTTTGTAACCGACTAGCACGGAGTCGCCTGCCACGATGGAGTCGCAGATGTCGAAGGTCACGGCACATACAATCGGGGTGGCATCGGTGAGGAAGCAGGAGGAGACGGGAGAGATCATCTCTACAATATGGAGGTCAGCATTCTGATACACACGGTTTTCGTAAGTGTAGTTCATAAGACTGTCGGTGTATTCCTCGGTGAATTCAGGTCTGATGAAGATGTTCATCCGGTGCTGGCCGATGACGGAAGCGTCCACCGTGCGGTGCAGGGTGAGGAGGAAGGTCTCGCCCGGCTCGACGGTCTCGGTCAGGATGACCGTGTCAAGCATCTCGGTGGTCTGGTCAGCCACAATTCTCACATGGATGGGCGTGCCAGCGGCGAGGGGCTGGTCGCAGGAGTTGTACAGAATCTCCAGCGCAATGGGCTCTGCATCGCTCATGGCACAGGCCGTGGTGGGCGATAGGATCTCATTCACATACACAATGTCGTCGGAGTAGCGGTGCCCCAAGCCGACGGCGTTCCATGCTTCAGCTACGGTATAAACTTCCGGCGAGCAGGCTCCGTAAAGTTGTTCAGCTACCAGCAGCGACAACTCGCGGGTGTCCGCATAGTCGGAATATTCGGTGAGGTTTTCTGTCAAAGTATAAAAGGCGATACGGGCGGCCTTCTCTTTGCCAACAGGTATTACGTTGTAGTGGAAGCCGTTGTCGTTGGTGCCTTCACCACCTTCGCACAACAGATAAAACCAATAGTTGGCAATACCGCTGTTGGTGTGAACACCGCCATTGTCGGAATTGTCTGATACCCAATATTGTCCGTGGTAGGTGTCCGGATTCTGGTTGGCTTTGGGGTTCGACATGTCGCGGAAGGCGCTGCCGAGCTCGTCGCCGATGGTCCATTTCAGAGTGTCGATGGCATAGTCGGCGATGATGGCGCCGAACATGTCGCTGAAGGCCTCGTTCAACGCACCCGACTCGTCCTGATAGACGAGGTTGGCGGTGTGTTCGGTAAGACCATGGGTGATTTCGTGACCGCAAACCGACATGAAGGTGAACTGCATGCCACCGGTACCGTCCCCATAGTACATGGCTCCGTCATTCCAGCAGGCGTTCTCCACATCGGTGCCGAGGTGTACGTAGCTCACCAGGCGCATACCGTTGTTGTCGATGCTGTTACGTCCGAAAGTCTCATAGTAGTAATCGTAGGTCTTCTCAGCTCCGTAGTGACCTGAGTTGGCCACTGAGTCGGTGTCGAAATAGTTGTCGCTTTCCACCACGTCGATGGCGTTCTGTGTCGGGAACTCGAACAGCGAGCCCTGATGGTTGAGCGAGCGGGTGTAGATGCCGTTGCCTGCGCCACGGGTGGTCTCGCGCAACACAAACTGGTTGGGAGCGAGGGAGTCCACTGTGATGGTTCTTTCACCATTGTAGCGGGTTTTGGCCTGCACTTGCACGTTCACCGTGCGGTTTTTCTGCAAAACATCCAAAATATCTCCCGTGGTAGCGTCGATGTAGTAGGTCATGCTCTGGAGCGGCGTCAATGAGAAAACACTGACTTCGTATGCCAAGCGGTAGTTGCGTGCGTCGCCGGAACCGTTGTGGCTGTAGAACATCAGTTTCGGGGTGGGGTAGTAGGTGGCCTTGTCGTCCTGCTTAGTCTCTTTCAAATCATTCTCCAAACCTTCATTCTCCCAAGCATATTCAGAAGCCCCTGTAGTGAGAATGGCCAGCTGCACGGCATCGTCAGCCGGGAATAGGGGAGTGAATGGTTTTTGGAAATTGCAGACAATCAAACCATTAGCATAGGTAACAACCCCATCCTGCTCGTGCAAAATGAAGGTGGCTCCATGGATGGGAACGCCCATATAATGTTGCTGATACCGGTAAGAAATGATACCAGGCTGCTCTTCCGACTTTTGGCGGAGTACCATGTTGTCTGCTTGCGAAAGCCCCAACTGTTTCTGGAAGGTCTGGAAAAAAGAGGCTGCGGGAACTTGGTGCTGCTCGTTCATGATCAGAACGTGTCCGTTCGACTTCAGCATGGCAATGTCTTTGATTTCAGAAGGATAATTCGGAGCGGTAGTTCCGTTGTTTTGGGCGAAACTGACCATGCATACGAGCATGGCGATGAGGGACAAAAATACTTTTTTCATCTTTAAAAATTATGATGGAAATCTAAATAATAATCCGTTGATATCAAGGGGTTAAAAAGAAACATTCACTACTTCTAAAGCATTGACTTTAGGAATGTTGTATTCCTCTTTGCCTTTGAAAAGACCCTTGGCGGCCTTGGCTTCGAGTTTGCCGATTTGGTTGAGGCGCACCTTGAAGGTGGAGATACTTTTCCCGGCGGCTTGTCCGATGTATTCACCAGCAATGTAGATGTCGAGCGGGGCACTTTTGGTGTTATCCACCACGAGCGAGTAGGTGACCTCGGTGCCGATGAGTTTCTGGGCAAGGTTGCCGGCCACCTTGATGACGGTGTTGAGGTCTTCAAGGGTGGAGACTTCGCGGGCGGTAGCCAACACGATGGCCTTCTCTACATCAATCAGTCGGGCTTGGATGTAATATTCGCCTTTGTAAACGGTGAGGTCGGCCACACAAACGAGGTCCACGCCGAACTGGCGGCCTAATTCACAGATCTGGCTGTCGTCAACGGTGCCGCCGCGCTGGTACTCCTGCTCCTTGTTGATGCCCGACAGGAACTCAGTGGTACGCTCGATGGCGCTGTACTGTTCTGTGGCGACAAATGCCGACACAATCTCGCTGCCCACCACCTTCTTGGTTTCGCGGGGCACATTGTCGGTAGAGGTGACATAAATGGCCACTTTGGTCTGCGCAAAAAGCAAACACGGAAGCAAGAGGAGCGCAATGCTAAAAAATCTTTTCATTTTTGGGTGTTTTAATGTAAAAGCGTTAGGGTGATTATTTCTTGACGAATTTTGTGTTGGTAATCTGTCCGTCAGCTGTCATTCTGATGAAAAAGACTCCTGCTGGAAGTTCTGAAAGGTTGAGGTCTGCTGAGGTGTTGTTCGGCTCCAGAGTCATGATCATACCCCCCAAAACATTATAAACCTCAATACGTTGCATGATGTTATTGCAGCGAATGTGGAGAACATCGTGTGCCGGGTTGGGGAAAATCTGAATGGTGTTCAAGGCATGTTCCCCCACTCCGTCGGGATTGTAGGTGAAACTGCTGCTCGTACTCCAGTCGCTGAGGTTGCCGTTGCCGCAGTCGGCCTGAATCGTCACATCCACCACGTCACCGGGCTGTAATCCGGGAATCTGGAAGGAGGTGGTGGAGATGTTGACCGAGTAGGTGATGCCGCCGACCGTGTATTGGATGGTCCAGCTCTGTGCGTCGCTGGTCCAGGTCAGCAGGCCGTTTTCGTTCATGCTGATGTTGGTCGGAACATCGCAGGGCTCTACGGGCGGGGTGTCGTCCTGGAAGGTGACGTACAGCGTGTGGTTGCTCTGGATGTTGGTGAGGGTGTAGCTGTTGTTGGCCACTTGTGCAGTGACATCGGTGCCGTTGTCGGTGAGCGACAGCAGTGAGAAACCGTTGTTGGCGGTGATGGTGAAGGTCTGTGAATCGCCCGCGTTGACCGTCGCGTTGGTCGGGGTGATGGTGCCGTTGCCGTCGGTGGAAGCCGTCAGCGTGTAAGTGTCGGTCGGCGTGGAGGATGCGTGGAAGGCCACATAGATGTCGTGGTCGGTGCCGATGTTGGTGAGCGAATAGATATTGTTGGATACGTTGGCCGTAACATCCATGGTGTTATCGGTCACATAATCAATCTCATAGCCGTTGTCGGGTACGATGGTGAACACCTGCGAGCCGCCACCCTGCACGGTGGCCTGCGACGGGGTGATGGTGCCGTGCCCGTCGGTGGAGGCCGTCAGGTTGAAGGTCTGCGAGGCATCCTGCGTGAAGGCCACAAAAATGTCGTGGTTGGCCGTGATATTAGTGAGGGTGTAGGTGTTGTTGTTGACCGATCCGGTGACCACCATCGTGTTATCGGTTACGTAGTCCACCATGTAGCCGGGGTTGGGTGTGAAGGTGTAGGTGATGCTGTTGCCGCACTGTATGGTGGTGTTGGTCGGGGTTACCGAGCCGTTGCCATCGGTGGAGGCTGTCAAAGTGAAAGAAGGTACACTGTAGGTGACCTGGAAAGTGTGGTCGGTGGTCACGTTGTAGAAGGTGTAGGTGTTGTTGGTGACACTGCTCAGCACGCTCACTCCGTCGGCGAGCACATCCACGATGGTACGGCAGTCGCCGGGCATGATGGTGAAGGTCTGCGCGGCACCGTCGGCCACGGTCACGTTGCCCGACGGCGTGATGGTACCGTCGGTGTTCAGCACCGTGATGGTGTGCGTGACGCTGGTCGGACCTTCAAAGTTGACGGTCAGGCAGGCGGAATTGTCGGAGGGGTCGTTTTCCTCCCACGGACTGGTCACCGTGGCGTTCATGCAGAACGTGTGCGTGCCGTAGTAGTTGTGGCTGGCGATGTAGGAAGCGGGGAAGATGGTGATATCGTCAAAATATACGCCGCTGCCGCTGCTGATGGCGGTGGTTCCAGTGGCGTAGGTGCCGATATAGGTGCCGTCAAGGGTCAGCTCGTAAGTGATGACACCGTTAAAGTCATTCACGGCATCTCCATAATTAGCATTATATGCCACCACCACAGGACTGAAGTCGCTGCCGTAAGGAACTGTCATCGAGGAAATTTCGTTCTGACTGGTGCCATTATCGATATACCAAGTCAACAAATCCACCAATACACCACCTCCGTTGGGATCTAAAGCAAAGGCTTCAATAGCCCAGCTGCTCACCTGAAAGTCGGTGATGTAGTCGTTCAGGTCATACCACTCGTTATCGTCCGGATCCCAAACCAGGGAGCCTTTTCCCGTCACGGTGCTGGTCTCGTCGAAGCCCATCATGTAGCTGTTGGCGCTGACGTTGCTGATGCCCACACCGAACCAAAGTTCCTGCGATGCGTCAATCGTGATGGGGGTGTTGAGAGTCACAGTGGTGAGGCTGCCCAAGTTGACGGAACTGACTGCCTGCGAGGCCACGAGCGTACCAGCGTTCATCGAAGTGCTGGAGGTATAGCTGCCGCCCTGATATACTTTCACGCTATAGCTTCCTGACGGTGAGTAGTTTCCACTCTCCACGTAGAAGGCGATCTGCGTTAGCTGATAGCCATTGTAAGGGGCAAGGTCGCTGGTGGTGAAACGCTCCGCAAAGATGATATTGTCCATGTAGGAGTTGTTGATGACACCATCATCAATGGAAGAAGCCCAAGTGAGCCATGACGAGGCACGATCCGGATTGGGCATGGACACATGAGAGGTCTCTCCAGTTTTGGAGAGCCGCACGGCGGCATTCTGTGCCGAAACCGCAAAGAGGGCGGCACAAAGCAAAAGAATAAGGGATAATCTTTTCATTTGTGAATATTTTTATTTATATTTTTTTGATTTTATTTCAATGATGTCTTGATGAAAGTCGATCTTTCAATCCCTTGATTGGTAGCTACATGCAGAATGTAGCTGCCTGCCGGCAGGCTCGAAACATCCAGGTCTGTGCAAGCTCCAGATGAGAGTACCGTGCGGCCAGCGAGGTCGAAAACGGTGACCTCTTGGATTTTATACACCCCGTCAAGATAAAGACGTGTGGTGGCCGGGTTGGGATAAACCCGCAGATCGTTGACCGGTTGCTTCTCAATGCCAACACCGTCCTCTTTGTAGGTCACCAGAAGGGTGTGGTCGCTCTGCACGTTGGAGAAAGTGTAGGTGCGTCCGATGTTAATCACGTAATGCACATCTCCAGTCACATCCACATCGTCGGCCAGCACTTGGTCGATGGTCATCCCCTCTGGCGGGGTGATGACAAACCGCTGGGTGCCACCCGGGTAGATATCCACCACACCGTCAG
Organism: Bacteroidales bacterium; assembly: GCA_045130235.1. Classification (GTDB taxonomy): domain Bacteria; phylum Bacteroidota; class Bacteroidia; order Bacteroidales; family WCHB1-69; genus UBA1756. The sequence continues at coordinate 64,262 of JBGUPJ010000044.1, forward strand.
GCGACACGGTGCTGTCGGTGTTGAGCACGGTGATATGGTAGAGCTGGCTGTAGTCAGCAAAGGTTACCGTAATACATGCGCTGTTGTTGGTGAGGTCGCAGTCGTTCCATCCCGCCGGTATTTCCACCTCGTAGCAGAAGTTGTGAGTGGTGCCGCAATAACCGTTGTGGAAAATCTCTCCCGCATTCATCTCCAGGATGTTCATCCATATACCGCGCCCCGATACCAGCGTGTCGAAATAATGGTGGGTGGAAAACAGGTTGCCGTCCATGTAGCCCCGCAGGGTGATGGTGTCGGTATAATCGAGAGAGGCTTGGTAACTGTTGTCGTTGTGAACCACCGCCACAGGACGGAAAGAGCTGTTGGTAGGCACGTTCAGCGAGGAGATCTGTGTCTGCGATGTTCCGTTGTTGATGAATTTGACTTTCAGGTCGATGAACTCTTCAACCACACCGTCGCTCACGCAGCCGGCCACGTTCCAATTGTGAATTTCGGGGTCGGTGAGGAATTCGTCAGGCAATCCCCAATAACCATTGTAGCCCATCAGGTCTCCCTTGCCAGATACGGCCGTGGCGTCATCGTGCGACATGGCATAGCCTTGCGTGGCCTGCACACGCACGCCAATCCACAGCTCCTGCGAGGAGTTGATGGTGACAGGGGTGTTCAGCACCACGGTTTTCCAGTGCCCGTAGGTGATGTCGTTCACCACCTGTGAGCAGCGCAGCGTGCCGGGGGAATTGTAGAGATAGTAACCTTCGTAGTCGCCGCCAGTATAAACCACCACGGTATAGGTAGCGGAGGTGGGTTCGGAGGCCACATTGGAGGGCAGGAAACGCACCTGCGTGAGCTGCATGCCGTTGTAGGGTGCGAGGTCCGATGTGGTGAAACGCTGCATGGCGTAATAGTCCACCGAGTTGTTGAAGCCGATCATGTGATAAATGTCTGTGTTCTGCGACCAGGTGAGCCAGTTGGTGCTGCGATCCCAGCTGTTATCCTGCTGTACTGCAGTGCGAATCTCGTTTTGCAGCAGCACTTGTGCCTGCGAATAGGGGAGGGTACACAGGGCCATCAGGAAGATGAAAAAGGGTATGATTTTCTTCATTTTTATAAATTCTAATATGAGATTACAATAATTGATGATACAAATTTTTATATGAAAAGAATGAATCGGCAAAGATAGAAAAATATTCCGAATAATTCTCTCTTTTTCAGAGAAAAAATTTCCTTTCAGAATCTCGTGTGGACTTGCCAACTAATGCAATAGATTGAAGCTTTTTTTTCTATCTGTAGGCGATTCCTTTCATCGCGCGCGAAACTAATATTCCATTGGCATACTCCCTGTGTGTTGGCTTCTTTGCCGTAAGTGCGGAATGTTTCATGGAGGTGTTGGCACAGATTGTTCCGAAATAAATTAGGTTAGATTTCAGTTTTCGTTGCGATAAAGTGGTGTGAATATTATAAAGTATTGATATTTAAGTTGAAATAATTTTATTTGGATTGTGAATTATTTATATTTTTATAACAAAAATGTTATAAATTTGCAGCCGTACTAAATGAACTATAAGATGAAGTGGAATGAATTGAGACGAATTGCCGAGTCGAAGGGTTGGTATTTATGGCGCAATGGCAGAAACCATGATGTTTATAGACATCCGGATAGGGAGGATTTCCTTTACATAGAGCGGCATGAGTCACAGGAAATAAGACATGGGTTATACTGCAAGCTTAGAAAAACAATAGGATTTTGAATTTAAAATGATTATAAAGATGAAAAAGAGAACCGCTTTAATTGAGATAGGCAAGGACGGTACTTTTGGTGTCTTTTCTCCTGATATAAAATCGGTTATATTGGGAGAAGGCAATACGGTGGCGGAAGCAAAGGCTGATTTCGAAAATTCGGTCAGAGAAATCATCCAGTTTTGCCAGGAGGACGGCGTGCAGGATCCAGATGATTTGAAAAACGTCACATTTGAATATAAATATGATATGCCATCTTTTTTGAATTATTACAAATACCTCAATGTGACGCAGTTTGCCAGATATGCGGGCATAAATCCCTCTCTGATGCGGCAGTATAAGCAGGGGCAGGGCGCTTCAGAGAAACAAATTGCAAAGATCCAGGATGCCATTCACAGAATTGGCAAGGAATTGTCATCGGTAAAGCTTTTGTAAAATGCAGAATATCAAATATCAAAATAAAAATATTGAATTACTGAAGAATTAAAGCATTATGAGTAATCAACTTTTCAGATCTTGCATGCCGTATGTTGTTACATTACATAACGGTGTTTTATGTGTGCAAAATAGGATGCATCAGGAGCTTTTTTCTTGTAAAATGCGGAAGACAAAATCTGTTGTTGTTCTTCTTAAAAAAATTGCAGGAGAAACTTATAGAGATGATTCAAAAAATGGACTGGAAGCGTATTTATATAAAACCGAGCCAAGGTTTCAAACGGCGCAGTATAGCGATTATATGAGAAGGTATGAGGAATTAATATCTTTTTTTGAAAATAAATATCCTAATCCGCCATGTGAATTGCGCTTGAAAAGCACAGAATAGAGGCTTTGAAAATGCAGTTTCCCCAGCCAGTCGACTGGCGGAATGGTGGGATAGCCAATAAGAGAAAAGGGAGGGGGATGCGGCGGCTTACCGCCGCATCCCCCTCCCTGACGATTTTAACTTGCCGCGCCATTCCGCCGCGAACGTAATGAGCGGCGGAATCCCCATGTGTAATCGTACATCAATGTGCTTTGAAATAGCCTGTTACTTGAATGACTTCTCGCAGAGGCCGTCGCCGCTGAGGAGCAGACGGTCCATATAGGCCGGAACCTCTCTGCCCATGTACTTGTCCACGTAGATCTTGGCGAGGTACTGTCCCAGCATGAAGCCGTGGCCCTGCAGGCCGACGAGCAAGCCGTGGCCCGGGTCGATGATGTAGCGCGGCTCGGTGTAGTAGCCCGCCCAGAAGGCCTGGAAGCTGACGGCACCCAGCTGCGGAATCCACTCGCGGAACATCTCGGAGCAGATCTCGAGGAAGTCTTGTGCGTTGTATTTCAGATTCTTGCCGGCTTCGGCGGAGTCGGTGCCCGGAGAAGCGCAGCCGATGATCTGGCCCGTCTCCTTGAACTGCTGTCCGTAAACGGCGGAGAAGCCTTTGTAACGGCGGCGGTCGATGAGCATGTCGAGGCACTCGCCATCCTTGCCCAACATCGGCAGACGGCCGGTGATAAAGGCTTGGTGCTTAATGGGATAAAGTCCCGTTTCAATACCCAACTGTTTGGCAAACTTGGCGGCCTGATAACCTAAGGCGTTGACAAAGTGCTCGCAGTGGTATTCCACATACTCTTTGTCGTGGGTGTAAACCAGTGCCATGAAGCCCTTGGACGTGCGCTGCACTTCCACCAAGCGGCAGTCTTCGAGCAGCACGCCGCCCTTCTCGCAGGCGAGGTGACGGATGTAGTCGATGACCTTGCCGGGCGTAGCCTGCCAGCAGTTGTTGGTGACGCAGGCGGCGCTGTAAGTCTCGAGTTTCGGGTTGAAGTAGGGAGAAATCTCCTTCTGGAAATCCTTGCGGTCCACCATGTAGCCGTCGGACCAGCCGAGGGAGGCCTCCAAGGACTTGTAGGTGGCTTCGTCGTGGGCGAAACCGACATAGCGAATGGGGTAGTAACCCACGTCGGTCTTGCTCTGCAACTCTCTGAAAATGTCTTGGTTGTGGTTGGCGATGTCGGCGATTTCCGGAACGGAGAATGCCGGACGGCCGCCACCGATGCAACGCCATGAGGAGCCGCGTTCCGCATTGCAGAGCACGGTCTTCTTGCCGCTTTCGGCGAAGTAGCGGAACAGACCGCTACCAGCAATACCGCCGCCCGCCACGAAGACGTCGCATTCCACCTTGCGGGTCGCTTTCTTCACGTCGGTGATAAATTCTTTCGGCAGGTCGTTGGGTTGCATCTCGTTGATGGTAAGCTGGTTGGAGAGAGGTCCGCGTGGGGTGGCATCCCCCACAACCTCAATGCCGTAACCACGCAGCAGCTGCTTCACACGCGGAATGCAGCGTTTGCCGCGGCAGGTACCCATACCGATTCTCGTGGTGTGCTTCAGCTCGTCCACGGAGATGATCTTGCGGTCGCCGATGACCTTCAACAGTTTGTCGAGCTGTACGTCTTCGCAGTGGCAGACGTAGGCGGGTGCCTTCTCGTCTTTGGCGGCTGCCATCTGAACCTTTTCGCCGAACTTCTCTTTCACGATGAAACCGGTTACTTCGGTCATCTTTTCACCCTTGATATCCAATGCTTTCACGCGGGCCACGTTGGTCTTGTTGGGGTTAACTTTGATGTTTTCAACCACACCTTCTCCCACTTTTTCACCTTTATCGTTGATGAGCACCACTTCGGCGCCTTTGTCCACGGGGTATTCGATGGGGAGGAACAGCCACTCTTTCTGCAGGTTATAGCCGAAGATGGCGAGACCCGGGCAGTGCGACACGCACTCCATACAGCCGATGCACTTGTTGTAGTCGATGACGGGCACGCTGGAGGTGCTGGACTTGGTGATGGCGCCTTGCGGGCAGGAGAAGGAGCAGGGGTTGCAGGCGAAGCCGTACAGACAGTCGGCCACGACGAACCCTTTTTCGTTCATCCGTTCCGTAGTGGGCTTGTTGGAAGTCTCCAGCACGCGGACGGGATGTTGTTGGGAATCAATGTATTGCTTGGAGATGGCGAGGTAATCGTCGTAGTTGACGCGCTTGCCCATCTGCATGGCGATTTCGAGGGCGACCTGTTTGCCGCGGAGCACGGCGCAGGTGCCTTCGCCCACGCGCACGGCATCACCCGCGCCGAAGGTGTTGAGGCCGAACACCTGGCGGCCCTTCTGCAACAGCTGGTTGTCGGGGATGAGGCCGGTACATATATTGATCACGTCGATGCCCTCGATGGTCTTTTCAGTGCCGGGCACTGGTTTGAAGTTCTTGCATTCGGCGATGACGGCCCCGACTATGCCGGTGTGGTCTTCGTTGGGGATGGCGCGCAGCAGCACGTGCGAGGTGTAGATCGGGATGCCAAGACGGCGCACACGGTTGGCCTGCACGGGGAAACCACCTTCGTGGTCCATGGCCTCCACGATGGCGACGACTTTCGCACCGGCCTGGGTGGCCTGGTAGGAGGTGAGGTAGCCGATGTTGCCGGCACCGATGGAGAGGATGCGCTTGCCGAGGAGGGTGTGCTCCACGTTCATCATCTTCTGGACGACGGCGGCGGTGTAAACGCCCGGCAGGTCGTCGTTTTCAAATACCGGCATAAACGGAACAGCACCAGTGGCCACTACCAGATATTCAGCGTCCACGTAGTAGATGCTGCCGTCTTTCAGGTTCTTGACGGCCACGCGGGGACCTTCGAGCAAATCCCAAACAGTGGAGTTGAGGAAGATGCCGCTGTGGTCGTCGCCGGCCAGCGTCTTGGCGATGTCGAAACCACGCATGCCGCCGTACAGTTTCTCTTTCTCGAAGAAGAAGAACTGGTGGGTCTGCATGTTGAACTGACCGCCCACACGCTCGTTGTTGTCAATAACGATATTGCTGATTCCCTGCTCGTTGAGCATCTCGCGGCAGGCGAGACCGGCAGGACCGGCACCGATGATGACCACTTGGGTCTTGTAAATCTTCTGGGTTTGCTGTTGCGGCTCGGCGGCCTGCGGGAAGTAGTTCTGGGGAATCTCCTTCACCTCCTTCACACCGTCAACCGGGGTGATGCATATTCTCTTGATGACACCGTCCACCAGCATCTGACAGGCACCGCACTTGCCGATGCCGCACTCGAGGGAGCGTTCGCGCCCGTCAATGCTGTGACTGTGGATTGGGAAACCCGCCTGATGGAGGGCTGCAGCAATGGTGTAGCCCTTGTGCCCCACCACCTTCTGTCCGTTAAATTCAAAGACGACTTCTTCCGTTTTCGGAATGTCTAAAATCGGATGTTCATTAATTTTGTACATAAAAAAGAGGTAAATTGTTGTTTATCAGTTGTTTTATTGGTTGTATTCTTGTAAAGAAAATTGTTGCAAATGTATTCTAAAAAAATAAAAATTAAAAATTTAAAATGAGAAATTTTTCAATTATCAATTCTCATTTTTCAATTCCCTAATTGTGGACGCAGCGGACGGAATTCCCTTCGGCCATGTCGCCAAGATCGGAGTCGAAGAAGCTGTCATAATTGGTGTGGAAACCGCGATAGTAGGCGTATGCATAATCGACCGTGCCTTCATTGGCAGTAGCCGTCCAATAGAAGGTATTGAAACCTCTGCCCAAGAAAATGTATCCATCTACATTGTTATCGTAATAACATCCTGCTGGCAATGCACTGAAACCAGTAGCGTTGTTGGTGGCAGGGTCGTTATTGCCCGCCAGACAGGGATTGCCCATGCTGGAGAGGTCCCACCCCATAGTAGATACCATGGCTTTGGCAATGTTGATGTAATTCCCTCCGCACACGTATTCGCTTTGGCTGCTTACGTAGTCGGTCAGCTGGGTCCATTCCGCATCGCTCGGCACGTGCCAGCCGTCGGGGCAGATGCCTTGCACACCGCTCGGGTTCGCCGCGCTGCCCGTTCCTCCGCGCACCACCGCGGGCCAGTTGTACAACAGGCCGTAGTTGGGCTTGTTGGCGGCATCGTCCATCGGATAGTACCAGTAGGCTGTCTGAGGGGAAGCGCTGCTGCCGTGCTCTATCGGGGTGCCGTCGGCATAGCGGGTGGTGCGCAGGTTCTCGCGCATCCAGCACTGCTCGCCAAACTGCACCGTGTTGTATATGTTGCTATCAACGTCGGTGAGGGTAGGGGCACCCGGACAGGACCTCAAATCGCCATTGGGGTTGATGGGGATGGTGAAACTCACCTCGTTGCCATACGCTGTCCCCGCAAGGTTGGTGGCATACGTCCGTACATAGATGGTGAGTCCGGTGGCCAGCCCTGTAAGGCTGCTGGTGAAGCTGCCCATGCCATGACCGTCAAGGGTATGGATGTTGTCGATGATGGGATTGGGGGCCGTGCTCCAGCACACGCCGCGTGTGACCGTGCTGTCGCCGCCGTCATCGGTTACGGTGCCGCCGCAGGTGGCGGTAAAGTCGGTAATGTCGCTGACCGTATCGGTGATGACAACTGGCAGATTGTAATGTAATTGTGTTTCATTGAAGGGTATCGCAATGTTCTGTGAACCCTCCAACGTTTGTGTAATGATCGGGCTTTCGAATTCCTCCCCATTGATGATGGCATACCCCACAAATTCCATCTGGTCGCCGATTTGAAACGGCCGGTTGGTGGTGGATTTCATTTGTCGTAGAGACGCGCCATGGCACATTTGTAGAGACGCGCCATGGCACGTCTCTACAGACCCCAAATATTCAATCCGGTTGCCGTTGCCGCCGCCGTTGCACACCATCTTGATGGATGACGATTGGCCGTTTTGGCGGGCGGTCATCACGTACGTGCCGGCGGTGGCCAGGGTGATGCGGAATTGGTGGGTGCCCGGTTGCGGACGCATACGATGCGTCCCTACAATGCGGCCGTTTGCATCTGCAATTTCCAACGTCACCTCACCCGCGTCCGCCACCGTCAGGTGTACGTCGGTGGTGCCGGTAAACGGGTTGGGGTTGTTTTGCGACAATCGTAGGGGCGAATCATTATTCGCCCCCATTTCATGTATCCCAATCTGATTTTCCATCACCAGCACGGTATCGTCCCAAAAAAGAATTTCCTGCCAGCCCCGCGTGACGTTGGTGACAATCACCATGTCTAATTGCACACATTGGTCGGCAGCATCCTGCCCTGTGAAGGTTAACGTGACGTTTTGTGCCTGTACGGTGCTGGTCAGTCCACAGAGGAAAAAGATTCCAGCGATGAGGGCTAATATTGTTTTTTTCATAGTGATGGATGTTAGGGATTTTTATGGGGATGGGGTGATGGTTTCTTACAGGTCGCGGATGGTTTTCACGGGGTGGAAGGTGGTGAGGGGGACTTCCACAAAGACCGTAATCCAGCGGGCCATTGCGCCGTTCCACAGACCGGGCAACTCCATGGCTTTCAGGGTTCTGCCCTCGTACGACTTGGAGGAGATGAAGCCTGTTTCGGGATCCACGAAGTCGGGGAGGTGGTAGAAGTCGCCGTCGGGCGTGCGGAAACTGCACACGAGATCCACCGGGTTGAAGTGGGAGGAGTGCATCATGATGGATTTCTGCTGAGGGTCGGCGGTGTCGATCTGCGAGCTCTCCACAATCTGCCAGGAGCATTCGCCGCGCGAGTCGCGTACGAGGTAGGGGCCGCCGCCGGGCTCGCCTTCGTTCTTCACCATGCCGCACACCCGGATGGGACGGCACAGCTTGTCGAGCAGCTCCTCTCTTCCGACCGCTCCTTCGGCAAAACGGATGAACAGCTCCTTCTCGGCAAATTTCCGAATATCAGCCACCTGCGCGTCGCTGACGACGGGGTTGCGCAGCAGCTGTATGGCGTCGAACACCCGCTGCTGCAGGTGCAGGAGGTGGGCGGCTAGCAGTTTCTTGTAGGTCACTGTGTCGGCTACGGTGTCGTCGGCAAACACGTTGTCGATGTTTTTCACGAAGATGATGTCGGCGCGCAGCCGGTCGAGGTTGTCGATGAGGGCACCATGGCCGCCGGGACGGAACAGCAGGTTGCCGTCGTGGTCGCGGAAAGGCTGGTTGTCGGGCGTGGCGGCCAGCGTGTCGGTGGCCGGCGACTGGAAGGAGAAGTCGATGATGTATTTCACTCCGAACTTCTTCTCATATTTATCTTTAACGCTATCAAGAAGTTGTGTGAACAGCGGCAGATGCTGTGGCGACACGGTGAAGTGCAGGTGGCAGGTGCCGTCGGACTGGCGGGCGTAGAGGGCCGCCTCCACGAGATGCTCCTCGAAGGGGGTGCGGCAGCCGTCGGCATAGCGGTGGAATTTCAGCACGCCCTTGGGCTTGTTGCCGTAGTTGAGGCCTTTTTCGGTAAGCAGGTAATCGAACACGGTTTTGAAATCGTCGTGGGCGATGGCCTCATCGAGCGACAGACCGTCGTGGGCCATCGCGGCGCGAAGGTCGTCGTAGAGGGCGAGGTGGGGGAGGGTGTGGAGCATGCCGATGGCGGCTTCGCGCACACTGTCGCCGCCGTCAAGGAAGGAGTAGGCCTCCTTGAACATGCGGGAGGCGGCGCCCGAGGCGGGCACGAACTTCAGCAGGCTCTTGCCGGCCGTAAGCTGGTCGTAGCGGGCCACCAGGTCTTCGCGGTCGGCGTCGGCAATTTTCAGGATGCCGTTGCCGATGGCGGCTGCGCTTTCTAACCGCGCAAAGGGAAATCCAGTTTCAAAGTAGTGGAACTGCCGGAGCACATCCTCCTCGTTGCTGCCTCTATGGTGCAGAAATTCAATGTCTTGAGCTGATAATGCAATCATGATGACGGGTTTGAAATGAAAGCGCAAATATACAAATTTGTTGCATTCATCGCAAACCCGTCACAAAATTATGGGTTAGATTGTTGTAAAAGGGAACTGTAGCTGTGTTTAGAACAGGCCAGATCCAAATTTTGAGATGGGGTGTCCGGCAATCTTTTCGATTTCTTTATTAATCTGAGTCAACTTTCTTTCGAGTTGATTTCCTTTATTTTCTATTTTTTCCAATTTTTTCTCAGGTTTGGTTTTCTTGATTTTTTTGTTGGCCACATCCCCCACATTGTCCACGCCTACTACCACCAGTTCATCGTCGAATACACCTTCGTATGGAGTGTTCTCCCCTTCGATTTCCCATTCTTCCCAAGACTTGGTTAAATGTAATTGTCCTTTAGGAATTCGTGCTTCCAATTCTGCTTTATAGTATTGTACCATCAGCGAAATGCCTTGGTTGATAAGACGGTTTCTCTTGACCAATAATTTTCTGATTTGCTGGCTCTGTTTTTTGGTTAAATAGATAGTTTCCGCCCCGCCAGATTCAACATCATCTTCATCATCAATCGTCCAATCCCAATAACGATAAGAGCTGGGATGATATTCAATGTTTTCAAAATCTTTATAGGGGATATCGTTTTTATAAAAATCTTTTTCAAAATAATCATACAAGACACTGCCTTCGTTCAGCCGTTCCAATATGGCGCTCTTGGTGTAGCACTCCTTGCAGTCTTCGTAATAGTCATACTCGAATATCTCATCGTCAACATAAACTTTCAGAACGGGTGGAAATTGGGAGGAACAGGTGCAATTAGCGGTGTCTTTCAAGCTTCTTCGGTAACATTCAGTCAGGGTCATTGTCTCTATCAAGCCAGGCGAGAGGATGATGACGGAGTCTGATTTTTTCTGGCTTTTGTCGTAGTAGTCACCGTGCATTTCCCATGATTCGTTCAAGTAGGAGTAGTCGTAGTCTTCGTTATCGCGCCAATACATTTCGGGGTGGAGGAGTACGGTATGGTCGTTTAACATGTAGTAGGATTGGCCTGAAACAGAAACAGGTGAAAAATAATAGTTCTCCTCATAATATTCCTCCTCATAATAGTCTTCGTCATACTCTTCCGTCTCTTCAGATTCTGTGGCTTTGTTTTTTCTGATGGTCATCTCAGCAATGCTTGAGCTATATCCTTCAAGTCCGTAATTGTATTTGAATTCTTCATTCAGTTCCTCTGCAATTTGGTTCAGTATGGTGTTCTGAGGCAAAATGTATATGTTACCTTGCGTTTTCTCAGCGACTTTTTTCAAATGCTCAATGCTTTTGGGGGTGGCGATGGGTTCGCGGGCGGGTGCTTCCAAAATGGTGGGTTGTGGGATGGCTTTGGCATATTCATTTTCCAGGCATGAGATTGTGGTGGCGGGTTTGTTGATAGCGTAGTCTGCCTGATAAGAATCAGACTTCTTTTGTGCAGTGTCTTTAAAATCGTACTTTTTGAGGTTGTTGACGCACAAAACCATCAGGCTGTCAATTATATAATGATAGTCTTTGTCGAAATTTTTCTCCACATATTGTTGGAAAATAGTGCGGCTGGGGGTGCTGGCCGAAAAGTCGGCGGCGAATGGAAAGACGATATTTCGTATCATCTGAAAATGTTGGGTATCTTTCCCCTCTATCGGCATTTTTTGTCCGTAGGCATACAGGAATGGTCCAATAAACTGCGGCTGATACTGAAAGTCGGCTTTCTCAGGGACTGCGAAAAAGTAGAAACGCCTTACGTAATAGGCGTGTTTAAGTCCTGCTTTGTCGAATGCCGTATCTTCATTCACCGTCACGGATGGCTCGATAAAGATGGTCCAGTGGCTCAAATCTTTGTAGTAGTCCATCGCCAATTTTCTGGGATGTGAGTATATGTCGAGGGCAGGTTCTTCGACGGTAGCTTCAACTATTTCTTGACTGTGAACCATGAATGGAAAGCATAATGCTGCCATCAGGCAAAGTGAAAAAAGTTTGGATTTCATGATGATGAATTTAAATTAGGGTGATGGATATATAATATTAATTGTTATTCATAACACGATAGATGCCTGTAATATTGTGTCGGTTTTGAAAAAAATAAAGGCAGAGTTTTTTTTCTCTCTGCCTTTGGTTATTGTGTAGAAAAGTTGGTCGTAATTATTTTGTCAACAGTACTTTGAACGTTCCCTTAACATCGCCTTCGTCCATCCAACGTATGAAGTAGATGCCGTTGGCGTAACGGGACAGGTCGATTTGCATCGTCGATGTGGATATTGTTTCTGTATGCAACAATCTGCCATACATATCCAGCACCTGTATCTCAGCATTCTTCCATTGTACATTGTTCATTGTACATTGTACATTGACCATTCCGGTGGTCGGGTTCGGGTAGCAGCGGATTTCGCCACAGCACATCTCATAGATGCCGACGGTGACATCCATACAGTCGGTGGTATCCACACATCCGTTATAAGTGATGATACAAGCGTATGAGCCTGAAGCTTCGGGTGCAAACTCCTGTCCAGTAGCATTTTCAATCCATTCGTTCGTCTCGCAATTAATCCATTGGTATTCGGCGTTTTCTTGGAGTGCATGAATGGTGGTATTTTCAGTTTCAACATCTGTATTGATGCGGGTAATGGTTAAGGTCATGATGACCAGACTGTCGCAGCCGTTGGCTGCCGTCAGGGTCACGCTGTCAATGCCTTCATCCTCAAACACGATGTCGTTCCAGGTGTAGGGAAGTTCGCTGGCGCAGATGGTAAGAGTTTCGGTGCTCGTCACGGGCTGGTTGATGGTGAGATGCAGCGTCACCACACTGTCGCAACCGTTGGCGGCGGTAAGAGTCATCGGGTAGTCACCCGACTCGCTGTAGGTCTGACCGTTCCATGTATAAGTCACACAAGCCTCGTCAGTGATTTCGGTCTCAACAGGCTGGTGGATGGTGAGGTGCAGCGTCACTACGCTGTCGCAGCCGTTGGCAGCGGTGAAGGTGGCGGTGTAGTCACCCGACTCGCTGTAGGTCTGACCGTTCCATGTGTACGTCACACAAGCCTCGTCGGAAAATTCGCTCTCAACCGGCTGGTTAATGGTGAGGTGCAGCGTCACCACGCTGTCGCAACCGTTGGCAGCAGTGAAGGTAGCGGTGTAGTCGCCAGACACGCTGTAGGTCTGGTTGTTCCAAACATAGCTGACGCAAGCCTCATCGGTGATTTCGGTCTCAACGGGCTGGTTAATGGTGAGATGCAGCGTTACCACGCTGTCGCAACCATTGGCGGCAGTGAAGGTAGCGGTGTAGTCGCCAGACTCACTATAGGTTTGGTTGTTCCAAACATAGCTGACACAAGCCTCGTCGGTGATTTCAGTCTCAACAGGCTGGTGGATTGTGAGGTGCAACGTCACCACGCTGTCGCAGCCGTTGGCGGCGGTGAAGGTGGCGGTGTAGTTACCGGATTCGCTATAGGTCTGACCATTCCATGTGTACGTCACACATGCCTCGTCGGTGATTTCAGTCTCAACGGGCTGGTTGATGGTGAGGTGCAGCGTTACCACGCTGTCGCAGCCGTTGGCGGCGGTGAAGGTGGCAGTATAATCGCCAGAGGTGGTGAGTGTTTCGCCCTGCCATTCAAACTCGTTGCAGGCGGTCTCCTCAATCTCGTTCGTCACAGGCTGGTTCACGGTGAGGTGGAGCGTGTAGTGGGTGGCGCAGAAGCCTTCGCCAGGAATGGTGGCCTCGTAGGTGCCGGCTTCGCTTTCATTGAAAATGTTGTCATTGTATGTCTGTCCGTTGCAGATGCTCTCGTTGAGTACAATCTCTTCGGTCGGATTGAGCGTATAACGGAGGTCACCAGTGGTGTAAGTGATAGTGATGCTGCTGACATACACGGCGTTACCGCCCAGACTGAGGTAGAAGTAGCGTGCAGGAGTGGTTACATCCCAGCGCACTTCAGAAGAATTGTCGGCAGCGGTTTGGGTATTGAGGGAGGTGCCTTCGCTGCTGAAGTTGTCGGCAGTGAGCGGAGTGTTGGCAAGGTAGGGAGTCCATGGGCGCGGTGAACCAGTGCCGGCTCCGATGATGCTGATGGACAAGATGTTGCCCGGAAGCTCCGTAACATTGTAGGGATGCGGGGCGGCAGTGCCACGCATTTGCATGTAGGTACCGTTGGTAAAAAGGTCGGCGATGCCGGTGATGGCAGTGCCGTTGACCGCCGAGATGACTTGCCACTCGTCGGGGGTGCCGTAGCCCGCCACGGTGGCAAAGCTGGCGCGCGTGATAACGATGCTGTCGAGTTCAGGCATCTGTGCGAAGACCGCATATAGGGTGATGTCGCTGGTCGGAGTGAGTTCGTTGACGATTTCCGGCAGCATGGTCGTGCCGGTAAGCTGGCTGCTGGTGGACCATCCGATGAAGCTCATGTTGCCGCAGCCTTCAAGAGTCGGCAACGGAAGGGTTTGCTCGCCAGTGTTGAAAACGACCGCAGGCACCATCGTGGTGTTGCCGTTCACATCGAAGGTCACGGTGTAGTTGTGGGTGATGGTCAGGTGCAGGTTCACCACAGAGTCGCAGTTGTGAATGTTGGTGAAAATGCGAGTGTAATCACCTGATTCGTTGAAGGTTTCTTCGTTCCAAGTGTAACTGTCAATAGCGGTTTCATTCAGGTCGGTGGTGTCGGGCGTGTTGATGGTGAGTTGCAGCGTGACGATGGAATCGCAGCCGTCGGCGGTCTGTCCCAGCCAGGTATATTCGCCACTTTCCGTATAGGTGGTGCCGTTCCATTCGTAGCTGGAGCAGGCTTCGTCGGTAATGGTAATCGTGGCCGGCTGGTGGATGGTGAGGGTGAGCACAACGGTGCTGTCGCAGCCGTTGGCCGCCTGACCGTTCCAGGTATAGGTGCCGCTCTCGGTGTATTCGGTATAGTTCCAGGTGTAGGTGCCGCAGGCCTCGTCGCTGATCTCCTCATAATAAGTGGGACGTACGGTCAGCGTGAGGTTCACGATGCTGTCGCAGGTGCCCGGACGCTCGATGGTCATGCTGTGGGTGAAAACGCCGGCGGTCTCCGCCAGAATGTCGAATCCGTTTTCGGTATAATGGGTGTTCTGGCACACCTCGCCGGTGAGTTCCGTAATAGTGGCCGAACCCACGGCAAGGTGCAGACGCACAATGCTGTCGCAGTTAGCGGCATTGGTGAGCGTTAACTCGTAGTCACCAGCCTCGCTCTCGTTGAAGCCGTTCTGGCTGTAGGTCTCGCCACTGCAAATCTGTGCGTAGAGGTCGGTGGTGTCGGGCGCGTTCAGCGTCAGGTGCAACGTGTAGGTGTCGTCGCAGAACTCACCGGCCGCGGTGCGGGTGTAGGTGTCGGAGGCCGTCAAGGTCTCGACATTGCCGGCGTAAGTCCATACATATTCGTAGCCGCAGGTTTCTACGGTTTCTTCGTAGTTCGCCCCTTGACGGATGGTGAGATTCAGGGTTACAATGCTGTCGCAGCCCTCCGTGGTCAGGAATTCTTTCACATATTCACCACTTTCATAGTAGGTATCGTCGCCCCAAGTGTAACTGTCGCAGGTGTCGATGCTGAGGCTCACATTGGCTGGTTCGTAGATGGTGATGTTGTAGATGGTGGTGATGGGACATGCGTAGAAGTAAATGGGATTGGGCTCGCTGATCGTGTCGCTGGTGGTTTCCGTAAAGATTCTTTCGGGGTCGCCGGCGATAACCACCGTTCCACAGGCGGCTGTGTCAATGCGGATGGTATCAGGCTCTTCTACAGTCAGTTCCAAACGTATCACTTCGCTGCAATAGGGGATTTCGGAAGGCATTTCCACAAAGTAGGTGCCAGTGGCGGGGTCATCTATCGAGAATCCCCAGTCGTAATAGCTCTGACCAGCGCACACCATGTCGGTCACCACATTGGTGTCGGGTTGAGGGATGGAGAAGTAACTAACGGCTTCAGGGTTGAAGTAGTTGATTTCCACTTGGTCCAAATAGGCGGCAGCGGTGTTGAAGGCAAGGTAGAAGTAGTGGTAATCGTCGGAGAGGGCCACATCCCACCAGTCGCTGTCGCCGCCAGCGATGGACTTGGGTTCCAGCGGGGTGCCATCGGTCTGGTAGTTCTCTTCCGTCAGCGGCACATTGGCCACGTAGGGTGTCCAGATGCGGGTGGAACTGTTGCTGGCCACCATGAGGCGGATGCCCGTGACGATGCCGGTGACGGGACGGGTGTTGTACATGCCCGCACGGGAGGCATTCATCTGCATGGCATTATTGTTGGTGTAAAGGTCGCAGTAGCCTTCCAAAGTGTCAATGCCGTTGGGGTCGACGGTGAGCCAGGTATCCAGAGTGCCGTAAGGGGTCACCGTCTCCTCAAAACTCTCTCTCGTGATGTGGAATTGTCCTGAGGCAAATTCCCAGCCTTTCATAAAGATGGCGTACAATGTGGTGTCCTGTGTGGGGATGAAAGTGCCGGCAGGAAGTATCTCCATGCCGCTGATATCGGATACGGGGTGGGTCAACTCGACCGATGACCATCCAACAAAGTCCATGCCCTTGCAAACTAAAGGCATGGGGAGTTCAACTCCGGGATTGCCTTCTGTATAATATAAGGTATCGAAAAGCGTGTCGCTTCCGGCCACATTCAGTGCCACATAATAGGTCTGCGGTTCAACAGGCGGATCGGGGATGATGGGGTCGGTGTAGTCTTCGAGATCGGCCATGCTTCTCGGGAAGATTTCGTAGGTGCCGTTGTAATCGAAAACAACGCCAGTAATGTTCTGCGCTACAGTGGGAATGGTTTCTCCTACAAGATCAAGGTCGCTATAGCGAACGCCCATCTTGGGATTGGTGTTCTCGTTGAGGTTGTAGTAGGTGGCTGCCGTAAAGGTGGTGGCAGTGGTGCTGATGACCACATTGGTGAGGGTGACGAGCTGGGCTTCGTAGCTTTCAGCATTGGCCAGCAAATCCTCGCAGGTCAGCTCGATGGGCGTAATCACACTGCCGGCGCCTGCGGAGGCTCCCGGATCCACGGCGGGCACAAACTGCAGCATGCCCTGATAGACCTGAAGGGTACCGACAACGCCGGTGATGGCGTCGCCCTGCACGTAAGTGCTAGTGATAGTTCCGCTGTAGTCATCGATGAGGATGGCGGCGGTGGCATCCTGGATGTATTTGGCATGGCGGGTGTTGTTGGCGAAGGTGACGGTGGCTGTGCCGGTGTAGCGGTACAGCGTGCCGTTGGTAGCACCTTGGCGCAAGGTAGCCAGGTCGGCCACGTCAATCGGGAAGGTGTAGGTAGCGGTGGCAATCGGGCTGAATTCGCTGTTCAGCACGGCGATGGCCTTGAGGGTGGTGGTCTGCGTGATGGTGATGGGAGAGCTGTATTCTGAAGAGGTTTCGTCGGGTTCGGTGCCGTCTAAAGTATAGTAGATGGCCGCATCGGGGTCGCTACACGAGATGGTGATGGTTTGTGGGGTATAATAGGTGCCTGTATTCACTGAGAAGGTGGGACGCGGCACGCTCGATGTAGATTCCGTAAATTTGTAGAAGCAGGTGCGGGTGTTTGCGATATTATTGCCACCGCTGCCAGCACCGTTCCCGTTACCCGTATAGCAACGCCAGTCTTGATTGTTATATACTCCGATGTATCGATTGGTTGCAGTGTTTTTCAAATAGTTGTCTTCGAAGACAAATTGTTTGTTGCTGTTCGTTCCCACACGTACACCGTTGTTGGTGCTGGTGCAGTAGAGCCATGTGGAGGTGGAACCATTGGGATAAAAGAGGTATCCGTCCACGCTATTGCCACTGATATTCCATTTGCAGTTGTCGGGCACTTCGCTTGAAATTTCAGTTTTTTCGTCATTCAAGGTGAGCGCAAAAGCAGTGGGAGCCGAAGCAGTGCCGTTGCTGTTGATCATGGCGCGGCCGCTGGTGGTGTCCACTATCACGAACACATCCGTGGAGTTGAGGTCGCTGATCTCAACACGATTCCATGTCTGTGCATTGACACTTCCCATCATGATGAAAAGTATCATGCTCCAAAAGCAAATAATTCTGTGTAAAACTGAATGTCTCATATAAATTTGTTTATTTTAAATGAATGATTTTTAATGATTTAAATAGAATTATAAACTAATATTTGTGGATTGTTTTTCGGTGACAAAAGTACAAAATTTTCTGCAAAAAACAAGGGCACACTCTCGTCTTTCAAGAATGTGCCCTGATACTTTCCAGTTTCCAGTTTCCAGTTTTCAGTTTTCAGTTTTCAATTTTCAATTCTCAATTTCTCCGCCATTGTATCAATGACTTGGAAATTCCTCGGACAGAGGTTGTCGATGCTGCTGGATGGGATGGGGTAGGCGTGGCCTTCTTTGACTGCTCGGAGCTGGTTGTAAGGGGCTGTTTTACAGAATGTTTTGTAGTCTTCGTCGCGGATGAAGATGCAGTCGGGGTCTTGTTGGAAGAGGTATTCGCGGCTCACACTCCATGTGGTGAGTTCCTCGCCAATGTTGCGCCCCCCCGCCAGCGTGATGATGTCGTGGATGAAGGTGTTTCCGGGAACGGTATAGTCGCCAGTCTCGCCAAAACCTACCACATAATATACCGATTTCTGCGATTGGGGGGCATTCTCTTTGTAAAGATTGATTTTCTGTTGGTAGGTCTTCGCAAGGCTGTCGGCCGCCTCGGTGCGGTTCAGCAGCACCCCTACGGTTCGAATCAGCCGCGGCAGGTCGTCAATGCGCTGCTCCTCTTTCAGACAATAAACTGGAATGCCGACTTTCTCAAACTGCTTCACAGTTTTGTCGCTGACAATTGAGCCTACAATGATTAGGTCGGGATTCTGTTTCAACACATTCTCCACGTTGATGTTGATGAGGTCGCCGACCTTCGGAATGTTTTGGGTCTCAGGTGGATAGTCGCAGAACTGGGAGATACCCACCAGCTTGTCTTCCGCATGAAGCAGGAAGATGGCCTCTGTGACGGCCTGAGAGAAAGAAACAACGCGAAGGGGCTCTTTTTCAAGCACCACTTCGCGCTGGTAGGAGTCCTTTCCTTTGAAAAATACATTTTCGGAGGTCTGTCGCTGACGGTAACATCCCATCAGCGCAATGCCGATACAAAGGACAAGGAGGATTTTTCTCATGAATTATTGAGGATTGACTTCCAAAAGTTCCACTTCGAAAATCAGGGTTGCGCCGGGCTTGATGGTCTGTGCGCCACGGTCGCCGTAACCCAGGTCGGAGGGGATGTAAAGGATGTACTTGGAGCCTTCGCTCATCAGCTGCAGACCTTCCGTCCAGCCGGCAATTACGCCGTTGAGCGGGAATACGATGGGTTCGCCACGCTCTACTGATGAGTCAAATACGGTGCCGTCGAGCAGGGTGCCGGTGTAATGAACTTTCACCTTGTCGGTGGCGGTGGGCTTTTTGCCAGTACCTTCTTTCACCACTTTGTACTGGAGGCCGGAGGCGGTTTCCTTCACATCCTTGTTCTTCTTGTTCTCGGCCAAGAATTTGGCACCAGCTTCTTTCTCTTCCTTCAACATGCGGTTCTGGGATTCTTTCACCATCTCATCCACATAGCCAAAAGCCTCCTGCATCTGTTCCTGGTTGAACTGGTTCTCGCCAGCAATGGCATCTTTGATGCCCTTCACCAGCATGTCCATGTCAACGGTGATGCCCAGATTTCTGAATTGTTCGCCATAGTTGGCACCAAGCGCGTAGCTTGCTTTCTCTTGTTTTGTCATTTCGGTTTGTGCTTTGGTCGCGGTGCCAGCGAAAATGATGCCGGCAAATGCGAGGATTAATACAATGTTTCTCATGATTTGAGGTTTTGAATTTGAGGGTGCAAAAATACGACTTTTATTAGAAAAATAGAGCCATCATCTCATCTATCGTCACATTTCTGAAGTAATCGTTGATTTCCACCCCCTCCAAAATCTTGCGAATGCTTTCTGTATCATACTTTTGATGGAGGAATTGTCTTTCGAACTCCACGGGCTCTTTTTGTGAGAAGAAATCTCCGTAGAACTTGATGTCCTGTATGAGTCCCTTCTCCACGTTGAGGTTCAGCTCCACGTTGCCGCCGCCCGTACGCATCTGCTTGCTGTAGCCGAACTTGGGCGAGGTGCCGAAGTTCCACTCCCAGGTACTGTACTTTTCGTCGCGCAGCTGGCGGATGGCCCGCAGGTCCTCCTCAGTGAAATCATACATGACGGCCTCCCCACTGTTGTCGCGGATGTTCCGCATCACAGTGTCGATGAAGTCGGTGACCGTCATCGGCTTGGGCAGGTGCTCGCTGATGTTGGTGACACGCTTCCGTACCGATTTTACGGCCTTGTCGGTGAATTTCAGCGGGTTGACCTTCAACGCCGCCGTCAGGTCGCTCATCTCCGAGGAGAACAGCAACGTGCCGTGGTGCAGGATGCGGTTTTTGTAGATGCATTGTGCCGTCCCGGAGAATTTCATCCCATTGATGGTCAAGTCGTTGCGACCTTCAAATCGGGCGGGTACGCCCAACTCATTCATCACTCGCAGGATGGGCTCCGAGAAGGTGCGGAAGTCGCCGCTGCCTTTGCTGCCGATGAAGGTGTAGTTCACATTGCCGAGGTCGTGAAACACCGCGCCACCGCCCGTCATGCGCCGCACTACCTTGATGGCGTGCTCCTGCACGTAGTCTGCGTTGATCTCCGCTGCTGTGTTCTGGTATTTGCCAATGATGATGGATTTGTCGTTGCGCCAAAGCATAAAGATGTCTTCCTCAAAATGTTTGAGAACATACTCCTCGGTGGCAAGGTTAAAATAAGCGTCTGTGCTGGGGTTGTAAATGCAAATCATAAGGGGAGATGGTTGAATCGTTGAATCGTTGAATTGTTGAATCGTTGAGGTTGTTGAATTGTTGAATGGTTTAGGTTTTCTGTCGGTTGTTTTGGTAGAGACGCGATTTATCGCGTCTCCACATTGTATCCTTTCATCCTTTAATCAATTGCAGCGGTGAGGCAGCCACCTGTCCGATGGTCACATTATGCTGGCGGGCAGCCTCTTCCAAGAAGGGACGGTAATGCCATGCCACCGAGCCCATCAGGTGCAGCGGCAAGGTGTTGTGACCGGACAAAGGAAGGATTTGCTCCTTAAAGAATTGGTTGAAAGAATGGTTAATAAGTATTTGTAATTCAGTAAATTCTGTTAATTTTTTGTCAATAAATTTGGCGAAGCCGGAGAAGAACAGGTTAGGGGAGGGGGCTCGGTAAACACGGCGCAGCACCTCGCTGCGGTCCAGCCCGAACTCACGTTCCAGGGCTTCGTGGCATTCCGGCGGCAGCCCGCCTTTCAGGTACTGACTGATGAGCAGCTTGCCGAGGTGGGTGCCGCTGCCCTCATCGCCGAGCATCCAGCCCAAGGAGGGCGAAATCTCCGTAATCTGCTGACCATCATACCGGCAGGCAGCGGCACCCGTGCCGAGAATGGCGGTCAGGCAGGGCTGCCGCCTCGACAGCAGGCGGCAGGCACCCGCCAGGTCCGACTCCACCACCACGGTGGTGGCGTGGTAATGGGCTTCGATGGCCTTCCGCACGCGCGCGGCATTGGCCGGATTGCCGCAGCCCGCGCCGGCAAACACGATCTCCTGCACTTCACTTCCGCTCTGTTCCGAAAATTGGGCCATGGCGGCGTCAATGGTGGCATCATCGGCATAGCTGGCATTGATGCCGGCACCCGTGAAATGCCGCACATAGCGGTTCTGTTCATCCAGAAGGATGCAGTCGCATTTGGTGGCTCCACTGTCGAAAAATAAGTTTTTCATTTTCAGATATTTGATGGTTCGTTAGGGCGAAATGAGAACTCGCAGCCGCAGTATTGCTGGTTGTAGAAACCGTTCTCTTTCAGCAGGGTGTTGCGTCGTTCCTGTAAACCGCCCTTCCGCCAGTTGCGGTCAAGAAATTCCACATCGGGGTAGGGAAGTGCCGCCGCCCGCCCCGCCTCGCTGATCTGGTCGAGTCGTTTCCAGCGCGATGAGGCTAATGTGGTGGCAAACAGAGAGATGCCAAGGTCGTGGGCGAGGCGGGCGGTCGCCTCCATCCGCATTCGGAAACATTGCAGGCACCGCTCGCCGCGCTCGGGTTCCTCCTCCAGCCCGGCCACGGAACACCGCCACGCCTCATGGTCATAGTCGCCGTCGATGATCGGCACGCCTAATTTGGCGGCGTATTTCGTGCATTCGTTCTTGCGGATAAGGTACTCCTGCTCCGGGTAGATGTTGGGGTTGAAGTAGAACAGGGTGGGTTCCCATCCGTTCTGCAACATCCATTCCAGAATGGCCGCCGAACAGGGCGCGCAGCAACAGTGCAGGAGGATTTTCATGATGATTTTGCGCTTTATAAATAAAAAAGTGAACAGCAGCCGAACTGCCGTTCACTTTATCAATTTAGCAGAAGTATCTGCTATTCATATTCATAATAATAAGTGGTGATATTGGTGTAGATGTTGGTGAGGTTGCCGACCGTGTGGGTGGTCTTTTCGGTGCGGGTCTCTTCAACAGGGTATTTGCCATCGAGTTTCGGGAAGGTGATCTCCATGTCAATCACGCGGCTGCTGATGTAGGTGTCCTCATAGTGGTAGGACTGCACAGCGTTTTTGGAGAGACCGTAACCGGTGACATCATCACCAAGGCCTTCGGGGGCAAGCAGATGATAGAAGGGGTTGAGGTTGTCGCTGTAAGTGAAAGTATAGGTGAAATCGTTGTTGTTGTTGTCGTGTCTTTTGAGGGTGACAAGGTTTTTGTGGTCATATTCATACACATCGCTGTATTTGTAAAGACCTTTGGCTTCAGCCTTGCAAGCCTCAAACTGAGCCACTTGAGCTTGGGCGATGGCCGGTTCGATGCCGCGGAAAGCCACTTCGAGCAGACGTGAGCTCTTCATGTAGTTGTTGTCAATCACAACGTCAACGCCGGAGATGAACTTGCCATCATGTTTGAAGGTGTAGGAGGCGATTTCCTCGTTGCCGTCCATGAAAGTGATTTTTTCGATGAGCTTGCCGTCGTATGTGTAGATGATTTTCTCGTCTCCGTATGTGAGGGAAGAGAGCTGTTTTTTGTCGTAGTTGAAGTTGATGGTTACATCATCATCATTGAGGGTGATGCTGGTGAGGACTTTGCCGTCCCAGTTCCAAGTCTCCTGCAGGATGCGGTCGCCACCGTCTTTAGAGGTGTAGATTTTGGAGATTTTTTTCTTCGGTTTGTACATGCCGTCTTTCTGGCATGAGGTGAAAGCGAAGGCCACCATGCAGGCGGTGAGGGCGATAAATAAAGTTCTGATGTTTTTCATTGGATGAAAATTTTGATTTAAATAATTGATTGATTGATAATTTTCTTTTTCTTAATTAAGGCTGCAAATATACAAGTATTTTTTGGAAAAAAATATCAAAAAAATTTTTTTCAGCTTGATAAATATTTGTACCTTTGCACTCGCAAAATTTCAAGTAAAATGAGTGATAAGTTATTGCAAGTTTCCGGCTCTCCGCACGTGCATGGCGAACAGTCTGTGAAGAAAATCATGTGGTCGGTGGTGATCGCTTTGCTGCCGGCATTTTTGGTATCGGTTTACTATTTCGGCATCCCGGTCATCATCCTCACTTTGGTGTCGGTGGGCTGCTGTATGCTGTTCGAGTGGCTGATTGTGAAGTTTTTGATGAAGCAGGATTCCACCATCATGGACGGCTCTGCGGTCATCACGGGTATGCTGGTGGCCTTCAACGTGCCGGCCAACCTCCCCATCTGGATGCTGATCATTGGTGACTTGGTCGCTATCGGCATCGCGAAGATGGCCTTCGGCGGTCTTGGCAAGAACCTTTTCAACCCGGCCATCACGGCCCGTGTGTTCCTGCTGATCTCGTTCCCGACTGCCATGACCAGCTGGCCGGTTCCGCGCCAAGGTGCGGCATCGTTTGCCGATGCGGTCACGGGTCCCACCCCCCTCGGTGTCATCAAGGAGGGCGTGAAGGCGGGGCAGCCTGTTGACTCTCTCATGAATTCGAGTCATTTGGTGCAACTCAGCGATGGCAGTTATATGGCTATGCCAGAGAATGTTGACTATCTGTTCGGTCAGATGGGCGGCAGCTTCGGTGAGGTGTCGGCCATCGCCCTGCTGCTCGGTGCTATCTTCCTGCTGGTGCGCCGCGTCATCAGCTGGCATATCCCCGTCTCATTCATGCTCACGGCCTTTGTCTTTGCCGGCATCTTCTGGCTCGCTGATCCCACCCAGTTCGCCAACCCGCTCTTCCATCTGGTCACAGGCGGTATGATTCTCGGTGCCTGCTTCATGGCCACCGATATGGTCACGTCGCCCACCTCCAAGTGGGGCATGATTGTGTTCGGCGCAGGCTGCGGTCTCATCACCATGATCATCCGTCTCTGGGGCGCCTATCCGGAAGGTGTCTCCTTCTCCATCCTCATCATGAACGCCCTTGTGCCGCTTATCGACAAAGCTTTCAAGCCGAAGCGTTTCGCCCATTAATTATCAAGAAATTTTCTCAACTAATAAATAAATATAGTAATGAGTAAAAAAGCATCCACCCTTCCCAATATGCTGTTGGCCCTTGTGGTCATCGCAGTGGTGGCCGCCGGCGCATTGGCCGCTGTCTATGCGCTCACGAAAGACCCCATTGAGGAGCAGCAGAAGAAAATTGTAGAAGAAGCCATCGTCAATGTTTTGCCTGGTTTCGACAATCAGAAAGGAAAAATCGAGACCGAGACATTGATTGCCCGAGAGGGTGATAAACAAGAGGTCACCGTCAATCTCGCCTGTAACGCCGACGGCACGGTTTTTGGCGCCGCTGTGGAGACCTATACGGACAGGGCTTTTGATGGGAAGTTCACTATCATGGTGGGCTTCGATGCAGAGGGCAATGTGATTGGCACCTCCGTCATCAAAGCATCCGAGACCCCCGGTTTGGGCGACAAAATCAAGTCGGATGAGTTCGCCGGACAGTTCAAGAACAAGGACAAGAAAATTAATCCCAAAAGCAGTAACTTTGACATCAAGGTTAAAAAAGATGGCGGTGAAGTGGATGCTATCACGGCAGCTACCATCTCCTCAAGAGCTTTCTGCGATGCTGTAAATCGCGCAGCCGAAGGGTATGATAAGGTCCTCAAAAAGAAAGGAGTTACCAAATGAAAAAGCTGAAAATCTTAACCAACGGAATCCTGAAGGAGAACCCCACCTTTGTGTTGGTGCTGGGTATGTGCCCCACGTTGGGTGTCACCACCTCTGCGTTCAACGGACTGGGTATGGGTGTGGCCACCATGTTTGTGCTCATCCTCTCCAACATGCTCATCTCCTTGCTCAAGAATTTTATCCCCGACCGGGTGCGTATCCCCGCGTTCATCGTGGTGATTGCCACCTTCGTCTCCATCGTTGACCTTCTCATCCAGGGCTTCCTGCCCAGCTTGGGAGCCAGCCTCGGACTCTTCATCCCGTTGATTGTGGTGAACTGCATCGTGCTGGGTCGTGCCGAGGCTTTCGCCTCCAAAAACGGCGTATTCGACTCCCTGCTCGACGGGCTCGGCATGGGTGTCGGCTTCACCTTGAGCCTTACCCTCATCGGTGCGGTACGTGAATTGCTGGGTAGCGGTCAGATCTTCGGCTTTGAGTTGCTCCCCGCCACCTACAACATCCTGGTGTTTGTCCTCGCTCCCGGCGCATTCTTCGTGCTCGGTCTGCTGATGGCCCTCATTCGTCATATCCAACAACCCAAATAATCAGTCGCTATGGAATACATTTTAATGCTTATTGGTTGCGTTTTAGTCAACAATATCATCCTTTCGCAGTTCTTGGGTATCTGCCCCTTCTTGGGAGTTTCCAACAAACTCAGTACCGCCCTCGGTATGGGTGTCGCCGTCATCTTCGTCATGACCCTCGCCACGCTGGTCACCTCCCTTATTCATGTATATGTGCTTGTACCTGTGGGGATTGAGTTTATGCAGACCATCGCCTTTATCTTGGTGATTGCCGCTTTGGTACAGATGGTGGAGATTATTCTCAAAAAGGCAAGTCCGTCGCTCTATCAGGCGTTGGGTATCTTCCTTCCTTTGATCACCACTAACTGCGCTGTGCTGGGTGTGGCCATCGGCGTTACCCAGAAGTTCGACATCACCGCTGGCAGCTATATCCTTGACAGTGTGGTTTATACTGTATGTTCAGCCATCGGTTTCGCTGTGGCCATCTGCATCTTTGCTGGTCTGCGCGAGCAGCTGGAGCTGGTGAAGGTTCCCAAGGCCATGAAAGGTGTACCGATCGCTCTCATCACCGCCGGCATCCTCGCTTTGGCTTTCATGGGATTCGCTAACCTTGTGCCCGCAAAATAATTCCGCACCTATTCCGCACTAAATTTGATCACAATCTCTGAAATGAAAAAAATATTTTTCTTGATTCTGATTTCAAGCCTCGCCACTACGGGGCTTTTTGCACAGAAGAAGGTGGTGCCTTTGCCTGTTGATAGTGCTTTCGCTTTCGGAAAAGAGTATGTGGTGTACGCGCTTCCTAAAACGGCATTTCAAGTGGAGGTTACGCTCACTTTGTCGCATGAGTTTGAAGGCATTTATTCTCAATATGCGGCCGAACTGCTGAACTTGCCCCATGTGATTACCCAAGACAAGGAATCGTATTCTTTAAAAAATATTGATATACAATCGATTGTGCTT
The DNA here is from genome assembly GCA_045130235.1 of Bacteroidales bacterium. Taxonomy (GTDB): domain Bacteria; phylum Bacteroidota; class Bacteroidia; order Bacteroidales; family WCHB1-69; genus UBA1756. The sequence goes on from JBGUPJ010000044.1 coordinate 90,387, forward strand.
CCCGATACCACCCGTATGTATGCGGTTGAACTCTCATCTGCGCAACTGAAAAAGGGCTTGCGCAACCAGCTGCTGCTGTCAAGGGAGAAGTCGGGCAAGAATCAGGAATCCCTGTATTATGCGCCCCAAACCATCCAGATTCCTGAGTTTTTCCGTAACTACTCCGACCTCGCTTACGAGGAGCAGACCATCCATTACATGGACACGCTGGTGGAGAATGACGAGTTGAGAGCTGTGGAGAAACAACAGAAAAAAATGGTGACGAAGACGGATGCGCAGCATGCCAAGGAGGCCGCCGATATGATCAGCCAGATTCGCGAGGATCGCTATGCGTTGCTGACGGGCGATAATGAGGTCGCCTATCAGCCGACCACCCTTCAGATGATGCTCGACAACCTGAACGAGATGGAGCAGAATTATCTCTCCCTGTTCACCGGTTTTGTGGTGGAGGAAGAGTTGCACTACACCGTTGTGGTGATCCCCGATAGCACGACGATGCTGATTCCGCTCTTTTCGGTTTCTCCAACGCTGGGGTTCAATCCCCGCCTGTCGGCCAAACCCGATGAGAACTTCTATCTTCGTATGGAACCCGCTGAAAACGTGGCCACCTCTGATATTTTTGCCGTCCAGTGGAGCTGCGCCAAAGGGCATAAGCCCAACACAGGCTATCGGATCCGCGTGCCCCAGCCCACCCGACTTTCGCTCATCCAAGGCAACTCTAAGGTGAAAGCCGTGGGCGAACGTAATGTGTATCAGTTTGGGACTGTCGAGACCCTGCCATTGAATTACAATGCCATTGATATTGAGGAAATTGGAATTATTTTTTAAGATATGAGATTAAGTAAAACGATAGGTTGGATAGCGGTTGTTTTAACTGTCATTGTGTGTGTCAGTTGTAAGAAAAAAGAGGATAAAAAGGCGATGACAGAAGAGGACGTTCGCGCAAAAGTGGAAGCGGCGGCTTTGAATTATGCCAAGACCGATGAGGATTTAGGGGAATATGATAGTATCAGATTTGTGAATTATACGCCCTATTTCAAATCCAAATATTGTGCTACAATGTGCGATTTCTTGGCCCATCAGCGCGATGCTTTGCAGCCTCAGTTCGACTCTGCCGTCAATAACCGTGATGAAGTTGCTCTCGTCCAGTTATCTGAGAATATGGACAAGATCGAGAATTGCATAGATTATTATAATAAGCAGTCATACAATACTTTGAGTACTAAAGATGACCCGGTCGTACTATACGAAGCCAAATGCTATTGCTATACCGACGGCTACATTCAGGAGTACGTCTATTATGTCACCAAAGACTGGAAAGTGATTATTTTGGATCCCTACAATCTCAATTTTTTGAAATAATTGCATTTTTTTTGAAAAAAATTGAACAAAACACTTGACAAACGTGTTTTGATGTTGTAATTTTGCACCCCATTTTTTAGAGAGGAAAATTGTAGCATGAAATTATCACAATTTAAGTATTTTTTGCCTCAGGAATTGATTGCTTTACACCCTACAGAATCACGCGATGAGGCACGTTTGATGGTATTGAATAGAAAGACTCAAACCATTGAGCATAAGAAGTTTAAGGATATTTTGGATTACTTTGACGAGGGGGATCTTTTTGTAATGAACAACACCAAGGTTTTCCCTTCCGTTTTGTTTGGTGAGAAGGAGAAGACTGGTGCGAAGATTCGCGTCTCATTGCTCCGAGAATTGGACGAAGAGAGCCGTTTGTGGGATGTCTTGGTTGATCCTGCCCGTAAAATTCGTATCGGTAACAAGCTCTATTTTGGCGAAAATAACGATCTGGTGGCCGAGGTGATTGACAACACTACCTCGCGTGGTCGTACTCTCCGCTTCCTTTTCGATGACGACCACGACGCGTTCAAACGCAAGCTCCGCGAGCTGGGTTCGATGCCCATTCCGGATGATATTCTGCGCCTGCGCGACATCACGCCGGAAGATGAAGAGGATTATCAGACCCTCTACGCCAAGTGCGAAGGCGGTGTGGCAGCTCCCACCGCGGGCTTCCATTTCAGCCGAGAGCTTCTGAAAAGATTGGAAATCAAGGGTGTGGAATTCGCTGAGCTGACCCTCCATGCGGGTCTTGGCAACTTCCGTGACATTGACGTGGAAGACCTTACCAAGCACAAAACCGACTCTGAGGCTATGGAGATTCCTGAACTTTGTGCCCAGAAAATCAATGATACCAAGGATGCTGGTCATAATGTGGTGGCCATCGGTACCACTACGATGAAGGCACTCGAGTCATCGACCTATACCAACGGTCATGTGAAACCGTATCAGGGATGGACCAACAAGTTCATCTTCCCACCCTATAGCTTCATGGTTGCCAATGCGATGGTCACCAACTTCCACCAGTCGCAAAGCCCCATGCTGATGATGGTGGCAGCCTTTGGCGGTTACGAGTTTGTGATGGAGGCGTACAAGCAGGCTGTGGAGCAGAAATACCGCTTCCTCACCTTCGGCGATGCCATGCTGATTATCTGACCCTCGTCTTCCTTTTATACAAATGAAAAGAGGCGCACCTTTCGGTACGCCTCTTTTTGTTATCGGCTATATAATTGCAGTTCAACGTACTGCATCGCTGCGTCGTGCTCCATCTCGCAGAGCCGCTCGTGGCTTTCATGATAGAGCGAAAGTTCCGACAGGTATTCGATTAGCGAAATCTGTCCGCTCTCCAATGCTTGGTTGAGCAGTTCGAACACATCCACTGACTGTATCAGGTTGCGGTACTCGTCGATCTGCTGCACCAGAGCGCGGGTGGTCTCGTAGCAGCATTGCAGGTGTGTGCGGAAACGGAACTGCTCGTCGGCGGCCAGCAGCGCTGCAGCAGAACTTTGCGCGTTCGCTAGCTTCACGGTGTTGGTCTGTTGCCACAACGGCAGCGTGAGACCAACCTTGATGCCTTGGAAAAGCTCCGAAGGCACCCGTTCGCACATGTAGCCGGCCTGGAACTTGGGTGCCCACATCGACTTGCTGAGCTTCACCTCCTGCTGCGAGATCTCCTGCTGTTTGTTCAGCCACTCCATTTTGGGATTCTTCAACTGCCAGTCGTTGAAGCTGTTATAGAGTGCAAATTCGGGAAATTCGTCCTCCGTTACCTCTAACTTCACCCCGCCATTCAGCTGCTGGAGCTGTAAGAGCAGGTTGTTGCGCTCGGTTTCGGCATGGCTTTTCTCCTGCTGGAGGTTCAACTCCGCTAATTTCACCCGATTATAATCGAAAATGTTGATTTCTCCAGCATCAAACTTGGCCTTGTATGCAGAAGATATGTCGGACAGAAATTGCAAGCAGTGATTCATGTCGCTGATGCGAGCATTCTGATACACAATATTATAGTATAATTCTCCCACCTCTTTCAGAACCTCATTCTGCTGTTGGTTGAGAATAAATGCCGACTGCTCGTCGCGCAGACGGGCGATGCGGTTGCGGTACACATAGGTAGTGGGGAATTCAAACGGCTGCATCACGCTCACGTCAATGCGGTTGCCGATGCTGTTGGGATTCCCCCACAAGTAAGCAAACTCCACTTCCGTGTTGTCAGGAGCCAATCCCACGTGGTTTTCCATACATTCCGCTTCTTTCTGTTGCTGGTAAGCCTTGATGGTCAGGTTGTTACTGCTTACGGCATTCCAAACCTCCTCGACGGTTTGGCCCAACAATAGGAGAGGGGAGATGGTGATCAAAAGACTGGTGATGATTTTTATGGATTTCATAGTTTTATTCTTTAATGGATGATGTTTTCTCCTTGTGTGTCAGGAAGTAAACCACGGGCACTACGTAAATGTTGAGGATGGTAGAAGTGACCAGTCCGCCCAAAATCACGATGGCGAGCGGGCTCTGAATCTCGTTGCCGGGAAGGTTGCCGTTGATAGCCATGGGCAGCAGGGCGAGTGCGCCGGTGATGGCGGTCATCAGGATGGCATTCAATCGGTCGTTGGAGCCTTGTACCACCGTTTCGGTGAGCGAAAGTCCGCTCTTTTGAAGCCGTAAGTAGTTGGATACAAGTAGGATGCCATTTCTGGTGGCAATGCCAAACAGGGAGATGAATCCGATGATAGCCGGAATGCTGAGCACGCCGCTGGTGAAGCGGAGGGCGAACACGCCGCCGATGAGAGCCATGGGCAGGTTGATGAGGATGATGCTGGCCAGCTTGAAGTTCTTGAACTCGCGGAAGAGCAGCAGCAGGATGATGATAAGGGCGAGCCCCGAGGTGAGCAGCAGCATACGGAAGGCGGTGGCCTCGCTCTCAAACTGGCCGCCGTATTCGATGCGGGTGCCTTCCGGCAGCTTCACTTCCTTGTCGATAGTTTGTTGCAGCTCGGTTACCACACCGTGCAGGTCGCGACCAGCCACGTTGGCCGATACCACTAATTTACGCTGACCGTTCTCGCGGTTGATGGAGTTGGGACCGCTGGCAGAGCGTATTTCGGCCACCTCCGACAACGGCACTTTCCCGCCATCGTACGTGTCTATCAGCGCATTGTTCAGTCCTTCAATAGTTTGCGTGTAGTTGGAGTCGAGGCGCAGAATCAGATCATATTTGTAGGCGCCTTCGTAGATGTCGCTCAGCTTCTCGCCGCCGATGGCTGTGCTGACGTAGCGGTTGAACTGCTCGATGGTGATACCGTGTTGCGCCAACATTTGGCGGTTGGCCCGAATCTGCAACTGCGGCACTTCCACCTGCTGTTCTACATTCACATCTACCAGTCCTTCAATATGTTCGATGCTCTGCTTGATTTTCTGGCCGGTGGTGTAAAGGTCGTTGAGGTCGTTGCCGAAAATCTTGATGGCGATGTTGGCGCGGGTGCCCGACAGAATATGGTCGATGCGGTGCCCGAGCGGCTGTCCGACGGTGGTAGCGATACCCGGGATGGCGGCCAATTTATCGCGCACTTCCTCCACAAACTCTTCTTTGGAACGGTCTTTCAGCTGGAAGTTCACCTCTATCTCCGCGCTATTGGTGGCCTGCGAGTGTTCGTCGAGCTCGCCCCGCCCCGTACGGCGGCACGTGCCTGTCACCTCCGGAATCGACAGCAGGGTTTTCTCCACCAAATTCCCAATCTCATTATTCTCATCCAATGAGGTGCCAGCCTGCGTCACCACAGAAAGGGTGAGCGAACCTTCGTTGAACTCGGGCAAGAAACTTCTCCCTAACGTGAAGAAAAGCGCCACCGCCACGATGAAGAGGCCTGCCACGCTGCCAATCACCCAGCCGTTGTGCCGCAGCGACCATTGCAGACTTTTCAGGTAGTGACGGCTCAGGAAGCGCGTCAGCCACTTGTCTTTCTGGTTGCGTGCCAGGAACTTGTCGTGTCCCAGCAGCATCTTCGACAGCAGCGGAGTCAGCGTCATGGCGACAATCAGCGACATGAACAGCGAGACGATAAAGGCGATACCGAGCGGTTTCAGCATGCGGCCTTCCATGCCCGACAAGAAGAAGAGCGGGATGAACGACACCATGATGATGAGGGTGGCGTTGAAGATGGAACTGCGGATTTCGGAAGAGGCGTGAAACACCACGTTGAAGAGGGTCTGTTGCTCTTCCGGCGGTTTGAGCCGGTTCTGCCGCAGTCGTTTATAAACATTCTCCACGTCGATAATGGCATCATCCACCAGCGAACCGACGGCGATGGCCATACCGCCCAAACTCATGGTGTTGATGGTCATGCCTAATGCTTTGAGGGTGATGATGGTAGCCAGCAGCGACAGGGGAATGGCGAGCAGCGAGATGAGGGTGGTGCGGAAGTTGCCGAGGAAGAGGAACAGGATGATGACCACCAGCACGCTGCCTTCGATGAGGGCGCGTTCTACGTTGCTCACCGAAGTATGGATGAAGTCGGCCTGACGGAAGATGTGGGTGTTGACGGTCACGCCTTTGGGAAGGGCTTTCTCCATGGAGGCGAGTTTCTGCTCAATCTGTTCGGTCACCTCCAATGTGTTGGCATTGGGTTGTTTGGTGATGGACATCACGATGGCGGGTTTCGCGTTGGCGCTGCCGTAGCCGAATTTCTGTGCGGGTGCGATGGTCACGCGGGCCACATCGCCGACGGTGACGGGCTGTCCGTTGCGCATCTTCACGAAGGTTCGTTCCATCTCGCTGGTGTCGGCGGTACGGGCAATGCCGCGCACGGCGTACTCGTTGCCGTATTCACGCACCACGCTCCCCGACGAGTTGTCGCTCATACTGCGGCAAACCTGTTCCAGTTCCTCCATCGTAACTCCGTAGCTATCCATCTTGTACGGGTCGGCCAACACCTGGAACTGCTTGTAGTCGCCGCCGATGATGGTGACCTGCGCCACTCCGTTGGTGGACATGATGACGGGCTGCACCTGCCACTCGGCAATGTCGCGCAGCTCCATCGGCGAGATGCTGTCGGACTGCAGTCCCACAAAGAAAATCTCGCCCATCACGCTCGACTGTGGTGCCATCACGGGTTGTCCGACCTCTGCCGGAATCTGCCCTTCAACGGTCACCAACTTCTCGCTCACCACTTGGCGCGCTTTGGAAATGTCGGTGCCCCAGTCGAATTCCACCCACACGAAGGAGAAGCCCTGCGACGAGGTGGAACGCACCCGCCGCACGTCGGTAGCTCCGTTCATAGCGGTTTCGATGGGGTAGCTCACCAGCCGCTCCACCTCTTCGGAGGTGAGACCGTGACAGTCGGTCATCACCACCACGGTGGGGGCGGTGAGGTCGGGAAAAACATCAATGTCCATCTGTTTCGTGGTGCGTACACCAAAGATGATTAACAGAATGGAACACAACAAGATAAAGTACTTGTTGTTGAGTGAGAATTGTATGATTTTGTCTAACATGGCTCTTCTATTTTACTAATGCACATGGCCGGCGTGTGGGTCAAGGGCACCGCTAGCTTTGGCTAATTTCACCAGCACAGCACCGCGCACCACAATGCGCTCACCGGCATCCAATCCAGACGTTACTTCCACATATTTGCCGTCGGAAGCGCCGATGCTGACGGGCTGCTTTTCAAACTTCTCGGGTGTGAACTGCTTGAAAACAAAGTAGTTGCCTTGCTCCTCTATGAGTGCGCTCTTGGGGATGACTACGGTCGGTTCGGTGCCTTGCGTGTTCAGCCATACGTTGACGAAGCCGCCCGGCGTGAAGCCACTCATATTGCTGATTTCGAGCGTGACAGGCAGCAGATGGCTGTCCGTACCCAGCGACTTGCCGTAGGATAGGATACGGCCGTTCATCTCCGTCAGTGTGCTGATTTCGTGGGTGATAGGATTCTCGATGGCGGCATCGGTCACGCTGGGCAGCCATGCGGCATAGCGCTGTGCCACGCCGGCCTGCAGCACCAGACTGCGGGTGTCGGAAACCACCGCTATGGGCTGACCCACTGTTACATAGTCGCCGTTGGCCACCAAAATCTCGGTCACGTAGCCGCTCATCGGTGCGGTGACGGTGCTGCCGTTGCCGCTCACGTTCTTCTGTAGGTTCTCGTAGATGGACTTTGCATTCTCGTAGGCTGCTTTCAGCTCCGAAAACTCTTTCTGTGAAACGATTTTGCTGTCCACTAGGCCTTTGGCGCGTTCGTAGTTGGCTTTGGCGGTCTCGTAGTTGGTGCGGGCCTCGCTGAGACGCACCGACAGGTTGTCATCCACCAGGCCGTCGGTGAGCACGCTGCCGATGGTCTCGCCGCTGCGCACCTGCTGTCCGGCCAAGAAGTTAGCGGAGTGGTAGTGGAATATGCCGTTCGACTTGGCCACCACCCGCATCTGGTTGCCTTGGGTGGGCTGCACCTGTGCGGTGGTGGGGATGCTCTGACCGATAGGCCGCCATTGCGCGCAGCCGGTGGCAAAATCCACCTGCCACGACTGCTCTTTCGTGAAAGTGATGGCGTTGGGGTGTTCGTCAATCAGCTCGTCGGCCTCGTGGAGGGCTTTATCCTCTGAGGAATAGACGGTTACATCGTTTACAACGAGCGTGGCGGTGCTGTCGGCCGTGTGCAGGGTGAAGGTGAGGGTGCCTGTGCCGGCTGTGGGCGGGGTGAGATGCAGGTGGAAGATGCCTGCCTCTTCAGGCGCGTCGGCGGTGGCGGTCACACTCTTGCCGCCTACCGAAAGCACGGCAGTCAGTGAGCCGGATTGGAGCGGTTTGAAATCCGTGAGGCGGGTGACATGGGTGATGAGCTCACTCTGATGTCCAGCCGATAGGGGAGTGACATCTGCAAAAATCTCATAATCAGAATTGTACGCGTTGAGTGCCAGCGTAATGCCGTGACCATGTTCATGCTCATGTTCATGTTCTTCATCATCGTGATGATCGTGGTGGCAAGCCCCTAATGCTAACATCAGACTTGCCGACACTATATATAATAATGTCTTTTTCATTTCAAAAAAAGAAAAAATGTTTTGGAAAAATGTTGATTTCAGACTATTTCTGTTATGCCATAACAGCCGGTGGGCCGCGATGGGACACAATACACCCGTCTGTCAGTTTCAGCACGGGTAGGTCGGTGCAGTTGAAAATCAGGCTTCCTGTGGCAGGTGCCGACAGGGAAGTGGGAGTGTCGGAAAGAAGGGCATCGGAGAGATGCGCGAGGAAAATGCTGCTTGCGTCATCCTCAGGAGACAGGTCTATATGGCTGTGGATGAGGATATAAGGCATGTTGAGCACGCAGTTGTCTTCACTATGAAGGGGGTGATGACCGTGGTGGCAGCCGCAGGTGGCACAGTCGCAGCCGTCTTGGTCATGGTCGCAGTCCTGTTCGTGTTGGCAGGTCATGCCGAAGCACACGATATCGCCGTGGTGGTGGTGCGGCACGATGGAATGCACCATCGTCAGCAGGAAGGCAACGGTGATCAGCAGGCATGAAATTTTACGCGACAGGCTCATAGTGAAAAATCAGGCTGCAAAATTACAAAAAATTATTCAGCTACTTTATATACAATGCGAAAACTTCCTTCGTTGAAGCTGGTGCTGGTGATGCGGAAGTTGCCGATCTCGCGGGTGGATTGCACGTGTGTGCCGAGGCAGGCGCAGATGTCGTAATCGCCGATGCGCACGATGCGGAGGGTATCGCTGGCATTGTCGGGCAGTTTGGCGAGGGTGACACCGGCGGGGATGTTGTCGCGGGTCACCAACTCGTAGGTGACGGGCAGGTCGGCCTGTATGAGCTCGTTGATGCGTCGCTCAATGTCGGTCACCTCCTCTTGAGTGAGCGGCCGGTCGATGAGGAAGTTGATCTTGCTCTTCTTGCGTTCGATGTGCGAGTTGCGGCTTCGTTCGCAGCCATACAGCCGCACCATGGTCTGGTTGAGCAGGTGCTCGGCCGTGTGCGCGGGCGGGAACTCTTCCTTGTTGTGGGCGTTTAATATCGGTTCATGTTCCATTGTTTATAGTATTATGGTCGATAATTCGACATCTTCAGGTCCATACCAAACAAATCCTTGCCTGGGTTCCGGCCATAGATGGAAATGTCGTTTTGCTATGAGGATGCGAGTGACAACAATATTGTCGAATTGGAATGTCACTTCTAATCTGAGTTTTCTGACTTTCTTTATGTCAATAGGTTCTGTCCAAGCGACAAAACTGAATTTCCAATCATTATTTTGTCCACTTGTTGGCACTATCCAAGGAAACGAATCAATCGTATAATCAATAGATGTTTTGTCTTTATATCTTGTGATTGAGTCAAATGCGGCTGCCGAAGCCCTTTCAATTTCCCAGGGTAATGTATCCGTATCATTAACTATGAGAAGAATGTTTCTGAACGTACACTTATTGTAGCGGACGCCCCCCCATTTATCTCTTTTTTCTTGCTTTATATAGCCCTGTATTCGAAATGAATTGACAGAATCTTTAGCATAAAACCCTCCCTTAAATTGCCTATAATCCAATTCTATATTTGAATAATATGACCTTCTATTTATATTGGATATTCCATGTATACGTATACTGTCCATCGGCATTGTAACATGGGTGATAGTATCCATATAATAAGACTTGTCATGGTTCATGCTATATATGCTTTCGTGCAATCTAAAAGAAGCGGAACAACTGCAGAAAAGCGAACCAATGATTAAAGCAAGCATGAGAAGCACCAAATTCCGTTTTACGGGTGTGTTTGTCCCGACAGTGTGCGCGGGCGGAAACTCTTCCTTGTTGTGGGCGTTGAGGGTGGGGACGTTTTCCATGATGAAATTTTTTGCAAAAGTAGTATTTTTTTGTCAGAACTTGTACCTCAATCATTTTTTTTAACGAAAAACAACATTTTGATATCTTCTATCTTTCCGCCAGCGTGCCTCGGTGATGTGCGCGATGGCATCGTTCCCCAGACTGCGTCCGCTATGCGCGGCCTTGTCTGGGGTTACGAAGATATCGTCCCTCCGGGACGAGGACAATCGCAGCCACTGTCACAATAGAACGGGGCGGCCACGCATCTCTGGCCGCCTTGTAAATTACGGCGTGAAGAAATCGGCGGTGAGAGAGCGTGAAGAACGGCGATCTGTCCGAAGATGTGCGACACGCAGTGGAGCACATCAAGTTTTTCGCCGTTTAGCGAACGAGCCCCGATTTTAGCCGGAATTTGCACAGCGGC
>JBGUPJ010000045.1:0-28134 GCA_045130235.1 Bacteroidales bacterium
TAACCTCTCCGACGGTGTTTACTACTACACCTTCCATTATGAGGGTTACACCCGCGGCGTGGACTACCACGGCAGTCTCACCATCCTAAGAGACAACTAACATATAATAATAATATATTGTATAGAAGAGCGACTCACACGAGCCGCTCTTTTTTTTGGCTTCAGAGACCCACCCATCGCCATCCATTCCATATCACTCCATTTCATTCCATCCAGCGGGGACCATCCAACTCCTTTTTACTCCATTTTTTTCCAAAAAATCCCATCTAAAATACCACTTTTCATCCATAAAATAGTTATATTATTATAATTCAGTTATTTATAAAAAATTTCAATCTATTACCATAATGCCTAAATTATCAATACTTTAATGTTTATAAAATCAACTTACCAACAATTTACTCCAAGTCATTCCACACTATAAATCAGAAAGTTAAAGACAAAAATTGCATTAAAAAAAATATTTTTTCAAAAATATGGAAATTTAAAAAAATTGTAGTATTTTTGTCGCACCAAAACCCATAATAGCATGGCAGGAATAAAATATCGTTGGTTTGAGGTCACCATAGAGAAGTACGGGCGGTTGAAGCTGCCTGCTGCTTTGCTGAAGGAGTTGGCGGAGGACGACCGACAGAACTTCTGGGCCACAGTGGGTTTTGGCAACCACATCATGTTATGGACGCAGACGGCTTACGAGGCGCAGGTGAAATTCTTGGACTCGTTGGATCGCAATCTCATTGAGGTAAAACGCTATAGGAATATTTTGTTAAGGCAGAGTGCCTATTTGGAGTGCGACTCACAGAGTCGTATTGTGCTTCCGAAGAACTTGTTGGAAAAATATGGCATAGAGCGCGAAGCGGTTTTGGTGTTGGACAACGGGCAGATTGAGATTTGGAACGTGGACGCTTTCAATGCGGACTGCGATGCCATCACGCCGGAAGAGTACGGCAAGCTGAACGCGGAGATGCATTCGGGAATGTACGACAAGAACCGAAAGGAGGGCGGGGATGTATCATAATCCTGTACTTCTTGAGGCTTCTGTTGAAGGGCTTGTGAAAAATGTTTCAGGGACTTACGTGGATGTCACCTTCGGAGGTGGTGGTCACTCACGGCGTATTTTGGAGAAGCTGGGAAAAGAGGGGCGTTTGGTTGCCTTTGACCAAGACCCTGACAGTGCCGCCAACGTGCCGGATGACAGCCGTTTCCAGTTTGTGGCCTCCAACTTCAGCCATCTGAAGAAGTTCCTCCAGTATTACAATGCCTATCCTGTGGAAGGCATTCTGGCCGACCTGGGTGTATCGTCGCACCAGTTCGACACGGCTGAGCGCGGCTTTTCGCACCGGATGGAGGGCGCTTTGGACATGCGGATGAACAGCAGCAACGGGCTTACGGCCTACCAGATTGTGAACGAATACCCAGTGGAACGGCTGACAAATATCTTCCGGCAGTATGGGGAGTTGGTGGAGGCGAGGCAGGTTGCCCTGCTGATAGAAAAGGCTCGTACCCAAAAGATAGAGACGACAACGGAGCTGGCCGAAGTGGTGGCACCGGCGCTGCCAAGAGGAAAGGAAAACAAGGTATTATCGCAGATTTTCCAAGCGTTGCGTATTGAGGTGAATCACGAACTGGAGGTTTTGCAGGAGCTGCTGATGCAGTCGGCAGAGGCGCTGAAGCCGGGCGGTCGGCTGGTGATCATCTCCTACCATTCGTTGGAGGACCGGCCGGTGAAGAACTTCATGCGGGCAGGCAATTTCGAGGGAAAGGTGGAGAAAGATTTTTACGGAAATCCGCTGTGTCCGTTCAATCTTGTGACACGGAAGCCCATCGTGCCTGATGAGCAGGAAATAGAGGAGAATCCACGCGCAAGGAGCGCCAAATTACGAATAGCTGAAAAGAGATAGGGACGCAGAAAATGTACAGAGAAAAAGAGCCTCAGAAGAAAAAGCGGAAACGCGGCAAGGTGGCGGAATTCTTCATGGATGTCGTCTCCGGCAGGCATCTCTTGCTGTCGTGGCGAAGATGGGCAGGATGGGTGCTTGTCGCCACCATCATCTCCATCATTTTCATCTTCAATGAACGGGTAATTGATGAGAAAAGAGAACGCATACAAGAACTGGAGAAGGAGCAGCGCAGCTACATGCTACAGCTGAAGGACGCCAACGATATCGTGATGGCTTCCGAATCAGAGGAGAGAGAACGGGCAAAAAAAGATGGTTTTGTAGATGTAAGAGAGTACGACTATTACATTATCCATAAAGATAAATAACAGGAATGGAGAACGTCAACAAAAGAATAATCATCACCATGGTATTGGGCATCGTGGCACTGGCCGCATGCCTGATTGGTGTTGTGCGGCTGGCGTTCTTCGAGAAGGGGAAATACAGCGGGGACCCGAAATATTACAAAACCTATACGCTGGAGGAATTCAACAATCTAGATTCCGCAAGTCAGCAGAACTGTGTGGTGGTGGAGCACATCAGCCCGACCCGCGGCACCATTTACGATGACCGCGGGAGACCATTAGTCACCAACGTACAGGTGTATTCCATCGGCATTGACGGACACAATTTCAACACCAAACACGAATATTTTTCAGAGAACTCCCCTTATCTTGACACCCTCATCAACGACCTGGCGGTCAAATTTTACGAGCAGTTCAAGGATCGTTATTGCGACACCAACCATTTGGTGAAATATTACCGCAACAAACTGTCGGAAGCCTTCAAACAGCACAAGTATGTTCAGATTTTCTTCGACCACGACGTAGTGAAGAAGGGGAAAATGATTTTAGAAAAGGACATCGCCGCATTAGAGAAACTGCCTGTTTTAAGCACGAAGATTGAAGAAAAAGACCGTGGCCGGTACGGGCTGGCAGGACGCAAGGTGAAGGATTTTCCCAAAGTGCTGGCCGTAGGGAAACAGTCAGTACGACTACGACCGTATGATGAGATGGCGAGTCGTATCTTAGGGGATCCAGAAAAAAAGAATGGCATTGACGGTTGTAAGAAATTTTCTTCCATCTTGGCTGGCGAGGAGGCGACACGCAAATGGCTACACATGAACGGAATCACCCTTCCATTGTCTGAAGAGGCGCCAGCTGTGGAAGGAGGTGACGTTTATACCACTTTGAATGTTGAAATCCAAAACATTGTCCACCATTCTCTGATGGATCAGTGCAGAAAAGCGAAACCGGCGTGGGGGTGTGCCATTGTGATGGAGACCGCAACCGGCGACATCAAGGGCATCTCGAACTTCGAACGCAAAATCAACAGCAACGGCGACACTTCTTATGTGGAGACCCGCAACTATGCCATGACGGCTGAAGTTTCAGAACCGGGATCCACTTTCAAATTGGCCTCTTTATTGGCATATCTTGAGAAAACCAACGGCGACACCACGCGTAACTTCAAATATCTGTGCGACAACTTCAAAGTAGGCAAACGCACGTATCTTAAAAGAGATAACGCGAAGTGCAACTATGATAAGAACGACAGCGCGAGAGTGAAAAAAATCATCCAGAAATCGTCGAATGTCGGGGTGGTCAACATGATGCGGAAGGCATTTCCCACCTATGCGGAATATGTTCAGAAACTGAACGAGATGTACATCACGGTGGCCTTTGACGCACAGATCGGCCAGATACCCTCCGTGGCCAACCTACGCCCCGACACCAAGATTTTTGAAGAGCAATATTCTCGATATTTTGGCGCCGCCTTCAACATGCAGCCGATACAGACCTTAGTATATTACAATGCGGTGGCCAACGGCGGAAAAATGATGCAGCCCCGCTTTGTGAAGGCATCGCGGGTGGAAGGAAAGTGGGAATATTACAAACCCGAGGTGATCGCGAAACAGATTGCGAGTCCCAAAACCATCGCCATGGCGCAAGACATTCTCAGGGCGGTGGTGGCCGAAAAGGATGGAACGGCCTACAACACGGCCAGACGGGTGGCCCCCGGTCTGTCGTTTGCTGGAAAGACTGGAACCCGTGACATCTACGACACACAGCTCGGTGCTTACAACAAGAACCGAAATGCTGTTTCTTTCTGCGGTTATTTCCCCGCCGAGAAGCCCCAATACACCTGCATCGTCTATCTTTTTGATGCCCCCTACCCCGCCAGCAGCGGCAACGCCATCACCGTATTCGCCAATATCGCCAAACGCATCCTTAACCCGTCACGGGAGATGGATCACACCAACCACTACGCATGCTTTCCACACCCTATCCGCACAGATGTCGCTAACCAACTGAACGCAAAATACGGACTCAAACTCAATGGTCTTAAGACCAAAAGTCGCTACTGCTACAGCGACAAAGAAGATGCCAAGCTCATAAAGTCAACCGAAATAAAGCCGGCAGCCAACAAGATGCCGAATGTGGTAGGGCTGAATGCCTCCGACGCAGTAACAGAGCTTCGAAAAAGCGGATACTCCATCAGAATACAAGGCCGCGGAGTGGTGAGAAGCCAATCCGTGAACGATACCGATAAAACCATCATGCTTACCCTCTCCCCCGGCTAATGGGGACTCTCCTTTTGTTGTTCACCTTTTTTTGACCTTCCCTCCCCTACCATTAACCATTTATTGAAAACCTTTAACTGATACGTGAAAACTTTATCACAATTATTGAATAGCATCGAACCCTGCGAAGTGCTGGGAAGCACCGAACGGGAGGTGTCGGCGATTGTCTTCGACTCCCGGAAAGTGTCGGAGAAGGGCAACGGCGTAGTCTATGTGGCCCAACGCGGCACGCAGACCGACGGTCATTTGTACATCCCGCAGGCGGTGGCCGCCGGTGCGAGTGTGGTGGTATGCGAAGAGCTGCCCGCCACGCGAGAATCTAACGTCACTTACATCCGGGTGGAAAAGGCCGACATAGCCCTCGGTCGCATGGCCGCCGAGCTGTACGGTCATCCCAGCCAGAAGCTGAAACTGGTGGGCATCACCGGAACCAACGGCAAAACCACCACCGTAACATTACTACACAGGCTTTTCACCGAATTAGGATACAACACAGGACTCATTTCCACCATCGTCAACAAAATCAAGGAGCGCGAAATTCCCGCCACGCACACCACCCCCGACGTGGTCACACTGAATGAGCTGCTGAGCGAGATGGTGAAAGAAGACTGCGAGTACTGTTTCATGGAAGTAAGTTCGCATGCTATTTGCCAGCATCGCATTGAGGGACTGAATTTTGCGGGAGGCATCTTCAGCAACATCACCCACGATCATCTTGACTTCCACAAGACTTTTGCCAACTACATCCAGGCCAAAAAGGCCTTTTTCGACTCGCTACCTTCCACCGCTTTTGCCCTGACGAATGTGGACGACCGTAATGGCATGGTGATGGTGCAGAACACAGCCGCGAAAGTCACCCGCTATGGGTTGCAGGGCGCTGCCGACATCAAAGGAAAAATCATTGAGAACAGTTTTGAGGGCTTGCAGATGCAAATCAACGGACAGGAAGCCTTTTTCTGTCTGTCGGGACGGTTCAACGCCTACAATCTGATGGCCATTTACGGGGCGGCTGTGCTGTTAGGACAGCCGGCAGAGACCGTTCTGCTGAAAATGAGCAGTCTGGCCCCAGCGGAGGGACGCTTCCATGTCATCCGCAACGGCAAGGGCGGCGTAGCCATCATCGACTATGCGCACACGCCAGATGCGTTGAAGAACGTGTTGAGCACCATTCACGACATCACCTGCAAGGGCGAAGAGATACTGACAGTGGTGGGGTGCGGCGGCAACCGCGACGCGCTGAAGCGACCGGTGATGGCGGACATCGCCTGTCGTGAGAGCACCCGCGTTATTCTCACTTCCGACAATCCGAGATTTGAGGATCCCTATGAGATTCTGAAACAGATGGAGACAGGTGTGCCAGAAGAGTGCCGCCCCAACGTGCTGACCATTGAAAACCGCCACGAGGCCATTAAGACCGCCTGCATGATGCTGCGCGACCACGGAGTCATCCTTATCGCCGGCAAAGGACACGAAAAATACCAAGACATTCAAGGAGTTAAGCACCATTTCGACGACAGCGAAGAGGTGTGTATTAACTGGAACATTGACCAACAGCATTAAAAAGAAAGACCATGTTATATCATCTATTCCACTGGTTAAACCACTACGACATTCCCGGCGCACAGCTGTTCGAATACATCTCGTTCCGTGCGGCATGTGCCTTCATCCTTTCCCTCATCGTGTCGATGATCGTAGGAAAATGGATCATAAAAAAACTGCGCCAAAAACAGATTGGGGAGTCCATCCGCGACCTAGGCTTGGCTGGGCAGATGGAAAAGAAGGGAACTCCCACGATGGGCGGCCTTATCATCATTGCGGCCATCCTCATTCCGGTGCTGTTCTTCAACCGACTGGACAATGTATATGTGCTGCTGATGATCTTTACCACGATATGGCTGGGAATTCTCGGGTTCATTGATGACTATATCAAAGTTTTCAAAAAGAATAAAGAAGGGCTTCACCCCAAAGCCAAATTGGTCGGCCAGATCATTCTCGGACTCGTAGTAGCGGTGGTGATGTATTTCCACCCTGACGTGGTCATCAAGGAGCAAGCCTCTCTGCCAAAGCAGATTAACACCTCAGAAGAGGCATTTTCCATGTCACATGCGGCGGCAGAAGACGCTGCGGAGGCGATTGCAACCCAAAATGACACGAAGGAGTCGGCACCTGCCATTCACTCCACGAAAACCACGATACCTTTCGTCAAGAACCACGAGTTCAACTACGCCTGGTTCACCCGCTGGTTGGGGGATGAAGACGGTCGCTGGTCGTTCCTTTTCTACATTCCCATTATCATTTTTATCATAGCGGCGGTGTCGAACGGAGCGAACCTGACCGACGGGCTGGATGGCTTGGCCACCGGCACATCGGCCACGGTGGCGGTGGGCTTAGCGATTCTTGCTTACGTATCGGGCAATGCCATTTTTGCCAATTATCTGAATATTATGTACATACCCAATATCGGAGAATTGGTGATTTTCATTTCCGCCCTGCTGGGTGCCTGCATCGGTTTCTACTGGTGGAACTGCTTCCCGGCGCAAGTGTTCATGGGCGACACAGGAAGTTTGACGCTGGGCGGCATCATCGCGGTGTCATGTGTCATCATCCGCAAAGAGTTGCTCATCCCGTTGTTGTGCGGGGTCTTCCTCATTCAAAGTTTGTCGGTGATTATGCAGGTGAGCTATTTCAAATACACCAAAAAGAAGTATGGAGAGGGGCGCCGAATCCTTCTCATGTCGCCTTTACACCATCATTATCAGAAAAAAGGAATGCATGAATCGAAGATTGTTCAACGGTTCATCGTCGTCAGCATATTATTGGTTGTTTTAACATTGGTAACATTAAAAATCAGATAGTTATGAAGAAGAGCAGAAACAGTATCAAGGGGGAATACAATTATAGTACCGGCATTTCGGGCAGCAGTGTGAGGGATTTCCAGCAACTGCTAGAAAAGCGCGAGGGGCAGATGGCCGCTCAGCGGGATTTATTCGACGGAATCGAACATCGGATGGAAGCCGTGAAAACCTTCCGCGGGGTGGAATTTATCAACGACGCAGCCTGCGAGAGCGAAAATGGCATCTATTTGGCTTTGATAGACATGTCGAAACCGGTGACCTGGATCACCTCCTTCAGAGGATGGGAGCATATCGACGATAAGTTATTACAGATCATTATCCGCAAGGTGAAAGCCATCATTTTTCATGGTGAAGAAGACGAGAAAACCCGTAATTTCATCGACGTTCTCAATGTTAGCAGCAGTTACAGCGAGGATTTGGAAACAGCGGTACGGATGGCCTTTTATGCCAGTACAGAAAATGATGTAGTACTGTTCTGTCCCGGAACACCTTGCGAAGAGAGCAACAGCACCATTGATGAAAGAGGAAAATCATTCAAAATGTCAGTAGCACAACTGTAATATGGCCCTAAAACTGAAACCCATCATTTCACTAAAATTTTACCACACCATCTACTTTTGTGTGGCAGTACTGGTGGCGGTCTCCGTCATTGCGTCATACAGTCTGACCGGTGAATTGTGGCAGCCCATACTACAAGGTCTTGGAGGTTTTGGGTTAATGATTGTGGTTTCAAAAATCAATTATCAGAAGATCAACAGATTCTACCGCCTGTTCTTCGTAGTTGCATTCCTACTATTATTCCTGACGGTCATCTTCGGCAAAGGCGGCGGCGGGCGCAGCTTGTCGCTCGGTTTCATGTCGTTCCAGACATTCTACATCGTTACCATCTTCTACTTATTCTACCTCTGCACCAAGTCGGCATACGGAATGTCGAATAACATCACGTTAGATGGAAAACATGCGGCCATTCGGCTAGCCATTTTCGCCATCTTCACAGGTCTAATCGCTTCGAGAAATATTTCAACGGCCATATTGTTGTTCGGGACAGGCCTCATGGTACTCTATGTTTCAGGTATAAGGGTAAAATATCTGGCGATATTCCTTCTGGCGATTATGGTGGCTGGAGGATTATATATAGGAGGAAGTGCCTTGAAGAACAAGGGAGAGAACGAGAAGGCACAGACAGAAGAGACCAAATCACGAGGCGGCACCGGCTACAACCGCATCAAATACTGGCTGACGGGTGAGAGCGACGTGGAGGGTTATGGCCGCCAGATGACGCTGGCCCGTACCGCAGTGGCCCGTTCGGCGCACTGGCCACAGCCGGGCAAAGGCATCATCAAAAACAAAATGCCGGAAGGAGAAAACGACTTTGTGTTCTCACTAATTTGCGAAGAGTTGTCTGTGGGTGTGGGCATCCTGCTTTTAATACTCTATTTCATCATCTTTTACAACATCACCTTCCTCATCTCGAGAAAAGCAAACGGCAATTTCGTAAAACTATACTCGTTGGCAATCGCCTTGCTTATGTTAGGCCAGGTGTTCATCCATGTGGGCACCAACATCAACCTGATACCCGCTACAGGACAAACACTTCCGTTTGTAAGTCGTGGTGCCACAGCGCTTTTTGCCACATTCTTCATCTTCGGAACGCTCATCAACATGGGCAAGCAGGTGCTGATGAACGCCGATGCTGACGACACTGAACTGAATATCGAATCACCAATTATCAATCCTAAATAATTTTATTATGAAAAAAGTCTTTACAACCTTATTCGCAGTTTTAGCCATGACCTTTGCTTTCGCACAGGTCGCTGTACCCAATGGCGGTTTAGAAGAGTGGACCGACACGCACACTCCAGCAGGCTGGAACGCCACGTTCAACACCTCTGTACCCGTAGATTACATGGGATTCACATTGGACGTCATCATCAACTACCAGGCGGCCACCCGCAATGCCACCGCACACTCAGGCAGTTATGCGGCGCAAATCACCACCCAGGCCGCCAATGCAACGATGGCAGGACAAACCATCTATTCCATCAACCTGCCCGGCATCATGCACCTTGGTCAATTCAACGTGGCTGCCATCTCCACCTTGGATGTCGGAGATGTCACCGACCCCGCCAGCATCGACTGGACCCAATATCTGACGGGCGGCATCGCCTGCAACCAAGTGCCCAGCAAGGTGACCGCATGGGTGGCCTACACGACCACCGAAGAC
The DNA here is from genome assembly GCA_045130235.1 of Bacteroidales bacterium. Taxonomy (GTDB): domain Bacteria; phylum Bacteroidota; class Bacteroidia; order Bacteroidales; family WCHB1-69; genus UBA1756. Next base: position 9,601 of record JBGUPJ010000045.1, read on the forward strand.
ACCCTCACCGCCGGCGTAGTTCTCACCCGCTGGAACAACGGCCAGCGTGAGGTAGTGGCAGAGGGACGTTATGAATACGACCAAAACATCGAGGACTATATGCAGATTGAAATTCCCATCTCCTACAAAGATGGCATGGAAGGGGTAACCCCTGACACGCTCAACATCATTTTCGCCAACTCGGGAGGCTCCACCAACGAAAACACCGTGCTGGCAGTTGATGACGTAGAGATTGAGATGGGCGACAACATCTATGAGGTGAGCAGCCTGCCTTTGTTCAGCGTACGCCCGAACCCCGCCACCGAGACGGTGGTTCTCACCCCCTTCACCAATGAGAGCTACTCAGCCCGCATGTACGACACCAACGGCAAGCTGGTATGGAATGCCGACAACGTGAATGGCGAAACCCAGCTCAGTGTGAGCGAATTCACCAAAGGTGTGTACTTCCTCCAGATGAAGCAGGGCAACAACGTGAAGAGTGAGAAGGTGATTGTGAAATAATCCGGCTTTGGAAGCAAACATCACTTTCATACTCGCGCCGCTGCACGGCATCACCAACTATCATTTCAGAAACTGTCTTCACCGCCATGTCGGAGGAATCGATGTGGCGGTGACGCCTTTTTTGGCAGCGCAGGAGCTGGCGAAGCTGAACGTGCGGAAATGGCCCGACATCCAGCCCGCGCACAACACCGGCATGACCATCATCCCGCAGTTGATGGGCAATGAACCCCGGCAGATGACCGACACCCTGAAGGCGCTCTCCTCGCTGGGCTACCGACAGGTAAACTGGAACATTGGTTGCCCGTCGGCGCAGGTGGTGCGGAAGCTGCGGGGCTGCGGACTGATGCCGCACGCCGACAAGGTGGAGGCGGTGGTGGCCGCCGCAAGCCGCGAGGTGCCCGAATGTCACTTCTCGGTGAAGATGCGTACCGGCTGGTCCAACCCCACTGAGGGACTGGAGATTATTGAACGGCTGAACCCCTACCCTATCGACTTCATCGCCATCCACCCGCGCTTAGGCGTGCAAGAGTACAACGGCACTCCCGACTGGGAACTGTTCGGAGAGATGTGCGAGAGGACGCGCCACCGCATCGTGTATAGCGGCGACATCGTGGACCTCGACTCCTACCGCCGGTTCCGAGCCTGCTTCCCGAATGTCACCGACATCATGTTGGGGCGTGGCATCTTGAGAAATATCTTTCTGACGGAAGAACTCACAGCCGGAGAAACCCTCCCGCTGGAGGTGAAACGCCGGCGGTTCGCCGACTTTTACCACGATTTGGTAGAGACCTTGGCGGAAGTCCGCGGACGGCAGCACATCCTGTCGCTGCTGAAAGAGCTGTGGCATTATTTCGCCACATTTTACCAACTTACACCACAAGAGTTAGTTACCCTGCTCCGCATCACCGATATCGATGAGTTTGAACAGCGAGTGGATGAATTACTGTAGGATTACAGACGGGTGGAAAGCTTCGGCACCATTTGATTCTTCCACTCGGTGAAGCAGCCTTCGGCGATTTTCTGGCGGGCAACCGTCACCAATTCAAGATAAAAGTGAAGGTTGTGCAGTGAGCCGATCATCTGTCCAAGAATCTCATTGGCGGTATAGAGGTGACGTAGGAAGGCACGAGTATAGAGACGGTCGGCAGGCAGGTCGCTGTTGGCATCCAGTGGCGTGAAATCTTCCTTCCACTTTTCATTACGCATATTCAAAATGCCATCCCATGTGAAGACCATGCCGTGACGACCGGCACGCGAAGGCATCACGCAGTCGAACATATCCACACCGAAGGCGATATTTTCGAGGATATTGACTGGTGTACCAACGCCCATTAGGTAGCGGGGCTTGTCGGCGGGGAGCTGCCGACAGCAATGATCGGCCATCTCGTACATCATTTCGGTAGGTTCGCCTACGGCAATTCCACCGATGGCGATGCCGTCGCTATCGTACTTGACAATTTCCTCCATGGAGCGGCTGCGAAGGTCCTTGAAAACACTACCCTGCACGATGGGAAACAGCGACTGATAGTGGCCGTATTTGGGTTCGGTCTGTTTGTAATGCTTCCAGCAGCGGTCGAGCCAGCCGAGGGTGATGTCGAGCGACTTACGGGCATACTCGTAGTCGCACGGATAGGGCGGGCATTCATCAAACGCCATCATAATATCGGAGCCTATAGAGCGCTGAATGTCAATCACTTTCTCGGGACTGAAAAGGTGGCGGGAGCCGTCGATATGCGACTGGAACCAAACACCCTCTTCGGGTTTGATTTTACGACATTTGCTAAGGGAGAACACCTGGAAGCCGCCACTGTCGGTGAGGATGGGGCGGTCCCAGCCATTGAAACGATGGAGCCCGCCAGCGGCCTCAATGACCTCCATGCCGGGGCGCAAATAGAGGTGGTAAGTGTTTCCAAGAATGATTTGAGCCTTCACACCATCACGTAAATCATTGGTATGCACTGCTTTGACAGCCCCCAAAGTACCCACCGGCATAAAGATAGGAGTTTGAATCGTGCCGTGGTCAGTAGTGATTACACCCGCTCGCGCCGAGCTATGGGCATCCTTATGTTCAATTGTAAACTGCATTCTGTTAATAATTTTCGGCAAAAATAAACTAAATCTTGCAAACTTTCCAATACATTTGCAAAATGTTATTAACCGCTACTATGTTCTTGCAAAACCTTCCTCCGCACACCATTATCTGCCTGATTATCTTAGGGTTTGTCATCTTTAGCTTGCTGCTATACTACTTGGCATTCTATGGTCGCTTTGTTTTCAGAAAAGAAAAGAAGCACATTCTGTCGGAAGAACACCCACCCATCTCCGTCATCATCGTGGCGCATGATGAGGCGCATCATCTCATCAAATCGCTGCCGGAGCTGCTGACGCAGGACTATCCGAACTATGAAGTAGTGTTGGTGAACGACAACTCGACAGACGAGACCCCGCAGTTGGCGATTGAGATGAAGAACAAGTATCACAACCTGCATTATGTGAACATGGCCTCGTCGGTATCGACGATAGAGGGAAAGAAGTTTCCGATGGCCATCGGCATACAGGCGGCGAAATACGACCTGGTGCTGATGACGGGTGCGAGCTGCATGCCGTCGAGTCCCTACTGGCTGCGGCAAGTGGCAGGGCGCTTTGTGCGCAAGACACGCGTGGTTTTAGGGCACGCCTCCTACGGACGGAAGCCAGGACTGTTCAACAAACTGCTGCACTACGACTCGTTGGAGACCTCCGTCATCGCCTTTTCGTACACCATCAGCGGAATGCCGGTGATGGCCGACGGTCACAATTTGGCCTATCACAAAGGCATTTTCTTCAAGAACAAAGAGTTATATTTCCGCCATGCGCAGCTGCCTTTCGGCGAAGACTGCATCTTCATCAACGAAGCCGTGAAGCACGATGCCTGCAACGTGGTGGCCTCACCCGAAGCCGTCATGGAGCAATACCCCATCGAATTTTCCAAATGGATGCAAATCAAGCAGTTCGCCATCATCAGCCGCAGCTTCTATAAAGTTATTCCTCGTTTTTTGCTGAAAAGCTACAACTGGTTCAGCTTCCTGTTTCACGCTGCCGCCATCGCCTGCATCTGCCTCACCATCCTTCAGCACAACTGGATCATGTTAGGCATTGTATGTGGGGTTAGCCTGCTAAAAATCGGAATGCAATATCTTGTTTTTGCAAAAGGCGCCGCCAAGTTGGGCGAGAAATCTGTAGTGCCCGGCATCTTTTTTTACGAAATCATCCTCACACTATTGAGGCCATGGATTTATTTGGGTTCGAAATTTGAAAAATCAAAATGGAAATAACAAACTGCACCACCGACAAGGCGAAACGCGACGCGCTATTAGTGAAAGACGCCCTCGAAAACGGCAGTCAGAAGGCCTACTCCGACCTGATGCGCTACTACCGCGACCCGCTCTATTTCACCCTGTTGAAGATGATGAAAAACCCGTACGATGCGGAAGACCTCACCATCGAGGCTTTCGGCAAAGCCTTCAAAAACCTGGAGAAGTACACCACTGATTATGCTTTCTCGACATGGCTTTTCAAGATTGCCATCAACAACTGCATCGACTACATGCGCCGCAAAAACACCTCGCCGCAATGCGTGGACGAGGATTTCTGTCTGTTTGAGAACAGCTGCGAAGGCACGCCCATGCAGTCGCAAGAGGAGACCGTGATGCAGAAAGAACGCGCGGAGATGATGCATTGGGCAGTAGCTCAACTTCGTCCCAAATATCGCACCCTCATTGAGTTACGTTATTTCCAAGAACTTTCTTACGAAGAAATTTCCCAAGAGCTGAACATCAGCATGAACAACGTGAAAATACAGCTCTTCAGAGCCAAGTACATGCTGGGGGCTATCATGGAAAAAATGAAGTACGCGATATGATTTACCCGTGGGGCGACACGCGCCGCTTCAACTCCTACAAACGATTTTTACAGCAGCAATTCGGCACCCGCGTGCAGAAACTGACCCTCGACGCCGGCTTCAGCTGTCCCAACCGCGACGGTACGGTGGGCACGGGCGGCTGCACCTACTGCCTGAACGACGCCTTCAACCCATCGTACTGCACCCCCAACAAGAGTGTGAAGCAACAACTGGCCGAAGGCATGGAGTTTCACCACAACCGTTACCGCCGTGCCGGCGCGTACCTTGCTTATTTCCAAGCCTTTTCCAACACCCACGCCCCCCTACCACAGCTGAAAGAGATTTACCAGCCGGCGCTTCAGAATCCGCTGGTGAAAGGCATCGTGGTGGGCACCCGCCCCGACTGCATCGACGCTGAAAAACTGGACTACTTCGCAGAGCTTCAACAGCAAATGTTCGTCTCCATCGAGTACGGGGTGGAGAGTTGTAACGACACCACACTGCGCCGCATCAACCGCGGGCACGACTTCGCCACGGCAGAGCACGCCATCAGGCTAACGGCCGAAAGAGGTATCCATTGTGCGGCGCACTTCATTTACGGACTGCCCGGTGAAATGCCCGATGAATGGATGAAGGAGGTCAACATCATTAACCAGTTGCCCATCAACGGCATCAAATTTCATCAACTACAAATTATTAAAGGCACAAAAATGCAACAGGATTACATTGAACATCCTGCTGATTTTCAAATTTTTACAACAGAAAATTATATTGATTTTATTGTAAAAATCACCGAAAAGCTCAACCCTGCCTTCACCATAGAACGATTTGCCGGAGAGGTGCCGCCACGGTACCTGTTTGTCAACCACTGGGGACTGACGCGCTATGATGTCATTCTTCAAAAAATTGAAAAAAAGATGGAGGAATGCGACACTTGGCAGGGAAAATTGTATGAGTAAGTCGCATAAAAAAACCGCCCCATAGGTACGGGGCGGCACAATCAAGCAATTTTATTCCATAGGTTACTTCTCTTTGTTGAAGAACACAAACTGTCCGTCGTCGAGCGAGTCCACCGTAATGATACCGTCCTTCTGGACGTTGCCTTCGAGGATGAACTTGGAGAGCTCGTTGAGCACGTTTCGCTGGATGACTCGTTTCAGCGGACGGGCGCCGTACATCGGCTCGTAGCCCATCTCCACCAGCTGGTCGAGCGCGTACTTGGTGAACTCCACCTGCAGGTTCTGCTGTGCCAGCAGCTTGTTGAGGTTGTCGATCTGCATGTTCACGATGCTGCGGATCTCGCGTTTCGACAGCGGCTGGAACATCACAATCTCGTCGATACGGTTGACGAACTCCGGACGCAAGGTCTTCTTCAGCAGGGCCATCACCTCCGCTTTGGTACGCTCGAAAAGCGCCTCGTTGCTCTCGTTGCCGGCTTCGGCGTAGTTGTTCTGGATGATGTCGGAGCCGAGGTTGGAGGTCATGATGATGATGGTGTTTTTGAAGTCGGCGACACGGCCTTTGTTGTCGGTGAGCCGCCCGTCATCCAACACTTGCAGCAAGATGTTGAACACGTCGGGATGCGCCTTCTCGATTTCGTCGAAAAGCACCACGGAGTAAGGGCGGCGGCGGATCTTGTCGGTCAGCTCTCCACCTTCATCGTAGCCCACGTATCCCGGAGGCGCTCCGATGAGACGGCTGACGGAGAATTTCTCTTGAAATTCGCTCATGTCGAACCTCACGATGGCATCCTCGGTGTTGAACAGATATTCTGCCAACGCCTTGGCCAGCTCGGTCTTACCCACGCCGGTCGTACCCATGAAGATGAACGAGCCGATCGGTTTCTTGCTGTCCTGCAGGCCTGCACGACTCCGGCGGATGGCGTCGGCGATGGCGCTGATGGCCTCGTCCTGACCGACCACACGCTTGTGCAGCTCCTCTTCGAGATGCAGCAGTTTCGATTTCTCGCTCTGCATCATCTTGCTGACCGGTATGCCCGTCCAGCGCGACACCACATCGGCGATGTCGTCTTCGCCCACCTCCTCGTCGATCATGGCCTTGTCGCCCTGCACGGAGGTAAGCTCCTGCTGGAGTTTTTGAATGTCGTTCTCGGCGTTTTTGATGAGCCCGTATCGCAGCTCTGCCACACGGCCGTAGTTGCCCTGCCGCTCTTCGTTGGCGGCCTCCAGCTTATAATCTTCGATGAGTTTCTTGTTTTGCTGGATTTTGTCCACGATATCCTTCTCGGCGCGCCACTTGGTTTCGAGGGAGTTGCGCTGCTCGTTGAGCTCGGAGATGGTCTTGCTGAGGGCGGTCACCTTCTCGGGAGAGTTCTCACGTTTGATGGCCTCGCGCTCAATCTCCAACTGACGGATTTTACGCTCAATCTCATCCAGCTCTTCCGGCTTGGAGTTGATTTCGAGTTTCAGCTTCGAGGCGGCCTCATCGATCAGGTCGATGGCCTTGTCGGGCAGGAAACGGTCGGTGATGTAGCGCTGCGACAGCTCCACGGCGGCAATCAGAGCGTCGTCCATGATTCTCACATGGTGGTGGTTTTCATAGCGTTCCTTCAATCCACGCAGGATGGAGATGGCGGAGTACTTGTCGGGTTCGGCGATGAGCACGGGCTGGAAACGACGCTCGAGGGCCTTATCCTTCTCGAAGTATTTCTGGTACTCGTTGAGGGTGGTGGCACCGATAGAGCGCAGCTCGCCACGTGCCAAGGCCGGTTTCAGGATGTTGGCGGCGTCCATGGCACCCTCGCCCGACGCGCCGGCCCCCACCAACGTGTGAATCTCATCAATGAAGAGAATGATTTCGCCGTTGGAGTCAATCACCTCCTTGATGACGCTCTTCAAACGTTCCTCAAATTCGCCCTTGTATTTGGCACCAGCCACCAGCGCACCCATGTCCAATGAGTACAACTGTTTGGTTTTCAGGTTCTCGGGAATATCGCCGCTGACCAAACGGTGGGCCAGACCTTCCACGATGGCGGTTTTTCCCACGCCGGCCTCGCCAATCAGAATCGGGTTGTTTTTGGTACGGCGGGAGAGGATTTGCAACACACGGCGGATCTCGTCGTCACGGCCAATCACGGGGTCGAGTTTGCCTTTTCGGGCCGCCTCGTTGAGGTTGGTGGCGTACTTGTTGAGGGCGTTGTAGGTCTCTTCGCTGTCTTGCGAGGTCACCTTCGAGCCCTTCCGCAGGTCGGTGATGGCCTGCTTGGTGCCCTTCTCGGTGACGCCGGCATCTTTGAGCGCCCGCGACATGTTGTCGCCAGCCATCAGGATGCCGTAGAAGAAATGCTCCAGCGACACGAACTCGTCGCCCTGTTCCTGCGCAAAGACGATGGCTTTCTGCAAAGCCGCCTGTGCCCCGTTCGACAGATATATGTTGCCGCCCGACACCTTCGGCAGACTCTTGATCTCCCTTTCGGTGGCCTGTGCGATGATTTTAGGATCTACATCCTGTTTTTTCAGCAGGAACGATATGATATTTTCGTCGGTTTCCATCATCGCCTTGAGAATATGTGACGTATCGATCTGCTGCTGCTGGTTGCTGGAGGCGATCATTTGCGCCTTCGCAATCGATTCTTGTGATTTAATGGTAAGATTGTTCAAGTTCATAGCGATAAAAATTTTTGTTTGACAGTGCCTTATTATGCAACAACTTTGCCAAAATGCGAAATCTGACAAAATGTCATACTATAATTTTTTCAAAAAATGATGAAGAATGAAAAAAATCCCGTAAATTTGCGGCCAAATTCAGAATATGAAATACAATCGTATATTGTTGAAATTAAGCGGTGAATCGCTGATGGGTGACGATGGTTACGGAATCAACTACGGGGCTGTGAGTCATTTTGCCAGCGAAATCGAGTCGGCAGTGACAGCTGGCGTGCAGGTGGGCGTGGTCATCGGCGGGGGCAACATCTTCCGCGGGGTGAACGGTGCCACCAAGGGTTTCGACCGTCGGCAGGGCGACCACATGGGTATGCTCGCCACCATCATCAATGCCATGGCTTTGCAGGGCGTTTTGGAGGAAAAGGGTGTGAAAGTCAAGGTGTTGACCGCTATGGCTATTGAAGGGATGGGCGAGAAGATCTATTTCAAAAATGCGGTGCGCTATCTCGATGAGGGTTATGTGGTGATTTTCGGCGGCGGCACCGGCAACCCGTTCTTCACCACCGACACCGGCGCGGCACTCCGTGCTGTGGAAATCAAAGCCGACCTGCTGCTCAAAGGCACCCGTGTGGATGGCATCTACACCGCCGACCCCGAAAAGGACCCCACGGCCACCAAGTTTGCCAGCATCACCTACGCAGAGGCATACGAGAAGCATCTCAAAATCATGGATTTAACTGCCTTCACGCTCTGTCAGGACAACAACATGAAGCTCTATGTCTATGATGCCAACACCCCCGGCAACCTCTTGAAGGTGCTGCGCGGCGAACCCATCGGTACTTTTGTCAGTAATCAATAAAATATAATCATTAAAATTTATTAAAATGGAAGACAACAGCAACTTAATCGACCCGAAAATTTATAAAAAGGCAAACCAAAGAGCACATTTCAAATTTCACCTTGCCATCTATGTTCTTTCCATGCTGGTTCTCTGGATTCTCTACATATTCCTTTTCAGAGCCACCGAACCTGCGACTGCCAAAGAGGTTATTAACGGAGGCATGACCTTCCTCAAATTTGTGGTGCTGCTGACCGCCCTTTGGACGGTTATCATCGTGTTCCATGGACTTTTCATCTATAAGTTCAACAGTTCCATGTTAGAAAAGGAAATCAAGGCTTTACAGAAAGAAATTAAAGAACAGGAAGCCTTGAAAAAAAATCTGATGGAACAGAACAAACAGGCTCAAAGCCAAAACAAATAATAATAGATACTATGAGCGAAGAAACGAAAAAATGCCTTGACCAGGCAAAAGAGAGCATGAACGGCGCGATTGTGGCGTTCGACAAAGATTTACAGAAAGTGCGTGCCGGCAAGGCCAACCCGCAGATGCTGGAAGGTTTGAAGGTGGACTATTATGGCAACCCCACTCCCGTGGAACAGGTCGGCAATATCAGCACGCCTGACGCCCGCCAGATTGTCATCCAGCCGTGGGAACGCAACATGCTCCCCATCATCGAGAAGGCCATCCTGGCCGCCAACCTCGGCTTCACCCCGCAGAACAATGGCGAGTTCATCCGCATTGTGGTGCCCGCCCTCACCGAGGAACGCCGTAAAGAGCTGGTAAAGAAGGTGAAACAGGAGACTGAGCAGCATAAGGTAACCATCCGCAACATCCGCCGCACCGCCAACGACAACGCCAAAAAGTTGAAAGACAATGGCACTCCGGAGGATGAGGTGAAGAAGTTAGAGGCTGATATCCAAAAACTTACCGACGACTCCATCGCCAAAATCGACAAGATGGCCGAGATGAAGGAGAAAGAGATTATGACCGTTTAATTATCATTATTAATAATTCTTAAAAATCAAACATTATGATTCCCGAAAATCTGAAGTATTCCAACGACCACGAATGGCTGAAAATGGATGGCGAATTCGCATACGTAGGCATCACCGCTTACGCTGCTGAGCAGCTGGGCGACATCGTATTTGTGGATGTCACCACCGTTGACGAGACCCTTGAGCAGAACGAAGTGTTCGGCTCTATCGAAGCTGTAAAGACCGTTTCCGACCTGATGCTCCCCATCGGTGGCGAAGTGGTGGAGTTCAACGAAGAACTCGAAGGCAACCCGGCTCTCATCAACACCGATCCTTACGGAGAAGGCTGGATTGTGAAAATCAAACCCACCAACCCCGCCGAGGCCGACACCCTGCTTGATGCAGCCGGCTACGCCGACCTTATCAAATAATAGTATTGTATTTGAATTCCGTTTGAAGGACACGCCGCAAGGTGTGTCCTTTTTTTGTGGGAAATATCGTTGAATTTTTTTTGCAAATTATGTTCTGCAATTGATTTTTTTTATAATTTTGCAGCGTGAAAACTTATTTATTAACCAAAATGTAATTGTTATGAAAAAAGCTTTATCTTTTGTAGCTGCTTTGTTTGCAGTTATTGCATTGAATGCACAGAATGCTACCATCGTTCTCACCGCTGGTGATGTTTGGAGCGACGGTACCGGTTATCAGCTCCTCATCGATGCTGACGATGAAGGTTGGTCAGATTCCTATGGTCCCTCTTGCGGAAGCACTTACACTCAGTGGGAATATATGATTCCTGCCAACGCAAGTGCAAACGACGCTGCAGTGGTTGTTAATGCTACTGAAACCATTACCATCCCCGCTGGTACCTATTCTTACCTCGTTCTGAATCCTGGCTGCAATGATTACAACGCCAACTACATCGCTTCCAGCCAGTGCGATGCTACCAACGTTACGGGCTATCAGTTCGAAGCTGGCAAGACCTACACTTTCGAACCCGTTTTGGGCGGTCCCAGCTCCACCAGCAACGATTGCACCACCATCACCATCACCACTAGCGCTATCGCTGAGAACAGCATCGCTTTCTCCATCTATCCGAACCCCGCTACTACCGTTCTGAATGTGAACGCTGAAGGCTTCAACACCATCGAGATCGTGAACCTCCTTGGCCAGACGGTTTACACCGCCAACACCACCAGCAACATGCAGATCAACGTCAGCGAACTCAACAACGGCGTTTACTTCGTTCGCATGAACGGTGAAAACGGTACCGCTACCCAGAAATTCATCAAGAAATAAGGATTTCTTTTAAGTCATCAAAAAGGGAGGTTTGAAAACCTCCCTTTTTTTATGCAAAAATATTTGTATATCTAATTTATTTATAGTGCTTTAGTGTCAATTTTGTTCAAAAATGAGTGTCTGTTCAAAAAATATTGAACAAGCACCAAAATCACCCCAACTTCGCCTTGTAGGCCGCATAGTCGGGCTGCGACAACAGCTCGAACTCGCCGTTTTTGTGTACTACGCCGATGGCCGGGTGCTGCACCCCATTGAAGAAGGTGGTCTTCACCATGGTGTAATGAATCATGTCGTCGAAAACAATGCGGTCGCCCACCTCCAGCGGCTCGGGAAAGGCGAAGTCGCCCATGCCGATGAAATCGCCCGCGAGGCACGAACAGCCGCCCAAGCGATACACAAACCTGCTGGTTTCATCGGGCTCAGCAGCACCGATTACCGTGGGCTTGTAGGGCATCTCCAAACAGTCGGGCATGTGGCACGAGAACGAGACATTCAGCATGGCAATTTGGATGCCCTTGTTCTCCACAATGTCCTCCACGGTGGAAACGAGCACGCCGGTACGCCAGCCCACCGCCTCGCCCGGCTCCAGAATCACATCCTCCAAGTTGGGATGCCGCTCGCGGAACGCTTTCAAAATGCTGATGAGATGCGGAATGTCGTAATTTTTCTCGGTGATGAGATGTCCGCCACCCATGTTCACCCATTTGGCCTCGTTGATCCAAGGCCCGAATTTCTCCTCAAAAGCCTTCAAGCAATTCTCCAACGCATAGCTGTTGTTTTCGCAAAGGGTGTGAAAATGCAGTCCCTCAATACCTTCCGGGAGATGCGGCGGCATCTGTTCCGCCAAAATACCGAGCCTTGACCCTGGGCGGGCGGGGTTGTACAGGTCGGTTTTGATCTCCGAATACTCAGGGTTGACACGCAGTCCGCAGCTGATGGCTTTCGGGAACTCCTGCACCGACTGCTTGTATTTGTCCCATTGCGACAGCGAGTTGAAGGTGATGTGGCTGCTGTAGAGCATGAGGTCGCGCCACTCGTTGTCGAGATAGACGGGCGCGTAGGTGTGCGCGTCGCAGCCCATCTCCTCAGAGATGAGGCGTGCCTCGTTGAGCGAGCTGGCGGTAGCGCCGCTGAGATAGTGGCGCACCATCGGAAACGCCTGCCAGAAGGCGAAGCCTTTGAGGGCGCAGATGATAGACACGCCGGCGCTTTCCTGCACGAGGTTGAGCAGCTGCAGGTTGGCCTCCAACGATTCCTCGAACATGATGTAGCACGGGGAGGGGTACTGGTCGAATTGGGTCATGGTGGTGAAATGGGGACGTTATAATTTTAAAATGTAGAGGCGGTGCATGCACCGCCTCTACCAAATATTTATCATATTAAATTACAGGGTGCGGCCGGGATAGACCTTCAGTGCCTCGGCGAGGCATTTCATGGCCTTTTCGAGGTCGGCGACCTTCAGGCAGTAGCTGATACGTACCTCGTTGGTGCCTTTGCCCTGGGTGGAATAGAAGCCGGTGGCGGGGGCCAGCATCACGGTCTCGCCATTGAGGTTGAACTCCTCGAGCAGCCAGCGGCAGAACTTGTCGGAGTTGTCGATGGGCAGACGGGCCACGGCGTAGAAGGCGCCTTTCGGTTTCGGGCACATACAGCCGGGCATTGCATTGATGGCATCGACCACGGTGTTGCGGCGGGCCACATAGTCGTTGATGACGGCGTCGAAGTACTCCTGCGGGGTATCGACGGCGGCTTCGGTGAGCACCTGACCGTAGGTCGGCGGGCTGAGACGAGCCTGGGCGAACTTCATTGCGGTAGCATACACCTCTTTGTTGTGGGTGATGAACGCACCGATACGGACACCGCATGCGCTGTAACGTTTTGATACAGAGTCGAGCAGCACCACGTTCTGGGCGATTTCCGGAACCTCCATCACAGAGAAATGTTTAACGCCGTCATAACAGAACTCGCGATACACCTCATCGGCGAACAGGAACAGGTCGTGTTTCTTCACGATCTCGGCCAGTTTCAAGATTTCCTCTTTGGAGTAGAGGTAGCCGGTGGGGTTGTTGGGGTTGCAGATCATGATGGCCTTGGTCTTCGGGGTGATGATCTTGTCGAACTCCTCAATGGACGGCAGGGCGAAGCCGTTTTCGATGGTGGACATGATGGGCTTCACGGTGACGCCGCAGGTGATGGCAAAGCCGTTGTAGTTGGCGTAGAACGGTTCGGGGATGATGACCTCGTCGCCCGGGTCGAGGCAGCTGTTGAAAGCGAACAGGATGGCCTCGGAGCCGCCGGTGGTCATGATAATCTCATCGGGGGTGAGGTTGATGTTGACGGTCTTGTAGTACTCTACCAGTTTCTCGCGGCAGGAGAGGATACCGGCGGAGTGACTGTAGGCGATGACCTTCTGGTCGAACTCCTTCACGGCCTTGCGGGCACCTTCGGGAGTCTCGATGTCGGGCTGACCGATGTTGAGGTGGTACACGTGTACGCCTCTTTTCTTGGCTTCATCAGAGAAAGGCACTAACTTTCTGATGGGTGAGGAGGGCATGTTCTGTCCTTTGGATGAAATTTTCGGCATAATAATAAAGGTTGTTTAATTTATAATTTATTAGTTTATAATCATTTATGAATAATAATAAGTTTTGCAATGAAGCACGCAAACTTACAATATTTTTTGGAAATGGTGAAACAGGGACACTAATAATCGCGCCTCTACAATTTCGATACAATTTGTCGTTTCGTTAGAAAAGTCCGCCAATCTGGTAGATGAGCGCCGAACACACCCAAGCGAGGGTGAGGGTGTAGCAAAGGGTGAAAAACACCCATTTCCAGCCCGCCTCGCGGCGGATGGCGGCCAGCGTAGCAATGCATGGCACACTCAACAGCACGAACACCATCAGGGCGTAGGCCACCAACGGCGTGTATATGGGCTGTCCGGCTCGTACGCTGCCCTCAGGCCACTTCTGCTCCTTCATCTTCGCCTCCAGCGAAGCGCCATCGTCGGTGTCGGGATCCGCCTGGTACAATACGCCCAGCGTGGAAACCACCACCTCCTTGGCAGCCAGCCCCGTGCAGAGCGAAACCGCAATGTGCCAGTCGAAACCGCAAGGCCGCACCACCGGCTCGATGGCGTGACCGAACTTGCCAATATAGCAGTTGCCACTGTGGTAGGCCCCGCTCAGCATGGTGAGCGAGTCCACCGCCGCCGTCTGCTGCGCCTTCGTGAGACTCTTGTCGGCCTGCACCTGCTCAATCTGCTGCGCATACTGCTGCTCCTGCTTTGTGTTGCGCGGGAAATATTCCAATGCCCAGATAATGATAGAAGCCGCCAGAATCACCGTTCCCATTTTCTTGAGATACTGCGCACTCTTGTCCCACATGTGCATGAACACGTTGCGGGCGGTGGGCACACGGTACGGCGGCAGCTCCATCACAAACTCCTCCGACACACTGCGGAAGGCCGTCTTGTTGAGCAACAGCGCCGACAGCACCCCGATAAGGATGCCGAACAGGTAGATGCTCATCAGCACCAGCCCTTGGTGATGGTGGAAGAATGCTGACACCAATATCAGATACACAGGCAATCGCGCCGAACACGACATAAAAGGAATGGTGAGTATCGTGACAATACGGTCCTTTTTGTTCTCAAGGGTGCGGGTGGCCATGATGGCCGGTACCGCGCAGCCGAAGCCCATTACGTAAGGGATGAACGAGCGGCCATGTAGCCCGAACTTGTGGAAGATGCGGTCCACCATGAAGGCGGCACGGGCCATGTAGCCGGTGTCCTCCATCAGCGAGATGAACAGGAACAGGATGATGATGTTGGGCAGGAACGAGATGACCGCGCCTACACCACCGATGATACCGTCCACAATCAGGTCGCGGAAGATGCCGTCGGGCATGGCATTGCCCACCACTCTCCCCAGCCACGACACGAACATATCGAGCCACTCCTGCGGATAAGCTCCCAAAATAAAGGTGGTTTCAAACATCAGCCAGAGGAAGAACAGCAGGATGGGTATTCCTAACCATTTATTAGTAAGAATGTTATCCACAACATAGGCCTTCCATTTGCGACTGTTGCTGCCCGGCTGGTAGGTCTCTTTCAATGCTCCACGAATAAATCCATAGCGGGCGTTGCTGATCTGGGCATCAATTTTTTCATTATAAGCGCGTTCCAAAGCATCACGGCGGGTCTTGGCCTCCGCAGTGATCTCCTTTCCGTTGGGAAGAGTCTCAATATCTTCCAGCGTATGTTTGTTGCCTTCGAGCGTGTTGATGGCAATATAACGGGCTGGATAAATATTGATAATATCCTTATTTTCAGCAATTTTAGTCTTAATTGGAGCGATGGCATCCTCAAGGTCGGTGCCGTAGTTGATATGGATGTGGCGGGTGAGGTTTTTGTGGTCTTCGAATACATCAATAAGCGCCTGCAGCACTTCCGGAATGCCCTTGCCTTTGGAGGCCGTGGTGGGGATGATGGGCAGACCGAGCATCTTGGCGAGGGCTTTATAGTCGAAGGTGTCGCCTTTGGCCTGTAGTTCGTCGTACATGTTGAGGGCCATCACCATCGGCACGTTGAGGTCGATAAGTTGGGTGGTGAGGAAGAGGTTTCGTTCGAGGTTCGACGAATCCACAATGTTGAGGATGAGGTCGTAGTCGCTTTTGGTGAGAAATTCGCGCACGCACAATTCCTCGGGCGAGTACTCGTTGACCGAGTAGGTGCCGGGCAGGTCGGCGAGACGGATGGTGTAGCCTTTGTAGTAGAAGGTGCCGAATTTCACATCCACAGTCACACCAGCGTAGTTGCCCACGCGCTCGTGCAGACCGGTGGCGTGGTTGAAGAAGGAGGTCTTGCCGCAGTTGGGATTGCCCACGAGGGCCACGGTAAAGGTATGGCTTTTCTCTTGGATGCGGGCGGAAAGCTCGGGGTCGGTCACGGCCTCCTCTTCGATAGTGCCGTTGTAGTCGGTTTCGGGACGATCGGTGGCATGATCGCCGAAAGGAAGCACTTCTATCTTGTCGGCCTCACTGCGGCGCAGCGAAACGTGCGAGTCCATCACGATATATTCCACGGGATCCTGCAGCGGCGAGTTCTTCACCACCGTCACGGTCTCCCCTTTCACGAAGCCCATCTCCATCAGCCGGTGGCGCAGTCCGCCATGTCCGCTGATACGGATGATGACGCACTTGCCGCCAGAGGGTATGCTATTGAGGGTGATTCTGCTTTCTGAGTTCATAGTATTATTCGAATTTCGGGCGGCAAAATTCGACAATAATTTCCACCTGCACAATCCCCATTTTTAGTGATTTTTTCAAACAAAAAACACCCGCCATATCACTACAGCGGGTGTTAGAAATTATGGGTTGTGCGGGATTAGTTATTGATCTTGACACAACGTACGCTACAACCATCGGGTTTGGGAAGAACAAGCACCTCTTCGCCCTCACAGATGCCGCACTGTACAGCCACACCATCTGTAGAATTACCACTCGGCGTAGCGGTCCAGAAACGAGCCACGGTCATCAACCCTTCGAAGGAGTCGGTTGCAGACTTGTAGTAACCGGCACCCTTAGCGTCGAATCCGCTGCTCGGTGTAGCACCGCCCAGACCCGTAATCCAGTAGCTGTCATCGGCAATCTTCACGTGCGGCAGACCGCCAGCAGCCTCAACCATGATGATATAGTCCTCTGCGGTCGGCAATGCCCAACCCGTAGGACAAATACCCGGGATGTGGCCATCCACAACCGTGGGTTCTACCGAATTGTTGTTTTCGGGCACATGACATGCGGCGTACCAAGTATAGAGATAGCCATATTCATTATACAAGGCTTCATCGTTGTTGTACTTGTAAGTACCGTTACTAGAAGCACGAGTTGAACGAATCGGTGCGGGAACGGCAATATGATTCGGTTTCGTCCAGCAGTTGGCACCCAATCGAAGCACTTGGTAGGTATTACCATTCGCATCGCTAATCGTACCAGAGCAATCGGGGAAGGCCACCGTGATGCGCTGTGTGCAAATCAGCGTGTCGCCACCGCAAGTATCCACAATATGCCACTTCACGATGTACGTGGTATCCTCGCGACCTTCAGGTACTGCATAGCGGTCGGTAACCGGCTTGCCTTCAGGTACGAGCGTCAGCGGCATTGCAAGAATGTTGCTGGTCCATGTGGGCTGGTTGAGGATAATCAGCGTGTCATAGACACCATATCTCATGACAACAGAAGTATCGTTGGAACAAGTGTAGGTCACGCTACCCACCTTTTCCACAGAGGATTTCAAGGTAAAGGTGGCATCGTCAGCTGCCGGACAGTTGTGAGCATCCAATACGGACACGCTAACCGCGTAGGTCTCTTCCCCATCGTTAACTGCCACCTGCATCACCTGCGTAGCATCGGCATCCACAGCTTGAGCGCCCGTCCAAGTGTAAGTGTAAGGAGTGGTACCGCCGGTCACATTCACTCTCACCGGATAGCTGCCCTGGTTCGGACAAAGATCCGTAGGAGTTACGATAGTGGCAATAAGCTCTTCAATCTCCGTAATGGAGAAGTTCACGGTAACATGATATCCTAATGAATCCGTAATCTCCACACTATAAGAACCTTCTTGCAGATCCGTGTACGTATGAGGACTTTCGAACTCTACAGGGGTACCACCTTCGAAGGAGAAGTAGTACTTGCCAAAGTGTTGCTTGCCACCGGTCACCTCAATAGTAGCGGTACCATTGTTGCCCGAATGACAGAACACCTGCGTGGTAGTAGCTTCTGCCTTCAAATTCGGATAGATATACAAGGCGCTATCTGATATCTGGAAGGTGACATTCATATAGTTGGCATTGTCGTTACGGAAATAAGCCGGACGCAGGTTCATGTCATAGATATGAAGAGCGTCAGCTGATCCCGTACCATGTGCAATAGAATCGCCGACCATGCCAATGAAACTGAAATCGGCAACCGTGTACAAGTTAATCGGATCGGCAATTGATACGCTGTAACCCGTCACTCTCTGGTCAGTGCCATTGAATTCCACCTCAGCTCCGTGCTCCTGAATGGTCACTACGACACCAGGACGAGGCGTGATGACCTGCTTGAAGTCGTAGGTCACAGTATAGTTGGTGATATCATCGCTCGTCTCGAACGCCGTGGTGATGTTCGCACCCGTATTGTCGGTATAGGTACCCACATTTGCACTGGGTGAAGTCACCACACCCGCGGTGATCGTCGCGCTGTTCTGGAGGCCGGTCACTGTGTAGCCGTCGGTCGTGGCGGTGTAGTCGCTCACGAACTGGAGGCCGTCGTACACCTTCGTGGTGTCGAGCTTGATGGTCAGCTCTCTCGGGGTGATTACCTGTTTGAAGTCGTAGCTTACGCTGTAGTTGCTGATGCCGTCGCTGGTGGCGAAT
>JBGUPJ010000046.1:0-1692 GCA_045130235.1 Bacteroidales bacterium
ATCTCGTAGACGATGTTGATGCAGTTGCGGGCTTCTTCGATGCCGAAACCGCGACCAGCGAGGATTTCCTTGTAGCTCTCGGTATGAAGCTCAGTGAAGCCTTGGCTGAACTCGAACTCATCGCCGTCGATCATGATGGTGCGATAGGTGCGCTTCTCGCCTTCCACGGCATTGGGCGGCAAGGTGTCGGCGTTGATGCTGAGGAAGTAACGCACACGGGCGCGCTTCAGCTCAAGGTAACCCGCCACACGGTCGTGCGAGGCTACGTGGACGATGTTCTTCTGCACGTCACCAAAGATCCAACTCAGCATGTCATAAAAATGCACGCCGATGTTGGTGGCGATGCCGCCGCTCTTGTTGATGTCGCCCTTCCACGAGGCATAATACCAATAGCCGCGCGAGGTGATGTAGGTCAGGTCGACATCGTAGATCTTATCCTTGGGACCTTCTTCCACTTTCTTCTTCAACGCCTTGATTTTGTCGTGAAGACGCAGCTGAAGGATGGTGTAGGCCTTATGGCCCTGACGTTCCTCTACTTTTTGGAGGGCGTCGATGTTCCAAGGGTTGAGCACCAGGGGCTTCTCGCAGATGACGTCGGCACCGAGGCGAAGGCCGTAGCGCGTGTGGGCATCGTGCAGGTAGTTGGGCGTGCAGATGCTCACATAATCGATGTTGGTGCCGCTGTCGCGCAGCTTGGTGTTGTGACGGTCGAAGAGCTCCTGTTCGGTGAAGAAGGCAGCCTTGGGGAAGTAGCTGTCCATGATGCCGACGCTGTCGCTCTTGTCGTAGGCGGAGACGAGGGTGTTACCCGTGTCTTTGATGGCTTTGAGGTGGCGCGGGGCAATGTAGCCTCCCACGCCGATTATTGCAAAGTTTTTCATGGTTATTTAGAAACAAATCTTAAACAAATCTAATACAAATCTTTTTCTATGTTTATAGTCTATCGGCTGGCCCTTATCGGGCGCGCCAATGGCGCTTCTTCGAAGCTTAGCTGGGTTATCCTCTTAGTAGTTCAAAATTGTTGAATAAGTCGTTATACATATATTTCTCTGCATGTAGTCTGTCTTTTTCTCCAAAGTTGATAAGGATACCAAACTTGGTATTAGTGATTCTCATGTAATTGAACAGCTGCGCCCTATGTTCACTCAAGATTTCAGACACTGCTTTTAATTCAACAATGATATCATCGTAACACACAAAGTCGGCTTTATACATTTTTTCCAACTCCACCCCATGAAAGGTCATTTTCAAAGGTTTCTCCCTTTCCCATGGGATATCCTTCTCATTACATATCACGGAAAGACATTCTTGATAAATGGGCTCTGAGAAACCGCTCCCAAGTTCGTTGTATACAGACATAGCGGCGCCTATAATCTGATACATACGGTCTTTGTAAAGCTGGATGTCCATGATGCTTGAAGGGTGGTTTTTGAGAAACAAATCTTGAACAAATTTAGTATAAATCTTTTTCTCTGCTTTATTCTCGTCTATCGGCTTGTCCTAATCGGACTTGCCGAGGGGCTTTGCGCAATTGCGAGCGCATGCGAGCAATCAATATTAATGATAGATTTGTGGCAGATTTGTTTCAAAAAAAACTCAAATATTATTCTTTTCTATATCCTTAAAGTATTTCACTGTGCCGTATTTGAGCTCGTCGCAAGCGGCATCGTCGCAGACGATGATGCCCTTGGG
>JBGUPJ010000047.1:0-41016 GCA_045130235.1 Bacteroidales bacterium
CATCCCCCACCCATCCCCTCTGAATTCACAGCCAGTCCGGGGGACGTAGAGTGAGGATATTTGTCAGATTATCAGCATCTTTCTGCACCTTGCTAGCGGATTTTCACCCGCCGGCCGTGCCTCCGGCCCCTTCCGGCCGCTATAAACCAAAAAGACACCGACAATCTTCTGATTATCAGTGTCTTTTGCTGTTTTCAGGGGAACGGTTTCCCCTTTTCAAGTGGAGCCGGCGGGAGTCGAACCCGCGTCCAAACTTGCTGCAGAGATGCTTTCTACACGTTTAGTCACCGTTTGCTTGTCGGCGCGTGGCAGGTACGGGACCAACCAACCCCGCGCTTATCTTCTAAACTTCGCTCACGCATCGAAGCCTGCGCTCGCTATCCATTCCTTTATGATACTTCTGGCCGGCCGCCGAACGGCAGGGCTGCCGGGGAAGCACCCAGTGCCACGGACCTTGTCCGGGTTCCGGGATTCGCCGCGATTAGGCAGCGAAAGCATAGTTGTTGCCATTTATTGGCTAAGAGAGTTAGTTTTTAACGGAACCGTCTCACAACCTCCGACGTGCTTACAAATCCACACACATGCTGTCAAAACCAAACGACCCCATTGTGCGGTTCGGCTGCCCTTGGCTCGCACGCCGCCGGACAACCGTTTCCTTTCTTTACTTCACCTCACCGCTGGTCTTCAACACCACACGGTCGGTCTCCGCATTCGACATCACGGTCACCCACTTGCTGATGAGCCCCGTATGCTTGGCGGTATAGGTCACCTTGATCACCCCGGTCTTGCCCGGCATCACCGGCTTCTTCGACCAGTCCACCTCCGTGCAGTCGCAGTTGGTGGTGACATTGTCCAAGATCAAAGGCTTCTTGCCCGTGTTGGTATAAACCATCTCGATGGTCTTCACATCACCCACATGCAAAGTGCCATAATCAATGGTCTTTTTGGCGAACGAAATCTCGGCGCCCGTGACGTTCGTCGCAGCGGCGGTATTCTTCTCGGTAGAAGAAGATTTTGAAGCATTGCTCTGTGCCATGCCCAAGTTGGCTACCAACAGGATGGCGAATGCAATCAGTAACTTTTTCATCTTCAAAAATTTTATAGATAATCCTTATTTCGTGTTTAGTTGGTGGCCTTCATCATCGGGCTCTGCTGTTCGGGCACCGACTCCACCGGTTTCTCACTGATGTACCCTTTGATATGCAGCACCACGCTGTTGTTGACGGCATCGGAGCTAACAGTAATCGACTTGTTGATAGTGCCGATGCGGTTGGTATCGTATTTAACCTTGATAACACCCGTTCCTTTTGGGGGAATAGGATCTTTCGGCCATGAAGGCACGGTGCAACCACAAGAAGCCTTGCAATTGGTGATGGTCAGCGGAGCCTTGCCAGTGTTCTTGAACTTGAACTCGCATTCGCCATTATCACCCTTGTAAATATTGCCATAATCATACTCAAGGGCTTCAAAAGTGATTTCTGCCACTTTGACTTTTTTGTTGTCTTTACTCTTCTCGGTTTTGGCCTCCTGCTTTTTACCATTCTGCGCATCGCTCTGCGCAAAAGAGGTGAAAGAGGCGAAGAACATGACGATGAGAGTGAGAATAAGCGATTTTTTCATGATATGTGTAATTTGATTATTTTCTAAAATGACAAAAACGATGTTTTGATGAAATTATTGGTGACAAGTTTAATTTTTAATAAAAGATTGGATGGCGAGAGCGTACCCCTGAAGCCCGAAGCCGGAGATAAAACCCTTGCAGCAGCCTGCCAGACAGGATTTGCGGCGGTACTGCTCGCGGGAGAATATATTGGAGATGTGAACCTCCACCACCGACGTTGTCACCGCCTTCACGGCATCAGCAAGCACAATGGCGGTGTGGGTATAAGCCCCCGGATTGAGAATGATACCATCGTAATCAGCAGCATGAATGCGACCCACAATCTCTTCCAATGCATCCGACTGGAAAAAGTCAATCTGCACATTCGGAAACTGCTGTCGGAGCCCGCACAAATACTCCTCAAAGGTAACATGTCCATAGACATTCACCTCACGGGTACCCAACAACCCCAAATTCACTCCGTTGATAATCAGTATCTTCATTATTTTATAATAAACACATCCTCATTCTCCTTCTTCATATTCAACTGCTCACGGCGATAACGCTCCAAGGTCATCGAATCATTACGAATGCCCTTATAAATGCTCTGAATCTCCACATTCTTTTTCTGCTTCTCGTTTTCAACCTCCTTCTCCTTAATTTTATCATTCAACTTCTTGTGCACATGATAGTTGCTGTCAGAGAAAATAAAAATATACGCCACAGCAAGCAATACTACGGCAGCATACATGATGAGCCGTTTCTTCCAATTGAAGTTGTGGAAAACATTGCTGATGTTAAACTTCCTTCTATCTGCCATGACGCTATTTTTGAGCCTGCAAAAGTACGAGTTTTTTTTGAATTGTGTGATGTAATATTTCTGTCTTTATAAATTGCTTTTGAATGAATAAAATTGCAAACTTTGTTGTATATTTGCCGCCTCAAACTCTGTATTTCTGCCTTCCACTCCCTCCTTTTATCTGAAATCAATCATTTTATCCAATAAATCAACATCTTAATTAAAATCAATTACTATGGGAGAATTATCAAAATTGTACCCCAAATCATTATGGGAAATTTTTGACAACATCTGCGCTATTCCGCATCCGTCGAAACACGAGGAGAAACTCGCCGCCTGGATGATGGATTGGGCCAAGAAGAACAATATCGAGTGCAAGCAGGATGCCACCGGCAACCTCGTGTTCCGCAAACCGGCCACCAAGGGCATGGAGAACCGCGTTCCCGTGATCTTGCAGGCCCATATCGACATGGTGCCGCAGGCCAACGCCAGCACGAAACACGACTTCACCAAAGACCCCATCAAACCGCGCATTTGCGAAGACGGTTGGGTACGCGCTACCGGCACCACCCTCGGTGCTGACAACGGTATCGGCGGTTCTGCCGCTCTGGCCGTGCTCGCCTCCAAGGATGTGGCTCACGGTCCGCTGGAAGTGCTCCTCACCGTTGACGAAGAGACCGGCATGACGGGAGCTTTCGGCCTGAAGAAGGGTGCCCTCAAGGGTGAAATCCTCATCAACCTTGACTCCGAAACCGAGGGCGAGCTCTATGTGGGTTGCGCCGGCGGTCTCGACGGTGTCATCACCATGAACTACCGCAATACGGCCGTTCCCGCTGGCATGAAGGGCTACCAGATTGTCATCACCGGCCTCAACGGCGGCCACTCCGGCATGGACATCAACCTCGGTCGCGCCAACGCCAACAAGCTGATGACCCGCGTGCTGAGCACGGCTGCCGAGAAGTGCGGCATCCGTCTCGCCTCCTTCGTGGGCGGCAACCTGCGCAACGCCATCCCGCGTGAGGCCGTTGCCATCGTGGCAGTGCCCGAAGCCAACGAAAAGGCCCTCACCAAGCTCGTCAACGCCTTCGCCAAGACCGCCAAGGCTGAGTTCTCCGCTACCGAGCCCAACATGACCATCAAGGCCAAAGCCATCGACGTGCCCGCCAAGGTGATGCCCGAAGCTATTCAGGAGAAACTGCTCGGCATGGTGTTCGCACTGCCCAACGGCGTACTCCGTATGAGCGACAGCATGCCCGGCCTCGTGGAGACCTCCAACAACCTCGCCGTGGTGAACGCCCAGAACGGCAAGATCCAGATCATCTCCCTGATGCGCAGCTCTGTGGACAGCGCCAAGGATGCCGTGGGACAGAAGATGACCGCCGTTGCCCGCCTTGCCGGTGCCGACATCGTGCTCGAGGCTGGCTACCCGGGCTGGAAGCCGAACATGGAATCTCCGATTCTGCAGACCGCCAAGAAGGTGTACAAGGACAAATTCAAGAAAGATCCCGCTTTCATGGCCATCCATGCTGGTTTGGAATGTGCTCTCTTCAGCGTCAACTATCCGAACTGGGACATGATCTCCTTCGGACCCACCATCATGCATCCGCACTCACCCGATGAGCGCGTGAACATCGAGAGCGTGGGCAAATTCTGGGATTTCATCGTGGCTCTGCTCAAGAACATTCCCAAGAAATAAGCGACACATTTACTAATAAGTAGCGACAGGAGGATGCCGGAAGGTGTCCTCCTGTTTTTATTGTGCCCACAAATTCTTCCAAAATCGCTAACATTCTCTATGCCAAAAACTTGCAGAGTGTAAAAGAGCGATTTTTCAAATCATTGTTATTGAAACAATTATCCCTACAAAAAATATTTTTACGAAATTGATAACAAATGAATTTTCTGCTGTATCTTTGCGATGCCTGGTAGAGACGTTGCGCGCAACGTCTCTACCAAATTAATCTAAACATCATGGAACTCGAAAATCCTATTGAAGAGGCCCGCCGCTATGTGGCGAATGCCGAAGAAATTATCAAAAACTCGAAATTGGATCCCGAAACCAATCTTTACAGGGACAAGAAGTATGTCCGCATTGCTGGCGACACGCTGTGGAAGGGATGCCTGATTGCCTTAGATGCGGTGTTAGGGGTGCGGAAGGGTAAAGGCCGTCCCTCCATAGCAAAATATCAGGAGGCTGCCGCCAAACGCGACCGCAAACTTCTTCAGTTTGTCAATACCGGCTACGAAACCCTGCACTTGCACATGGGGTACGATGGAAATAAAGGCAAGAAGGTGTGCGATGCCGGGTTCGATTATGCCAACGCCATCATCAACCGTTGCGAACTGCTGTACCCTAATAGCCCCTCTCCGCAAGTGGCTTAACTATCTGTAAACATTAAGCGGGTTGAGCAGGCTTTCAACGGCCTCTTACTTTCTCCGATAGAATCCCATCTCGTCGATGCACTGCGCTACTTTGGGGTGGAGACAATATTGTACGGATTTGCCCTCCGCGATGGAGTTGCGAATCATGGTGGCGGAGATTTCCATGAGTGGCGAGTTGACCATCTGCACGTTGGGCAGAGCCTTCCACTTCCCGCCGTCGCAGCCAGGGCGCGGATAGACGTAGATGGCGTAATTCTCCAAGATGAACTCGTAATTTTTCCACTTGTCGATGGTCTGGAGGTTGTCCTCGCCCATGATGAGTACAAACTCCTTGTCGGGATACTTCTCAGTGAGCCGCACCAGCGTGTGGCTGGTGTAGGAGGGGAGCGGCAGTCCGAACTCGATGTCGCAGGAGCGGAAACGGGCGTCGTCCTCCACGGCGAGGTTCACCATGTAGAGCCGCTGGTGACCGTTGAGCAGCGACTCCTTCTTCTTAAGCGGGTTGTTGGGCGACACCACAAACCACACCTCCTTCAGGTCGGTATTCTCCACAAAATATTCAGCTATAATGAGATGGCCGATATGGATGGGATTGAAGGAGCCGAAGAAGAGACCTACTTTTGACATAAGAAATCGTTGACTAACTGACAGGCCTTCTGTTGGGCGTCGGCGAGGATGTCGTTCACCAGAATCACGTCAAACTGGTTGGCGAAGGTGAGTTCGTACTCAGCCTTGTCGATGCGTTTTTTGAGGGTTTCGGGCGTTTCGGTGCCACGTCCCACGAGGCGTTTTTTCAAGTCCTCGACAGTGGGCGGCTGGATGAAGATGGAGAGGGCCCTTTCGCCGTAATACTTCTTGATGTTGATGCCGCCGAGCACATCCACGTCGAAAATCACCACCTTGCCTTCGTTGCCGAGGCGGTCCACCTCCGACTTGAGAGAGCCGTAGTACTGTCCGGCGTACACCTCCTGCCATTCGAGGAAGTCGCCATCGGCAATACGCTTCTGAAAGTCGGGAACGGTGATAAAATAGTAGTCTTTACCATCGGTTTCCATCTCGCGTTTGGCGCGTGTGGTGGCGGAAATGGAGAAAGAAAGTACGGGAATATTTTCGAGAAGATGGCGCACGATGGAGGTCTTTCCTGCTCCGGAAGGTGCCGATACAACGATTAACTTATTTTGCATAAGCGGATTAGTTTAGAATTTTAGGCTGACAAAATTACACTAATTTTTTCAATATCAAACAGAAAGAAGGGTGAAGAGGATGAAAAAATTATTTTTTCAAAAAAGATGTTCCGTATTGATTTTTTTTCTAATTTTGCAGCCGCAAAAATGAACGGGGTGTGGCGCAGTTGGCTAGCGTACTTGCATGGGGTGCAAGGGGTCGGAAGTTCGAGTCTTCTCACCCCGACGTTCAAAGAAAGGCAATCCGAATGGGTTGCCTTTTTTGTTTTAAAATTTTCCTTGCAGATAGGATTGCTTTGCATCACGCCTCTACGAAACAAAAAAGGCCCGCATTTTCATGCAGGCCCTTTAGATGGAAAGAAAATCAGTGATTAGCGAACCACATTGACTTTCTTGGTAGTAACATTCTGACCGTCAACGATACGTACGATGTACATACCTTTGGCGAGAGAAGAAGCGTCGATAGCCTGGTTAGCGGAAGCGCTCTCCACGCTGTTGACCATGCGGCCGTTCATGTCGAACACGCTCACCTGTGCGCCTTCAGCATTGGCAACATAGATAACATTGGTAGCGGGGTTCGGGTAAACGCTGATTTCGCCAGCAGCGATTTCGTTCACACCATTACCTCCACGGGTAACATTGATGCAAGCGGTATTGTTGGAGGCATCGGGATCGGTGGCAGAACCAACGATACGAACAGTCCAGCACATTTCAAAAGTGCCTTCCAAACCCAGTTCTTCCATCTGGTCAGCAGTAAACAAAGTAGCACCCAAAGCGGTAGTATTACCAGCGGTCAGCTGTGCCATTTGAGAACCCGGCTGATACAAAGAACCAATGGGCATATCTGCGATGGTGACATCAAAGTACACAGTATCAGCAGCAGCAGGAACATCGGGACCATTGTTCGTAACAGCTACATACGGAGAGAAGTCATCCGTCAGAGAAAGGGTGTAAGCATCGGTCAACTGGGCTTGGGTACCCACAACTTCGCAGAAACCAACCAGACCATAATCAACAGTCTGAGCGTTCACGGCAACAAAAGTCATCATTGCTGCAAAAAGGGTAAAAAGTTTTTTCATAATGTTTTTAATTTTAGTTAATAATAAGATGAAATTTTGAACGGCAAAATTACATATTTTTCTAAAACATTATTCTTAAAAATGCTAAAAAAATGATTTATTTCGCTATAATAATCTTCCGTACCATCTCTGATTTTCCGTTGGTCATCTTCACAAAATAAATTCCCGCAGCACAATCCGAAAGATTGACAGAGAAAACATCATCCATCATATTAGTTTTTACTAAATTACGCCCAGACATATCATAAATCCACACCTGTGTGCCAACGGGCGCATGAATTTGCATCACATCATGAGCTGGATTGGGCCCCACTCGGAAGTCACCCTCCGCATATTCGGGCACCGGCAGCGGGCGGTTCACCACCACACAGGCAAGGTTGTTATCCGACACTGGGTCGCTCGCACTCCCCGCAATCCGCACCTCCATACAAATCCGAAACGTCGTGAGAACATATTCGTCCATCTGCGCAGCCGTCATCAAAGGCTGCGGAAGCGACACCGTAGCCTCCTGGCCCGGCACCAAGCTCTGCAACTGGTTCCCCCTCAAATAAAAATAGGTGAGATAACTGCTGTTAAGGTAAATGTCAAAATACACCGTATCGTTGAGTGCTGGCACATCCGTACCGTTGTTCTTCAGACGAATAACAGGGGTGAAGTCCTCATTAGAAGTCAAAACCACCTCCTCAACCAAAGAATCATGGCTGTCCCAAAAACCCAACAACTCATAATCAACCGACTGTGCCTGCATAGCAAAGCAACTCATCATCAACAAAATAAATAATACTTTTTTCATCTCTAATTATTTAATTCTGTAAACTTTATAATAATCTGCTGATCTTTGTGCCATCTAGGTAATATGACCAACCGTGCTCCATAACTCACGATCTCTAACACCCCCAACGCATTCGGCACCAAATAAGGCTCGCAATCCTGCTCATAACGCTCATGAAACTTGCTGATTGTGAAACCACTCACCGATAACTCAAAGGAATAATCCTCAAGAAAGTCCTTAAACAAATCCGCCGGAATGTTCGTCACCACATTGTGATGACGGTCAATATACATAACATTGCCGTGAAGTTCCTTATTCACATCACTAAAGACATGACGGAGAGTGAAACCCTTTGTATTCAATTCCACCGCCTCCGTCAATTGCTCAAAACGACCCGCCAGACAAGCATCAGCCATCAAGCACATCTGCTCCAAACAATCGCTCCCCTCCCCTATCCAATGGCGCACAGGCAACTTGCCATCTGGAAACAAAGAGGGCAACACCCCATTGTCAATCCCCACAAAATAATGTCCCTCCACCTGCACTCCCACCAACGCCTCTTCCGTCCAACGCGAAACACCCGTCAGCATCAGATGCACACTTCCCTCAGGAAAACGCCGAAACAACCGCGACATGACAAAAGCCGTCTGCCTGACATCCAGCAACTCCACATCGTGCACCAAATCCACAATGAAGGCGTCCGGAACCCGCTTTTGCAGCTCCCACTTCAGCAAGCCCAACGACACATCTTCCCAACCCCAGTCGCTAATCAATGTGATAATTGGCCTCTCCATCGCTCAATTTGTTTATACTATTTCCCACTTTCGTTCAAAATATCTTGATAAATCACCTCCTGTAACAATAAACGCAGGCGGCTTTTCGACAGCAAATTCTCTTCCGCACTCGGATACACTCGGTTCGACAGGAAAATATAGATGATATCATTTTTTGGATCGCACCAGAATACAGTGCCCGTAAAACCCTGGTGACCGTAGGTTTTGTTCCCGGCTAGTACAGGAAGTAGTCCACTAGAACCGGCATACGAAGGCGTGTCGAAGCCTAATCCCCTACGCTGGCAACCGTGCATCGGGCAGGTACTCACAAACTGCAAGACGGTCTTTTCGGAGAGATAGCGATGGTTGTCCCACTCGCCGCCATTCATCAGCATCTGCAAAATAACGGCCACCTCATGGGCAGTAGAGAAAAGACCGGCATTTCCGCAAACGCCGCCAAACACCGCCGCCGACTGGTCATGCACATACCCTCGCAACTGCTGTTTGCGGAAATAGGTGTCGTTTTCAGTGGGCGCGATATTCTCCACAGAAGTCCATTCAGTCGGATTGAATCCCGTACGAGTCAATCCCATCGGCGTATAGAAATTGTCATTCAAAAACTGATCCATCGGCACACCCGCAATCTTCTCCACAATCTCTTTCATCAGAATAAAGCCCAAATCGCTATATACATATTTCTTCTGACCTAACTTATAGATGGAAATCTTACGTAGCACCGTATCGGGGTAGTCATTTCGAAGATAAACGCTGTCGGCCACCTTGACCGAAAAGAGCGAATCCGGAGCAGAATGGAGGTAACGGGCATCCCACACACCCTTGGGCGAAATATCGCGGTAAAACGGGATAAAAGCCGACAACCCGGAGGTGTGCGTCATCAGCTCGGCAATTGTGAGATTTCCCACAGCCGTACCTTCTGTATAATCCAAATAGTTGGAAACCTTATCGGTGATACGCAAAAGATGGTCATCATACAGTTTCATCACCGCCAAGGTAGTGGCCAACGACTTGGTCATGGAGGCGACATCGTACATGGTGGCATCATTGACAGGATAAGTAGAGTCGTAAGTCTGATAACCGAAATTGCGGTCATAAATCACATTGCCATGATAGATGGCCATCACTTGGCATCCTGGGATGATATTTTTGTCAATACAG
This sequence comes from Bacteroidales bacterium, assembly GCA_045130235.1. Taxonomy (GTDB): domain Bacteria; phylum Bacteroidota; class Bacteroidia; order Bacteroidales; family WCHB1-69; genus UBA1756. The sequence goes on from JBGUPJ010000047.1 coordinate 9,766, forward strand.
CGCTGCACCATAGAGTCCATTCGGTGATTTGCCTCAGGAGACAAAGCACTATATTGCGAAGCGACATCTTGAGCTATAACACCCTCATTCACAAATAAAAGCAAAGAAACAATAACGAAAAACAGCCTTTTGAACATAACTACTCAAATATCGGCAAAAATAAGAGATTGGAATGGAAGATGAATAATGTTTATGGAAAAATTATAAACAAGGCAATGTAGAAAATCAGAGTATGAAAGGACAATAAAAAAGGGGCCACCAACTGGCAGCCCCTTGGGTTATTCAGTAATAATGATTATCTTACGATCACAACACGCTTGGTCACGATGACATCATTGCTACGGGCAGTCACCATATAAACGCCTTGTGCGTAGTCGCTGGTGTTGATTCTCACAATCGGGGTAGTGTCGCTATCGATATTGATATTGGTCGTGGTGAGAGATCTGCCATTGCCATCAGACAGGGTAACAGAAGTTTCGCCCTCGAAACCATTAAGTTCGATAGTCACATAGTCGCGAGCCGGGTTCGGGTAAGCCTCCACAGTAGGAACATGACCCAACTGATCAACAGTAACCACACCTTCCATAGGATCAACATGCGGAGTAGCGAACGAGATCGGTTCACCAGTAACGCTCATGAAGATATTCAGGGTAGCGATCACGTTGTTAGTCGGAACGCCGGACAAACCACCGACACGACCATCAGCAGGACAGTAACCCTGACCGTTCCAATCGTTACCATTGATATATTCAACCAATTCAACCTTGATCATATACTCACCGGGCTCTCTGAACTGAGTGAAACCAACGGTAGTAGCACGACCATAGAGGTAACCAATACCAGAGTTGGTCTGGAAGCCGCCGAATGAGCAGTTATACTCAGGAGTCAACCAGCAAAGATGAAAGTAGTTATAACGGTTACCAGCTGCAGTACCCAAACCGATATTATTATAGTCGAAAGGAGCATGAGCAGCACCATTATAAACAGGCTGCGGGTTCAGTGAATACTGGTCCATATAGGTACGATAGGTCGGGCTGAAGTAATCATCAACATGAGACAGAATTTCAAGGGTGTCGTTACCAACGATACGATAAGGAGTAAAGTGTAATGCAACCTTGACATTAGTACAATTCATACAGTTACGATCCACAAAGACTTCGAAGCCCTTATCGCCCTCAGCATAGTTGCCGGTCTCAAATGTGCCACGAATTTCACGTTCTTGCAGAGTACTTGCATCAGCATTGTTGTTTCTGTCACGTACAGTGAGGAATGCCTTGTCAGTAACAGTCAGATGGAGAATCCAAATACTGTCACAACCATGGATAGTATGGAGGCTATCGTAAATTGCATACACAGTATCATTAACCGTAATCACACTACCGTCAATCACAACAGGATGGTCAATACGATCGGTGTGGCCGGGCCATGTGAACGGCAAGTTGGAGATACACACGCGAGCGGTATCGTGGAATTCGTAAGTAGAATCAATCGTGAGCATTGCAGAAGCGGTATCGGTACAACCACGAGCATCCACAACCTCAACAACGAATTTATAAGAACCAGCCTCCAGAGTAGAAGTATAACCATAGGTGGTAGAAGTAGCATTAGTAGGACCAACCTGATATACAGGAACAGTATCCACACCATTCTTGACATAGTACCAATTGTACTCATAATCAGGAGTACCTTGCTGACCCACATTCGGTAAGGTGGTCACCAAACGGAAACCATCATTATCGCAGAGGGAAGCAGTATCAATATCATCGAGAGTGGTGATATTGAGTTCAACCACCAAGGTATCGGGCTGCAGCACCTCAATGTTCTGAGGAACAGCTTCGCAACTGTCAGCATCAATAGCTTGGACGGTGTAGGTACCAGCAGCCAAACCATGGAATACCATGTAGTTGTCGGTAATAGAGTCGCCCAAAACCTGGGTAGTACCTTGCCAGATGCTAACGGTATCATTATCGGTGCCACCGGAAATCCAAACCAAGATACTACCATCGCTCATGCTGTGGCAGCTTACGCTATCCATCTTCACAGAGTCGATGACGAGTTTAGCGGGTACGGTAACACGGATAGTAGTGGTGTTAGCATTGTCACAACTATCAGTATAGGTAATCGTAACAATAGTGGTATCGCTGATCAGTTCTCCCCAAGCATGGTCAGGAGTGATCGTCTTGGGCAGGCTGGTGCAGTTATCGGTGTAGTGAGCATTGATGATGCTCGACAAATCCGGAATAGCGAATTTACAGCCACCCATAGAGGTTGCAGCCACATCATCAAGAGCAGGAACATCCATCTGAGGACGAGTGGTATCCTGGATATTGATAATCTGGTCAACCGTGCTGGAGTTACCGCACTTGTCGGTTACGGTGTAAGTTCTGGTCACATAGTTTTCATTTTCACAGCCCTGAGGATCGCGAGTGGGAACATCGGTATAGGTCACGCTTGTAATGTCGTGGCAATCAACGATGGTCAAACCAGCATCTTCGAGATCAGTGGTGTCGTAATAAACCTGAACACCAGAAAGATCAAAGTCGCAGTCATCATCAGTATAGACCCAAGCGTTAGGCAGCGTACCCGAAATCACAGGTCTCACCGTATCGCGGATGATAATATACTGCATGAACTGAGCCGTATTACCCGTGCTATCCACAACCGTGTAGGTTCTTGCAATCGTATCGGGGCAGGAACCGTCAGTTTCAGTATAGGTGGAAGTCAGCGTGGAATCCAATTCGCAATCCACGATGTTGGTCATGCCAGGATAAGCAAGTGCCTGGGCAACCGTTGTAAACGCAGCAGGTACGTCAGGATCGCAATTATTAAATTGAGAGTACACGATAGAATCCTGAACCTTCGGCAGATTCGTCAGAACATCGATTTCGGTGGTAGTAACAACCGGCTTCACAGTATCTTGTACATAGATATTGTGTTCGAATGTAGCACTATGACCACAGGTATCGGAAACCGTGTAAACTCTGTGAATCAAAGCAATATTCGGACTATTGGTGAGAGCCGTGTAAGTAGTATCAGCCACACAAGTCATGTTATCATCGAGGTTGCAATCCGTAATCGACTCATTAGAGTAAACGCTCAACAGAGCAGCAACGCTCGTGTATTCAGGATTAGCATTCATATCGCAATCAGCATACTCTCTCATGTAAGAGATGGAATCCGGCAGCTCGGTGAAGCTGAGAACCGGAGCGGTGACATCACGGATCTTAATCAGATGGGTGAAGGTGGTATTAGAAACATTATCACAATTATCTTTCACCTTGTAAACACGGGTAACCACACGTTCGCAGGAGATACCAGCAGTGTCAGCATCATATACAAACACTTCAGAAGCATCATCCACATTGCAATCGTTCACCGTGAAGGTGGCGTCGAAAGCGATCACTTGGCCGACCGTAGTGAACGGATCCACATCGTGACCTAAGCAGTTAGCGGTGGTCTCGTCCATGTCAATGATACTATCTCTAATAGTAGGAGTTTGTACTACCGGCACAGAGGTGTCAAGCATGCGGATGGCCTGGATGAATTCAACAGAAACATTATAGCAAGAGTCCGCAACGGTATAGTAAACCGTATCAACGGAGTAGCAACCGGAATGCTGCCAACCGGAAGCACGAACCTCTGTGAAGGTGGTGGCATAAAGATGGCAATCCGTGAAAGTATAGCCATGTGCGAGGGCGCTATCCAAGTTGGGCCAATGCAAACCAGTGGTATCCGTATTGGTGCATTCCGGATAGGTCATATAAACGGTATCCTCTCTCAAAGTAGCGGGAGCGGCTACAACAGGAGCGAGCTTGTCAACATACTTCACACTCAGGGTGAACATGTTAGCAGAGATATTACCGCAAGCATCCTGAACTCTGTAGTAGTAATGGATGTAACGCTCACAAGCATCGTCAGTAGTGTCAATATGATCCGTGATCAGCTTAGTGCTGTCAAGCTTGCATTCGGTGACGGTGTAGTTATTATCGAAATCATACAATTTCTTGTAAGTATCAATGTCCAGAACCGTATCCAAAGCATACACACCGCAGTTTTCATTCTGAACAGTGTCGATCGTACGAATATAAGCAGCGTTAACAACAGGTTTCACTGTGTCAACAGCGATGATGTACTGATAGAGGGTATCAGACACATTACCGCAAGAGTCAGCGATGGTGTAAGGAACGGTAACCTTAATATTGTTACAACCCTCATCCTCCTGACGTTGAGCATACTGGGTCAAATCAGCAGTAGCAGCATCGATGTTGCAATCGGTGATGGTATAGCCATGATCAATTGCATGCTGACCCTTTTGCCAATAGGTGTTGGTCAAATCCGGCAGGTTGCAGTCAGCGGTCAGATAAACGGTGTCGTTCTCAACGGTGGTAGCAGCAACAGCAGGTCTGGTGGTATCAATAATCACCACATTAAGAGTGAACTTGCCATCGGAGATGTTACCACAGAGGTCTTTGACTTTATAGTAGTAATGAACGATTCTCGTACAACCAGGAGCAGTGGTATCGCCAACGAGGGTAGCGTCCTGATCAGCAGTCACGAGCGCGTTGCTGTCAAGTCTGCACTCCGTAACGAAGTAGCGACTGTCGATGTTGTAAAGGTCTCTGTAAGTAGCGATGCTGAGAATATCATCCGGAACAGTGAAGGTGCAACCAGGTTCAACCAAGTAGATGGTGTCATTATGCTCGTAGTTAGAAACCACAGGTTTCACAGTATCCATAATGTAGAGGGTATCTACAAACGTGCTCACATTACCACAACCATCGGTCACATTGAAGGTGGTGAGGATGGTCTTTTCAGGACAGTCAGCCTCGGTCACACTGCTGGCAGCACGAGTGATAGTGATGCCGGAGCAATCAGCGATGGTCATCGTCCAGTTATGACCACTATAGGTGGTGGTATCCATCAAAGCGGCATAACGAGCAGCGGTGTCAGCAGTAACGGCATCGCAAGTGGCATTCATATACACTGTGTCGCTCGGCATCGGACCATTAACAACCGGTGCAATCTTATCTTTAATAAGGACAGTATCAACAACGTCAGTACTATTATTACATGCATCGGTGATGGTGTAGGTACGATATACAGTAGAATCGCAAGTAGCCAAACTACCACTATAGGAATCAACCGGTCCAGAGAGGCTCAAATCCGAGCAGTCAAAGATATTAGCACCAGCAGCGCTCAGAGCCTCAACAGTAGTGTATTCGGGCAGAGTAATACTGCAATCTTCAGCTACCCATACCGTATCCGAACGGAAGTTGGAAGCCACAGGCTTGGTAGTATCGCTGAGGATGACGGTCTGGAAAATAGTATCAGCATTGCCACAATAATCTCTGAAAGCGTAAGCCATACGATACGTCTTCTCGCAAGGAGTCTCACTCATCAATTCCAAAGTGAGGGCATTACGTTTCACTGTCATATAACCCCACGGGAAGCCACAATCAGTAATATTGGTGATGCCCATTTCAGGATGAGCAGCGATGAATTCAGCAACACTATGATAAACATTGGGGCCTGTATGGGTAGAGAGCGTATCAATGTACCAAGTAACAGCCGGGAATTGATCATACTCACATGCATCATTGTAATAGATATTGTAATCAGCCAAGCCAGTACCGTTCGTGAAAGTAACTTCAGGAGCAACGTTATCAATGACCGTAAATGTACGCTCTTGAATCGTAGCATTGCCGCATGAGTCAGTGGAGGTGAAGTTGACCCACGCCGTGCCAAACACGTTTCTACCAGGTGTCGGAGCACAACCGTTGTAGAATGCCGATACACCAGGATAATTATTCAATACATCATAATAAATCTGGTGACACTGGTCTAAAGCCTGCGGGACAGTCAACCAGGTAGTAAGGTCAGCCTCCCAGTTAGCGCAATCAACGGTATCATTATCGGGAGCCGTGAACTGAGGACCAGTCATGTCAACGATGCGGAAGTGTTCAATAACCGGAGTGGACTGGTTGCCTCTACAGTCTTCAGCAATCCACTCAATCGTGTAGGAACCATCGCAATCATCGCCTACATAACCATTGAAGTGCTTTCCATCAGGAGTGAGCGCGGTGGTATCAAACAGTTCTCTGATACCGTTATGCTGCACATACAGCGTCACAGTGACATTTTCGCCATCACAAGCGTCAAGATATTGAACATGATTAATCCAACTCTTGAGGCTGTCAAGGTTACCTGCGCCGTCACAATCAACCAAAACCTCAAGTTCAGGACCCACCACCATGGTAGGAGGCGTATTATCATCGATCACAAAGACCGATTTGGCAGAATCAACATTACAACCATCCGTAAAGTACCATGTAGCATTTTCAATATAAGAAGACAAACACGGAGCTGAAGGATAGGTAATCACACTATCAAATCTCACTAACCAGCAGGTATCAGCACAATAGTCGCGAATCTGAATGTTGTTTCTCCATGCCAGGTAATCGGCTTCAGAAGTACTACAGTCATAAATAGTCACATTCGACCACGGGCGGATGAGCGCCGGAGGAACGGTATCTAAGGTATAGATTTGAGCTTGGGCAGAAGTAACTAAACCACAAGCATCCGTCAAAGTGAAGGTATAGTACTCAATCGTAGTTTTATTGTTACAGAGCGTATCAATGCTATCCAAAGCAACGGTCATCGTGACGTTCCCACAGTTATCGGTATAGGTCGGATAATTCTGGAAACGCTGACGAATCATATCAAGGTCGTCATCCTCGCAGTAAGAAGTGTCATTCTTCGGAGCGAGAGTGAACCAAGGACGAATAGTATCGATAACAGTGATAGTCTGTACCTGATCGGCGGCTGCATTACCACACTCATCCACCAAATGCCATGTTCTCTTAATCGTATCCGTATTCACGCAGGTGGTAGAAGCGATGGTTACATCCGTGTAGGTAGCAGTCAAACCATTAGAGCAGTTGTCATACACATTGGTTGCATCGCCAGTAGCAATAACAGTGATATCAACATTGCAGGAAGAATCCTTATAAACGGTGATGTCAGCAGGACGAGTGAAGGTGGGAGCCACCGTATCTTTCACCGTAATGCGATAAGCAACTGTAGATGTGTTACCACATCTGTCGGCCACAGTGTAAGTTCTCTGGATAATAGCTCTTGTTTTTTCCGTGCATGCCACACCAGTGGTATCATCAGCGTACGTAACCGTGAAGTCTGTAGCTACGGTAGTACAATTATCAGTGATGGTGTCCAAACCGAGAGCGATAAGGTCAGCGAAATTGTCAACCGGAGCCGGCACAGTGGCAGCAAGGCTATCGCAACCAATCACGATGGTGTCGGCAATAGCACCGGCAATCACAGGATTGGTGTTGTCCACAATCTGGAACTGGTCGGCGTTCTTGGTGGCCTCGCAGAGAGAGTCATCCACCACCTTAAAGGTGATATTGAACGTGGTATCGCAGACAGCGGGATTGGGTTCAGTATAAGTATAAATGCTGGTCAGGTCTGCATTGCTGGCAACCGTAGAATCGGTGCCGTTGATCGTCCAAGTGAAGGTGTGGTTGGTCGTACCACCAGCCACGGTAGCGGTCACATCGTAGGTGCCTTGATACGGGCATTCGATAGCGTTGGGAGTCACGATGCTGACCACCTGCAAGCTGTCGTTCTGCTTGATGGTATCGTTCCAATCCACGCAAGGACAGTTGTTAACGTCGGTGACATGGATGGTATAAACGCCGGCAGGAAGGATACGGCCTGTAGTGTCAGCGAGGTCGCTTCTGGTCTCAGTGCGGACAGCGTTGTTGAGGCTGTCGTTCCAAGTGAAGGTATAGTCGGCAGTACCACCAGCGATGGCAACGGCCATGTTACCATTAGACTCACCATAACATTTCACATGGTTGAGGATGGTGAGAGCGGTAATCTGCAGTGAATCAGGTTCAGTAAGGGTGAATCTGATGGTATCTTTACAATCGTGACCATCGACAACAGACAGGACATAGTCACCAGCGACGAGGTTGCCGACATGGTAAATGTTATTGTCGTTGATGGTGGTGTCCATTGCCACAGGTCCTTCGAGTTTGACCAGATAAGGCATGCTACCGCCGGTCAGCTGATAATCGAAATAGCCGCTGGCATTCTTCCAGCAGGTAAGGTTCGTTACGTTGGCGGTGTCGAGTTCGAGGATGTTCGGTGAGCTTACGTTGAGCGTGTCAGCCTGATAAGTACAGCCGTTAGCATCTTCAACAGCCACTGCCCACAGACCCTTGACAAGGCCTTCGAAGCGGAAGGTGGTGTCGGCATCGTTGCCGCCATTCTGGGTGTAAGTAGTAGTCTCACCCACGAGGCTGATGGTAACGGTGTAAGGACGAACGCCGTCGGCCACCATAATGTCCACGATACCGTTGGCATCGCCGGAGCAAATCACATGCTGGAAGACGCTGTCGGTAGCGGAGACGTGAACGTAAGGAATAGTAACGTTCACTTCGATGCTGTCTTTATGACCGCAGTTATCGGTGGCGACCACCCAGAGAGTGGTGTCTCTATAAATATGGGTAGCAGCAGCGATAGACTGAGTCCAAGTAACAGTGCCGCAAGCGTCGGTCACAGAGTCAACGAGAGCGGTAACATCGGGAACCAAGTATGAGCAGTCACCAGCGTAAGCGGGTTCCGCGGTAGTGTCGGTGCGATTCATATAGATATGAGGCACATCGGTATCTTCCAATACATAGTAAACATCGATAAGGTTACCCATGATAATGTCGCAACCGCGTGCATCGGTACCGGAAAGGATGGTATCAGCAATGGTGATGGTGTCGCAGGTCGGAGTGCCGGTGAAGGTCACCGTAGCGATAGTGCCACTGATGGTATGGGTAGCGGTGGCATTGCTCCAGTTCAAAGTGAAAGGAGCGGTACCGCCGGTAATGTCAGCGGTAACGACATGGTCAACATCGTTCATACAGAAAATTCCGTTGTCGGCAGCCGTGATGCTATCGCCATCGAAAGTGGTGATGGTAACGGTAGCGAAGTTGGGCTGGATAGCGATACGGATTTCGGTGCTGTCCTGATGACCGCAGTTGTCGGTAGCGACGATCCATGCGGTGGTGTCGTTGAAGATTTCGGTGTTAGCTGCGATGGTCTGCGCCCAGGTAGTGGTACCGCAATGATCAACGATGGAGTCGATCAGAGAGGTGAGGTCGGGCATCAGGTAAGAGCAGTTGGTGCTCGTTGACGGGAAGGCAGCTGCTGAGTCGCCGTTTACATAGATGTGCGGAACATCCTCATCACGCAAGGTGAAGAAGACATCCACCAATGCGCCCTGTCTGATGGAGCAGTTGTGGGCGTCGGTACCACCGAGGATAGTATCATTATATATAGTAGTATCGCAAGTGGGGTTCGGCGAGAAGGTCACGGTGTCACCAGTGGTGTTATAGGTGACGTATGCCTCGTTGTTACTCCAGTTCAAAGTGTAGGGAGAGGTACCGCCGGTAATTTCAACGGTGACGACATGGAGAGTGTCGGTCATGCAGAAGATACCGTTATCGGCGGTGTTGATGCTATCGCCATCGAAAGTAACGATGGTGGCGGTAGCGTGTTCATACACCACGATGTTCACGCTGTCGCTGGTAGCGGGGCAGGTGATGGCGGTGTTATAAACACTATGGTAATTGGTGTCGATGACGGTGGCGTAGTAGATGCCAGAATCAGCGAGGGCGATAGGATCGAGGGTGAGCGTGGTGCTCGTCTCGGTCAGTTGATTGTCGCCGTGGAACCAATTGAAGGTGTCGTAAGCTTGGTCAAGGGTGAGGGTGACGGCACCTTCCTCGCACTGTTCGGTCGTGTCGGCCGTTACGTGCGGGTTGGGGGTGGCATACACCTCAGCGAACACCCGTACAGAGTCGAGGCTGGTACAGCCGCCTTCCGGATTGTAGGAGAAGGCATAGAACTCAGCGTTAGCGGTAATATGCTGCGTGATGGTGGTATTGGTGTCGATGACATTGCCAAGGGCATCATACCAGATGCAGGAACCGTTAGCTCCAGCGTTCTGCGGGATGGCCACGAGAACCACATCGCCGGAGTCGCAAAGCTGGGTGGTGCTATTCAAAGTATCAAATATCGGTACGAGCGGGTCGATGACATGGAGGGTGAGGTTAATCACGCTATCGATTGAGCTGCCGCAGGATGAAACGCCGTTAAACGGAACGTATGCGTCAGTGGTATCATGATCGAAGGTCATGCCATTGATGGTGAAAGTCTGTCCAACGCAGATGGAGGTTTCAAACGGGATGGTGTCGGGCATGGGCTTCAGGGTATCTGAAGAGAGCTCGCCACACAGGTCGCTGGTATGACCACCCACGTAGTAGCGCTGATCGTTGTTGCAGTTGATATTATCCCATTTGGTACCGTTACATCTCCGATAGAGGTGGATGACAATTTCGTAGTTGCCATCTTCCCTGGGTTCGAAGATCAGTCGGTGGGCTGAATTAGCTGCATCTTTGAAGAATCTGACATAGAAATAGTCAAATTCGTACGGGTTGCTCTGACCAGGGAGGGTGATGCAGAAGTGACCGCTGCGAGCGCATTCGCGACCAAGAGAGTCGAGGAGCGGAGTGTAAGCCCCCGGGAAGCTACCGAAACCGTTGCCGTTATAGCAATAGTCGTCAGTGTAGGAGCGTCCCCACCATCTTTCAGTGGTGCCGATGTTGTAGCGCGTCTCGAATTTGAACTCCACGAAATAGCGAGTCAGGGAGTCGCTTTCAATACGGGCGCCGTCTTTCAAGATTTCCCATTCAATAGAAATCTTGTCATCGTCAGTCAACCCCAGCGCATCGAAGCAGGCATCGGGAATCAGATAAACCGTGTCCTGAACACCCACTTGAGGCGTGACATTGGCAGGAGAGAGCGTCAAACCCGACGGGGTTTGGGCCTTCACGCCAAGGCTGAGCACAGCCAAAAGCACACTAAAAATGCAAAAAGATACAACTTTTTTCATAATCGAGATATTTATATTATTTTTATTTTTATTCCTTTTCTTCTTATCTATCAATAACTTATGATTTTATTTTATCAAATTTATCTTTCTTATACCAATTCTGCAAAAATACAACATTTTTCTTAAATACGCTGAATTTTCTTATTTGTTAGCGTTTTTTTTGAATTGGATATTTTTTGAACACCTTGAATTATCATGTTTCTTCCTCAAAATGAGCAACTAACAAGATATTTTTTCACTTTTGTCCACATTTGCTAACAGAATAAAGTGAAAAAAAACTTTGTTTAGATACACAAATTCCTCAATAGTTTAAGAGAAACCCGATAAATAAAGGGATAGGGGGATATTTTACCTCAGCAATTCGCAGATCAACCAATAGATGGAGGCGATGGGGATGGCGAGGAAGGCGGAGTCGAAGCGGTCCAACACACCGCCATGCCCCGGAAGGATTGACCCCGAGTCTTTCACAGAACAGCTGCGTTTGAACAAGGACTCTACCAGATCGCCCAAGGTGCCGAACAGCACTACGATGAAGGCGAAGCCAACCCAGTGCCATGGGGAGGCAAAAACTCCATGGAAGAAAGGAATCCAATAGAAAATGATGGACAGTCCCACCGTAAGGCAGAGAGAAATCACAAAACCCTCAATGGTTTTCTTAGGCGAGACTCTCTCGAAGAGCTTGTGTTTTCCGAAGAGGCGGCCCGCACAATACGCCAGCGTGTCGCCCAGCCATATAATGATGAAGATGGCGAGTACCACACCCGACTGTCCATACCCGAGGAGCCAGCCGACAATAAAGAAGGGCACAGCCACCCAAAGCATCGGAAGAAGTGAAAGGGACACATTGCCTATTGGGTTGGGGCGGCCCCTAAACAATTCTAATGAGAGCAACAAGCCACCCAAGAGAAGCAGCATGACGCACCCTGCCACAAGCACAAATGGCATAAAGGAGTCGGGAAGAACAGCCACCACTGGGGGAATCGTGAAAAGTGTCACAGACAGCAGCAACGCTATCGGCAGATTGCCTTCCATACCCGCCTGACGAGCCATCCGAACCAACTCGTAGGTGCCTACAACCGTGAAAAAGAGGAAAAGGAGATAGAAAAAAACACTGATTTTCTCATAACAGACCATGGAACCCATCACTGCTGCGATGAAAACCAATCCCGTAAGCGTGCGAACCAGCAGATTTTTCAAACCTAATTTAATTTATAGTATATATAATATATTAAAATGTGCCATTATTCACTTTATCCACCACAAGAAGGAGAGAGAAATGAGGATTGGTATGAGATGCCTCATCGACCTCCACTTTAGAGGGACGAATAATCTCAAGCATATTGAAATCGAAGTCCGACTCTTCAATGCGGTTTTCTTTCTGCTGGGTGGTGACGGTACATCCCGTCAAGTGATGCAGGTCGGGGATGATGCGGGAGGCCTGGCTCAGCACAATAATGTTGCGGGCGAGGTTACGGATGGAGGGGTAGAGCATCAGTCCGCCCCGCTGGGAGAGCACTATACTGCCGGTACGGGCAATGAGGAATTCAGCGAAGACGATGACCGCATCCACTGGTTCGGAGTTGCGAATAAAATCGATTGTTGGGATATTGAAATTCGCGAGAACCGGGGCGAGGTGGGGAGAGGTGTTGAGCACGGTCATGCAGCGGCTGGCCTCCAGCTCGTAGTTTTTCAGATAGTCATATACATTTTTTTGGAAGTTAGCAGCGTAGGTGCGGTCGTTCATCCGGCTAAGATCCATATTGAAAGGAACAAGTTTACCACCCGCCTCTTCAAATTTCTGCTTAAAATTCTCAAGCAGATCGGGGATCGGGAGAAACAATTCTTGCTCCATATTGATGTCCGGGACATGCACGGGAGTGGCCAGCGCTTCTCGGATAGACTGGCAGATTTGATTCTTGGCATTTCCCATGCCGTCATACGAATTATTCTTTTCCATCTTGTTGGGTATTATCTTGTTCGTCGGCGACGGAGTGTTCTTCCATCGCTACAGATTCATCAGAGTTGGTGGCCTGTTCGCCGGGGTTTTCGGTTGCGTCGGAGGGGCGCTTGCCATAGATTTTCTCCAAATCTTCAGCAAAGATCACCTCACGGTCGATAAGAATCTGTGCCAACACATTGAGTTGTTCTTTATGGGTTTCAAGGATTTCCTTGGCCTTGGTGTATGCAGATTCCACAAGCTGATGAACCTGATTATCAATCTCTTCTGCGGTTTTTTCGCTATAAGGCCGTTGGAAAGCATAATCATTTTGTCCTGTGGAGTCGTAATAGCTGAGGTTTCCGATGGTTTTGTTAAGGCCATAATAAACGACCATGGCGTAGGCCATTTTGGTAACTCTTTCGAGGTCGTTGAGGGCGCCTGTGGAGACCTGGCCGAAGATCACCTCCTCGGAGGCGCGGCCGGCCACAAGGGTACAGAGCTCGTCGAACATCTGGTCGAAGGTGGTAATTTGGCGTTCTTCGGGGAGGTACCAGGCCGCGCCGAGTGCTTTGCCACGCGGCACGATGGTAACCTTGACAAGCGGGGAGGCATGTTTGAGCAGCCAGCTGACGGTGGCGTGCCCCGACTCGTGGTAGGCGATAACTTTTTTTTCTTGCGGAGAGATGATGCTGCTGCGTTTCTCGAGGCCGCCGATGATACGGTCAATAGCGGCGAGGAAATCTTCTTTGCCGATGGATTTCTTCGAGTTACGTGCGGCGACGAGTGCAGCTTCATTACAGACATTGGCGATGTCGGCTCCAGAAAATCCCGGAGTTTGTTTGGCGAAGAAGTCGAGATCCACATCGGCATCGAGCTTAAGCTTGCGGACATGGACTTGGAAAATGCCTTTTCGTTCGTTCAGGTTAGGGAGTTCGACATGGATTTGGCGATCGAAGCGGCCGGCGCGAAGGAGGGCGCGGTCGAGGATGTCGGCGCGGTTGGTGGCGGCGAGGATGATGACACCCGCATTGGTGGAGAAACCATCCATCTCGGTAAGCAGCTGGTTGAGTGTATTTTCACGTTCATCGTTGGCACCGCTGATGGCGTTGCGGCCACGGGCGCGCCCGATGGCATCAATCTCATCGATGAAGATGATGCAAGGAGCTTTTTCCTTGGCAGTCTTGAAAAGGTCGCGCACACGGGAGGCGCCCACTCCAACAAACATCTCCACAAAATCGGAACCTGACAAGGAGAAGAAAGGAACCTTAGCTTCACCGGCCACAGCCTTGGCCAACAAGGTTTTTCCGGTACCAGGAGGACCCACTAAAAGGGCGCCTTTAGGTATTTTTCCACCTAACACCGTATATTTTTTCGGATTTTTCAAGAAATCCACAATCTCTTCCACCTCTTCTTTTGCGCCTTCCAATCCAGCCACATCCTTAAAAGAGACCTCCTGCGCATTCTTGCTGTCATACACTTGAGCCTTCGACTTCCCAATGTTGAACATTCCACCTCCCATTCCTCCACGCATGGATCGGCTTATCAATAAAAACATCAAAAATATGAAGAGCATGGGGAGCAGCCACACCAGAAGTTCTCCGCCCCAAGCCTTGCTGGTATCTTCGGTGATGGGGAAATCATATTCTTTCTCTATTTGATCGGCCAAACTGTTGGCGAAATACTGCCGGTCGATGGCGGATTTCGAATTGCTGTCTAACGATGCCTCCAATCTCTTAATGGAGTCATACGCACAATTGCGAGCTTCTGACGCAATCCAGCCTTTTATATCATCTTTAAATACCTTAAAATCAGAGCATTCTAAAGAATAATGCGGTCCATCAATATTCTTCCCACGGAATTGCTCAAACTCTTTATTTGAATCAATGCTGTCCTTTTTAAGGTAGATGTGTACCTTTTCATCCTTTTGAACAAAAACTGCCTTATCAACATCTTTGTTGAGCACATATTCCTTCAATTCCTTATCTGAAATGGCTTCCATGCGAGCGTTGTTACGCCCTCCAAAGAAATAATAGCCTATAAGCAGAGCTGCGATAATCAGATAAATCCAAGTCCAGCTAAATTTCCGGTTTTTGTTATTCGGTTCTGGTCTTTGCTGTCTATTGTCTTCCATTATAAAATGCGTGGGCTAAGATTAAAAATGTTGAATATCCGCATCACTCCAAAGATTTTCCAACTGGTAGAACTCGCGAAATTCGGGTTGGAAGATATGGACGATGATGTCGAAATAATCGAGGAGAACCCATTCGCCGTTGGCAATGCCTTCCACGAAAGTGGGCAGGATGCCGGCTTCTCGCTTGGTAACCTCCTGTACATAATCGCAGAGGGTTTCGATATGAGTTCTTGAAGTTCCCGAACAGATGACGAACTTATCAAAATATACGTGGTTGATTTTTTTCAAATCAATGACTGTCACATCCTCGCCCTTCTTTTCCAGCAGAGCCTGCACAATCAGTTCACTCAAATCCCCTTTAAAGAGGTCTTTCTTCTTGGTAGCAACTTTTATTTTTCCCATGTGCCTATTTTAGAATTAGCTTGCAAAAGTACAAAAATAAAATTGATTTTCGCACCTTAAAATTTGAAACATAATGCATCAAAATTAAAAAAAATTGTCTAATTTTGCCAGCTAATTTTCATAATTATAAAAAGTGTCCTATGAAGCACCTCAATAAAATTGCTTATATTTTCATTTTCAGTATTTTAGCATTTGCCTCTGATGGATTTGCCCAGCACTTGACTGGCACACATCCTGCCAGTTATGAGAGCGTGTTGATGTTCTCCCCTATTAACGAGGCGGTAGTAGCACCAGCTGATGCTGATTTTATTTCCGCAGCCGTAAACAACCACGACAAAAGCGGGATGTATGTCATCGCACAATTAAAAGATGTGGATTTAAGTCCTGTTAACTCAGGAAGTTGGGAAGAACTGGAAGATGGAACGATGATTTGGAGAATCCAGATTACGAGTCCGGATGCGAGAGGTTTGGCTCTGCATTTTGACCGGTTCAACTTGCCAGTGGGCGGTCGGTTTTATGTGTATGATGAAGACCGCACCCAGCTTTTGGGCGGTTTTTCAGAGTTGGATAATACGGATGACAAAGGTTATTCCATTGGTATGATTGTCGGCCACACGCTGATTGCGGAGTATGTGGCGCCCGCACTGATGACTCCAGGTGAGAAAAAGGCCATTCTGAACACAGAAATCATAGTTCCTGACATCCATATCTCACAGGTTTCCTATATTTTCCGTGGAGTTGATGATTTTGAACATGCCAAAGACATTGGCGACAGTGACAATTGCGAGGTGAATGTCAACTGTCCGGAAGGTGACGACTGGCAGATGCAGAAACGGTCGGTGGTGCGTATTTATGTAGTAGAAGGAAATTCGGGAGGCTGGTGCACCGGCACGCTCATCAACAATTTGGCCAACGACGGGACGCCGTACATTCTGACGGCCAACCACTGCGGACCGAACGCGACGGCGGCTAACTTCAACCAATGGCGTTTTTATTTCAACTTGGAATATACCACCTGCACGGGCACCACGGTACAGTCGTCATCGCAGTACCGCACGGGTTGTTCCAAGATAGCCTACGGCAGCATCAATGGCGGTTCCGACTTCTTCTTGTTGCAGCTCAACCAGGCCCCCGACAACTCATGGAATCCGATTTATGCCGGTTGGCGGCGCGACAACACGGCAGCCACCACAGCCACTGGCATTCACCATCCGGCTGGTGACGTGAAGAAAATCTCCTCTTCTACAACCATTTCCACCGGTTCTTACTCTGGATGTGCCTCCAGCGCCCACTGGCGCATCACCGACTGGCGGCAAACGACCACCAACCGCGGTGTCACTGAAGGAGGTTCCTCTGGTTCAGCGCTTTTCGACCAAGACGGTTATCTCGTAGGCACCCTGACCGGTGGAGCAGCCACCTGCAGCAACCCCCATAATGACTATTATGGAAAGATGTCGTATCACTGGGATCAGAACGGCAGCGCCAACGACCAGCAGCTTAAACCCTGGCTCGACCCCAACAACACGGGAAGCAACACCTGCCCTATGTATGACCCCAACGATCCGGACAACCCGATTGACCCGGGCAATCCCGACAATCCGGATGACCCGGACAATCCAGATGATCCAGATAACCCTGATGATCCAGACGATCCGGACACTCCCATCATTCCTGGCAATTGCCACAAACTGCACTATCCCCTTAATGGCACGCTCACTTTGTACCGCACCCCCGACAATGGGTATCTGACGGGAACCAACACCTACGGCGACTTGGCCAAAGCTGATTATTTCCAGAAAGATAGCACATTAGAATATCTTGTCAATTTGAAAATGAATGTAGGTGTTGCTAATGGAAACGGCAACATCACTTTCTGCATTTGGGCAGACAATAATGGGCAGCCTGGCGCATTGATTGCCAGCAAAACGGTATCTATCAGCACGGTAGCATCGCAATGCTACACCGAGAACGACTCGCAGATGCCTACCTCCTACCCGCAGTTCAAACGTCGTTACGTCTGCCAGTTCTCCCCGTCTGTTCCCATCAGTGGCAATTTCTTCGCTGGCTACACTGTTCCTACCAGCGGTCAGTTCGCACTGGTGACCAACAGTCAAAACCAGGCGGCCAACACGGGTTGGGAGATGAGAAGCGACTCTTCTTGGGTTGAATACTCCGACCCCTCATCATGGGGAATTTCCCTTACCCATGCTCTCTTCCCGCAATTGTGCGACAATGCTGAAACCAATGATATTGAGGAGTATGACAACTCCAGCGTCATCTATCCCAACCCCACTACAGGCATCGTCAACATCCGCCTTGCTGACGGAGAAGCCGACAATGCCATTGTCAAGGTATTCGACATGAACGGCAAGTTAGTCAATCTGGCTCCCGTCCAAAACGGCGACCAGATCACCCTCAACCTTTCCTCTATGAGAAGCGGACTCTACCTTATCTCCATTCAAACTGCCAACCAAACCATCACCAAGAAAATTTCACTCATCAAATAATCAAAACACAGAAAACAATGAAGAAACTTTTACCCATTTGCATAGCAGTTGTGCTGTGCGTTTTTGGAACAAGAGTCATGGCTCAGATGAGTTATGGCGGGGAACCTCAATCCTTCAAACTTACCCTTTCAGAGAATGTCCCCACTATTGATGTTGAGGCATTGGATGTGGAAGCCCTGTTAGCAGAAGACGCCTCCATTGAAGGCAAAAATCATCCTCTGCGTATTGGTGTCACCAAAGATGTGATGTACACCAACTATAACTCAGGCCGCATCGACCTGCTTCCCGACGGTTCGAAAATCTGGAGACTGAAATTTCACATGGAAGGCGCTACCTTTACCTCAATGAACTTCTCCACTTTTGAAATTCCGAATGGTGCTGAATTATATCTTTACACACCTGATAGAGAATATGTTATTGGCAAATTCACCAATGCCAACCTCATGGAAGACGGCACCTTCTATCCGCAGGAGATGCCCGGCGACGAGATTATTGTAGAATACTACGAGCCCGCCAATGCAGCCTTTGCCGGCAAGTTAGTGATTGACCAGATTTCGCAGGGTTACTATGATTTCTTCCACATTTACAGAGATGAAAAGGAGGAAAAAGGTGGTTTAGGCGATGCTGAAGGCACCTGTCACCCCAACGCCATCTGCTACGATGCCACTTGGCACGACCAGATTCAGTCAGTAGTATGCTACACCATGACCAGCGGCCAATATGTTTACATGTGCTCCGGTGCAATGGTCAACAACACAGCTCGCGACGGCAAGCAGTATCTGCTTTCTGCCAACCACTGCTATGAATCCGGTACATGGAGGTTCTACTTCAACTATCAGGCCACCACGTGCACTGGCAATAATGGTTCCATCCTCAAAACCGCCACTGGCTACTCGCTGAAGGCAAAAGACGATGGCAACACCAGCTCTGACTTCATGCTGGTGGAAATCACGGGTACTATCAACCCCAGCTACAATGTGTTCCTCGCTGGCTGGACGAATGTTACCACAGTTCCTTCCAACCCGACGGATTGCGGCGCCATCCATCATCCTGGTGGAGACATCAAGAAATTCAGCGTTCCCCAGCACATCAACAATGGGGCCACCTCTGGTTACGGCAAATTCTGGCTCGCCAACTGGGCTACCGCCACGGGTGCCACCGAGCAGGGTTCCTCCGGTTCTCCGCTCTTCAACAAGGACAAACTGATTGTAGGCCAGTTGTATGCAGGTTCCAGTAGCTGCACCAACCCCACCGGTTGGGATTTGTACGGCAAACTCTCCAACTCGTGGACCAACAACAACAACAGCAGCAATGCCAAGAAGTTGAAACCGTGGTTGGACCCCAACAACACTGGCGTCACCTCATTACAGGGCGAGTACCTCAACACTGTGGGTATCAATAACTACACGCAGGTAGTGGATGCCCTGAATGTTCATCCCAACCCGAACAGCGGTATCATGACCATCAGTGGTGCTTTCACGGAAGGCGAAGGTGTTTGCAGAGTGTACGACATGCTGGGCAACCTCGTGATGAACCGCAACATCACGTTGGCTCCTGAATTCACCCTGAACCTCAACCAGCTGACTCCTGGCATGTACATGCTGGAAATCAACGGTAACAACCGTACTTCACGCGCTAAAATCATCATTTCCAAATAATGAACACGGAGAAAATCGTCCTCTCGACGGCTTATCTCCCCACCATCGAATACTTCGCTTTTATTGCTAAAAGCGAAGTATTTTTTATGGAGGGGTGTGAGACTTTCCAGAAGCAAAGCTACCGCAATCGGGCCTATATTATGACGGCGCATGGGGTGCAGTCGTTGATTCTGCCCACACGGCACGATACCCAGCGTTGCATCATCCGCGATGTGCGCATCGACAATAAAGACAACTGGCAACTGAAGCATTGGCGTGCCATTGAAACCGCTTATAGTGGCACGCCCTACTATTTATATTATAAGGACTTCATTGTAACTTTTTTTGAAAAAAAATATGAATTTCTTTTCGACTACAATCTTGAGCTGACTGTTTTGTTGCTCAAAATGCTGAAAATCAAGAAGACCCCCATTATTACGGAGGCCTTCGAGAAAGAGTATGAAAATCGAACAGATTTGCGTTCAGCATTGCATCCCAAGAGGGAGCGTTTTATTGAGCCTCTTCCCTACCCGCAGGTTTTTGCTGATCGTCAGCCTTTTACAGACCGAGTATCGGTAATTGACCTGTTATTTAACATTGGGCCGGAGGCGGCTGAATACCTTAATCGACTGAAGGTATTACGTTAAAAAACACCGAATTTGAGTAGCTGGCTTGTGGAATCACATTACCGGGAGAGGTAATGTGAGCCACCCGTTCGGCCTGCACTGAGGACACCTCTTGCATACGGCGATACGTGGGCTTCTCCAAAAGTTCACGGTAGGATTGGTCATCATCATAGATGTCATCGTTGTGGTCGGGGGAGAGCGTTACCGTATTATGGGAGGTGCTGATGTCGATGACAACAGGCTGTGCGTCGGCGTGAGGCTCTACGGTCTGAACCGGTTGTACGGTTTGCACAGACTGAATGGGCTGGGCCAAAAACGGGAATTGGTCGGCTGGATTGGTAAAGCCATCGGCGATAGGTTTCTGATAAGAATCGGTGGTGGGGGTACTGCCGAAAAGATCCGGCTGCTGACCCTCATTTTTTGAGTCCGAACCCGCACCCGAATCAAAAGTATCGGTGGAGGGTGAGTTAATATTGGTGATGTCTATAGTCGGAGTGGGGGTAGAAGGAACGGGAGAGGTGAAAGATCCAAAAGAAGAATCAGGAGTAACGGCTTCTGGCTCTTGCTCTGATTTTTTGTCAGTAATCGTGATGATTCCGTCATCGTTGGAACCGTCGAATTTCTGTTTCAACTTATTATTGATCTCATCTTCAATGGAGAAAGAGCCGGGGGCGCTCCATTTATCATGCTTTCCCTGACGGGTATAATTGGTGATGATGACCGACAGTTTGATTTTGTCGCCAAGGTCTTTTTCGGCGGCGTGGCCCCAGATGACATTGGTGTCGTCGTTTCTGTACTTGTCGAACTCTTGTGAGAGTTTCTTTAATTCTGACACTTTCAATTCGTTACCTTCACCGTAGCGCACGAAGAAGAGGAAGTTTTGGGCGCTGTCGATGGCGGCGTCATCGATGAGGGAGCAGGTCATGGCTTCGCTGACGACCTTTTCGATACGGTCTTCGCCGCTGGCTTCTGCGAGGCCGAGCATCGCTTCGCCGCTATCCTTCATAATGGTAAGGATATCGTTGAAATCAACATTCTGATAACCATCGAGGGTGATAAGTTCGGCGATACACTTGACGGCATTTTTCAGCACATCGTCGGCATAGCCGAGGGCGACGCGGAGGGTCTCATCCTCATAGATATCCATAATTTTTTGGTTTTGGATGATGATGAGGGAGTCCACATACTTTTTCAGTTCTTCGATACCCTTGTCGGCCTTGTCGAAGCTTTTCTTTCCTTCGAGGTCGTAGGGGTAGGTAACGACGGCGATGGTGAGGATACCCATTTCGCGGGCGATTTTAGCCACCACGGGAGATGCGCCCGTGCCGGTACCTTTGCCCATGCCGGCGGTGATGAAGAGCATTTTGGTTTCGCTTCCGATAATGTCACGGATGGCCTGTTCGCTCTCGACGGCCAATCTCTCAGCCTCTTTCGGGTTAGCACCTGCGCCGAGTCCGGTGTCGCCGAACACGAGTTTAGTGGGGACCTCGTTCCGTTCGACGGCCATCTTATCGGTATTGCAGACGAGGAAGTCAACGCCCACGATACCTTCTTTATACATGTGTTGAACGGCATTGTTGCCGGCACCGCCCACGCCGATTACTTTAATGATGGAACCTTTCTTCTGTTCTCCGTAGCTGGTTTCAAAACTGATATCTTCTAACATAATTTCTTTCTTTCTAACGATAATAGATTTAGTTGATGCCATCTCTAGTCGGCATGGCAATGAATCTTTTGAAAAAATTGGTTACTTCTTCAAAGAATGAGCTATCTTGTTTTCCGTTCTTCTCTTTCTTTACCTTTTTGTCGGGTTTCTGTCTTGGGTCCTCTGTCTCTTCAGGTTCGAAATCTTCCTGAACAGCGGTGGGATCGGAGAGACATCCGAGGCGCAGAAGACCGAGTGCGGTGGAGCAGGAGGGAGATTTGAGAGAATTATCGATCGTGCTTGCCAGTCCGTAGATGGGGTAACCGACGCGGGTACGGCGCTGGAGGATAAATTCGGTGAGGCTGGGGAGGTTTTTGAGTTGTGAGCCGCCGCCGGTGAGCACGACGGTGCGGACGGAATTGGCGTAGCCGGAGTCGTCGATGGCGCGTTTGATAGGTTTGAGGATATCCTCGGCTACGCGGGCGTTGATGACGGTGGCGAGGTCGCGTTCGCTGATTTTGAGCGACTGGCCGAAGCCCGAGCTGTCGGGGATGGTGATGTAGTTGTTGGGGTTGGCCATTTCGGGCAGGCAGTTGCCGTGGTTAATCTTGAGGTATTCGGCCTGTTCGACGGGAATGGGGATGTTCTCGATGTCGGTAGTGATGGCCTGACTGCCAACTGGGATGACCTTGACATATACGGGTGATCCCTTATGGTAGATGACGAGGTCGCTGGTGCCGCCTCCGATGTCGATGAGGGCCACGCCGTTCATTTTCTCTTGTTCGGAGAGGCACACGTCGCCGGAGGCGATAGGCTCTAACATGAGCTGTTTAGTTTGCAGGCCTGCGCCGGTGACGCTGAAGGTGATGCGTTTCACCTCCTCCACGTCGCCTGTGACCACTTGGTAGTAGCCGATGAGGTGTTGGCAGAGGGTGCCCACGGGGTCTGGGAGATGTTTGCCTTCCACCTCATAATACTGGGGAATGACGGTAATCACCTCTGCATTTTTCACGTTCATCTGTCGGAGCTGGCTGAGCATATTCTCCACCTCCTCTTCGGTCACCATCTTGTTGAGGCCGTCGGGGCGCAAGGAGCTGTTGGTACAGCCCACGCTCTTGATGTGGCGACCTGCCACGCCGACATAGACTTCGCTGACCGGCTCGTCGATGCTGGACACCAGCTGGTTGAGGGCGACTTTGATGTCCTCGATGGTCCGGCCGGGACGGAACACGCGGCCGTTTTCCACGCCGGTGGACTGACTTTTGCCGTAGCCACACACATCGACTTTTCCGTCGCTATGGATAAAACCAGCGACCATCAGGATTTTGGTGGTACCGATATCGAGCCCCACGACCAGTTTGAGGGCAGAGGATTGAGATTGTATATTGTTGTCCATAAAAAGGTTAATTGGTTTCTATTTTACTGCGTAAATTCTGTTTTTGAAGCGAAGGTCGAGTGATTGGTAGGAGCCGGCATCGAGGAGACCTTGGGAGTAGGCGGCATCGAGATTCGCGAGTTTTTCGGAGAGGTTGTCTGCATTACCCAAGAGAATAGTATGTCCGCCGAGTACGCTATAAAGCTCAATCTGGCCGTCAGGTCTCACGAAGATTTCGGGGTACTGTGCGGCATAATTACGGTTTTGGGAGATAGTTTTCGCGATGGTGTAGGCATTATGCAAAGCCGTATTCTTTTTGACGAAAGTGGATGGCTTGCAAGCGCCGACATTTCCGTTGATGATGAGCAGATTGCTACAGCGGGGGTCATCGGAAAGGAGCTGGCCATTGTTGGCGAGTATCAGCGGAGCGCCATTTTCCGGGAATAGCAGTGCGAGCGGGGTCTTGGTCTCAATGGTGATGGTGATATAGCTACCGTTAACATTGGTGGATTTGATTCCTTTCACCCATGGATTCAGCTTCAGTGCCTGCTCAATACCCTCACGGTCGAACTTGCGTGCTTTGCGACCTATCGGGTTAGCGGGAGATTGCAGGATAAGCTGACGTGCCTGCTGTTCCGTCACCATCGTATGGTCGTTCTTGTCGGCAATCACCACCTTCACATCCTCGCAATTGAGGTTGAAATAGCGGAACCCGGCTACCCCAACTAACACAATTGCGGCGACAAGCAGCAATAAGACAAGAATACTTTTCAGCTTCTTCATTAAAGGCAGGTATAATGGTTTGGATTGAAGTGATGGTGATACTGGGAGTTTACTTACGGGGAACAACCACCCTCGGCAGGCAGATAATTTAGTAACTGCAAAGATACTTAATTTTTCCCGGATGGCTTTCATTTTCAACAAATAAAACAAACATCTTTTTGTTAATATTTTATTCCTTCTTAAATATTTACAATAAACTTATTATCAATATTTTATAATAAATAACAATTTCATAAGCCCACCTTTTCAACGCATTTTTTTCTCATAAAAAAAACACTTTTACCCCCCTATTGGAAAATTATAGGGAAAAAGTGCAATTTTTCTCACGCAATTTAATATAAAAATAGAAATATATAAATAAATATTGGCATTTTTATAGGGGTGAAAAAAAATTAGGGGACAGGTGTTTTTTGTATCAAAAAAAGTTGTACTTTTGCACCCCTAAATTTTATCAACAAATTATAAACAAAAAAATCAGTAAAACATGTTGAATCATTACGAAACCGTTTTCATTATGACTCCCGTTTTGTCTGAAGAACAGATGAAGGAAACGGTTAAAAAGTTCGAGAAAGTGCTTCTCGACAAAGGAGCAGAGATCGTGCACCAGGAGAACTGGGGCCTGCGCAAATTAGAGTATCCGATTGCCAAAAAAACGTCGGGGTTCTATCATCTTTTTGAATTCGTTGCTGAAGGCAGCGTAGTGAAAGACTTGGAGCTTCAATACCGCCGTGATGAGAAGGTGATGCGCTATTTGACCGTTTCTATGGACAAACACGCTATCGCATACGCGGAGAAGAGACGCAACCTGAGAAGAGAGAAAGCAGCAGCCGCTGAAACCGAAGCCGCACCCGCAGCTGAGCAGCCCGCTGAAAACACCATTAACGAATAAGGAGGAAGAATTATGGCACAGCAAACCGATATCAAATACCTGACCCCCATTGCGGTGGACATCAGAAAGAAGAAATATTGCCGTTTCAAGAAAAGCGGTATCAAATACATCGACTACAAAGACGGTGAATTCTTGAAAAGATTCGTGAACGAACAGGGTAGAATCCTGCCCCGCCGTCTCACGGGTACCTCATTGAAATATCAGAAAAAAGTGGCACAGGCAGTAAAAAGAGCCAGACATCTTGCTTTACTTCCTTTCGTTACGGACAATTTGAAATCTAACAACTAAGGAGGGCATTATCATGGAAGTTATCTTAAAACAAGACGTTAAGAATTTAGGTTACGCCGACGATATCGTAAAAGTAAAGGACGGCTACGCAAGAAATTACCTTATTCCGCAGGGTTTTGCCATTCTGGCCACCGAGCCCAACCGCAAAATGCTTGCCGAAACCATCAAGCAGCGCGCTTTCAAGGCCGAGAAGATCCGCAAGGAAGCTGAATTCCTCGCCGGCAAGATTGAAGGTCTCACCGTGAAAATCTCCGCCAAGACCTCTGACAAGGGCACCATCTTCGGCTCCGTCACCAACATCGACGTTGCAGAGGCCCTCAAAGCCCAGCACGACATCGAGATCGACCGCCGTCAGATCAGCCTCAAGGACGAGCACATCAAAGAACTCGGCAACTACACCGCCATGGTGGACTTGCACAAAGAGTTCAAAGTTTCCCTCAATATTGAGGTTGTGGCTGAAGAAGCATAATATTTTTCTTCATCATACGTTTGATAAACCGAGGGACACCCCTCGGTTTTTTGTTTTTCATCCAACTCACCATCACCATGAAACTACTGCTATATGCCTTTTCGATACTCGCACTGGTGGCTGCCTGCGGAACTTCGCAGCAAGGCGACCCGCAAGAGCACTACGATAATGTGACCATTGAGGACTACGACACCCTCCTCACCATCTATTACCCCAACTTCAGAACTATCGAAATGGCATACGGCAGCGACGTGCCCACCGGCGACGACATCCTCTTCTGCTGCGGGGCAGCTTTTACGGCAGAATGCCTCAAACACTTCACCCACACGAATATACGATGCAACCACGTGAACAACGGCCACTTCTATCACGGTTCCGACGAGCCCATCTGCAACGGAGCCTTCACCTTCTACGACGGCGAAGGACATTTTGACCGCATCAGCGACTCGGTGCTGCATGTGGCCGCCCACCACAAAGGGATGGGGTTCTGCCAAGTCATCACCATCTTTGATGGAGAAATCGCCTACACCGACACCCTCAACCAGGATTTTTGGATTCACAAAGATTACGTTTTCCGCGCATTATGCGAAAAGGACGGAAAAATCTGTATCATAGAGAGTAAGGAAAAGGTACCCTACGGAACTTTCGCGCAGTATCTGCAAGATTTTGGCGTAACCTACGCCATCAACCTCGACATGGGGGGGTGGAGCCATGCCTGGTACCGCGACAACTACAACGACATTATCGAGACCAACAGCAGACCCATTCGGTACGCCACTAATTGGCTGTTATTCAAGAAATAACAATAGCACCAACTATTCTTCTTCCTCCTCTGGCTCCGAGGCGCAATCCAAGCTGTTGAATTTTTCGAGGAACGACTTTTCGGCTTCGCTCACAAGTTTTTTCAACTCCTCACGCTCTTCGGCGTTGGGAACCCCAATATGGGTTTGTTCATCATAGTAGCGGCCTAACGCAACCTCTAAGTCCTTACAACTCTTCGCATCCCTGATGCCTTTCTCATAGTTACGGACGCACTGCTCGGCTTTACGGAAGTTCTCGCTTTTGGAATCTTTAGCAGCCTCTTTCTTTTCGGCTTTTCCACACGCACCCATCAAAGCCATACTCATAATCACCACACAAAAACAAACAATTTTTTTCATAATCTATATTTTAAAACACTAATAACCAAACATATAAAATATCCAAAAAGGAGCATTAACTAAAATACAAAAATACACAATTTTCTTATGAAAAAAATAGAGAAAGCCCTTTACGGATTGAACAAAATAATGTAATTTTGCACGCTAACAATAAAGAATCCTACCCATGAAATTCACCCGCACAATCCTCCTAACCATTGCCGCGCTGCTGATGATGGTGCGCCCATCGGCGCAACCGCAACTGCCCCAAATTGCATCGCAAGACATTGTTATTCTGTACGATAACGATGTACACTGCGCCATCGACGGTTATGCTAAGATGGCGGGCGAACGCGACCACATTATGGAGACCACCTCCAATGTATGCGTGGTGTCAAGCGGCGACTTCTTGAGCGGAAGGGCGTTAGGGTCGGTTTCGCAGGGCGAATACATCATCGATGTGATGAACGCTGTACATTACGATTACGTGACGATAGGCAATCACGAGTTCGACTTCGGCATCCCGCAGATGACGCACCTTTTCGGGGAGTTGAACAGCAAGGTAGTATGTTGCAACCTCTGGAAGATAGAGAACATTTCGACCGGGTATGAGGCCACCTGCGTTCCGATGTACGATGGCTACGAGATTCGAAATTTCGGAGGCAAAAAAGTGGCCTTCCTCGGGATTGCCACGCCGGGCACCATCAGCAGCAGCACACCCTCCTACTTCAAGAACGACCAGCAGCGGTTTGTCTATACTTTTGGGAAAGAAAACTCACCCTATGCGCCTCACTATCTGGTAGATGAGGTGCAGGAGCAGGTGAATGCCGCTCGCCATGCTGGCGCTGACTATGTGGTGGCACTCGCTCACCTCGGCATCGATCCGCCCGCCATCACCTCCACTGAATTGATTGCACAAACCACTGGTATTGACGTGGTTTTAGATGGCCATTCGCACAGCGTGATTGAAGAGCGCACCCTCAACAACAAAGACGGTAATCCCGTCATTCTCACCTCCACGGGCACCGCTTTCGCCAACATCGGGGTACTGGTGATCCGCGAAGATGGCAAGATGGTGACCCGCCTGCTCCCTTGCTCCGACATCTCCTACATCCATCCAGGAGTGCAACAAAAAATTGATGAAATCTACAAAAAATATGAAAAAGTGGGAAGCCGGGAGATTGGATACAGTGAGGCCAACCTCACCATCAACTATCCCAACGGGAAGCGCTTGGTACGCACAGGAGAGTGTTCTTTGGGCGACTTTGTAGCCGACGCCATGCTGGCGGTGACGGGAGCTGAAATTGCCTGGATGAACTCGGGCGGCTGCCGCAGCAACATACCGGCTGGAACCATCACCTTTAACACCATCTTCACTGCGTGTCCCTTTGACAATCAAGTATATCTGTGCAAAATTCCCGGACAAGACTTGCTGGATGCCTTAGAGATGGCCGTGTCGTATCTGCCCACCGAAGGCGGGGTATTTCCGCAAGTGGCCGGATTCCGATTCGAGATAGACCCCTCTGTGCCCTCTCCTGCGGAAATGAACCCCACAACGCAAGTTTTCGAACTGAAAGAAGGCCCCAGACGCATCCAAAAAGTGGAAATCTTCCATCCTAAAAAGGGAAAATACGTGAACCTTTCCCCTAAAAAACAATATACCATTGCCGGCACCTCCTATAGCTTGGTGGATAACGGCGACGGACTCCAATTCCCTCACATCACGATTGTCAAAAAAGGCTTCGGCACCACAAGGGAAGTGATAGAAAAGTACATTACCGATTATTTGAACGGGAAAGTCGGAAAAGAGCGTGAGGAGACCGCAGGCAGAATCAACATCATCAACCAACACTAAAGCATGCAGATCAGTAAAGCTATAAAAGTCATCGCCTTTGATGCCGATGACACCCTGTGGGACAACGAGCCCTATTTTCGTCAAACTGAGGATGAACTCTGCCAAATAATGGCAGAGTATAGGGATAATTCTGACTTCAAAGAGTATCTTTTTGGGATCGAAATGGACAACATGCCTGACTACGGATATGGGGCGGTAGCGTTCACTATGTCATTGATAGAAAGCTCGATAAAATATAGTGATGGGAAAATTTCGGCCAGCGACATCGGGCGAATCATTGAGTTGGGGCGAAAATTGGTAAGGTTGAGTGCAACGCCACTTGCGGGAGTGGCGGAGACGCTGAAAGTGCTCCATCAGCGCGGCCGGTACCAGCTGGTGGTGTTCACCAAGGGGGAATTGCTGACGCAGGAGAACAAGCTGAAACGGTCGGGCCTTCTCCCCTACTTCGACCGCGTGTTCATCACCACCGACAAACAGCCGGACGACTACCGCAAGGTGTGCCACGAGATGGGGATTGCTCCCGAAGAGTTGGTAATGGTAGGCAACTCGCTGCGGTCGGACATACAGCCCGCGTTAGAGGTGGGCGCATCGGCCATTTACATCCCCTCTGAAGTGATGTGGCAGCATGAAATCATTGAGCATTTCGAGCATGAGCGAATGTTTCAAATCGTGACCTTCTCGCAAATTTTAGATTTGGTATAAAATTCTATCTCACAAATCATTAATAAAAATCACATCTCACAAAAAAGCACCTGACTATGAAAAAAATTGGCAGAATCTTATATCGAGAATTTGTAGAAGGAGGAGACCTTGCCTATTGGTTATTTCTTGGGTTGGGACTGTTGACGCAGGTGGTGACGTATGTGTTGACGGAGAGTGATGCCTTGTGGTTATTCAGCGGCATTTGTGGGGTGATGTCGGTGCTGTTGTGCAGTCGGCGGAAGATTTCGTACTATGTGTTCGGATTCATACAGGTGGTTACCTACATCATCATCTCCTACCAGTCGAAGTTATACGGACAGAGTGTCATCAACTTGGTATATTTCGTCACGATGGTGATCGGGTGTGTCAACTGGGCAAGGTCGTATGATGACGGGGTGGTTGAGACGAGAAAGTTGCCCCTATGGGCGAACACTTTGCTGCCGATTATAACGATGCTTTTCACAGTCGGGGTGGCTTGGATTTTGTGGAAGACCAGCGACCAGCATCCTGTGATGGACGCTTTGACAACGGTGCCCGCTTTTGTGGCGCAGATTCTGATGGTGACGCGTTTCCGTGAGCAGTGGTGGTATTGGATTTTTGTGGATGTGGTGGCGGTGTGCATGTGGATCATGGCCAGCAATTGGTGCATGGCGGCGCAGTACTTGTTCTGGACGGCGAACTGCGTGTATGGGGTAGTGATGTGGAGGAGAGTTAAAAGTTGAGAGTTAAAAATGGGAAATGGAGAGGTGGTATTTTGCAGTCTTGCATAACCGCATAACCCCATCCCACTTTATCCCTTCATAAGGGTTCACATTTCTGGTGTGAAGGGATAAATATTCAGGAAATAAGTGTACTTTTGCAACTTCTTTTTAAACAGAAAATTAAAAGTTCATAATATGAAAAAAATAGTCTTCTTGATGTTCCTGCTGTGTGTGGGAATGAATGTTTTGCTGGCACAGATTGCGGCGCCGACGCTGAACTCACCAGCGGATGGCTATGTGTATCCCAGCACGGTAAAGCCACTTTTGAAGATAAATTCCGTTTCAGGAGCAAGTTACTATATGTTCCATTGGTCGGAGGACCCAACTTTTTCCACCTACGACAGCTACACCATGTCGTCTTCGTACACGGGATTGAATGTGAACGGATTGAAATTTGGCACGACGTACTACTGGCGGGTTTATGCCATCACGGCCAACTATGCCGACACGTCGGCCGCTTCGGCGGTGCGGAGCTTCACCACCAGCAACGAACCCACGTTGTCATCGCCAAGCGACGGCTACGTTAATACCAGTGCCGTTCAACAAGTTGTCTCATGGAATACCGTCACCGGTGCGGGACATTACATTCTGGCGTGGGACACCGTACCCACTTTTGACTCACCGATAGCCCGCACATATTCCACCACATCAACATCTATAACAATTACGCCCTTAAAATTCGGCACCACCTACTATTGGAGAGTTTGCGCTACAAATAGTTACGATAGTGACACTTCGGCATGGTCGGCAGTGCGGAGTTTCACCACCACGGACGGGATCCCCACTTTGTCTTCCCCCAGCGACGGCTACGTTAATACCAGTGCTGTTCAACAAGGTGTCTCTTGGAATTCCGTCACCGGTGCGGGACATTACATTCTGGCGTGGGACACATTGCCCACTTTTGACTCACCGATAGCCCGCACATATTCCACCACATCAACAGCTATAACAATTACGCCCTTAAAATTCGGCACCACCTATTATTGGCGAATTAGGAGCACCAACAGCGATAACAGCGACACCTCGTCATGGTCGGAAGTGTGGCATTTCACCACCACGAACGGCGTACCCACGCTTTCCTCTCCCTCCAACGGTTCCACCAGCACCGTCATTAGGCCGACTTTGTATTACAACACT
>JBGUPJ010000048.1:0-267176 GCA_045130235.1 Bacteroidales bacterium
GGAAGCCGATCCATACGGTGTCGTAGTCGGCAATGTTCTCGCACTTGCCCTGGATGGCGGGACGCGAGCTCTTGTCTTTCATCTCCAGCGTGGAGCGAGAGTTTTTGTCGCGCCAGTTGAGATCGGCATCGGTGTAAGGCACCTCTGGGGTGATTTCGTAAAGGTCGGCGTTGAATTCGGTGGCCAGCTTCTCTGCAGCGGCCTTGGTGGTACCCGTGGCCGAGAAATAAACGATAAGGGTCTTTTTCATTTCAGGTTGTTTTTGCGGGTTGTTACTATTGTTCTGACCGCATGCTGTAAAGCTGAAAAGAGCAAACAGAGCAGCGGCAAAAAGGGTGAATGATTTTTTCATATTGATGGAAATTGAATGGTTATCCTTTATCGCTCAAAGATCCTTAGGATTTTCATCTTTTTATCCCCCGACTTGCCGCCATAGGGATGCTCTCGCAGCGGCAGGTTGAGGCACGTGCGGCCTTTGAGTACGGTCTGCGGATGGGTGAACTCGCGGAAGCCCCACTCGCCGTGGTAGGCGCCCATGCCCGAATGCCCCGTACCGTTGAAAGGCACTCCCTTCACCATCATGTGGATACACACTTCGTTGATGCAACCACCACCAAACTGCTGGGTGCGCATGACACGGTTGGCCCATCGCATATTTTTGGTAAACAAATACATAGCCAATGGATGCTCGCGGTCGGCAATGGTCTCCATCAACGGTTCCACCTCCGCATCCTTGAACGGAACGACGGGCAGCAGCGGACAGAACAGCTCGTGCTGCACAATAGGCTCGTCGATACCCACGGGGTAGATGAGGGTGGGAGCATAGCGGCGGCTCTCCTTGTCGCCAACCCCGCCGAAAACGATGCGGTCGCGGTACTCATCGGCCAAACGGGCGCATTTGTCGTAGGCCCCTTCGGTGATAAGCTTGGGGTATTCGGGATTGGTTTCAGCATGTTCCCCGATCTGGGCTACAAAAGCTTTTTTCAGTTCTTCCAAGAAGGGCTTCGCCACCTCTTCAGCTACAGCTATCTGATTGATATTGATGCAGATCTGGCCGGCATTGCAAAGCTTGAAGAAGGCGATTTTGCGGGCGGCATCCTTCAGGTCGGCATCTTTGCGCACCACGCACCAGTTGCCTGTCTCGCCACCGAGTTCCAACGCCACGGGGGTGAGGTTCTTGGCGGCTTCCGTCAGCACATGCTTGCCCACCGCAGGCGAGCCGGTATAGAAAATCTTGTCGAAACGCTGCGCGAGACACATATCAGCCACATCGTGTCCGCCATCAATAAGGGTGACATATTCCGGTGGGAACACCTCCGCGAAGAAGCGTTGGAGCGCCGCCGTGCTGGCCGCCGACTTGCTGCTGGCCTTGATGACCGCCGTGTTGCCACCACACATCGCCGCCGCCACCACCCCGATGGTGAGCAAAATGGGGAAGTTGAACGGACTGATAACCAACGACACACCATAGGGCATCTTATAGACTTTGGTCACCATGCTGGGGAAACACATGAAGCCGCTGAAATGGCATTCCGGACGTGCCCACCGGCGCAATCCTCTTATCATCTCATTGATTTCCACGATGATAGGACCAATGTCACACAGGTATGCCTCCACTTGACTCCGTCCCAAATCCTCGGCCAGTGCATCCTCAAACTCCTTCTCATGAGCGATGACCGCCGCTTTCAACTTCTTGAGCTGCTGGATGCGCCACTTTATCGGAAGCGTGGCACCCGTACGGAAGAACTTTCGCTGCGCCGCCACGATATTGCTGATTTCGGTTTCTGTGAACATGGTTGAAGTTGTTGAATTGTTGAACTGTTGAATCGTTGAATTGTTGAATTGTTGAATTGTTTGTTAGGGAGTTAAAAAGGCATTTGGATTCTTAGTTTTCCATTTTCAGTTTTCCGTTTTCCATTTTCCGTTTTCAGTTTTCCGTTTTCCGTTTTCAGTTTCTCCAGCACCTTCCGGATGTCCTCGTTGCTGAAGGTCATGGGGGCTGAGTAGTTGATGGAGTCTTTGGCAATCATGTGGGTAAGTTCTTCAAAATCACCCTCTTTAATAGGAGCAGAAAGGTTGTCCATGCCACACTCGTGAATCAGCTGGGCCACGGCTTGCAGAAAACGGTCGGCGGCATCGGCATCGCTGGTGCTTTCATCGGCGAGCTGGCAGTAGCGTGCCAGCATGGCGTACCGCGCCCGACAGACCTCTTTCTGATACTCCAACACGGGCATCATCATCAAGGTAATAGCCTGTCCGTGAGGGATATGGTACTTAGCGCCGATACTATGGGCGAAGGCATGTACGTAGCCGGCCAGCTGCGTGTTGATGGCGTTGCCGCCGTACATGGCAGCGCGACACATTGCCAGCCGCGACTCGATGTTTTCGGGCTCTTTCATCACGATGGGGAGGTGTTGAAAGATCAGCCGCACCCCCTCTTGGGAGAGCCGCATGTTCTCTTCATCCATTTCCACATCGCTCACCGCACCTTCCACCACATGGCTGAGGGCATCCATACCGCAGGCGGCCGTCACCTGACGGGGTGCGTGAATCGTGAGTTCGCTGTCGAGAATCACATGGGTGACGTTGAGACCTATCAGCACGGTGGAGCCTTTCACGCCACGGCCGTTGGTCACCACAGCGCCAACGGTTATTTCAGCACCCGTGCCGGCAGTGGAGGGCACCGAAATCATCGGCAAGGTCTTTCCCGGCACGGCCAGAAATTTGAGCAACAATGCTTTAGTATGGATATGCGACAGCTTCACTCCGGCAACAATCATCTTGCAGGTGTCGAGCACCGAGCCGCCCCCCAAGGCGATTACGCACTCAGCCCGACAGGCCATTGCCGCCTGGCGGCCCGCGTCAACCAGGGCGATAGTGGGTTCGGAGTTGATGTCGGCAAACAGGGTGCAGCCCACGCCGGCGGCCTGCAGCGACTGCATGATGGCCTGCTCGTAGCCCAACTGCTGAAGGGTCCTGTCGGTCACCAGCAGCACTTGCTTGTAGCCACACTGCCGGCAAATCTCCCCGATCTGCGCCCTCGACTGGTGGCCTTCCACCACCTGCGGTTTGGGCAGCGGCACATGGTGAATCACCTTTCCCGGCAACTTGTGTATCTGCTTCCTGAAACGATAGGTATCCATAGAAAATTCTCCCCTACCCTTCCAAATAAATGTCTATCAAACCTTCGGGAGCGGCCACGCGCAAAATACGCTGCTCACGGTCCACCTCCTCGAAGATGTCGTCCACCGCAGGAATCAGAATTTCCTTCCCGTCCTTATCTACCTGCATGATGGGCTGGTTGCTCACATCAATGAAGTCCTTACAGATGCCGATGTTACCCTTTTCTTTATCAATTACCTGAAAACCAATCACTTCGTGGTAATAGAATTTATTACCCGTCAGCGGCGGCAGCTCGGTAATAGGAAGATACATCTCCATTTTCACCAGCGACTTGGCCTCTTCGCCATCCACATCGGCGAATTTCACCACCGCATTGTTGCCGTTGCGCAATTCTATGCTTTCAATCATGTAGGGGATGTATTCATCGCCCTCCAGCAGGAAAACGGCCCGCAGGTTGCTGTATTTTTCGGGCTCGTCGGTGTCGAGGAATATGGTCAGCTCGCCCTTGTAGCCGAAAGGTTTGGTGATGATGCCGAGGTAGAAATATTCCATGGTAAAAGGTTATTGGATGTTGGCGAGAAGGAGTTTCACCAACTCGGTGTTGGCGAAATGGCCCGGGTGGGAGGCCACCACATGGCCTTTCAGCGGACGGCCCAGCAGGTAGAGGTCGCCGACGAGGTCGAGCAGCTTGTGGCGGGCCGGCTCGTTGTCGTGGTGCAGATCCACATTGTTGAGGATGCCGTTCTCCGTCACCTTCAGGTCAGACTTATGGAAGAAGGCGGCCAGCTGGTCCAGCACCTCCTGCGGGGGCACCTGCGCCACAAAGACGATGGCGTTGTCCACATCGCCGCCGTGTGCCATTCCATGCTGGATGAGGAACAGCAGCTCGTGCAGAAACACGAACGTACGGCAGTTGTATAATTCGGGAACAAATTTTTTAATATCTTTAATTTCAGCATGTTGCGCGGCCAGCACCTGCGTGCCGTAGTCCACATCCACCTCGGCGCGGAAGTCGTCGGCCGGGGTGACGGTGATGGAAATCTGCTTCTCGGGAAGGGTGAAGGTCACGGGCTCTTTCACGATGAAATACTCGCGCTCGTCCTCTTGTTCCACGATGTTCACCTTCTGCAAAGCCTCCACATAGAGGCGCGAGCTGCCGTCGAGGATGGGCGTTTCGCCCGCGTCGATGTCGATGAGCACGTTGTCGATTTGCAGTCCGGCGAGGGCGGCCATCAGGTGCTCGATGGTGCGCACCTCAGCCTCGCCCTCACGGATGGAGGTGCCGCGGGAGGTGTCGAACACGTTGGTGCCCAGCGCTTTCACGGTGGGGGTGCCGGGCAGGTCAACCCTGCGGAATACGATGCCGTGGCCGGCGGGGGCGGGCAGGAACGTCACAGTGACCTGCTTGCCCGTATGCAACCCTTTTCCCGACAGGGAAATGGAGGCTGAAATAGTGGTTTGTTTACTCATTTTGCGAAAGTTTTTTCTCTAAAGCGTCCACGCGCTTGTACAGCTCGGGTAATTTTTTTCTATAAATGATGAGTCGTTTTTCTTCTCCGAAAGGAATGGCGGGAGAACCCAACACAATCTGTCCATCCTTAATCGAGTGGCTGACACCCGACTGTGCGCCCACCATCACGCCGTCGCCAACGGTGATGTGACCGGCCACAGCGCCTTGTCCGCCGATGATGCAGTGCTTGCCAATCTTGGCCGAGCCTGCCACGCCGGTCTGTGCCGCAAAGGCCGATGCCTCGCCAATCTCCACATTGTGAGCGATTTGGATGAGGTTGTCGAGTTTCACATTCTTGTGGATGATGGTGGAACCCATGGTAGAACGGTCGATGCAGGTGTTGGCACCGATCTCCACGTTGTCCTCGATACGCACGTTACCGATTTGCGGCACCTTGATGAAGTCGCCGTCCTTGGGGGCGAAGCCGAAGCCGTCGGCGCCGATCACCGCGCCCGCGTGGATGATGCAGTGGTTGCCGATTTCACATTCGGCATACACCTTCACGCCGGAGTTGAGGGTGGTGTCGCAGCCCACGCGCACATGGTCGCCGAGGCACACATGCGGGAAAATCTGGCAGTTGTCGCCGATGACCACGTTCTCGCCCACGCTCACAAACTCGCCGATATAGACGTTCTGGCCGATGGTGGCCGTGGGGGCGATGCACGCGTGCTGCGAGATGCCGGGCTTGTGGCGTTTCGACTGATTGTAGAAGTCGAGCAGCTGGGCGAAAGCCACGTAGGCATCGGGCACCTTGATGAGGGTGCAGGACACGGGCTTCTCCGGCTCAAACGTCTTGTTGACGATGGCCGCCGTTGCCTTGGTCTCGTAAATGTAATGAGTGTATTTGGGATTGGCGAGGAAGGTCAGTCCGCCGGGGACGCCTTCTTCAATTTTGCAAACAGTGTTGATGACCCCGTCGGGGTTGCCGACCACCTCTGCGGAGAGCAGTCCGGCGATTTGAGCGATTTTAAATTCCATCTTAAAAAAAATTTGGCAAAAGTACGTAAAATTACTTAAATAGCGGATAGAAATGTTTTATGATTTTTTTTGTCGTTATTGACGAGCGAGGCGAAAAATGTTGTATTTTTGCCGCGGAAAGTTGCCGGAGTGGTCGAACGGGGCAGACTCGAAATCTGTTGAACCCTTCGGGGTTCCGGGGGTTCGAATCCCTCACTTTCCGCAAACAATTAAGGCGATGCAAAAAGCATCGCCTTAATTGTTTACAGGAAGCCCGCGGCGGCGAAGGGATATTCAATCCCTCGTTTTCCTCCTCCGTACCCTATGCACGATGATTCCTGCTGCCACTGCCAGCAGGCTCCCCGCCGCCAACAACAACCACGGCCATGCGGCAGCAGTCGCGTGTTTCTCCCCATCGGATTCCTCCGTTCCAGTACTGTTCTCTTGTACCTTCAAAGTGTCGGCCTTTTCGGGATACAGGTATTCTACCTGAAAGACATCCACCGCATTTCCGCCCGCATGGTTTCGCCCCTGTGAGGTGGTAATAACCGTGGTGCCGTCGGCCGAGATGTCTAACCCGACAGGATAGCTGTCAACCTCCGCAGAGGCAATCAGCTTCATGGTGCGGGTGTCCACCACGCACAGCCGACTGGCCACATTACAAGCCGCAAAAATGAAATTTCCAGATGGTGATGCCCCAATGGTGCGGGCTCCCGGCATCACTTTGCACTCCTCCCAGCCATTGAGAGTTACCAGGTGGTTCTCCATCTGTGGGAGCACTTTCAGAAACTGGTCAAGACGTATTCGCTGGATTACCCCGGCATTGTTGCTGCTGAGGTAAAGCCACCCGTTTTGGATGAGCAGATGCCGCGTATTGGTGCGCATCCCCATCACCCTGCCCAGATACTCCTTCTTTTGCAGGTCTATCACGCCAATGCCCCCTGGTCCGCCCATGCAGCCTACCAGCAGGTAGTGGTCGTCGGGAGTGAATACCGTACCCCGCAAAAGATACCCGCTGTGCTTGTCGCGGTCGATAGAAGTGGTGAGGCTGAAATTCAATTCTAATTGATAATCAATAATATATAATTTCTCATAGTGCCATTCCTCTGGATTATCGCTGCTGGCATCGATGATGGCCACCGTGTTGTCGCCCCAGTGCGTGACGGCAATATGGTTCCCTTTGTGCGAACAGACAATCATCTTGGGCAGTGGGCCTGTCTCCATAAGCCGAATGATGGAGTCGGTGCGGGTGTCAATAACGGCTAATGCTGATGGGTCTTGTGCGTTGAGGTCGTAGCTGCGACGGTAGTAGGGAACCCACAGGTAGCGCCCACCGTGCGAGAAGGTGCTCTCCACGGGTTTTCCCATGAAAGCATTGATATTCAGGGAGTCTTCGGAATAATGGGTGAAAGGAAACAACCCGCTGGGAGGCGCCCACAATGCTTTGTGCGCCGCCCCAAACCGGTGGTGGATGGTCTTCAGCTTTTTCCAAGTCCCCATCTCATACACCACAGTGCTGCCCCCTTCCAATGAGTTGACGTAAAACTTGCTCCCGTCGGGATGGATGTTCACCGATTTTGGGGAATAGATGTCTTTGTCCATCGTGGCCGACTGCCGCCAGTCGTACTGTTGCATCTTATGAACCAGATGAAGCGTTACCAATGTGTCGTCGGAGATGGTTTGGGTGCCTATGGCTGGGTGTACGAGGGTTTGCCCCCACACCACAGAACTCAATAGGGTGATGGTTTGTAGGAGGAAGATAAAATGTCGTATTTTCATCTTATTATATTGTTGTGATATACCTCTAACAGGGTGATGATACGGTAAACGAGGGTGGCCGCCAGCACGTCCGACACCACGTTGTCGGGTTGGGGACACAGTTCCACCACGTCGAACCCCACAATGCGCTTGTGTTTCGCCACCTTGTCGAGTAGTCGAACCAACTCGTACCAGCTGAGACCGCCGGGGAGGGGAGTGCCAGTGGCGGGCAGCACCGAGGGGTCCAGTCCGTCGAGATCGATGGTAAGATAGACATCTTCGGTGAGACGGTCGCACACTCTGTCCATCCATTTGGGATTTGAACCAACAATTTGGTGGGCATAGAAGGTGTTGTTTTCCACGATGTTAGGCTTTTCTTCAATGCAAACATTGCGAATGCCCACCTGCACTACATTTGTTCCCATCTCTTGTGCCCGTCGCATCACGCAGGCATGGTTGTACGGAGAATGATGGTACTCGTCGCGCAGGTCAGCGTGGGCGTCAATCTGTAGTACTGAGAGGTTGGGGAAGCGCTCCTTGGCCGCACGGATGGCTCCCACACTCACCGAATGTTCGCCCCCTAAAAGGCCTACCATTTTCCCCATACCCATAAAATGCCCGGCTCGCTCATATACCGACTGCACCATAGCCTCGGGGGTGGAGAGGTCGAGCTGGGGGGTGTCGGTGAAAATACCGGCAGTGTAAGCTTCCATCCCATACATGGTATCGTAAAGCTCCAGACTGTCCGACGCTTCGATAATCGCCTGCGGACCCTTGTCGGCTCCCTTCACAAAAGTGCTGGTTCCATCGTACGGAACAGGTATCAACACATATTTCGCAGTTTTCTCCTGCGCAAACTCCTCCTCCATATCCAGAAAGTAGGAGGTCTCTTTGGGCATTTTTTTCATAGAAAATTTTTTAGCCAGCAAAATTAGGAGATTTTTTTCTTCCCCCCAATAAAAAGTTATCAACAACAAAATATTATTAAATATAATTCGTTATTTTTGCGGTCTGTTTTATATAAATTCGTAAATAATTGAAATTTAATACAATACATAATAATAAACGCTCCTTTTTTGTCCTTTTGATGGCAGTAATTTTCTTGTGCGGATGCTCAACAAGGAAAAATACGCCCATCAACAGGGGCTACCATAACATGACTTCACGCTTCAACGTGAATTTCAATGGCAAGGAAGCCCTCAAAAATGGCGAGGAAGAACACGCCAAATTGTGCAAGGATAATTTCATCACCACACTCCCCATCTATGTCTATCCTCCCAAGGAAGAGTTGTCGAGTATATACCCCTCCATGGACCGCGTGATTGAGAAGGGCTCGAAGTGCATTTATAAGCACTCCATGTTTTTTAAGGGGAAGGAATATGTGAAAAATATTGATGATGCCTACCTTATGATGGGCAAGGCCTATTTCTATAAGCAGGATTACCAGCAGGCACAGCGCATTTTCAACTACATTCTCACTACGCATAAAGATGGCAATTGTGTGGAGGAGGCCATGATTTGGAATGCTCGCTCGGCCTTGCGGATGGGCTATTACGGACAGGCGGAGGACATCATCAATGAGGCCAAATACTATGTGCAGCCTAAGAAATCGAAGAAGCTGAACCTCCAGTATGCCGCTGCCGGTGCCGAGTACCATCTCACCGCCCCCGACGGCGACCGCATGACCGCCATCAACTATATTGACGATGTGCTGAAAAGCCGTCCGAATAAGCTGTTTAAAACACGTATGTATTTCATACTCGGACAGTTGTATGAATTAGAGGAACAGCCTGCCATGGCGCACGACTGCTTTATATGGGTCTCCAAACATAGTCCCGATTATGACCTGGAGTTCAACGCACGGATGCACTTGGCCACCAACTATGATGGCAGTCCGGCTAAGCGTGCGCAGATTATCCGGGAGCTGAATAAGATGTTGGCGGAGGAAAAGAACAAGGACTATTATGACCAGATTTATTATGCCTTGTCGGAAATCGACCGCATTGATGAGGACACCACAGCGCAGATGGACAAGTTGGCCAAGTCGGTGGCGGCCTATTCCAACAATGACTTCCAGCGCACCCACTCATCGCTCCGGTTGGCAGAGCTCTACTTTGAGCAGGAAAAGTACCCGCAGGCCAAGGCATACTACGACACGGCCACAGTTTCCATGCCGAAGACCTATCCCAACTATGCCGAAATTAAGCGGAAATCGCAGATTCTTACCGAGTTGGTGGATAATTTGCAGGTGGTGGTGGTGCAGGACAGCTTGCAACGCATCGCCAAGATGCCCGAAAAGGAACGCGACCGCTGGGTGAAAAGCAAGATTAACGAATACAAGCAGGAGAAGGCAAGAAAGGAGAAAGAGGAACGCGATAAGGAATTGGCCTTGCAGAGCGCGCTCGGCTATGCCAACTACAATCAGAATAATAATGCGGGAAGTTCCGGCAAGTGGTATTTCTACAACTCCACTTTGATGTCGGCCGGCAAGACCGAGTTCTTGCGCAAGTGGGGTAGCCGTAAGCTGGAGGACAATTGGCGTATCAGCAACAAACAGCAGCTCTCGTTCGAGGATATGGCCAACCTCAACAACCCGAATGCGGTGGAGGACTCAACAGAATATGACGAATTCGGCAACCCGATTCTGAAGCGCGAGACCGACCCCGAGAAGGAGCGGTTCTACACGCAGGATCTTCCCCTTACCGAGGGGGCAATGGACACCTCCAACATGATGATTGCCGAGGCCCTCTATCAGGCGGCCGTCATCTATCTCGACCTTCTCAACGACCAGCCCCGTGGCTGCGAGGTGCTGGAGAAATATTACCAGCGCTTCCCCGACAATGACCTCTCTCCCGCAGTGCTCTACCTCCTCTACCTCAACTACAGCCAGATGAAGAATGGCAAGGCTGACCAGCCCAAGGAGATCATCCTCACCAAATATGCGGAAACCGACTACGCCCGTCTGATTCGTGAGCCCGACTACTACAAGAAGGTGGCGGCGGCACAGAAACAGATAGAGAATGCGTATGAGACTGTCTATCATGATTTTATGAATAAGCAGTGGGCCAAGGTTATCCAAAGTTCCGAGTTGGCCATCACCAGCTGTACCGACCGTGAGTTGCGCTCCAAGTTCGCTTACTTGCGGGCCGTTTCGGTGGGACAGGTGCAAGGGAAAGATCAGTATCGCAATGCCCTGCAAGGAGTGGTGACGGAGTATGGCGATCTGCCGGTGGCCGAGCTGGCGCGTATTTTGTTGGAGACGCTGGAGCCGGAAGTCAAGCCGGTGGCGCAGACTGAGGCTGGTGCGGAATCAGGAGCCCAAGATGTCGCTGGCGACGGCCCGTTCATCTTTACCGCCGACGAGTGGCATTATGTGGCTCTGGTAGTGAATGTGCATAAAATCAAGGTGATGGATCTGAAAGTGCAGATTTCCGACTTCAACAAACAGTTCTATGCCTTGCAGAATCTGAGCCTCAACAGTTTCTATATCAACCAGGATGAGCAGTTGGTGACCATCTCGCGTTTCCGTAATGCGGACGCTGCCATGGACTATTACAACGGCTTTATCCGCTATAACCTGTTCAAGGCCGATGTGATGGCCAAGAACATCACCCCGTATGCCATGGGCGCCGCTAACTATAGTATATATTATAAACAGCGTGAGGCCCGTCCTTTATATGAAGCATTTTTTCAAAAGAATTATTTAAAACCATAAACAAAAACATTTAAGAGTATTATGAACAGACCTGAAGACATGGGTGCCATGAATGGCACAAGAGTGAACACCATCGCCGCCGGCACCAGCCTGGTGGGTAACATTGAGGCCGGCAGCGACTGCCGTATCGACGGAACTATCAAGGGCAATATCAACTGTAAGTCTAAAATCATCATCGGACAATCCGGTGTGGTGGAAGGCGACATCAATTGCGACAGCATTGATATCGAAGGCCGCGTGAAGGCCAACATTACCGCTATTGACATCATCTCACTGCGTTCTACGGCCGTGTTGGCTGGCGACATCGCCTCCAGCAAGCTGGCCATCGAGCCGGGTGCCACCTTCGTGGGTAACTGCAAAATCCAGAACGGCAAAAACCCTGTTGTGCAGCCCACCCCCGCACAGCCCCAGCAGCAGCAGAAATAATCGTTCATGAGCGATAAACGGCAATGGGATGCCGGTGCGAGTTATGCCGGACTGGCCTTCCAAATGGGTGTCATTATCGCCATCGGCGCATACGGAGGTGTGAGGTTGGACAGCTGGCTCAACCTCTCGCCCCTTTTTACTATTGTATGTTCGTTGGCCGCCATCGCCCTTGCCATGTATGTGATGATTCACAAATTAACCCAAAACAAAGAGAAATAGCTGATGAAGAAAATGCAACGTGTTAACTATAAGGTGCCGCCATACGTCATCCATCTGTTGGTGGTCTCTATCATCGTGGCCGCACTGTCGATTCTTATGCCAGTGATCTTCCCTGCATACTCCACACCGGCCATGCCGTTCATTGTGCTGTTTTTCTTCTTTATCACCCTTTTCAGCCTTTACATCGTTCTGCGCGACCAGGCGCAGCGCGACTCCCGTAAGTTCATCTCCGGCTATATGCTCTCGCGGGTCATTAAGTTTATGTCGTGCCTGCTTTTTTTGCTTATCTATTTTATTGTTAATAAAGAAGATAGGTGGAAATTCGCAGGTGCATTCATGACTATCTACTTCATTTTTGCCGTCAGCGAGATTTTTATTCTCAAAAAAGAGAATGCCCGCCTGCAAAAGCTGAGGGATGCAGAGAAGCAGAACAACGATGAGCGCGGCGGACAAAAGTAAAATCCAACTCATTCTTTCCGCCCTCTCCACCAAACCAGGGGTCTATCGCTATCTTGATGAGAACGGAAAAGTGATTTACGTCGGCAAGGCGAAGAACCTTAAACGGCGCGTCTCCTCCTATTTCAACAAAAACCATGATTCCTCCAAGGTGCGGATGCTCGTCACAAAAATCCGTGACATCCAGACCACAATCGTCGATACCGAGTGGGAGGCCCTGTTGTTGGAAAACACCCTCATCAAGAAGTATAAGCCGAAGTACAACATCATGCTCAAAGACGACAAGACCTACCCGTGGATTGCCGTCACCAAGGAGGATTTCCCGAGGGTCTTTGTCACCCGCTCGCCCGACCGGAGCCGTCAGGAAGTGTTCGGCCCCTACGCCTCCGTCAAATACATGAACACCCTCTTCCGTACCCTGATGGAGATTTTCCCGGTGCGCACCTGCAAACTGTTCCGCCAAAGCGACCGCCCCTGCCTGCAATACCAGCTACACCGCTGCACAGGCCCTTGCGCCGGCTGTATCTCCCAAGAAGAGTATCAGTCTAACATCCACAGTATCATCGAAATACTGAAAGGGAACTCACATGCCATCATTCGCCAGTTACAGGAAAAAATGCTGGCTTTCTCTTCCGATTTGGAGTTCGAAAAGGCGCAGGAGATGAAGGATAAGCTCGACATTTTAACACAATTTAAGGGGAAATCGGTGGTGGTGAATCCCGACATCTCCAATCTCGATGTCTTTACCATCACAGAAGACGAACAGAGTGCGTATGTGAACTTTATGAGAGTGATGGAAGGCTCTGTTATACAGTCTTATACGCTCGAAATTGCGCACAAGTTGGAAAGAACCACCGAGGAGCTGTTGCTACAGGGCATGGTGGAGATGCGCGACCGATTTGGAGAGTTCAGTCCCACCGTGTTGCTCCCGTTTCCAGTTGATACACAGCTGCAAGGAGTAACGGTGACGGTGCCGCAGCGTGGCGACAAGAAGAAACTGTTGGATCTGTCGCTGAAAAATGCCCTTACCTATATGTACGAGAAAAACAAACGCCGCGACCTTGTGGATCCCAACCGGCGCAGTCAGCAGGTGCTGAACCAGTTGCAGAAAGAGCTGGGGCTTCCCAAGCCGCCGATGGTGATTGAGTGTTTCGACAACTCCAACTTCCAAGGCGAGTATGCGGTGGCGGCCATGGTACAGTTTGTCAATGCCAAGCCCAACAAGAGCGCATATCGCCATTTCAACATCAAGACCGTGGAAGGTCCCGACGATTATGCTTCGATGAAGG
This sequence comes from Bacteroidales bacterium, assembly GCA_045130235.1. Lineage (GTDB taxonomy): Bacteria > Bacteroidota > Bacteroidia > Bacteroidales > WCHB1-69 > UBA1756. Next base: position 13,454 of record JBGUPJ010000048.1, read on the forward strand.
AGGTGGTGCGAAGGCGCTATTCCCGTCTGTTAGAGGAAAATAAGCCGCTACCCGACCTCATCCTCACCGATGGTGGAAAGGGCCAGATGGAGGTGGTGCGCCAGGTGGTGTGCGACGAGCTGAAGGTGGATATCCCTATCGCCGGACTAGCCAAAGACGACAACCATCGCACCAATGAGCTGCTTTACGGCTTTCCCCCGAAAATGGTCGGTGTCAACGTCAAATCTCCGCTCTTTTATCTGCTGGCCTCCATACAAGACGAGGTGCATAGGTTTGCCATCACGCACCATCGCAAGAAGTTTGAAAAGGGCTTTGCGCATTCCGATTTAGATGATATTAAGGGAATTGGCAATAGCACCAAGGAGAAACTGCTGAAGCATTTCAAGAGTGTGAAGCGTATCAAGGAGGCATCGGAGGCGGAGCTGGCCGTGGTGGTGGGTCCTGCCAAAGCCAAGGTGCTGAACGATTATTTTCATCCATCCCATTAACATTTTTTAGTATGAAGCTTTGTTCAGATTTTAAAGAATTTAGGACTCAGTTGCAGCAGATGGTTGGCACGCGGCGTGTCGTGGCGGTCATCGACCGCAAGGTGGAGGAGTTGTATGGCAAACTTTTCCCGTTTGAGAAAATAGAGGTGGTGGCGGATGAGCGACACAAGACGATGCAGACCGTGGAGGAAGTGATACAGCGGTTGTTGGAACTTCATGCCGACCGTGATGTGCTGCTGCTTGGCGTGGGCGGGGGCATTACCACGGATATTTGCGGCTTTGTGGCTTCTATCTACAAGCGGGGCGTGGCCTGCGGGCTGGTGCCTACCACGCTGTTGGGTATGGTGGATGCGGCTATCGGCGGTAAGAACGGCGTTAATATGTTGGGTTACAAGAATATGCTGGGTACCATACGACAGCCGGAGTTCGTGGTGAGCACCATCGATTTTCTGCCAACGCTGGCTGCGGAGGAGGTGCGGCAGGGTTTGGCCGAAATGCTGAAGGCATTTTTGATTAGTGGAAAACATTTCGAGGAATGTGGTGCGTTTTTTGCTGAAAATGGGATTGAGGAAATGTTGAAAAATGCTGCGAAACGCAATCAGTTGCAAGCCTTTATCAACGAAGCGGTGGCTGTGAAGGAAGAGTTGGTACATGAAGATGAGCGGGATAACGGGGTGCGACAGCTGTTGAACTTGGGACATACCTTCGGGCATGCCTTGGAGCGGTGCACGGGCATGGCGCATGGCGATGCGGTGGCGATAGGGATGGTTTGTGCGGCGAAATGTGCGAATAGCGCCGATACACCGTTGATAGCCAACGTGTTGCAATCGTGTGGACTACCAGTGGAAATTCCTCAGGGTGTGAGCCGCGAGGCGATGTTGGAGGCCATGATGCAAGATAAAAAGCGTGTCGATGGACATTGCCGTTTGGTGGTATTGGAGGCGGTGGGACGTGTCGCAGTACGCGAAATGGATCTTCAGGATTTTTTATAAGCATTTGTAATTATACCCAAAAAATTGCTATTTTTGCAGTTGGAATTGTCTGTGCAGGATTCCTTCAGTTCCCGTTTTTAGGGCTTGCGGAAATCAAAGAATTTTGCATGTTTATTATTCAAAGCCCTCTGTGATTTTATGAAAAGAATCTATGCTTTAGTAGTTCTCGCTATTTGTGCGGTTTTGTTTTCATCGTGTTCGAAAAATAAAGCGCTCAACTGCGTTCCCCAAAATGCAGATGCCGTTTATGTGGTGTGCCCCGATAAGAATTTCAATGAAGATATTGATAAAACGATACTCGATGATGTCTTTAAGGAATTAGACATTGAAGGGCAGGAAATGGAGTTTATGAAGAGAATGATTCAAGACCCCAAGTCATCAGGATTGGATTTTTCTAAAGCTATGGTGGCATGGGTGGAAGTTGGCAGAAAAGATGTTGAAAAATCACGCTTCGGTATGGCCATCCCCTTGAAGGATGTTGAGAAGTTTCAGTCAAGTTTGTCAGAATTGAACAATTTGATAGGAGATAGTTACGTGAAGTTGTCCAATATCAAGCAGCAGGGAGATATCTCGTATGTGTGTCCTCTTCAAGATGATGAAGAGCAACTCGTTATAGGGTGGAATAAAAGTATGTTGGTGATAATAGGAAGTCCTGAAAGCAGAGTGACCCCCACTGATGTCGAGAGCGCCATCCACCGCGACAAAGGTAGCAGCATTCTTTCAAATAGTGACTTCAAAAAATTCAGTAAAGATTTGACCAACTTGAACTTGTGGGTGAAAACCGATGTGTTTGTCGATGTGTTTGAGAAAGAGCTGGATTCCGAATTCAAAGATTTTGTGAGCAGTGCTGACATCAATTTGAGAGACAACTATTTCCATGCTCATATCACTATGGATAAGAAAGAATATAAGTTGGAGATGTCATTCCAAAAGAATGAGTCATTGCAAAATATCGACATGAACAAATTGTGGTTCGCCTTGAAAAAAATAATAAAGGAAAGAAAAAATCAGTATAGCCGTTATAATGATTTTGATACATATAGCAGGTATGACGATTATGACAGTGATTATGACAGTGATTATGACAGCTATTATGACAGCTATTACGACGACTATTATGACAACTACTAACCACGTCCTTTTATTGACAAGAAATCTTTTTTAAGTAAGAAATTGAAAATCATAAAATAAGAATACCATGAATCCTTTGTTTGAAAAATCCGTGTATGTGGCGCGCCGTAAGGAACTCGCCCGCAAAATGGGCTCCGGCCTGCTGCTTTTCTTGGGCAACAACGATGCCCCCATGAACTATCCCGCCAACACCTACAACTTCCGGCAGGACAGTAACTTCATCTACTACTTCGGCCTCACCGCTCCGTCGCTGGCCGCCGTCATCGACATCGATGAGGATCGTACCATCCTCTTCGGCGACGATTTCACCATCGACGATATCATCTGGGTGGGCGACCAGCCCTCCATCAGCACATTGGCCGCTCAAGTGGGCATCACCGAGTCGATGCCGATGTCGAAGCTGAAAGGCTACCTCCGCCAAAACGCCTCGCGCACCATCCATTTCACCAAAGCCTACCGCCACGACCTCCAGATCACTCTCGCCAATCTGTTGCAGAAGAGCGTGAACGTGATCAACAACTACGCCTCCATCGAGCTGCACAAGGCCATCATCGCCATGCGCTCCATCAAGGAGGCCCGCGAGATTGCGGAGATGGAGAAGGCTGCCGACATGGCATGGAAGCTGCACACCACCGTGATGCGCAACTGCAAGCCCGGCGCCACCGAACACCAGCTGGTGGGTATCGCTGACGGCATCGCCAATGGTGAAGGCAACGGATTTTCGTTTCCCATCATCCTCACCCAGCACGGCGAAATCTTCCACAATACCGACCACAACGTGGAATTGCAGAAGGGCAAGCTCCTGTTGGTGGACTCCGGCGTGGAAGGGTTGATGAACTACTGCTCCGACATGACGCGTACGTTCCCGGTGAGTGGCAAATTTACTCAAAAACAGAAAGATATATATGAGATTGTGCTGAAAGCCAATATGGAAGGTATCAAGAAGGTGAAGCCCGGCACGCCCTATCGCGACGTGCATTTCGCCGCCGCCGAAATCGTGATGCGCGGTCTCAAGGACCTCGGTCTGATGAAAGGCGATGTGCAGGAGGGCGTTCGCCTCGGCGCCCACGCGCTCTTCTTCCCCCACGGCCTCGGCCACCAGCTCGGCCTCGATGTACACGACATGGAAGGCCTCGGCGAAGACTATGTGGGCTACAACGAAGAGTTCAAGCGCAGCAACATCTTCGGTACCCGCAACCTCCGAATGGCCCGCACCCTCGAGCCCGGCATGGTGATGACCGTGGAGCCCGGTATCTACTTTATTCCCAAGCTCATCGAACTGTGGCGTAAACAGAAACATCTCGCCGACTTCATCAACTACGACAAACTGGAAAGCTACCTCGACTTTGGCGGCATCCGTATCGAAGACGACGTGGTGGTGACCGCCAAGAGCCATCGCGTACTCGGTCAGGCCGTGCCTAAAACGGTGGCTGAACTGGAAGCCATCGTCGGCAAAAAACACTGAATCAACATCTTATGAAAAAATCTTTTCTTTTATCATTATCATTGATTCTATTCTCTTTGATGATGAGCGCACAACCTATGGAAAAACCGAAAAACAATCCGCTGGTGGAGCCGTGGAACACCCCATTCAACACCCCACCTTTTGAGGAAATCAAGGAGGAACACTACCTCCCCGCATTCCAATACGCCTTCGCTGTGGCCAAGGACGAGCTGTACCGCATCAAAGCGGTGAAGATGAAACCCACCTTCGCCAATACCGTGGAGGCACTCGACCGTTCGGGCCGACTGCTGAACTCCATCTCTGGAATTTTCTTTAACTTGTTGGAAGCCAATACTTCCGATGGAATGCAGAAGATTGCACAGGAGATCAGTCCCGCCCTGACGGCCTTTTACAACGACCTCTACCTCGACCCAGCGCTGTTCAACCGTGTGAAGGCGGTGTACGAAAACCCCGGCACGCTCACGCCAGAACAGCAGATGCTGTTGGAGAAGACCTACAAGGCCTTCGTGCGGCAGGGCGCCAACCTGAACGACAGCGACAAGGAGAAGTTCCGCGACTACAGCATGCGGCTGTCAACGCTGTCGCTGCAGTTCGGCCAAAACGTGCTGTCGGCGGTGAACGCCTATACTAAGGTGATTACCGACGAGAAGCTGGTGAGCGGCATCCCCGCCTCCGCACTGGCCATCGCCCGCGACAAGGCTGCCGCCAAGGGCGAAAAGGGTTGGCTGTTTGACCTCTCCATGCCCTCCTGCCTGGCCATTCTCACCTACGCCGACAACCGCGACCTCCGCCATGAGTTCTACATGCAGTACAACACCCGCGCCTACAAGGGCGAGTTCGACAATCAGGAAGTTGTGAAAGAGATCGTGCTGCTGCGCGACTCTTTGGCTAAACTGCTGGGTTACAGCACTTACGCCGACTATGTGTTGGAAGACCGCATGGCTGAAAATCCCAAGAAGGTGTATGAGCTGGAGGAAAAGCTGCTCAAACATGCCTATCCGAAAGGAAAGGAAGAGATGAAAAAACTGCAGCAGTTCGCCAATGCCCAAGGATTCCAGGGCAAGCTGCAACGCTGGGATTTCGCCTATTATTCAGAGAAATACAAAACTTCTCTGTTCAATGTGAACGACGAGATGCTGAAGCCCTACTTCCAACTGGAGAAGGTGATTGACGGCGTGTTCGGTCTCGCCACCGACCTGTTCGGCTTGAAGTTTGTGCCGAACGACAAAATTCAGGTCTATCATCCGGATGTGAAGGTGTATGAGGTGTATCGCGAAGGCAAGTTTATGGCGGTGCTGTACTTGGACTTCCATCCGCGTGAGAGCAAGCGCGGCGGGGCCTGGATGACCGCCTTCCGCGAGCAGTCGGTGGATGCCGACGGCAACGACATCCGTCCGCTGGTATCGTTGGTCATGAACTTCACACCCTCCACTGCCGATGCGCCTTCGTTGCTCACTTTCAACGAGGTACGCACTTTCATGCACGAGTTCGGACACTCGCTGCACGGCATGTTGTCGGAGGTGCACTACACGGCGCTTTCTGGCACGAGCGTGCCCCGCGACTTTGTGGAGCTGCCCTCCCAACTGTTGGAGAACTGGTCCACCGAGAAGGAGTTCCTCTCGAAATTCGCCTACCACTATCAAACGCACGAGCTGATTCCCGACACGTTGGTGCAGAAGATTCACGATTTCGAGAATTTCCAGTCGGGCTATGCTTGCTGCAGGCAACTCACCTTCGGACTTCTTGACATGATGTGGCACACTTGTGATCCCACCAAGGTGGGCGACGTGCTGGCGGCCGAACGCAAGGCCATCAAGCGCACCGAGCTGCTGCCCGTGGTGGAGGGTACCTGCATCAGTACCTGCTTTTCGCACATCTTCTCGGGCGGTTATGCCGCCGGATACTATGGCTACAAGTGGGCGGAGGTGTTGGATGCCGACGCTTTCTCGCTTTTCAAGGAGAAGGGAGTGTACAACAAGGAAGTCGCTGAGTCGTACCGCCGCAACATCTTGTCGAAGGGCGGTTCCGAGAAGGCGATGGATCTCTATATGCGGTTCCGTGGCCGCGAGCCCAAGATTGACGCCCTGCTGGAACGCAGCGGGCTGAAATAAGAAATGAAACTTAAATTATTCACGAAAATCGTGTAAATTTGCACCCGCTAACTTAAAATGATTATCACATTATAAAATTTCTAGAAATGAAAAGAATATTATTGATTTCCATGGTAGTTTTGTTGTGCGCCTACGGGTGCAAGAGTTCCAAAGACACCATTGAAACGAAGAGTTATTCCAGTGAAACACATGCAAAGCCGGCAAAACTCACCGAAACCAAATGGTTGCTCACCCATCTCGACGGCATGCCTGTGAAAGATACTCCGGAAAAACCTTACATCATCTTTACCGGTGATCGCGTAACCGGCTCACTGGGGTGCAACACTTTTTTTGGTACTTTTTATGCCAACAATAAGGGGAAAATCAGCATCGAATACACCGGTTCCACCAAGAAACTTTGCAACGAGATGGAAACGGAATATCAGTTCATTTCGGCTCTGAAGTCGGAAAACACATCTTATGTCATCAAAGACGAATTCTTAATTATTAGTGGCGAAAAGATGGATGCTGCTGGAGTAAAGAGGCAGATGGAGATTATGCGTTTTAAGGTAGACCAATAAAGTTATCACTCATTTTTACAACTATGAATCAAGAAGAGATTATCAGACAGAGCATTTTGGAAGATGTAGGCGATGGAGACCACTCATCGTTGGCCTGCATTGATGCGGACCGCATGGGACAGATGAAATTGTTGGTGAAACAGAATGGCATCCTCGCCGGTGTGGAGGTGGCCAAAACGGTGCTGAATATTGTGGATCCTACCATCACGATGGAGCAGTTTCTGCACGATGGCGACGCGGTCAAGGTGGGCGATGTGGCCTTCATCATCCACGGTCCCGTCAGGAGTATGCTCACTGCCGAGCGCACCCTTCTCAACTTCATGCAGCGTATGAGCGGCATCGCCACCACGGCGCGCCATTACGCCGATAGGGTAGCAGGTACGCATGCCACCATCCTCGACACCCGCAAGACCACCCCCAACATGCGCATCTTTGAGAAGTATGCCGTGAAGGTGGGCGGTGCCTCCAACCATCGCTTCGGACTTTTCGACATGGTGATGCTGAAAGACAACCATATCGACTTCGCCGGCGGTATCGAACAGGCCATCGATAAAACCCACACTTACCTGAAATCCAAAGGGTTGAATCTTAAAATCGAGGTCGAAACCCGCTCGTTGGACGATGTGCGGCGCGTGTTGGCACATGGCGGTGCCGACCGCATCATGTTCGACAACTTCTCGGTGGACCAGTGCCGTGAGGCCGTGGGCATCGTGGCCGGACGCTGCGAGACGGAAGCCTCCGGCGGTATCACCGACGAAACGCTCCGCGCATACGCCGAAACCGGTGTGGACTTTATCTCCGTGGGTGCCCTGACCCACCATATCAGCAGTCTCGACATGAGCCTGAAATTCTGTAAAAATGATTAGTTTACCATTATTATAAAATGAATAATTCCCAGGAAAGCCCCGCAGTGGATAATAAAATCCCTTTGGAAGAAGCCAAGGCCACAGAGTCTAATCCCGTTGAGGAAAATCAGCCTGCTGATACCCTCCCTGAGGTAACGGAACAGCCAGCCGAAAGCAGCCCCGAAACGCCTAAGGCAGATGAGAAAAGCAAAGGCAAGCGCAAACCCTTGAAAAAATGGGTGAAGGTGCTGATTATCATCGCCGCCGTGCTGGTGGGACTATTCCTGCTAATTGCCGCCATTATATCGCCGGTCGCCCATTGGTATATTGAGAAACACAGCAAAGACCTTTGTGGCCGCGTGGTGACTATGGAAGACCTCCACATCAACCTTTTTACGGGTTCGGTGGAAATTGAAGGGCTGGTGGCTTTAGAGCAGAATGACAAGGATACTTGCTTGGCTTTCGACAGGTTGTTTGTGGATATGTCATTGTGGAAGCTGTTGGGTAAAACGGTGCAAATCAATGAGATAACTTTAGAGAAACCGACGGTGGTGATTGTTCAATACCCCGGACGTTTCAATTTTACCGATATTTGTGAGTTTTATAAAGATGATGATGAGGAGGAGGATGACGAAGAAAGTGGCTGGGTGGTGGATCTCCGCAATATTACGCTGACGGGTGGTAGCGTGACCTATCGTGATGCAGAAGTGGGCAGCAAGTTCGCACTTAACCAGCTGGCGATCAAGATCCCCCGTATCTTTTTCAGCACTGAAAAAACCGACTTTGGCATCGATTTGAAGTTTGACAATGGCGGCGGCCTCAATATGAAACTCCTCTACGGTATGGAGAATAGCGAATACGACCTGGCGCTCGCACTGACTAATTTCGAACTTAATGATATCACTCCTTATCTGCGTCAGTATCTCAATATCAATAATTTCGGCGGAAGACTCTCCGCCAATCTGAATCTCATCGGCAATACCGACCATATTTTGGATGTGGTGGCAAAAGGAGATGTGAAAATTACCGACGTGTTCGCCACCGATAAACAGAACAAACGCCTCGCTTCTGTACAGAGCATTGTTTTGGAGGGCATCAACGCTGACACGAAAAATGCAGACTACTATATGAAGAGATTTGAGATATCAGGCGTCAATTTCGACTACGAGGTTTTCGCTGACCATCATACTTTCGACAACCTCGTGAAAGAGAGTTCTTCCCCAGCTGATACCGTCGAAACTGCCGCCGACACATCCAGTAGTAATCCTTTGCATTTTCTTGTGGATGAGTTAGTTGTGACAAATTCTTCCTTGAATTATATCGACCATACCATGCACCATGAGGTGAATGTGCCAGTGTCGAACATCGACATTCGCAGCAACCATTTCGACCCTGATGCGCCCATCAGCCTCGGCTTGAAAGCGCTGGTAGGGGAGAGCGGCGAGCTGATGGCCAACTGCAATGGCAGCCTCTCCGATTTCAGCAACATGAAGCTGAATGTATTCCTCAAGAATTTCAAACTCACCTACGCATCGCCGTATTCTGTTGAGTATTTCGCCTATCCTATCACCGACGGTGTGCTCTCGTTTGCCAGTACCAACACACTGGTCAATAATAATATTTCGAGCCAAAATAAGGTGGATATTTTTAACTGTCAGGTAGATAAGAAGTTGAAAGATTTTAAGGCTGAGTATAACATCCCGATGCGGGCTGCCGTGTATATCCTCACCGATCGCAAGGGCAACATCCAGGTTGACCTGCCGGTGTCGGGCAACATCAACGACCCGACCTTCTCGTACCGCAAGATTATCTTCAAGACCCTTTGTAATCTGATTGTCAAGGTGGTGACCGCGCCGGTCGATTTCCTCGTGAAGGCCATCAATGGTGAGCCCGACCTGTTCGACGACATGGTTTACGACATCCGCCCGCAAGGACTGGGCAGCGAGTCGTCAGACCGCCTCAACAAGATCGCCGATGCTATGAAACAGAAACCCGAGCTGCATCTTACCATTCAGCAATCTGTTGATATTGAAGAAAATATAAACGAGTATGCGCTCTTCAATGCGCAGAAAGAATTTTATATGCAAAAGCACTCTGGTGAGCTTACGATGGAAGATTTTAACAACATCCGCGCCATCAAGCCGACCAACAAGGATTTTGTGGATTATGTGAACAAGCGTTTGGAAGGAAACAGCTCAACTCCTATCGACATCTATGCGAAATGCGTGGCTCTGTACGACCGTCAGATGTTGCGCCAGCAGATAGATGCCAATATCGAAAGAAGGAACCAACAGATTGTCAATCATTTGGCTACGCAAGGTATCGGCCGTGAACGAGTGGATGTGCTGCCGTTAGGGGATAAAAAGACCCCGAAAGGAAAGACATTGGTGTCGTTCAGCGTGCGGATGCCGGAAGAATAGCAGAGACAACGCATGCGCAATACGGACGGCAAGAGAGCATAGAAGCAGAGACAACGCATGCGTTGTCTGTACGTTGTCAGATGGCTATTTTACCCTAGTGCAACGGGTGTCGAGCTGGTTGTCTTGGATGATTCTATTCAGCTCCTTGGCGGCGTCGGTGTAGGTGTGGCGAGGTCCGCAGTCCCACATTTCCAATATCGGGTCTTTGTCCAATATCTTCTGGTACAAGTCGTTGGGTACTTGTTGCATGTTGGCGTACTCCTCGTAGGTGTAGGCGAGGAAGGCGATGTTGGGGGAGATGCCGCGGTTGTCGAGCCAGTAGCCGTCGCGCAGGGGCGTGGGTGTGGCGAGCTTGCCATTAGTATAGAGGTCGGTTGGGGCAGGGAAGAAGGTGATGCGGTTGTTGGCATATCCCACGAACACATTTTGCGAGTAGTCGTTGCGGGTTTTGTAGATGTAGGTGGGAGGCGATGGCACAGACGCTGTGGCGGGCGCTGGCTTTTGCGTTTGGCTCTGCGGGGCAGGAGTGTTGTTCTCGGCGGCCTTTTTCTGTGTGTGACAGCTAAAAAGGACGATGGAGAGTATGCTCAAAAGGATGATTTTTTTCATTTTTCTAAATTTTTGAATTGCGCTGCAAAAATACGATTTTATTTTCCAAAAAAAGTACGTAAATTTGCAGCCGATTTTTTTAACACTAAAAACCTTATACTATGGGTCGAGCATTTGAATATAGAAAAGCAAGAAAACTGAAACGTTGGGGGAACATGGCACGCGTGTTCACCCGTCTGGGAAAAGAAATTACGATGGCTGCCAAAGCCGGCGGTCCCGATCCCGACACCAACTCGAAACTGCGTCTGCTGATTCAGAACGCACGTTCCGAAAATATGCCGAAAGACAATGTGGAGAGAGCCATCAAGCGCGCTTTCGAAAAAGACACCTCCGACTACAAGGAATTGGTATATGCCGGCACCGCACCTCATGGTATCGCAGTGGTCATCGAAGCCGCTACCGACAACAACCAGCGCACCGTCGCCAACCTCCGCAGTTACTTCAACAAGCTCGGCGGCTCCTTCGGAAGCCCCAACATGCACGACTTCCTCTTCGACCGGAAGTGCAACTTTGTGGTGGCCAATAAGCCCGGTACCGACATCGAAGAGCTCGAACTCGAACTCATCGACTGCGGCTGCGACGAAATCTTCGTTGACGGTGACGACATCGTGGCTTACGCCGACTTCCAGAGCTTCGGTCCGATGCAGAAGTATTTCGAGGACAACGGTTTCGAAATCAAAAGCTTCAAATTTGAAAGAATTCCTCATGACCTCAAGAAACTCACCGACGAGCAACGCGAGGAAGTGGAGAAATTGTTGGAGAAAATTGAAGACGATGAGGACGTTACTAATGTCTTCACCAATATGGAGTAATCTCCTTCCAACCAGCCTATTAACCTTTTAACTTTTTCACCATGTATTTCTACAAATTCAGGGTCTATTACGACGAAGTAGAGGATTTTGTAAGGGATATTGAAATCCTTTCGAACGACAACTTCGAGAATTTTCACAAAATTCTGCTCTCCTCCATCGGTCTTGACGGCCAGGAACTCGCCTCTTTCTATATATGCGACTCCAAATGGAACAAGCAGAAGGAGATTTCGTTGATGGATATGGGCGATGACAGCGAGAAAGAAGATCCTGAATATGAGGAGGGTGACGAATTTTCACTCCGCTCCAAACTGCCCATCTCGGTGATGAAAGACTCTCTGCTGAAGGAGTTTATCACCGATCCGCACCAGCATATCATGTATGAGTACGACTTCTTGAATCCGAAGGTGTTCTACATCGAACTGCTGAAGGTGCTGACGGCCGAGGATGGTGTGAAGTATCCGCGTTGCACCAACAAGGTGAAAGAGTTGCCGAAGCAGGTGAAACAGCAGCCGCTGCCCAATCCCGATGATGGTTTCGACGAACTACTGGAGGAAGAGGATGATTTGGACGGAGGCTTTGAAGAAGGTTATGACGATCTTGATTTGAACGGTTTAAGTGAATTTTCCGATATTTAGTCGTCCCACGCTGATCGTCATCGCGGGTCCGACCGCGGTCGGAAAGACGCAGTATGCCATTCAGACAGCCATAGAGCGCGAATCTGTCGTTATTTCGGCAGATTCGCGTCAGTTTTATCGTGAGATGAAAATCGGCACGGCGGCACCCACCGAGGAGGAGTTGGCGCAGGTGAAGCACTACTTCGTCGGGCATCTTTCCATACAGGATTATTACAGCGTGTCGCGGTTCGAGCAGGACGTGCTGGCATTGCTGCCCGAACTGTTCGCCCGCTACGGCACGGTGGTGATGACCGGCGGCTCCGGCATGTACATCGATGCGGTGTGCCACGGCATCGACGACCTGCCCGACCCCGACGAGCAGACCCGCAGCTACGTGCACGATCTGTTCCAACAAGAAGGAGTGGCCGGCCTCCGCGCCCAGCTGCGCCGCCTCGACCCGGTTTACTACGACCGCTGCAACCTCGCCGACCATAAACGGATGATGCGCGCCATCGAGGTGTCGCTACAAACCGGACAGCCCTATTCCAAATTGTTGACCAACAATCGGAAGCAACGTGACTTCGACATTGTGAAAGTCTGTCTGGCCCGTCCCCGCGAGGAGCTTTTCGACCGTATCAACCGCCGCGTGTATGTGATGGTGGAGCAGGGATGGCTGGAGGAGGCCAAGGCGCTCTATCCCTACCGCCAGCTCAACGCCCTCAACACGGTCGGCTACAAGGAGCTGTTCGACTATTTTGACGGGAAACTTACCCTGGAGCAGGCCATCACCGACATCCAAACGCATACGCGCCGCTATGCCAAACGACAGATGACCTGGTTTAAGCGGGATGGGAGTTATCAGTGGGTAGATGTGTAAGGAGTTGATAGTTAATAGTTAATAGTTAATAATTAATAATTAATAGTTAATAATTAATAGTTATTGGCTGAGATGTTTCGGCCAGAATATTTTGATGAATTATGTTATTGGAAGAAATCAAGGATTATAAAATCTATCTGGCTTCGCAGTCGCCGCGGCGGCGGGAGCTGCTGGCGGGCATGGGGTTCAACTTTGAGGTGATGCCCACGCATGTCAAGGAGGTGCATCCTGAGGGGTGTACACCGGCGCAGTTGGTGGAGCATCTCTCCCGCCTCAAACTCTCGGCTGTGAAGTTGGAGGATTTTCCGGAGAACGCACTTTTCATCGCTTGCGACACGGTGGTGGTGCTGGATGATGAGGTGTTGGAAAAACCTGAAAACGAGAAAGATGCATTCCGTATGTTGCATAGCTTATCAGGTCGTGAGCATGTGGTGATGAGTGGGGTTACGGTGAAAACCCGCCGTTATTGTGCCACCCGCCACAGCGAAACCCGCGTGCGTTTCCGCACATTCAGCGACGATGAGCTGTGGTACTATATCCGCCAATACCGTCCGTTCGACAAAGCCGGAGCCTATGGCATCCAGGAGTGGATCGGTTATGTGGGGATGGAGGGCATGGACGGCTCTTTTTACAACGTGATGGGCTTGCCAACTGATGTGGTTTGGGATATGCTCCAAGATGCTGTAAAAGAATAAATTAAAAGATATTTTTCTTTTATATAGATGTAGGCAACATTTTTTTTGTATTTTTGTAGATTGTAAAAATAGAGAAAGATTTTGCCTATGAATAAGCATATTGTCTATATTCTTACTTGGGTTGTGGCTTTGTTTTGCATTGGGTTACAGCCTATTAAGGCGCAGAATGCCTCCACTCAAGGAACCGACTTTTGGTTTGCCTTCATCAACAATAACGGGTCTAATCCTACGCAGACCTGTCTGATTTTGTCTGCTGAGCGCGCTTGTAGTGTCATCGTGACGAATCCGAACACGGGTTGGCAGACCAGTGCGACCATTCCGGCAGGTGGTCGTGTGGATGTGGATGTTCCTTTGGCACAAGGGTATCACTCTTCCACTACCGATGGCGTGGCCTATAATTTGGGCTGTCACGTGGTGGCCTCCGATACCATTTCTGCTTACACTATGAATTATAGGGATGCCTCATTCGATGGCGGACATCTTTTGCCGACCAGCACATTGGGTGATGAGTACATGATTGAGACGATTCCGCCCGGACTGAACGGCAGTGTGGTGATGCTGTTGGCCACAGAAAACAATACGGTGATAGAGGTTACTCCTTCAGTACCTACCACTAATGGCTGGGCTGCGGGCAGTACACAATTGGTTACGTTGAATGCAGGTCAAGTCTATCAGTTCAACACCACGAGTACAGATGGCAGTTTTTCGGGCACGCATATTCAGTCGCAGGACTGTAAGCCGATCGCCGTATTCGCGGGTGGCAAGTGTGCGCAGGCCCCTTCAGGATGCACCTACTGCGACCACATTTACGAACCGATGATTCCCGTGATTTATTGGGGTAATCACTTTGCTGTCACCACTTCCCAAACTCGTACGAAGGATGTGGTGCGCGTAACCGCCAAGAATGCCGGAACCACTGTTACCAAGAATGGCACCGTGGTGGCCAACTTGAACGCTGGCGGCACCTATCATTTTGAACTCACCTCCTCCGAAGGTTCGTGCTACATCGAAACCTCCGGTCCGGCAGTCTGCTATCTGTACATCACTGGGCAGAGCTGCGGCGGCGGTTCGGGTGACCCTTCCATGGTCTATATCGCTCCTATCGAGCAGAACATTAAAAAAATAACCTTTGGAACATACGAATATTCAAGTAACACTACCAATCATTATGTAAATGTTGTCACGCGTACAGATAATGTCGCCTCTGTGCGTTTGGACGGGAACAATGTGAGCGGACAGTTCACCACGTTGACAGGCAACCCGCAGTATTCCTTCGCCCGTATCTCCATCTCCCATGCCACGCACACTCTCCAGTGCGACAGTGGTTTGGTGGCGCATGTGTATGGTCTGTATAATGTAACCTCGTATGGATATTCGGTGGGTTCGAGTGCTATCAACCTGACATCCAGCATGTATGTCAACAATGTCAATACAGTCGAGATTCCTGATAATCAGTTGTATTGTGTGAATCGCAACATTGATTTCGAAGTTCAGCTGAACTATCCCTACAACAATATTGAATGGGATTTCGGAGATGGCGCCACCAGCAACACGAACCCGACCTCTCATATTTATGATACCTGCGGATCCTATCATGTGACAGTAATTATTGAGCGTGTGGGGCAGGACAACTGCTACGGCAACATCTACGACACCCTTTACACCAATGTGAATTTGCCGCCGACTGGCACCATTCTGAGGTATGTACCGCTATGCGCAGGTGGAACATACGATTTCTACGGCGAAATTCTTGATGAGCCAGGCGTTTACACACATACTGTGGAGACAGGAAGCGATTGCGACTCCGTTATCGAGCTGCATCTCTCCATCGTACCCACCGACCCGATTCCCATTTACGCCTCCATTTGTCCAGGAGAGACGTATTGGTTCAACGGCCGAAGCTACAACCAGGTAGGCATCTATTACGACACAGTAGCCACTGCTGCAGGCTGTGACAGTATTGTGGAATTGCACTTGAATTACTCCACCATTCCGAGTGTGAATCTCGGCAGCGACAAGGTGCTATGTAGCAGTGCCGATTTCCCAGTTCTCTTGTCGCCGTCGGTTACAGGAGGTGGCAGCAATGCTACCTATGCGTGGAGCACGGGCGAGACCACCCGAACCATAGAAGCCCATCAGGCGGGTACCTATCAGGTGACGGTGACCAACGAGGCCGGCTGCTTCGGCAGCGGCAGCGTTGACATCCGCGTGCAGGAAGCGCTCACTTTGGAGATTGAGCAGACCGAGGACTTCTGTGACAATGGAGTTACCACGCTGATCGCCCATACCAACGCTCCGCACTTGCAGTGGAGTACGGGCGAGAGTGCAAGCGAGATTGTCATTCATGGCTATGGCCGCTACTATGTTCGTGCCTACGACGGCCCGTGTGAGGTGTCGAGTAATATCGACATTCCCCGCTGCCCCTTCAACCTCTATTTCCCCAACTGCATCACCGCCACTTTCGATGATGGTGTGAACGACTATTTCTTCATGTCGGATCCGAGTCTGGTAACCGAGTTTGAAATTTGGATTTACGACCGTTGGGGAATGTTGGTGTACCACTCCACTGATCCCCATTTCCATTGGGACGGCACGGTGAACGGCAAGGTGGCCGCCAACAACGAGTTCTCGTGGCGAGCCTTCGCTAAACCCAAGACAGAAGATAAGAAGTACAGTTTCTTCGGAAGTGTACTGGTTCTATAAATCAAAAAGACGCTGTAAAGCGTCTTTTTTTATGATGTAATTTATGTTTAATTAAAATATTAGTATTATGAAAAGATTTTATTCAGTGGTAATGGTAGCATTGCTGATGAGCATTGCCTTTTCTGCCCATGCACAGGCTCCCTACAAACACAGTATCGGAGGTACCGTTGGTTCTATGCAGGCCTTCTCCTACAAGACCTTCGTGACCGACCACTTCGCCATCCAGGTGGATTTGGGCACCAAAATCACCCATACCAATGGTGTACGTGTCAGAGGCATCAATATCTGGGATTTGGAATTGAATCCGAATTTCATGTACGAGGGCAACTTCGTGGCCGGTCTCTATGGCTTTGCCGGTGGTGGTGTAAGCCTGGGGTATTCGTGGACGGCATGGGATCCACGTGTCCATTCTACTCACCCAATTTATTACTGGCATTATAATGAACATTATTGGGATGTAGGCAAATTCGGCATCAATGCCATTTTGGGATTGGAGTATAAATTGAATATCCCTCTTACCCTTCAGTTGGATTTCCGTCCTGGTTACGGTATGCTTTTTGGTGAAAAGTTTTGGGGAGATAATGTGTGGAACTACTTCGATTGGAGCCTGAATGCAGGTATCCGCTATGCTTTCTAAGCGGTTCCCTCTTTTCAGTTTTAACGTGAAGTGTGTGATGCGCTTCACGTTTTTTTTGTTTTAAGATGATGTTGATGATGGATAATTCCGTTTTTTAATAGTATCTTTGCACCTTAATTCTAAATGACGAAATGATGGAAGATATTATCAGATTGTTGCCGGAGGCGGTGGCCAACCAGATTGCGGCCGGCGAGGTGGTGCAGCGGCCCGCCTCTGCTGTTAAGGAACTGTTAGAGAATGCGGTGGACGCGGGCGGCAAGAACATCCAGCTGGTGGTGAAGGATGCGGGCCGCACGCTCATCCAGGTGATTGATGATGGCAAGGGAATGAGTTTCAACGATGCAAGGCTCTGTTTCGAGCGTCATGCCACCTCCAAGATTCGCAGCGCGGAGGATCTGTTTTCCATTCATACTAAAGGATTTAGAGGCGAGGCTCTGGCTTCCATCGCCGCTATCGCCCATGTGGAGCTGAAAACCAAGCGGGCGGAGGATGAAACGGGCACGGTGGTGCTGATTGAGGGCGGTGAGGTGAAGGAACAGAGTCCGACCACCACGGCCAACGGCACCAGCATATCGGTGCGCAACCTCTTCTTCAACGTGCCGGCACGCCGCAACTTCCTCAAGTCAGACAACACTGAGTTTGGCTGCATCGAGGAGGAGTTTATCCGGGTGGCCCTCATCCATCCCGACATCGCCTTCACCCTCTATCATAACGGAAAACTTACCTACCAGCTCAAAGAGGGCAACTTCAAACAGCGTATCATCGGCATCTTCGGCAGTCATTTCAACGATAGAATTTTTCCCATCGAACAAGAAACCAACTATATCAAAATTACGGGATTTTTGGGAAAACCCGAATCGGCCAAGAAGAAACGGGCGGAGCAGTATATGTTTATCAATCACAGATTTATAAAGAACAGCTCGCTGCATTTCGCCATCGAGTCGGCCTACGAGCAGGTGCTGCCCGACGGCACGCACCCCCTCTACTTCCTCTCCATCGAGCTGGATCCGGCCACGGTGGATGTGAATGTGAGCCCCACCAAGGTGGATATCAAGTTGCAGGACGACCGCGTGGTGTATGGCTTCCTCTTTGCCGCCGTAAAGAAGGCGATTGGCGAGTTCTCGCTGATTCCGCAGTTAGACTTCGACTACGACACCGATCTGGATCTGAACAACGTGCCGCAAGGCGGGCCTATTAAGGTGCCGCAGGTGTCGTTGAGTCCGGGTTACAACCCGTTCAACAGTTTCTCGAATCCCCGTCCCACCTACCAGCAGCCGAGCCACCATCCCACAAGCGCCAATCCCAATTGGGACAGTTTCTTGAAAGGGATTAAAGAGACGGAAGTGTCGGTTGCCCAGCCCGAAGAGCAGAAGGTAATGCAGTTTGAAGACTCGGCACAGGATATGCTGGCGGAGGTTACCTCTTATATTGTGGTACAAAAGCGCTATCTTTTTGTGTCATTGCAAGATAAGATGCACGTCATTGACGTAATACGAGCGAATGAGCGCATCATTTACGAAAATTATCTCCAGGCGCTCAAGGACCAGCCCGTTACCGTGCAGCAGTCGCTCTTCCCAGAGACGGTGGTGCTGAACGGTGCGCGCGCGGAACTGTTGACGGAGATTCGGGGCGATTTGTTGAAGCTGGGCTATGACATCGAGCCGATGGGTGGCGGCAACTTTGCGGTAAATGGCATGCCCCACGATGAGGAGGCCGGCGACATGCAGACGATGGTGGAGAATCTGCTGGACGAATATCAATCTCACCTCATCTCGCACCGTGCCGAGCGCGACAAGAACTTGGCTCTCAGCCTCGCCCATCAGAAAAAGGCGGTAATGAAGCCGTTGTCTAACTTGCAAGAAGTCAACCATTTCCTGCAGCAGCTGTTCGCCTGTCTGCTTCCTTCCATCACCCCGTCGGGCAAGAAGGTTTTTGAAGTAGTGGATGTGGAGAAGATGTTCTAATATTGAGAATAAGTATATTACTTACTTTCAATAAGTTTCTGCAATTCCTCCATCTTCTGTTCCAGTGATTTCTGGTTGTCGGCGATGGCCTGTTCCATCTTGTTGAGTTGGGCTTTCACGTCGTCGTTGTTGTCGGCGGCCAGCGCGTCCACAAAAATGGAGTTGATCAGCGACATGCCGATGATACCGCCACCGATGAGCAGTAGGCAGAAATAGATTCGGATGAGATGCGACCAGACCGCAGGCAAATGTCCCGCCACAGCATTGGGTATTTCGTACCATCCTTCAACGGTGAAAAGCTGGAAGACAGCATAGATGGCATCAAGTGGGGTGGCGAAATATTGGGGAGCTGCATGTCCGAACAAAGCACTATTGAACATGGCAATCACCACAATGATAATGAAATAGCCGATCAGGAAGCCGGCAGACTGCCGCAAGGCCAGCTTGAAACCCTTCCAGATCTCCTTGATATTTGGGAAATGGCGTACGGTACGGAAGGACTTGAACACTCGCAAGGCTCTCAAAGTGATGAGGATACTCATGTTGCCGGCTGCGGGCAGGAAGTACACCAGCACGGCGGGCAGTGTGAGCAAAGTCACCGAACCGTCGAGGATGTTCCAGCCGTCGCGCCAATAACCCTTGAATCCATATTCGCGGTGTTTCACCACCATCTCCACAACAAAAATCAGGGTGCATACAATGTCAATGATACCCATAGCGACATTTTCCATGCCACATCCTTGCAGAAAGATAACCAGCACATTGAGAATCACCACGCAAAGCATAGCTTTCTCGTTAAGGAATAATTTTCGCATAATAAACACTAAAGATTCAATATTAAAAATTCTATTATCACTGATATTCAGCGTTTTATACACTGAAATGGAGATTGCAAATATACAACCGAATTTTTATTCTTATATCGTATCCACGATCACCATAATTCCAAGGATGGCAAATGGGATGAAAGCGAACTTGAATCCGTAGCCGAAGGCGCTGCCCACATAGTTTTCAAACAGACCTGTTTTCGATTTGATCCAGAACCAGCGGGGGGGCACTTCATATTTCCAAGCCACAAGTCCGAAAATGAAACCTACGATGAAGCATCCCAAACTGCCCCACAGGCATAGTTCAAATGGGGCATCGTCAAGCCCCCATGCCATGCCAATGATTCCTAAAATGGTGACGATGGGCAAAAGGATGTTTATGAACCAAATAAGTGCTACCATGATTTTTTATATTTATTCTATAGATGTGCAAATAACTAATTGACATAGTCCCCCATGCCGAAATCGTGTCCTCCGGCCGGACGCGTAAGCATTTCCGGAGGAACGGGTTTCTCAACGCTGGACTCAATATTGCGGTTGATGACATCCGCAATGGTTTTTGCAGAATACAATTTCTTTGAATCCAAGATATTTACCTTTGATTCAAATCTCAATGCAAAAGCGTTTGGCTGTTTGATGAAGTGGACTATATTTGTCTTTGGATTCAGAGCGTAGTACTCGTTTTTGTCACAATGATATTCGAGCTTTTCTTCCATTTCACGGGACATATCCTGATACAGCTGCTCAAACAGTTCGGTATTGCGAATCCGGATGTAGGGGTCGTCGTAAGTGGTATCGTGCTTGGTGGAACTATAGCAGAAGTGCAGTTGGTGAGGACGCGACATCGGCCCGACACTCGCCACCATCACAATGGCCCAACTGTCATCCCCTCTCGACAGACTGTCGATATCATC
The DNA here is from genome assembly GCA_045130235.1 of Bacteroidales bacterium. GTDB lineage: Bacteria > Bacteroidota > Bacteroidia > Bacteroidales > WCHB1-69 > UBA1756. The sequence continues at coordinate 34,118 of JBGUPJ010000048.1, forward strand.
TAAAAATAGCTGCATATTGGGACAACTATCTTTCTTGGCGATATTGTAGTAAGTCACCGGATTGTCGGGGTCAACCTCTATCTCTTTGGAAACAAAGTTGAACCCACCGATTTTGGCAATGTGGTAGGCATACCAGCTGCTGACAGGTTCCGAGGGACCGGAAGTGCAGATGATGGTGACTTTTGAATTCCGGTCAATGCAGCAACCGTAGGGGCGGTTTTTGAAATAGTTGACCACTACAATTTTATCTGCGGGATCGTCCTGTTTGTTGAAAGAATCGGCTAAATTGTACAGATGAAGGCAGTCAGAATTCTCGATGGCTTCAATGATATCGTTTTCCGGAATGAACTTTCTTGTTAAAATACTGTTCAGAGATTTGTAGGGGGGAACATGAAAAAAGTTGGTGTATTGCTGCTCCTTCTCAAATTTGAAGGAGTGGACAATGCGGCTGATGTTGTCCTGTATCTTCTTCTCATTCTGCTCCTCCTCCATCACCTCAGTGAAGCCCGAGCCGATGAGGCCGGCAGGCACGGCGAACATGGCAATGCCGAGGAGTCCGACGATGAAAGCGATAACCTGTCCGGTTGCGGTGATGGGCGGATAGACACCATACCCTCCCGGATCCTGCACATACTGTATGAAAGGCCAAATCAGCGAGTACCAGCCGTTGCTGTAAGCTTCCGGCTGCGCCTCATGTTCCACAAAAAACAGAATGAACGAAAGAATCAACGAGACAATGACGAGGAACTGCATGGAAACCAGCAGCTCGTTTTTCTTCGACCGGATGGCACTGGTGAGCAACTTGAACGAGTGCATATAACGAAACACCCGCAACAAGCGGGCCACCCTCAATCCCTTAAACACCATAGTGGGCACGGGCATGAAGAAACCCAAATAGAACGGATAGGTGGAAAGGAAGTCAATGAGGCCGTAAAAACTGAAGCAGTACCGCACCCGTCCCCGGAAACCTTTGTACTTGGGGTCGAGCATGTCGGCGTTCCAGATGCGCAGGGTCACTTCTATCGTGAAGAAAATCTGCGTGATCCAGTCCACCACCTTCAGTACAGGTTCGTACTTCGCGGTTACAGAGTCGAAGGTGGTGAGGAATACCTCGATGGTGCTGAGCACGATGAAGCCGATAATGACATAATCGACGATGTTGTGCCATTGCTTGGTGTGCAGGTTGTCGTCGAAGACGCGGTTGAGTTCCTGCTTGAAGCTCTTGATTTTTGGGTTCATACCTACTTATTTTGTGTTATCCACTAGAAACCATATATGCAAGAACCGATCAGGAATGCGCCCACATAGGCGAGTGTCTCAGTACCATCGTTCAAGTAATGGTTCGAAATAAAGGCCACGCCGGTAACCAGCATTACAATGAATACAATCAGTAGAATAAGAATTGAGTTTTTCATTTTTATTGTTATTTGCGTTTCGCTCTCTCCCGCTCCCGTTTCAGGGTCTCGTTGGTACGCTCAATTTCGCGTTTGAGGCTCTCGATGCGGCGGTCGTGGCTGGCCGCGCGGTCGATTTTGCTTTTGCGGTAGCTGGCCTTGCTGCTCGGAGTAGAGGCTCTCTTGACCAGGTCGGCATAATGCGCGTTGTCTTTTTTCTTGGCTTCGCGCTCTTTGGCCATATCGGCCCGCAGATCGATGAGGCGCTTGCGGTAATATTCTACGCTCATGGTGATTGGGTTTTAATAAAAAGCCGACAGCAAGTTGCCCTGCTGCCGGCTCGCATGTGAAATCAAAAATTATTTGGCATATTTAGCCTTGAGGGCTTCCATGTCGGCTTTCTTGGCCTGCTTCGGAATTTCGGGCAGTTTGGAGAGGGTCATCTCGTCGAGGGCGAGTACCCAGTCGTCAGCGGAGGCGACCTGGACTTTCAGGCCGAAGTTGGTCATCATGTCCTTCTCGAAGCCGCCGACGGTCTTGCTGCCGCGGCACTCGTAGCTGCCGGTCTTGGTGGCGATTTCGCTCACTTTCTCGCTGCCGGTGAGGAGCTTGTTGCCCTGGTACACGCGCAGTGTGCCGCCGAATTCATCTTTGAAGTTCTTGCAAAGGGTTGACACCAGAAGGCGTCCGTCAACTTTAATTTCCATAGTTTGAATGTTTTTGGTTAATAATAAGGTGAATTTAAAAGATTATTTCCCGTTGATGAAGTCTACTAGTTTGCTGCCGAGCTGCTGGGTGTTCCATTTGGGATCTATGGTGAAGCCCATGGACTTTGCCAATTCTCGCAGGGCGGCTATGGCATTAGGACACGTTTCGCCGCCTTTGGTGACCACTACCTTGCTGTCGGGCAGGATGCCGACGACAAAACCATTGGCACTGGCCGATTTCTTGAAATTGCCAGCAGGGGTGGCCGATGCGGCTTTCGCTACGGAAGGTTTCGTGTCGTTCTTGAACCGGAAATACTTTGCCTGCTTGTCTTTTGCTTGGTTGAACTTGCGCCAGTGAGCAAGCAACAGACAAAGATACTCTGCATCGGAAGTGCCTTCGAAAGGATTGCAATTTTCTCTCGTATATAATTCCACTACCGCTGTATTGAAATCAAATTGAGGTTTACCACTCTGTTTGTCAACACAATTAAAACCTTTTTTTACGGAAACCTCTTCTATCATTCGTTTTTTATAATCTGCATCTTTTTCGTAGAATTTGCCCTCCTCTTTTTCATCGGGTTTTGCGTTCAATCCGAGGTTTTGGACAAACTCCACATAATCATTGCGGCTTAGCAGCAACGACAAATTCCCGCCATTGAACTTGCCCATCCGCCACAGGTAGGCATCCAAGATGTCGAATTGCTGGTATTTGCCATTGAACAACCCCTTGCCGTCAAACAATAATTCTCGAACTTTGTTGAGAGCCTGCACATAGCCTTCTATATTGTCATCAATGCCAGTCCACTGCGCTATACCCAACATTTTGCACACGGTGGGGTATGCCTCCAGCGCCAGACTGTCGTAGATGGGGAAACCGAGTGGATATTTTTTCCGTGTTTCCTCATTACTGTATAAAGTATAGTAGGCATACTTGCTTAGCAGAGACATCTGCTTGCTGCCTTCCGAGAGGTTTTTCTGGATGCCGAATGGCTCTTGGAATAATCTGTGTTCATCCGTCCCTGTTCCGCAAGCGATATCATAGAAATACTGTCTCGCTCCCTCCTCTGTTTCACCAAGATGATGATAAATCTTGTCCGCCATTTCCTCGAAGGAGAAATAACTGTAGGCGGCATTGGTGGAATAGAGCGAATCGATGACCACCAGACGCAGCATGATAGTGCCGGTATTGTATTCCTTGCTGGACTTAAATAGTTCACTGATCAGCAGTTTCTGGTCATTATATGTAGCCTGCTGCAGAGAAGGGGCCTCTTTGTCCAACTCCATCTCTGCAATGGCACGCATGACCGCAAGAATTTGCGCTTTGCTCTCCGTATCCATGGTCATCTTATTTTACATCCTGCATAAGACGGACGGAACGCCCCTTATGCTTATGATAAACGTTAGCTTATTTCCACTCCCCTTTCTTGCAGCCGTCGGCTTCGCATTTCTTGTTGAGGGCTGAGAGGGTCAGCTCGTCGTTGGAGCCGCTGGTATAGTAACGGCTTCCATCTTTGGCAGTATAGCACACTTGGGCATAGAGGCCAAACACGGTGTCAAACTCTTTCTCCAAACTTTTTACCTTCTTGTTGCCACTGATGGAAATATCTCCACCTGAATCGGCACGCCGCACCGAGGCTAACGTCTTGTCCACATCAATGCCACTGATATTCTCGCCTTTGGCTACAGCTTGACGGGTATAACTGTAGCAAATCTTCAACCGCAGGTAAGGGAAATGCTTGTTGAATTCTTTCATCAGCGTACCAATTTTCTTGTTCCCAGTCACCGATAGTTCGACGGCGGTTTTTGCTGGGGGGGCTTTCTTTACGGCGGGTTTTGCCGCAGTGGTGGTTTTCTTCACGGTGGTTTTTGTTGCCGTTGCGGTTTTCTTTACGGGTGCTGCTTTCTTGGCTGCCGGTTTGGCGGCAGTGGTCTTTTTAGCCGCAGGTTTTGCAGTGGTGGTCTTCTTGGCCGCAGGCTTGGCGGCAGGTTTCTTGGTGGTGGTTGCCATAATAGTTTTGATTTAAGGGGTTTACAAATAATTCTCCTTTATCTTAAAAAGGCGGGCTTTCACACCCGCCTTTTGTCGGTCAAATTGTGGTTACTTGAATAACCTCTTGATTCTGTTTTTCAGGCTGTTCTTGGCTTTTCTGGCGGCTGCCATGCGGGCGGCTGCCTCTTTGCCCTCCTTGGTGCGCTGGTCAAGCTTGCCGTCGGCACGGCGTTTGGCTGCCGTGGTGCTCTTCTTGACAACGGGTTTCTTCGCTGCCTTCTTCTGGGCTTCGCGGGCTTTCTTCGCACGCTCCACCAACTCTTTGTATTCTTTGGTCCGTTTATCGACTTTGCCGGATGCTGTTTTCTGTAATGCCATAATTGTAAGTTTTTTATGGTTATTCTTCAATGATTAAGTCTTCTTCCTCGTTCACATATTCGTCGAGGATGGCGGTGGCGGCTTCTTCGTTCACTCCCAAGATGTCGGCGAAGGCGAAGAAGTTATCGACCTCGTCTTGTGCGAGGAAGGAGTCGGCGCACATCAGCTGGAGGCAGAGTGACAGGATGCCTTCGCCCTCTCCGGCAGCCACCTTTTGGGCAGCTGTTTCCAGATAGTTGGCGAGCGCGTCTTCGTCCATGTTTTCTGTGGCCTTGATTTCCGCTTCCAAGGTGGCGTTCAGCGTGGGCACTTCCAGCCCTTCGGCCAGGTCAGCCACAAACCCTTTTTCAAATTCATCGTATTCTCCGTCGGCCCAAACTGCCGCAGCGAGAAAGGATGCGAGAATTTTCGGATCAGTTTTCATACTTTTAATTAATTGGTGATTAATAATTTAATGCTAATATTGGGGATTTGTCGATGATTATTCCACCACCACAAACTCGGTTCTGCGATTCTCGGGTGCCATGGGGTCGTCGGTGTTCTTCAGCTGGGTGGAGCCCAATCCGACGGCTTCGAGACGGCTCGCGTCAATGCCTTCGTTGCTGATGAGGAAATCAACAGCGGCTTGGGCGCGGCTTTCGCTCAGCTTCTGGTTGAAGTCGGCGTCGCCCTCTGCACTGGTGTGGCCTTCGAGGCGCAGTTTGACTTGCGGGTTCTTCTCCATCACTTTGGCCAGGTCGTGGAGCACAAACTTGGCGGCTTCGGGAAGGTCAGCCTTGCCCTTCTCGAACTCGGCAGCGTTGAAGTTCTTTTCAATCTCCTCGATCTGTTGCAGATAAACGGTATCGTGCACCACCGTCACCACCTGTTTTTCCTGGGTGATCATTTCAGGTTGCTTGTTGCAGCCGCGGGCGAGCAGGATGGCCAAAATGGCAATGACAACTACTGCCGCGATAAGAATCCACAGCCACATTTTCGACTTGGCGGGGGCAGCGGGCGCGGGCGGAACGTAGCCGTTGAGGTATTCCAAACGGAAGGAACCCTTTTGTCCGAAACCCTTGTCGGCGGCCTCAAATTGTGCCACCTCGATGCCATATTGCGCGGCATGGCTCACCAGTCGGTCGAAGCTGGGCTTGGTCCACATCTTGACCACAGCTACCTGGCTGCCGTCGCCCATGGTGAGCAGTTCATCCTCTTTCTGGAAAAAGCCGTCCCAGTTGGCGTCAGTGCCTTTCTCGCCAGCTTTCACAAAATTCTTCTTCACTCCGCTATCGGGATTCAATTCATCGGGGAAAGCCTTCTTGATGTCTTCCATTGTTGCCTGCGGATACATGACCATGTAGGCGTGCATGATGCCCAATGCGGTGCGGTTCTGGGCCTTGCCGTAAACGCGAACTTTACTTACCATAACAGTTTATTTTTTTAGTTAATAATCTATAGCTAAACACTTTGCAAATATCCGATAAATTGGCGTATTTAACAAAAAATAGCGCCTATTGTTACTTTGCATTTTGCTCATTATTACTTTGCAAATCTTTTTGTTTGTACCACGCGCTCAGGTCGGCGAAGAAATCGTGGTTGAGAATGCAGGAGATTTTCATCAGTGTGTCGGTATCGATCCAGCGGCGAGAGAAGATGAGATAGACGTTGTTGCGGTGGCAGTTCAGTTGTTCTGCCAGCCACGAGACCTTGATCCCCTTCTGGGTAACCTGTTCTTTGATGAGATTGCCAATATGAAATGTGTTCTCAGGCATGCGGGAGGAGGTCTTGATTTGCGCCTGCAAAAATACAATCATTGTAGTCAGGGGCTCTGGTTCTTTTTGGTTCTTGTTAAGATGGGTTGTATAAATAACTATGTTTCAGGGTGATGATACATTGTGACCATATCAATCCTGTCATAATTCCCTTTTAAAGTGTCAACCACAGCATAAAAAAAGCGTGGAACCTATTCCTTGCTTGACATCCGGGTTTCCACGCCCACTCATCTAACAAGTCATTCCACGCCGTAACAATTACGGCATTAGCAACTTATCCTTGATGAGTTTGTCCTCAAAAGAGGACGTTGTGGAAATTGGATGTCAAGGACAGCTACAAACGCTATCTAATATGTATTGGGTTGTTGGTTAGTGTATTATATTCCTATTTTAATTTTACGTTAAACAAATGATGATTCAAGGCTGCAAAGATACAATAATATCTTGTAACAGAAGAAATTTTCTGAAAATAAAAAGAGGCGGACTTCTCGCCCGCCTCTAAGAAAATGAAGGTGACTTCCCTTTATTTCTATTGTTAGAAGTCACCTTGGATTATCACTACTTCCTGATCTTCACTTGCACGCTCAATCCTTCAGCAATCTCGAAAACATCGCCTTCCACACCGGCTTTGATTTCCAGCGAGGTGCAGAGCGTTTCGGTCTTGATGTAGTCGGCGAAGGTGGTGAACGCCTTGTCCAGCTGCGGGTTGCTTTCCACCTCGATGGTGATGCGGTCGGAGACGTCCATGTTGGAGTCCTTGCGGTAGTTCTGGATGCGGTTGACGAACTCGCGGGCGTAACCTTCGTTGAGCAGGTCTTCCGACAGCTCGATGTCCAAAGCTACGGTCAGTGCATCTTGGTTGGCCACAACCCAGCCCGGAATGTCTTCCGCCACAATCTCCACATCGGTCACGTCAATCAAAACTTCCTGCCCGTCGATGTTCAGCATGGTGCTGCCGTTCTTCTCGATGGCGCGGATGTCGTCCTGGCTGAACGCGGTGATGGTGGCGGCCACCTGCTTCATAATCTTGCCGCATTTGGGTCCTAACTTCTTGAAATCAGGCTTGATACGTTTTACAAAGATACCAGCTTCGTCAGAAACAAACTCCACCTCCTTCACGTTGACTTCGTGCAAGATGAGGTCTTTCACCTTCTCAATCTGTTCCTTCAAGTTGGAGTTCTCCACCACAGGAATCATGATCTTGGCGAGCGGCTGGCGCACGCGGAGGTTCGACTTTTTGCGCAGCGAAAGAATCATCGAGCAAAGTTTCTGGGCCAGCTGCATGCGCTCTTCGAGCGGCTTGTCAATCAGCTCTTCGTGAACTTTCGGATAGTCGGAAAGGTGGATGGAGATGACATCCTCGCGGTGGGTAATGCTGTTCAGGTCGAGGAAGAGCTTGTCCATGAAGAACGGCGCGATGGGCGATGCGATCTTGGCGATGGTCTCCAAGCAGGTGTAAAGGGTCTGATAGGCAGACAGTTTGTCTTTGCCTTCGCCTTTCCAGAAACGGCGGCGGCAGAGGCGCACGTACCAGTTGCTCAAATATTCATTGACAAAATCTTGGATTTCGCGACCGGCTTTGGTCGGCTCGAAGTCGGCGTAGCACTCGTCGCAGTGTTTCACCAGCGTGTTGAGTTCGGAGAGAATCCAGCGGTCGATTTCGGGACGCTCGCTGTTCGGGATGTCCGCCTCTTTGTAGTTGAAACCGTCAAGGTTGGCGTACATCGCGAAGAAGTTGTAGGTGTTGTAAAGCGTGCCGAAGAACTTGCGCTGCACCTCGGCGATGCCTTCGGGGTCGAACTTGAGGTTGTCCCACGGCTGGGCGTTGGTGATCATATACCAGCGGGTGGCGTCGGGACCGTATTTCTCGATGGTGGCAAACGGGTCAACGGCATTGCCGAGACGTTTCGACATCTTGTTGCCGTCTTTATCCAAAACCAAACCGTTGGAAACCACAGTTTTATAAGCCACGGAATCGAAAATCATCGTGGCAATGGCGTGGAGGGTGAAGAACCAACCGCGGGTCTGGTCAACGCCTTCTGCGATGAAGTCGGCCGGGAAGTTTTTCTTGAAAATATCTTGATTTTCAAAAGGATAGTGCCACTGACAGTAGGGCATGGCGCCGGAGTCGAACCACACGTCGATGAGGTCGGTCTCGCGGGTCATCTTCTGACCGCTCGGGGAGACGAGGAAGATCTCGTCCACGTAGGGACGGTGCAGGTCAATTTTGTCGTAGTTTTCTTTGCTGAAATCGCCGGGCACGAAGTCCTTGTAAGGATTTTCCTTCATAATGCCGGCGGCGACGGCCTTGTTGATTTCGTTCACCAACTGTTCCACGGAGCCGATGCAGATCTGTTCTTTCTTGTCTTCGGTGGTCCAGATGGGCAGGGGAGTGCCCCAGAAGCGGGAGCGCGACAGGTTCCAGTCCACGAGGTTCTCGAGCCAGTTGCCGAAACGGCCGCTGCCGGTGGCGGCGGGTTTCCAGTAGATGGTCTTGTTGAGTTCGATCATCCGATCCTTCACAGCCGTGCTCTTGATGAACCAAGAATCCAGCGGGTAGTACAGAATCGGCTTGTCGGTACGCCAGCAGTGCGGGTAGTTGTGTACGTGTTTCTCAATCTTGAACACTTTGTGTTCTCCTTTGAGCCACAAGCAGATGGTCACGTCGAGGTTTTCGGTCTCGGGCGTGGCGGCGGGGTCGTAGTCGTTCTTCACGTAGCGGCCCTCAAACTGGCTATAGAGGTCTGCATTGACCTGATTTTTCACGAATTGCGGGTCGAGTTCGCTCATCAGGAAGAACTTGCCGGTCTTATCGACCATGGGCTGGGGGTTGCCGGCCTTGTCGAAGAGCAGCATCGGGGCGATGCCGGCGTCGGCGGCCACGCGCTTATCGTCCGCACCGAAGGTGGGAGCGATGTGCACGATGCCCGTACCGTCCTCGGTGGTGACATAGTCGCCGGGGATGACCTCGAAGGCCTTTCCATCGGGGCGCATGAACGGGATGAGTTGTTCATATTGGATGCCTGCGAGTTTTTCACCCTTGATTTCGCCCAAAATCTGGAACGGGATGTTCTTGTCGCCGGTTTTGTAGTCCTCGAAAGCGAGGTCTTTGTTCTTCTCGGGGAAGAAGTTGCCCACGAGCGGTTTGCCAAGGATCACCATGATGGGGTCGCCGCTGTAGGCGTTGAAGGTTTTGACCAGCACGTAGTCGATTTTCGGGCCGACAGCGAGGGCGGTGTTGGACGGGAGCGTCCACGGGGTGGTGGTCCAAGCGAGGAAGTAGAGGTTGTTGGGCACGCCCTGTTCGCCGATGAACATCTGCACGTCGGTGGAGAGCACTTGGTCGGTGCGCACCTTGAACTGGCCCACGCAGGTGGTGTCTTTCACGTCGCGGTAGCAGCCGGGCAGGTTGAGCTCATGCGAGCTGAGGCCGGTGCCTGCAGCGGGAGAGTAGGGCTGGATGGTGTAGCCCTTGTATAACATTCCTTTCTTATAAAGTTCTGATAACAAATACCATACCGATTCGATGTATTTATTGTCGAAGGTGATATACGGATTTTCGAGATCGACCCAGTATCCCATCTTCTTGGTGATGTCGTCCCACATATCCTTGAACTGCATCACATTCTGGCGGCAGGCCTTGTTGTATTCCTCCACGGTGATGGTCTTGCCGATGTCCTCCTTGGTGATGCCGAGGGCTTTTTCCACACCGAGTTCCACAGGCAGTCCGTGGGTGTCCCAGCCGCCCTTGCGGCCTACGTATTTGCCTTTGAGGGTCTGGTAGCGGCACACGATGTCTTTGAGGGAGCGGGCCAGCACATGGTGAATACCGGGCTTGCCGTTGGCGGACGGCGGTCCCTCGAAGAAAACAAAGGACTCTGCGCCCTCCCGCTGTTTCAAACTTTGTGCGAAAACGTCGTGGTCTTCCCAATATTTCTGCATCTCCTTGCCGATGTTCGACAAGTTAAGTCCGCGATACTCAGTGTATTTGCCCATTTTTTGTAATTTAAAAATCAAAATGCGAAGATACAACTTTATTTTCAATTAATATTTTTACAAAAAAAACTTTCACTCCCATTTTATGAGAGTAAAAAATCGTATTTTTGCATCGTTAAAAATATCATCATGAGAAAGTCATCCACTCCCTATCTGTTCAAGTGTTACATCTGGTTTGTGAACACCATTGCCAGCGGCCCCATCTCGCGCGAAGCGATCGATGAAAAGTGGGCCCGCGCCTCCGTCAACGACTATCAAACGGACGCCATCCCTGAGAGTACTTTCCACCGCTGGCGCAACACGGTGGAGGAGCTTTTCGATATTGAAATTCAATGCAACGCGCAGGGCGAATACTACATTGAGGATGCCGACCAATTCCGGCGGGCTGACATGCGTGGACGGATGCTCAATCTGCTTTCTTTCAATAATTTGTTGAAGGACTGTCAAGATTTGCGCAAGCAAATCATCTTTGAGCCGGTGGCTCCCGGCGAGGAGTATCTGCCGGCGATTATCGAGTGCCTGCGCGACAAGCATGTGCTGCAGGTGTCGTACCAGAATTTCGTCCAGGCCGAGCCGTGTACCCATTCCGTTGAGCCGTACTGTTTGAAGATGTACCGCCAGCGCTGGTATCTTATTGCCTATTCGCGCAAGAGCAAGGGCATACGCCATTTCGCCCTCGACCGTGTGGTGGCCGTCCAGCCGACGCAGGAACCCTACACCCTTCCCGAGGAGTTCGATGCGGAGGAGTATTTCAAGAATGTCTGCGGCGTTACGATCCTGAAAGACAAGCCCGAAGAGATCATTGTGTCTGTCAGCGAGCCGCAGGTGGAGTATATCCGCACGTTGCCGTTGCACCACTCACAAAAGGAGATAGAAACCCACGAGAAGTATTCAGTATTTTCCTATTATCTCATTCCTAATGAGGAATTTATGCGTGAGTTGCGTGCCTGCGGTGTTTATTTGGTTGTGCGTTCGCCCGATTGGATCGTTCAAGAGTTCCGCGCGGACAACAAACTCCTTTATAACATTTACAAAGAAATCAGTCAAGAATAATAAAAAAACACCCATTATGTGTGCGAATCATCCCAAAGTCAAAACTCCTAGACACATCACGCATCTGTCGAAATGTGAAGTGTTTGTATTCGGCAGCAATCTTGCCGGGCATCATCGTGGCGGCGCGGCCCGCATGGCGCATGAACTCTTTGGCGCGGAATGGGGCGTGGGCTCCGGTCCCACCGGACAGTGCTATGCCATTCCCACCATGCAAGGCGGCCTCGACACCATTCAACCCTATGTGGATGAATTCATTGAATATGCCAAAGCGCACCCGATGAACCGCTTTCTGGTCACCCGTGTCGGCTGCGGCATTGCAGGTTTCACCGACAAGCAGATGGCCCCGCTGTTTTATGACGCCTTGCTCATTCCCAACATCACGCTGCCAAGAGAGTGGATATTGGAATCTATTGATTATAGCATTGCTTATGAGGAAGAAATCAACACAGTGAAGGAATCGCTGCGGGTAAAGGCTCCCAAAGTGATTACGGTTGAAGTTCTGCAGGAACTCTGCGACCAGTGCCGGTACATGATAGGGGCGAGCATCAAAAACTATCTGCCGAGCATCCATATCCGCTATGTCAATGATAAAGAGAATTTTGGCTACACCTACTTTGGCAATTTCTTTTTCTACAATAACAATTTATATGTATTTGATGATGAGGAGGAATACAAAGACCAGCACGATGCAGAAGCGGTTTTGGCCACCTTTGACGACGAATGCGAGGGGCGCGGCTATGCGCACAAGGTGATTTTTGCCGGTGTGCAAACGCCGTACAAGGATGTGCGCGGCGACTCCATCTACACTGGCGATGCGGTGATGGCCGACGGGCTGGGACTGAGCAAGGAAGACATTAACGGCGTGCGCCCGTTAGACTGGCTGAATGATTATGGCTTTAAATTGGACAACCATAGTCTGCTGTTCCGGGAGTGCAAGAAGTTGGTGCGGGTGGGCACGGTGTTTTACGGTCTGTCGTGGGAGGAGGAAGACATGCTGCACATTCTGGAAGATCGCAGTCGGGATATGCATCCTTTGTATGGCGGCGGCCCAACGGGAGAAGAAAACCTCCGCCACGTGCGCTTCACCCCGAATTTTTACACGGGAGAATTTTTTTACCTCGCCATGGAGCTCCTCCGAGGGGAGGATTTTGACTGGAGAAAGTGAAGGAATTATAATCTCAAAAATTCATTTTTTTGCGTCATATTAAAATAAAATTGTATCTTTGCGGCGTAAAAATATATCATTATGCCACAAGTATCCATGACAGTGAGAATGGACTCACAATTAAAAAAAATGTTTGACGCATTGTGTGCGGAATTTGGAATGAGTGCCAATACCGCCATGAACATTTTTGCTAAGGCCGTGGTTCAACGACGCAAAATCCCCTTCGAAATCAGGGCCAATGCAGGAAATGATGCGCTTGACCCAATGACTGCTTTTCAAGTGATGAGAAACCGTGCAGAGGCAGGGGAAACGCCCGAACTCTCGTTGGAGGAAATCAATGAAGAAATCCGAAAAGCCAGAGCAGAGAGATGATTTATGCGGTTTTTGACACAAATGTACTGGTGTCGGCTTTGATCACCCACAATTCAGAATCCTCGACGGTTCGCGTGGTGAAAGCGATTGCCGAAAAGCACATCGTTCCTTTATACAATGAAGAAATTGTGAGGGAGTATTACGAAGTATTACATAGAGAAAAGTTTGGCATACAAGGAGTTGACTCTTCATTGTTAATCCACATGATAATACAGTGTGGAATAGAGACAGAACGGTCGGAGTGCAATGAGTTTTTCATTGATCAAGACGATGCCGTGTTTTATGAAGTGGCTCTATCCAAAGAAGAGGCCTACCTGATTACCGGCAATATCAAGCACTTTCCCAAGAGTCCCATTGTTGTTACCCCAGCAGAGATGATGCAAATTTTAGAAAGGACAATGACTCCGTAATGTCTTTTCTTCCTTCCACCGCTCAAAGAAATATAACCATGAACAAAATAACAAAAGAACAGTACGAATTTGCTTTGGCTCGGATCGAGGAGCTTCTTCCTTTGGTGAAGGATGACACCCCGGCCAACGACCGCAACGCCGTTGAACTAACGGTGATGTCAGACATTGTCATTGGCTACGAGAAGGAGCATTTTCATATTGCCAAGACTTTTGTGGATTAGTTGATTAGAATATCTTTCAAAAGAAGGGCATGGCACAAAATCAGCGTGCACTCCGTTCTATGCGCACGCCTCCCCTGGGTACAGCAAAGCGCACCGGTCAATGATGGCATTGGCCTTTTCAAAACCGGCATCGCATACTTTTTTGTTCTTGGTTCCGTCGTAGCCCATGTATAAGTGCATGGTGTCGTAACCCGTCACAATGGCCGCCAGCAACTTACGGTCGCGCTTGCCCGCTGCCTCCTCGTACTTTTCAATGGACGGCCGTCCTTTGCCCTTGCCCTTATAGATGCCTAATGCAGCATCCAATGCAACCAAACAACCATTCCACAAGGTGTTTCCCGCCATTTTGACGTACTTGCCATCCGTGTACATCTTCAATGTTGAGTCATAATTGGCCTTCTGGATGACCTCTTTCGCATTGGACACGTACCTGCGTGCCTCTTCAATAGGATTTTTCTTTTCCATCGTTCAAGTTTTTGGAGGGTGCAAAATTACAACAATCTTTTAAATTTTTCCAATCAATTTGAAAATTTTAACATTTTAAAGTAACAGACTATCACTCAATAGCAGATGAAAAATTTTTGCATTATTGGATGTTTTCAGAATTATTTGTACTTTTGTCGCATGGTTCGCGGGATGGCCTTTATCCCGTGTTTTTGTTCATTAAAAATTGTAAATGATGAGATACCAGCCACTTTCTTCAGAATTTTATATCCGAAACAGAAAAAATGTCATTGGCGAAATTGAGGAGAATTCCTTGGTGATTCTGACCTCCGCGCCGGAATATCCCCGCTGCGGCGACACCACCCACCCCTTCCGCCAGAACTCGGAAGTGCTCTACCTGACCGGCATCGATCAGGAGGAGACGATGCTCGCACTGGCCCCCTGGCATCCCAACCCCGCCTATCGCGAGATTCTGTTTATCAAAAACCCTTCCCCTGAGAAGATTATCTGGTTCGGGCACCGGCTGTCGAAGGAACAGGCCCGCGAACTATCTGGCATCCAGAATGTAATGTTTACCGAGCAGTTTCCGACCGTGCTGCAGGACCTGATGTGCCACTCGCAGCAGGTGTATCTCCACCTGCCCGAAAACCCGAGGATGCGGTGGGAGCCCATCACCCAGGAGCACCGCTTCGCCAAACAGCTGATGGAGGAGTACCCGCTGCACACCTACCGCCGGCTGGCCCCCATCCTCTACCCGCTGCGCTGCCTCAAGTCGGCGGAGGAGCTGCAGACTCTCAAACATGCCTGCGACATCACCACCAAGGCCTTCGGCCGCGCGGTGAAGGCCATCGCCCCCGGGAAGTACGAGTATGAGATTGAGGCCGAGCTCACCTACGAGATGATCCGCAACGGCGCCACCACCCACTCGTTCGCCCCCATCGTGGCCGCCGGCGCCGACACCTGCATCCTCCATTACATCAAGAACGACAAGCAGATGCACGATGGCGACCTGCTGCTGATGGACTTCGGCGCCGAGTACGCCAACTATGCCGGCGACGCCACCCGCACCGTGCCCGTCAACGGCAAATTCACCCCGAGACAGAAAGCCATTTACAGCAGCGTGCTGGCCATCTACAAAGAGACCATCCCGCTCTTCAAGCCCGGCATGACCATCCACAAAATCAACGACTACGTGTTCCGCCGCATGGAGGAGGAACTGCAGAAACTCGGTCTCCTCACTGCCGACGACATCCGCAACCAGGATCCCGACTGGCCGGCGTTCAAGAAATATTACATGCACAACACCTCCCACTTTATCGGACTCGACGTGCATGATGTGGGCGAGCGCGACTGGGCCTTCCAGCCCGGCATGGTGCTGAGCTGCGAGCCTGGCATCTACGTGGCAGAAGAGGGCATCGGCGTGCGCATCGAAACCGACGTGGTGGTGGGCGACACCCCCATCAACCTCATGCCTGACATGCCCGTGGAGGTGGAGGAAATCGAGGCGGCTATGGCTCGGTAAAAGACACTATTCCTTATAAAAAATCAAAACGAAACGCACTTTGTATTAAAATTTTACCTATATTTGCAGCGTCATATTGTCACCCTTGTTTTATGAGACTTCGCAAGGTGGGCAGTATGGCGCCAAAGATTTCAAACAGGAGTCTCTTTTAACCCCTTAAATTTTATGCGTATGAAAAAAGTACTACTCCTTTTCAGTCTGGCATTCTCATTCGCCATGCTTCAGGCACAGACGGTTGTCTATTCCGACAACTTCGACAGCTACACCGCTGGTCAGCAGCTTTGTTCACAGAACAACACCAACTGGACGACATGGAGCAACGCCCCCGGCACCTCCGAAGATGCCTACATCTCTACCGAGCAGGCTAATAGCGGAAGCAACTCCCTTAAAATCACTGGTACCAACGACATCATCTATCGTTTCTCCAACCAGACTTCAGGGGTGTTCGACATCGACTTCAACTATTATGTCCCCACAAGTGGCAGCGGTGCCTACTTCAACGTGCAGCACTACTACAACCCAGGAATAGAGTGGGCCTTCGAGTGCTTCCTCTACAACAGCGGCAGTGGCTACATCACCATCAACAACAACAATACCAACTTCAGCTATCCGACCAATGCATGGTTCCCTGTCAAGATTCATGTGGACCTTGACAACAACTCGGCCAGCCTCACGGTCAACGGCACCAGCGTCATCACCTGGACCTTCAGCAACACCTCCGAGGCGTCCAACGGTCTTTGCCAGCTGGGTTCTGTCAACTTCTACGCGGGTGCACCGAACAACGCCAGCGGCACCTACTATGTGGACGATTTCGTCTTCTCAGAAATCACCGCAGCCAACGACGGCAGCTTCGTCATTACACCGAACATGGACATCGACTGGGTTGTTGAGTACAATTCCACCGCGACCTACCCCCTCAGCCTCAGCAATCCCGGCGGCATGCCCGTCAACTACCGCATCGTGCCGGTTTACGACGTGACTGCTGGCACTGCACAAGGAGAAACCACCCTCACCCGTGCCGGTGAACTGGGCAGCGGCATCCTCTTCAGCAGCACCTTCGCCGCTGCCGCCATCGGCTTTACCGCCACCGACCTCATCAACCAGAACCTCATCGGCAGCTCGCTGGACCGCATCGAAGTCTATTTGGAAAACGTTGATTTGATGCTCAACCCCAAAATCCAGATTTACGACATGAACGGCATCCTCGTGGACGGCCCTGGCGAAGTGGTTTACGAGCAGGCCTTCAATCCTGTGGAGGGTTATAACAGTGTGTCCCTCAACACTCCATATCTGCTCGACGGCCGCGATCTCTGGTTCGGTGTCTATTATGAGCAGACGGAAGAGACCGCCGCATCCGACACCAAGCCCTCCATCGGCTGCGACGACGCCACCACACCCGACCCGTACGGCAACTGGTGCAAGACCTCTGTGGCATGGAACCACCTCAACACCAACTCCTCACTCACCTACAACTGGGCCATTGCAGGCTATGTGAGCGGTACCCCCATCACCCCGTGGATGAGCATCGCGCCCACCGCACAGGGCACCCTCGCCGCCAACGGTTCGGAACAGGTCACCATCTCCCTCACTGCCGGTGACTTTGGTACCATCCGTACCGGCAAACTGTACCTCTACTCCAACGACCTCAACAACAGCGTCAACATCCTAAATGTCACGGTTCATGCCGTCGTATTCGACGATATTGACGAGAACGAGTCCAGCCTTGTCAGTATCTATCCGAGTCCTGCCAGCGCAGTGTTGAACGTCCACGCTGAAAACTTCAGCAATGTCCAGATCATCAACTCCTTCGGACAGATTGTCTATAGCGCCAACATCACCGACAATGATTTCCAGATCAATGTCTCCAACCTCAGCAACGGCGTTTATTTCATCCGTTTGAACGGCGAAAGCACTGTCACCAGAAAGTTTATCAAGAAATAACCTTATATCATTTCTGAAAACAATCAATCCCTGTCTTTTGGCGGGGATTTTTTTTTGTTTAATATTTTGAAGAATTTGCGAATTCAGTTGTAAGTTTACCACCGCTTTCCTTACAAGTTTTTTTGCAGGAAGGGCACAAAAAAGGGATGTCGGTTGGACATCCCTTTAGGTTAGCTAATACCTCGATACCGAGGACAGGCATTATTTCTTCACCACTTTCTTGGTGATGACGTTGTCGTCGTTGGTGGTGATGCGGAAAACATACACGCCGTTGGCCTGTGAGCTGAGGTTGATGCTGTTCACATTCTCATCGGTCATGACCATGCGGCCACTGAAGTCGTAGATTTCCACGCGGGAAGCGGTTTCGCTCAGGTTAACCATGCCGTTAGTGGGATTCGGGTAGAGTGTGAAATTGGCCTTGATGTTGTCTTCAATGCCAGTGTTGTCCTCAATTTTGAAGTTATCGATGTACAGACGCAACATATCGGTGTCGGAGGTGCAATAGAAGTTAATTCTGTAATCTCCTGTATATTCAGATAAATCTATAGTCTGTGTGATAGCGGAGGTGTTCGTCACATCCGTGTAATCCATAATCTTATAGTAAGAGCCATTGTAAAGCCAAACAGACAATCTCTCTGGATAAGAACCACTTCCGCAGTAGTAGTCGAAGCTGAGTGTCTGATGTCCGTTCAGTGTGAAATAAGGGCTATAGACATCATCATCAGCATCAGCATCAGAATTATAACGATAACATAAAGCGTCATTGTACAGATAGAAAGTGTTGCCGTCCTCGTTCTCATCGTCCGTAGTCCAGCAGGTCATCTGCGCTATATCGGAGAAGTCGTTTTCGTAGGGGTAAGTTGAAATCGGATCGCAGGTGTTGCTGCTGGTGATGGAAATGTTGTCGAGGTACAAATAACCCATGTTGGCATCAGAAGTCACATAGAAGTTAAGTCGGTAAACTCCAGTGATGCCCGACAAATCGATTGACTCGGTCGTAGCAGATGTGTTGCTGACTGTGGTGGATCCCATAATGTTCATATAGGTATCTGCTTCCGGGTCGTACAGATATACCGACAGTCTTTCAGGGTAACTTCCCCATTCACACCAATAGTCAAAGGTCAGGGTCTGGGTGCCATCAAAATAGATGTCACCGGAAAACAAATCGTCATCGGCATCGTTGTCCGTGTTATACCTGTAGTAGGCCACCATTCCCAAATCTTCATTAACGCTGGGAATGCCAAGAACCCAAGTGGAACCATCTTCGTTCACGTCATCAATATCCCAGCAACCGTTTTGGATTTCGGAAGAGAAATCACAGGAATACGGGTAGGAAAAATTGACGCCGCATTGTGCATTACCAATGGTTATCATGGCAACCATTGCAAACAAAAATGTAAAAAACTTTTTCATAGGCATAAAATTTAAGGTTAATAAATAATGTGGTTGTTAATAGTATTCTTCAAATTGTCAAAGCAGAAAAATTTCGTCTTTTATCCCATTTTACCTTCTATGAACATTGCAAAGATAGGGATTTTTTGGGAAAAAGCACCAAAAAAGAAAAAAAATTTTCAACTTTTTTTACAGGAAGTAAAATATAGTCAAACAATATCTTATGAATTGTTGACATTCTTTCTTCACCACTTTGCACGCAAAAAGTGTTTTTGCATGGCTTTGAAAATGGAAGAAAATAAGGACAATTCTGTATTTTTTTATTAAAAAATCGTATCTTTGCACCCGTTTCTCGCAAAAGAAGAGAATTTTTAAATACTTAATAATCATTATAATATGGCAATTAAAGACGATTTTACAACCCGCCACAACGGACCTTCCTGCGAGGAGGCCCAGAAAATGTTACAGACCATCGGCGTCAAAACGATGGATGAACTGATTGAGAAGACGGTGCCCGCGGCCATCCGCCTGCCCCGCCCGCTCGACCTCCCCGAAGGCATGCAGGAGGGCGAGTACCTCAACCTCATCAATGAAAAGATGGCCAAGAATAAAATGTACCGCTCTTTCATCGGTATGGGCCACTACAATACCTACACCCCCGCGGTGATTCTCCGCAACATCTTCGAGAACCCCGGCTGGTACACCGCCTACACTCCCTATCAGGCTGAGATTTCACAGGGCCGTATCGAAGCCCTGCTCAACTACCAGACCATGGTCAGCTCGCTCACGGCCATGCCGCTCGCCAACGCCTCCATGCTGGACGACGCCACCGCCGCCGGCGAGATGATGCTGATGTTCTTCCGCTGCCGCACCCGCGAACAGCAGAAAAATAACGTCCGCAAGTACTTCGTTTCCGAAGGCGTGTTCCCGCACTGCGTCGGTGTGATGCAGACCAATGCCGCCGCCCAGGGCATCGAGCTCGTCATCGGCAAAGCCGATCAGATAGAACTCGACGAGACCTTCTTCGGCGCGATGATCCAGTACCCCAACTACTGGGGCAGCATCCACGACTTCTCCGCTTTCACCGCCAAGTGCCACGAAAAGCACATCTTCGTGGGTGTTGCCACCGACCTGTACGCCCTCACGCTCCTCACGCCTCCCGGTGAATGGGGCGCCGACTGCGTGACCGGCTCCACCCAGCGTTTCGGTATCCCGATGGGCTTCGGCTCACCGGCCGCCGGCTTCTACGCCTGCACCGAGGAGTTCAAGCGCCAAATGCCCGGCCGTATCATCGGTATCACCGTTGACGCCGAAGGCAACCGCGCCGTGCGTATGGCCCTCCAGATGCGCGAACAGCACATCAAGCGCGAGAAAGCCACCTCCAACATCTGCACCGCCAGCGCCCTCACCGCCATCATGGCCGGCTTCTACGCCATGTGGCACGGTGCCGACGGACTCCGCAACAAAGCCATCAAGATCAACGTGCTGGCCGGCGTGCTGGCTAACGAAGCCGCCAAGTACGGTTTCAAACAGTACAACGAGGTTTATTTCGACACCCTCTGCCTCGAAACACCCGAAGGTCTTACCTGCGACGACGTGAAGAAGGTGGCCCTGTCGAAAGAGATCAACCTCTGCTACCACTGCGAACGCTGCTTCACCGTCTCTTTGGACGAGACCGTGACCTTGAAGGATGTCAACGCCATCCTCGAAGTGCTGGCCATTACCGCCAACAAGCCGTTCACTCCCTATGTTTGCAACGGCAACTGCACACCGATGGCCAACATCCCCGAGAACTTGCAGCGCAAGTCTCCCATCCTCACCCAGGAAATCTTCCACAAATATCATTCCGAAACGGAAATGATGCGTTATATGAAGATGATGGAAATCAAGGATTTGTCGCTCAACCGCGCGATGATTCCGCTGGGAAGCTGCACCATGAAGCTCAACGCTGCCGCCGAGATGCTGCCGCTGAGCTGGGCCGCTGCCTGCAACATCCATCCGTACGCTCCCGCCGACCAGACCCAGGGCTACCTCGAGATGATCGACGAGATGAGCCACTGGCTCTGCACCATCACCGGTTTCAAGGCCATGTCGTTCCAGCCCAACTCCGGTGCTGCCGGTGAGTATGCTGGTCTGACGGTCATCCGCAACTATCTGCACCACATAGGCCAGGGTCACCGCAACATCTGCCTGATTCCCGCCTCCGCACACGGCACCAACCCCGCCTCTTCCGCCAAGGCCGGCTTCCAAGTCTGCGTGGTGAAATCGACTGAGGACGGTGAAATCGACGTGAACGACCTGCGCGAGAAGGCCGAGGCCAACCGCGACAACCTCGCCTGCCTCATGATCACCTATCCCTCCACGCACGGCGTGTTCGAGGAGGCGGTGCTCGACATCATCAAGATTGTACACGAGAACGGCGGCCAGGTGTATATGGACGGTGCCAACATGAACGCCCAGGTGGGTCTGACCTCCCCCGGCACGATGGGCGCCGACGTGTGCCACCTCAACCTGCACAAGACCTTTGCCATGCCTCACGGCGGTGGCGGTCCTGGCGTGGGCACCATCTGCGTGGCTGAGCACCTCGTGGACTTCCTGCCGAAGCACGCTTTGGCAACTGTTGGCGGCAAAAACGGCAGTCAGGTGGCCTCCTCGCCTTACGGCAGCGCCTACCTGTTGCCCATCACCTACGGCTACCTCAAGATGCTGGGCGGCGAGGGCTTGAAGCACGTCACCGAATGGGCCATCCTGAATGCCAACTACATCCGTGCCCGTCTGCAGAACGACTATAAGATTCTCTATACCGGCAAGAACGGCATGTGCGCACACGAGATGATTCTCGACTGCAACGAGTTCGAGAAGAGCTGCGGCGTGCAGGTGGGCGACATCGCCAAGCGTTTGATGGACTATGGTTTCCACGCTCCCACCGTGGCCTTCCCGGTACACGGCACTTTGATGGTGGAGCCCACCGAAAGCGAGCCGCTGAGCGAGCTCGACCGTTTCTGCGACGCCATGCTCTCCATCCGTCAGGAGATCCGCGACATTGAAGAGGGCAAGGCCGACCGCGTGAACAACGTCATCAAGCGCGCCCCGCACACGATGGGTGTGGTCTGCGCCGACACGTGGGATCGTCCGTACACCCGCCAGCAGGCTGCTTTCCCGATGCCCGTCGCCGACAAGTACTGGCCGACCGTCAGCAAGATCGACGACGCATTTGGGGATAGAAACTTGGTGTGCGTACTCGACAAGTAGTTAAAAGTTGAGAGTTAAAAGTTAAAAGTAGGAAGTGACGGTAGGTTGCTTCCTACTTTTTCTTTAGCAGAATAGGCTGAGCTTTGCAGGAAAAAATCTGCGAATTTCTGCGCTGTCTGCGGGAAATAATTCGCGTAATCTGCGAAATTCGTAGTTGTCTCTTGGGATAGTTGTATCTTTGCAGCCTAATTTCCAAAACATTAAAGAATATGAAAAGAACCCTTATCCTGATTTGCTGTACCTTTTTCGTGGTGCTTTCGTTTGCACAGAATGTCTCCAATCCGAAACAGCCCAAGGACAATGGCTGGTGGTGTGCCGTGGAGGGTCATGCGGGCGCTGTGTTTTTCCGCCCGCAGGCGTATGAGGGACTATTCGGAATCTCGTTCACCAACGGCTATCGCTTCTCCGAATATGCGCGGTTGGGTGTCGGTTTTGGCGTCACAACCACCAAGTACGACTATGATTTTGTAAGCCATTATCCCTACAAGCTCCAAGCAGCCACCCTGCCGCTGTTCTTGAATGTCCGTGGAAATATTTTGAGCCAGAAAGAACGGAAGTGTGTGCCCTTCTGGAATGCGGACATCGGCTTTGCTTTCCTCAAGAACCTTTTCTTTTTTGATGCCGGTGTCGGAATGCGAGTGGGAGGGAACCGCCACGCTTTCGTATTGAGTGCCAACTATATCGGAAGAATGGTGGATTTCGATTACCGTAAAGAGTCTAATTTCAGCAACGGCATCATGTTCAAGCTCGGGTATGAGTTTTGAGAGTTGAGAACTGAAAACTGAAGATTGAAAGTTTTTTTCCAAGTAGGAAGTGACGGCAGGTTGCTTCATACTTTTTTGTTGATTTATAGAAAAGTTGTATCTTTGCCGATTGAAAATAATGAAACCGATTGAATAAAACCGATGTGCCGGATGGGATATAACGCGGTGGAAAAAGTAAATGAATGTAAAATCTGTTTTTAGCTTCGCAGTAGTAATGTGCTTTGTCACTTTTGCTTTCTCACAAAGCAGTGACCAAGAGGAACGGGATCCCAATGCACCCAAAAACACTATAAAAATACCTGGAATGGAAATTTATGTAAGTGGAAGTGATGAGGCATCCCGTATGCCTTACGATGTTGCCAAAAGCGCTTGTGCCTGCAAAGGTGATGGCTGGAGACTTCCTACAATAGGAGAATTGCAGGCTATTTATGGTTATAAGGACATGTTCGGAAATTTCAGTCGGGAATACTATTGGGCATACGAACAGAAAATGTTCAGCGGAAGGTTTTACAACCTTAATTTCAAAAACGGTAGAATTTCGGATGAAGAGGTGAACGAGGATAACAAGGTCCGTTGTGTTTGGTCTGCGAAGAAGCCCGAATAACGAGAGTTCTCTCCCCAATATGCACGCCCCATCGCTTTGTCGCGAGGGCGTTTTTTTTATTTAAAAAAAGAACAGCCGCCCGAAAGCAGCTGTCCTTCCATAAAATCCCAAACAAAAATTTTATAAAACCCCTTTTTTGTCTGCTTCAATAATGCTATTCCATACGCCATTCTTGCTCATCGTACGCATGGCCTTGGCGGAAACCTTCAGAACTACCCAGTCGTTCAATTCAGGAACGAAGAATTTCTTCGTGTGGAGGTTGGGCTTGAAGGTTCTTTTAGTTTTAATATTGGAATGGGAAACATAGTTTCCTACGATGGCTTTCTTTCCAGTGATTTGACAAACTCTTGACATCTCTCTCTAATTTTGTGTGTTTATTTCCTTCAAAATTGGAGTGCAAAAATACGACTATTTTTTATTTCTGCAACCCTTTTTTATTATTTTCTTGAAAATATTTTATAAATTCTTGAATATCAGTTTTGTATGTAAGTTTTTTATTGCTAATTTCTCCTTCCACTATCGCAATGGGGATTTCTGGAAAATAATGTTTAAAAAGTCCACAATCGTCTGTAAAACAATATTTTGAATTGATTTTTAGCTGTGAGATGGCTTGATGAAGCAGGGGGAGGTGAAAAGCCTGCGGGGTTTGTGCAAATCGGAAGTTTTGGCGGTTGGGTACGCATTTTACGCTATTATCCTCCACTTCCAGCAGGGTGTCGCTGACGGGGATGGCGGGCACTGCCGCCGCATGACTCTCCAAGGCGTCCAGCAGCCGGTCGATAAGCGCTGCAGACACGCAGGGACGCGCCGCATCGTGGATCAGCAGGTTGCCCTCAGCGGGACAGGCCTCTACAGCCGCCGCCGTTGACCAGTACCGTTCGGCTCCGCCTGGCACCGTCAGCCGCCACTTCCCGCCAGGATACTTCGCCCGAATGGCGTCCACCCGCCCGATATGGTCGGGATGCGACACCACCACGATATTGTCGACGCGTGGATGAGCCTCAAAAACTTCTATCGTCCGCTCCAGCAACGTCTTGCCCGCTAGATCCAAGAACTGTTTGGGCGCTTCGCCCCCCACACGGCTGCCTGTTCCACCTGCCAAAATCGCTACTATATTATTTCTATCTTTCATTATTGCTGCGAATTAGGATTTTGCATGGGAGTAAATGAGTCGGGAATCTTGATGCTCGTGGGACCGGCCACGTTAACCTTCAGTTTGGAGATGTCGGCCTTCAACGTCACCTCCTCGCTGGCAATCGTAAGGGTGAAACCGTCGAAAAGGGCGAACGGTTTCATCTGTGCTTCAGCCGCTTCAGGGGTGAAATTCACATCCTCGAGACGAGGATTGTTGTAGGTGAGCAGCACCTCGCGGCCGCTTTTCAGCTCGGTGAGGTCGTTGCGCTGCAGCAGTCCGTTCTCGTCGGCTGTGATCTCCTGCATCACCGCCATTGTCCCGCACTGGCGCTGTGGCCAGATATACTTGATCTGCTGCTCTTCGGCAACCGTCGAGAAGCGCCCCTCGCACTCCGTAAAATCGGTGCCGTTGAGTATCCCTTGTATCATTGAAAATGTGAGCGGAATATCAAATATTGCTTTGAATAACTGATAGTTACCTCTATAGTACTCTTTCTGTAACTTGTTGACCACAATTACCGAGTCGGGGGTGAGTACCACCCGCATCAGCTCCACACCCGACTTGTGCAGGTTGAAGTAAATGAGGCTATCGGTGCGATTCACCATAAAACACTGGAAGGCAATGTCTTCGTCATCGGTTTTCAGCGATACTTTCATCTGGTACGAAAGCCAGTCGTGTTGGTTCTCCCAAAAGGTCGGATTCTGGTTTTGGGAACGAAGGGTGGGCAGCGAATCGCTAAGCTGCAACTCTGCTTTCAGAATTGGGAATTTCTGTATCGTGCTGTCTTGCTGCGCTCGAATACACATTTCACTCATCAACAAGAGAAAAAGAAAAAGTATCGTCTTCTTCATAACTAATTTTTATCAATAACGCTTAAGATGGGTGGTGTAGTATATGCCATAAAAAAATCCCCGGCTGGGGATTTTTTTTATGCGTTTATTTTGATTTGTCGCATTATCGTTTGATGATCTTGACCGTTGTAGTGGTGCGATCATCGGCGGTAATGCGGAGCATGTAGATGCCTTCAGAGAGGTTGCTCAGGTTGATGTCGGTGCTTTGGCCGGCAATTGGGGTGGAAAGCACCTGCTGGCCGCAAACATCGAAGAGGGTGATTTCGCCAGAGGTGGCGGCGCACTCCACTGTGCAGTGGTCGGTGGCCGGGTTCGGCACCACGCGGGCGCTAAGGTTGTAACCGTTGATACCCGTATAGGTGGTTGTGAACTGGGTCACAGGGCTCCAATCGCTGATCATGTTGTTGCCGCAGTCGCCACGCACATACACGTCGTAGCTGGTCTGCGGGTTGAGGCCGGTGATGGTGTACTGGTGGTTGCTGGTAGTGACGATAGTGCCGTTACCGTGGGCGAAGCCGGTCGGACCGTACTCAATTTCCCATGAGGAGGCGTTGCCGGGTACCCAGCTCACGGTAGCATTGTTGTTGCCGATGTTGTAGGCGATGATGCTGGCGGGCACGTCGCATTCGGTGGTGGCACCCACGCGGATGTCGTCAAGGTCGATGACGCTGGCGAGGTCGAAGCTGGCATTGGGATCCATCATACTGCTCATATCCATGATGTCGCCCATGTTGGTCATATCCACGATGCTCATGAAGGCGATCTGGTATTCAGCGGAGGGGTTGGGGAGACTGATGCTCTCCAAGTTCCAGGTGGAAGTTCCGGTGTTGTACTGGGCGAGATAACCCCAGTTGCCGGTGGGTGATGTGCGGAAATAGACCTGTAGGGTGAGCGGCACCATTGAGGACACCTGACGGCGGTAGAAGGTGAGGCGCGCTGGCATGGTGAGACCGGTGAGGTCCATGATGGGGGATATCAAATAGGAGGAGCCGGTGCCGAAGTCGGTCATGCCGCCAAACATGCTGAAGAAGTCCATGATGTCGGGGTCGGGGTCGTTCATGAGGTCACCGAACACCGAATTGGAGTAGGTCACGCCGTAGGAGCCGCTATGGGCGCTGGTGCTGATGCCCCAGTCGTCGCTGCCGGAGGTAACATTGGTCAGCCAGCAGTCCAAAATGTTGGAGGTGAAGGTCTCGGTGTAGGGATTCTCGTCATCCACGGTGATGGCGGGACAGGCGGTGCGGAAGGTGCAGGGCGTGCTCCAGTAAGAGACGTCATCGGTGCCGCAAACGGTTCTCACTTGAATGGTGTATTCGGTAGTGTGGGTGAGACCTGAGAGCGAGAAAGGATGGGTGGTAGCAGTGACGGTGGTGCCGTTGTAGTCGATTTCCCATTCGGTCTGGCTGCTGTTACCGGGCGTCCAGTCGATGGTCACACTGTTGTCGGAGATGGCATACACGTGAACATCGGTGGGCTCTTCGCAATCCAGTTTCACCCGCACGGTGATGTCATCGATGCAGACCGTGGAGAGAGCAGCTGTGCTGGCATCCGTCCAGCGGAAGGCGAGACGGGCGTTCATGTTGGCGCACTGTGAGTAGTTGCCCAGTTTGAACGAGTGCATCACAAACCGTTGTGTGGCGTAGTTGTTGCTGGGCACGTCGTCGATGGCCGTGAAGGTGCTGGCATCAGCGGGATCGGTCATGAAGCCGAGGGTCAGCAGACCGGCGGTGTCGGTTGACATGGCCGTGCTGAAGATGATCTGCAACTCATCAAGCGAGTTGGTGAACTCGGGCAGAATCACATAGTTGCTAGTGCCGGCATCGTACAGCGGAAAGAGACCGAAAAGGGTCTGTGTGCCAGAGGTGATGGCGAGGGCATTGTTGTTGGCGGTAGGCGTGTAGCTGCCATTGAAAATCTTTGCCTCGTAACCTTCGGTGGTGCCGCTGTAGATGTAGTCGTAGCAGACGGGTAACACCCCAGCCTCTGAAACAGAGGAAACTGCTGAAAAAGCGTTGAAATTCTCATTGTAGGATGAGGGAACGGTCAAGGTTGTAGGGTCGCAGTTGACTTGTGCTTTCACCCAATTACAAGTCGTGCCCAAGCACAAAATCAAGGCGAGGGTCATTACAAAGGGTAACAATCTTTTCATCTGGATTAATTTAAAATGATTGATTCTTAAAATTTTCGGCAAATATACAACAATATATGATTTCCCCCTGCGATTTGTCGGAATTTTTTTTCAAAAACTCCTAAAATCCTCGCATACTCATATACTCATATACTCACATCTTCCCATCCTCAATTTCCCCTAAATCTTACGTACCCACTGAAATCAATGACGTCCAAAGTGTGAAACTTGTCTTTTGATTGGAATTTGATGTCAACACGTTCAAAATCAAGTAAAAGCTCGACATCCTCATCGGAATGTCGGATGATATGCCGGGACATGGTTTTGTCGTAGCAGCTACTTTCATGATTATCGGTTGTTACCTGAAGATTGAGTGAGTCGGCAACATTGATAGCGATATGGTGATAATTGACGTTGAAATGCAGCAGGGGACAGGTGTCGGAAACGGTATTGTAAACCTTGATTTTGTTGCCACCCATGTTGAAGGTCTCATTATCATCAGCTCTGTAGAGGTGACTGTTAAAGGCGTAGTCGTAATCAGAGATATTGACGACATCTGGGGATGCTTTGCAGAAAGTTTGAATGAGGTCTGTTTCCATTTCTATATCAGCTTCATTTACGTACTCATTGTTCATTTCATCAAAGTGAGTCCCATTCATCATTTTGGGAACGGCAAACATGCTCCAGGGTCCGACCAACGTCATGATGGAAATGATGATTAAGGATAGGATGAGCGGGGTGACATTTTTTAATTTTTTGATAGAGAAAATCATGGAGATGCAGGCGAACCATGCGCTGATGACAAACACGATGTATCGGTTGGTGGTGAGACCGTAGTCGCTGATGCGGCGGAAGAGTCCCACAAAGAGCAGGATGAGCAGTGGTAGTAGTGAGAGAAAGAATCCGCGATGGAAGAACTTGATCCAATGTTTTTCTTCAGAAAGGAAAGCGGGGATGAGCATATACCAGATCAGCGAGCCGATGATGGCGTAGGAGAACACTAGCCAAACAATGCCGCCTTTGGGGAGTTCCCAATGGATAAGGATGGAGAGGCCATAGACATACAGCACGATGCCTTCCACACAGATGAGCGGCAGCAGGATGTATTGCGACAAGATGCGGGTGAAACGTGGATGGTTGGGCATTTCGTCGTAGTGGTCCAGCTCGGTAGGGATGAGGGTTGCAGCAGTGCAGGTGAACAGGAAAATCCCGATGATGGCTGGAAGGCTCGCCATGATCTTCACGGGACTAACATCGAATAGAAGAATGATGGTACCCATGATGGCATATAAGCAGAGCAGGATGACACCGCACAGCACACCAGCAATCGCCACACTGCCCACGAGGGTGTCATGGTAATTCCACACTCTATTGGCACTGCGGTTTCCGGTGAAAGGAAGAAGCATGCACAGCATGGTGACGAAAATCGTTACGCAATCCACATAAATATGGTGATAGTCGGGATGTTCTAATTGAAAGTAGAAAAATACTCCGCTTCCCACCGCTACGAGGGTGATGACCGCCGTTCCGACGATCCGATGCCACAGCTTGAAACCTCGTGTGATGCATGCGAATTCAAAGGTGAAAGCGAGACAGGTGGCGATGCCGCTGCCCCAAGCGATGCTACCCCAGATGCTTACACTATCCATAGTATCAGTCCAATCTGTCCAGATGATGACCAGTATGGCGAAGGTCAGCAGTGCGGAGAAGAAACAGCCCGCCTGGTAGCGTTGGAACACTCTGCTGAAATTGAAAAAAAGGCTTTTAAACCAGCTTTTAAAATTGCTCATTATGATAGGGGGATAGTTTTTTCCGACGGCAAAATTACAAATAAATCAACAAAATCCCAAAAAAAATCGTATTTTTGCACTCCGAAAATTTAGATTTATGACTCAAGAAAAGATACCCGTCCGACTGTATTCTGAAATTGGTAGATTAAACGCAGTGCTGCTGCATACTCCTGGCCCTGAGATAGAGGCCATGACTCCGCAAAACGCCCAAGAGGCTTTGTACAGCGACATTCTCAACCATAACATAGTGACGGACGAGTATCGTTTTTTTCGTGGCGTGTTTGAGAAATGTACACGCGCTTTTCAGGTGCGTGACCTCCTGGCTGAGATTCTCGCTGAACCGGCAGTGGCTGAACAGCTGGTGCGACAGAGTTGTGCCATTGACGGTTGCGATTTTTTGATTGACGAGCTACTCAGTCATTCACCCGCCCAGCTGGCAGTGGAACTGATTGAGGGCTTTTGTTATAGAGATGGTATTGATCCTCAAAGTTTTGCAAAAGATCGTTATTTGCTTAAACCGCTTTACAACCTCTTCTTCACCCGCGATGCTGCCTCCTGCGTACACGACCGCGCCCTCATCCATACCATGGCGTTCCGTGTGCGCGAACGGGAGTCGTTAATCTACCGTTCCATCTTCGAGAAGTTTTTCCAAGCCGACACTTTTTGTGCGCAGGAAGCTTGTGCCACCGCCCACACCGAGGGTGGCGACGTACAGATTGTGCGCAACGACTTGCTGTGCGTGGGCAACGGCATACGCACCAACCGTGAGGGTATTGACTACCTCATGCGCGCCCACTCCCATCTTGGAAAATTCAGCATCATTGCTCAGCAACTTCCCCATCATCCTGAATCATTCATCCATCTCGATATGGTGTTTACCTTCCTTGGCCCCCATACCTGCATGGCATACGAACCGCTACTGCGCAAAAGCGGTATCTTTAGCGGGATGCCCACCACCCTCATCACGATGGATAATGGTAAAATTTCCTACCAAGAGTATCCCGATATTCTTCAAGCTCTTCATTCACAAGGTGTTGATCTGGAGCCTGTGATCTGTGGTGGTAGTGATGAGTGGATGCAACAGCGCGAGCAGTGGCATAGCGGTGCCAACTTCTTTGCGCTGGGTGAGGACCATATCATCGGCTATCGTCGCAACAGTCACACCATCGAGGCACTCGACAAAGCGGGCTTCACAGTCTTGAAAGCCGAGGATGTGGTGGACCGCAATGTCAACCCCTTCGACTACAAGAAGTGTGTGGTCACCTTTGCCGCTTCAGAGCTTCCTCGTGGAGGTGGTGGGGCACGCTGCATGACCTGCCCCATCAATAGGGAGGAAACCTCCTACCTGTAGTATTTTCATTCTGTCAAAGATCCTTTTCCCATCTTCTTACAGCATTCCTTCTGTGAGGAAACTATAGCATTCTGAACCGTGAATGATAAGATGGTCAACAAGTTTGATGTCGAAAAGCAGGCTGGCATCCCGTATGCGGAGGGTGAGTTTGATGTCATCGCCACTAGGATGCAAGTTACCTGACGGGTGGTTGTGGCACAATATCAGCTTCGTAGCTCCTAAGTCAAGTGCTTTCCGTATGATTCGTTGGATATCCACGATAGTTCTGTCCAAACTCCCAGTCCCAATGCACTGTGTGTGCAGGATACAAGAGGATTTGTTGAGGAAAATGGTCCAGAACTGTTCGTGGCTAACATCAGCTAAACGACTTTGCATCAGCTCAACGACATCATCCACGTTGCAGATTCTCATTTTCTCTTCCACTGACGCGGCTCGTCGTCGCCGCCCGAGTTCGAAAGCAGCTTGAAGGGTGACGGCTTTCACCTTGCCGATGCCTTTGATGCGGGTGAGTTCCTCCACGCTCATCTCGGAGAGGCGGTTCAGACTGTTGCCATTGGCGGCGAGGATGCGTTTGGCGAGGTCAACGGCCGACTCCTGTGAGGTGCCGGTGCGCAGCAGGATAGCGAGTACCTCTGCATCTCCAAGGTGGTCAGCTCCTCTTGATAGGTATTTCTCGCGGGGACGGTCGGAAACAGACCATTCTGGGATGGATAAATTGTTGGGATAGATTTTGACGCACATAGCATGATTGCTTCAAATGATCTTTGACGAGTAATGTGTGAATAAAACAAGAAAATTGAGTGTCGAATGCTAATACGCTTTCTGTCGTTTCAGCACGTAGGGAAGCAGGATCTGGTCGAAGCCTTTGGTGATGTCGCAGGGCAGCAGGTCAATCTGATACTGTCCGCACTTCACTTTCAGCTCGTTGAAATAGTCGCCGATAGTGGCCTTGTAGTAGTCGCGAATCTGATTGGCGTGAATTTTCAGCTCGTCTCCCGATTCCATGTCAATGAATCGATACAGTCTGTTTTCTAATGCGAAATCAAATTCCAGCTTTTTGTGGTAGGTATGGAAGAGTATCACCTCATGTTTGTTGTGTTTGAGGTGTTGTAGGGCGAGCAGCAGCTCCTCGGTGTCGGCGCAGCTTTCCAACATGTCGCTGAAGATGATGACCATCGAGCGGCGGTGTATTTGTTCGGCGATACGGTGCAGGGTGTCGGTCACCATCGACTTGCGTTGAACTTCGGCGGAGATAGGGCGCAGTAGTTTCTCTAACTCACGGTAAATCATCTTTTGGTGCATGTCACCGCCCCTTGCTTGCGTGTGCAACTCCAAAGTGTCGGAAAAGACGCTCAATCCGACGGCATCACGCTGGTTTTTCAGCATCTGCATAATGGCGGCGGCGGCATAGATGGAAAAGAAAATCTTGTTGGGAGAAGCCAACGTGTAGCTCTTTTGGAGCGGGAAGTACATGGAGGAAGAGTTGTCGATGATGAGGTGGCAGCGCAGGTTGGTTTCCTCTTCATAACATTTCACAAAGAGTTTGTCAGTTTTAGCGTACAGCTTCCAGTCGATGTGCTTGGTGGGTTCGCCTGCATTGTACTGCCGATGTTCGGCAAATTCCACAGAGAATCCGTGCATTGGACTTTTGTGGATGCCCGTGATGAAACCCTCCACCACCTGTTTGGCCACGAACTCCAGATTGTCGTATTGCGTTACTTTCGATAAATCCAGCTTGTATTCCATAATTCTCTTTGTCAAATGTTCTGCAAAAAGCGTGCAAAGGTACAACTATTTTATGAATTGGTGTTCATTGGAGATAGCGGATGATCTCACGGCGGGTATCTGGTCTGATGTCAGTTTGAGTTGGATTGTCTGGAAAGAGTTGATTGTCAGATAGAATAGTTGCGTTGCCTGTCGTTTTGTCGATCAGTAACACTATCGGGTAATGCCTTTCCCCAATCAGCTGGTTGATTTTCCCCTCATCATTGGAATTTACATACAGAGGGGTGAAAGGAGCGGTGAACTGCCGGCGTATTTGTTGCAGCCGTTCCCTTCGGCACAGCTGGTCAATACATTTCCGTTCAACGATATAGAGTGAACCTTCTGGCACAGATAATCCATTCAGACAGGCGAGAATTCCTTCTTCGCAGGCGTGGCACTGGGGGGAGTCGTTCACCACCACCACCGCCCGTCGATGTGGCAGACTATCCCAACAGAAAGTTTCTCCCTTACCGTCCACCAGGGGCAGCTCTTTGCAGGGAATGTGCGGCATCTCCTGCTTCATTCGCAACACTCTGATTTTCATGATGGGCGGATGATCGGCAAAAAAGCGTTGTTGAGACTCCTCATAATCTCCCAGCGTCCTGCTCACGTAAGGTTCATCGGAGGTCTTTACCAGCTGCACAATACGCTGATTCCCGGCAAGCATCAGACTGAGGGCGCGGCTCGCATAGTAGAAGGGGTATTCGTTTTCTGCCAACAAATGCTCCTTCGCGTAGCCTGCACGTAATAGGGTACTCCGTTTCACTTGCCCTTGATGATTTGTTATCAGCAGCAGAAATGGTGTTGTCAGAGTGGCCGTTGTGCTATCGTATTGGTGATAAGAGATGAGAAAAGTAGTGTCATTCAGCACGAACAATTCCAACGGAAAAGAGTAGGGGGTGCTGGAATGGAAAATGTGCATGGCGCGATCCCCACTATAGGGTATCGATGCTATCTTGTTGATGTACGATTCGGGCATATCTCTCCAGCCCGTGATGGGAAGGGAGGTTTCTGCTATTAGCTGTCCTTGCGGGTCGAGAGTTTTGAGAATAGGCAGCGGAGTGGGGATGAGATAAATTCGATCGGAACCCGGTTGGAGCAATCTGTTAGGTCGGAATTGTAGCAGGAAGGGGGCCGGTAATGGTAGGTCTGTTATGGGTGACAAGTTGTCATCCTCTGTATGCAGCAACTTGAATCCGAAATCATTCACCTGCGCAACCGCCTTCATGCCTTCACTGTCGTAAAAGCCGAAATCCGCATCCTGTAATTCGTAGTTGTGCAGATACCTTGCGGTGCCCGAATGTGACAACTCATACTCATATATATGGCCAGAAGTGGTAAGCAGCAGGCGTTGTCCAGAAACCGTGATGGAATAGATCCAGTAGCGGTTCTGCCACTGGGGTGCCCCCTTGCGACTGGGCAGGATGAGCTTGTGGGTGGTGGCTGTCATGGTGGCGAGATTCCAGCATTCCACTGCTACCTCTCCTCCGTTTTTTCGTTTGCCCACCACTTCCGCGTTGCAGAAGTAGAGCGCTTCTCCATCCATACAGCCAATGAGTTTCCCAGACTGCGCCGCACAGGAACTCTCTGGGAGAGAGATTTCATTCTCCAGCTCAAAAAAGTCTGGAAAGTGTTCTTGAGCATGTGCGCGGCAAGGGTAAAGTGCCATGCAGCAAAGAAGCAGTAAAGAGTATAGGTAGTACAACGTCATCTTCATCGTTTAAAGTTTGAAGGTAAAAGGGCATGTCCAAATTCACCCACACAACGGGGACATGCCCTGTAATGTTTGATGGGGAAAGTGTTTAGCGTGGAGCAGTGCGGAGTAGGTTGCTGTCGTCAATCTCAATGGTGATGGTCACTTGACCGCAGGAGAGATTGCGAGAGTCATACTGCCAGTTGGCCTTGATGAAGCAAAGAGTTGAGGTGCGACCGTCGCCAATCGCCACCTTCTTGCTGGCCGTACCCGCCCGAGTGCCGACCTTGGCCGCCTTCTCCGACTGGTCAATCAAACTGTTGATGGCCTCAATGACTGCTGGATTGGAGAGTATGTCGCTGCTCGTGCCAGCAGCCCCGCAAGAACCAATGTCGCGGGAGGCTCTGCACCAGTTGTAGCCACCACCCTCACAATCCAAAGTCACCTGCGCAACGTCGTTTTCGATCCCGACCAAGTTGGTGGTCACACGCTCGTAGCAATTGAAGAGATTCTGCCAGGAATTACCCTCTTTATTTACTTGAATCACAACGATTTTCTTGCCG
Organism: Bacteroidales bacterium; assembly: GCA_045130235.1. Lineage (GTDB taxonomy): Bacteria > Bacteroidota > Bacteroidia > Bacteroidales > WCHB1-69 > UBA1756. Next base: position 68,752 of record JBGUPJ010000048.1, read on the forward strand.
AAAGAGGTGAATACGGCCAAACACAAACAAAGGATAATGATAATTCGTTTCATAATAGTTGCTTTTTAGTTGATAATTAGTGGTTATTAAACACTTTCGCAGTTAACTACTGTGGTCGTAGCATCAGCGTCAATCTTGAATTGAAGGTTCGGTCTTGATTTGGCAGCTTTCGTTTTAGTTTTTTATTTTGAGCAGTTTTAGATTCGGTAGATTCCAAGGGTTGCCAGCCCCCGTTTTTGTTTCTGACATCGCAAAGATACTATGGCGGGAAAGTCATTTTCAACTGTTTTGAAAAAATCTTTTAAAATTATTTTATTGAATGATAATAAGTTATGGATTCTGCCAAAAAAATTCATAGCAAAACGAGCCAATTTTTCGGAGAAATTCTGTTAAAATTACCAACCCATCATTCTCACCTTTCTATTCATTGACGATTTTTTCTTATTTTTGCCTCGCCAAGTTGAAGGACTTCATGCCTTCACTAATTTAGAAATATGTTTGTCTTTTACTGCACTGAAATACAAGGAAATACCATAACACTGTCGGGTGACGATGCCCGCCATTGCGCCAAGGTGCTGCGCAAGCGTCCCGGCGACTCCATCCTGCTGACTGATGGCTGTGGCATGCTGGCTCAAGCTACCCTCACGCACGTGTCGCCTACCGACTGTGTGGCGGAAGTGGCTGAACGTGAACTCGTTCCGCCTCGTAGCATCACCCTGCACCTCGCTGTCGCACCCACCAAGAATGCCGACCGCATGGAGTGGCTGGTGGAAAAGGCCGTGGAACTCGGCGTGGAACGAATCTCGTTCATCATTTGCGACCACTCCGAACGGCGTAAAATCGACCTCGACCGGATGCGCCGCATCGCCATCGCCGCCCTCAAACAGTCGCAAACTGCCTGGCTGCCAGAACTTCAAGTGATATCCTTTTCCGACTTTGTTCACCAAGCCGCCCTGCCTGCGCGTCGCTACGTGGCCTGGTGCGACGACCAAAATACCGCCCAGTTGGTGGACGAAACTTGGTGCGACGAGGAGGTTTTGCTGCTCATCGGTCCCGAAGGCGATTTTTCCACGGAAGAAATTGGAATTTGTAAATCTTTGAATTATAAAGAGATAAAATTAGGAAGCCGCCGTCTCCGTACGGAAACAGCGGCTCTCTATGGCTGCTTTACCATCGCAGCAAAGAATAACTAATCACATCATCTCCACGCTGCGTTTCACAAACTCACTGAGCTTTTCGCCCGTCAGCAGGTTCTGCGACAGCAGGGCCAAGTCGATGAGCTGGTGCGTCATCTTTTCCTTCGCATTCTCATCCTGCTCGGCCAAAATCTTGGAGGCAATCGGATGGTTGCCGTTCACCACAAGATTATAGTGGTTGTAGTCCCCGTAAAAACTTTGCTGGCCCGAGAGTTTCTGCATGTCCTGAAAACGGCGCATGAACTCGTTCTGCGTGATCATGATCGGCAGCTCGGTTTCACTGAGGTTGGCAATGCTAACCGTAAATTTCTCTTTGTCAGCACATTTCTCGAAAGTCTCTTTCAAGGTATTCTGCTCGTCTTCCGACAATTTGGCCGGCATCACCTCGTCTTTTTCAATCAGCTTCTCCATCACATCGGCATCCACGCGGGCAAAACGACATTTCTCGATTTTCGGCTCCAACAAGTTGATAAAGTGCGTGTCGAGGAATCCATCCATCAACAAAACGTCATACCCTTTTTCTTTGGCTGACTGGATGTAAACATGCTGATTGTCAGTGTTATTGGCATACAGATAAACCACCACATCGTTCTTGTCTTTCTGCAAAGTCTCGATGTTGGTGCGGTATTCGTCCATCGTGAAATATTTACCATCCACATTTTTGAAAAGGATGAAATTTTTGGCTCTTTCGTAAAATTTTTCGTCTGTGATACAGCCATATTCGATGAAAACTTTCAGGTCGTCCCACTTTTTCTCGTACTCTTCGCGGTTGTTTTTGAACATTTCTTCCAGCTTGTCGGCCACCTTTTTGGTGATGTGCGACGAGATCTTCTTCACGTTGGCATCCGACTGCAGGTACGAACGCGACACGTTGAGCGGGATGTCGGGCGAGTCGATGACACCATGGAGCAGCATCATAAATTCAGGAATCACCCCTTCCAACTGGTCGGTGATAAATACCTGATTGCAATAGAGTTGCACCTTGTTCTTCTGGATTTCCAACTGGTTGCGCACCTTCGGGAAATAGAGGATGCCCGTGAGGTTGAAAGGATAATCGACGTTGAGGTGGATCTGGAACAGCGGCTCCTCAAAGGTCATGGGATAGAGTTCGCGGTAAAAATCGAGGTACTCTTCGGGCTTGATGGTCGAGGGCGACTGCTTCCACAACGGATGCGTATTGTTGATGATGCGGGGCACTTTCACCTCCACCTCTTTCACCTCTTCACCTTCCTTCGGCTCAACACCTTTAGGCTTCTCCCATCTGGTCTCCTCCCCGCACTGAATCGGGATGGGAAGGAAACGGCAATATTTGCGAAGCAGAGACACAATCTTCTGCTCATCAGCAAATTCCATTCCATCTTCGGCCAGGTGAAGAATAATGTCGGTACCACTTTCTGCTTTCTCGCACTCTTCCATCTCATAGTCGGGCGAACCATTACAACTCCACTTTACTGCCTTTGCATCAGTCTGATACGAGCGGGTGATGATATCAACTTTCTCCGAAACCATGAAAGCCGAGTAAAATCCGAGTCCGAAATGACCGATGATGTTACCCTCTTCCATTTTGAATTTCTCCAAAAATTCCTCCGCACCCGAAAAGGCAATCTGGTTGATATATTTGTCCACCTCTTCGGCGGTCATGCCGATACCATGGTCGCTCACGGTAATGGTATGGGCATCTTTGTCCACTTTGACATGGATGGTCAAATCGCCCAATTCCCCATCAAATTTCCCCATAGTGGAAAGGGTTTTCAACTTCTGGGTAGCATCTACTGCGTTGGAAATCAGCTCTCTGATAAAAATGTCATGTTCTGAATATAAGAACTTTTTAATCACCGGAAAAATATTCTCGGTCTGTACGTTAATCTGTCCTTTGCTCATGTTAATATTTATTTTATTTAACTAATAATCAATTATTTATGAATATAGTTGGCGTGCAATGATTTTTAACACCAGTACCCATTATGCAATTCTTGTGCCAAAACCTAAATATGACAATTTGTCAGTCTATATTTCAGAAGGTTCTGCGACAAAAAGGAAAAAGGTGTTGAAGTAAAGGAACAGATTGATGCCCGTGGTGGTCTCTATGGTGTCTTCCACAAACATGGAGAGGATGAGGCAGCACCAAAAAATGACGTACAACAGCGTGATTTTGGGTTTGCAGAAGAAAAACGGGCTGGCGATTACGAAGAGAAATGCCAGTAGTAGCGGGATTCCTCCCATCAGCAGGTAGGTAAGAAACTGGTTGTGAGCTCCCATATTGTCCTTGAGGGGCGATTCCTGCTCGTGCAGCTCGTTATTGATGGCTCTTTTGTTGCACCCCATGCCATAACCTCTTATCGGGTGGTGATGGCTGGCCTTCAAACTCATTTTCCATAATTCGGTACGCTGCAAGATGGAGGAGTTGCTGACCGTGCCGTTCAGATGGTAGAGCGAGAAGGTGAAAAAGCTGGGATACAGCATTTTCTTGAGGCCGAACGATTGCAGATAGGCTTTGTTGGCGATGCCTTGCTCAATGTGTTTGATATCTTCTTCATCCAATTGCTCCATTCCAGCGGCGTCTTTGGTTTCGCCAATGGAGTTGAGGTAGCGGATGAGCGTTTTCTGCACACTGTCGTAGGGAATTTCGCTGCGCTTTTCCCACTCATCCTTCAATTCTGTTTCACAGAGATAAAGTCCTATCTTATTTCCATTTTCAACAATCTGTCCATCAGGAAAATACGAAGGTAAATGGGTGTAGGGCGTGCCTTTGGCCGTGCAGGCAGGAAGGTCGCGCTCCACACTTTCATCATAATGATAATACTGGTAGGTGACCACGCTGAAGGCGATGGCCAGTACAATACACACGAAACCGCTTACGGATAGGGTGACGGTGCGGATTGCCGTTTTTTCACTTTTAAATAAATAGTATAAAAAGATGATGAGAAAAGCGACTACCATCAGGATGATACCCGTAGCCACCTGAATAGCAAATAGATATGCGAACAGCCAAATGGCCATGAGCAAACAGCCGAGTTGTACGGGAAGGGTATAGGTGTCTTTTTTGATGATGAAATGAAGACAGAACAGAACCGACAGCACCACACAGATGCTAAAACGGATGTGCGAGATGAAGAGGCTACCGTCGCGAATATCACTTAACCCTTTGATTTTCATGATGATAATGCAAAGTGCGGCAGCAATGGAGGTGGTGATGGCAAAGGCCAACAAAACAAACCGTTGCCAGCGCACTTTTGGGGGCTCAGAGGTGGCCATTACAATGGGCAGGTAGAAAAACGGCAACTTCGTAAGCCAGTCGTGGAAACTGGCTGCCGAGTCGTCGCTACCCACAAAGGTGTAAGCGAAGCAAAAGAAGAAAAGGACGAAAACCACCGCCCCACGGTTCTGTTTCAGCCGCTCCCATTTCCGCTTCCAGTCCCACTCCAACAGCCAGTTGCCGAACAACACCCCACCCAATATGTTAGGCAATGCCACCGAAATCGGGATGGAAATCGCTAACAGGATAAGCGTGATGGTGTAAATATAGCGGTGGGCTTTACCGAGCATCAGTAACTATTTGGTTTTCAGTATGGAATTGTAACGGCTTTGGTCGTGAAGAATCTCTTTAGCAGTATTGATGTCGGGGTCGATGGAGAGCTGGTTGATGATACGCCCTTTCTGGTAGTAATAGCGTACAGCAATCTCAGAGGCCAAATATTCACAAATCTCCTTCTTATGAGTCTGAAGATCAGCTGTTTTCTCGCGTTTCAGCTGTTCCTCCAACTGTCGGTACAGAGGCTCAATCTTCTCGAAATAGTTGTCGTACTCAGCCGCCTCCTTGAGCTCTTTCATCACCTCCTCGGTTTCGGTAGTGTAGGTATAGTCCTTGTTCTCAACAAATTGCACGAAATCGTTGAACACATCGTCGTCCACCGTAAACTGGTCGGCCGGAGGTATCATGGTGTGGTCGGCGTGGTACTGGTTGGCGAAATCAAAGATGTGGTTGTTGAAGATGAGGGAGGTGAGTACGCTGCTGATATAGTCCACCGGTGTGGTCACATCGGGTTCGATGCCGCCCTTGTCATAAACCGTGCGGCCGTTTTTGGTTTTGAAGGCCACCGCTAACGAGTCGGGGATGACCTGCGACTTGGTGGAGTCTTTGCTGAAGTACTCGATTTTCTGCACACAGCGACCGCTGGGAATGTAGTATTTCGAGACGGTGAGCTTCATGGAACTGTTGAAACTCAAAGGAACAATATTCTGTACCAGACCTTTACCGTAGCTTTTCTTTCCCACTATCACGCCGCGGTCGAGATCCTGGAAGGCACCCGCCACGATTTCAGAGGCCGATGCGCTGCCATCGTTCACCAACACCACCACAGGAATGTCCTTGTCGAGAGCATGCGCCGGCGTGCGGAAGATGTGGTTCTGCTCCTCAATCTTTCCTTTGGTATAAACAATCACATTGCCTTGCTCCACAAAGATGTTCATGATGTTGACCGCCTCCTGCAACAAACCGCCACCGTTGTTGCGGAGGTCGAGGATGAGGGCGGTCATGCCCTGTGTCTTAAGATCTTGGAACGCCTCGCGCACCTCTTTGCCGGCTTTCTCGGTGAACTGGTCAAGTTTGATGTAGCCGACGGTGGGGTCGAGCATCCCGTAGTAGGGGATGTTGGGTAGGGTAATCTCCTCGCGGGTGATATTGAAGGTGAGCGTCTTGTTCTTGTTGGGGCGGAACACCTCGAGGGTGACTGTCGTGCCGGGCTGCCCACGCATCGCCGAACTGACATCGGTGGAACTCTTGCCGGCTGTTGATTTCCCATCCACTTTCGTGATAATGTCGCCCGCAAGCACGCCGCTCTTCTGGGCGGGACAATCCTCATAAATTTCTGAGATGGCCACCTTGTCTTTCCCATATTGCTGGATGAGCGCCCCGATGCCGCCATACTGCCCGGAGGTGATCATCTTCACATCCTCTATCTCATTTTCAGTATAATAAACCGTGTAGGGGTCAAGACTTTCAAGCATGGCATCGATGGCGGTCTGCGTCAGCTCGCCAGGCGAAATCTCGTCAGCATATTTGGCGTTCAGTTCGCGCAGAATAGAGATGAAAATGTCAACATTCTTGGCAATCTCAAAGTCGTTCTGTGCGCGGACAGGCAAAATCATCGTGCCGCACAAAAAAACGACAGCTATGATGTATTTTATATGTTTCATGAATATAATTTTCAATTTTCAGTTTTCAGTTTTCAATTTTCAATTTTCAATTACGGTACTGGATCATAACCGCTTCCGCCCCACGGATTGCATGACAAAACCCGTTTGATAGTGAGCCAAGTGCCCTTGAAAGGACCATGTTTTTGTAAAGCCTCGATGCCGTAGTTGGAGCAGGTGGGGGTGTAACGGCACGACCGGCCAATGAGCGGCGACAACGTCCACTGATATACCTTGATGAAAAATATCAGGATATAGGCAAGGGCTTTCTTGAAAAGTGCGTATGCTTTTTTCACTGGTCTTCCGTTGGTTTTGCTTTTGTTAAACGATGCAGAATTTCGATTATTTTGTCTTCTATTATATTATAGGTAGAAATTTCTTTTGAAGTATAGGTGAAGAGGAGTTGGGCGCGCTGTCCGTTGGATTGCAACGCGGGGTCGAGAATGTTGCGATGATGCAGCCGATAGGCTTCCCGCACTAGACGTTTCACCCGATTGCGGTCCACGGCATGTTTGAGAAAGCGTTTGGGAACACTGACAACAATCTGACTCACAGGATTTTCTTCCGTAATAGGCTGGAAAATATAGTGGCACTTCAGGGGCGGACAAAAGATGCGCTGTCTGTTGCGGAGCAGCTCTGAAATCTGAACTTCCGAACAAAGACGTTCTCGCTTGGTGAAAGTAAGCGATTCAGTATTAGCGTTTTCTGGTGGCATGTTCTTTCAAGAAAGCGTCCATGGCGGAGGTGATGGACTGGTGCTCCTTGGTGGGAGCTTGAACATGGAGGGTGAACCCCGCATTGGTGACAGCGGCGCAGGCGGCTGCTCCGAGAGCACCTATGGCCACCTCACCCTGCTCGAAATCAGGATAGTTCTCCTTCAACGAGGCAATGCCCGACGGACTGAAGAAGATAATCATGTCGTACTTGTTGATGTCCACCGACGACTTCAGGTCAGCAGGAACGGTTTTGAAAATCACTGCCTGCGAATATTCGATGTTGTGGTCGCGGAAAAAGTCAGCGTACTGGGTCGCCATCGAGTCTGCCCCGCAGGGAATCAAGTACTTGTATTCGGGATTCTTCAAAAACAGGTCGAACAACCCTTTGGGATTGTTGTTTTTGTTGAAGAAAATCTTGCGTTTGCGGAATTGGATGTATTTCTGAAGATAGAAAGCCACTTGGTCGGTGGTGCAGAAATATTTCATCTCCTCGGGAAGCTCACAACGCAATTCTTTTATCAGACTAAAGAAATAGTCAACTGTGGTTTTGCTGGAAAACACTACAGCAGTATGGTCGAGAATATTGATATGAGCCTCTCTGAATTCGCGTGAGGGAATTCCTTCAATACGGAAAAATTTGAAGAAATCGATGTTGATGCTGTATTTCTTGGTCAGGTCGGCGTAGGGCGACTTGTCGAATTCGGCAGGGGCGTTTTGGGAGATGAGGATGTTTTTTACTTTCATAAACCGCAAAATTGATATTTCAATATTGTGATGTAAATCCTTGATTATCTGAATGAAATCATCATTTTGATGATGACGATGCAGGGTAGAATTTCAATCGTGCAAAAGTACAAAAAAAATTCAAAGTAATTAAAGTGCGATGATTTTAAATTGAGCGTCCTAAACCATGCGAAAAGGTAGCAGGCTCCGAAAAGGGCGGCATAGAGCAGAAGCCACGAGAATTGAGAGGTGTACGCTGCGGCGATAGCGAGGGGAAGAAGCACCAACGAGCAACAGGTGGTGCAGAAGAAACGATTCTGCTCGTGATTGGCACGGTCGTCGGGACAGTCGAAGATGAAGGCGAGCAGGTAGAGGTTGGCACTTTTCAGAAAATAGAAAGCTGCCGCAGACGCTGTGCAGGTCACAAACAACATGAACGGGGAGAAATGTTCGCTGATGGCGGGTAGGAACGTGCTGACAATCAGATATAAAGCCATACCAATGGCCAAAAAGTCGTATAGGAACAGAAAAGCATAAATCCATTCGGCTAGCGGCTTGCTCTCACGCAACAGCTGGTTGCGGCTCCGTGGCGAAAACAAAGCCCTCACAATGTACGAGAATTTGCGCCTCCCGTTCACAATTACTAGCGTAAGCAGCACCAAAATGGCGCAGAAAACCCAAATCATCCAGTCGGCAACGCGACCCGATGCCACCACTGGAACTGGCTCAAGGTTGGGGATGGAGTCGTAAGGTGTTGGTATAGAATCCATTATGGAAATTTTGCGCCCAATTTTTTTAATTGGCAAATTTACAAGAAAATTTTTTCATGATGGATGAGTTCGGTATGAAAAATTCATGTATTTTTGCACGCTCAAAAAGCACCGATGCCCAGGTGGCGGAATTGGTAGACGCGTCGGTCTCAAAAACCGATGAGGTAACACTCGTGCCGGTTCGATCCCGGCCCCGGGTACAACAAAAATCCCGATGATTTCATCCAAAATCATCGGGATTTTTCTTTTTTCAAAAAAAATCTTCCGAACTGTCATTGCAGACCGATTTTTTTGTATTTTTGCACGCTAAAAAATTAAAGTTTAACCATTTAAAAGAAAGAGGTATTTTTTATGATCATCGTTCCCGTAAAAGAAGGCGAAAACATTGACAAAGCTTTGAAGAAATTGAAAAGAAAGTTTGAGAAAACTGGCGTTCTGAAAGAATTACGCAACCGCCAGAAATTCACCAAACCCAGTGTGGTACGCCGGGAACAGCGCCTGAAAGCTATCTACGTTCAGCAGATGCTCAATGCTCAGCAGGACTAGTTTTCTCGCCGCGTTTTAGCAAAATGGCAGACTCTAAAGTCTGCTTTTTTTGTAAAGTCCAACCCCATTTAAACCCTGTACCCACGATCCAATCTCATTTCTGTTTTTTGCATTTTTTACCATGAAAATTTCCAAAATCTTCGCCCTTTTCACCCTGATGCTCTTGTCAGTGTCGTTCGCTTCCGCTCAAACCACCGTCCGTCTCAAAGACCAGTGGGGAAGCAAACTCTTTTATGTCGATAACAATAATACCATCCGTATTAAGGACCAGTGGGGTGACAAAATTTTCTATTTTGACGGGAAAACTGTGCGAATCAAGGACCAGTGGGGCGACAAACTCTACTATTTCGATGGTAATACCGTCCGCCTCAAAGACCAGTGGGGCGAAAAACTCTACTATTTCGATGGCAATACGATCCGCCTCAAAGATCAATGGGGTGAGAAACTCTATTATATCGATGGCAACACCATCCGTTTGAAAGATCAATGGGGTGAGAAACTCTATTATTTTGATGGAATCCCTGAAAGATGGGTGATTATATGTATTATTTAATGAATTGATTTTGAATAAGATGTCTGAAGAGAAGAAACCATACGTGCGCCCCTCGTGGGACGAATATTTCATGGAAATTGCTAATGCAGTGAGTAGCCGCGCCACCTGCGACCGCGGCCGTAGCGGCTGTGTCATCGTGCGCGACCGCCAGATTCTGGTTACCGGCTACGTGGGCTCGCCGAAAGGACTGCCCCATTGCGATGAGGTGGGCCACCAGCTGAAAAAAACCGTCCATGAGGACGGCACCGTCACCGAGCACTGCGTTCGCACCGTCCATGCCGAACAGAATGCTATCTGTCAGGCTGCAAAATTGGGTATCTCACTGAACAATAGTACACTATATTGCCGTATGACCCCCTGCCGTGTCTGCGCCATGCTCATCATCAACTGCGGCATCACCCGTGTGGTGTGCGAGAAAAAGTACCATGCCGGCGCCGAGTCGGAGGAGATGTTCCGCAAAGCCGGCGTGCAGCTGGAATTTTTCTCCGAGGAGATCCTGAAATATTAATGTAGAGACGTGCCATGGCGCGTCTCTATCGTATTTCACAATAAACGCACCGTCTCTATCCCATTTCACATGCATATTTCACGCACCATTCCGCCAGCATCGCTGGCGGAATCTCATTTTCTTTTTGCAATCGAAAAGAAAATGAACAGAATAAAAACAAAAAGAGCGGACAAAGCTCGGCCTTATCCGCTCTTCATATTGGTGGCTTATCGCCCCTTATTTTTTGCTCACCTTGTAGGTGGTGGTGCCCTTGTCAGAGGTCACCTTCATGATGTACATGCCGCTGGCCAAACCTTCGAGGGAGAGGGTTCTCACATCGCCATATTCAGCTGCCACACGCTGTCCTTCGAGGTTGAAGAGCTCAACCTGCTGGATGTTGGCAGTGCCTTGGATGTTGACGAAGTTGGTGGCCGGGTTCGGGAAGATGATCATGTCTTGGAAGGTCTCATCATCGATGTCAACGGTCTCAACAGAAATCATCACATTCAGCTCGGAAGAGAAGCTGGTACCGCTGGCATTGAAAAGCTGGGTGGTGCCATCGGCAGCGAAAATTTTGACATAACCGCCGCTGATACCGTCACCATAGCTGTCTTTCACTTGCAGACGATAGCATCCCGGGCTGGGGAAGTTGAGGTCGAAAGTGTGTACGGTGCTGTTGGTGAAGCTGGATGACTGCTGAATCACATTGTTGTTCGGGCCATAAAGTTTGTAGGAGGTCTCGCTGGCATAGCTGTCGGTCTTGATCTTGAGAACCATCGGACCGTCGCCGCTGACTACGCTTTTCTTGATGGTAAGAGAAGCCTCGGTGCTTTCAAATGCCTGACCGTTAGCGCTCACAATCTTAGCTTTGACAACTTGGTTGGTGTTGGTGGCAACCGTGAGGGTGGGAAGCTCGATGGAGGTGTTTTCCATGGAGGCGATGTTACCTGTCCAGTCGTAGGTCATCGGGGTGCCGTTGGCCACGCTGTATTGGAAGGTGAGGGCCGTGATAGCATCAGAACCGACGTTGGTGACATTAACGTTCACTCTGGCATCACTGCTGCAATCCTGAACTTCAATATTGGTGAGGCCGTCAATACGCGGGTTGAGAGCGGGCATGTTGATGTTTTCGATCTCCACTTCGCAACCGGTGAGGATCTCCTGCTGTCCTTGAGCCACGAAAGCCACAAAATGCAAGTCTTCCAATTTGGCAGCGATGGCATTCGGTGAACCGAGGCTGGCGGGGATGGTGTAGCTGTAGGTCTTCTCCACAAACGAACCCTGAGTGGTGGTGGTGACATCCTCACCCCACTGGCCGGTGATCAGGTGACGGAGCATGTGCATGTGGCGGTATTGGTTGCCCACCTGCTGTGCCGGGTTGTAGCTGGCACCGCTCTGGCTGCCAATTACATTGTCCTGAAGAATAGCCACATTCAGTTTGTTGGTGCTGTTGGCTTCGTTGGCCGTGTAATACAACTGAACCGTAATGTTGAGCTCGCGGGTGGTCCAATCCAAGGTGCCGCGGGCAGCAATGTTGACGGGAGAAGTCTGGTTCAAAATAGTGTTAGAGGCACTACTCCACTGGTTTCTGCCCAGAGAAGTGACGCTACCGCTAAACACGTGACGGTTGACGGTTCCTGCCGGATAACCATCCAGACCTGTTTGGTTGGCCAATGCGTTACCAAATTGAGTGGTGTAGGTGTTGGCTGCGTAAGAACCGGCATGTACATTGATGACGAACACGCGGCCAGGATGTGCGGCGGCAATTTCATTGGCGATACGATGACCATCAGGACAGTAGCCGCAGTTGATACCGGTGTACTCCTCGAGAACTACGTTCTTGTTGGAAACCTCCGTGGAGACGAACTGCTCGCCCTGTGCCATCACTGTGAAAACTGACAGGAAAGCCAGAACTACAAGGGATAAAATTTTTTTCATAAATGGTTGATTTTGGTGAATGATAATGTTTCTTTTTGAAGCTGCAAAGGTAGAAAAAAGTTATCAATTATTTTCTGTTTATAAAAAATTTTTTATCAGAATATTTATCCATAAAATCCATTATAACTTTGCATGAATCTAAAATCTATTGTTATGAAAAGAAAAGTTTTGATTATTAGCTTGTTAGCTTTGTTCTCATGCACGGTTTCTATGGCACAGGTTCGCAGCGATGTCGCCCCGTACAACAATGCCATCGGTGGTACCATCGGTTTTATGAATGGTGCTTCCTTCAAAACCTTCCCCACTAACCATTTCGCTATCCAGCTCGATTTGGGCTACCGCTTCATCCTTGACTATGAGTATAATGCGGTGCCGATCGTGCTCACCTTCAACCCCAATTTTATGTATGAAGCTTCCTGCGGCAACGGCTTCTATTGGTTCATCGGCGGCGGTCTCAATATTGGTGGCACACTGCCCCACCACCGTGTGAGCTTCTATCATCATGGCAATTTTGTCATCGGTGCCAATGTTTTCGGCGGTGCGGAGTATAAATTTGCCAACATCCCGCTGGCCCTCCAGGTGGATGCCCGTCCCGGCTTCTTCCTCTTCGCCAACCCCCATCACGATCCTTTCGTATTGTTCGACTATAACTTCTTCAACGTCTCCGCACGCTACACGTTTTAGTTTGAACTAAAAATCAAGCGGTTTATCGCGCATTTTTTCATGAAAAATAACTACCATACCCACTCCACCTTCTGCGATGGCAAGGAGCCTATCGACCTTTTTGTGCAGCGCGCCTCTCAGCTCCATTACAACCAGCTTGGATTCTCCTCCCATGCGCCCGTCCCCTTCGAGAACGATTTCGGCATCCACGAGGAGGCTATCCCCGAGTATACTGCCACCATTCAAGCCCTTCAATTGCAATATCCTGATTTGCAGCTGTTCTGCGGTCTCGAATGCGACTTCATCCCCGGCATGACCAAGCCTTTCTCCTATTTCAAAGATACTTATCACCTCGACTATGTCATCGGCGGCGTGCACCTGGTTCGCCAGCCCCATAGCGACCATATCTGGTTCATCGATGGCTCCAAACGAGAAATTTATGATTTTGGTTTGGCAGAATATTTTGGTGGAGATGTCCGAAAAGCCGTCACTACTTTCTGGGAACAGAGTTTTGAAATGATTGAAACTCAGCAGTTTGATATTATCGCCCATTTCGATAAAATCAAGATGCACAACCAAAAACGCTTCTTTACCGAAGAGGAGGATTGGTACACGAAACTGGCCGACCACTGCATCGAACTTATCCGCCAAAAGCACTTGATCGTCGAGATCAACACCCGCGGCATCTACAAAGGCCGCTGCCCCGACTACTATCCCTCCGATTATCTTTTGAGACAGGTGGCTCATTACCATATTCCTGTTGTGGTGAGCACCGATGCCCACAAGTCGGAGGAGTTGGCATTAGGTCGGGATGAAGCGATAGAACATCTTAAAAGTTTAGGAATCAATTGTTTAATGTATATCCACAATCATCAATGGGAAGAATATCCAATTATCTGATACTGTTAGTTGCTCTGTTTTTTATGGGAGCAACGGCCAATGGACAAGATTCTAATTATGTGCGCACTTGCATCGCCACGCTCGCTGGCGATGACTGCTGGGGTAGGGGAGGATGCCACGACGGTGAGCAAAAAGCCGCTGATTTTATCCGTGAACAGCTTCGCCAAACGGGTGCGCAACCCTTAACTTCTGATGGCTTCCAACATTATGAATTTCAATCGCATAAGATGGAAGGAAGTGTGGAAATGTCCATTGATGGTAAACGGATCAGTCCGTTCTGGGATTATCGCATTTCTCCCTATTCTGCTTCCACCTCCATCAAAGATGCGCCTGTGGTGGTGATGGATGCCTCTCTGTTTTTCGACCCTCGCAAGCTGCTCAAATTCTACGACCGTTATGCCTCACTGATTCGGAGTGGTTTTGTCTATATGGATGCCGTGCAATGGAAAGACAAGAAATTGGAAGCCGATGACGTGCGCAAACTGATTCGCGCATTCGATTTCGATGGCTCTCTCGGCTGCAAGGGCTTCCTGATTGGTGTGGATGAGCTGCCTGTGTGGGGCCTCAGCTTTTGTGACCAGAACTCGGATCATGCGGTCATCTACGTCAAGCGTTCCCTTTTTAAGAAGAAAGTGAATGGGGTGTCTGTGGATTTCAGAAATGAGGCCTTCACCAACAAGACGCAGAATGTTTGTTATAAAATAGAAGGTTCACAATATCCTGATTCACTGATAGTTTTTACCGCCCACTACGACCATTTGGGCTGCATGGGCGACTCGGTGATTTTCCATGGTGCGCACGACAACGCTTCTGGAACATCGGCAGTGATGGATTTCGCCCGTCATTTTTCACAAAATAAACCTCCCTATACGGTGGTATTTCTGCTGTTTAGCGGTGAGGAAAGCGGTTTGAGAGGATCTCGGTATTTTGTTGAAAATTCGCTTATTGATTTCGACAAGGTGAAACTGGTGCTGAATCTGGATATGTTTTGTGGAGGTGATGAAGGCTTTACAGTGGTGAATAGCGATGGGGAAAACACAAAGTGGTTTTACGACAATCTGGTGCGTATCAACGACGAGCAGCATCTGGTATCGCAGGTGAAGCCGCGCAGCAATACTGCCAATAGCGACCACTACTTTTTCTCGCTGAAATGTCCGGCCATCTTCATCTATACGATGGGTGGAAGATACGGTGGCTATCACCATTTCACCGACACTTGCGACAGCTGCGGGTTGGAGAACTACAACCGCATTTTCTCGCTGATTTTGCAGGCGTTGGAGATGGAATAATTAATAATTGTTTCTAGTAGCTCTTTCTATTCTGCATTACATATATATTATGTAGTGCGATGTTAAAAAATTTTTTTCAAAATGGTGTTGCATTTAAAAAATGTTGTATTTTTGCAGTTCCAAACATTACCAAATTCATAACAATAAAACATAGGAGGGACGCTATCGAGTAAATATTCTATCTTTTTGATTATTAACCTAATAGAAAGGAGTGCCTTATGAAAAAGATAGCGTTATCTGACAATGAGCTTATTTCTCTTTATGTCAATGGTGATGAGTCCGCACTTAAAATTTTAATCCAACGCCACGAGAAGAGGGTGTTTTCCTATATCCTTCTCTCTGTCAAAAATCGTGAGTTGGCCGAGGATATTTTCCAGGACACTTTCATTAAGGTAATCAATACGTTACGTTCGGGTAACTACCATGAGGAGGGCAAGTTTGTGCAGTGGGTGATGCGTATAGCCAACAATCTGAAGATAGACTATTTCCGCAAGATGCAGCGGATGCCTGCTTTCGAGTCCAATGGTGAGTTTGATATATTCGATATTATTTACGGCACCGATCCTTCTATCGAGCAGAAGATGATTACTGAGCAGCTCTATGCTGAGGTGGCCGAGATGGTGAAGTACCTCCCCGACGAGCAACGCGAAGTGCTGGAGATGCGTATCTATCAGGACATCAGCTTTAAAGATATTGCTGAGATGACGAATGTGAGCATCAATACTGCTCTTGGTCGTATGCGTTATGCGCTCATCAATCTCCGAAAAATTCTGAAGGAGAAGAACGTGCTGGTATAGTTTTCAACTCGTTTTCAACTTTTTCTTTGTTCCTGTGCAATAAATATGCATGGGTTGCGTTATTCTTATGTGAATTGATTGCCAACCAAAGCATTTTGCCTATGGAACAAACCTCTACCCCTTTGAAAAAGAAAAAAAACGTGCGCCGTCTTTCCCCGAGAAAATTTATCATCGACAACCTGCTGAACTATTCCCGTTCGCTGACCGTCATTGGAGGATCCATGATTTTCATCAACAATTAACGGCTCGAAGCACGTAAGCAAAAGAGGCCGATATGCTGACGCATACCGGCCTCTTCGTTTTCTGTCGTTGGTCGCTACAATACGGTTATGGTGCCGGAATACTGATAGTTGCCGCCACCAAACACCGACACTTTCAGCCGATAAGAAAAGACATTGTTGGTGGCGATTTTGCCGTTCACTGTGCCGTCCCAACGGAAATGTCTGTCGGTGGAGTGATACACCAACATGCCCCAGCGGTCGTAAATCCAAATCTCGCAAGTCTCTAATTGTTCGGCTATTCCGTCCGGAACATGGAACTCATCGTTCTCTCCGGTGGAGATGGAGGGCGTGATGGCGTTGGGTAGGTACATGTAGAAGGGGCATGGGTGGATGTCGATGCGGGCGAAGGCCTCGCACTGTGCAGTGTGGGCCGTCACCACGTACGTGCCCGCGCGGTGTACTTCAATCTGCGGTGTGGTCTCACCAGTATTCCAATGTATATACTGTAGTTCGGTGGTCACCTCCAGCACCGCAGTCAGATCCTCGCAGAAGTCTTCGGTGAGGTTGGTGAGCACCAGGTCGGTGTTGACGACCTCCACATTTTTGGTTACCACACTGTCGCAGCCGTGTGCGCTGCTGAACTGCTGCGTATAGGTGCCCGATTCAGGATAGACAATGCCGTTCCATACCATACTGTCGCAGGCCACCACGTCGAAGGTCTGGTCATACACGGGATGTACGGTCAGCAGCAAGGTGACGGTACTGTCGCACCCTTGGGCGGTCTGCAACTGCCTGATGCGCTGCACCACACCAACTTCATTTGTGCTGTCGGCCGACACCGTAAAGCCATATCCGCTGTAGGGTTCGTACTGGCAAATCTCTCCATTTACTGTTACAAACTGTGCGGGTATCACGTTGACAGTCAGTGTGATAATGCTATCGCTGCCGCCAGCTGCTGGTAATACTAAATCAAAGCTGCCCGCCGCATTGAAGGTGTGGCCCTGCCAGGTGATGGGAAGCTCATTTTCGCAGATGGTGGTGTCTTGTGCAGTATGGATATTCGGAATGACAGTCAGGGTCATGGTCAGCACACTGTCGCAGCCGTTGGCGGCCGTCAGGGTGACGGTCTGTGTGCCCGCCTCGGTGAAGGTCACACCGTTCCAAGTGTACGGCAGGTTGTTCTCCACAATGGTCCGTGCATCGGTGCCAGTGCTATTGGGCAGTACGGTCAGGTGCAGTGTCACGGCACTGTCGCACCCCCACATGTTTTGTAGGTGCAACACATCTGTCAGTTCTCCAGGAGTTTGTGTCTCTGCTGCGCTGAAGCTGAAGCCGTTGGCGTTGTAGGCGCGGCCCTGGCAAACCTCATCGTAGATGTCGGAGGAGGTGGCGTCGTGCAGGGTGACACAGACCGGTGCCGTGTAAACCGTGCCGCACGCATCGCTGATGTATGCCACGCGGTAGCACATGTTGGTAGTGAGGGTTCCGGCCGTATAGGTGGTGGAGGTGGCGCCTGATATGTCGGTGAAGTTTTGATTGTCAGTGGATTGCTGCCATTGATAGTGACCTTGGTCGCCGCCGGTGCAGCCCGCCACGGTAAAGGGCGATGGGGCGGTGCCGCGACAGATGTCCTGCGCGCTGCTGACGGATCCGGCCACCATCGGGTCGGTCAGGTTGTTGATGGTGATGGTCTGCGTGATGTGACAGCCGTTGGCATCGGTGGCCGTCACGGTATAGGTGCCGGCCATCAGCGGTGATGCGCTGGCCCCGTTGAACGAACTGGTGGGGAAGCCGTTGTTGGAACTCCATGCGTAGGTGTAGGGTGTCACTCCTCCGCCAACGGTCACCCCGGCAGAGCCTGTAGTGTCGCCGTAGCAGAGAACATGGGTGGTTTCGGCCACCGAGATGTTCATCGGGTTGTCGGCATTTACCACAATGGTGGTGGTGCTACTGTTGCCGCACTCGTCAGTAAAAGTGATGGTGACGGTTGTGGCAGTAGTAATCACAGAACCGGCTGTCGGACTTTGGGTGATGGTGATATTAGAATTGCTGGAGTAATTATCGGTTACGTAGGGCTGGAAAAGTGAGGTAACATCGGGAATTGTGAAGACGCAGTTGTTGTTAAGAGCTTCTTGCGGTCCGACATTGCCGTTGTAGGCGGGCGGTTCAAGGTCGAGGGTCACAGTGACTTCTCCGTACGAGACGCAGCCATTACCATACCCTACTGTCACACTATAGGTGGTGGGGCTTTGGTTGGGATATGCGACAATGGAGGCGGTGGTGCCTCCTGTACTCCAGTGGTATTCAGTGGCATTCTGGGCAGTTGCGGTAAGAGTCGTGGGTTGGTTCGCACATAGAAAATCGGGTTCGGCAGTCACTTCGATGGGGAGGATTTCAATGTTGTTGGCATTGACCACGATGGTGGTGGTGCTGCTGTTGCCACATTCGTCGGTGAAGGTGATGGTGACGGTGGTGTTCCCCGTGATTACGGTGCCCGCTGCCGGACTCTGGGTGATGGTGATGTTAGGATTGCTAGTATAATTGTCAGACACGTAGGGTCTTACCAGTGAAGTTAAATCCGGAACAGTGAAGATACAGTCGTTGAAATTGGCCTCAATGGGACCGACGTTCCCGTTATAGAATGGCGGTTCTTGGTCGAGATTCACGGTGACGCTGCCTGTGGATCGGCAACCGTTGCCGTAGGTTACGGTCACCGAGTAGGTGGTAGGATTCTGATTGGGGCGTGCGATAAAAGAGGCTGTGGTGGCACCTGTATTCCAGAGGTAGCTAGTGGCACCGGGAGCGGTGACGCTGATGGTGGTGGGCTGGTTAGCACAGAGGAAGTCGGGTTCCGCGTTTACCGTGATGGGATCAGCGCTGTTGTTCATGGTGACATGGCAGTAGTTCACGATGTCGAACTGGTCGCCGTTGCATGCGTGGTACTGGAGGCGTGCGGTGTAGTAAGTGGTGCCAGGAGGGGTAACCGTGATGACGTCGCCGGTACCCACTACTGGACCGTTGGTGCCTTGTCCTTCATACCATGTGACGGTATAAACGGGGTCGCCACCGTTGGGGATGAAACGCCATGCCTCGTTGTGTGCAGTCCATGCACCCGTATTGCGGCCGGAAGGCACGGTGGCCGCGCTGCCGGTGCTGTTCTGGATGCCGATGACACCGTTTCCGCTGTTCCAGTCGGTACAGGTGGGGGCATCACGCAGATAGATGTCAATAATATTGGTGCCTTCGTAAAGGACTATTTGCGAAGAAAAAGTGGTTACATCGTAGCAGGAGAATAATGCTATATTGTTGAAACTTAAAACATAGGAACGGCATGGATAGCTGCCGAGCACCCCCTGGTAGATTCCGTCTCCACTGTAGTAGTTCGGGTAGATGTCGCGGTAGCAGGCGAAGATGGTGTTGGTGAAAAGACTGCTGCTGGGCAGCGATTCAGAGTAGCTCCAAGCGCAGCTGCCGCCTGCCACACTCGTGTTAAAGGTGACAACAGAGTTGGCTCCGGGCACGATTTGGTTAAAGGTATTGCCGTAGAAGCAGAATCCAAACGGCAGCGTAAGCACCTCCCCCCATGTGTCGTCGGTGGCATCGGTGAAGATACGTGTGCCGGCAGTGAAGCCGTAGGGCGGGTTGTAGGGAATCGCCGTCACGGTGTAGCTGTTGGTCTGCAAGGCTGTGGCCACTGCGTTGGCTTCAAGGGTGATGGTTTGAGTGTTGCAGTCCACCACAATCTCCGTGAGTCCGGTACCCAGCTGGGCGGGGGCGATGCTGGGACATCCATCCGATCCGCAGTCCTGCACGTTGACGGTGATGCTGGCCACCTGCGTGCCGCAGTCTGGACTGGTGGTGGTTACTGAGTAGGTGGTGGTGGTAGTCGGTGATACGGTGATGGAGCTGGTGCTGGCACCGGTGCTCCAGTGGTAGGTGGTGTTGGCACTGCTGCAGGCGTCGCACGAAACGATGGCATACCATCCGTTGTAGGTCACACTCCCATCGGAGGTGAACTGTACAGTGATGGAGTTGCCTGTGGAGGTGAAACTCAAGCCATTGACCGTGCTCAACAGGCCATAGTGCAGCTGTGTGCCACTGGTGCCGGCCCCGTTGTAAATGGTGATGTAGTCGCAGCAACTCTCTCCATCAGTGGATAAGAAAGTGATGGTGAGAGGGTTGCCATTGCTGGAGGTGAAGGTGTGAACGTAACTTTCACTGTTGCTGTAGGTGCCGCTCGGACCGCCCGAGTCGTAAAATGAGATGCCCTGACCACAAGTGACTACTGTGGTGGTGTTGGACATGTTGACGGAGCCGGCTGCATTGGCGGCGCACGACACGATGGCGTGCCAGCCGTCGTATGTCACACTCCCATCAGAGGTGAACTGCACGGTCAGCGAAGTCCCGGTGGATGTAAAGCTCACATTGCCATCCACTGTGCTCAACAAACCGTAGTGTAATTGTGTGCCTCCTGTACCCACACCATCATAAATGGTGATGTAGTCGCAGCAGGTTTCGCCGGTAGCAGTAAGAAAGGTGATGGTGACATGCCCTCCGCCGCTTGCAGTGAAGGTGTGTACGTAACTCTCACTGTTGCCGTAGCTGCCGTTCGGACCGCCAGAATCGTAGAAGCAGATGGTCTGCCCATTGGAGACGGTGGTAGTGGTATTGGACATGTTGACCGAGCTGGTGCAGTTGGTGTTGCCGGAGGTAGGGGAGGAGGTGCCGACGCTCAAGGTGGTGGATGAACCGGAGCAGATGTAGTTTTCCCCATTGATGACAATGTTCTGGGCTGTCACGGAAGACATTATGCAGAACCACATAACCAATAGTGAAACCAGCTTTTTCACGCTATCCATTTGACTTTTTTAAATTAGCGGCAAATTTACAAAAAAAATATGAACGGACAATCCAATATCGTGATTTTTCCCAAAAATTATTATCTCATCATTTTGTGGATGGATAAATCCACTATTTATTTGAAAATTATTGGAAATTGTGTATTTTTGCAAAATTTTACTTGCATTCCATAATCATGAGAAAATTTGCTGTTAAGACAAAATTATATAAGATATTTGATAAGATTATTTTCCCTTGGAATCTGAGTGTCAGAAATGAAGGCTCGAACGCCCGGGTATGGAGAATGCCAAAGGAGCGGCTGTCATCGGAAGAACGGCGCATGTTTAAAAAGACCTGGAAAGGATGGAAACCAGACAGCTGGAAGTTTTACAAGGCACTTGGGGTTCATCTCGAATCTGGGTATGTGCCCAATGATTATTATCAATGGGCCGAACATGTGTTGAATCTTCGTTGGTCGGCATTTTTTCTTCAGCATAAATGTAACCTCAAGTATATCATTCCCGAATCCAACCGTCCAAAAACAATTTTGCAAAAGATTGACGGACATTACGTTTTTGAGGATAATACAGAAATTTCATTAGAAGAAGCGAAGAATATATTGAAAAGCAAGGATGTGTTTGTTTGCAAATTGGCCTTGGGGTCAGGTGGAGGAAGAGGAGTTAAAAAGGTCTGTTGGGCGAACGAGAAAGATCCGGAGCAAGTTTTACAAGAGTTATTGAAGCGTGAGGATTTGATATTTCAAGAGCTTTTGACACAAAGCGAATTTTTGTCATCCCTCAATCCCGATTCTGTGAATACATTTAGACTGCTTACTTTGAATATCAATGGAAAATGTACCGTGTTGAGCTCTTTTGTCAGGATGGGAGCTAAAGGGTCTTTCGTTGATAACTTGTGCTCAGGTGGGGGCGTTTTGGTGGGGGTGAGTCAAGATGGTCGTTTGAATGATTTTGGCATCCGAAAAGATTACTCCAAATGTTATGAAGCGACTACTGGTCTGCCTTTCAAAGGTTTAGTGGTTCCTCATTGGGATGAAATTAAAGCCAAGACCATCAGTTTTCATCAACACATTCCGCATGCTAATTTGATAGGATGGGATGTCACAGTAGATAAAAATGGTGAACCTATTGTGATTGAAATTAACCTTGACAGTGCAGAAATTGAGGCCCATCAGATTTTTAACGGACCAGTGTTTGGCGAGCGATTCGATGAGGTCCGGCAGTATATTAAGAGAAAGCAGACCCTATTGAGGCATGCCTTGATCACTTATTAGCAGATAGATGCATTTTGATATTTCTTTTGACTTAACGTAATTATAATATGAAAATCACAGTTATTGGTTGTGGAAATTCTGGTCTGATACATGCGGCCAAATTGATAGAAAACCATCATGAGGTGGCGTTGCTCAAGACCTCCGAAGGTGCCAACAGTGTGTTTTATGACATCATTGAACAGGAGCATGGCTATAATGTCAAGGATGAAACCGCTGGCGGTCGGCGTTTCTTCGTGCGTCCGGCGTTCATCACCCGTGATGTGAAAAAGGCTGTGGATTTCGGTGATATTTTGATGGTGACCACCACCACCAGTCAACATGAGCATGTGGCTCGTCTGATAGCTCCTTATGTTCGTGACGGACAGATGATTGTGCTGGTGCCCGGTTATATGGGAAGCCTCATTTTCAAGCGTTTCATCAACCGCGATGTGGTGTATAGCGAGTGGGAAACCACTGCCTACAATGGACGTATCGTGGATTCCATGTATGTGCATATCACTTTCTACAATCCGCGGAATGCGGTGTCGGCACTGCCTGTGTCCGCACTTCCGCAAGTGGTGGAGACTCTTTCCCATTGTTTCCCCAATACTCGCTACACCCGCAAGCACATCCTCGAGTCGGCGCTGCACAACCCCAATATGATTGTGCATCCTATTGGCATTATCTTTTCCGCCTCCCGTATTGAGCATAGTGGCGGCGAGTTTTGGATGTACCGCGAGGCCTTTACCCCTTCTATTATCAATGTAATACAAGCATTTGACAAACAGAAAAATCTGATTTTGAATGCCTTCGGCTGCGAATCACTCGATTATTTTGAAGCAGCCAAATGGCGTAATGAGGAAGACCTCTCCAAAGACGCGTTGGAAGTTTTTCGCTCTTTCGCCAACTCCTCCAACAAGGGCCCTTCTTCTATCAATCACCGTTATTTTCATGAAGATATACCCATGGGACTCGGGCTTTTTATCTCTATAGGAAAAATTGTCGGGGTGGACACCTCCGTTCAAGAATCCATCACCTCCCTTGCCTCTGCATTGATTGCAAGCGACTTGCGTGTCAATGCGCGTACGATCCAGAGCCTCCTGCAAAAAGAAAATGTTACAATCGACGATATCAAGAGAGCCATTAGTGAGTAGCAATGTCTGAAAATCTGAAGGAAAAAACGATAGCAGGGATGATGTGGAATAGTGTCGGCCGGCTCGGCACCATGCTGATCGGCTTCCTGTCCAATCTGGTGTTGGCGCGTCTGCTGATGCCCGATGACTTCGGATGTATCGCCATGCTCTATGTGTTCATCGCTATTTCTACCATTTTTGTCAGTAGTGGACTGGGCTCAGCGCTGATCCAGCGAAAAAATCCCACCCATATCGATTATACGACAGTCTTCTATTGGAATCTTTTTTTCTCCTTGGTTTTCTATTTATTGCTTTTTTTCTCCGCGCCAGCTATCGCGAGATTTTATGATATACCTCTGTTGAAGAATGTGTTGCGGGTGCAGAGCCTGACCCTCTTGATTCATGCTTTTGCCATGGTGCAATCCACACAACTTCAGAAACAATTGAGGTTCAAGGAACTCTCCATTCGTAATTTGATAGCAGCTGTCGTGGGTACAGTAGTAGGCGTTGGTATGGCTTTTGCTGGATTTGGAGTCTGGAGTTTGGTGGCCTCGTCGTTGTGCAGTGCGCTGGCAGGTGTTTTGTTGCTGTGGCGTATGAGCTCTTGGCGACCGACATGGGAGTTCAGTTGGAAAAGCCTCGGCTCACTCTTCAGTTTCGGGGGACTGATGCTGCTCTCTAATTTGGTGGAGACCATTTATGTGAATATTCAACGACTGATCATCGGAAAGTTATTCGCTGCCAGAGACCTCGGTTATTATAACCAGGCTAAAAAACTGGAGGAAATACCCACCAGTACGTTATCCACTATCGTCAACGAGGTCTCCTTGCCGGTCTTTTCTCAACTTCAAGACGACCGCGACAAATTGGTGATGGCTCTCCACAAGAATGTTAAAGCTATTACCTACCTCAACTTTCCCCTTATGATGCTGTTGATTGTTATCGCGCACCCTATCATTACGTTTTTGTATTCCTCAAAATGGGAACCTTCAGTCCCGTATTTCCAAATCTTGTGTCTGTATGGCTTTCTTTATACTCTTAATACTTTGAATACCAATATTGTAAAAGCACTCGGGAAGGGCGCATTGTTTTTCTTCCTCCAACTTTTTAAAAGACTGATAGGTATTGGTATGATAGTGGTGGGAGTGAAATGGTGGGGAATCATGGGTATGATGTGGGCGATTGCTATTTTCGGTCTCGTGTGTTACATCATCAACACGATAGTGGTGGGAAAATTGTTGCGGTATGGTTTGCCCCGTCAGTTTTTGGACTGGCTGCCTTGTCTGTTGGTTACAGCGGCGGCGGCGGCAGTTGCTTGGGCAAGTGGCAGGGTTCTGCATATAAATGAATATGTACTGATGATCATCCAAGTTCTTCTTTTTTCTTTTGTATATATCATTATTTCATATCTTTTCAAATTAGAAGCATTTACCATTTACAGTGAAATAGTGAAAACGAAATGGCAACATTTTAGAAACCGTTCAAATCATTAATACCATGCTCATCGAATTGCTTAAATCGCGTTACATCAGTGTTCGTTATAAGGACGATATCCAGAATATCAAGTCGAAAATGGTGCAATGTGAGTTGAAACCGCTGTCCAAAGGACAAATAAGTGATATCCAACAATTTTACCAGAGGATGTTGGGGCAAAAAGTCCCCACCTATTGGCATGAGTATTTCTATTCACGCAATGGTAACTTTTCGGTCAAATATATCCCCACGTGTATCTATCACCAGCAGATTATTTATAAGCTCAATCTGTTTGGATTTCGTCATGCGTATGTGGATAAAGGACTCTATGACATCTATTTCCCGGATGTGAATCGTCCCCAGACGATTGTGAAAAACATGAACGGCTATTTTTATGCAGGCACAAAACCGGTCTCGCGTGAGGAAGCGTTAGAGCTTTGCAGAAATCTGCCAGCAGCGGTTTCCAAACCCTCCAAAGAGGGTATGTGGGGACAGGGGGTCAAGGTGTTCTCCACTTGTGATGGACGGTTGGAAGAGGATGGAAGGACCGTGGCGGAACTTTTCAACGACTATGGGAAAAATTTTATTGTCCAGGAAAGAATTGAGCAACACGAGGCAATGTCGAAATTAAACCCCACTTCACTCAACACTTTACGAGTGCTTTCCTACAGAGATGAACATGAGGTGCATATTCTGTATGTGGTGGTGCGTATTGGTCGTGCCGGGAAGAATGTGGACAATGAAACCGCCGGCGGCATCAATGCGGACATTGACATGGCCACGGGAACCATTTGGGATTGTGCTTACGGAACTCCCGCCGAAAAACGTATTGAGACTACCGACTGCGGCACTGCGCTGAAAGGTTTCACCATACCCTCTTTCGATAAGGTGGTGGCATTGGTGAAGGAGCTGCATACGCGCCTGCCCTATTTCAACCTCATTGGCTGGGATTTCGGAATCGATAAGTCTGGTGCCCCCGTCCTGATTGAATGGAACCGTGCCCCTGATTTGAGCCAAACCGCTCATGGTCCCGCCTTCGGCGACATGACGGAAGAAATTTTATTGAGCCTAAAAAATAAGATGAATACGATATTGGCAGACTTGTAAAAACAGTTGTTATGAGAATCAAACGGGAATGGGATTTTTATGTGAATTTGTTGAAATGGGGGATGTCGTACCCTGTCTCTTCTTCGCGTAAAAAAATTCAGATTATGCGCGATTATTTGCGCCTATATCGTCAGAAGGGAATCACAACAGATGAGTATTATGAATTCTCTTTTGAAACACAAACTGAAGAATTCCGGCATGATTTTTTGGGCCTGAATGAGGAACGCTATTATTTGGATTATTTGAATCCAAGGAAATTCTATATTTTGGCGAGAAATAAATTTATGGCCCATGAGATTTTGAAAAATAGAGGGATACGAAAATCCGAGCTTTATTGTTTTTATGAGCCAGAAGGAAATGTGAATGGGGATCTGATTGCTTCCTCGGTTGCTGGGGTCTGTCGTATCTTGCAGCAAAAAAATGTGCAAAAATGCGTCGTTAAGGCAGCAGAGAACTCGCATGGTGATAATGTGATTGTGATAAATGGTATTGATTATCAGGAAGATGATGCTGTTCTGAATCTCTTTAATGGTGCGCAGCTGCTGATGTCGGATATGCTAAAAGATTCTCCGATTCTGTTCGAACAAGTGTTGGTGCAAACCGAGCAGATGGCATCGCTCAACGCTTCGTCAGTCAATACAGTTCGCTTCATGACCGCCCTTTATCCTGATGGCGATGTGCGAATTGTGGCTACTTTCATCAAGATCGGCCGTAAGGGCAGGTGCGTGGATAATGCAGGGGCGGGTGGCAATGTGGATGCCTGCATCGATACGGCTACAGGCACTTTGCAGTATGCCATCCAATATGATGGACCACGTAATTTTCATGATATTGATACTCATCCAGATAGTGGTACTTCACTCAACGGCGTAAAGATTGCGCATTGGGAAAAAATAGTGGAAGAAGTGAAGGAGTTTCAGAGACGGTTCCCCTATATTAAAGCGGCTGGCTGGGATATCGCCATCACCGATGCGGGGCCGGTTGTGGTGGAAGTCAACGACTTGTGGGACCGCACAGGGCAGTGCTTTATCCGCCGTGGCTGGCGCCCTGAAATCCGCGACTGTTTTATGGCTTGGCAGAAAACTGGGAAAAAGTACTATATGGGAAGGTATAAAAATGCGCTGCCGACCGAGATGCTTGAAGAAATTGCAGAAAAGGAGTTCCGCTAAAGTAGCCTACAAATGTGAAATGTTTTTCTAAATAATTATTCTATAAAAATGAATCTTCGTTCCACCCCCAACCTCTATTTCCGCTACCTGCTGACGTGGCTTTCACCTCGCCTCAATATCCAATTCTTTTTTCATAGATGTCATAAAAGATTCGCCAATCTGAAACATCCGCAGACGCTCGACGAGAAGATCCAGTGGATGAAACTGCATTATTATAAGGATAATGCGTTGGTGTACCAGTGTGCCGACAAGTACCGCGTGCGCGAGTATGTGCGCGACTGCGGACTGGAGCATATTCTCAACGAGCTGTATGCCACCTACCATTCTGCCGCTGAGATTCCGTGGGAGGAGCTGCCCGACCAATTCGTGCTGAAATGGAACTTCGGCTGTGGTGGTAATGTGATTTGCACCGACAAGTCGCAACTTGATCGCGCCAAAGCCGTGAGTGAGCTGAACTATTTCCAGAAGATCAAGGCGCACCTCCTCGCTGCCGAGCCGCAGTATAAGATGGAGAAGGTGCTGCTGTGCGAGAAGTTGATTGAGACCGCCAACGGCAGTGCGCCAGTGGACTACAAGTTCTACTGTTTCAACGGGGTGGCGAAATATGTGCTCTGCTGTGTGGGGCGTGGCGAGCGCGAAAAACCGGCTTTCTACTTCTTCGACCGCAGCTGGAAACTGCAACGGCTCAACCGCAGCTCGCTCCACCTGCCCGACGATTTCTCGGTGCCCAAACCCGACGGCATCGACCAGCTGTTCGACTACGCCGAAACGCTCTCGAAACCCTTCCCGTTCGTGCGCGCCGACTTCTACCTGGAAAACGGTAAGGCCTATTTCGGCGAGCTGACCTTCACCCCGGGCGGCGGTTTCGATGCGGGCCGTTTGCCCGAGAGCGATCAGCTGTTTGGAAGTATGGTTAATTTAGAAAATATTGATAATCAATAATATAAAAATGAAAGTGCTTCACCTCTCCAACGACTTCGCGGGCAGTACCGTTCATGCCGAACTCTATCAGCGGCTCGATGCGGAAGGGGTGTCTCAAATCATCTATTGTCCGGTACGCCACCAAAATCTGGTGGGGCGTAATGCCTTCGAAGGCGACCATACCGAAATCATCTATTCCCTCATCCTCAAAAAAATCCATAGACTTCTTTTTCATTTGAAAATCAATACTTTGGTGAAAGATGTGGAACAGAAGGTGGATCTGTCGAAGGTGGACCTGGTGCATGCCACCACGCTGTTCAGCGATGGGGCGGTGGCCTTGCGGCTGAAAAAGAAGTATGGCATCCCTTACGTGGTGGCCGTGCGCAACACCGATATCAATGTGTTCATGCGCTACATGCCCCACCTGTGGAATGTTCACCGTCAGGTGATTCGCGAGGCCGAAAAGGTCATCTTCATCTCCCCGAATTTGCAACGGAGAGTCACCAGCCACTGGACGCTGTCGGGCCTCGCCGAAATGCTGGGTCAAAAAGGTTTGGTCATTGCTAACGGATTGAACGACTATTGGTTGGAGAACCGTTGCATCACCCCAGCTCGCCAGTCGCATTCGGTATGCTATGTGGGGAAGTTCGACGGCAACAAGAATGTGCTCCGCCTGATCGATGTGGTGTTGCGTCTTCGTGCCGACATCCCCGATCTTACCCTGCACCTTGTAGGCGGCGGTGGCGAAAACGAACAGCGGGTCATCCAGTTAGTACACCAATTTTCTGACAGCCTCATCTACCATGGTCCGATTTATGATAAACCGCTGTTACAGAGTATATACCAGCAGTGTGGGGTGTTTGCAATGCCCTCCAAGAAAGAGACTTTCGGCTTGGTGTATCTCGAGGCTTTGTCGCAGGGATTGCGGGTGCTGTACACCCGTGGTGAGGGTATCGACGGACTGTTTGAGAAGAGGGTAGGGGAGGCCGTCAACCCCTATTCTGAGAAGGATATCAGGGTGGCATTGTCGCGCCTGTTACAGCAACCAGAAGACTACGAAATGCTGGAAACTGCTGATTTTGAATCTTTTCGCTGGTGGGGTGTTGCTCAGCTTTATTATGAAATATATAAACAAATATAACATATTGTCAGCATGATTAGCGTTGTTATTCCGATTTATAATGAAGAGAAGTTTATTGATGGCTGCGCACAATCTATCGTAAATCAGGATTATCCAAAAGATGATATGGAGGTGTTTTTTGTTGATGGGATGAGTGTGGATGGTACTAGGGATCACTTGAAACACTGGGTGGAGAAGTACCCGTGGATGCATATTGTTGACAATCCGCAGGGCGTAGTTCCCCCTGCTATGAATTTGGGCATTCGTGCTTCACACGGCGATATCATCATACGGCTTGATGCGCATTCTGTTTTCCCATCTCATTATTTCTCGGAATTGGTAAAATATCTCAACGAACTTCAAGCTGATAATGTGGGTGGGGTATGGCGTACGCTGCCCGCTTCTTCTGAGCCATTGTGCCGAAGCATTGCCGCGGTTATGAGCCATCCCTTCGGAATGGGTAACGCCTACTATCGCATAGGAACAGGTCAGGTGCGCAAGGTCGATACCGTGCCGTTCGGTTGCTATCGCCGCTCTCTGTTCGACAAGATAGGGTTCTTTGATGAAGAACTTATTAGAAATCAAGATGATGAGTTCAATGGACGAATCGTAAAAAATGGAGGCTCCATCTATTTGTTGCCCCATCTCGTTATTGATTATTTCGCTCGTGATAGCGTACGAAAAGTATTTAGCATGTTTTACCAGTATGGTTTATTTAAACCTTTGGTTAACAAGAAATTGGGAAAGCCAGTGACCATCCGGCAGTTCTTCCCATTGGCCTTTGTCTTAGGTCTGGCTATCGGGCTTTTCCTTACCCCCTTCAGCATTTGGATTTTTTGGATTTATTGGTCGATAGTGCTCATTTATTGGGGATTGGGCTTGGCCATAGGCATCCGTGCCGCACAGCGCGAAAAATGCCCACGGATGTCCGTCATCATGCCCTACCTGTTTTTTGTGGTGCATTGTGCGTATGGCATCGGTTACCTGCGCGGCATTGTCAACCTGCTGTTTCACAAGAAATTTACGGTCACCAGTCGCCGGTAAATTTCGTTTAATATTCGTTTAAAAAACGTAGAGACGTTGCGCGCAACGTCTCCACATCATTAATTATTAATTGTTAATTGTAAATTATTAATTATTAATTGATTACATCCCTGCTAATTTCCCCCGCAAGGTATTCAACAATTCGTCCACGTTGACACGATACTGCTCCATGGTGTCGCGTTCACGGATGGTGACGGTGTTGTCTTCCAAGGTCTGGTTATCGACGGTGATGCAGAACGGCGTGCCGATGGCGTCTTGGCGGCGGTAGCGGCGGCCGATGGCGTCTTTCTCATCGTACTGGCAGAGGTATTCGCGTTTGAGGATGTCCATAATTTCGCGGGCCTTCTCCGGCATGCCGTCTTTCTTCACGAGCGGTAGCACTGCGGCCTTGACGGGTGCCAGCATGGCGGGCAGGCGCAGCACCACACGCACGGAACCGTCTTCCATCTTCTCTTCGTGGTAAGCATGGCTGAAAACAGCGAGGAACATACGGTCCACACCGATGGAAGTTTCCACCACGTAAGGCACGTAGCTCTCGTTGGTTTCGGGGTCGAAGTAACGCAACTTCTTGCCGGAGAACTCCTCGTGGCGGCTGAGGTCGTAGTTGGTACGCGAGTGGATGCCCTCCAACTCCTTGAAGCCGAAGGGGAACTTGAACTCGATGTCGGTGGCGGCGTTGGCATAGTGCGCCAACTTCTCGTGGTCGTGGAAACGGTAGTTCTCCGCCGGGATGCCCAACGACTGGTGCCATTTGATGCGTTCCGCTTTCCAGTATTCGAACCATTTCAGCTCCTCGCCGGGACGCACGAAGAACTGCATCTCCATCTGCTCGAACTCGCGCATACGGAAGATGAACTGGCGGGCCACAATCTCGTTGCGGAAGGCCTTGCCGATCTGGGCGATGCCGAACGGCAGCTTCATGCGGCCGGTCTTCTGCACATTCAGGAAGTTGACGAAGATGCCCTGCGCTGTTTCGGGACGCAAGTAGATGGTGTCGGCGCCGTCGGCCACCGAACCCATCTGGGTGCTGAACATCAGGTTGAACTGGCGTACGTCGGTCCAGTTGCGCGTGCCTGAGATGGGGCAGGCGATCTCGAGGTCAAGAATCAGCTGCTTCAGGCCAACGAGGTCGTTGTTCTGCATCAGCTCCGCATACTTGGCGGTGATGTCGTCAATCTTCTTCTGGTTCTCCACCACGCGGGGATTGGTCTGGCGGAACAGCGCCTCGTCGAAATTCTCAAAGCGCTTTTTCGCCTTCTCCACCTCTTTATTAATCTTATCCTCAATCTTTTGGATATGATCTTCGATGAGCACGTCGGCGCGATAGCGCTTCTTCGAGTCTTTGTTGTCGATGAGCGGGTCGTTGAAAGCGTCCACGTGGCCCGATGCCTTCCAGATGGTGGGGTGCATGAAGATGGCACTGTCGATGCCCACGATGTTTTCGTGATACTGCACCATCGCTTTCCACCAGTACTGTTTGATGTTGTTTTTCAGCTCTACGCCGTACTGGCCGTAGTCGTAAACGGCGCTCAGACCGTCGTAAATCTCGCTGGAGGGGAAAATATAGCCGTACTCCTTCGCATGGGAGATGATGGATTTGAAAAGATCTTCGTTGTTTGCCATAGTATTGATATTCTGTATTTTAATTTCGAAAGATAAATTTGATTTTACCGCTGCAAAATTAAGCAAAAAAACGATACCCTGCTTAGAGAATCGCTATTTCATTCATTGGGAGCTCCATGTCGGACGCGGATTTCTGTATGGGGCTTACAAATTTTAGATATGTGCGTGTCTGCTGAATGATTTTTTTATATATTTGCACCCTCATTTTGAGAATCCTATTTAGAAATCAATATTTTTATAAACATTTAAAAAACAATTGAATATGAAAAAAGGTTTGCTCCTTGCGGCAATTGCAGTTGTCGCTCTGTGCTTCCCGATGAAGGCACAGGACAAAGAAACAAAGGAAGATGAGGGTTACAAATTCACCATCAAGAAAGAGATCCCCATCACTTCCGTGAAAGACCAGAACCGTGCGGGTACCTGCTGGTGCTATTCCGGTCTCGGTTTCATCGAAGCTGAATTGCTTCGTATGGGTAAAGGTGAGTACGACTTCTCTGAAATGTACATCGTTTATAATACTTACATCGACCGTGCTAAGGCCGCTGTCCGTACCCACGGCGACGTCTCCTTCTCACAGGGCGGTTCTTTCTATGATGTGATTTACGGTATGAAGACCTTCGGTCTCGTACCCGATGTTGAGATGCCCGCTGGTGCCGCTTACGGCGACACGCTCTCCGACCATACCGAGCTCTCCGCCGTCTCCGATGCAGTGGTGAAAGCCATCGCTACCGGCGACCATAAGAAACTGCAGAGAGGTCCCAACGGTCCGCTGTGGGAACAGGCTATCCGCGCTATCCACACTGCTTACCTTGGCGAGTGCCCCACCGAGTTCACCTACAATGGTAAGAAATACACCCCGATGTCCTTCTACGAATCACTCGGCCTCAACCCCGATGATTATGTTTCCATCACCTCCTACACCCACCATCCTTTCTACGAGAAATTCGTGCTCGAAATCCAGGACAACTGGCGTTGGAGCCAGTGCTACAACCTGCCGCTCGATGAGTTTATGCAGGTGTTCGACAACGCTATCGAAAACGGCTACACCATCGCTTGGGGTTCCGACGTCAGCGAACAGGGCTTCCGTATCGGTTCAAGAAAAGGTTTCTGCGTGCTTCCTGAGACCAATGCTTCTGCTATGGTCGGTAGCGACATGGCCCACTGGACGGGCATGAGCGCTAAAGACATCCAGGATGAGGCTGCTAAGCACCCCACCCCGCAGCGTTGGGTGACCCAGGAGGAACGCCAGGAGGCTTTCGACAATTGGGAAACCACCGACGACCACGGTATGCTGATTTACGGTACCGCTGTTGACCAGGATGGCAATGAATATTATATGGTAAAGAACAGCTGGGGCGACTACAACCCGTATCACGGTATGTTCTATGCCAGCAAGGCTTTCGTGCGTTACAAAACTATGAACATCGTGGTTCACAAAGACGCTCTTCCGAAAGATATCAAGAAAAAACTCGGTATCAAATAATCTGAGTGAGAAGATAAAAGTAAAGGGGTGGTTTTCATCACCCCTTTTTTATTGGAAAAAAAATGGTGAAAATATTTTCTGTGTTAATTTTCATATTACAAAAATTTCTATTTTTGCCCCGCAATTATAACCGTATGAAAAAAATCATCTTTATCCTTTTCTGGTCG
This sequence comes from Bacteroidales bacterium, assembly GCA_045130235.1. GTDB lineage: Bacteria > Bacteroidota > Bacteroidia > Bacteroidales > WCHB1-69 > UBA1756. Next base: position 102,093 of record JBGUPJ010000048.1, read on the forward strand.
CTGCTTTTTATGCCGATGACCTATGCCGCTTATTTTGAGAATGTTCCGCAAACAAGAGTACAACCCAATGGCGACACGCTCCACTGCTTCGCTACGGGCGACGAGTATTTCCATCGTCTGCACGATGCGGACGGCTACACCATTGTGCTGGATCCGGCCACGGGCTATTACGTTTACGCCACCAAAGTACGTGATGAGCTTGTGCCCACCACCCATATCGCAGGGCGCACCAACCCCGCCGAGGTGGGACTGACTCCCGGCTTGAGCATCTCCGCCCAACAGTGGTACGCCCGCCGCGCCCGCTGGAATGAGCCCGCCCGCGAACGCGCCACCACACGCGATGGTGAATATAACCACGGCCACATCAACAATGTCGTCATCTTCATCCGCTTTGCCGATGATGACGACTTCACCAACTCATTCTCCGATGTGAACCGCATGTTCAACGACTCAACAGTGGGCTATTCCTCCATGAACAATTACTTCAAGGCGGCCACCTATAACCAGTTGACCATCACCTCCAGCTTCTATCCTGTGCCAGAAGGGAATACCATCCTGTCGTACCAAGACATCTACGACCGCAGCTATTTCGAACCCTACAGCAGCGCAAACCCTAACGGGTATGGCGATGGCGAGCAAGCCGACCGTGAACACCAGCTGCTGGCACGTGCCGTGGAGGCGGTGGCCGACCAGATCCCTGAAGATCTTGACATTGACTATGATGATGACGGATACGTGGATAATGTTGTTTTTGTGGTGCGGGGTAATGTGGGCAATTGGAACGACCTCTTGTGGCCGCACCGCTGGGCCTTGTATGCAGCGAGCGCTTATATCCATGAGAAAAGGGTGTGGGATTTTAACTTGCAATTGGCCGATGCCTCCTCCTATTTCAACACATCCGTACTCTGCCATGAAATGAACCACACGCTTGGTGCCCCCGACCTGTACCATTATTACGAAGGCACTGATTTGACCTCGGTTTATACATGGGATTTGATGCACCAGAATACGAATCCGCCGCAGCACATGGGAGCCTATATGAAATATAGGTATGGAAATTGGATTGACGATATTCCTGAAATCACCGAGTGCGGAACCTACACCTTACATTCGCTCGGCTCCTCTGACACCAACAACTGCTACAAGATAGCCTCCCCTAATGCCAATGAGTTTTTCGTCTTGGAATACCGCAACCTCACCGACCCCTTCGAAGGCACGTTGCCCAGCTCTGGCCTATTGGTTTATCGTATCAATACCGACTTTAGCGGCAATGCCTATTATGATGGAGTGGATGTTTTCGACGAGGTGTATATCTTCCGTCCCGGCGGTACCACGACAGAGAATGGTAATATCTACCAAGCTGCCCTCGGCGCCGACTTGGGCCGTACCGAGATGAACACCAGCACCAACCCCTATCCGTTCCTGACAGATGGAACCATAGTAGGGGCGAATGTTTTCTCCATTCAAGATGTTTCTGCCACCGGCGACGAAACCATAACCTTTACCTTCTGTCCTCTGTCTATATCAGTGATAACCAGTGATGTATCTAATATTACCACCACCTCGGCCACCTGTGGCGGTACCGTGGAGGTGGACGACAACATTGAGGTGCTCTCCCGCGGCGTGTGCTGGAGTACCTCCCCCAATCCGACCATCGCAGACAACATCACCGTTGATGGCAATGGTGTCGGCAGTTTCGCCAGCACCCTCACCGGACTTGCGCCCGCCACTATGTACTATGTTCGTGCTTACGCCACCTACGACGGCGGTACGGCATACGGTGCGGAGACGGATTTCGCTACCGAGTGTGAGGTTATTGTGGTTACCGAAGAAACTCCCTACCACGAAGGTTTCGAGTACTTCGGCGTCTGCTGGGATGTGGAGCAGGTGGCCGGTAGCGCAGGCTGGCAGCTGGACACAGAAGGAAATGCCATAGAGGGAAGTGTTTGTGCAAGAGCTCCTTATACACCGGGTGCTCAAAGCCGACTCGTCTCCCCCGTGATGGACCTGTCACAAATGACAACCCCACAACTCACCTTCCAGCACTGGCAAGCGGCATGGGGCAATTTGGTGGACGCATTGGCTGTCTATTACCGCACTGCTGAAAACGCACCCTGGCAGCTTCTTGCCGAATACACAGAAGAATACAGTTCCTATACAACAGAATATATCTCGCTGCCGGAAACTTCAGAAACCTTCCAGTTAGCCTTCCTCGCTACAGGCAACGATGGATGGTATGTCTTCTTGGATGACATCAATATCGTGCAGGGTTGCGACAACATGGACGCATCCATAACCGGCAACAATACCATTTGCTACGGCGAAAATACCACCCTCACAGCCACCGGCGGCACCCACTATCTGTGGAGCAACGGAAGCGAACAGAACAGCATCAGCGCGAACCAGGGCGGCACCTATACCGTCACCATCACCGACGACAACAATTGCATATCCACAGTGAGCGTCTACGTAACGGTCTTGACACGTCCGTTAATCTCTTTGTACGGCAACACCACCTACTGCGTAGGCAGCAGCACCACGCTGACCGCCTATGGGGCAGACAGTTACCAATGGTCCACTGGCGATGTTACATCCTCTATCACCATCAGCGAGGCAGGTGTTTACACCGTTACGGGCACCTCGAGCCAAGGCTGCAGCAACACCGCCTCCGCCACAATAAATGTATCGCAACTGCCGACCATCACCATCAGCGGCGACACAGAGTTCTGCGAGGGCGGCTCCACCATACTGACTGCCGAAGGCGGAGTAAGCTACCTCTGGAACACGGGAAGCACTGGAGCCCCCATCATCGTCACGGAGGCCGGCACCTACCACGTAACCGGCTACAATGAGTATGGATGCAGTGAGTCGGCTGAAGTTGAGGTGGTGATGTGGAATACCGCCTCCAGCGAATTCTCCATCGTGACCGATGAACCGACCTATACATGGAACGGGGAGACCTTTATCGCTTCTGGCGACTACTCGCAGACCCTGCAAACCACACACGGTTGCGACTCCATCGTCACCCTCCACCTCACCATCACCGCCGGGGTACACGAATGGAACGGCATAACTTTTAACATCTATCCCAACCCCACCACCTCCATCCTCAATGTGGATTTTTCGATGGAGAATATGAATGCTAATGAAATTGAGATAAAGTTGATGGATGTGTATGGCAGATTGTTAGATGTCGTGCGGGCGAATAGCGGTAGCACTCAAATTGACCTTTCGGCATACGCCAACGGCGTATATTTCATCCAGCTGATCGACGACGGCCAAGTCGTGGGAGTGCGCAAGGTGGTTCGTCAGTAAAGAATGATGGTAGAAGATATGAAAAAGGGGCTTCCGAAGAAGTCCCTTTTTTTATTTTACTCAAATAATGATTCGATGACGGCGGCGTGCTTTTGGGTGATGAAACGCCGTTTGAGTTTGAGGGTGGGCGTAAGTTCGCCGGTGCTAACGCCCCACTCGTAATCCATGAGGGCGAACTTCATCACACGCTCGGTCTCGCCGAGGGTGGCATTCTTCTGGTCGGCCACCTTCTTGTACTTTTTCAGCACCAGCGGATGCTTGATCATCTCCTCGTTGGTGGTGTATGGAATCTCTTTCTTGGCGCACCACGAACGCAGGTCGGCGAAGTTGGGCACGATGAGGGCGGCGGCGAATTTCTTATTCTCTCCCACCACCATAATGTTGTCAATCAGCGAGTCTTCAGCGAAGACGCTCTCCACATGGGTGGGAACGATATACTTGCCGAAGGCGGTCTTGAACATCTCTTTCTTACGACCTGTGATACGAAGTTGTCCTTCGGGTTCGAAGGCCCCCATGTCGCCGGTGTGGAACCACCCTTCCTCGTCGATGGCTTCTTTGGTCTGCTCCTCGGCGTTGAGGTAGCCTTTGGTGAGGCACGCGCCGCGGGTGAGAATTTCGCCATCTTCGGCAATCTTCACCTCCACACCCGGCAGCGGCTGTCCTACAGTGCCGAACTTCATGCCGTTCTTGAAGAAACTGCTCACGGCAATGACCGGTGAGGTCTCGGTAAGGCCATAGCCTTCCAACACAGGCATTCCGGCAGCCCAGAAAATGCGGCAGAGACGGGGCTGTATGGCCGCGCCACCCGACACGATAACGTCGATTTTGCCGCCCAGTGCATCTTTGAACTTGTTCAGTACCAACATTCTGGCAGTCTGCAGCGAGCGGTTGTACTTGCCGGAGCGTCCCTCCAACTCGTAGCGGCTGGCCACATCGTCGGCCCAGAAGAAAAGTTTCTTCTGTCGTTTGGGCAGCTTGCGGCCGGTGGCGACGAAACGGTCGTAGAATTTTTCCAGCAGTCGCGGTACCGTAGTGAAAATCGTCGGCTTCACATCTTGCAGGTCGGAGGCAATGGTGCCGATGCTTTCCGCATAATAGATGGGGATGCCGAGGTAATGCCAGGCGTAAATCATCATACGCTCGTAGATGTGGCAGAGCGGCAGGTAACTCAGCACGCGGGTCTGTGCGTGGGTGGGCACGATGGGCAGAATGGCCTTGAAGTTGCTGATGATGTTGCGATGCGACAGCTGGACTCCCTTCATCGTGCCGGTGGTGCCGGAGGTGTAGATGATGGTGGCGATGTCATTGGGAGTGATACGGTCGCGTATCTCGTTGAGGTACTGTACACTCGGATTAGCAACCCCTAACTCTATCACCTCGTTGAGGTGGCGGTAGCCGCGCAGGTTGCGGAAGGTATAGACATTGTCTTTCAGCTGGGGAATCTCCGAAAGAAGGTTCTCGATTTTGCGGAGGATGTCCCATCCGGAAACGAAAACCATCTTCACATCAGCATGGTGAAGAATATACTTGTAGTCATTCTCGCTGATAGTGGGATAGATGGGCACATGAATGGCGCCTAACTGCATGATGGCCATGTCGAGGAAATTCCATTCGGGCCGTCCCGCGCTGATGGAGGCAATCTTGTCGCCCTTCTTGATGCCCAACTGCATCAGTCCGTAACTGATGTTATTGACAATGTTGACGTACTGTTTCGTACTATAATGTTTCCATACTCCGTTCTCTTTACCACATAAAGCATCTTCCCTTGAAAAATGCGTGGCATAATGAGGGAGCAGGTCAAAAAGTCGGGTTACTTCCATAGTAAATGGAAACTATTTGACAATCAGTTTTTTGGTGGAAATGGCTTGGCCGTTGACTTCCAACGAATAGAAATAGATGCCAGCGACAAGGTTGGAAAGGTCGATGTTGGCTTTGCCAGAAGCGTTGTTGATGGGTTGTGTATAAACGCGGTTGCCAACAAGGCTGGTAATCACAATCTGTGCGTTATTGCCGAAGGTGCGGCCTGCAAGGTCATACTGGATGGTGACGTTGGAGGTGGCAGGGTTCGGGTAAGCGTTGAACAACTTGGCGGTGACGGGTTCTTCAATGCCATCCTCACCGCTGACGTAATTCACTACGACTTCACGCGGGATTTCGTTGATTCTCTCGTCATAGAATCTGTATTTTACGCTGGTCGTACCATATTGGTTGGCAGGATAATAAACGAGGTGGAATTGGTCGTTGGTGGAACTTTCGCCAGCAGCCAAATTCAAGGTGAAGGGTGAAACCATGACAGACGGGTCGAAGCAGCTGCCCAAACAGAACGTGTTGTAAGAATCAGGAAGCTCCGAAAGCACCTCTTTTGCCACAGTGATATACAGCGAATCGGAGGTGTTGTTCTTAACGCTCAGCCAAAACGTGCTTTCGTCGTTAATGCGTCCGACAGAGATATTCAAGGTGTCGCCAACTTCTTCGCCCTCATAGAATAGTTTGATACTCTGAGAAAAGGATACCGACACAAACATGGCCAACAATATGGATAAAGCAATCTTTTTCATTGTTATACGGATTGAATATTAAACGTGCAAAATTACATGAATTTTTCAATTCAAACACGAATAATGACAATAAAAAATTTTAAAAGTTCAAAAAAATATAAAATTCAGAGCGTCAAATCTTAACAAAAAGAAGAGGGAGTTTTGCCCCCTCTTCTTTTTCCATATTATATAATAAATTGTATGGTATTAGTCTTTGACGCAACGGACGGAGAAGCCGTTCCATTTCTGCACTTCGTGACGGTTGAGGTTGTTGTCGTAGTAATAGTTGGTACGGTTCCAAGCGTAAGAAACAGTTTTGCCAGTGGAAGTCCAGAAGGCAGCTTGGGCACCCATATATTTGGAATCGAGTCTCTCATCAAATTCTTTCCAGGAGAAGTTGCCGTAGGGGTCGCGCAGACCAGCAGCCAACATGGTGAAATTGGTTTCATTGGTAACTTTGTCGGTAGTGGCTTTCCAGTGGGCGGTGCCGGTCTCTCTCAGTTTGGCAGCGGCCTCGTCTTTGCCGAGATTGTTCTCGAGGGTGGTCCAATCGGCATCAGTAGATACGTGCCAGCCGGTGGGGCAGAGCTTACCGCTGCTGGCGGCGAACCAGTTGTAAAGGGCGCCGTACTCATCTTTGTAGCCGCTGTTGTTCTCGTACCAGCAGTAGGCTGCTTCTTTGCAGTTCGACCACTGTGAGTTGTCGGTCACGTTCTTGATGTTGTTGCCGTTGTTGTACTTCGTGGTCTTGAGGTTTTCGGCGAACCAGCACTGGCTGCCGATTTTGACGGTCTTGTATTCGTTGCCGTCAGCGTCCTTAACGGTTCCGCAGTCCTGTGCGGAAACGGACATGGCGCAGCTCACCATGAAGACAAGGGTCATAGTTTTGAGGAGGTGCATACTGATTTTTTTCATAACTATAAAAATTTAAATTGTTAATTACCAAATATGTGCTCTATTTTCTGGGGCGATATACATTTTGTCGCCTTCTTTAATGTTGAAAGCTTTGACGAAAGCGTCGATGTGGGGAAGGGTGCCATTGACGCGCCACTTGCCGAGTGAGTGCGGATCCACTTTCACACGGCGGTCGATCTCGGCGTCAGTGATATTGTTGGCCCAAACAGCGGCGTAGGCGAGGAAGAAGCGCTGGTCGGCGGTGAAACCGTCCATGTTTTCGGTGATGCCGCCCTCAGCCTTGGCGCGTTGCAGTGCGTCGTATGAGGTGTTGAGGCCTCCGTTGTCGGCGATGTTCTCGCCAAGGGTGAAGCTACCGTTAGCGAATTTTCCTGGCAGTACCTCGATAGCATTGAAATAGTCTACCAGCACCTGTGTGCGTTCCTGGAAATTCTTGCTGTCCTCTTCTGTCCACCAGTCATTCACATTGCCCTTCTTGTCGTACTTGCGCCCCTGGTCGTCGAAGCCGTGCGTCATCTCATGGCCGATCACCACACCGATAGCACCGTAGTTGGCGGCCATGTCAGCGTTCAGATCAAAGAAAGGCGGCTGAAGGATGGCGGCAGGGAAGCAAATCTCATTGGTGGTGGGCTCATAGTAGGCGTTCACCGTCTGCGGCGACATCTGCCAAAGGTTCGGATCAACGGGCTTGCCAATCTTAGAGAGCTGGTAGTTGGTCTCGAACTTCATGATGGCGAGGATGTTTTTCATGTAACCGCTTTGGTCAATAGTAAGCTGTGAATAGTCGCGCCATGTGTCGGGATAACCAATCTTGACGATGATGGCGTTGAGTTTTTCATGTGCCTTTTTCTTGGTCTCTTCGGTCATCCAGTCGTTATGGGCGATGCGTTCACCGAGTGCTGCCTTGAGGTTGCTTACCAGATGCAGCATCTGTTTCTTGGCTTCCGGCGGGAAATACTGTTTCACATAGAGCTGGCCCACTGGTTCGCCAAGTAGTCCGCTGATGGTGGCCACCACGCGCTGCCAGCGTTCTTTGTTCTGGCTTTTGCCCGACAGGGTTTTGCCATAAAAGTCGAATTGCGCATTCACGAAACCGCTGCTGAGATGGGCGGCGCACTCGTTGATGACCTGTACGGCGAGGTAAGCCTTGATGGTTTCGAGATTTTTGCTCTGAAGCAAACGATCCATTCCCTTAAAATAGCTGTCGAGTACCACGTTGATGGAGTCGATGCCGGCAGGAACGGAAGTGGTCAGGTAGGTGTTGAAGTCAAAGGTCTTAAACAGTGCGGCGGTCTGCTGAGGAGTCAGCACGTTGTTGGTGCGGTCGGGATCGCGCAGCACCTCTTTGTTGATGAAGATTCGTGCCAGCTCGGTCTCAAAAGCCCACACATCGTTGGCGGCCTTCTTCGCATTGGCCTCGGTAGCGAAACCAGAGAGTGTGAGATACTGCTGGAGCATTGTGATATAGCCGGTCTTGATGGTGTCATTGGGGTGCAGGTAATAATCAGGTTCGCCCAGCCCCAAACCGCTCTGCATCATCCAGGCAATGTTCATCTCGCTGTTGTTGGGGGAGGCCATGCAGCCAAGTCCGAACAGCGGGGAAAAACCGTAGCAGTGCAGCTCGGTGATGACAGCGGTCAGCTGACTGCGGTCATTCACCTGCGAAATTTTGTCCAACAAGGGTTGTATGGGGGTGACACCTAACTGTTCGATAGTCTGTTCATCCATGCCGGCGTTGAAGAGGTCGCCAATTTTCTGCTCGTTGGTGCCGGTAGTGTTCTTTTTGGCAGCCACATCACTGATCAGCTTGTGCAGCTGTTTTTCAGTAGATTCGCCTAATTGGTCGAAAGAGCCATAGCGTGAGTAGGCTGGCGGTAGTGGGTTATTCTTCATCCATCCACCACAGGAATATTGATAAAAATCATCAGCAGGATTCGCGGTGGTATCAAGGTTGCTCTTTAAAATACCTGACACAAGAGGTTTCTTGGACTCCTTGCTATCCTCTTTTTCACTCTTCTTACAGCCACAAGCCAAAATCATAAGGCATAATGTCAAAATTATTGTTGTAGTGCTATTTTTATGATTCATCATTACAATAATATGAGCAGTTTACAATTCGTTGCAAAAATACATGATTTTTACGAGACGAAGGGCATTTTTTTTATAAATTTTAGAACTTTCTGAAAAAAGACCTATTTTTTTGACATCTCCAGCATCCTTTCGATGGGACGACGGGCGGCTTCCATCAGCTTTTGGTCCATCAGCAGCTCTGGCTGTTCGGTTTCTAAAGCCGATAAAATATTTTCCAAAGTATTGTATTTCATATATTTGCAATTGGCGCACTCGCAATCTCCGCCTCCTTGACCATTCGCATCTGATAGCGAGTAGAACTTTTTGTCGGGATTTTGGCGGCGAAGTTCATACAGGATGCCTTTTTCGGTCACCACCACGAATTCCTGATGGTCGGACTGGGCGACATGCTTCAGCATGGCGGCGGTGGAGCCCACGAAGTCGGCGAGTTTCAGCACATGTTCGGGGCATTCGGGGTGTGCGATGACCTGTGCGGAGGGGTGGAAACGGCGGAGCTGCTCCACATCCTGCGCCTGTATCTGGTCGTGAACGTGGCAGGCACCTTCCCACAGCACCATCTCGCGGCCGGTCATGCGGTTAATGTAACTACCTAAGTTCCAGTCGGGTGCAAAGACAATCTTCTCGTCTTTGGGTAGGGCGTTGACAATCTGCAAGGCATTGCCGGAGGTAACGATGATGTCGGACAGCGCCTTCACACCCGCCGAGCAGTTGATGTAACTCAGCACAGTATGGCCAGGGTGCTGTTGCAGAAACTCGGCGAACTCGGCCTCCGGACAGCTGTCGGCCAGCGAGCAGGATGCCGTGAGGTCGGGAATCAGCACCTTTTTGTCTGGATTGAGAATCTTGGCGGTTTCGGCCATAAAATGCACGCCTGCGAACAGGATGATGTCGGCATCGGTGGAGGCCGCCTGCCGCGCGAGGGCCAGACTGTCGCCCACAAAGTCGGCCACTTCCTGCACCTCGGGACGGGTATAATAGTGCGCCAAAATGATGGCGTTTTTCTGCTTTTTCAGTTGGTTAATGCGTTCTTTCATTGGGATTGGAATAATCAGAAATTGCGGTGCAAAATTACGACATAATTTGCAATCCATTATTCGTTTGTACAACAATTTTATTGGATTTCTATTCGGTTTGATAATTTGTCTGAAAGTTTTTTCAATAAAAAAAGTTGAAAATTCATAAAAATCGTGTAAATTTGCAACCGCTTTTTCTGGAAGGGCTTTACGATTTGTGAAAGTATAAATTTTTTATAATCAATATATTAAAAAAAATATTATGAACAACGCGAATTACATTTTCAGAGAACCGAAAAACGAACCCGTTTACAGCTACGCTCCTGGCACGCCCGAACGCGCAGCCCTCAAGGCCGAACTCGACCGCCAGTACAACAAGGTGGTGGAAATCCCGCTGATCATCAATGGTAAGGATGTGAAGACCGGCGATATGGGCACCGTGGTGATGCCGACGGAGCACGGTCACGTTCTCGCTAAATATCACAAAGTCAACAAGGAATGTGTGCAGATGGCTATCGATGCCGCTATGGCTGCCCGCGAGAAATGGGAGAGCATGCCGTGGATTCAGCGCGCTTCCATCATGATGAAGGCCGCCGAGCTGCTCGCCACCAAATGGCGCTATGTGCTCAATGCCGCCACCATGTTAGGCCAGGGTAAGAGCCCCATGCAGGCTGAGATCGACTGTCCCTGCGAGGCCATCGACTTCCTCCGTTTCAACACCTATTTCGCTTCCAAGATATATAGCGAGCAGCCCATCTCCGACCACACCATGCTCGACCGCAACGAATACCGCGGTATGGAAGGTTTTGTGTATGCCATCACTCCTTTCAACTTCACCTCTATCGCTTTGAACCTTAACGTGGCTCCCGCGCTGATGGGTAATGTCACCATCTGGAAACCGTCCACCACGGCTATCCTTTCCAACTACTACATCATGCGCCTGCTCCAGGAAGCCGGTCTTCCCGACGGCGTCATCAACTTCCTGCCCGGCAGCGGCTCTGTCATCAGCGAGGTGGCCTTCAAGTCGCCGCACTTGGCAGGTATCCACTTCACCGGCAGCACCTCCACCTTCAAGAGCTTCTGGAAACTGATCGGTCAGAACATCGACACCTACAGAACCTATCCCAAGATTGTGGGTGAGACCGGTGGCAAAGACTTCATCTTCGCTCACAAGACTGCTCCGGCCCGCGAGCTGGCCGTGGCTATCCTACGTGGTGCTTTCGAGTACCAAGGTCAGAAGTGCTCCGCCGCTTCCCGCGCTTACGTTCCGAAATCTCTCTGGCCTAAGACCTTGAAACACATCCAGGAGATGATGAAGACCGTGAAGATGGGCGACGGCCGCGACTTCGGCAACCTCATCAACGCTGTTATCGACGAAAAGTCATTCGACAATATCAAGGGTTATATCGACCGTGCCAAGAAATCGAAGAATGCTGAGATCGTGTTGGGTGGCAAGTGCGACAAGAGCGTGGGTTACTTTGTGGAGCCCACCATCATCGTGGCCAACACCCCCGACTACGAGTCCATCCGCGAGGAGATCTTCGGACCCGTCATCACCGTTTATGTATATCCCGATGCACAGTTCGAGAAGACCCTCAAGCTTTGCGACGAGACCTCTCCGTACGCACTCACCGGCTCCATCTTCGCCACCGACCGTTATGCCATCGAGACGGCAGAGCAAATTCTCCGTCACAGCGCCGGCAACTTCTACATCAACGACAAGCCCACTGGCGCAGTGGTGGGTTGCCAGCCCTTCGGCGGCGCCCGCGCTTCCGGTACCAACGACAAGGCAGGCAGCGCCCTCAACCTCTACCGTTGGATCAGCGCCCGCTGCATCAAGGAGACCTTCGTCCCCGCTACCGATTACGGTTATCCTTTCCTCAAAGAGGAGAAATAATCATATTACGATTACGACAGCAACGGAGGCATCCCAGCGGGTGCCTCTTTTTTGTGCTTCTGGCTACTCCGCTTTGCCGCAAACATCCCTTAGTAATTTCTTTTTGTGAGATTTATAGGAAATGTGTATTTTTGCAATCAAATTTCATTGTGATGAAGAGAAGCCTTTTTATCATTTTATTAATGAGCATCATGCTTTCAGGTTGTGTGACATTGGAGCCAACGGTAATTACCAAGAGTGACAACGATGACTTTTCCAATTATAAGTTTTTCTACATCAATCCTACAGGAAGTAAAACAGGGAGTTCTGGTGTAGTTGTTGGAAACAAGTATGGGGTTTATGGCGGATCATCAACAAAGACAACTGACCCTTGTGATGTTATAACTGGATTCCTCATTCGAAAGGGATTTGTGCGAGTAGCGAGCATAGATGACAGCAACCGTGCCCAAACATTCGTTATCAATTATGGAGAGGTGGGCAGAAGTATGGGATTTTTTGGGGACAAAATTGAGATTGTTCTACAATTTGTATCAGCTAGCACAAACGATGTGTTTTGTACCGTAACAGGTGAAGGGGATGGTGGGACAGAAGCTGATGATATTCGGATTGCAATAGAAAGGTGCCTGAACACGGCATTTCCGTCATATTAACTCATTGCGGAGAGGTTTTGATTACAAGTATGAAGCCAGAATATCACGCTGCTGATGTGCTGAAAGCACATCATTTGGGTAACCACGTACAAGAGTAGCATGATAAACGGCAGAGGTTCCGCTGGCATGGCGGCCAGCGGAATGGTGGTGCGATGAGGATGATAGGGGGAAAGGGGGAGTAAAACAATAATCTCAACATCATTTTCATACGACGACCAAAACAGCGGTTATCTTATAATTGACGGTAAAAAACGGGCAATCCGTCGGATCACCATTGATGGCGAGGAGTTCTATTATATTTTCCCGCAAATAGAATAGCCCTCCCCCTTTTCAATCACGAAAGAAATCAGTTTGCTGTGCGTCCTGTACGATAATTTTATTGTTTTTTTTCGTATTATTGCAACTCAGTTTGGCTATTTGCAAATGTCAGCTTTTTTTAGGAATTTCTTACTGATTATCATGGGGTTAACATCCATTGCTTTTTCTTCTTGTCAGAAGGAGATTGAGGTGGATATTCCCGATTATGATCGGAAAATTGTGATTGAAGGTCGCATTGAGAACGGTTCGCCCGCCATGGTGATTGTGAGCCGCAGCGTTCCCTATTTCGACCACATTGATTTGCAAACTTTGATGAATGATGTGTTTATTAAGGATGCCGTGGTCACCGTTTCGTGCGATGGCGTGAGCGAACAATTGCAATTCACCCTCTGCGAGGATTCGCCTGTCTATCTGGCCTATGTGGGCCGCAACATTATCGGGGAGCCAGGCAAGCGGTACGACCTCCGGGTGGAAATCGGCGATACAGTGTTTACTTCTTCCACCACCATCCTCGAACCTTTCCACCTCGACTCGTTATGGTTGGCCTTCGCCAACGAGCAGGACACCACCCCCACTACCCGCATCCAACTTACCGACAATCCCGCCACCCACGACTATTACATGTTCCAGATCAAGGTACATGGCAAGCGGCTCCACGACCGCCTCTGGGTGACCAGCTTCCCCGTGGCCTTCGACGATGCCACCTTCAACGGACAAACGGTCAACTACGAGATTCTGCGCGCCAACCCCTCTTCCTTGTTCGAAAGCACGATGACCGATGAGGAGAAGGACGAGTTTTACCGTGTGACCTACCGGAAAGGCGACACCATCTATATGAAGACTTCCCTCATCGATTACGACGGCTTCCAGTATTGGTCGGCCATGACGTATGCCATTTCGGTCGGACAGAACCCGTTTATGAGTCCGGCCCCCGTGCCGTGCAATATCAAAGGCGAGAATGTGATTGGCAACTGGTGCGGTTTCGCCAGCACGATTGATACCATCTATTATTTGGATGATACGCAGTTGCGTCGCCGATTGGTAAGGCGTTAAAATATAATCAATTACTTTCTTTTCAATTCGGCTTTTAGGAATTGGGCAGTGTGGCCTTTTCCGCTCTTCGCCACCTCTTCGGGTGTGCCTTCTGCAATGATTTCACCGCCCGAGCGGCCACCTTCCGGCCCGAGGTCGATAATCCAGTCGGCCATCTTGATGACATCCATGTTGTGCTCGATGACCAGCACCGTGTTGCCCTTCTCCACCAGTTTGTTGAGCACCTCCAGCAGCACGTAGATGTCCTCGAAATGCAGGCCGGTGGTGGGCTCGTCGAGGATGTAGAAGGTGTTGCCGGTGTCTTTCTTGGAGAGTTCTGCCGCCAATTTGATGCGCTGTGCCTCGCCGCCCGACAGGGTAGGAGAGGGTTGTCCCATCTTGATATAGCCCAAACCGACATCGCAGAGTGTTTGCAACTTGCTGGCAATCATAGGGATATTCTCAAAGAAGGTGACGGCCGTCTCGATGTCCATCTCCAACACATCGTTGATGGACTTCCCTTTGTAGCGCACCTCGAGGGTCTCATCGTTGTAGCGTTTGCCGCCGCAGGCGTCGCAGGTGACGTACACGTCGGGCAGGAAGTTCATTTCGATGGCTTTCACCCCGCCGCCACGGCACTCCTCGCACCGTCCGCCAGTAACATTAAAGGAGAAACGGCCGGGTTTGTAGCCACGGATCTTGGCCTCGGGCAGACTGGAGTAGAGCTGCCGTATCTGGTCGAACACGCCGATGTAGGTCACAGGGTTGGAACGTGGGGTGCGGCCGATGGGCTGCTGGTTGATTTCGATGACTTTGTCGAGGTTGCCGATTCCGATGATTTCCGCATATTCGAGAGGCTTTTTCTCGGCGCGGAAGAAATGGTGGTTGAGAATCGGATAGAGGGTTTCGTTGATGAGGGAGGATTTTCCGCTTCCGGAAACTCCTGTCACACAAATAAATGTACCCAATGGGAAGGTGACCGACACATCTTTAAGGTTGTTGCCGCGAGCACCGATGAGCGTCAGCTCTTTGCCGTTGCCTTTCCGGCGGGTAGCAGGAACCTTGATGCTTTTCTTGCCATTGAGGTACTGTGCTGTGAGGGTGTTTTTCTTGAGCATCTCTTTGAAGGTGCCTTCCCCCACGATTTCGCCACCGTGGATGCCTGCCGCCGGGCCTATATCCACTATGTAGTCGGCGGCCTCCATCATATCGCGGTCGTGCTCCACCACGATAACCGAGTTCCCCATATCGCGCAGCTGTTTCAATGCTGTGATGAGCTGTTGGTTGTCGCGCTGGTGCAGCCCGATGCTGGGTTCGTCGAGGATGTAAAGCACATTCACCAAACGCGAGCTGATTTGCGTGGCCAGGCGGATGCGTTGTGCTTCGCCACCCGACAAAGCCCGTGCGGGCAGGTTAAGTGAAAGATATTGAATGCCAACGTCTTCCAAAAAATGGAGACGATATTTTATCTCGCGCAGTATTTCGTATGCAATCTTGTTCTGTGTTTCTGTGAGGTGCTTGGGGCACTGATCAATCCATACCGAAAGGTCGGCAATATCCATCGCCGCTAATTCTGCGATGTTTTTTCCTCCAATCTTGAAATGCAGCGACTCGGTGCGGAGTCGTGCGCCGTGGCATTCTGGGCAGGGCACTTCGTTCAGGAAACTCTGTATCCACTTGCGGATGTTGGCTGGTGCACTCTCGAGGTCAAACTCTTTGATAAAGTTGATGATGCCCTGGTAGTTCATGCTTACGGGAGACATCCCTGAGAATTCACGTCTCACCTTGAGGGGTTCATCTGTGCCGTACAGAATGGTGTTGACGACCGAGTCGGACAGTTCGCCGATGGGGGTGTCCAAGTCGAAGCCATATTTTTCGCCAAGAGCTTCTATCTGTCTGAAAATCTGACTGTTTTTATAAGTTCCTAACGGGATGATGGCCCCGTTCTTGATGGATTTTTTTTCGTCTGGGATGATTTTTCGCAAATCCACCTCTGTGATGTAGCCGAGACCATTGCACTTTTCGCAGGCTCCGTAGGGTGAGTTGAAGGAGAAGGTGTTGGGTTCGGGTTCAGGGTAGGAGATGCCCGAGGTGGGGCACATCAGGTATTTGCTGTAGTTTTTTACCTCACCGGTGGTGTGGTCGAGTACCATCAGCACGCCTTTCCCGTTCTTGAGGGCATGGCGCAGGCTGTTGGTGAGGCGTGCCTTGGAGCTCTCCTGCAAGGTCAGACGGTCTATTACCGTTTCGATGTCGTGGATTTTGTACCGGTCCACCGCCATGTTGAGAGTTAGCTGCTTGATTTCGCCATCCACTCGCACCTTGGAGAAGCCGCGTTTGCGGATGGTCTCGAAGAGTTCGCGGTAATGGCCTTTTCTGCGCTTTACGGCGGGGGCGAGGATGGTGATGTCGCGGCCATTGTAGGTGTCGGTGAGCATCTCAATGAGCTCCGACTCGGTATATCGAATCATCTTTTCGCCGGTGACGTACGAGTAGGCTGTGGCCACGCGGGCGAACAGAAGTCGCAGGAAATCATAAACTTCAGTAATGGTTCCAACCGTGGAGCGGGGGTTTTTGTTGGTGGTTTTTTGTTCGATGGCGATGACCGGATTTAACCCTGTAATCTTGTCCACGTCAGGATGCTCGTAGTTGCCCACAAACTGTCGGGCGTAGGCCGAGAAGGTCTCCATGTAGCGGCGTTGCCCTTCCGCATAAATCGTGTCGAAAGCCAAGGAGGACTTTCCGCTGCCGCTCAACCCCGTCATTACAATGAGCTTGTTGTGGGGAAGCTTGACGGACACATCCTTCAGGTTGTTTTCCCTCGCACCAGTGACAATCAGCTGATCTTCTGCAACTTTCGCCATCCTATTTCTTTTTGAATTTTTTGATGGTATAGCTTTTACCAGAACTTACCGTCAATTTGGTGCTTCGCAACCATGGGTTGAGAGTCTTTAATTCCTTGTAAGTCATGCCATTCTCCTGACAGAAGGTGTACAAGTTGGGTACGGATGAGGTAATCGTAATCTCTTCACAATCGTAAGGCGCATATTTGTCGCTTTCGTTGAGGCGCACGCCGTAGATGTCGGGGTTTTCGAAGAGCAGTTTATAGGCGAGGATGCGGTACACGTAGCGGGCGGTCTC
Organism: Bacteroidales bacterium; assembly: GCA_045130235.1. Taxonomy (GTDB): domain Bacteria; phylum Bacteroidota; class Bacteroidia; order Bacteroidales; family WCHB1-69; genus UBA1756. The sequence goes on from JBGUPJ010000048.1 coordinate 119,002, forward strand.
GGAGTTGAGGTAGAGGTCCCAGTACTCGTCTTGTGACTGGTTGTTGATATTTTTTCGTACACCGCCATCTCCCATATTATAGCCGGCAGCTGCCAGCGACCATTTCCCTAACGATTTTTTCCCCTTTTTCAGATACTTACAGGCAGCATGAGTGCTTTTTTCCAAATCATATCTTTCATCCACATCGTCGTTTATGGTCAGTCCGTAACTTTTGGCGGTGGCTTCGAGAAATTGCCAGAAACCGACTGCCTTGGCGGGTGACACGGCATTGGAGAGACTGCTTTCGGCCACGCACAGATACTTGATGTCCTCGGGCACAGTGTCCTCTTTCAGGATTTTCTCGATGACGGGGAAGTAGCGTCTCGCACGTTTCAGGCAGAGCAGGGTGGTGGAGTGCTGGTAGCAGATGGCGGTCAGTTCGCGGTCGAGTGATTCGCGCACGATGGGGTCGTCGAGCGGCACCTTCTCTCCACAAAAGGTGAGACTCTCGGGCAGAGGAGGATTAGCCAGCACGTTGGTGTAATAATTGGTGCGCGCAGGCTCTGCTTTCTCCTCTTGTGCTTGCGTGTGATGCTGTAGGGTGCCCCATACACAAAGGCACACCACAATACCAGCAGTCATGCCACCGCACCATATCCATATTTTTTTCTTGTTTTCCATTGAGGGATGAGTCTGTTAAGGATGAAGATCAATAGCATCAGAACTGCCAGCTGAAGCCAACGCTGTACAGCAACGGCAGCTGGTAGATGGTCTTGTTGGTGATGCGGTCTTTATAAAATACGTTTTTGTAGTTGTAAAGGTTGGTGGCACCGGCACTCAGCTCTATCACATGACGTTCGCCAATATGGAAGCTTTTCTTGATGCTGATGTCCAAACGGTGATAGTGGGGCAGACGGCCCTGGTTGTAGTCAGCCAATATGAAATCAAGACCTTCGTTGTTGGAGATATAGTTGAAATCGTAGGAGGTGACGTCCATGTTAGGATAATAGGCTTGGGTCTGGGTGTAGGGGAATCCTGTGCCGAAGTTCCAACGCACGTCGAACTGCCAGCTTTTGCGTTTTCCGAAGCTGTATGAAGCCAGGAAGTTGATGTTGTGGCGGCGGTCGAAATGGGGTTCGTACACCATGCGCCCATCGTTGCGTTTTACCCATCCTAAAGCATATACCAAGCGGAGGTCAAGACCTTTGTAAGAAAATTCGATAGTGATGTCGCCGCCATAGGCTTTCCCGGTTTCGAACATATAGTCCAAGTCTTCCTTGAACATTTTGTAACGGTTGATGGAGGTCAGCACTGAGAAATTTTTATAGTAGCCTTCGATGTTGATGGTGGTAAAGGGGATGACATCCAACTCAAGACCCAAAATCACATGCTGTGATTTCTGCATACTGGATTCGATTTCCTTGCCGTTGGGCAGCGTGTCGGGAATTTGGAGCGGACTGGAGAGGAAGCCGGTGAACAGGTTCACCACGTCGCGGTCGGAGGTGGCGGCCACGAGGTTCTGCGAGAACATGCCCGCCGCTAATTTCAGGCGCACCTTCGGTGTGATATTGTATTTGAACGATAGCCGCGGCTCTGGCGAACTCTTGCCGAGCGAGGCGTAGTACTGGAATCGGAAACTTGGCTCGATGAGAATCTTGTCGCGCCAGTTGTACTTGTATTTGACGAAAAGACCCACATCGCTGGTGTAGTCCACTACCGATTTGCGCGAGACTGCCGCCTGCGTCTCAAAGAAGACGTAGCGCACGGTATTGCCGGAGAACTCAGCGCCGAGCGAGAGTTGGCTCTTGCCGAAATAGTAGGTGAATTTGAGGTTGGCCACGAAACCGTTGAGGGCGCTTTGGCGGGTGTTGGTGTCTTTGGCGGAGGTGTTGAGAGAAAGGTTGGAGGGCTTGTTGTCTTGGTCGTCCAGGGCGGTATAGTAGTTGGTGTAGCCGATTGTTCCTTCGATAAGCATGGGGGCGCGACCGGGCACAATCAAGAAGTTGCATCCCACCCCGTAATTGGTCCATTTGTAGGTGGCGATTTTGGTGTAATCTACCTTGTCATCAAAACGGAAGCCGAAGAAGTTGAGTTTGGAACCGCTCTTGCTCGTGAGGGAAATTTTGCCATATATGTCAAGGTAATTGTAGGGCAATCCGTCTTCTACGTATGGGTAGAAGGCTTTTGAGGAATATTTCAGATAAGACCCTTTCACGGAAAGAATGTAGCCGAGCGAGAAGACGCTGTTTTCTTTCATCTTAATAAAAGGTCCTTCTAATAACAACTTGGCACCGAAGGTGTTAAGGTCAACCTTGCCAGTGATGTGCTTGCGGTTGCCGTCGCGGGTGCGGATGTCCATCACCGAGGAGATTCTGCCGCCGAACTCCGCTCCGAAACCTCCGGTATAAACATCCGCCGAACCGATGATGTCGCTGTCGAAAACCGAGAAGAGACCGATGGAGTGGAAGGGATTGTAAATCAGCATCCCGTCCAGCAGAAGCATGTTCTGTATCGGGGTGCCGCCACGGATGTACAGCTGACCTCCCTGGTCGCCGGTGGACACCACGCCGGGCAGCACTTGCAGGTACTGGGCGAAGTCGGGTGTGCCGCCGATGGATGGCATCTGCTTGATGTCTTTGGTGGATACCGAGATGACCGAGGTGCGCGTTTCTGTAATCACTCGCTGCGACTCCGCACTTACGTTGATCCCCTCCAACATGACATTGTCGGGCGACATCGTGTAGTTGCGGTTCACCACCATGTTGGTGATTTCCACCGAGTCGAGAATGGTCTTGTAACCGTAAAAGGAAACTTCTATTTCATATTTTCCTGCCGGTACTTTCGTGATGATGTAGGCGCCGCTCTTTTCCGTCACTTCGCCATAGTTGGTGCCAGATAGCCTCACCATGGCGTAAGCGATGGGTTCGCCTGTGGAAGCGTCGTAAACAAATCCGTTCACACCTCCGTTTTGGGCAAAGGTTATGACGGATAAAATGCTTAAAATAAATGAGATAATGTATTCTTTGTGCCTTAAAAGCATAGTCGTATTTTTAAGGCGGCAAATTTACAATAAAATCTCCTATTTTTTAATCATCCCCAACTCTTTTTTTGAAAAAATACGAGGGATGCTCTCTCTCACTTTTAGGTATTAATCTCGGGGAAATTTATTGGTGATTTCCCATATCACGATGGCGCCGGCCACCGACACGTTGAAGGAGTGTTTGGTGCCATACTGCGGAATTTCAATCGCACCATCACACAAGGCTAACACCTCGTCATCCACCCCGAAAACCTCGTTGCCCAACACGATGGCCACCTTCTCTCCTTTAGTGGGTGCGTACTCTTCCAGCGAAACCGACGTGTCCACCTGCTCTACCGCCCACACGCGATACCCCTGCGCCTTCAGGTCGTTAACCGCCTCCACAGTACTATCAAAGTGCTTCCAACATACTGATTCTGTGGCCCCTAACGCCGTCTTCGAAATCTCCTTGTGGGGCGGACAGGCGGTGATGCCACACAAATACAGCGCCTCCACCGCAAAGCCGTCGCACGTGCGGAACAACGACCCTACATTGTACATGCTTCGCACATTATCCAAAACCACTACCAGCGGAGTCTTCTCCTGCTCCTTGAACTCCTCCGTGCTCACCCGCCCGAGTTCGTCCATGCTCAATTTCTTCATCTTTGATGGATTAAAATTTCAGATGCAAAAATAGTGAAAAATCAATTCTGTTTTTCTGAAATTTTCTTCAGTTCGTCAATCTTCTTTTCCAATTCATCCAGCTTCTTCATCACATCGTCGTTGTTGTCGCTCACCATGGCATCCACAAAAATGGAGTAGATGAACGTGTGCTTGACAATAATATCAATGAGGCAAATCAGGGGGCAGGCGATGTGCTAACTTGTTCGCAATAGCGTACTCAGCCCGCTGACCTGCAAATAGATGACCGCTGCATTCAGCAGAATGACAGCAAAGATAATCTTTTCGTTCAGGAAGAATTTATTCAAAAATGTTTTTCATAAAAGGGATAAATGGTTTGGTTTGAATCGTAAGAATTGGGGGAAGTCGTAATGCGATTTATTGGCATTTTCGGTTTGCAAAAACATTGTCATCATCTTCTCTGTATTGTGTATTTTCAAAATATTGTGTTATCTTTGCAGCCCAATCTCAAAATAAACTATCCATGTCTAACAACTACTTCCAGAACCGATACCGTATTCCGTCCGCACGGGCGGCGTGGCACAATTACAACGGAGGCCTCTATTTCGTCACCATCTGTACCCATAATCGCAAACATTATTTCGGAGAAATTGTACCGGCCTGTACGGCTGGGACGATGCAGCGAATGGTTTTGTCGCCCATTGGACAATTCGCCGATGAACAATTCCGCAATGCCCACGCCCATTACCCCTACGCCGAAATCCCGTTGTGGGTGGTGATGCCCGACCATATCCACGCCATCGTGGGTATTGACCCCAATACGGAAACGATGGGTGCGGGTGACGTGGTGGAATTCAATAACGTGGGGGAATTCAATAACGTGATGGAATTTAATAACGTGATGGAATTCAATAACGTGATGGAATTCAATAACGTGTTGGAATTCAATAACGTAGAGACGATGTGCACATCGTCTCTACCGCGTCAACGTCAATCACCACCCCCACGTCAATCACCGCAATCCCGATGGAAACAGGAAACAATTGATGAACAAATGCAGATGGTTTCGTTGCGGCGGGGTAAATTGTCCGTCGTCGTCGGCGGGTTGAAACGCGCCATTACCCATTTCGCCAACCAGAATCATTTGCCGTTCGCATGGCAGACCCGTTTCCACGACCACATCATCCGTAATGCCGATGAATTGAACCGTATCGCCATCTATATTAAAAACAATGTGGCAAAGGCGAAATACAAAAAAGGTTAGAATTACCTATTCCCTCCCTTGGTACCATCCGCTCAAAATCGCGATGAAATCGTAGCCGAGGATGTGCGACAGCTTCATCACCAAGTGAGAATAAGAGCGTCAAGCTCAATGTTTTATTCTTTCAAAATGATTTACATATTCAGATGTTCTTTTGTTCCTTAAAATTGTAGCTGCAAAAGTACGAATAATTTTATTCTCCCACCCACCCTCTCATTCCAATTTTTTCCCGTATTTTTGCCGCCGTTATGAGTAAGAATATCGGTTTCGATGCCAAAAGGGCCTTCAACAACCAGCGCGGATTGGGCAACTACAGCCGCGACACGATCCGTATTCTCTCTGCTTACTATTCTGACAATCAGTATTTTCTGTTTACACCGAAAGTGAATTCCACTATTCATTTTCCGCTTTCGGAGAATGCCCAAGTGCGGATGCCTCACGGTTTGCAAAAGTGCAGTCCTGCGCTCTGGCGCACTTTCTCGCTTGCCGGCGAGGCGCAGAAATGCCATCTCGACCTGTTCCATGGTCTCAGCCACGAACTGCCGGTGGGCATCCAGAAGAAGAATATCCCTACGGTGGTCACCATCCACGACCTCATCTTCCTCAAATTTCCACAACTCTATCCTGCTTTCGACAGAAGGATGTATAAGCGTAAATATTTGTATAGCTGCGAAATAGCGGATAGAATTATTGCCGTAAGCCAGCAAACGAAGCGCGACTTGGTGGAGCTGGCCGGTGTGCCGGAGCAGAAGGTGGAGGTGGTGTATCAAGGGTGCAGCCCGATTTTCCAGCAGCCCATCTCCGAAGAGCGGGTAGGGGAGTTGCGCCAAAAGTATGGACTGCCACAGCAGTATGTGCTGAGTGTGGGCGCGCTGGAGGAACGAAAGAACCATATTCTTATCCTACAGGCACTTGCACAGCATTCTATCGACATTCCCTTGGTCATCGTCGGCAACGAGACTTCCTATACGCCGGTATTGTACCAATATATTGCCGAGCATCATCTCGAATCGCAGGTGAAAATCCTCACGGGAGTGCCGTTTGCCAATTTTCCTGCCCTCTATCGTGGTGCTTCAGTGTTTGTGTATCCTTCTCTTTTTGAGGGGTTTGGAATTCCAGTTCTGGAGGCGCTCACTTCGCACGTACCGGTGATTGCCGCTACGGGAAGCTGTTTGGAGGAGAGTGGAGGCCCGCATAGTTGTTATGTTGCCCCCGATGCTCCCGACGAGCTGGCCTACCAGCTGGAGCGCATCCTGAGCGATGCAGCCTTGCGGCAAGAAATGGTTGCCCATGGTGAGGCGTATGCCCGTCAATTCACCGATGAGGCCATTGCAAAACGGCTATGGTCAGTGTATGAGTCGGTGATATGAGGCAATAAAAAAGCGGCAAGGATTTCCTTGCCGCGATAGTATCTAACAAAATTCGGGAATTAGATCATCATGTTCGACATGTCATCGTCCATCATGGCCTCTTCCTCTTCGCGCGGGTTGACGGTGCGCTGGAGGGAAGCAACTAAAGAGCCAATCATCTTGGTGAGCTCCATGAGCTGGTTGCGGGAGTACTCCTTGTCGGTGTCGTTCATGACATTGAGACGGGAAGCGATTTCCGTGTAAACTACGCATTCTCTAACGGAACTTTTGGCCATTTTGAGATAGTAGATGAATTGGGCTTTGTTGCGGGCTGAACCCTCGGCAGTGTTCATTGCGATGCCCTGGGCGGATTTCACAAAAGCCTCGCCAACAGTGGCACGACAGCTTTCGGGGAAGTTAGTAGTTACAGAATGCACCCAAGTGATGTAATCGAGCGCTTTTGCATAGATGCGTAAGTCTTCAAATCTGAAGAAGCTCACATTATTTTCTTGTTCGTTCATAATGGTACAGGTTTTAGTTAGAAAATCGCAGCAAAAATAAAAATTTATTTCAAATAAAAACGCTCTTATTTATAAAAAAATTAACTTTTTTACTAGAAATTTTGCATAGATTTGATTATCAGCATATTAGAAAAAGTATTTTTGTCAAAAATATGAGAAAAAATACCACTTTTATGGCTTTACAAACTTTTCAGAGGCGATTATTTTTTGATTATCAGACAATTGAATGAAGTAAATTCCAGGTTTGAGTGCAGACAGTGACACGGTCATCAAAGAAGAGTTCATGGTGTGCTGATAAACCAATGCTCCGGTCACGTCAAAAATCCTGCAAAGGGTAACACTGCTATTTTCAGGCAGTTGGATGTGGATGTAATCGGTGGCTGGATTGGGATATATATTACATTGTACAAGCTGATTTTCAGCAACATTCGAATGGTCGATTTCTTTGCCCACCACAGCACGGATCATCGGGGTGCCTTTCAGGAACGATTCGTTCCATTCGGATGTGGTTTTGTATTTCCACTTGCCACGTGCATCGGTATTCTGGTCGAAGCCGAGGTTGAGCTGGACATTATGGTTTTGGAAGAATCCCACATGGAAGGTTCCTTCAACAGGGATCGGATTGTCGAGGTAGTAGGTGACGAAATCCTCGAACTGCTGGGCATGGCCGGGCACTAAGCCGGGCATGGAGTAGATTTCATCACCTGGGGTGCCATTGTCGTCGCCCCACACCATGAGGGTGAAATTAGCGAGGTTGGCATCCTCAGCCACCGAGTTGAACCACATGCGCACGGCACGGAGTGTGTCGGGCTGGTTGAGGTGGAACTGCATGGCGAAATAGGACTGCGGATAGGTCATGTTTGACAGCAACGAGTAACCAGCCTCAGCAGTGCCATCGTCGTATGCGAAGTAGTTATGGAAATTCTGGTAAAAGATGCAGGTGTCGTTGCTGCGGTTCATGCTGCCGGCACCCACCTCCTGGAAAACATGCGTGATGATGAAGGTGGCACTGTCGGCATTGTCGGTGGGCAGCGACGAAAACTCAAATGCGGGTCTGGCGTGCTGGGGCTCGGTGTGCAGACCGTTGGACCAATAAGGATAGGCGTTCAGGTTGTTCGTGGTATAGGAGGCCACCAAACCGCCGCCTTGTTTTCTTACATTATAGGTATAGTCGCTGTTTTTGGGCGTATTGGAAAGGTTAACCAGCACGTTCTCAAAATGGTCGCCCAGCTCGCTGTCGCGGTACTGGCTCCAGGGCATGTATTGGTAGTCGCGGAGGATCGTGGTGGTGGGCATCACGAAGGCGACATCGTTCTGGGTGGTGTCGGTCCAGGTGCGGTTGACATCAAGCCGCACATAGTCGATATTCCACTGATCCACATTGCTGGCCCAGCCTGTGATGTGGTTGTCTTCGAGGCTGGCATAGTTGCGGAAGCGGAACTGGAAGTTGTTGATCAGCCAGCGGGCATCGTTGATGGGAATCATCACTTGCTTAAAGTAGCGGAGTGGGTTCTCGGCGAGCCAATTGTCGAGACGTTCTCCCGGTGTGCTCCATACATGTTCCCACACCATCTCTTCGCCGAAGAGGGAGTCGCAGGGCAGCGGAATGCACTGGCCGGGGAAGGCAGGGGCATCGAACACATAATCCTGTCCGGGGATGAAGGGATTAAGCAGAGTGTCGCCGGCGACATACATCTCGTCTTCGCCGAGGAAGTAGTCGCAATACTCATAGCCGATGAAAACGATGTTGCCGGTGGCGTAGCCGAACTCCAGCACCAGCGAGTCGTATCCTTCTGGCGAATTGCCAAGGCGTTCCCACTCCACACCCGACAACGTACCGCCGGCCGGCTGGTAATAGAAGCTGAGGTAGAGGGAGTCGCCGACACGCATGTCACGGTTGAGGGCGAAGTTGTAGTCGAGGCGGATGGGCAGCGAGGTGAGGTTGTCGGCGCGGAAGGGGTCGTTGGTGGCGGTGGCATATACGCGGCCGTTGTCATCCAACGCGTCGAGGGTGGCGACACCCATCGTGGGCGGCTGAATGGCGAAGGTGCGGTTGACGTAGGCGTAACCATCCTGCCAGAGGGCGGGATTCGGATAGCCTGTATAGTTGGAGAAGTCGTCGGTGAAGGGGAGGTGCAGGGCATTGCGGGTGGGGGCGGGGCGGTTTTTGGCAGCCTCACGCGCCACCTGCTTGTTGACCGTAAGACCGGTCAGTACCTCCTGAGCCTGAAGGGTAGTAATACACAGTAAAGGCAGAATTGTGGATAAGATGATTATTGATAATTTCTTCATAATGAGTATATTGTGGAAATTTAATATTCAACTTGTGGGTCAGCTTCTGTGTCATCTAACACATCCCCATCGCCACCGTAGTCAACAGGGTTGCGACATGCCACGCCCACCTCGAGTTTGATTTTCTCGCCCTGTTTGATTTCAGTACCAGCCGCGATGGCTTTGCCCGTGCGTTCACTGTATTGGCCGAGCACCAGTCCGGGCGAATCGCTCTCGGTCTCTACCACCGTTCCGAGCAGCAGTCCCGACTCTGAAAGGATGTGTTCGGCCTGACGGAGCGATATGTCGCCAGCCAGCTTGGGCATCTTCACCATGCGGGGGGTGGAGGTGGTGATGGTTAAGGTAACTTTGCGGCCGTACTTGACATTCTCGCCCGGAAGAGGCTCTTGCTTCACCACCGTACCATCAGGCTTGCTTTCATCGAAAATCTTCACCCTGCTCACTTCAAAAGTGAAATCCTCAGCGGAATTGCGCAAATCAGCATATCGTTTTCCAACGTAGTTGGGCATTTTCACCTCCTCGCCATGACGGGTGACTTTATTCATAATAAATGGTGCTAATATGAACAATAACACTGTGATGATGATGGCAAGCAGAATGTGAAAACCGATTCGGCTGGGATGGAAAAAATCTAATATTTTACTCATAATGAGTTATTAACTGCAAATTTCAAAAAATATTTTATTCGGGTGCAAAGATACAACTTTTGTTGGGAGTATGTTGCAAAGAAATTTTGTATTTTTGCAGCCCAAAATCGAAAGCATGTCCATACTGACCGAATACTCACTTTGGTTCATCCCTCTCTGTCTCCTGTTGGGTGCTGCGTACGCGGCTTTCTTGTACTTGCGCAATCGCGACACCGACTACGACAAACGGGCCAAATGGGTCATGCCCATTCTGCGCGGACTCGCCATCTCCCTCATCGCTTTTCTTCTTCTTTCTCCTTTAATTAAACGCAATGTGAAAGAGGTGGACAAACCTTTGCTTCTGGTTGCGGTGGACAATTCCGAGTCGATGGTCAGTACGGCAGATTCGGCCTATTATCGCAACGAATTTCCGAAAAAGTTGCAACAGCTCATCCAAGACTTTGGCGACCAGTACGACATCAAGACCTATTTAGTGGGGGAACAGAACCAGCTGCAGGACGGTGCACAGCCTTCCGCAGTGCCGTTCAACGGCAAGACCACCAACCTCTCCTCCCTCTTCGATGAAGTCGATAACCTTTACGCCAACCACAACATCGGCGCGATGGTGCTGGTGTCTGACGGCATCTTCAACACGGGCAGCAACCCGCAGTATGCCGCCGAACGCGCCAAGTACCCGATATACACCGTGGCCGCCGGCGACACCAGCGTGCAGACCGATCTGCTCATCGCCGACATTCTGCACAACCGGCAGACCTACCTGGGCAACTATTTCCCCGTAGAAATCAAAGTTTCAGCTACCCACCTCGCAGGCAAGAAAGCCACCCTCACCGTTTATAAAGGCGAGGAGGAAATCTATACTAAAAATATTGAAATAAGAGGAAATCAGCATTTCGAGACTGTCAAGTTCACCCTCGAAGCCGACAAGAAAGGGATGCAGAAATACCAAGTGGAGCTCACCCCGCTGGATGGTGAAATCACCCACCGCAATAATACACAGACTTTTTTCATCGAGGTGGTGGACCAGAAAGAGAAGATTGCCATCGTGTATTACGCCCCGCATCCCGATGTGGGTGCCATTCGTCAGGCGTTGGAACTTTCCGATAAGTACGAGGTGGATGTCTTCGCCGCTGACGCTTTCAACAAGAATGTCAACGACTATTCGCTGTTCATCCTGCATCAGCTGCCCGCCAAGAGCGCCGCTGGCGGCAACCTGCTGAACCAAATTCGCCAAAGCCAGACTTCCATCCTCTATATTCTTGGCAGCCAGAGCGACCTCAACACCTTTAACCAGCTGAATGCGGGCATGACCATCAGTCAGAGCAGCCAAGGCGGCAAAACTCTTTTCAATGAGTCGATGCCCCATTTCAACGAAAACTTCCTCACCTTCACCTTCACGGAAGAGGCGCGACAGATGCTGAAATCCTACCCGTCGCTCACCACCTTCTTTGGCAATTACAACACGGCCGTGGGCACCAACGTATTTCTCTACCAAAAAATCAACAACGTAGAGAGCAACTATCCGTTAGTATCTTTCTATCAACACAATAGAACCCGCATTGGCGTGATTGCCGGCACTGAGTTATGGCGTTGGCGCATGCAGAACTACCTGAAAACACAGGATTTCGAGGCGTTCGACGAAATCATCAACAAAATGGCGCTTTATTTGGCGGCGAAAGGCGACCAGAGTCCGTTCCGCGTGCATGCCGCCGAGCTTTTCAGCGAGAACACGCCCGTGGAACTCTCGGCGGAGGTGTACAACGAAAGCCAGGAGCTCATCAACACGCCCGATGTGCGCCTCAAGCTCACCGATGGTGAAGGGAAGGAATACACCTCGCAGTTCTCGAAGCAGAACAACGCCTACTCGCTCAACCTCGGCAAACTGCCGGTGGGAGACTACGAATGGGAGGCCACCACCACCGTGGGCACCGCCACTTACACCAAGTCCGGCCACTTCAGCGTGCAGGAGATTTTGCTTGAAAGCATGAACCTCGTGGCCAACCACGACTTGCTGCGCACCATGGCGAAAAGCACCAACGGACAATGCTTCGGCATCCGCGAGATGGACAAGGTGTCGAAGTCTATCCTTCAGAACGAAAACATCAAACCTGTGGTCACCTACCACAAGAAATACACCCCCTTCCTCGACAGCTGGATCTACCTGTTGGCCATCGTGTTGCTGTTCGGCATCGAGTGGTTCATGCGGAAATGGGGCGGCGGCTACTAATCTATTCACCTACAACTACAAGACATGAGAAAACAGTTTCTGAAAATAGCCCTCTTCCTTATCCTGACGGTGTCGGGAGCATCCGGCAGTGCGCAGCAGATTGCCCTGCTGAAGTACCGTGGCGGCGGCGACTGGTACGCCAATCCCACCTCGCTGCCCAACCTGATTGCCTTCTGCAACCAGAACCTGTCGATGTCGTTAGACCCCAAGCCGGCCACGGTGGAGGTGGGCAGCACCGACCTGTTCCAGTATCCCTTCGTGCACATGACCGGCCACGGCAACGTGGTGTTCTCGCAGGAGGAGGCGCAGAACCTCCGCATGTACCTGCTCTCCGGCGGTTTCCTGCACATCGACGACAACTACGGACTCAACAACTTCATCCGCACGCAGATGAAGCTGGTCTTCCCCGAACTTGACTTCGTGGAACTCCCCTATAGCCATCCCATCTTCCACCAGAAGTATCCGTTCCCCAACGGTTTGCCGAAGATTCACGAGCACGACGGCAAACCCGCGCAGGCTTTCGGACTGGTATGGGAGGGACGGCTGGTATGCCTGTTCACCTACGAGTGCGACCTTGGTGACGGCTGGGAGGACACGGGGGTACACCACGACTCGGAAGCTACCCACCAGAAGGCGTTGAAGATGGGGGCCAACATTTTGCAATACGTGCTGACGCATTAGTCGGCCAAAGATATAGAAAAACAGCAGTTGTTCCGCCGCTGCCCCGCAAGGGGGAGAGGAAAGTCCGGGCAACACAGAGCACCGTGCTTCCTAACGGGAAGGAGTCCGCGAGGGCTACGGAAAGTGCCGCAGAAAAGATACCGCCTGCTTGCAGGTAAGGGTGAAAACGCGAGGTAAGAGCTCACGACGCCGTGCAGTGATGCCGGTGATGGTAAACCCCACGGGTTGAAAGACCAAATAAACCGAGGCTTGAGGGTGGCTCGCCCGACTCGGAGGGTAGGTTGATAGAGCCGTTCGGTGACGGGCGGCGTAGATAAATGGCGGAACTCGACAGAACCCGGCTTACAGACTGCTGTTTTTTTCTTTTTTCCTCACAATTTTCGTCTTTGTTACAATGCCGTCTTCGTCGTCAAACTCGGAGTAAAATATTTTGTATTGGCCTTCCTTGCCTTTGATTTTTTCAATGATAGGACCTTCGTGTTCCTCAAATAGGTTACAATGTGTGGGTATAGGATCTACAAAATATTGCCATTTACCACCTTCAAGAGTGAATATCAGGTAACTACGCCAACAGCTTGTCCACCATTGCGGCAATATGCCTATCTCCACCGTGCCGTTGCCGTCCAAATCGCCCAAGATATCCGGCTCACCGCCTATACAGGACTCCAAAACAATGTTAGGCAGACTTTTGTCCGAGAATTTTATCACACACTTGCACTCTCCCTTGCAATCGAAAGACTCATCGTCTGTTTCGGGCGCGACAAAATACATGGTTTCTGTTTTGCCATCCCCGTTGAAATCCCACTTGCCGACAATTTGGGCTTCAGCCTTTTGAACCAACGCAGCAAAAATAATTACTGTTACTACGAAAAGGAATACTTTTTTTAACTTTACCATTTGATGAAATATTTTGCTATTATACTTTCTCCCCATACTCCACCCTTTCGAGGAAGAGTGCGTGCGCGGGGGCAGAGTCGCCTGCCGCACAGCGGTCCATGCGCTCCACAATCTGCCCGAAACCTTCCACCGTCACGCTTCCCTTACCCACCTGCAGGAGGGTGCCCACCACTGCACGCACCATGTTGCGCAGGAATCGGTCGGCAGTGATGGTGAACACCAACAACCCGTCCTCCTCGCGCCAATAGGCCTCCATAACCTTGCAGCGGTTGTTGTTGACCTGCGTGTGCAGCTTCGAGAAACTGGTGAAATCGACTGTCCGCAACAGGATGGCCGCTGCCTCGTTCATCTTCGCCACATCCAACGGGTGAAACTCGCGGCAGGTGTACGGGAAGCGGAAACACTCCTTGCTGACCGCCACATAGTACCGGTAGGTGCGGGCCACCGCACTGAAACGAGCGTGCAAATCATCTTTTACAGGAAAGATGCGAAAGATGGCTATCTCTTTGGGTAAAAAGCTGTTGAGTTTGTCGCAGAGCCTCATCGTATCCAACTGCAGTTCCGTATCGAAATGGGCAAAAAATTGGCGGGCGTGAACTCCCGTATCGGTGCGTCCGCAACCCGTCACCGCCACCGGCTCGCGCAACAGCAGCGTCAGGGCATGCTCCAATACGCCCTGCACCGTGCTCTGTCCGGGCTGCACCTGCCAACCCGAAAAGGGCGTTCCGTTATAGGCCATCTCGATGAAATACCTCATACTAATATTGCGATGAAATAACAATCCGTTGCAAGTTGCCCAGCTCCTTGGCCCGCTCGTTCAACTCTCCAATCCGCATCATGATATCGCGCTGCTCCTGTTCGGTCAAATCACCACTCTCCAACTCCTTAATCAACAGTTCTTTACACTTATCTATCAATCTCATCTTGAAAAGGTTGACACATCCTGCAATCTCTTGGTTCAGGCATTCGATGTCGGTGTCGGGACGGGGCGTGTCCATGTCGAAACGCTGCTCCCAAGCCGGGCTGCAATCGGGAGTCTGCTCAGTGAGAATCGGAATTGCCAATGCTTGCAGCGCCTCATCGTCGTGCTGGGCAAAGGCCTTGCAGAGGTCGTCCTGCGAGTCGAACTGCTGGGCGAGACGGGCATACTCCTGATAGAAATGCTGATAGAGGGGATTGGTGAAGCTGATTTCTTCAGCATGGAACTCGTTGAACACGTACTGGTCCACCCGCATCCGGCGTATTACCTCCTGCCCGTCGGCATCCACATCGCGCACGTTGGTCTCGAAGAAACCATATTTCAGGATGAGACGTATGATGTTGTATTCCAGATCGTAAAGAGGATCGGTGGGGGGCTGTTGAGTTTGTGGAACCTCTTCTGGTTTGACCACATTCGGCAGCTGTTGCTGCACGGGCTGACCTTGTTGTACGGACTGTTGGGGGATGTTCGTCACCCTTGATGGCGATGGGGTGTTCATCCGCTTCCACAAAGCCCGTTTCAAATTCACCTGCAACGACTCTTCCGACAGTTGAAACAGTTCGGCGCATTCGCGCACATAAAATGCCCGCAACACCTCGTCGTTCACCTCCGCCACAGTCTCGATGATGGTGTTCACCACCTCGGCGCGTTTCAGCGGGTCGTTGCCCGCCCCATGCATGAGGGTTTTCGCCTCGAACTGAATGATATTCACGGCGTTCTGCTCCAGATAATCTTTCAGTTCCGAGTCGCGGTGCCCCTTGGCAAACGAGTCGGGGTCTTCGCCGTCGGGCAGCAGCACGGCCTTCACGTTCAGTCCGGCGGCCAGCAGCATATTGATGCCTCGCAGCGAGGCCTTGATGCCGGCATTGTCGCCATCGTACAGCACCGTGATGTTGTTGGTCTGGCTCTTAATCAGCTTGATCTGTCCGTCGGTGAGGGCGGTGCCCGACGAGGCCACCACATTCTCCACACCCGCCTCCGACATGGAAATCACATCGGTATAACCTTCCACCAGGTACACATTGTCGCGCTCGCGAATGGCACGGCGGGCGAAATAGAAGCCGTACAGCACGTCGCTCTTGTGGTAGATGGGATTTTCTGGCGAGTTGTAATATTTGGGACCTTTGGCCTCCTGGCTCATCACACGGCCACCGAACCCGATGGCGCTACCGAAAGCGTTGAGAATCGGGAAGATAACCCTTCCTTTATAAAAGTCAAACAGATTGCCCGTCTTCTCCGACTTGCGGCAGAGGCCTAACGTGAGCAGGTCGTCGGGCTTATAGCCGTCGGCCACGGCCTTTTTGGAGAACGTGTCCCACGTGTCGGGACAGTAGCCGAGCCGGAACTTGCGGATGGTTTCCTCCTTGAAGCCGCGTTTGTCGCGCAGGTAGGTGAGACCGATATTTCTCCCCTCCTCCGACTCAAACAGCTGGTTGGTGAAGAATTTCTCGGCGTAGGCATTCACATTCAGCAAGGCCTCACGCTCGTTCTTGGCGGCCTCCTGTTCGGCGGTCAGCTCCTTCTTCTCTTCCTCAATCGCAATGTTGTATTTGCTCGCCAAATAGCGCAACGCTTCGGGGTAGGAAATCTTTTGGTATTCCATCAAAAACTTGATGGAATCGCCATGGGCGCCGCACACAAAACAGTGATAGATACCGAGTTTCGGGGTGATGTGCATTGAGGGAGAATGGTCGTCGTGGAACGGACATACCCCCTTGTAGCTGGCGCCAGCCCGTTTCAACGGCACGAAATCCGACACGACATCCTCGATGCGTGCCGCCATCTTAATCTCATCAATGCACCGCTGGGTTATCATAATTAGTGGGAAACCTTATATTTTTTGAAAACCTTCACCTCATTGATGACCTTGCAAGCCTCTTGAAAAGTTTTATCTTCTTGAAGCATAAACTGATAGCCATCGCTATAGGAATAGATGTTCCGTGCAATTTCAAACAGCATATAGGTCTTGATCAGATTGGGAGCCTTGTCGGAATTGCGTTCCTCCACACTCTTCTTGTAGGCCTCCTTCATGTAGTCGGAAATCATCTTATCAAGGATATCCATTTTGCGCAAGTCATTCTCGGAAGCGTAAATAGAATCCAGTTCGGCTTTCTTTTCTTTGGCAAATTTTTCAAGATTAGCGGCGAAATACAGTTTTGCGCTATCCACAACTCCCTCTTTTTTAGCATATTCCACCAAATCATTATACATTTTATTGCTGATGGAAAACTTTTTCTTGAACTCCTCGAAGGTGGGATATTGCGCTTTCAGTTTTTCACGATTATCGGAAAGGTAGTTCATGACGAAGCTGCTGACCACGCCTTTGCGAACGAGTTCGGAATAGAAGTAGGAGTAGTTGGTGGTGTCAAGAGGGATGAAGATGTCGGGCATGATACCGCCGCCGCCGTAAACAGTTTTACCGGCAGGAGTTTTGTACTTGAGAGAATCGGGGAAGTTGATGCTGTCGGGTGAGAAGAGTTCGCCATGTGAGTAGCGGTTGGAGATATCCTTGAAATAGTCGTCGCGGTCGTCGTAAGGCTTCTGGATACAGCGGCCGGTGGGGGTATAATAGTGGGAGATGGTGACGCGCACCTCCGCTCCGTTAGGCAGGTCAACAGGCTTCTGTACCAAACCTTTACCGAAGGAGCGACGGCCCATGATGATGCCGCGGTCCCAGTCTTGCACAGCGCCGGCGGTGATTTCGCTGGCGGAGGCGGAGTTCTCGTCGATGAGGATGATGAGGCGGCCTTCACGGAAGAGACCGTTGGGGATAGACTTATGGGTTTCGCCGGTTTTGCGGAAGTTGTCGGTATAGACCACCAACTTGTTGCCTTCGATGAACTGGCTGGCGATCTGCACAGCGCTGTTGAGGTAGCCGCCGCCGTTGCCCCGCAGGTCGAAGATGAGGTTCTTCATGCCCTGCTCTTGCAACTTGGTGCAGGCCGTTTGGAACTCGGCGAGACTGGTTTGTGCGAAACGATCAAGTTTGATGTAGCCGGTGTTTTTGTCCACCATAAACGAAACGTTGATGCTGTGCATCGGAATTTTGCCGCGGGTGACGGTGAAATAGAGCAGTTCGTCGCTCTTGCCGCGCTTGATACAGAGTTGCACCTTGGTGCCTTTCTTGCCTCTGAGGTGATCGCGCACCCATGTGTTGGTAATCGACTTGCCGCAAGCATTGAGGGTATCGACTTTTACGATTTTATCGCCCGGCAGGATGCCCACCTTTTCGGAGGGGCCGTCGATGATGACCTCGATGACGTTGATGGTGTCTTTGATCAGCTGGAAGGTGATGCCCACGCCATCGAACGAGCCCTGCAGCGGCTCACGCGAGGCAGCCACATCCTTGGCAGAGGTATAGATGGAGTGCGGGTCGAGGGTGGTGATCATCTCCTTCACTCCTTTTTCCGACAAAGTGTTGAAATTGAGCGTGTCCACATAGAAGCGATCCAGCAAAGTGAAGAAATACTTCATGGTGTTCATCCCTGAGTCGAAGGTGGGATTGGTCTGTGCGGACACCATATTGAGACTTAGAGAGAGGGTGATGACAACGAGTAACGTCTTGATTTTATTCATGTTGAAGAAAATTTGTCTATTTTACGAAAAACGTGCAAAGATACAAAACATATCCAAAATTCTCGCATACACGCTAAATTTTTCCATCCTTATTTCTCGATTTTTGGGAAATTTTGTATTTTTTTGTAGCTTGTTTTTTATTATTCATTTACATAAATAATAATGTTTAATATATAAAAATTAAATATTTATAACTCGCAAATAATCAGAAAGATGAAAATGAAACCTATGAAATGGGTATGCCTGTTCAGCCTCATAATTGGACTGGCATCTAGGGGAGTGAGAAAAGTTTCTCCATCACGCATTTTTTTTAGCTAGTGCCCCTTTGCACTCTTTTTGCATCCATTTGTGCCGTTTGGGGGCAATCTTAAAATTGTCGCCATAAAAACATTACAAACATTTTGCGCGTATTGAAAATTTGTGTAAATTTGCAGCCGCTTTTGTGAAATATCATAACAATTAAATATAAAAACTATGGAAAAAGCAGAAATTCGCGAAACGATTGCCAAAAGAGCTGCAAAAGAGCTCCATGATGGAGACATCGTTAACCTCGGAATCGGTATTCCGACTATGATTCCCAACTATTTACCGGAAGGCGTGACCGTGACGTTGCAGACCGAGAACGGCATGGTGGGCATGGGCCCCACTCCCGCAGAAGGTCAGGAAGACCCTGAGATGGTGAACGCCGGCGGCGGCTACATCACCGCAGTGCCCGGTGCCGCCTCCTTCAGCTCCGCCACCTCTTTCGGCATCATCCGCGGCGGACACGTTGACGCCACCATCCTCGGCGCCATGCAGGTGGACGAGAACGGCGACCTCGCCAACTGGATGATCCCCGGCAAACTCACCCCCGGCATGGGCGGCGCTATGGACCTCATCGTCGGTGCCAAGCGCGTGATCCTCGCCATGGAGCACACCCAGAAGGGCAACCCGAAAATCCTCAAAAAATGCAACCTGCCCCTCACCGCTAAAGGTCAGGTGAACCTCATCATCACCGAGATGGGCGTGATGGAAGTGACCCCCAAGGGCATCGTCCTCAAGGAAATCCATCCTGAATTCACGGTTGATCAGGTGAAGGCCGCCACCGAAGCCGAACTGATCATCGCCGACGACCTCAAACCGATGCAACTGTAAGTTGAGAATTGAAAATTGAAAACGGAAAATTGAAGGGATAATCACGTAGAGACGTGGCATGCCGCGTCTCTACAACAAATGATTTAAACGACAAAACAATGGATTATACCTATCTGAAAATCAATACCGAATCGGGCATTTGCGTACTGACCCTTTCGGCACCGAAGTCGCTGAATGCGCTGAACTCCGCGCTGCTGAAGGAACTGGATGATTTCATCACCAACCTCAGCAAGGAGGTGCGGGTGCTGATTGTGACGGGCGACGGCGAGAAATCGTTCGTGGCGGGCGCCGACATTTCGGAGATGCAGAACCTCAACGCGGAAGAAGGCGAGACCTTCGGCCGCCTCGGCGCGCAGGTGTTCCGCAAGATTGAAACCCTTGACATTCCGGTGATTGCCGCAGTCAACGGGTTCGCCCTTGGCGGCGGCTGCGAGCTGGCCATGGCCTGCGACATCCGCATCTGCTCCGACAACGCCAAGTTCGGACAGCCGGAGGTTGGCCTCGGCATCATCCCCGGCTTTTCAGGCACCTACCGTCTCGCCAAACTGGTGGGGATGGGCTACGCCAAGGAGATGATCTACACCGGCAAGGCCATCCGTGCCGACGAGGCGCTCCGCATCGGTCTGGTGAACGCGGTGTATCCGCAGGCGGAACTGATGGAACAGGCCAAGGCGATGGCCGCCAAGATTTGTGCTATGGCCCCAATCGCCGTGCGCTACGCCAAGCAGTGCATCAACGCCGAATACGACCTTGACGCCGATGCCGCCATCGCGTACGAGAACAAGATGTTCGGCCAGTGCTTCGCCACCAAGGACCAGAAGGAGGGAATGACGGCCTTCCTCACCAAGGCGAAACCTACCTTCAAAAACGAATAATTTAAAAATCAACCCATTAAAAATAACGAATTATGAAAATTTGTGTTATTGGAACAGGAACCATGGCCAAAGGTATCGTGAAGGCTTTCGCCGCCAAGATGCCCGTGGTTATGAAAAGTAGAACCCAAGCCAGCTTGGACAAAGCATTGGCTTCATTTGCAAAAGGTTATGGCAAATTAGTGGAAAAAGGCAAAATGACGCAGGAGGGTGTTGACGCCATTATGGCCAACATCACCACCACCACCGACTACGCCACTTTCGCCGACGCCGACCTCGTGATTGAGGCCGCTGTGGAGGATATGCAGCTGAAGAAAGAGGTCTTCGCAGAACTCGACAAGATCTGCAAGCCCGAAACCATCTTCGCCACCAACTCCTCCTCCCTCTCCATCACCGAAATCGCTGCTGCCACCACCCGTCCGACGCAATTCATCGGCATGCACTTCTTCAACCCCGCCGACCGTATGGCATTGGTGGAAGTGATTAAGGGTCAGGTGACTTCCGAAGCGGTGTGCAA
Organism: Bacteroidales bacterium; assembly: GCA_045130235.1. Classification (GTDB taxonomy): domain Bacteria; phylum Bacteroidota; class Bacteroidia; order Bacteroidales; family WCHB1-69; genus UBA1756. Next base: position 139,592 of record JBGUPJ010000048.1, read on the forward strand.
CCAGATTGTGGAGCTCGCCACCTCCATCGGCAAGACTCCCGTGCTGGTGAACGAGGCTCCCGGCTTCGTCGTCAACCGCATCCTCATCCCCATGATCAACGAGGCTGTTGGCATCCTCGCCGACGGTATCGCCTCTGCTGAGGACATCGACAAGTGCATGATGCTGGGCGCCAACCACCCGATGGGCCCGCTCGCTCTGGCTGACCTTATCGGCAACGATGTGAACCTCGCCATCATGGAAGTTCTTTACAAAGAATTTGGCGATCCGAAGTACCGTCCTCACCCGCTGTTGCGGAAGATGGTGCGCGCTGGTCTGCTCGGCAGAAAAACCGGCGAAGGTTTTTACAAATACTAAAAAGTTTCGACTTTTCTACAGAGGGGATGCCACACAGCATTCCCTCTTTTTTTGCCCTAAATTATCAACGATTTGGTGTTGATGTCTTATGCGCTGACATTCATCATTTTCAAAATTTATCAAGTAATTTTGCATGGCTAAAAATATATCCCATCCAACATGAAGCATTTGAGAAACAGCATCATCGCCTTAACGGTCATCCTCTGCTCGCTTTCGGCACGTGGACAATATACCGAGTACGACATTTATGTCTATATTGATACTTATAAAGAATTGGCTATCAATAAGATGTATGAATATAAGATTCCTGCCAGCATCACCATTGCGCAGGGAATTTTCGAGAGTGCCTGTGGGAAGAGTCACCTTGCGGTGGATGGCAACAACCATTTCGGCATCAAGTGCCACAAAGAGTGGACGGGCGACACGATTTTGATTGATGATGACGAGTTGCAAGAGTGTTTCAGAAAATATGAAAGAGTGGAAGAGTCATACGACGACCATTCGCAGTTCTTGAAGACACGCCAGCGCTATGCCAACCTTTTCACGCTGGATGTGATGGACTACCCGGGGTGGGCACGCGGTCTCAAGGCTGCCGGCTATGCCACCAACCCCCAGTATGCCGACCGGCTCATCAGCATCATCGAGCGTTTCCATATTGCCCACCTCGACACCCTCTACCAGCAACGCCTCCAAGCGGGATATTTCAAAAATTACCCGGAGGTACAACCTGAGCTGATGGCTGATTTTTCATACGTCAAACAGTATGCGCAACCCACATTGGCGGACAATCCTCAGCCGACAGCGAAACCACAGCCCACTGTTGCTGAAAATCCCGCACCAACATCCGCTTCCGAGAAACAACCCTCCACTGAAACTTCATCCACGTCTAAAGACAAAAAGCATTCCCGCAAAATTCGCACCGAGAAAGTAACGACAGATCCCAACAAACATAAGAATCCGCCAAAAAATCCATCACAACCCTCAACCCCAATGTCGAAGAAGAATGATAATACAAAGCATACCGCCAATCATTCCGACAACAGAACACCATCAACTGTAACCGAACAAAAGGCTGGTCAGAAAGAAGAGCAGAATGGAACGCCAGCGGCAAAGCCCACTACCACAGCATCATCCACTAATCAACCAGCTGTATTTACAGCGGAGAAAGGAGAGTTCGCCCCGTTTGTGGGCTACCCTTTTACCGAACGGGAGGTGTATGTGAACAACAACACGCTTTTCGTCATTGCCGAAGAGGATGATACCTATTCCAAAATAGCTCGCGATGTGCAGCTGTCCGAAAGGAAGATAAAGAAGTTCAACGACTTGACGGGCGCATCAAAACCCCATCCGGGTGAAGTGGTGTATATTGAGAAGAAAGCAAAAGCGGGAGTTCAGCCCACCTATACTGTACAAGGCCAGGAAAATGCGCGCTATATTGCGCAGAAAACCGGCGTTCAGCTACAGAAACTCTGCGATTACAACGGCATCACTCCTACCACTCCGCTCAATAAAGGTCGTATTATCAAACTGAAATAACGCTATACTATATTATATAATATGGGACGGTCCATTTACTATTTCAACCCTAAGACCCTCTCGTTTGAGAAAAAGGCCTTCTCATGGAAAGACATCATCAAGCGTGTGCTATGGTTCTTGGCCACGGCACTGGCTTTTTCGGTGGTGATTGTTTGGATATCCTTTTATTTGATTGATTCACCTAAAGAATTGATGCTCAGACAGGAAAATGAGCAGTTGAAAGAGGAGCTGAACCGTCTTAGCAAGCGATACGACCAGCTGGCTACTGTGGCTACCGACCTTCAAGAACGTGATGACAATATCTACCGCGCCATCTTTGAAAGTGAACCCATGCCACTGTCGGAACGCTATCCGTTCTTGGGTAAGTCGCAGCAGCAGAAGGCGGGCACCTCCCCCGATGCCATCACCCTGTTGGACAAAATTCAACGGAAAGCCGACCGGCTGACAGTGTGTATGGCGGCGCAGTCGCGCTCATTTGACACCATCGTTGACCTTATTGGGAAAAAGAAAGAGATGCTACAGTCCATTCCGGCCATCCGACCATTGCCTAACTGTTACGAGATCACCTCGGGTTTCGGTTATCGTTACCATCCGATCTTGAAAGTGCTGCGTCCGCACACCGGCATTGACATCTCGGCGAAGAAAGGCACTCCCGTGTATGCCACCGCCGACGGGGTGGTGAGCAAGCAGACCCCAGGTGGAGGCTACGGCAACGTCATCGTCATCAACCATGGCTACTCCTACCAGACCCTTTACGCCCACCTCTCGCAAAAGGCGGTAAAGCCTGGCGAACATGTTACCCGCGGACAGGTTATCGGCTACGTGGGCAACACCGGCCTCTCCACTGGCTCCCACCTCCACTACGAGGTCATCAAGGATGGTGTGCGGGTAAATCCTGTCCACTACTTCTTCCAGGACATCACCCCCGAAGAGTATGAGGCCATCCTCAAGAGCTCACAACGGATCAATCAAGCACTTTCGTAATATTCATATTTTTTTAGTACTTTTGCCCGCTGTTTTCCGCACAGTGCGTGTATGTCTGCCAAAGACTGGAAAACAGCCACAAAATGATGTAATTTTGTGTTAAGATTGTTACGAGAGGGCCGACGCAAGTCGGCTCTCTTAATTATACACTATCACAATAAATTGAATATTTTTGCATTATCATTATGCTAAAATAGATTTATGTCGAAACGTACGGTTTACATCATCATCTTGTGGATAGTGCTGCACACATCAGCGCACCTATCGGCACAGGACATCTCCAACCGGCGCTTCGGCACCCTTCACCTCGACTCCACCAGTGTGGTGCTCGACAGCCTCTCCATCATGCCCGGCTCGCTCTCCCTCACCGGTCTCGACACCGCCGACTTCACCATCGACTACCCCACCGCCACATTGCATCTGAAAAACAGCTCAAAGGTCGGAACCACCATCACTTACACCTACCGCTCCATGCTCCGCGACCTCAGCCGTCCGGTGAGCCACAAATCGCCCGACCTGATCTTGCCCCACTTCGTAGCCGACCCCACCCGCAGCCACCTCGCCCCCATCACCGCTCCCACCAACCGCTCCATCTTCGACTCCGACCTGCAAGGCACCGGCTCCATCTCCCGCGGCATCTCTGTGGGCAACAACCAGAACTTCGTGCTCAACTCGCACCTCAATCTGCAACTCGCCGGCACGATTGCACCCGGCGTGGAAATCCTTGCCAACATCACCGATGAGAACCTCCCTATCCAACCCGAAGGCAACACCCGCTATCTCAAAGACTTCAACAAGGTGTTCATTCAACTCACCTACAAAGACCGACTACGCATCGAGGCCGGCGACATCGAGTTAGCCGCACTACCTAATACCCATTTTCTGCAAGTCAACCGACAGTTTACAGGTATGAAGGCCACCGTCAACACCTCCATTGACAGTTCCAACCATCTCCGTAACACCGTCGGAGGCGGCCTCTCCAAAGGAAAGTACATGCGCCACAGTATCACCCCCATCAACGGCGTGCAAGGTCCCTACCGCCTCACCGGCGAACTATCGGAGACCAACATCATCATCCTCTCCGGCTCCGAACAAGTCTATCTTGACGGTGTGCTGCTTACACGCGGACAGGATGAAGACTACGTCATCGACTACAACATGGGCGAAATTACCTTTACCCCCAAACGACTCATTACCGAACACAGCCGCATTATCGTATCGTTTGAGTACAGCGACCAATACTACTCCCGCTACAATCTCTTCACATCCAACACCTTCACCCATGAAAAGAACAGCGAACTGACCCTGGATGTCAATTTTTTCCATGAACAAGACTTGAAGAACCAGTCCATCCGCCCCGAACTCACTCCCGAACAGATGATGTTCCTGTCGGGAATCGGCGACCGCAACGACCTCGCCTATTATGAGACGGCCGTACCCATGACCGACTTTACGGGTAACGAGATTCTCTACCACCGCAAAGACACTATGGTGAATGGCGAATACTACGTGCCCGTGTATGTGTATGCAGGCAACTCTCACGACTCGGTGTATCGCGTCACCTTCAGTTACGTGGGGGTAGGGAAAGGAGACTACATCCTCGCGCAGAGCACCGCCAATGGGAAGATGTACCAGTGGGTGGCCCCGGTCAATGGGCAGCCGCAAGGCGACTACGCCCCTGTTGCGTTGCTCAACGCACCCAAGATGCACGACCTGGCCACTGTGGGCGCTTCCTATGCGTTCAACAACCGCCTGAAGGCAGGGGCGGAAGTGGCCTTCAGCTACCTCGACCAGAACCTCTTCTCGAAAGACGACGACCGCGATAATGCCGGCCTCGCCTGCAAAGCCGATCTGGAATTCAACCAACCTTTGCACGCCCGTAAAAGCCAAGATACGGCATGGCGCTACCTGCTGAACCTCAACTACGAATATGTCTATCGCAACTATAACCCGTTGCAAAGTTACCGCGATGTGGAGTTCTTCCGCGACTACAACCTGAGCAGCGACTTTACCAACAATACGGATGAACATCTGCTACAACTGAATACTGGCTTTGCGCATCCCACCTGCGGAAGTACTGCCTACACCGCTAACTGGCTATACCGCACCGGCGAGATGAACGGACTGCGCCAGCAGCTCACCTCCCAGCACCAATTCAAGAGATGGAAATGGAACGCCACCACCGCCCACCTCCTCTCTGCCGACAGCGTGCAAACCACCAATTTCCTCAAAAGCAACAACGACTTCTCTTACAACCTCCCCCAAATCAGCATCGGAGTACGCGACAACCTCGAATACAACCTGTTCCGTCAGGTTGCCGACCGCACCATCAGGGCCAACAGCTACGCCTTCAACGAGGCGGCACTCTATCTCAAAAATGGCGATACACTCCCATACTCGTTCCAACTTCAATATCTCAACCGTATTGATTATTATACACAGCATAATACACTTACACTGAATACGATAGCCCATGAGGCACAGGCCAGCTTTGAGTGTTCGCACTGGAAAAACAACCGTTTGAAAGGGACTTTCACCTACCGCAACGACCAGTACCGCGACACCCTGCACCATTCACATTCCGAACACAACTTTGTAGGGAGTATCGACTACTACGGTAAGTTCTGGAAAGGGGCGATTACCCTCGGACTTTATTACGAAGTGGGTAGCGGACTGGAGCAAAAGAAGAGTTATTCGTTTCTGAAAGTGGCCGCCGGGCAAGGAACTCACGTTTGGAACGACTACAATCAGAACGGCATTGAAGAGATGGACGAGTTCGAGCCCGCAGCCTTCCAGAGCGAGGCTGACTACGTGAAGGTGTGGCTTCCCACTAACGAGTTTGTGAACACCCGCAACTGTGGGGCTACCCAAACCCTCCAACTGCGCCCCGGCGCTGTCTGGAAAAACAAAAAAGGATTTCTCCAATTCCTTTCCATGTTTAGCAATAGCACCTCACTCCGCACTTATCAGAAAAACACCTTGCAACACGACATCCGCTCCATCAATCCCTACCAGTTTAACCTCGACGACTCCGTTATGGTCAGCCAAAACCTCAGTCTCAAGAATTCACTTGGATTTTCTCTCCCAAATCCCTATTTTACAACCGATTACACATATTATAATGCCCAATCTAAAAACCTCCTCTATTATGGTATGGAAAGCAATCGCAGCATCAACCATCAGGTTACCCTTCGCTCATCACCCCATAAAATATTGATTATCAAAACAATCTATACAAAAAATTCGCACAATAGCAACTCCGACTACTTGAATGATCGCAGTTTCGACATCCTTTCCCACACCCTAAACAATAGCATTACCCTCAACTTCCCGTTCCAATTGTCACTAACGGCGATGGGGGAGATGGCCTACAAGAACAATCGGCTCGGTGCCGACCGTGCCAACCTCTATACCGCCGATCTGACCGCCGACTTCCGCATGAAGCAGCGAGGAACCATCAGCGTGAACCTGCGCTATACCCGCATCAACTATAACCAGAATGAAAATAGCGCTGTCGCTTACGAAATGTTGGGGGGGCTGACCACAGGCAACAACTTCATCTGGAACGCCACCTACCAAACCAAACTGTTCGAGTATTTACAGTTGAATTTTCAATATGAAGGACGTTTGACAAATGATAATAGATTGATACACACCGGATTTTTGCAATTAAAAGCATTATTTTAAATCTGAAAAATATACCTCATCCGTCCTCGAATTTTGCCTTGCGAGTGGAATAAACAAACAGCTGTTTACAACTTCACTTTTTCGCTTGTCGCCCGTTCGTCAACCATTTTTCATTTTTTTTCAACAAAATGTATCTGCTAAAAAATTTTTTTGTACTTTTGGGGCCGCAAAAAAGTAGAGAAAGGCAAGTTTTTCTGTAACTTTTTCTAGGAAGGGCAGTATAAGCAATTAATCATGTCCGAAATAGAGAGAACAGAGAAAATAACTTGCTAATTATCAATTTTTTGCGTTTTATAGTAATAAAAACTCAGAAAATTTAAAATATGAGAAAAAGGTACATTTTATCGGCTATTTTGTTCGTTTTGACGATGAGTGGTTTTGCACAGCAGGACGCACAATTCGCCCTTTTTCAGTGGGCTACCCCCTACTATAATGCGGGTGCTATCGGCGAGCAGAGCAATACTTTGTGCTTCACGGGCATCTTCAGACAACAATATACGGGTTGGAATGATACCTACAAGGATGAGAATGGAAACACCACGAAATACAACACCTCACCGCAGCAGATTTATGTGAGCATGGAGTCCTATCTGCGCAAACTGCACGGTGGTCTTGGTGTTACGTTCATCAAAGATAAAATTGGCTATTTTAATAATGTGGGTGTGAAGTTGGGCTACTCCTTCAAATTCAGAATCCCCACCGGAAGCATCGGTATCGGTGTGCAGGCCCAGATGCTGAGCCAGAAGCTGGATGCCACCCATTTCCATCCGACACAGGAAAACGACCCGCTCCTCAACGGAATGTCAGGCAAGGAATCTTGGTTGGATCTGGACTTTAGCGCCGGTGTGTATTATAAGGCTGAACGTTGGAATGCCGGTATCGGTGTCACCCAGATTGCTGAAAAGATTCGTCTGTCAGGCGACAAGCAGTCATATAAGATGAGCCGTAACCTCTATTTCCATGGCGGTTATACTTGGGTGCTTCCTTGGGATCCCAGCTGGGAAATCCTACCACAGGCTCTTATCAAAACAGACCTCGCCACCGCACAGTTCGATTTGATGGTGCTCGCCCGCTATAACGGAATTCTTTGGGGTGGTCTTTCCTATCGTATCCAAGATGCAGTGTCTGTACTCTTTGGTGCTCGTCCTTTCTTTAATTCCTCCAACAACTATCTTCGTGGATTGGAGATGGGACTTGCCTATAGCTTCACTACCAGTAAGTTGGGTTACAAACCCGACCGTAGCTATGGTGACATTGAAATCATGCTCCGCTACTGCTTCGACATCTATAAAGAGGAGGTCTTCTCCGGCTACGGATCCACCAGAAACATATATAAGAATGTTTATTAAACAATATTCTGTTCAAAACCTCGTTTAAGAAAATAATCAAAATCGACAGATATGAAAAAGTCAGCATTATTATTCGCAGCAGTTGTCATCCTGTTCACCTCGTGTAAGAACGATGGCGACGGCCAATTGGTTGGCGTCAAGGATCGCCCCGACTTTTTGGATTTAATGCCGTATGGTATGGTGTACGTGCCCGCAGGTCACTACCTGATGGGTTCCGGCGACCAGGATGTTCCTTTCGCCTTCACGCACCAGTCGAAAAACGTCACCATCTCGGCCTTCTACATGGATGAGACGGAGATTACCAACAACGAATACCGCCAGTTTGTGTATTGGGTGCGCGACTCTGTGGCCCACTACCTCCTCGGTAATGCTGAAATCGAAGAAGAAGAGAAGCATGGTGGCCATTTCGTGAAATACCAGTCCGGTGAGAATGAGGGCGAGCTTGTTGAACCTAAACTCATCAACTGGAAAGAAGAGATTCCGTGGGATTCTGAAAACGAAGAGATTCAGGCTGCCTTGAGCCCGATGTTCCTCGTCGCCAACTCCCGCTTCTATCACTATAGCCCCAAGATGTTGAACATCAGCATGCTCAACTATGAGTATTGGTGGTGCGATTATAGAAACCAGATTGATCCCACCCTCCCCGATGATCCCAACAACCCGAACTACGGTGCTTCTCATAAGGAGATGGATAAGGAAGGCAATGACCTCGGCGGTCTCTTCGCTAGCCGTCCCAGCAGCTACAACAAAGGTCGTGAGCGCTTCATGAAGAGCGAACTGGTGAACATCTATCCTGATACCTTGTGCTGGGTACATGACTTCACCTATTCATACAATGAGCCGATGACGCTCAACTACTTCTTCCACCCGCAGTTTGATAACTATCCGGTGGTGGGTATCTCATGGCGTCAGGCTAAGGCCTTCTGCTATTGGAGAACTCACATGCGCAACTGCTGGCTCACTGGTCACGATTACGCTCGCGAACAGGAGTTCCGTCTCCCCAATGAGGCTGAATGGGAGTGGGCAGCAAGAGGTGATTTCGACATGCAGATGTACCCGTGGGGCGGTCCCTACACCCAGAACATCAACGGTTGCTACCTCCTGAACTTCAAACCGCAGCGTGGTAACTACATCGCTGACGGTAACATCTACCCCGGTATCGTAGCCCATTATCATCCGAATGATTTCGGTTTGTACGACATGAGCGGCAACGTGGCTGAATGGTGTGAGGATGCTTTCGACAAGTCCTCTGTAAACTTTACCCACGACCTCAACCCACAATATACTTACTATGCTAAGAAGACCGATACTCCGGAAAAGAAGAGAAAAGTGATCCGCGGCGGTTCTTGGAAAGATATCAGCTATTATAATACTGTATATACCAAAACGTTCGAATATCAGGATACCTGCTGCTCATACGTCGGCTTCCGTTGCGTACAGAGCTATATGGGTCGTCAAAGAGGCGATAACCTGAACTCGGCATCACACGTTTACTAAATTTATTTAGAAAAATCAAACACAATCAATCAAATCATTAACCACTTAAATTTTTATTACTATGGGTTTAGACAAATTAGTAAGAAGCAAGGGCTATAAAAACTTTATGGCCAAATTGTACGGATGGGGCGCATCAGTCGTCATCTTGGGTGCATTGTTCAAAATTATGCACTACCCCGGTGCTGGTATCATGCTTTTGGCTGGTATGGGTACTGAAGCTATCATCTTCTTCATGTCGGCATTTGAACCGCTGCACGTAGAATACAATTGGGCCTTGGTTTATCCTGAATTAGCCGCTGGCGATGAAATCGAAACCCCGACCTCCAAGAAAAAAAGCGCTCCGAGTGGTACCCCGACTCAGCAGCTCGACAAGATGCTGACCGAAGCAAAGGTGGGTCCCGAACTGATAGAGAGCTTGGCCACCGGTATGCGCAACCTGGCCGAGAATGCCAAAAAAATCTCCGGTCTGGCCGATGCCGCTACTGTTACCGATACTTATGCAGCTAATATGACCAAGGCTGCCGAATCAGTACGCAACCTCTCCCTCCAGTATGACAAGACCGCCGCAGCCCTCCAGAAAGATTCCAACGTCTCTGGTGAATACCTTACCAATGTCCAGAAGGCCTCTACCGCCGTGGCTAACCTCGCAGCCATCTACGAAAACACCACCAAGGCCATCCAGGGCGACACCGGCGCTTACAACGATCAGTTGAAGAAACTCAACCAGAACCTCGCCTCCATCAACTCTATGTATGAGCTTCAGATGAAGAACTCAAAAGATATGTTGGAGAACTACAAAATGGTTGAACAGAATATCAACACCTACGCACAGAACCTCAACGATTCATTGGCCAATACCAAGACTTATAAGGAAGAGATCGACAAACTCACCAAGAATGTGTCTCGCCTCAGCAACGTCTATGGTAACATGGTGGCAGCTATGAGCATCCCGGCCGCACAGAAATAAATTAATATGTAGTTATTCACGGAGTATTAATTTAAAAATGTAAGAAAATGGGTGCAAAAAACTGTCCAGAAACCCCACGCCAGCAGATGATCGGTATGATGTACTTGGTGTTGACGGCAATGCTTGCATTGAACGTTTCCAAGGATATTCTCGAAGCATTTAACGTCGTGGATGATTCTCTGTTGCAATCTAATAAGAACGTAACCATCGCTTTGGAAGACCGCTACAATAATTTGTATGCTATTCAGGGCGAAGAACAAACTGAAGCCATCAGAAAAGCTCAGGATAAGGCTAAAGACTTGCAGGCCAAGACGAAAGAAATGGTCAAATTTATTGAGACCGTACGTTGGGAAATGACCGTTGCAGTTGATGGCGAAAACGCCGACGGCGTGAAGAAAGCCAAAGCAGAAGCCAAAAATGGTGCTATTCCTTGCGTTCCCGTATCTGAAATTGAAGGAAAGGATAACTTCGACAAGCCGACCACTTTCATGATTGGAACGGGCGACAAGCCGGATCCTGACAAATACGCTGCCAAGTTGAAAAAGAAATTGACGGAATATCACGCTACTTTGCTTAAATTCATTGAAAATGAAGAAGGTAAAAGAGACCCGAACATTGAGAAGCAGTTAAGCAGTGTGAAACCGGCCGACATGATTTATTCTTCACACGAGGATAAAGAAGTGCCGTGGGAGATTTACAATTTCTACCATTTGATTACCGGTGGTCAGGTGATTCTTCTGAACAAGATGATCAGCGAGGTGAAGTCCGCCGAAGCTGTTGTGTTGAACCACATCATCGCTTCCGCAGGTTCCGCTAACCTCTCCTTCGCCGAATATGCCGGTCACTCTATGGCCGATTCCAAAGTGCTCTTCTCTGGCGACAACTACAAGACCACGGTTATTGTGGCCGCATTCGACCCGAACCAGAAACTTGACGTTTACTATCAGATTGGTGCTGATACATTAAGCGAGGCCAACGAAGCTAGCGCAACCCATGTTGACGGTCCCGCCACTGGTGTGGAAATCGAAATTCCTGGAGGTGGTACTGGTCAGCACAAAATTGCCGGTTATATCAAAGTGCGTAACGAGAATACCGGTAAAGTGGAGTGCTATCATTTCAAAGATGAATACTTGGTTGTTCCTAAGGGTGGTGCCACGATTTCGGCCGACAAGATGAACGTGCTGTATGCGGGTATCAAGAACCCCGTTACCGCAGCCGGTGGTTCCGACGCCAGCAAGCTGAGCATCAGTTTCCCGGGTTGCCAAATCTTGGGTAGCGGTCCCTCAAGAGAGGTTGTTCCGCCTTCAAGTATGATTGGAAAAACTGTTGAAGCCACTGTCACCACTTCCGAAAGCTCTAATAAGATGACCTTCCGTGTGAAGAAAGTTCCGGATCCGTATGCACAGATCGGTGCTAACATCTTCGGCGGCAGAAAGTCGAAAACTGAGCTTCTCGCTAACCCCGCCCTGATTGCAAAGATGAGCGAAGACTTCGCCTTCGACCTCAAGTGGACGGTGAAATCTTATAGCGTGGATGTTATCCAGAATGGTAAAATCGAGACTTTCCAGTGCAACGGTCCTCAATTCTCCGAGGCTCTGAAAAGCAAAATCAACAGTTCTACTATCGGTACTGTGGTGATGTTCTACAACATCAAAATATCGCAGGCTGAGTTGGGAGAACGCGTGATGACACGTGAAATCTCAGTGCGAATCAAATAACATTAAACTATATCGTTATGAAAAAGATTGTTTTGTCAGTATTGGCTCTCTGCCTCGGGATGGCAGCCTTTGCGCAAGAGGACACCACAGGTAGCACCATGAACCAGCCGGTGCGCAAGCCCCTCGAATTTTCATGGGAGCAGACCGAAGTGGGCGATTTCTCCGACAATGTGCCTTACGTCTATCAGCGTAACGCCGATGTGATGTACTATCACACCATCTGGAGAACCATCGACCTCCGCGAAAAGATGAACCATCCGCTCTATTTCCCGCAGGAAACCCAAGGTACTTGGCGTAGCTTGGCTCAGGTCATCTTCGACGCTGTCGATATTGACCATCCTGAAAAGAAAGAAGGAGAAGTTTTGCCTATCTATACCGATGAATTTTGTACTATGTACAAGGATAGAGAGGCTGTAAAAGCTTCGCTCTCTGAAACCCGCATTATCGACTCCATGGATATGGAGACTTTCGAGATCGTGGGCCAAAAGGAAATTGTGGAGAAATATCAGGCCCGACAGATTCTCACCTACCGTATCAAAGAGATTTGGTTCTTCGACAAGAAACGTTCCGTACTTGAAGTGCGTATTCTTGAACTTGAGCCTATGATCCAGGTGGAGCGTGAGGTCGGCGGCGCCGGAGCACCTGGTCCCGGTAGCGAAGAGCAGGATGAAGATGTACAGACCATCAAGGCGTGGAAGAGCCTTGGTTACATCATGTACGACGAACTGCGTCCCTACCTTGTGAAGCAGGAAGTTTACAATCCGAAGAACAATGCTCAGCGTCTCTCTTTGGATGACATGCTGACTTGGAAACGCGAATTCTCCAGCTTCATCTACCAAGAGCAGAACGTGTATAACAACCGCCAGATTGACGCTTATATCGCCAATGCTCGCGATCAGCGTATCGAATCGGAACGCATTACCGAAAAGATCCGCACCTTTGAGCACGACCTCTGGGAGTTCTAATTTCAAATTGAGAATTGAAAATTGAGAACTGAAAATTAAACCAACAATCTTTTTCATAAAGGATAAGCCCGATCGAAAGACCGGGCTTTCTTTGTTGAAAGTGCGAATGATTCCCTGTAATTTTTATGCTTTAATTCAAAAAAAATCATTACTTTTGCACCCGCAAATCATTTGCGGTATTTTATCGTATATTATTAACAGCCAAATATTAAAACCATTATGACGGACGAAAAATTATTCAACGAATTCGCACCCATTCCGACAGAAAAATGGGAGGAAATCATCAACAAGGATCTGAAAGGCGCTGACTATGAGAAAAAATTAGTGTGGCGTACCGATGAGGGCTTCAAAGTCCGTCCCTATTATCGTGCCGAAGACCTGCAGGATATTGACTATCTGAACGTGATGCCCAACGAGTTCCCGTTCACCCGCAGCACTAAGGCCGATGCCAACAACTGGGAGATTGTGCAGAATATCACCGAGACGCAGCCCGCGAAGGCCAATGAGATTGCCCTCGCCTCCATCAAGGGAGGTGCTACAACCCTCTGCTTCGACATGAGAGAGGTGAAAACCGCGGATGACTTCGCCACCTTGCTCGACGGTCTCGACCTCACCAAGGTGGGCGTGCAGTTCACCCGCCCACAAGGCCGCGCCGTTGAACTGATGAAACTTTTCCTCGGCTATCTTGAATCCAAGAAAATTGACAAGGCCATTGTGAAGGGCGGTCTCGCCTACGACGGCATCTCCTGCTGCCTGCGCCACGGCAAATTCCCCACTTCCGAAAAGGCCGCAATGGACACCGCCATCGAACTCGTGAATATGGCCGCCGACATGCCCGACTTCAAAGTGGTGAATGTGCGCGGCATCCAGATGCATAACGGTGGCGCCACCATCGTACAGGAGCTGGGTTATACCCTCGGCATCGCCAACGAATACCTCGCCTATGCCACCTCTAACGGCCTCACCGTGGAACAGATGGCCAAAAAGATGGAGGTGACGCTCTCGGTGGCTTCCAACTATTTCATGGAAATCGCCAAACTGCGTGCCTTCCGTCTGTTGTGGGCGACCATGGTGAGCCAGTACCAGCCCAAGTGCGACTGCGCTTGTCGCATCCGCATCAACTCGGTGGCCTCCTCGTGGAACAAAACCGTGTACGACCCGTATGTCAACATGCTGAGAACCACCACCGAAGGTATGGCCGCTTCACTCGGTGGAGCCGACACTATCGCCTTGCAGCCTTTCGATGTGGCTTTCAAGCAGGACGATGACTTCTCGAGACGTATCAGCCGCAACGTGCAGATTATTCTCAAGGAGGAGTCGTATTTTGACAAGGTGGTGGATCCCGCCGCTGGTTCATACTATATCGAAAATCTTACCGACTCGTTGGCCGAGCATGCTTGGAAACAGTTCCAGGAGGTGGAGGCTGCGGGCGGCATCATCAAACTCATTCTTTCCGGCGAAATCAAAAAAGCCATTGAGGAGAGCTGCAACAAGCGCAACATGGCCATCGCTACCCGTAAGCTTATCTTGCTGGGTACCAACCAGTATCCGAATGCCAACGACGCTATGTTGGATAAAATCGAGAAGCACGAGGCGGAACAGGTGGAAGGTTTGCGCGATTACCGCGGTGCCATCGCTTTCGAGGAGTTGCGTCTCCAGACGGAACGCCACGCCAAGACCGCAGGTCGTCCGAAAGTGTATCTGCTGAAGATTGGCAACTTGGCGATGCGTCAGGCACGTTCCGGCTTCACCACCAACTTCTTCGGTTGCGCCGGCTACGAGATTCTCGACAACGCCGGTGTGGCTACAGTGGCCGAAGGCATCGAGGCCGCCAAGGCCGTCAAGGCCGACATTGTGGTGATTTGCAGCTCTGATGAGGAGTACGCCACCTACGGGGTGGAAGCCGCTAAAGCTGCCAAGGAGGCCGGTTTCATCTTCGTGGTGGCTGGCAACCCGACGGAAAGTATCGAGGCACTGCAAGCTGCTGGGGCTGACGACTTTATCCATGTTCGCACTAACGTTCTCGAATGTTTGAAAAAATACAACGAACGCCTCTGCCGCTAACTCATCACGACTAATTTGATCATATCCGATGAAAAAACTAATCTGCATCACCGTCAGTCTCCTGTTAGTAATGGCTGTCCGCTCACAAAACAACTTCATTCCGCAAGAGATTATTCAAAAAACTTGCAGTGAGATACAGAAAGAGTGCAAAATCTCTTCGCAGATGGTGACTCGTGGCATCACCCAGACCGCCAGTCTTTGGACAGAGGAGGATGGAACTCCTGAAGAGTTTATGCAATTCTGCATTGACAATTTCTGTTACACCGCCGCCGATAAAGAATTGTTGTTCCATCGTTTGTGCGACAATTTTGAAACCATTATGGGGCATACCCATGCGATGACGGTCAATCTGAACCTTCCTATTCATGTAACTGGTTATCAATTGCTTCCTATCGATGAGATGTTTGCGGCGTACGATGTTACGGCCCATTTCACCGCCGATATGTTCGACACCAAAATTGCTTTCGTAGTCACGATGAACTTCCCGCATTACACGTTGCACGAGAAGGCCGAGCAGGCCGACAAGTGGAGCGACCTGGAGTGGGGCTATGCCCGTTTGGGTGATTGGTTCACTTCGCGGGTGCCGGCCGACAAGTTGCAGGCAGTCAATGCGGCCACTACTGCTGCCGACAACTACATTTCCAACTACAACATCTGCATGGGAGCAGTAAAGGCCAGTAATGGTACGAGATTTTGGGGAAATGATGTTAAACTCATCTCTCACTGGGGGTTGCGCGACGAGCTGAAGGCCGCCTATGCCGACAAAGATAAAGGTTTTGAGAAGCAGAAAATCATTTATGCCATCATGAAGCACATCATCGGACAAACCATTCCGAGGGATGTTATCAACAACATGAAATACGCCTGGTATCCTGTTTCGGGCAAAACGTACCAGGAAACTGTTGAATTTGTATTACCCCGCGAGAAAGATGTGCGCTACCAGTACCTTTTGGACAACTTTCACGCCATACAGGCCACGGACGCATATTATGCTGACAGCTCCACCTATCTGGACCGTCGTTTCAACGATGAGCTTGAGTTTTTGCAGCAGGACGTGGAGAAACTTTTTGCCAGCTTCCTTTCCGCACCGGAAGTAAAGACCGTGGCATCTCTGATTTCCAAGAAATTAGGCAGAAAATTGCAGCCTTGGGATATCTGGTACAATGGTTTCAAAAACCGTTCGGACGTGGCAGAGAGCTCGCTTGACCGGATCACCCGTGCCAAATACCCCACGAAGGAGGCTTTTGCCGCCGACCTGCCCAACATTTTGCAGACTTTAGGATTTACGAAAGAGAAGGCTGACTTCATCTGCGCACATGTCACGGTGGATGCGTCGGTGGGGGCAGGACATGCTTGGGAGTCGATGATGCGGAGCGACAATTCCCGTTTGCGCACCCGTATCGGTCCTAATGGTATGGATTACAAGGGGTTCAACATCGGCATCCATGAATTCGGACACAATGTGGAGCAGACCTTTTCGTTGCATAATGTGCCCAACTATTTCCTTGCTGGTGTGCCGAACACCGCTTTCACCGAAGCGCTCGCCTTTACTTTCCAGCAACACGACTTGCAGCTGTTGGGCGCCAATGCCAGCGACAATATCGGCGAATATTACGACCTGCTTGACAACTTCTGGAGCTGCTATGAGATCATGGGAGTGTCGTTGCTCGACATACAGGTTTGGAAATGGATGTACGCTCATCCCGACGCTACGGCAGCGGAATTGAAAGAGGCTGTGGTAAGCATGGCAAAAGGGATTTGGAACCAATATTATGCGCCTATTTTTAAAACGAAAGACCAGCCGATACTGGCGGTATATTCGCACATGATTGATGCGCCGCTTTACCTTTGTGCTTATCCGTTAGGCTATTTGATCAGCTTCCAGTTGCAGAACTATTTCAAGGACAAGAATTTGGGAGAGGAAGTGGAGAGAATTTTCTCGCAGGGTAAGCTCATTCCGCAATACTGGTTGCAGAAGGCGGTCGGCAGCCGGCTCACGGCAGGTCCTTTCTTGAAGGCAGCAGCGAAAGCCGCCGGCCTTGTTGAGGACTACGAAAAGCAGCAGGCTGAAGAAATGAAGAACGCAAAAAAAGCAAATAAATAGAAAATGTTCGCACTTTTTTTCAAAGAAATCAAGTCCTTTTTCACCTCCGTACTGGGGTATGTCATCGCAGGGGTATTTCTTGTGCTGACGGGACTTTTTGTATGGGTGCTTCGGGGAAATGTTTTTGATGGAGGCCGTTCCACGTTGCAGATTTTCTTCGATATTGCCCCGATGCTTTTCTTGATCTTGATACCGGCCATCACTATGCGAATGTTCGCTGAGGAGCGCCGGTCGGGTACCATTGAGCTGCTTTTCACGCAGCCCATCTCCGATGTCAAGCTCATCGCAGCCAAGTTTATGGCCTGTGAGGCGTTGCTGCTCATCGTTCTGCTGCCCACATTGGTCTATTTCTGGTCGGTGTGGTCGTTGGGGATGCCTGATGGGAAGATTGATGTGGGGGCCACATGGTGCTCCTACCTTGGACTGTTCTTTCTCGGTACAATCTTCGTCTCCATTGGATTGTTTGCCTCCTGCATCACCAAGAACCAAATTGTGGCCTTTTTGTTGGCCGCATTGTTCTGTTTCCTCATGCACTATGGTTTCAATTTCATCTACGACCTCGATTTTCTTGGATCGGCTGGCTATGTGGTGAAAAAAATCGGCATTGAGCATCACTATTCCTATATCAGCATGGGGGTTGTTGATAGCCGAGACATTATCTATTATATTACGGTGTCTTTCCTTTTCCTGCTGGGGGCTCGCATCTCGCTCTTAAGCCGGAAATGGTAATCTTTAATTTTGTCAGAGATGAAAAAAAGAACCCAATTTAAACGTGCCGCTATCATCGCTCTGTTTGCTACCTTGATAGCTGTTATCGCCATCAATGTCGCATCCTCCTATTTCCATGGCAAGGCAGACATGACCGCTTCGAAGCGTTTCACGTTGTCGGAATCTACGGTGAAATTGCTCGAATCCACCGATGATGATGTGTACATCAAGTTTTATCTTTATGGAGAGAGTGTTCCGGAGGAATATGCTCCCCTTATCGAGCGCGCTAAGGAGATGTTGGCAGAGTTCAAGGATGTGTCATCCAATGTCCATTATGAGTTTATTGATCCATTGGCGGGGCAGAAGCCGGAAGATGTGAGGTCCATCCTGGGGCAGTTCGTCAGTCAGGGGATTATCCCTATTCCAGTCAACCAGCAGTTTAGTACTGGGCAGCAGCAACAGACCACGCAGTATATTATCCCGGGTGCTATCATTTCATATAAGAACCGGGAGCAAGCGGTAATGCTGGTGGAGAATGATATGCGGGGTTATTATCAGGATCCCATTGATTACTCCTATATGCGGATGGAGTACAATTTTACTCGAACGCTGAAGGCGCTCATCCAACCCAAAAAGTCACATATCGCTGTTATTAGCGGGCATGGCGAACTTCCGACGATGCCCTATTTGATGTGGACCGTCGGACAGTTGGGTGAGGGGATGGAAGATTTTTATTCTGTGGACCTTACTACCATAGCGGGAAGGGTCAACAGTTTGCGCAACATCACCTATTCCGATGAGGATTCTACCGAAGTTAAACTTTTGGGCAACAAGTATGACCTCCTTATTGTGGCGCAGCCCACCCAGTGGGTGAGCGACACCGACCGCTATCTCATCGACCAGCATATTATGCATGGTGGGCGTGTGCTGTGGCTGATGGATGCCTCCAACGCCTCCATGGACAGCGTGGAGAACGTGCAAGCGCAGTATGCCCTGCCCAACGCCGCCTGCCAGTCGCTGCAAAAAATGTTTTTCAACTATGGTGTCCGCATCAATTCAGACTTGCTGATGGATATGGTGAGTTATCAGATGATGAATGTGCATGGTAAAAACTTGACATTTCCCTATCTGTTGAATATCGCACGTTTTAATGATCATCCTATCAATCAGCATATTGAGAACGTGCGCTTACAGTTCGCCAGCTCCATTGACATGGTGAATCCGGATGATGGTCTGAAGAAAACTGTGTTGGCCACCACTTCGAATAAGACCAAGATCAAGACTGTTCCCAACTTTGTGTCGTTGAAAGAGGGAGTTGACCATCCCAATGAGGTGGAGTATAAGCATAAAAATGTTCCAGTTGCTGTGCTGGTGGAAGGTCAGTTTAAGTCAGCTTTTGCAGGGCGGCTTCCCATAGCGCTTGTTACTGAAGATCAGTTCGGACACAAGGATCAGAGCATTCCCACGAAGCAGATATTCATCTCTGATGGTGACATTATCCGCAACTATGTGGACTCGGCCGCATTGATTCCAGCTATCATGACCTATCAGAATCCTAATGTGCAGCGGCAGTTCAAGATGCATGAGTGGTTGTTGGTTCAGAAGGCCATTTTCCCCACCGGCTACGACCAAAATACGGGTAAGATGTACGACAATACCGAGTTTTTGGTCAATTGTGTGGACTATTTGTGCGGCAATACCGACATGATAGAATTGCGTTCCAAAGTTCTGCAAATTGGTAAGTTAGATGCGAGCAAAACCAGTGTGAACAAGATTCAGTTGCGTTATCAGTTGCTCAACATAGGACTTCCGTTGCTGTTGCTGGTGTTGATTGGAGTGGTGGCAATATTGTTACGGTATTTCCGATATGCCAGGGTTCGTTGGCAGTAGCGACTTATGGAGTTTTGCATATAGAATTTTAGAATTATGAAAAAGAAGACGCTCATCATACTCATTTCCAGCATTGTTGCTTCAGTAGCACTTTTGGCGCTGATCATTTATAACAATTTTTCATGGGGAAATGGCGAGAAATTGGAGTATTCGCAGAAGATGTTCGCCTGCAATGATTCCGCTACTGTGAAAAAGGTTTTTATCGCCGACATGTCGGGTAACACCGTGTTGTTGAAACGTACGGATGCGGGGTGGAAACTCGAAGACGGTACGCCCGCCACCCCTGAGATGGTGAACTCGTTGTTGGCTACGCTGATGAACCTGCGTGTTGACCGTCCTGTTCCAGCCAGGCAGGTGGAAAACATGAACCGCGTGATGGCTGCCAGCGCCATCAAGGTGGAGGTGTATGAGGATGCTCCTACTTTCACCCTTTTCGGTCATGGGTTTTTCGTTAAGGAGCAGAAGGTGAAGACCATCTATATCGGTCCGGCTACGCAGGAGAATACGGGTAACTACGCTATGCTGGAGGGATTGGAAGACAAACCCTGCATTATTCATCTGCCTGGTTTCCGTGGCATCGTCTCGCCCCGCTTTTCCGCACTGCAACAGGACTGGGTGAGCCACCAGATGCTTACCACCAAGCCCACCCGTATCCAGACCCTCGAAGTGTACGACTGCCTCCACCACGACCAGTCGTTCGTTATCCGGAAGGTGGATGACCGCCATTATGACCTCTACAATAGTCAGGACGAAAAAATCATGCAGTACGATACTGCCCGTGTTTTCAACATGTTAGCTGAATTTCGCGATAAAAAATACCAGTCTATAGCCACGGGTCTTGAGCAGGAACAGGTGCAGCATATTCTCCAAAACAACCTCTTCAAAATCATCACCCTTACCGATACACAGGGCAAAACCATCAAGCTGAACTGCTATTTCATGGATGATCCGTATGAGTACTATGACAATGAGACGGGTGATAAACTCACTGATATTGAACATCTTTACAACCAAGACCGTTTCTACGCCACCCTCAACGACGACAAGGGGAAACTTTACATTTTACAGTATTTCGTGTTTGGAAGGATGGTGCAGACCGAGTTGTCGAACCTTGTTCGATAAGACCTTTATTCTACGACAATTTTATTATGGAAGGGGAATTCGATAGGGTAGGAATGGGGAAAATTCATGTTGCTGGTTTTTAGTCGAAGCCTACCGTTTTTTACTATTATTTCATTGATGTCAATGTGCTGAACGTGACCCACTTTGTCAGTGTAGGTTACTTTGCTAAAATGAAACATATACCATTTCCGTACATTATCGGTTAGGATGACAGTTGGGTGCGAAATGGTGATGTTGGGAAGGTTCTTGTTGCGGACTTCTGAGCGTGTGTTGCGAATGTCGGAGAGGTCGCGGGCATCCACCAAGTAGTTTCGCTTGCTGTTGATGTTGAAAATGCAGTCGTAGAAGAAAAGGTCGAAAGGCGTGTAGGCGTTATAACTCGACTCCAACAATACAGGAATCTGGTTGTTGAAGATGCAGTTTTCGAATACCACCTTGCCATACACCGATGAGAACTGGTTGTACAGGTTGCTGAAGGTGCAGTTCCGCATCACCACGTCGCGGCCATAACAGTGGATGTCGTATCGGTTGATGTCGCAGCTGTCGAGCGCCACCTCGTTGATGTTGTTGTTGCCGAAGATGCCCCAGCTGGCTTGCGCTTTCATGTTGACGATTTGCGACCGCCATACATTGTTCATCTCCACCCCATATCCGTAATACTCTGTTTGCGAGTAGGTTCCATTGATGACGATATCGCGAAGGCGCACGTTGACGGAATTGTAGATACGGATGGCCGCGTCGGCGTAGAATCTACTGGGCGGTGTGTTGATGGTGATGTCGCTCATGTCCACATTGCACTGGTTCTGCACATCGAAGCAGTAGGTTTTGTAGCGGTTGCCGGCGGCGCGGTTGATGGTGATCCTGCTGATGAGCTTCACGTCGCGGGTGACGGGACAGATGCATGCGGATAGTTTTGTCTCTTCGGTGTTGTAAGGCATCACCGGACGGTTGATGGCGTGTCGCTTGTCCACCAGAAGAATATCTTTTCTCTTATGCCCGTACGAATAGCCCTGCCGTTTGTCCACCCAAGCGCTATCATCTTGAAGGATAATTAGGTAGGTGCTGTCGCTATCCATGCAGGATAGGTCTGAAAAGTCGCCACTATCGACCTGCTCTTTGCTGATGTTGATGGTGTCGGCGGGCTGTGTGAGGGCAAACAGGTAGAGCGGCTTGCTGTTGTTGGTGACATTGAGCACCAGATGTTGGAAGTCACAGCTGCCGTTGAGCGGGATGGGCTGTGCGTCGGCGGGGATCTCGATATTCAGCTCGCCGATACCGCTATAGCTCACCGGTTTGCCATCGGTGCATGCAGTCTTGTGCATATTATATATAACATAGTAACGGTCCACATCGGTCTGGGCCTTGTCGAGCCCGAACATTTGGGGGGTGAGGGAGTCGTTCTGCGCGTTCATGATAGCGGTCATCAGGAGTAGTGCATTAATGAATATCCATTTTTTCATTTCAACTATTATAAAAAGTTCATTCCAGGGGAAATAGCGTGCAAAGATACGCACTTCGGGTCATTCACAACACGCTGTTAGAAAAATTAGGAATAATTTTTTTCAACAAAATATTGTGTAAAAGAAAAAATCGTATATTTGCCAGCTCATTTGCGTAGAGTATGAAGCTGAGTTATGGAGTAAAAACTCTTTCTGTGTCAGAGTTTTATGAAATGACAAGGCGGTGATGCTTTGCGTAGATAGCATCGAATTTATTACCAAATCTATTTAAAAATGTCAGGATTAATAGGAAAAAAAATTGGAATGACTAGCATCTACGATGCCTCCGGCAAGTGTGTGCCGTGCACAGTGATAGAGGCTGGTCCTTGCGTCGTAACGCAAGTCAAGACCGTCGAGAAGGACGGTTACAGTGCTATCCAATTGGGATACGACGAGAGAAAAGAGAAGAACACCCCCAAGCCTTTGAAGGGTCATTTCGCCAAGGCGAACACCACGCCGAAGAAAATCGTGCGCGAGTTCACACGTTTCGAGGAAGGCCACAAGAAGAGCTTTGGTGAGGTGCTGGATGTCACCGTCTTCGAGGAAGGCGAGTTCGTGGATGTCAGCGGCCTCTCAAAAGGTAAAGGTTTCCAGGGCGTTGTGAAACGTCACGGATTCGGTGGTGTCGGCGATGCTACGCACGGTCAGCACAACCGTCTGAGAGCCCCCGGTTCCATGGGTGCATCCTCATACCCGTCAAGAGTTCTCCCCGGCATGCGTATGGCAGGCCAGACCGGTCACGCTAAGGTGAAGGTCGCCAACCTCCGTATCCTCAAAGTCGTGAAGGAGAAAAATATGCTTGTAGTTAAAGGTTCTGTTCCGGGACCCAATGGTTCATATTTAATTATTGAAAGATGGAGTTAAAAGTTTATAAAATCGACGGCAGTGAGACTGCCAAAACGGTCACATTAGACGACAGAATCTTTAATGTTGAACCGAACGACCACGCAATCTGGTTGGATGTCAAGAACATCATGGCCAACAAGCGTCAGGGAACCCACAACACGCTTGACAGAGCCACCGTTTCGGGTAGTACCCGCAAGTTGAAACGTCAGAAAGGTACTGGCGGCGCACGTGCCGGCGGTATCAAGTCTCCCACCATCCGTGGCGGTGCCACCGCTTTCGGTCCTCATCCGAGAGACTATAGCTTCAAGCTGAACAAGAAAGTAAAACGCCTCGCCCGCTTCTCCGCCTTCACCTACAAGGCAAAAGAGAACAAGATCACGGTCGTTGAGGATTTCGCATTCGACGCTCCCAAGACCAAGGCCTTCGTCAATATCCTCAAGAGTTTCAACCTCCAGGATGCCAAGACTTTGACCCTCGTCAACAGCAGCAATACCAATGTTTACCTCTCCAGCCGCAACTTGCAGCGTGCAAAAGTGATGAGAGCTTCTGACGCCAACACCTACGATGTGCTCAACGCCACCAACCTCATCATCTGCGAGAACAGCATTGCCGATCTCAACAAAATGCTCGGCGAATAATTCATTAACATCAAAATTTAGAAACAATGAGCGTATTAATAAAACCCATCATCAGCGAGAAACGTACGGCTGAGGCTGAGAAGTTCAACCGCTACGGTTTCATTGTGGAAAGATCGGCAACCAAGACCCAGATCAAACACGATGTGGAAGCCATCTACGGCGTGAAAGTCGTGAGAGTGAACACCATGGTACAGCGCGGTAAGGATGCTTCCCGCTACACCAAGGCCGGCATGATCGAAGGTCAGAAGTCCACCTTAAAGAAAGCCACCGTCTTCCTTTCGAAAGACGACAGAATTGATTTTTACAGCAATATTTAATGAGATATGGCATTAAGAAAATTTAAACCAGTAACTCCGGGGCAGCGCTTCAAACAGATCAGCGCTTATGATGACATTACCACTGATAAACCGGAAAAAAGTTTATTGTGCCCCAGACCCAGCACGGGTGGTAGAAATAATAGTGGTAAGATGACGATGCGGAACCGCGGCGGCGGTCACAAGAAGATGCTTCGTATCATTGACTTCAGAAGAGACAAGGACAACATTCCGGCAACCGTGCACTCCATCGAGTACGATCCGAACCGTTCGGCACGTATCGCCCTGCTTTTCTACGCAGACGGCGAGAAACGCTACATCGTGGCTCCCCACGGTCTGAAGGTTGGTCAGGTGATCGTTTCCGGCTCGGGCGTCAGCCCCGACCTCGGCAACTGCCTGCCCCTCGGCGAGATCCCGCTCGGTACTGAAATTCACAACATCGAGATGAACCCCGGTCAGGGTGGTAAGATGGTGCGCAGCGCTGGTGCTCACGCCCAGCTGATGTCACGCGAAGGCAAGTACGCCGTCATCCGCATGCCCTCCGGCGAAACCCGTATGGTTCTCTGCGCATGCCGCGCTACCGTTGGTATCGTTTCCAACATCGACCACAGCCTCGAAGTCTCCGGTAAGGCCGGTAGAAGCCGCTGGTTAGGTTGGCGTCCGCGCGTCCGTGGTGTGGTTATGAACCCGGTCGATCACCCGATGGGTGGTGGTGAAGGTCGTGCATCCGGCGGTCACCCGCGCTCACGCAAGGGCTTACCGGCTAAGGGCTACAAGACCAGACATCCGAAGAAGAATTCGAATAAGTACATCATTGAAAGAAGAAAAAAATAATTTAAAGGGATAACACTATGAGTCGTTCATTAAAAAAAGGACCGTTTATTCACTATAAACTGGAACAGAGAGTGCTCGAAGCGCAAGCCTCCGGCAAAAAGACCACCATCAAAACCTGGTCACGCGCTTCCATGATTTCCCCCGACTTCGTCGGCCTCACCATCGCCGTTCACAACGGCAACAAATTCATCCCCGTTTACGTTACCGAAAATATGATCGGTCACCGTCTGGGTGAATTCTCCCCGACCCGCATCTTCCGCGGTCATGCAGGCCAGAAGGACAAAGGTAAGAAATAATTTTTTCTTCGATTACACACTTCAGTACATACTCAAAGCGGCTGCCATAGACAGCCGCTTTTTTATTTCAGTATCGCCTCGCACTCCGCAACCGTGAGGGCGAGCATCAGCCTCACCTTCTTCTCCTTGAAGTTGGGAATGCCCTTGAAATAGCCGGCATAGTGACGGCGCATCTCCAATACTGCAGTACGTTCGCCTTTGACCTCCACCGCCCCGCGTAAGTGTTCCATACAGGTGCTCACCCGTTCCTCGTAAGTGGGTAGGGGAGTAGCGATGCCGGCGAAATGATTTTTTATCTCCTTGAAAACAAACGGATTGCCGATAGCCGCCCGCCCTACCATCACACCATCAACCCCGTAACGGTCGCGGTATTCTGCCGCCTTCGCCCCGCTGTCGATGTCGCCGTTGCCCACAATGGGGATGGAGATGCGCGGGTTGTTCTTTACCTCCCCGATGAGAGTCCAGTCGGCGGCTCCGCTGTACATCTGCGAGCGCGTGCGGCCGTGTATCGACAACATCTGCACGCCTACATCTTGCAGCATCTCAGCCACCTGCACGATGGGCCGGTTGCCCTCCTCCCAGCCGAGGCGTGTCTTGACGGATACGGGCAGACTTACAGCCTTCACCACCGACTTGGTGAGCCGTATCATCTTGGGGATGTCTTTCAGAATGGCCGCACCGGCCCCCTTCGCCACCACCTTTTTCACGGGACAGCCCCAGTTGATGTCGATGAAGTCGGGCTGCTCCGCCGCCGCAATTTCGGCCGCTTTCCGCAGCGAATCCTCATCATGTCCGAAAATCTGAATGCCGAACGGGCGTTCGCTGTCCGAAAACTGTATCTTCTTGCGGCTCTTCTCCACCTCGCGGATCAAGGCCTCCGAGGAGACAAACTCCGAGATGAGCACATCGGCGCCAAAGGCCTTGCACAGCCGGCGGAACGACGCGTCGGTCACCTCCTCCATCGGGGCGAGGAAAACAGGGAATTCAGTGGTCGGAAAGGGGAATTTTGCCATAAAGAAAAAATAATAGGGACGCAGTTGCCCACGCCCCTACCATTTGTGTAATAATCAATATTAAGCCTCTTCGGTCGGAGCCTCTTCCACATTTCTGGTGGAGAGAACTGCGGTCACAACGGCGTTCGGATTCTCAACGAAAGTGATGTTGTCGATTTTCAAATCGTTGACCTTGACGGAGTTGTCGATGTCGAGACCAGAGATGTCAACGGGAATGAATTCCGGGATGTCGTTCAGCAGACCGCGAACTTTGAGTTTGCGAACTTTCTTCACGAGTTTACCACCACGGAGCACACCGGGAGAGGTACCCATGATCTTGATGGGCAGACCGATGGTGATCGGCTTGCCGTCCACTACTTCGAGGAAGTCCACGTGGAGCAGCTCATCGGTGATGGGATGATACTGGCTGGCCTGGAGAATGGCGGGAATCTCTTTGCCATCGAGGCTGATGATAGCGTAACGGACTTCGGGAGTGTAGATCAAGTTAGCGAACTGCTTTTTATCAACGACAAACTGGTACTGTTTTTCACCGCCGTAAAGCACGCACGGCACCAGACCGTTCTTACGTTGTTCTTTTGCGTCTCTTTTCCCTACGTTCTCTCTGGGAGAACCGCTAATAGATACTGATTTCATTTTTAAATAATTTTGTGAATAATAAATAATTTTGAAGATAGGAGCCGGAGGTTGTCCAGCTCCTATCGAAATTTCTGTAAAGACTACTCTTCGTCCTTGTTTTCCTCTTCGTACTTCTGGATGACGGCTGCCTGAACATCAGCAGGAACTTGCTGGTATTCAGCAAACTTCATCTCGTAGGAAGCACGACCAGAGGTGATGGAGCTCAGAGTGGTGGAATATTTGTTCATCTCGGCGAGCGGAACTTTGGCGCGGATGGTCTGGAACTCGCCTTCGCTGTCCATACCCATCACCACACCGCGGCGACCCTGGAGGTCGGTCATCACATCACCCATTCTGTCGGAGGGAACGAAAACTTCCACATCGTAGATGGGTTCGAGGATCTTCGGATTGGCTTTTTTGAAAGCGTCCTTGAAGGCGTTACGACCAGCCAACTTAAATGCCAACTCGTTGGAGTCAACGGGGTGCATTTTACCGTCGTAGATGTTCACCACGATATCGCGGGCGTAAGAACCGGTCAGCGGGCCTTCCTCCATCTTCTCCATGATACCCTTGAGGATAGCGGGCATGAAGCGTGCGTCGATGGCACCACCCACGATACAGTTGTTGTAGATGAGCTTGCCGCCCCACGGCAGATCGTAGCTCTGGGTGTCGCGGATGGGGTATTTGGTCTGGTTCGGCATACCATCGAAATAAGGCTCGATGAGCATGTGAACTTCACCGAACTGGCCGGAACCACCAGACTGTTTCTTGTGGCGGTACATAGCCTCAGCCGACTTGGTGATGGTTTCGCGATACGGGATCTTGGGAGCGTAGTATTCGATTTCAATCTTGTTGAGCTTCTCAATCATCCATTTGACGATGTTGAGCTGCTGCTCGCCCTGACCGGAGATGATGGTCTGCTTGAGCTCTTTCGACTGTTCCATGAGGAAGGTGAGGTCGCTCTTGCGGAGGCTGTTGAGTACGGCACCGAGTTTCTCTTCGTCGGAGCTGTTCTTGGCGCGCACGGCGGTACGGAACTTCGGATCCGGATAAGCGGTCTTTTCAATTTGCATGTCGCCGCTCTTCACGAGGGTCTGGGAAGCACCGGTGCCTTTCAGCTTGATGGTGGCGACGATATCGCCAGCGCAAGCCTTCTCCACGTTTTCACGTTTCTGGCCGGCGAAGCAGAGAATCTGGGATACTCTCTCCTTGGTGGAGGTGTTGGTGTTGAGAAGGTCCATAGCTTCGGTCATCTCGCCGGAGCAGATCTTCATATAAGCCACATCGCCGAGGTGCTGCTCAACGGCAGTCTTCCAAACGTAAGCGATGGTGTTGCCGGTGGAGTCGCAAGCCACGTCTTCGCCGTTGGTGTTCTTGATGGGAAGTGCTTCGGCGGGGGTGGGGCAGTTACCCTTGATGATCTGCATCATGCGGTCCACGCCCTGGTCGGCCTTGGCGGAGATGCAGAGCACCGGGAAGGTGCCGCGGTTGATAACACCCAGCTTGAGGCCGCGCATCATCTCCTCTTCTGAAAGAGTACCCTCTTCGAAGAATTTGTCCATGAGTTTCTCATCGTTCTCAGCAGCTGCCTCGATGAGGGCGGCGTGCATCTCCTCGGCTTTGTCAGCTTCGGAAGCGGGAATTTCTTCCACAATCATCTTACCGCCGCCAGCGGGGAATTTGAGGAGTTTCTTGGAGAGAAGGTCGATGACGGAGTCGAAGCCGACGCCGGCATTGACGGGGTACTGCAACGGGAGCACGCTGCCGCCGAAGTTGTGCTTCAGCTCGCGGAGGGTCTCGTCGAAGTTGGCTTTCTCATGGTCGAGCTGGTTGACGACGAAGACGACGGGTTTGTGCATCTTCTTGGTCCAGCGCCACTGTGACTCTGCGCCAACATCCACACCGTTCTGGGCGTTGATGACCATGACAGCGGTATCAGCCACTCTCAAGGCACCGATCACTTCGCCCACAAAATCGTCGAAGCCGGGGCAGTCAATCATGTTGAACTTGGTGTTCTCAAATTCACTGTACAGCACGGAGGACTGGATGGACTGCTGTCTTTCCAGCTCTACTTCGCGATAGTCGGAGAGGGTGTTCTTGTCTTCAACGGTTCCGCGACGGCTGATGACGCCACCGTGGAAGGCCATCGTCTCAGCGAGGGTGGTTTTTCCAGTACGGTTACCACCGATAAGGGCGATGTTTCGGATGTCTTGTGTCTGATAAACTTTCATTGTTTTAGCTTAATTATTTGATTATTACTACTTTGTTGATTTTACATAAAAGTTTGCAAAATTACACATTTTTTTTCACATGGCAATGTGAATAAAGTAAAATAATCAAGAAAAGATGAAGAGCCGTTTCAACCCTTACCGGTCTTCAAAAAACTGGCGCACGCGGTTGAAGAAACTCTTGTCTTTTTTGGTGGGTTTGGGGATGAAATTCTCGGCCCCGTTCATCTGTTCGATGAGCTGGCGTTCCTCCTTGGTGAGTTTGGTCGGGGTCCACACGTTGACGTTGACGATGAGGTCGCCGACGCGCCGGCTGTTGACTTCCGGCAGGCCCTTCCCTTGCAGACGCAGCACGCTGCCGCTCTGGGTGCCGGGGGCAATCTTCACCTTGGCTTTGCCTTTCACCAGAGGGATCTCTACTTCCGCGCCGAGCGCGGCCTGCGGGAATGAGATGTAGTAGTTGATATACAGGTTGTTGCCATCTCTCTCGAAGGTGGAATTCTCCTCTTCCTGTATCACCACGATGAGGTCGCCGGGGATGCCGCCGTTGGGCGCCGCGTTGCCCTTGCCGCGCTCGCGGATCTGCATGCCGTCCTGCACACCGGCGGGGATGTTGATGGTGACCACCTCCTCGCCCTTCACGGTGCCTTCACCATGACAGGTGGGACATTTGTCTTTGATGACCTGTCCTGTTCCGTGACAGGCATTGCAGGGCATTACTTGCTGCATGACGCCGAACATGGTGCGCTGCTGGTGAACCACCTGGCCGCGTCCCTGACAGGTGGGGCAGGTCACGATGGAGGATTTGTCTTTCGCGCCGGTGCCGCCGCAGGCAGTACAAGTCACCTGTTTGGGGATTTTTAGCGTTTTGGTACACCCTTCAGCAATCTCTTCTAATTTGAGTTTCAGGCGAATACGGATGTCGCTGCCGCGGCGTACTGCCTTCTGCTGACCGCCGCCAAAACCGCTGAAACCGCCGCTGAAACCGCCGCGGAAGCCGCCTCCCAAAAAGTCGCCGAAGATGCTGCCGAAATGCTCGAAGATGCTGTTGAGGTCGCTGGCGTCGAAACCGCCCGATGAGGCTGCCCCACGCAGCCCTTCGTGTCCAAACTGGTCGTAACGGGCCTTCTTGTCGGGATTGCTCAGCACATCGTAAGCCTCCGCCGCCTCCTTGAACTTCTCTTCCGCCTCCTTGTCGCCTGGGTTGCGGTCAGGGTGGTATTGCATCGCCTTTTTCCGATATGCCTTCTTTATCTCTTCTGGGGTCGAATTTTTATTCACCCCTAATACTTCATAATAATCACGTTTTTCCATGTATGATAATGCCTCCTCTTTTGTGAGACGGGGAATGTACCGTCTTTGTTTTTTTTTGAGACAATGCATGCATTGTCTCTACTTATTCTTAACTTTTTAAACTTTTAACTCCCAACTTTCAACTTTCAAATCTCAACTCTCAACTTTCAACTTTCAACTCTCAACTCTCACTGTCCTACCACCACTTTGGCGTAGCGAATCACCTTGTCTTTGATTTTGTAACCCTTTTCGGTCACATCAATCACCTTGCCCTTCTCCTCTTCGTTGGAAGCAGGGAAATGGGTGACCGCCTCATGCAGGTCGGTGTCGAACACTTCGCCTTTAGCCTCAATCTCGGTGACATCAAAATGTTTAAGAAGATTAGTTAATTTGTTGTAAATCAAATTGAAACCATCTTTCATTACTTCGGCATCGGTCAGATTTTCGTTGGCCTTGATGGCGCGTTCGAAGTCGTCGATGATGGGGAGGAGGCTCACAATCACCTTCTCTGAGGCGGTGGCCATGAGGTCCAGTTTTTCCTTGTTAGTACGTTTTTTATAGTTGTCGAATTCAGAATAAAGCAGCAAGAATTTGTTGTTTAATTCAGCTTTCTGTTTGTCGAGAGCCTCATATTTTTCAGTGAGTTCCGCCAGTTGTTTCTTCAGTGCTTCTTCTTTTTTATTTTTTCTTCCAAAAATGGATTTTTTTTCTTCCTCTTTGTCATTCTTTTCCTCCTCTTGAGGTGCTTTTTCTTGCTCATTTTCACAAAAAGATGCCTCTTCGGGTGACAAATTGTCAGTTTTCTGACCCTTTAAAGGATCGTTTTCAGCATCCAGATTTTCGGGATTGATTTTTTCTTCTTTCATAATATTTTAATTTTTAATCATTTACAATAACTAATGCTGACTTGTTGTTGCAAGCCGTTATTAACTATGCAAAAAGTTTGCCAAACTGAATGGCTGACAAAACGGCAGGATTTGCGCTAGTGGGATGGCGAAAGGATAAGATGTGGGGACTGGCAATATTTTTAAAGAGGGAGCGTTAAGGATATCGTCATCAATTCAGGTAATGGAAAGTATCCGTCATATTTTCAAGATTGGGCGCGGGCCATCGAGCTCGCACACCATGGGGCCGGCGAAGGCCGCCGCCCTTTTCCGCGAACAGGCCCCCACGGCGGCCTCCTACGAGGTGACTCTGTTCGGCAGTCTGGCCGCCACCGGTAAAGGCCATTTGACCGATGTGGCCATCACTGATGCGCTGGCCCCAGTGCCCGTGATTATAATATGGAAACCGGAAATGTTTTTGCCGGAACATCCTAATGGAATGGAATTTACTGCATTGGATGCCCAAGGCAAAGCGTTGCTCACACAGCGCTATTTCAGTGTGGGAGGTGGCGACATTTCGCAGTCTGGTCAGCGGCAGTCTGACAAACACATCTACCAGTATTCCACTATGACCGACATCTTGTCGCATGTGGGGAATCGCAAACTCTGGGAGTATGTAGCTGATTGTGAGGATGATGATATTTGGGAATATTTGGAGGCGGTCTGGCGGGTGATGCAACAGAGTATTAGGGAGGGGTTGGAACATGAGAGTACGCTCCCCGGTGGCTTGCATCTGCCTCGCAAAGCTTCGACGATGTACTCGCGTGTGCAGTCCATGAACACCTCACTGCAGCACCGATACTCCACGCCGGTGTATGCTTTCGCAGTGGCCGAAGAGAACGCCAGCGGCCGTACCATCGTCACCGCTCCGACCTGCGGCTCCTGCGGGGTGCTGCCCGCCGTGTTATATACTTACTATCAGCAGTATGAACACAACGACAAGAAAATTCTGCATGCCCTTGCCACTGCCGGACTCATTGGCAACGTTATCAAATACAACGCCTCCATCAGTGGGGCGGAGGTGGGCTGCCAAGGCGAGGTGGGCTCGGCATGTGCCATGGCCGCCGGTGCCTTCTGCCAGCTCATGGGTGGCTCTTCCTATCAGGTGGAATATGCTGCCGAGATGGGGCTGGAACATCACCTCGGCCTTACCTGCGATCCCATCTGCGGACTGGTGCAAGTGCCTTGTATTGAGCGAAATGCATTCGCTTCGGTGCGTGCCATCGATGCCGCCATGTTCGCTCTTATCTCCGATGGCAAGCACCTCGTCAGTTTCGACCGCGTGGTGCGTGTCATGAAGGTCACTGGCCACGACCTGCCATCACTCTACAAGGAGACCTCACAGGGCGGACTGGCCTTGTAGCAGCAGCCCCTTCGGGGCTATTGTGTATCTCTAATTCTCAATTTTCAATTCTCAGTTTTCCGTTTAATTCGTATATTTGCACTTTCAAAATAAAAGCTATGCAAAACAGAAAAGTATTGAACTATACTCTGTTGCGTCCTTTGGGAAAAGGCGGTATGGCGGAGGTGTGGTATGCCGAGAACGAGATTGGAAAAAAGGCGGCGGTGAAGGTGTTGCTGCCCAAATTTTGCGCCGATGAAGCCATCGTAGCGCGTTTCCAGAACGACGACTGTTGGAGTGAAGAGTGTCCCGCCCACCGCGTGACGGTGAGCAGCTTCTACAGTTGGCAAGCGGAAGCCGGCCACCCCTACGGATGAAAAGATTCGAGAGGTTCTTTCTTATATCGAGAATCACGCCAACTGCAATTCGGCGGACATCATCGCCGGAACGAAATATTCATTAAGTACCGTCGAGCGATGCCTTTCTGAACTCGGGAAGCAGGGGCTCATCGAGCACACCGGCAGCAAGAAGTGCGGCGGGTACCGCAGGGTCCATTGAGTTCATCAAGGTCGTAAAGTTGCCGATCCATCAGACGAACGGCCGTGCAACTCCCGAATGGTTCAGGTGTTTATAACCTTTCGATGCAATTGATGGTAAAAGTTCCAATTCTGTCTTCCGTATGAATTCTTCCCGGACGATAATAATTGTATTTCAGGCAAATATTCACATCGACGGTGTCCCCAACAGGAAATGTTTTGGGGATTTGTCCATGAATAGGCATGACTTGCCCAGTAGAGTCGATAAAATGCGCGGTGATCTTCAACCCTTCTTTCCAATACGGGTAAGTGGTTCTGTAGGGTTCTTCCAACACGACAAATTTGCCAGTTAACATCTCTGCACAGTCGCAATTCTGCTCTTTCATGCAACTCGCTAAACAGAATGACAAAACTAATGATACAAAATACAAATACTTTTTCATGGTGTAAAATTTATTAATGAACGGAAAATGTGAGTGTTTTATTGTTAAAAACATTATTTAAAGCAATTATTCATTCCCCAGTTGAATCGGTAGCCGTGTTCCTCACCGAAATCTGCCTTTGCCCGTTCAACCCGTAGCGGCACAATCCAATATTGTTTCCGCAACGCATCGGTCTCATCTTCAGGCAGAAAGAGGAACTTCCATAAAGCTTGGTCACCATTGCCCATACGGAAAAAGCAATTGGCATACTTGCCGCAGTCACAAGTGGATGCATCGTAGTAATTCGCATCTCGTGAAATGTCTATTATGTAGGCGAATTCTCGTGGATGAAGGTTGCCTTTGGCAATTTCATCATCAATTAAGGCAAAACTCCGTAGCGGACAGCCATGGTGCACCAAATAGATGGTGGGCAAAGTTTGTGATGGATTGCCAGCGTCCAAATCGAAGCAGGAATAGATGGGGTTGACAACTTGTACCCAAAAAGTGTCTGTCCCGAATACCATAGGGAAAGGAATGGTATCTTCCATAAAGCACAGACTGTCCGCATTCATTTGCACCAAATGGTTGAAATCCAAATCTTTGTTGTCCAATTCCAGATAAAGCAGCGAGTCATCAATGCCCACTTGTTTTTGCCCCGGGAATCCCAACTCCTCAATTTTCTCCAGAAGCTGCTGGTCCCACTGTATAAATCTGCCCCTGTATAACTTGTCAGGATCGGGCGAACGCCGGTATTTTAGCTCCTGCAAACTAAACCGATAGAGCCATGCCAGATATTCCTGATTGATGGTGGAGAGATATTGCTGCCGGAGTGCTTGTCCTTCCTCGCTCTGGTAAAATTCAAGAAATTGACTTTGTGTGTCAGCGTTTTTCCAAGCAGCAACATTGTCCAAATGAATGGGCCTTAAGCCGTAGCCGACGGCCTTCTTCAAATACTTCATTTCATCACGATGGTAGTAGTGCGCCAGCTGCGCCGCATTCACCAGGTCGTGCAAGTAGTTGAACTCAAAATTGTTGAAGGCTTGGTCGTAATACTGGAAACCTTGTTCCACATTTTTATTGTTGTCGAACAGGGCGCACTCGGCCTTGTAAATCAGTTCGTGGTAGTGCCAGTAGTTGGTGTCGGTTTGGGCGCGGAGCGAAACCACCAGCAGCATCGCCATCAGGATGAAAATCATTCGTTTCATAGGATTGGTGTTTAGGGATTGATAATGATCGAATCCTCTTTCAATTAAAATATGAAAATAAATCTTCATGGCGTTTGAAGGGGGGGTATAATTAGTGCGGCAAAAATACAAAAAAAACAATAAAAAATTTTATTTGGCATTGAACATTGTTGTTTGCCAATTGTTTCGTATTTTTGCAGCCGCAAATTGTATATTAATTAAATAGTATCTATACATGAAGATTCAGAACGAAAAAATGAGCGAGCAGATTCAGATGGTCACCATTGAAATCTGCAAAGAAGATTACGCAGCAAACGTAGAAAATGCGCTGAAAAAACAGCGCAGAATGGCACAGGTCCCCGGCTTCCGCCCGGGCAACGCCCCCATGCCGATGATTAAGAAAATGTATGAGAAGTCGTTCATCGCCGACGAAGTGAACCGCATGATGATTGACGAACTCAACAAGTATATCCGCGAAAACAACATCGAGACCCTCGGCGAACCGCTGCCGGTGAACGACAAAACTGTGGTGGATTTCGAACATCCCGACAAGTTTGTCTTCGTCTTCGAAATCGCTTCCCAGAAGCCTTTCGACATCAACTATGAGGAGCTGCCCGAGATCACCAGCTACCAGATCAAGGCTACCGACGAGGAGATCGACCGCTTTGTGGATGACCTGCGCAAACGCCACGGCCAGTACACCTCCCCCGAGACCATCGCCGACAACGACTTCGTGACCGTGGAGTTCAATGAGAACGACAACGGCAACTTCTATGCCAACGACCTTAGCGAGGCCGGCAAGAAACTCTTCATCGGCAAGAATGTGAAAGAGGTGGTCACCGCCGACGTTCACACCCTCTTCGACGACGAGAACAAGCTCGCCACCTTCCTCAAGACCACTCCCGAGATGATCAATAAGGAAGAAGCCGACGTGCGCGCCATGACCATCAAGTACATCGGTCACCTCGAACCCGCCGAGCTCAACGACGACTTCTTCAAGAAAGCCTACCCGAAAGGTGAGGTGAAGAGTGTGGAAGAACTCCGCAAAGAAGGTGCCGCCAAAGTGGAGGCCGAATATGCCACCTCCATCCGTCAGAAATTCATGAACGACGCCATCACCACCCTCGTTGACAACCTCAAGATTGAGTTGCCCGAAGAGTTCCTTCGTCGCTACATCCTTGCCGCTCAAGAGGATATGACCGAAGAAAAGCTGAATGGAGAGTTCGACAAATACCTCAACTCCTTCAAGTGGCAGCTCATCGAGAACAAGCTCACCAAGGAGAACAACATTCAGATCACCGAAGAGAATGTTCGCAACTATGTGCGCGATTTCTTCATGAAGAACTACTTCGCCCAGTTCAACGCCGAAGATGTGGCCGAGCGCGTGGATGCTATGGTGGCCGACACCCTCAAGAACAAAGATACGGTGAAGAACATCTACGACCAGCTGTTCGACGAGGCCATCGGCAATGTGCTGCAGCAGAAGATGAAGACCAAAGTTAAAAAAGTGACCTTCAAGGAGTTCGCTGATGAGCTTTATGGCATTAAGGAGGATAAGAAAGAGGAGAAGAAACCGAAGGCCAA
This sequence comes from Bacteroidales bacterium, assembly GCA_045130235.1. Classification (GTDB taxonomy): domain Bacteria; phylum Bacteroidota; class Bacteroidia; order Bacteroidales; family WCHB1-69; genus UBA1756. The sequence continues at coordinate 176,066 of JBGUPJ010000048.1, forward strand.
GAAGACCACGACCAAGAAAGCCGATGCAGAGCCAGCTGAAGCTCCCGCCGAAGAGGCCAAGCCGAAAGCCAAGAAAGCTCCTGCCAAAACCAAAAAAGCAACCCCCAAAGCAGAATAATTCATGAACGATTTCAGAAACTACGCCGTCAAACACCACGGCATCTCCAGCCTGCACGTCGATAAGTACATGTCGGCGGTCAGCGACTATCTCACTCCCTACATCATCGAGGAGCGCCCGATGAACATCACCCAGCTGGACGTGTTCTCCCGCTTGATGAAAGACCGCATCATCTTCCTCGGCGTGCCGATCGACGACGACGTGGCCAACATCATCCAGGCGCAGCTGCTGTTTTTGGAGTCGCAGGATTCGGAGCGCGACATCCAGATTTACCTGAACTCTCCTGGCGGTTACGTACATGCCGGTTTGGGCATTTACGACACCATGCAGTATATCAACCCTGACGTATCGACCATCTGCACGGGCATGGCGGCCTCCATGGCAGCTGTGCTGCTGTGTGCCGGCGCGAAGGGCAAGCGCTTCGCCTTGCCTCACTCCCGCGTGATGATTCACCAGCCGCTGGGTGGCGCACAGGGCCAGGCCTCCGACATCGAAATCGAAGCCCGCGAAATTCAGAAACTCAAGAAAGAACTCTACGAAATCATCGCCAACCACTCGGGCAAAGACTACGACCAAGTGTGGAAAGACTGCGACCGCAACTACTGGATGGTGGCCGCCGAAGCCAAAGAGTATGGCATGATTGACGAAGTGCTGGGAAAGAAATAACGTATGGCAAAGCAAACCAAAACGAAAGGCTATTGTAGCTTCTGCGGTTGTCCGGAGACCAAAGAGGAGCCGTTGATTTATGGCTTTTCGGGTGCCATCTGCGAGACCTGCGCCAAGGCCGCCTTGCAGCTGCTGGACGAGAGTCATGTGAAGGCAGCCCCGCCAGCCCCCAAAATCAAACTGCTGAAACCTGCCGAGATCAAGGCACGGTTGGATGAGTACGTCATCGGGCAGGATGAGGCGAAACGGGTGATTTCTGTGGCCGTTTACAACCACTACAAGCGCATTTTGTACGCTGAAAAGAACGAGAATGATGTGGAGATTGAGAAGTCGAACATCATTATGGTGGGCGAGACAGGTACGGGCAAGACTTTGATAGCCAGAACAATTGCCAAGATGTTGGATGTGCCGTTCTGCATTGTGGATGCCACCGTTTTCACACAGGCCGGTTATGTGGGCGAGGATGTGGAGAGCATCCTGTCGCGCTTGTTGCAGGCCGCCGACTACGATGTGGCCCGCGCCGAGCGTGGCATCGTCTTCATCGACGAGATCGACAAGGTGGCGCGCAAGGGTGCCGACAACCCCTCCATCACCCGCGACGTGTCGGGCGAGGGCGTGCAGCAGGCACTGCTCAAACTGCTCGAAGGTTCGATCGTGAACGTGCCCCCGCAGGGAGGTCGCAAACACCCCGAACAGCAGTTCATCCAAGTCAACACCCAGAACATCCTTTTCATCGGGTCGGGAGCGTTCAATAACCTCGACCACATCATCGCCGAAAGGATGAACACCAACGTCATCGGCTACAACGCCAAAAACCGCAACATCGACAAGGATAACCTCCTGCAATACGTTTCCCTTCAGGATATTAAGTCGTTCGGACTGATTCCCGAACTCTGCGGACGTTTCCCGGTTATCACCAGTCTCGACAAACTCGATTCCGCTGCGTTGAAGCAGATCCTCATCCAACCCAAAAACGCCCTGGTCAAGCAGTTTGTTAAACTTTTCGACCTCGACGGCATCCAACTTACCTTTGATGACGAAGCCATTGACTATATCGTGGAAAAGGCTGTGGAACTGAATCTTGGCGCACGCGGACTGCGTTCCATCGTGGAGAAAATCATGACCAACGCCATGTACGAATTCCCCAGCTCGAACAAAAAATCCATGAGCATCACCCTAAAATACGCTAAAGAACAATTCGAACACTCCATCTTCAAATTCCTCAACTGACCTTTCGTATCCGTAAATATATAAAAATGAATAAGAAAAGTTTCCTCGTCATGTTTGCCATCCTTCTGATGACAAACATTTTATTTTCACAGAATGTCACTTTGAAAGTCACTTTGCTGAACGGCAAGTCGGAAAGTGTGGAGCTGAAGTCGGCCTACGACAAGGATGCTCCCGTGTATGGCACAGCGAAGATTACCAATAACCAGTTTACTCTCAAGACAAAAATCCCCTCCACGGATCTTTATGCCTTGGCGTTTTCGAGCAACCAGTCGTTTCTGCTTTGCCTGAACCCTGGCGACAACATCACGCTGACCATCGATGAGAGCAACCTCCAGAATGTGCCCGCTGTCAGCGGCTCCGAATCGATGCTGTTCATCAAGAATCTTACCGATGTGTTCGTTTCCCGTCAGAAAGTGCTCGACAGTTTGAACCATGCGGTACAGACCGACCGTAAACAATTGTATTTCACAACTTTCACTTCCAAATTCCAACCTTATCATCAGTCGTTCAGCACCATGGCCGATGACATCAGCGCGGCGCTGGAGCAAAACGACTCGCTGATAGCCCTCACAGGTCGTTATGCGCCCAAGGGTACGGTGGACAAAAAGTCGGCAGAGCAGTACATCAACGCCGCCATCAAGGTGTTGAAGGTGATGAAAAACTACTTCGCAACCTACCGCAATTTTGCTACGGCGGTGCAGCCTGCCTTCGAGAATTCGCTGCCGGCTCCCATCCAAGGTTATAACGACTTTGCCTTGAATCTTACGGCTTATACCAAGAGCAACAGCGATTATCGCGAAGAGATTGACGTTCTGTTGAATAACTATATGACGAAAGCTGAGGAGTTGGTGGCGCAGTATGATGATGAGTATTATGATGGAAAGATGGACAGTCCGAAGGCGCAAGTGGCATTCGGCAACCGCATTGTGGGTCTGGTAAGCGAGTATGCCCAGCGTGTGGCCGACAGTAGGGAAGGGGAGACCAGCACGGCGACGTTGCTGAAGACGATGGGTAACCAGTTGATACAAAGCGCACAGACGAATGTGCAGAATATCGTGAACGGCTATCAGCAGGAGTTCAACAGACGCGATGCAGGGGCTACGGCGAAGGCTCGCCAGCTGATGCTGGACCACAAGTCGGACCTCGCTGCCCTGATGTTCCTCGACAACTTCGCGCAGGACAAGGGTTTACAGACCGATGTGGTGACGGCGCTCAACGGCATCTATCCTGAGCATCCGCTGGTGAAAGACCGCTGGAACCGCATCAACACCCCGCAGTTCCGCACGGCGGAAGGCAGCATCGCCCCCGAGCTGGAGTTCAACGACCCGACGGGCAAGACCCGCAAGCTCTCCGACTTGCGCGGCAAGGTGGTGCTGATTGACTTCTGGGCCTCCTGGTGCGGTCCGTGCCGCCGCGAGAATCCCCATGTGGTGTCGATGTACCAAAAGTACCACGACAAAGGTTTCGAGGTGTTCAGCGTGTCGCTCGACAAGGACCTCAACGCTTGGAAGGGCGCTATCGAGAAGGACGGGCTGGTGTGGCTCAACCACGTGAGCGACCTGAAAGGGTGGGGCTCCGCCGCCGCCAAGCTGTACGGCGTCTCCTCCATCCCCTGCACCTTCCTGATCGACAAAGACGGCCGAATCCTGGCGAAAGGTCTGCGCGGTGACACCCTCACCCAGGCGCTGCAGCAGCTGTTCGGGGAGTGATGCCGGGAGGATGCGTGTAGGGGCGAATCATGATTCGCCCCTACGTCCCGATATTTCCCATCAACAAATCAACAATAAAACAACCAAGCCGAACCATGAAACCCGTCCACGGCCTCCTTACCACCCTTCTCGTCCTGCTGCTCGTGGCATTCAGCGTTTCGGCTTTTGCGCAGAATGACAATGATTGTCAGACTATTGAGGGCGTGAAAGGCACCAGCGTGTCGGTGGATCCGAACGGCAATGTCTATGTGATCGACGGTTCGACACTCTACAAATTGACGCAGAATGGCAGCGAGTGGGTCAAGTCGCAGTACAGCAATTTCCAGCTGGGCGATATTGCCTCTATTGATGTGGATAATCCGCTGAAAATCATGTTGTTCTATCAAGATGAAGGGATGATTCTTTTTTTGGATGAGAAGATGAATCCTCTGATGGAGCCCCTTAACTTGATGGATGCTGGTATGAACAATATTTCCCTCGCTACCTACTCCACCGACAATACGATATGGCTTTACGACGTTGTATTACATGATTTGATCAATGTGAATTTCCAGTTGAAAGAACTTTCGAGAAATCATTTGTCTATAGAAAAATTTGAGCCTACTCAACTCATCTCATTGCAGGAGAAACAGTTGGCGATGGATGATTATACGAGCGATGTCGCCTTTTTTGATGCTTTTGGCACCTACCTGAAAACCATCCGCGTTCCTGGGAATGCCGCGAAAAAGCAATTGTACAATGGACAAATTTATTGTCTGAATTTCAACGATATGGTGCGTGGGGTTGATGCTGGCTTTCATATTCTCAGTTATAATTATTTGTTGAATAAGATAAATTTTGTGAGAGAAATATCCTGTCCAGTTGTGGATTTCGCATACAGCAACGGCATAGTATGGGGCATCGATGAGGAACATCATCTGAAAAAGATAATTTTTGAAACTGAAGAATGAAAAAATGGTCGCTCTTCCTGTTAACCCTGCTGATGGCGCTGTCGGTTTTCGGACAGCGCAAGGGGAAGGGTTGCGACTTTGAGTACTGGGCCGACTCGCTCGACCGGCTGCGCGTGGAGGCCATGACCGCCCGCACCGAGGTGGAACGCTACGGCCTCAACGACGACTTCATGAACCTGCTGGAACTCACCCTCCAAGAAGACAATTCCTTTAAATTTGGCTGGGATTCGGTCAAGAATTTCTCCGTGCTCGCCTCTCCCGACAAACTGTTCAAGATTTTCACTTGGTTCATTTATAAAGATGATTTTACTGTAGAAAATTTCGGCTTTATCCAAGTGTATAACGATGGCCGCAAAAAATTTGAGGTCTATCCGCTTTACGACAAACGCGCCATCATGGACAATCCCCAGACCACCATCGGCAACCATAAGAAATGGTACGGGGCAGTGTATTATAAAATGGTGATGACCAAGACGAAGAGCAAGACCTACTACACACTGCTCGGCTGGAATGGCAATGATATGTTCACCAATCAGAAAGTGATTGAGGTTCTGTATTTTAAACAAGATATGAGTCCTGTTTTTGGGGCGAATGTTTTCAAAAAATACACCGATAAAGCCTATCGGATTATTTTCGACTATGCCAAAAACTCAGTATTTTCGTTGAAATACGAGCACCATACCTACGATGTGGGTACGGGCAAGCGCGACCCGAAGACGCACACCGTGGTGTATGAAACGCAGAGCGCCGACATGATTATTTTCGACGACATCGCCCCGCTGGATGATTTCATGGGTAATGTGGCCGCTTTCATGGTGCCGGAGTCGAGCGTGAACCACGGTTTTGTGCAGGATAACGGCAAATGGCTGTATATCAATAAGGTGAATGGTAGAAATCCCGACAAGGACAAGCCTGCGCACCAGTTGAAAGAGCGCGAATATTACAAACCTTGAGTTTACTGGGCGGTAGCGAGTGTCACCACGCTGATGCGAGTGTCGGGCACCTCCAAGATTTTCCGTACGGCCGCCTCGGTGGTCGCTCCCGTGGTGAGCACATCATCGCACACGATGACATGCTTGCCCGCTATTGCATCGCCATCCGTCACAGCGAACACCTCCTTCACATTCTCCCAGCGGCTGAAGCGCGACTTTCGCGTCTGCGTCTCCGTGAAGGTGCTGCGCACGAGGATGTGCGTGTCGTAGGGGATCTGCAAACCTTTGCTCAGCCCTTTGGCAATCCATTCGCTCTGGTTGTACCCTCTGATTCTGAGCTTTTTAGGATGTAACGGGATGGGCAGGATGCAGTCGGCATCGGCGAGACGGCCTTTGGCGCGGAGCTTCTTCCCATACATCTCACCCAAATAAGCCCCCACCTCCTTGTTGCCTTTGTACTTCAGCTGGTGCAGAATCTCCTGTACGCAATTTCCCTTCCGGAAACTCAAAAAAGCGTAGGTGTTTTCCACATGAACACGGCCTCGAAAAATCTGTTCCAACGGATGATTTTCGACTTTGTGCGAGTCGGTTTCGGGGAGATGTAGCTGACAATTCAGACACAAATGTTCCTCATTTTCTTGAAGAACATCACCACATGATAAACAAAGACGAGGGTAAAAAACTGAGAGTAAATTGTTTAGGAGAGAAAAATTTTTTATCATCACAATGCAATTTTGTAGTAATTTTGTAGTTCAATTAGAGTGCAAATATACGATGTATTATGGAAACTTTTGATTCAACCAACAAAAAAACAAACAATAATTTTATCAACGACCATGCGGGACTGTGGGCCATTCTGACCTGCATATTCTTCGCCACCACGGTCCTGTTTGCAATTCTCTATTTCACAAAGAGTTCCGATTATAAGGAAGTCGTTGCATTGGAAGAGAAGAGCACGCAGGACAATCAGGAACTGGTGCGCCAGCTCGACTCATTGAAGGCTGAGCACGCCCGTATCAAAGCAGAGGCCGGCGGTTTGGCTGATTCGCTGTCACAGAAAGACAGTATGATTATGGCTCAGATTGCAGAAATTGAAGGATTGATGGCACGTCAGGCCGACTACAACCGCATCAAGAAGAAACTGGAGCGCGTGCAGAAGATCTCTAAAGAATATGTGCATCAGATGGACAGCCTCATCAACATTCAGCATGAGTTGGAGGCGAAGAATGAACGCCTCAACACCGAGCTGACGGAGACGAAGGCTGCCAAGACGGCTGTGGAGCAAGAGAATCAGCAGCTGACCACTAAGATGAATGAAGCCGCACAGCTGACAGCTAACAACATACGGGCGTTCTGCGTCTATAAGAAAAACAAGAACAACCCGGAGGTGGAGACCAAGAAGGCCAGGGAGGCTGAGCGTATCAAGACCACGCTGACGTTGGCGAAGAACACGCTCGTACCTGCCGGCACGTACAATATCTATTGCCGTATCTCATGCCCCGGCGATGGTCATGTGCTGTGTCTTGGTAAATCTGATGCCTACTCATTCATGGACGGTGATAAACGGCTGCAGTACACCTGTAAGGCCAGTGTCAACTACACCAACAAGGCTGAGGCGGTGACGATGTACTGGGACATTTCCGCACAGGACCAGAAGAAGTTCAAGGAGTTGAAGGGACAGTTCGTTGTGCAGGTTTTCTCGGACAACGGACTGTTGGGTGAGTCGCGCTTCACGCTTGAATAGCGGGGAAATTGAAAACTGAAAACTGAAAGGTGGTGACGGAAATCCGTTGCCACCTTTATTCTTTTGTGCATTCACTCTCCAATTTATCAATTTTCAATGGCTTGATAATATACTTGTTGCGTCCCTTCCATGTACTCAGCCAGACCAGCTGTACCGTAATTAACAGGCACTCTCCCGGCTCAAAAAAGTGCTGATAGCGCGTGTAATCCTCGCTCAATAAACATAGATCGATAAAATCATCATGGTCTTCCACCGTGAAGATTCCGAATGGTTTATTGCTCTTTCCAACCTTATCCTGTCTTTGAGTGACATGAACCGCCACCGTGAGTTCTTGATTGACAAGTTTACATCTTTCCATGGGGTCGGTGATCATTGACAGCGTGGCATTGGTGACACCCTTGGTGAGGGAACGATACTTATCGAGGGGATGTTCCGGGAAATAGCGGTCGGCCAGATAGGAGGATAAGCCAGCTGGCATCTGCTCGCTGACAGCAAGATACATCTCGGAGTAGGTGCGTGTAAAACGCTGGGGCAGCACCTCCATCGACAACCGCAACGGCAAACGGCTCTCCAATTCCGCCAGCAGATCGACATAGGCATTCTCACCCTCACGGAGATGTCTGAAAAAAGCGCCGCCCAACTGAGAGGATGGATAATACAGCAGATTCATAAAGCGGAAATCGGTAGTGCAGTGTATCACTTCCAGTAGCTCAGTTTCCATACAGGGATTGTTCTGCCTGAACCACTGCCGGGCGTTTGCGTCATACTTGAGGTTGGTGATGGCAATCAGATGACAAATATTTTGTTTGATGCCAGCAAGATAACCGCCTTTGCGACTTTTGTACTCGTTTTGCAGATAAACAAAGAAATTCTTGTAAATATTTTCCTCACAATAGTTCTCTTCCTGACTGTATGCCTTGGCAAAGACCGCTTTTTGAGCCTTTAGGTGCTCCATAAACTTGCTTTCGATGCAGAGCGTTGTCTTCCGGTCGCAGCTGAGGAGCACCACATCCATGTTGGCGGGATGCCTTCCTTCCAACACCTTCATCTTCACCTCGAAATAGACCTTGTCGTACTCCACCCCGTCGAGAGTCAGCGGGTGCTCCTCGCTCACCCAGTGGAAGAAGTTGAAGGCCAGCATCGACGAGGAGAAGATGGCGCGGGCGTGCGCCGGATAGAGTTTCCCATCCCACACATAATCCTCCAACTCATGTCCGTCGCCCTCCATGAACATGTCGCGGAACCGCCCCTGTGCGATGGCCGTGCGGGCGGCTGGAAACACATTGTCGGTGTAATCCTCCAGATAGAAGTTCTGATCCATGGCGCAACCTGCTAACGATTGCGCTTGACTAAGCTGCTGTTTTAACTTTTCAATTTCGTTTTTCATAGTATTTGTTTTTTAATTTTCTCTATATACTAATACGAATGAGAAATTTAAAACAAGGACGTAACACCCCTTTTCGGGTATGAAAATGCGAGGAAACGACATGAAAAAAGATTTGACAGGGGTATGTTTATATTTTGTAACTATTCGATAATCAAATAGTTTACACCCAAAATAAATTTCAACATACCCTGTTGAAAAATAATTGAAGATTTTTTTAGAGAACTATCCGGCGCGGCGGATTGATGAGGTTGAAATGACTGTCGAGCAGCGAGGCATTAGAGAACAGGGTTCCTCCTATGGTCTCCATCGCATACGCATCGTGCTCGTGGCCAAAAAGATGGCAGCGGGGCGCCAAACGGGTTACCTGTTCCAAAAGCTGTTTGTTGCCGTGATGGGTGGGGCCATTCCCGTAATCCGCCAAGTCGCAGATGGAGAACGGCGGCTGATGGGTGATGAGGATGTCGGTATGGTCGGGTATCTGCTGGATAAAATGAGCATAGCTGCCGTCTTGAATATCCTGCACGAACATCGGTACGCCATAGAAACGCAGGCCGAAAATCTCAACTCCCGAGTTGCAAAGGTAATGCACGTTGTCGGGCAGTCCCTCAATGCGGGTTGCGCCATGCATGCACAGGTCGTGGTTGCCCGCGATGAAGATCTTGTGCTTGTGCGGCAGGTTGTAGAGCCAGTTCATGAAATCGCAAGCCTCCTGTTCCCTCCCCTTCTGTGTAAAGTCGCCGGAGTGCACCAGCACGTCGGCCTCAGGCAATTCGCCCAAAGCCCGGTGCTGGCCGTGTGTGTCGGAAATGTGGAGGAGGATCATTGTATTAATTTAGAGTTGATAAAATTTTTTGACATTATCGTCCAAATCGAAACCCTTGAATACATCTTGGTATGTCAATAAATTGGGCAAAACGTGAAATCTTTCCTTATCATTATTTATTTCATTTAATTTCTTGGCCAATTGTTCATACATAGTACTATAACTATTGAACTTTTCATGTTTCTTGCCTAGTTCTTCTGGAATATTGAAAACTATTTCACCAAGGCAGATATAGTCAAACGTATCACACATACTACCAATAAACGATTCTTCTATTCCTTGAAAATGGGATATCATTTGTTTGATTCCACCACAATACATGGATTTTTCTTTGGAATTAATAGTCCATGTTTTATTACTCTCTTCTGTAAACACTAATTCTCTTACCGGCTGATCCAATTTTTTATAAATCCCATCATATACTTTAGCACTAATCTTATCATACTTACCAGAAGATAAATATTCGGAAAATTTTGATTCTAAGAACAAAATTACGTTCTTGCCATCACATGTTGTTCCCGATAAAACAACATCCATATTTGAATAGTGGGCTTTTCCATTCTCATCTTCTCCAACCTTGTTTTTTCGTTCAAAGTAACTTTTTGTAAAGACACCTTTTATTTTCTTTTCATGCACGTTTTCGCTAATATCAATTTCAAGGCGATTATGTTCTGAAATAGAATAAAAACAAAGCAATGCCAACAATGAAGAGGAATGTAATCTTGTGATTCTCCTCCACTCTTGTCCATCACCGCCCACTGCTTGTTCAAATTTTTCATCAAATAATTCTTGGTTTTTTAATTGAAAAACGTCATGAAGAACCTCCTTCGCTTTTTCCGTCAATTTTTGTTTCTTCATACCCTTTCCATCCACGAAAGAAAAAGAGTTTTCAGAGTGATTCCCCTTCCACCACGTTTTAGAAAGTTTATCGATATTATTACTTACAATTGAATTTTCTGCAAAGAATTTTTCATACAATATTTTGTTTGTGCCAGAAACGTTCCGTAACATTTCTACAGTTACTTTTTCACACATAATCTTATATTTTAATGGTTTAACAATAAATTTTTACATTTATCTTTGTGGCGTGCCTTCGGCACGCTAGTTCTGGGGTGGTGCCTTGTACCCCGCACTGCGCTACGCTTGTACGGGGTTACCAGGATTTCGTGCCTTCGGCACGAGGAGGCGAGCTGGTTCACTACGTCTGTACGGGGGGCGTTGTGGGTACGAGGAGACTGCGATGGGTGTCGCGGTCATGTGCTGTGCAGAGCTTGTGTGCGGTACACTGAGAGTACGAAGTGTTTATGGAGCAGGATTGTCGTGTACTGTGTCGCGTTGGTCTCTGGAGTAATGAGCGACTTTGCCTCCGTCACGATGGAAAGAACGTTGCCGCAACTAAGTTGCATCTTGCGTGCTGAAAGCACGCTATCTTCGTAACCCCGTACGAAGTGCGGGGTGGGAGCGACACACGGAGTACAGGCGTGCCGAAGGCACGCTACTAATCGTCCTTCAAAAAGTATCGTTCATCAATGGCAATCCCGTTTTCCTCAAGAAAGGCTCGGTACTCTTCTTCGAAGGATTTCCGTTTGTGATGCTCTTTCTGCCGCATAATGTAACCGACAATTTTATCCCTATCCTTGAGGCTGTAACTGAAAGCCGCATAACCAGTTGCCCAGCCTCGGAAAGCAGGAAAGTCAGGATTGATTTTCAGCCATTTGCTGCTGTCGGTTTTTATACGCTGTACAAATGCGGCAAGTGACATCGTCGGTGGCAAAGAAACGAGCATGTGAATGTGGTCGGGCATACCGCCGACACGGTAGGTCTGGCCGTCAAGATTCTTTACTATGCCATAGATGTAGGCATACAATTCACGGTCGTGCTCAATGGCGATGGTCTGCTCGCTGCGATAGGTGCGGAAGACAATGTGGTAGTAAGATGCAGTGTAACTCATACGATAGATAACGGGAGATGGGGGTGGTTATTGTTTTGTAGCGTGCCTTCGGCACGCTGGTTCCGGGGTGGCGCCTTGTACCCCGCACTGCGCTGCGCTTGTACGGGGTTACCATGATTTCGTGCCTTCGGCACGAGGAGCGACAGACAACTGCTATTCGCTATCAATCGTCCACTCAAACTGGTCTTTGAAGTCGTTGAAACAATCTTTACAAATCCAATGATAAGAATCCACAGTTGAATAACCCTGATGAAGAACTCCTTCATTGTTGGAGAATTTTGCTCCACAAAATTCACAATGATCGTGGTCCCACCCTTTTACGGCATTGTATGCCCGGGCTATGAGTTTCACACCTTTCAGGTAGTTCTCCTGCCCCTGTAATCTCCAATCAACTTCTGTGTTGTTTTTCATTATTCCACTACTCCTTTTTAATCGCTTCTTAAATGCAATCAAAATGTTTTTTTTTATTGTATAGAGAACTGCCTTCATCCCATCACGTGAAGCCGGTTCGCCTATCGGTATGTGATTTCCCTTGTCGCGCGCGAAACTAATACCCCATTGACATACTCCTCGCATTCTGTCCAGTTTCCATAGCTGTCGTACTGGTAGGTCCATGTCTGAGAGAGATCATCTTTCCCGTACGATTTCGAGACCATGTTTCCCCCATCATCATAACCAAAAATAATTTGGTTGATATACACGCCGACACCTTCCCAATTACGGGGGCACCAAACAGTTCCAAGAAATTGATTGTCGGATGTGCATACAATGGAGTAGAGCCTTCCGTTAGAATCGTAATCATAGAGGAGATACGGAGTGTCGTTGGGATGGGCGCGATAGCTCTTGGTATCCTTTAAATACTTCTGATGGTTTTTGGGAAACATAGGAAGCGAATATATCGCACGGCCATCTAATTCATACATATACACACTATCGATTTGATTGTCAGGTGCATATTTGATGGTATAGATTTTGTCCAACAAACCGTCACTGAACTTGAAAATGGCAATGGGGCGATTGGCGGAGTCGTATTCGATGCCTTCAACGTACTGCCAATAGCGGGCAGTGTCACCTGCTATTCCGGTAAGCACTTTGTACGATGTGGGATGTCCATCCCGAAAGGTGTAGCAGGCATCGGTTGCCCAAAAAGCCAGATTTTTGTCTTCTAACGACTGTTGGACATGAATTTCACCATGTCTCTGCTGGATATATTTCTTGCTTTTCTTGTGATACTTTTGGTAATAGCATGAATGGAGACTATGCACGAACATTTCGACAGAATGGTTCAGCGTGTCAAACGAATAGGTGACGGTTTCAATAGGGGTAGCCTCCCAGTGAACCAGTATTTTACGGCCCTTGAATACAGGAGGCATATATCTGTAACCGGTAACTTTCCGTGTATAGTTGTAGCGTGTTTCCTGTATCGACGCGATATTGCCCTTGAGGGGCAATGGCCGAACTTCATCCAGCAATTGGCTTTTGTACATTTCAGCAACATGGGTGAAGAAGAAGATAGACCCCATGTTGGGCTCCTCCAGAACCGCTTTGGCCTCGCGCTGCAAATTTTTGTCTATCTGCGCATTCGCGAAGAGGCCAAGCAGGCAAAAGGAAAGCAAGAGTGTGATCTTTTTCATGGGAGGAGGTAAAAACAGGTCGCAAAAATACAAAAGTTTTCGGAATGTTTATCCCTTCACAGCAGAAATGTGAACCCTCATGAAGGGAAAAAGAGCGATTTCCGCAACATAGTTGCATCTTGCGTGCTTTATCAAAATATCATTGCTAGGTTGCAGAATAATCATGGAGGTGTTGGCACGGATTATTCCGAAAAAAATAAGTTGAATTTCAGTTTTCGGTATGATTGAGTGGTGAAAATATTATAAAATATTGATATTTAAGTTGAAATAATTTTATTTGGATTGTGGTTTTTCGATATTTTTATAACAAAAATGTTATAAATTTGCAGCCGTACTAAATGAACTATAAGATGAAGTGGAACGAATTGAGACGAATTGCCGAGTCGAAGGGTTGGTATTTATGGCGCAATGGCAGAAGCCATGATGTTTATAGACATCCGGATAGGGAGGATTTCCTTTACATAGAGCGGCATGAATCACAGGAAATAAGACATGGGTTATACTGCAAGCTTAGAAAAACAATAGGATTTTGAAATAATTATAAAGATGAAAAAGAGAACTGCGTTAATTGAGATAGGTAAGGACGGTACTTTTGGCGTCTTCTCTCCAGATATAAAATCGGTTATATTTGGAGAAGGCAATACGGTGGCGGAAGCAAAGGCCGATTTTGAAAATTCGGTCAGAGAAATCATCCAGTTTTGTCAGGAGGACGGCGTACAAGATCCAGATGATTTGAAAAACGTCACATTTGTATATAAATATGATATGCCATCTTTTTTGAACTACTACAAGTACCTCAATGTGACGCAGTTTGCCAGATATGCAGGTATAAATCCCTCCCTGATGCGGCAGTATAAGCATGGACAGGGCGCTTCAGAGAAACAGATAGCAAAGATACAGGATGCCATTCACAGAATTGGCAAGGAATTGTCATCGGTCAAGCTTCTGTAAAATAATGAATTGAGCTACAATAGGTAGCGTGCCTCTGGCACGCCACTACTAAAGCGCATTCGTCCCGACCATCGCGGGTACGACGCTGTTGCACTCAGCGAGCTACCATTTGCCGCCGCCACCACCGCCGCCGAAGCCGCCGCTTCCGCCGAAGCCACGGAAGCCGCCGCCAAAGCTTCCGCCGCGACCGGAAGAGCTGCCGCCGAAACCGCCATGATAGGTGCGGCCGCCAGCGTTGCCCGAGCGGTTATGGGGAGTGAATACCCAACTCCAAAAGACAATCTTCCAGAATGTAGGGATGGGTTTTCCTGCCGGCAAAGTACCTGCCTTTTTCATCTTTTTATACTTCTTTGCCCCTGAAATGATCATGAGTACAAAAACGACAACTATGATGATGAGTACAAAAATAAAGACTCCTATAATGCGCCGTCGCTCCGCTTTTTCTATTTCATCAATCGTGATTTCACCCGCAATAATAGGCATCATCTTGTCTAAAGCTGCCACCACGCCGCCATAATAGTCATTCTCTTTGAAGTGTTCAATCATCACATCGTTCGCAATACGGTTGGCGTAAGCATCGGGCAGAACCGGCTCAAGATCGTAGCCTACTGCAATATACACTTCGCCTTGTTCCGATTTGGTCTTGGGCTTGATGAGGATGACCACGCCGTTATTCTTGTTGGCCTCTTTGCTGCGCACGCCCCATTTGTCGCCAATCTCGTAAGCGAACTCGCTGGCCGCCATGCCATTGAGACTCTTGACGGTCACCACGCAGATCATGTTGCTGGTGGTGTCGTTGAAAGCTACGAGGCGATTTTCCAGCTGGGTCACCTGCTCTTTCGTCATCAAGTGTGCAAAGTCGTTGACCAAGCGTGGCGGGTTGGGGCGTGTAGGAATCTGTGCGAAACAAGAGACTATACCCCACAGTAAAATCAGTAATGCGCTGATTTTCTTCATTTTCATTAGAATTCAAAATTCACTTCAGGAGCTTTTTCTGCACCGGCAGCCGCCTCGAAGTAGGCGCGTTTTTCAAAACCGCACATGCTAGCTACGATATTTTTGGGGAATACGCGAATGGATTTGTTGTAGTCTTGCACTGCTTCGTTGAATTTCTTTCTTTCCACAGCGATACGGTTCTCCGTTCCCTCCAGCTGGGCTTGCAGGTCGCGGAAGTTCTGGTTGGCTTTCAGTTCGGGATAACGCTCCACGGTTACCAGCAGTCGGCTGAGGGAGGAAGAGAGCTGATCCTGAGCCTTTTGGAAAGCGGCCAGCTGTTCGGGGGTGGCGTTTGCGGGGTCGATGGTGACGGAGGTGGCGGCAGCCCTGGCACTGATCACTTCGTTGAGTGTGCTCTTCTCGAAGTCGGCAGCACCCTTGACGGTGGCGACCAGCTGCGGCACGAGGTCGGCGCGGCGCTGGTACACATTCTGTACCTGGCTCCATGCTTCAGCAGCCTTTTCGTCTTTGCTTACCAAAGAGTTGTACATTACAATGCCTGATAAAATAAATATCAGCAGGAGTCCGCCAATGACGCATAAAGTAATGATGGTTCCTTTTTTCATTTTGGTTTTTCTTTTAATGGTTGTTATAATGTTGATTATTAATTAATTATTAATTGTTAATTGTAAATTATTAATTGTCAATCTCTTCCTGTGTTTTTCAGATAAGCTCTTTTTTTCACTTGAAAATTGACGAAGGCTTCGCTGTAGCTGTCGAAACTCTGTTGGAGCATCGACTGGGCGTTGAGCAGGTCGGACAGGGTGCCGGTGCCCGCCTCGTAGAAATCCTGCTGCATCCGCAGGTTGTCCTGCGACAGCTCGATGGACTTCTGGGCGATGAGCAGCTGCTGGTAGCTTTCCACCAGCTCGTTCCAATTCTGCTGCATCTGCACTTCCATCAGCTGGCGGTTGTGGTCGCGCTCGTTACGGGCAATCTGCTCGTTGATGCGGCACTGTCGGATGGCGTGCGCCCCTTCCCACCAGCCGCTGATGGGCACGGTGACGGTGCCAAAGACCGCTCCGAAGTGGTTGGTGGCGGTGTTGTCCTTGTTCACATCCATATAGTAGGAGTTGTAGGCCGCTCCGACGGCCACCTGCGGCAGGTACTCCCCGATCTTCATCTGCGTTTGCAGCTCGGCGGCACGCACCTGCATGTCAAGCAGCTGGCTCTCCTTGCGTTCGCCCACCGCGTTGCCAGCCTCCACATAGTACTCTTGGGGCAGGTCGGGCATGAGCATCGTGTCTGTGGCGATTTCGAAGTCGCTGTCCGGAAGCTGGGCGGTCTGGCGCAGTATCGCCTTGTAGGTGCGTATGCCATTCTCCACGCGCAGCCTTCCCGATGCTAACTCCTGCTGTTTGAGTTGCACCTTGAGACGGTCGTTGCTGGTGGTAACTCCCGCCAGTACAGCCGTTTCCACATCCTCGCTGATGCGTTGCAACTGCTGGTCGAGGGTGGACAGCATCTTCAGTTTTTCCTGCAATGCTACGATTTGCCAGTAGTAATATTCCACCTGTTCGCACACCTCCTCTTCCGACATCTCGGCCTGTACCTTGGCGGCGTCGATGCCCAGCTGGGCCAGCTGGTTGCCGCGGATGATACGCAGTCCGGCGAAAACGGGCTGCACGGCGGTTACGCCTCCCATAGCACCGCCTTTCATCATCTGCATCGGGATGCTTGGCAGGTCGATGTACAGCGAGAGGGGCGAGAAAAAGTTGGTCTGCAACCGGCCGAGGTCGAAGTCCATATCCACCATCGGACGGGTAAGCCAGAAAGCGCCGGCAGCTGCCGACACCGATGGGAAGTACTTGGTGAACGCACCTTTCTTCACCTCGGCGGCGCTTTCCACCAGCAGTCGCTTGTTCTGCACAGTGAGGTTACCACGCAGAGCCATCGCCTTGCAACTGTCAAGGTTATAGACTGTTTGCGCGGTTGCCGAGAGGCAGCACAGCACGATTACCGTCCCGATGAGTAAGCACTTTTTCATCGCGGCAAAGGTACTATTTTTCTTAGAAATATAGAGCAGGATTTACCGCGAATTGAAGGGGATTCTAAACTTGGAATAATTTCTGCTAATTGAATGGGAACCACACCCATTTGTCATTACGGTGTTGACAGCGGATAAACACCCACTCGCTAAATCTTAAACTCTTATTTTCTCTTCGCTCAAACCAGTCGCTTTCGCTACGTCTTGAATGTTGAACCCCATTCTCAAAAGTTTCTGGGCAGTACTCAGGAGCGCTTCTTCTTTTCCTTTTTCAATCCCTTTCTCAATTCCTTCTTCCAACCCTTTTTGGAAGCCTTCTTCAATGCCCATTCTGTGATGGTAGTCCATCGCGTCCTTCACATCCTCGTACTCCAGTACGCTCTTCTCATACTCTTGCTTTTCCATAGTGCTCAGTTTTGTTAATCGGCAGTCCTCGTACAGCTTATGGAAGATGCCAAACTTCTTCGGTATCTCACCCTCCGCCATCTTATTCATGTTATGGATGGAGTAGCACCATCGCTCCCTGTCATCCAGCAGCTGGTCGAACTGCATTTGCGCGGCAAATTTACTCAAATCTATCAAAACAAACGACATCTTGTCAGAAAAAATATTGTTTTGATCATCCTTGAGCGTCACACGCTGCATAAACTCCTCACGGTTCACCAGTTCGGGGATGCTGAAATCGGCCAACAAAACAGAAATTACGGGCGGGAAATTGTACTTGCGGTCGCCCCCTTTCAGCGAGTTGCTGATGAGCCGCGACGAATAGGCCACAATCCGATTCTTCAGAAACTCCTGGCTGGTCTTCTGCATTTCCACAATGACCTGGTCGTCATTCTGGGTGGTGCAGAGCACATCCAGCACCACTCTTTTCTCAGTCGGCAGAAAACCCAACTGTTCGGTCGGCCGGTACGTGATGTCGGTGATGGTACCGATGTACGGGCCGATAAAGGTGTTAAGGAAGTGGAGGAGGTTGTTCTTGTACGGCTCAGTGCCGAAGAAACGCTTGAAACCGAAGTCGGTCAGCAGGTTGATGTGGTGGTTTTGTTCATTTTTCATAAAGAGTGGTTTTTAGTTAATAATAAGTAAATTTTCGGCAGCAAAGATACATCAAAAATCAACACAAAATCACTCTGCAACTTTTTGGCATAGAAAGAGTTGCGATTTTAGAAGATTTTACATGAAAAACTGCAATTTTCAATCAAAAAAGTGCAAAAAATCGACCTTTTCTGTTGTTGAAAACCTGTTGGTAAATTGTTGATAAAAATTATTTCCTCTCCAAATTCTTCCAGAAGCGGAGTTGCAACAGTTTGGTGGCGAAAGCGACTACGGTGGCAAATACCCCGCTGATGAGCAACGCTACGAGGGTGTTACCCTGGAAATAATGGGCGAAAAGGATGGTGGATGGGATGATGATAGCACTGAAAATCAATACTTTCCCCCAGGGTATCAGCGTGATGGGGAGTTGCAGCTGTCGGAAGGCGATAACCGTCTGTATGCCCGCCATCACCGTTTGGGTGGTGAGACTCACGATGGCGGCTCCCTGTGCGTGCAGCCGTGGGATGAGGATGAAGTTGGCCGTGAGGTTGACCACAATGCCGATGACCGCCGACAGGTTCAGCAGTTTCATGCTGCCGTTGGCCGTAAGCAACGTGCCAAAGATGTAGGTCATCGACACGGGGATGATGCAGGGGATAAGGAAGGTAAAAACCGCTGCGCTTTCTGCAATATGCTTATCATAAAGCAGTTGCAAAACGGGCACTTTGAAGCAGAGGAGGATGGTGGTTGCCGTGACGGAGAAAAAGAACAGCAAGGAGAAGGCACTGGTAAGGATGGTGTCGAGCCGCTCGTGCTCTTTCAGCATCTTCGAGAACAGCGGCAGCAGGATGACGGAGAAGAGGTAGGCAATCATCATCAAGGCATCCAGCAGCCGGAAGGCCGAGGCGTAGATGCCCGCCTCGAAGGTGGAGGTGCCGGTGGGCAACAACCGCTCAATCATCACGGAATCAATGCGATTGTAAAACGACATTAGCAGATAGAGGAGCGCAAACGGGAAGCTTTTCTTCAAAATCATCATAAAGAAAGGCCAATTCCAATGCAGACGGGTGAGACGCGACTTAGCGAGTACCACCGCCAGCGCCGCCAGTGCCGCAATGACGTAAGAAGCAGTTTGCGCGTAGATGAAATGCTCTATCGTGAAGTTTTTATGTAAGATATTAGTCCATAATAAGATACTACATATTACCACCATCACCACACGGTCTAATACCGATAGAACGCTGTCGGTTTTGAACATCAGCAGGGCCGACACATTGGAGCGCAGATAGAGGATGAAAGCATTGAGGAATTGGTTGATGGCCATCCAGAACAGCAGCTTGAAATGGAGCGTGTCGTAGTCGATGATGGCGGCCACCCCGAAGGTGATCATCATGTAAAGTCCGCCCAGCAACAGTTTGAGAATCAGGATGCCCGACAGGTGTTTCGACAGCAACTGGCTGTGTCGCGCAATATTGCGATTGTTGAAGTTGGTGATGCCCATGTCGAGCACCACATTGAAGAGGTAGGTAAAGTTGAAGATGGCGAAATAGAGACCGTAGCTGGCCGCGCCGACACGGTTCTGCACTGCCACATCCACCCCGAGAATCCAGAAAGGCTTGACCAGCAGATTCAGGAAAATCAGAATGGCAATATTAAATACAAAATCTCTTTTCTTCATTCTAAAAAAGTCTGCAAAAATACGACTTTTTTCGCGACTATCCTCACATCCTCATCCTTTCATCTCTTCATCCTTATCATTAAAAATATCAACGGTGATCAGCATAAAGAACGGCAGGCGGAAGCAGTCGCGCAGGGCATAGTACCCTTCGGAGGTGAAGTCTTCGTGGATGCCGGTGGTGAGGTGCCGCCTGAGGGCTAATTCTCCGAAGAGTGTCTTCAAAATGTCCTTGTATTCTTCGGCGGTGTCGCCGTCGCTGATTTCAGCGGGCGAGTGCGAGCACTCATTCATTAGTTTTTTCAGCTCGGTGTCGAAGTAGTCGCCAGCGGCCTCCAGACGCTTTTGTAGCTGCCCGTCATCGAGAGGGAAGAGTTCGTGGATCTGTTGCTGGAAGATAACCCCCGTCTTGTACAGCTGTGCGACACGTCGCCGCAGATTGGTAGCATGGGTGATACCCTCCTCGTTGATCACATCGCTATGACGGTTGATGTGCGCCAGCAGCTGGCCGCTCACCCCGTCGGCAAATTTGAAGTCAAACACCTGTTTCACAATCTGTTCGTCGTAATCGCGGCGGGCTTGTTGCAGCCGTTCCTTCAGCACCGGCAAGGTGGGTTTCTGCCGACTGTACTGCACCACTGATGGGGACACGCACAGACTTTCGCGCCGGATGGAACTGGTGAGGACGAGTCCCTCCAGGGTGCGGCAGCGGCTCAGCGCCACATACACCTGGCCGGACGAAAACGCCCACTCGGCATCCACCACCGCCTTGTCGAAGGTAAGGCCCTGGCTCTTGTGGATGGTGATGGCCCATGCCAACCGCAGCGGCAGTTGGGTGTAGGTGCCTAACAGTTGCTCCTCAATCTGGCCGGTGCTGCGGTTGACGGTGTAACGGTTGTTCTCCCAAACCTCATGCCCTACCTCTATCGGCTCGTCATCCTCATCGCACAGCACCTTCACGTGCCGCTTGTTGATTTCGCAAATCGTACCGATTTTCCCATTGAAGTATAGGCGCGGCTGGTGGTTGTCGTTGGCGATGAACATCACACGAGCGCCTTTTTTCAGTTCCAGAACGGGGTCGTTGGGGTAATTTTTCTCAGGAAAATCGCCATCGATGTCAGCTTCAAAACGATAGGTTCTTCCTTTCAGCCGCTTCATCTCTTCGAGATTGATGCGGTTGGCGTTGGCATTGTGGGTGGTGAGAAAGATGTGGTCGGGATGTTCCGAGAGTTTGAAGTCGGGGATATAGCGGCTGCGCAGCAGTTCGATGCCCTCGTCGGTGAGCTGGTCGTTGCGCACCTCGTTGAGCAGCCGCACGTAGTCGGCGTTGCTCTGACGGAAAATCTTGTCGAGTTCGATGTACACGGGCGGCTGCTGTTCGATGACACGACTATCGAAGAAGAAGGGCGAGCGGTAGTACTCTTTCAGTAGGTCCCACTCCTCTCTGACGGCCACGGGCGGCAGTTGGTAGAGGTCGCCGATGTAGATGACCTGCACGCCGCCGAAAGGCTCGTTGGGGCGGAAGCGGTAGTGGCGCAGCACGGTGTCCATGGCGTCGAGCAGGTCGGCGCGAACCATGCTAATTTCGTCAATCACAAGCACTTCCAGTTGCTGCAGAACCTTGCGTTTCACGTTGGTCATCTTCAATTTGCCGATGAGGTTGCGCCGCCCCGCTTCGGTGGGGACGAAGGGGGTGAACGGAAGTTGGAAGAAGGAGTGGATGGTGACACCGCCCGCGTTGATGGCAGCCACACCGGTAGGGGCGACCACCGCCATCTGTTTCCGGGTGTGTTTGCGAAGGTTTTTGAGGAAGGTGGTCTTGCCCGTTCCCGCCTTGCCGGTCAGGAACAAGGCGCGGGAGGTGTTTTCGCCAAACGCTTCAGCAATTTCATATACGGGACTGAGTTTTTCCATTATTCTGCTGTAGTCAGAAATATCGGTTTCTGTTAGGGTGCAAAAATACAATATTTTTATCAACCGTTACTCGTTTCAGAAATGTCAATGTCTTTGTCATTTAGTCAAATTCCAAATAGGGTCTCAGTTTTTCCACCAGCTCTTGATAGGCGTGCGTCACTCGTTGGAACTCCTCCATGTTGTGGATGGGGCCGTTCTTCTCTCGGAAGCTGATGATGGTTTTGGTAAGATAAGTATCCAAGTAGGGGTGGGCGATGAGCTCTTTGTAGGTGGCGGTGTTGATGTTGATTTTTCGGATAGAGTTAGGGGAGAGGATGAAATATTTATCGCATAGTTCGAGGTCAACATTCTGTAATACATATATTTCCCGCAGCTGCTCAAAGGAATGAAACCCGCCCAATCGTTCACGGTATTCCACTAGTTTTTGGGCGCGCTTGCTTCCGAAGGTGGGCACACGCATGATGTCGCTGCTGTCGCACCGGTTGAGGTCTATCTTCACAATCTCGTATTGTGGACGGTAGGGCTGGAAACCGCTGCTGTCGCCCCGCCCACGTATGGTGTCGCCTGACCCTTCCCAGCGGCGGTTGCTGCTTGTTCCTTCATGCCAATATCGCTGTTGTCGAGCTGCTTTCGCCGAGTCGTCGGCCGCCCGCTGGTAGGCATAGAACCGTTCCACCTCCTGCTGGAATTTTTCCAGGTCAGCGGGGCCTGCTGCTTTCGTGTCATACAAAAAATAAAGGGAGTAAACTGCAATAATGAGGATGAGCAGCACCGCTGTCGCGATGAACTCGCCGCGCGGGATGTTGAAAAATTTTTTCATAGTACATTCGAGTTAAATGAGTTATTACTATTATGAATTTCAAAAAGATAGTTCGCAAAGTTATGAAAAAAACTGAAAAAAATCCCCCATTACTCGAAAAAAATCTGTATCTTTGCGGCTGAATTTTTTAACAAATTAACAATCATTTTGTTATGAAGAACTTTTTACATCGTATTCTCCTTATTAGTTTATTCTGCTGTGGGCTCAACATCGCCGCAAACGCCCAATGTACCCCCGAACCCATCCCGTATACTATGGATTTCGAGGATTGCTATACTGGCGTTAATGCCACAGTCCCTTGTTGGACCAAAATGCAGGCCTCTGGCTCGTTCCCTTATCCTGTTCTACAAGGGGCGGAGCAGTGCCTGGCTTTCAGCGGATTCTGCATCATTTCCCTCCCCGAAATGTCTCAGCCGCTCTCTTCTCTCCGCATTAGCTTCGATGTAAAAGTTCAAAATACTAATAATCAAATTATTATCTCCATTATTGATTATCCTGATTGGTCAGAGTCGGAGTCCATTGTTGATATTGACACCATTACCCTGCCCATGACTAGCACGTTCTATCATCAGGAGGTGCATTTCGACGGCTATACGGGCAATGGTCGATACATCCTCATTCAGCACATCGGCAATACGCAGAGTTATATTGACAATGTGGTAGTGGATGAGATGCCCGACTGTCTCAATCCCGTGAATGTGCAGGCCAGCAATGTGGGTTCGCAGTCGGCAACCTTGACATGGACCGAAGCCGGTAATGCCACCCAATGGCGTACGCTCTGCTCCACCACTCCTATCAGCAATTTTTCCGGCACTACGCCTACCACGGTTAGCACCCCATCCATCAGCTATAATACGCTGACCCCCAATACCACTTATTATTTTTATGTGCAGTCGGTGTGCGGCAGCGATTACAGCGCATGGAGCTCCACCATCTTTACCACCACCTGTGGTATTGCCTCACTGCCCCTTCAGGAAAGCTTCACCTATGGTGAGATGCCCGCCTGCTGGTCTTTCCAGCAAGTGTCGGGCAACTCCACGGTGACTTTCGTAAGCGGTGGCCAGAATCCTTTTGTGTCGCCCGCCGCTGGCGAAGCCATGGCACAATGGGCCAGCGGCAGCTATCAGGCCGGACGTCAGGGACGACTGGTCACCCCTGAAATGTCCACTACAGGCACTAATGTGTTGGATGTCAACTTCAAATGGTACCACGGCAGTGAAAATCCTGAAGCTATTACCGAAGGTGTACAGGTGCAGTATTCGTTCGATGGTACCACCTGGAATAATGCCCCGCAAGGCCTTATCCCGCGCTACCATGCACTGCTCTCTGGCTGGACCAACTATGACGTGATTATCCCCGCCGCCGGCAACCACTCATCTGTTTATGTCGGCTTCCTCTTCACCTCCGGCGGTGGTCGCAACTGCTACCTGGATGAGGTGAACCTGCACGCCGCCTCCGGCTGCTTCGCACCTGCCAATCTCGCCGTTACCGATGTCGCTGGTAATAGCGCCACCATCAGCTGGACGGCGGTCGGCACGGCTACTGACTGGCAGCTGGTGGTGTCGGAAGTTCCGCTCAATAATCCTTCTACAGCTACGCCTATATCTTGCTCTTCAACTACTTATAACCTTCAGGGCCTCAATCCGTTGACAACCTATTACCTCTATGTGCGGTCGGTCTGCTCCAGCAATACCTTCAGCGACTGGAGTCATGGCGAGACCTTTACTACTGGCTGCGGCATCATCAATAATCTGCCCTATTATGAGAATTTTGATGACTACGGAACAGGCAGCAATGCCTTCCCGCCCTGCTGGAGCCGCCCCGCTACTTCATACTACCAGTCTTCTGTAACACCGTCAGCCTCTGATATTTCCTCTGTCAATGGCGATAAGAGCCTCCTCTTCTGCACAGGTTCCAATATGCAAACCTACGCCATATCGCCCGCCATCGGTGATGAGCTCCACGACCTGTCGCTCTCCTTCTATCTCTATGTGGAAGATGCCAGCCTGTCGGGAAGTCTGGAGGTCGGCGTGATGTCGAACCCGGGCGACTATGCCACTTTTGAGCATGTGGAGACCTTCAACGCCGATCCTGCCGGCGTGTGGACATTCCACGCCGTGAATTTCAACAATACGACCCTCACGGGCAACAATCGCTATATCGCCATCCGCCACAATGGGGTCTCCGATTTCAACTACTGTCTTGTAGATGAGCTGACTATCCTGCGGCATCCTGACTGCTGGCCGGCCCAACACCTGTCTGTCAGTGGTGTGACGGGTAATGAGGCCACTATCGCTTGGGACAACGTCAACGCTTCATCCGTTTCATGGCACCTGAAAATGTCGGATTTCCCGCTCGCCGACCCCAACACCTACGCCAATGTGGTCGATACGGTTTTCACCAATGAGACTTTCCACATCAATTACCTCAATGGAGGTACTACTTATTATTATTATTTGCAATCTGATTGTGGTAACAACGATGTCAGCATTTGGCAGAGCGGAAGTTTCACAACCGACCCATGTAACTGCTACATCCGCATCATCATGCACGACCAGTACGGTGACGGCTGGAACGGTGCGAAGATTCAGATGAAACGGGGGAATACGATTTTGGCAGAAATCACCTTGCAGGATGGCTCACTTGATACGGCCATGGTTTACACCTGCGAGGCCGGCAATATCG
Organism: Bacteroidales bacterium; assembly: GCA_045130235.1. Lineage (GTDB taxonomy): Bacteria > Bacteroidota > Bacteroidia > Bacteroidales > WCHB1-69 > UBA1756. The sequence continues at coordinate 201,276 of JBGUPJ010000048.1, forward strand.
ACTACTACTTTGTGGGTTCGCCCGTCCAGTCGAGCTACGATGCTGAAATCTCCTTCCAGATTGAAACCAGTCAGGGAATGCAGATTTATGCCTCTTCCGGCACGCCTGTTGCAGGCGCATTCTTCCATAACTCGCCCAACTGCGGCGTGGACTGCAGTGGTGTGCCGTCCAACGTGTCCGCAGTGAATGTGCCTGGCGGCTCTGCACGGGTGTCATGGAACAGCGTCCCCTCCGCCCAGAGTTACTCCATCTATCGCAATGGCGAGGTGGTTGCCGAGTATGTGACGGGTACCTCCCGCGTGGTTCCCACCGTGGAGGGTGAGAACTGCTTCACCGTCAGCGCAGTATGTATCGTGGGCGAAAGCAACCTTTCAACCCCCTCCTGCGTGGTCGGCATCGCCCAGTATGAAAGTGGTACCGTTCGCCTCTATCCGAACCCCACCCGCGAGAAAGTGACCGTTGAGTCGGAGGTTCCGTTCGACAGAATTGAGGTTTGTAACCTCATGGGACAAACCCTCGCCACCATTCAAGGTACCGGCAACACCCGCGCTGACATCGCCCTGCACTATGAGTCAGGCCTCTATCTCGTGAAAGTATGGACCGGCAACCACTGCACTGTGTCGAAAGTTGTTCTTCAACGTTAAGGTGACTATAAAAAGGTAGTCATACTATGGATGTTACCGATAAAATTTTGAAATACTGCACTTTCCAAGAACGCAGTTGCCGTGAAGTATTGCGAAAATTGGCAGAGTTGAAGGTTCCCCGACAGGAAGCCGAACAGATTTTGGAGGAGCTGAAGGAGCAGAATTTTGTGAACGATGAGCGTTTCGCCGAATGTTTTGTTCGCGGAAAAATGAATAACAACCGTTGGGGACGGGTGAAAATCCGTATCGAGCTTTTGAAACGAGGCATTGACGATGCCATCATCTCGGAGAAACTGAAAATGATGGATGAGGATTTATATGTCCAAAACTTGCAGTATTTGGCCGCTCGTTGGCAGCAGGAAAACCCGTCAAAGGGAAGGGATTACATGACGAGATTCCTCCTGTCGAAAGGGTACACGTTCGATGAAATTCGTCAGTGCGCGTCGAACCAGGAAGAGCCGTAGTTGACATCGGTGGCGAGCGGCACCTCCATGGTGATGGCGTTGTTCATGATGCTGGTTACCAGCTCTTTCATCACTTCAATCTCCTCTTGCGGCACCTCGAACACCAGTTCGTCGTGAATCTGGAGCAGCATCTTGCTTTTCAGTTGCCGTTTCGTCATCTCACGATCTACTTGAATCATAGCGATTTTGATGAGGTCGGCGGCGGTGCCTTGGATGGGTGCATTGATGGCGTTGCGCTCGGCGGCTTTGCGCAGCATGCCGTTGGCGGCGTTGATGTCGCGGATGTAGCGGCGGCGGTGCAGCAGCGTCTCCACATAGCCGTGAGCGCGGGCGAACTCTATCGTATCGTTGAGGTACGTGATGATTTTGGGGAACTGCTGATAGTAGCCCTCTATCAGGTCGCGGGCCTCCTTTTGGGCAATATGCAGCCGGTCGGCCAAACCGAAGGCCGAAATGCCGTAGATGATGCCGAAGTTGACGGTCTTGGCACTGCGGCGCATGTCGGGCGTCACATGGTCAAGGTCAACCCCGTAAACCCGCGCTGCCGTCATGGCATGGATGTCGAGACCGTGTTTGAAAGCGTCGATCATGGCCGTGTCGCCGCTCACCGCCGCCATGATACGCAGCTCCACCTGCGAGTAGTCGGCCGCCATGATGACCGTGCCGGGTGTGGTGGGCGTGAAGGCCTTGCGTAACTCTTTCCCCCTTGCTGTGCGGATAGGGATGTTTTGCAAATTCGGGTTGGTGGAACTGAGTCGTCCTGTGGCGGTCACCGTTTGGTTGAAAGTGGTGTGGATGCGCCCCGTGGCAGGATTCACCAGCTGCGGCAATGCGTCCACGTAGGTGGATTTCAGCTTCGTAAGACCGCGCCACTCCAAAATCAGTGGCACGATGGGATGCCGTGCCGACAGCTTCAACAGGATTTCCTCACCCGTCTGGTACTGCTTGGTTTTGGTAAGTTTCGCATTCTCAATGATATGCAGTTTCTCAAAAAGAATTTCTCCCAACTGTTTCGGCGAGCCGATGTTGAATTTTTCACCCGCATAATTGTAAATTTGCTCCTCTAACTCTTTGATTTCTTCGCCAATCACCCTCGAACTCTCGGCTAGAATCTCCTTATTGAGGTGAATGCCGTTGTTTTCCATCTTGGCTAAAACGGGTGCCAAAGGCATCTCTATTTCATCAAAAAGATTTCGTAAGCCATTATCATCCAATTCTTTATTAAAAATGGGATAAAGCTGACGATAAATCTCCACGCATTCGCCGGTGCGGTCAATGAGTTCCTGTGCGGTGGGTTGCTCTTTCTTGATTTCTGGCAACATGCTGTAGTTTAGATAGTTCTCTGAGAGGTTGGAAAGCTGATGGGAGTTTTCAGGTTGAATGAGGTAATGGGCAATCTGCAGGTCGAAGAAGCGGGCCTGGTTGGGGATTCGGAGCAGTTCAAGAAACTTGTAGCTCTGTTTGCAGTTGTAGGTGACGATGAGCCGGTCGCTGCTGAAAATCTGATGAAGAATCTCCTGATAATACTGATGTTCGCGTTCGAGAAGATGGTAGAAGACCTTCTCGTGGTCTGCAAAGAAAAAGCCGGCAATTTTCCCGTTGTTCAGCAGCCATTCAAAGTAGATGTTTGGTTTGTCAGCAAGGGTGAAAGAGTTGATGGGTTGGAAGTTGTGCTGATTTTGGGAGAAATCGTTGAAGAGGGGAAGTTCCATCGCGGCGGGTGCCGATGGGATAGGGGCTTCGTTCTCCAAAGCCGAAAACATGTCGGGCTGCTGCGGAGCGGGGGGCGTGTTGCGCAAATTCAGGTCGTTGAAGATGCGGGTGGAGAGGGTTTTGAACTGAAGTTCATTGAAGACGGCCTGCAAATCGTTGACGTGGATGTTGCCGAATTTCATGTCGTCCCAATGATATTCGATAGGAACATCTAAAATGATGGTAGCCAGTGCTTTCGACTGAAGTGCTTTCTCCTCATTGTCGATGAGGGTCTGCCGAAGTTTGGCATTATCTACCTCGTTAATGCGGTGATAGATGTTCTCGATGCTGCCGAATTGGGCAATCAGTTTTTTGGCTTTCACCTCGCCGATGCCGGGCACGCCGGGGATGTTGTCGGCCGAGTCGCCCCACAGTCCGAGGATGTCGATGAGCTGTTCGGGCTGCTGGATGCCATATTTCTCGCAAATGCCCTCCACGCCCACCACTTCGGCGGGTTGTCCGAACTTGGCGGGTTTGTACATGAAGATATGTTCTGAAACGAGCTGTCCGTAGTCCTTGTCGGAGGTCATCATATAGACCTCAAATCCGTCTATTTCAGCCTGTTTGGCCACCGTTCCCACGATGTCGTCGGCTTCGTATCCGTCTTTCGAGAGAATCGGGATGCCGAAGGCGGTGATGATGCGTTGGATGTAGGGGATGGCGGTCACAATGTCGTCGGGAGTGGCCTCGCGGTTGGCCTTGTACTCTTCGAAGTCGGCGTGGCGCAGGGTGGGGGCGCCGGTGTCGAAGGCAACGGCGATGTGCGTGGGCTTCTCGTTTCGTATCACCTCATACAGCGTGTTGGTGAATCCCAACATGGCGGAGGTGTTCAAACCGGTCGTGGTAAAGCGCGGACTTTTGATCATCGCATAATAGGCTCTGTAAATCAAAGCCATAGCATCAAGGAGAAAGAGTTTTTTCATGATTGTGGTTTTTGAAGGAGAAGATAAAAGGAGTTAAAGTTCAGCCTGTTTTTTGACTTCGTTTTTGAAGGTGCCGCCCCGCACGGTGAAGTCTTTAAACTGATCGTAAGAAGCGGCGGCTGGAGAGAGCAAACAACTGCACCCCAGCGCGGTATGGGCGTATGCGAAAGTGACGATTTTAGCATAATCACTCTCCACTATGAAATTTTCTGGCAGAGTGTAGCCCTTTTCGGTCCACTCTTTCAGCAGTCGTTGTCCCACCTCTCCGACAAAGGCGATGTTGCGCACGGGGTGCTCGTGAAGGTGTTCGATGAGGATGGAGTAGTCGATGCCGCGGTCGAAGCCGCCAAGAATCAGGGTGTCAACACGTTTGATGGTGTTGAGGGCGGCGATGGTGGCTTCGGGGATGGTGGAGATGCTGTCGTTGTAGAAGGTGATCTCCTTGAAGGTGCCCACCAGCTCCATGCGGTGCTCTAATCCTTTGAAAGTGGCGATGTTACGAATGATGTCGGCATCGGCGATGCCTTTGGCTTTGCAGGCCAGCACGGCCGCCATGATATTGTTGTTGTTGTGCCGTCCAGGGATGTTGGGTCTCCCTTCAATCGGAATCGTACAGATTTGTTCATTGTTTTTCATCAGCACGATGTCGGTCTTGGTGCAGAATGCGCCATTTTTTAGCGTAGTCTGACTGCTGAACGGGATGAACCGCCGTTGCAGTTGGTGGCTCTCGAGCAGACCGGGAATGTAGCGGTCGTCGTAGTTGTAGATGAGGATGTCGCTCTCCTGCTGGTGCTCGGTGATGTTGAGTTTGGCTAACTGGTAGTTGTTGAAGGTGTTGAAATGGTCGAGGTGCTCTTGGTAGAGGTTTAGGAGGATGGCGATATGCGGTGAATAGTCGGTGTATTCCAGCTGGTGTGCCGACAGTTCGGCCACGATGGTGGTGTCGTCGTTGATCTCCTCAAGGATGTCGAAAAAAGGTGTGCCGATATTGCCGGCCAGCAGGGTGTTGCCGACCGAGTTGGAGAGGATATGGTAGATCAGCGAGGAGGTGGTGCTTTTTCCCTTCGTACCGGTGACTCCGATAACATTCTCGCCGTAGGCCATCAGAAAAAGCTCCGTTTGCGACACAAATTTCTCTCTGGGAATGAAGTAGTTGAGGTTGTTGAAGTTGACACCGGGCGATTTGAGAATGACATCGTATTGGTTGAGGTTCCGGTCGTACTCTTCGCCCGTCACAATTTTCAGGTGTTTGTCTTTCAGAAAATCATCGGCATGAAGCAGCGGATTTTTGTCTGCCACCGTGATGGGCAGGTTGGGATAGTGTTGGCGGATGAGCTTGTATGACGACACGCCTTCGCGTCCGAATCCCACGATGACGATTTTTTTGCCTTTGAAAAACTCGATGATTTGGTCTTTTCTCATAACTGATAATGTGTGTTGGTGGATGGACTCCCCATCCATTTTCGCAGTGCAAAAGTACAAAAAAATAAGGATTGTCGTGGATTTTTAAAAATTATTGAATAATAGTTGTTTATGTCAAAATAAAGTTGTATTTTTGCACTCCATTTCTGAGAGGCTCCGGGAATGGAGTTTTTTAGTAGTAAACCTCAATGTATCACCTTTTTAACCTATCCTTTAAAGGATAAAAAATTTTTAGTAAATGGCAGAAGAAATCATTAACAATCCGGAAGAAACCGTAGCCGAGAACCAGCCCGTAGAGGCAGCACCGGCCGTTGAAGCAACTCCCGCAGTGGAAGAAGCTCCCGTAGCAGAAGAGACTCCCGTAGTAGAAGAAGTGCCCGCAGCTGAGGCTCCCGCCGCAGAAGCCGCTGAACTTCCGGAAACTCCGAAAGCCCCCAGAAAACCCCGTGAGATCGAGAACGCTTACGGCGAAATCATGGCCAACTTCGACTGGAACGCCCTCGAGAAGAAAGGTCAGAAGTACAACGCCGCCGAGCGCAAGAACTTGGAAGACCTTTACACCAAGTCCTTCAAGTCCATCGACGAGCAGGCTGTGATCATGGGTACCGTCGTCTCCATCAACCAGCGCGAAGTGGTGGTCAACATCGGCTTCAAATCCGACGGCGTCATCTCCGCTTCCGAACTTCGTTACAACCCCGATCTGAAAATCGGTGACGAAATCGAAGTTTACGTGGAAAGCCAGGAAGACGCTACCGGTCAGCTCATCCTTTCCCACAAGAAAGCACGCCTCCTCAAATCTTGGCTGCGTGTCAACGAAGCTTACGAGAAAGAGGAAATCATCACCGGTTATGTCAAGTGCAGAACCAAAGGCGGTCTCATCGTGGACGTCTTCGGTATCGAGGCCTTCCTCCCCGGCTCACAAATCGACGTTAAGCCCATCCGCGACTATGACGTGTTTGTTGACAAGACCATGGACTTCAAGGTGGTGAAAATCAACCAAGAGTTCAAGAATGTCGTGGTTTCCCACAAGGCACTCATCGAGTCCGAACTCGAAGCCCAGAAGGCAGAGATCATCTCCCGCCTCGAAAAGGGACAGGTGCTCGAAGGTACCGTCAAGAACATCACCACCTACGGTGTGTTCATCGACCTCGGCGGCGTGGACGGTCTTATCCACATCACCGACCTCTCTTGGGGCCGCATCATCCACCCCGAAGAGATCGTGCAGCTTGACCAGAAGATCAACGTGGTTATCCTCGACTTCGACGAGAACAAGAAACGTATCGCCCTCGGTCTCAAGCAGCTCACTCCTCATCCGTGGGACGCTCTCGACCCGAATCTCAAAGTCGGCGACAAAGTTCATGGCAAGGTGGTCGTGGTCAACGACTATGGCGCCTTCCTCGAAATCATGCCCGGCGTGGAAGGTCTTATCCACGTTTCCGAAATGTCATGGTCACAGCACCTGCGCACCGCTCACGACTTCCTCAAAGTCGGTGACGAAATCGACGCCGTGCTGCTCACCCTCGACAAAGAAGAGAGAAAGATGTCTCTCGGTATCAAACAGCTTATCCCCGATCCGTGGGCTAACATCACCGAGAAATATCCCGTCGGTTCGAAGCACACCGCTATCGTCCGCAACTTCACCAACTTCGGCATCTTCGTCGAACTCGAAGAGGGCGTTGATGGCCTCATCCACATCTCCGACCTCTCCTGGTCGAAGAAGATCAAACACCCCGCCGAATTCACCAAGACCGGTGAGAAAATCGACGTGGTGGTGCTCGAAGTCGATGTTGAGAACAGACGTCTCAGCCTCGGTCACAAACAGCTCGAGGAGAATCCTTGGGATGTTTATGAAACCGTATTCACCGTCGGTTCCGAACACGAAGGTAAGGTGGTCAGCATGACCGACAAGGGTGCTGTCATCGCCCTCCCGTACGACATCGAAGGTTTCGCTTTCAACCGCAACCTCCTGAAGCAGGACAAGACCTACGCTAAGGTTGACGAAGTACTGCCCTTCAAGGTGGTTGAATTCTCGAAAGAGGCCAAGAAAATCAACCTTTCCCACACCAGAACTTGGCAGCTCAACCAAGAGGAAGAGACCAAGGTCATGGAAGCTGAGGACAAGAAGCAGGCTAAGGAAATCAAGAAACTCAACGAAAGCGTTGAGAAAACTACCCTTGGTGACCTCGCCGCTCTCCAGGCTCTCAAAGAGAAACTCGGTAAGACCGAAGAGTAATCTTTGTAAGTATGAATATGAAATGCCTGCCGTGAGGCGGGCATTTCTTTTAAATACCCCAACCTATGCAGCAAGTCACCCCCAAAAAAGCGCTCGGACAGCATTTCCTTATCGATGACGGAATTGCCCAACAGATTGTCGATAGCCTCCAGGCTCCGTATCCCAACGTGCTGGAAATCGGTCCCGGCATGGGCGTTTTGACCCGTTTCTTGTTGCAACGCTCTGGCATTGATTTCAGGGTGGTAGAGATTGACCGCGAGTCGGTGGCCTACCTTCAGCAGCATTTCCCCGAACTGCATGACCGTATTCTGGCCACCGATTTTCTGAAACTTCATCTCGAAGAACTCTATTCCCAGCCCATCAGCATCATCGGCAATTTCCCCTACAATATATCTTCCCAAATTTTATTTAAAATATTGGAGAATAAGGATTTGGTGTTGGAAACTGTGGGGATGTTTCAGAAGGAGGTGGCCGAGCGGGTGGCTTCCGCGCCAGGAAAAAAGATGTACGGCATCCTCAGCGTGCTGTTGCAGGCTTTCTTCGACATCGAATACCTTTTCACCGTCCATGAACACTCCTTCAACCCGCCGCCAAAAGTGAAGTCGGCCGTCATCCGCATCACCCGCAACCCCGAAAAACGACTGCATTGCGATGAGGCGCTTTTCAAAAATGTGGTGAAAACGGCCTTCAACCAGCGGCGTAAGACGTTGCGCAACTCGCTGAAATCCTTTGAGTTCACTCCTGAGTTTAAGGAGAATGAGCTGCTGTCGAAACGTCCCGAACAGTTGGGTGTGGCCGAGTTTGAACTGATTTGCGAAAACCTTGTGCGATGATTTACCGTTATCGAGCCGGACTGGAGCAATATGATGAGGCCAAAATGGCTGAATGTCTGTCGTGGTTTCCACAGGAACGGGTGGATAACATTTTGAAAATCAATCATATTCAGGGTAGGGGAGAGAAGGTGGCTGCGTATGAGCTTCTAGTGAAAATGATGCGCGAGGAGGGATGTTTGAAGCAATTGCCAGTATTTCATTATGATGAAAATGGGAAGCCGCGGTTGAGCAATTATTCCGGACTTCATTTTAATATAAGCCATTGTAAAAAGGCAGTGGCAGTGGCCTTGCACGATTCTGAGGTGGGGATAGATGTGGAATGTCGCCGTGCTGTGAGCCAGGCGCTGATGGAACGGGTTTGTTGTGAGGAAGAGTTGTCGCTGATCCGTTCTTCTGCTGATGCTGAACTGGAGTTTATACGCCTGTGGACCCGCAAAGAGGCCTTGTTGAAATGTACAGGTGTGGGTATTCGGGAGGATTTACGGAATATTCTTTCTTATTATATTGATTATAAAATAATTACAGATTATATTGGTGAAATTGACGGTTATCTGTCTGTTTGTGTGAAAATATAGAGATTTTTTTGTATTTTTGCCCCCTAACTTGTTAAAGCACAAAATAATTCATGGAGTATTGGATTCGGAAAGGTCTGGATTTGCGTTTGGCAGGTGCGCCGCTCCCGATGGTGGAATCTTTGCCGCCGTCTGAGTATTGCTATATCCGCCCCTCCGATTTCCGCTGGCTTACCCCGAAGTTGCTGGTGCAGTCCGGCGACTCGGTGCAGGTGGGCACTCCGCTATTTGCCGACAAATCCGATGAGCGCATTGTGGTGGTTTCGCCCGTTGAAGGAACGGTATGTGAAATCATTCGGGGTGAAAAGCGCGTGGTGGAGTGTATCATCCTGTCGGTGGATTGCAACCAGCCGACTGTCCGTAAGGTGGATCTCAATCCTCCTACTGCTCCCGATGCATTGCGTAACCTCTTGTTACAGTACGGCTTATGGCCCGCCATGCGGCAACGGCCATTCTCCATCATCGCCCGCCCCGACGACTATCCTAAGGCCCTTTTTATTCCCTGTTTCGACTCTGCCCCGCTCGCCCCTTCTTATAAGGTGCTGGTCAACGAGCATCGCGATGATTTTCTGTCTGGCCTGCGTGCCCTCCGGCTTCTGGTGGGCGACAAAGTGCCTATCCATCTCTGTATGAGCCATAAAGAGGATAACCTCTTCTTGGAATCGTTGCATGATGTGCAGTTGCAATATTTCAACGGGCCGCACCCCGCCGGGAACCTCGGCCCGCAAATCCACAGGATTTCTGCGCTCGACAAGGGCGACATTGTTTGGTATATCCAGCCGTGGAACGTGGCGCAGATAGGACGGCTCCTGTCGAAGGGCGAACTTTCCTTCAACCGCATCTTTGCCCTTACGGGTCCGGCTATCCGTCATCCTCACTATTACTCAACTACTTACGGAATGGATGTAAGACGTTCTTTCGACCAGAATCTGTCGGAGAAAAATGCGCGCATCATCAGCGGTAATGTGCTTACGGGTGCTGATGTGGGCGACTATGTCACGCCCCGCTTCTATGATGCCCAGCTGACGTTGCTGCCGGAGGGTGGTGAGCGTGAGCTGTTGGGATGGCTGCGCCCGAATCTTCATAAATGGAGCTTCTCGCATACCTTCCTTGCCTGGCTGGTCAAGCACCATACGTTCCATTTCAACACCTCTCAGCACGGCGACCAGCGCAACTTCGTCATGACCGGTGTGTATGACAAAGTGTTCCCGTATCAGTCTATCCTTCCTTTGGAATTGTTGAAGGCATGCAAAACTCACAACATTGAGCTGATGGAAGATTTGGGTATTTATGAGGTTGAAGATGAGGATTTTGCACTTTGTGAAGTGGTGTGTCCTTCCAAGATGCCTTGTCAGGAAATCATTCGGGAGGGCTTGCGTGAGATTATGAATGAAAATCGTTGATGCCATGAAACTCTCCCAACTCAGCGACAAATTCAGCACCTATTTCGAGAAAGGCAAGCCGTTGCACTTCCTCTCTTCGTTGTATGATGCCATCGACAGCTTCTTCCTGACTCCCAAAACGGTGACGAAAGGCGGGAGCCATGTGCGCGATGCGGTGGATATGAAGCGCGTGATGATAACAGTGATGATTGCCCTGCTGCCGGCCCTTTGTTTTGGAATTTGGAATGTGGGAAGTCAGCACTACCTCGCATTAGGTGAAAGTGCAAGTTTTTGGAAATGTGTGGGATATGGTTTGTTGAAGTGGCTTCCAATGGTGGTAGTAACCTACGTTTCAGGCCTCACCATTGAGGTGATTTTCGCTCAGCGGCGTGGCCATCAGGTGGCGGAAGGTTTCTTTGTGACCGGCTTTTTGATCCCGATGATAATGCCGCCGGATGTGCCGTTATGGATGGTGGCCGTTGCCACCGCCTTCTCGGTCTTGTTTGCCAAAGAGGTTTTCGGCGGCACAGGTTACAACTTCCTAAATCCAGCTTTGGTGGCGCGAGCATTCGTCTTTTTCGCTTATCCGTCAGTGATTTCCGGTGATGCGGTGTGGATTTCTGGCGCGCCCGATGCCGTCAGTGGTGCCACGCCTCTGGCTCTGGCTGCCAGTGGTGCCACCGGCCAGATGCCTTCGTTCATGGAGATGTTTGTCGGCACCATTCCCGGATGTATCGGCGAGACCTCTAAAATCGCCATTCTCATCGGTGCCCTTGTCCTCCTGCTGACGCAAGTGGCCAGCTGGAAAATCATGCTGACCGCCATCTTCGGGGGCTGGGCGATGGCTGAAATCCTGTTCCATTGCGGCGTTACTCCGTTCTGCGGCTGGCAACATATCATCATGGGCGGCTTCCTCTTCGGTGCTGTCTTCATGGCTACCGACCCCGTCACGGCAGCTCACACTTCCGCTGGCAAGTATATCTTCGGACTGCTGGTGGGCATCCTGGCCATTGTGATCCGCGTGGCCAACCATGGGTATCCGGAAGGCATGATGCTCGCCATCCTGATGATGAATGTGTTCGCTCCGCTGATTGACTATTGTGTGGTACGAGTTACGGTGAAAAGGCGAAAAAAACGTCTTTTGAAATTTAAAAACAACCTATAAATCAATTGTCTATGTCGGTCTGTCGTTTTTGGTTTTGTCTTGTTGGTGTGATGATTATGTTCGGGTGCTCGTCCAAGCAATCTGACGATTCTTCTGTGGATAGTTTGGGCCTTCCCTATGAGGTGAAGGAGAGTTATGCCGCCACTGCCTCGTTGTTGGAGGAGGCTCCATCCACTTTGAAGAGTTTCAATAGTACGGCTTCCGATGATGATTTACAGCTGTTGGTGGATCAGTATGAGGGTTTGGTATTTACTTATGATGCGGGTGATTTGACGGATGATGCCCGTAAGTTCTGTGCGCACCACAAGGCTCGTGTGGATTCCCTCCGACAGGTCATCCGAGGGGTGATAAAGGAGAATCTCTCTTCGGTGCGCCGCACGCTAGTATATGATATGGATCAGGATTTCGAGGATGAGATAGAATACGCTTTCAAAGTGCCTAAAGGTACTCGTATTTACGTGCAATGTTCGGTTAGTGTTCAAGCGAGCATCCGACTATATAATAAAGAGAACAATGTGACACTGCGCTCTTGGAGCCGCAAGAAAGAATTGGATGACAGTGCTGTCGCTTCGGCAACTGCCATTTACATTTTAAAAGTGAAAGCAAAAGGTGAGCATACGCTTTCGTTGGAGGTGACTAAGAATCTGATTAGCATTGATGAGCTGGACAAGGATTATGAGTTGCCGGAAGATGAGGAGTGAATCTAACCAATTGAAACGATTTCAACGTACAATCATTCTCTCCAAGTACGACAATGCTTCGTCCACCTCTAATGGTGCGGTGAGTCGCTCCTTCCCGCGATATACCGCCACCTTGCCGTGGGTAGCCCCCACAATACCGTAGTCGGCATCCGCCATCTCGCCCGGCCCGTTCACCACACAGCCCATCACCCCGATTTTCAGTCCCGGATAGTGACTGAACCGCTCCTTCACCTTTGCCAACGTGCCCTGTATGTCGTACTCGGTACGGCCGCACGACGGACAGGAGATGATTTCCGTCCGTGTCATCTTGATGCGGCAGGCCTGCAAAATCAGCTCCGAAAGATTTTGGCACTCTTCTTGTGAGAAACGGTCGTTTTCAATCTCCAACTCTTTGAAAGGATGGTGTAGCAGTTCGTGGCCTGTGTGGGCGGCACATACCATCATCCATTTCTCTCTGTTATTCTGATAATAGTTGATTTTCAGTAGATTATCTTTGTGGGAAAGATGTACTTTGTGACTTTCTTCTTGCAGATGGGTGAGTGTGGTGGCGGGACGAATCTCGGCCTCCGGTTCCTCCGTCAGCGATACGCGGATGGTGTCGCCGATACCGTCTAATAGCAGCGCACCGATGCCGGCCGCCGACTTTACGCGCCCTTCGTCGCCCGCGCCCGCCTCGGTAACTCCGAGATGCAAAGGATAGACCGTGCCGTTTTGTGTCATCTTGTCGTGCAGCAGGCGTGTCGCCTCCATCATGGTGATGACGTTGCTCGACTTCATGGAAAGTACAATATTATGATAGTCAAACTGTTGGCAGATATCAATCCACTCCATCGCCGACATGGCCATAGCGAGTGGCGTGTTGCCGTAGCGGCTTACGATGCGGTCGCACAGCGAGCCGTGGTTGACGCCGATGCGCAGGGCGGTGCCGTGCTGCCGGCAGATCTCAAACAGCGGTTTTGCCCGTTCCGCCATCGCCTGCACCGATGCGGCATACTCCTCGTCAGTGAGGTCCAACTGGTTGAAATTGCGTTTGTCCACGAAGTTGCCGGGGTTCACCCGCACCTTCTCCACAATGGCGGCACACGCTTCGGCCACCTGCGGCTTGAAGTGCACATCGGCCACCAAAGGCAGATGGTAGCCTCGAGCCCGCAAGTTCTCCTTGATGGCTTGCAACGATGTCACCTCTCTCATCGAGGGTACGGTGATGCGGGCCATCTGGCAGCCCGCCTCCGCCATCCGTATCACTTGCGCTACGGTGGCCTCTATGTCGTTGGTGTTGGTATTGGTCATCGATTGAACCACAATGGGTTCGCCTTCGCCAATGCGGATATTGCCGATGCTTGCGGTATGATTCATGGAATGAAATTTACGGTTTTTTGTTCTGATTGAGCGGTATATTCTCGTCCTCCTCCGTCTGATGGAACAGACGAGCCAAGTAGAGTGGCAACTGTGTGGTGATGTCGGGCGCTTCTCTTTTCACCAGCGTCCCATCCGGCGAAAACAGCAAATTGTCGGGCAATGTTGTAATCTGTAAGTTGTCAATCCACTGGTAGTTATGATCAAAATGTACAAAAGTCCAGTCGAACTGCGGAAAATGTTCCTTGAACTGGATGAAATGTCCGAAATTGAAATCGATAGAAAGACTTACAAACGTAATGCTGTCTTTGTATTTTTGTTGTAACTCTTTGATAATCATCATTTCACGAATACAATCTTCGCAAGTGGTATTGAAAATCTGCACGTAAAGCCATTTCCCTTTATAATCATCGATATTAAAGGAAGCCCCACTGGCGGTCTTCATCCCTTCAAAAGTGATGGCGTCATTCTTCTGGTACGGGTGTACTGAGGTGAGCATATTTTTTACAATAATCTGATGTTCAGGGAAATGCGTGGTGGTCGCAATTTCCTCAAGAATGTGCTCTATGTTTTTCTTGTTGAATTTTTTATTCTCGTAAATTTCCGCCAAATTCTCAATGATGACCAGCTCGCGGATTCGTTCATTCACCAAATAAGGGTCTTTTCCGACTAAATTGAACAGCGGTCGGTAGGTGCCCTCCTGATTGATGCAGTTCAATAGCTCTTTCTGATTGATTCGGGGTGAAGTGGTGAGATAATGGTCGTAAAATTCGTTAAAAAAGTTCATGTAGGCAGGATTGAAGTAGAGCAGATATTCATTATCCAAGTACTTGCGATAGAGTGAGTCGGTATTTTTTTGCAGGACTATTCTCTCGAGTGAGGCCATCGTATAATAGATGTACGATTTGTAAAAATTATTGGGACTGTACTGCAATGGGAATCGGCGGCTGATGGCATTGCTAATGCTATCATATTCTATAGTCGTGATGTCGCTGATGATATTGGGGGAATAATAATCGATGGCACTTTCAAAAAATCTTTCAAACCGATTGATTTTTATATTGATATCTTCAGTGAGGGTGGTGTCATTATTGCGAATTTGCAGAAAACCTCCATACGACATCGGGTCAAGCAGGTTGAAGAGTTCCGGGTCCATGTCGATGGTGAAATCGTAGGTTCTTCCCGGCTCGATGTAAAATTCAGCCCTTGAAGTGCGGATGACCAATTGTACTAATGTCGGACGTATAATGTTGTAAGTCAGTAAAAAATGTCCTTTCGCGTCAATCTTGTCGGTGGCGGCCACTACACTTTTATAGGAGGCCAGATCTTCAAAGGTCACTAATCGAATCTCTTCATTAGCGGCAAAATCTGCGATTCCTTTGATGGTGACGGGGTACGACTGTCCTTGGATGCTTGTGAGGCAGCCAGCCAAAATTGCCATCAGAAGAATCAGTCGTTTCATGGTCGATAGTCGATAGAGATGGTTTAATTATCTATGTTTTAATATTTTATCATTTAATAATAAAATAATTGTGCAATGCTGCAAAGATACAATTTTTTTGAAGATTTTATTCGTGCCCAATTCCATCTTTGTGTGATGAAATTCTCTCGAATTTTCCCAGCATGGTTTTGTGGAAGGCTGTTGTAGGAGAATTTTTAATGCCGCTTTGCGTTTTTCTTGGACTGCTTTTTCGCACTTCTCAATATCTGGTGGCTTCTCTTTGAGTAGTGTTTGAGCTTGTCGTATGAATCATTGAAGCATAGGACTCTCGGCATCCATTTATCGTATATGATGCATATCTTGGCTGGTTCTACCTTTAGTGTAGCATGTGGCTGTGCATTCATAACGATAAGTGTAACGTCACCCCCATGTCTGATTTCCCCCAATTGGTAATAAATATTTGCGTACTTGAGAATAATAAGAGAATGATTTCCTTCTCTCTGCCCTGGATGCACAAAGCCATTTTTCACTAATTTTGCCTGTTCCCATCCTTGCCATTCCACTGTTTGTAGGCTTTTTTGAAAGTCATTTGTAAATTTGGAGTCCGATGGGTAATATAAACAATAGATTTTAGCCTTTGACGAGTCGAATGGTATTTCAATGTCTTCTTGGGGATAATAATCGCTATAGGATCGCATAAATGTCACCTGCACTGTGTCTTTTAACGATTCATAACGCTTGATGATTTCTCCCGTGCTCTTTTGAACAGAAAAATCATAGAAAAGAGCTTGAATGCACGCAAGACAGCGTAAATTTTTTAGAAAAGCAGAATCCGACCACTGCCATCTTTTAGCATAGAACATCAACGAATCATGGCGATTCAATGGAATTTTCCTTTCGTTTTCGTCAAGTGTCTCATATAATGAACGATAGAAGTCAAGTTGACTGCTGTCAATATCGTTGTCTTTACAAGGAGGGTGTGTTATGCACAAGGAGTCCCAGCGGTCAAGTCTTTCCTCAATTTGGGAAAAACATGGCTGAGACAGCAAAACGATCATGAGGAAAATCAGACAGCGTTTTATGTTTTTAAACGTTTTCAAATCATTTTTTTTTCAAAACCCGTACTATATGTTCGCCTTACAGCTGGCCCTTTAATGCCATCAGCTCAAACTTGGCCTTCAGCAGTTGGATGGTGTGTACCTCGCGGGCGGTGATGGAAAGGGTCTCGTCGTTCTGCAACTTAATGTAGTCCATGGCAGTGATGGTGCCGTTGAGCAGCTGCGTGTTGGCAGTCTCGCGAATCTCCTGATACTTCTGGGTGATCTGCTCATCCAGAATCAACAGGTGCTCAATACGCTTGATTTCGTTGATTTTCTCCTGAATGGCAATCTGGTTGCCTTTCGTAAAGTCAGCCTGCTGACTCTCCAGAATGGATTTTTGCAGCACAATAATATCACTCACACCCTTGGTTTTGGCCCAGTCAATCAACGGGATGTTGAATTTCAGGCCCACCACATAAAACCAGTCTGCCTTGTTGTTCAGCAGATTGTAATTGGGACGGCCATATCCGCCGATGGCCATGAATGCCAATTTGGGTAGGCTCTTTGAAATGTGCAGTTTTCGCTGATACTCCAATGAGTTGATAGTGTTTTCAAAGATGGAAAACTCAAGTCGTGAGGAGCCGAGGTCATAACTCACACTGGGCAGCTCGGGCTGCACAAACTCCGCGTTCGACAAGTCTTTTCCTGTCAGAATAGAGAGGGATGAGATGAGCGACTCGCGGTTGGCCAACATCTCGTCCTTCTGTTGTTGGATTTTCAGTCCCTCCACGTCCAGCTGGGCGATGGAGTTGGCATACACCACACCTGCTTTCAACAAAGCTCTTAACTGGTCTGACTGCTCTTGGAAAATCTTCTCCACATTCGATAAAATCTCAATCTGTTTATCAATAATTAAAAGATTGAGATACATATTGATAATCTGTTCTTTGAGCTGGGCGATAGATAAGTCCAACTTGCTGATTTCATTTTTGTTGAGAAGCCTTTCGCGTTTCCGTCCGTAACTTGCCTGTAGTCCGTCGAACACTACCTGCTGCATATTCAACGACACGTTGTAAATGTCGTGCCGTGGGGCGCCAATGCCATAGTCGGCGGCTAACTCTTCTGGGAGTTGGGTGATGGGCGACATATAGCCGATGGCACCGTCAATCTGTAGGGTAGGGTAGTAGTGCGAAGAAACGTCATTCAGTTTCACTTGGAGCAATTGTTCGTTCAGCTCTTTTTGCAGATTGGAGGAAGATTGCGCCACAGCCCACTGCTGGCATTCGTCAATCGTGACGACCTGCGCCATGGCAGGTGCGACGGCGAAGACCAGCAGCAGGGTGGCGGTGATGATGATTTTCTTCATCAGGTGATATTCAGATTATATTATCTCTTGACAATCTTCACGGTTCCCAAAACTTGTTCGCCGTGGAAGATGCGGAGGAAGTACATGCCGTCGGCACAGTTCGTGAGGTCGATGTCGGTGAGTTCGCTGTTGATGGTCTGGCTCTGAATCAGGCGGCCATACACGTCATACACGCGCAGCTCTTGTGCATCGGGGTTGTCGCACTGTACGTGGGTGAGACCCGTTGTCGGGTTGGGATACACTGTCATCAGGTTGACGCTGCCGTTCTCGTTGATGCCCACACCCGTGATGACCGTAATCTCGAATTCGTAGGAGGCGGTATTGTCGCCATCGGTGATGAGGTGAGTGAACGGGATGACGGTCTGGTTGGGAGTCTGTGCGTCGATGACCACGTCATACTGTGAGGTAAGGGTGGCACCGGGAACTGCGGCCTGGAAGTTGACCACCGGGCTGGCGATGGAGGCGTAGCCGGAGGTGCTCATCAGCGTGGAGGCGACATTCTGTGCGGCCATGTTACCGTCGTTGCGGCTATACACGGTCACCTTGATGGTTTCGCCCGGGTTGATGTCGTTGTCGCCATTGCCGGAGATGATGCTCACCGTGTGGCTGGTCTCCACAAAGGTGATAAAGCCGTCGAATTCTATCACTGTGACGGTGAACTCTACCGAGCAGGTGTCTTCGTCGCTGGTCATGGTGTGGGTGAAGGTCAGCACGGTCTCATCCGGGGTGTCAGCGTCAATCAGCACAGAGAACTGCGTGTTGGCGACCGCGTAACCCGCAATGGTGCCGATGGTCTGGGTGCCATTGGCGATGGTGGCATACTGTGAGTCGCAGGTGAGCGTGGAGACGGCGTTGTGAGCATCAGCGCGTCCGTCGTTGCGCGTATAGACGCTGACCTGGATGGTCTCGCCGGGGTTGACATCCGCATCACCATTGCCGGTGATGATGGTGTAGTTGTGGTTCACATCGTTGAGGTTCACCACGGCGGCCTCCAACACAGTGATGGTGAAGGAGTAGCTGTCGGAACCGTGTACGCCGGCATCAGCGGTGTGTAGGAAGCTGATGGTGGTGTTGTCAGGCGTATTGGCGGCAATGTCGATGGTGAACACCGTGGTAGCGGTGCCATTGGCAGCGATGCTGCTCAAGGTCTGGTCAGCGTTGGTGATGGTGACATACGGTGAGTTGCTGGTGAGGGTGGAGGTGATGTTGGACAAATCAACCATGCCAGGGTTCTCAGTGGTGATGGTCACCTCGATGGTTTCGGTCGGGTTGATTTCAGTGTCGCCGTTACCAACGGTGATGGCAACGCTGTGGCTCAAATCATCTACCCAACCTGAATGAGCGATGAAGCTGAAGGTATAGGTCTGCTGCTCGGCCACTTCGTTGATGAAGTAGTCGGCGATGACAGTGCAGTTGATGAGCGTGCCGTCGGCCACTTCTCCAATCTGGCCTGCGAAGATGCTGGTGAGGTCGAGTACCTGTCCGCCCGCGATGGTGGCGACGGTCTCGGTGGCATCGGTGAGGGTGAGGGCAGAGGAGATGGTGGTGAGGGTGAGGGTCACATCGTTGATGGCCTCAGTGCTGTTGTTCTCAATGGTGACGTCGAAGTTGGCGGTCTCCAACTCATTGCCGGTGCTGTTGGCGTTCAAGCCGGCAGCGGTGATGAGGATGCCTTCCGGCATGGGAGCTATGCCGCCACCATCGTTGGTCGGCCAGATGATGTTGTCCAACTTGGCACAGTCGGAACCGTAGGCTACGTTCTGTCCGTTGTTGCTTCTGACGTAAGCGAACTTGATGGTGTGGGTACCTGCCGTGATGGGGAAGGCGTGATACTGCCAGGTGCAGGTGTCGGTGTAGGTTCCACCCCAGCCGCCGGAGCTTTGCACACCGTTGCTGACTTCGTACTGCTGTACACCGTCAATGTAGAAACGGAAGTAACCGTAGTTGGCTCTTGCCGCAACTTTCGAGAAGAAGCTGATTTCACCATCGGTACAGTCGATGGTGAGTTCGAGCTCGGACTGTGTATTTCTACGTCCGGCGTTGCCCGACTTGGCGTAGTAGCTTCCGCCGATGGCTTCGTTGGGATCGTTCACGATGGTCCACGGGTACTGGCTGTTGTTCTCCCATTCAAACTGGGTGAAGTCGCCGGTTTCCCAATCTTCCATGGCTTCGGTGCTGCCGACAGTCAGATAGATGGTGTCGGTGCGGTCGGCGTTCGGATCGGTGGTGCTGAAGATGTGGTGTACGTAAGGAATGATAGTACCCACCGGCACGTTGGCACCGATATTGATGGTGAAGTCGGAGGCGTATTGGTCACTTGCCTGGATGGTGCCTACGTTGATGGTGCCGTTGACCACTGCTGCGGGTGTGTAGTAGGTGGAAAGCTGTGAAATTACATTGGTAGCGTCAGCACGACCGGTGTTGGCATCCACGATGGTGAGTACCACGGTTTCTCCCGGGTCGATGGTGTTGTCGCTGTTGCCGACACTGATAATGTAGCTGTCGCTGATTTTCTCCAGCGTTGCGATGGGCACCTCGACGGCCATGACGGAAACCAGATAAACGGGGCTGGTGACCGTGCCATCGGAAACGGTGTGGTTGAAAGTGATCAGGGTGCTGTCGGGTGTGTTGGCATCGATGTTGATGTGGTAGGTGGTGGTAGCGGTGGAGTTGGGTCCGATATAAGAGATGGTCTCATTGGCATTGGTGATGGTAGCGTACGGTGAGCTGGTGGTCAGCACAGAGGTGAGGTTGATGAACGGGTTGGCGCTGAGGTTTTCAGTGGTGATGGTAAGGTCGATGCTCTCGCCAGGGTTCAAATCAGCATCGCCGTTGCCAGAAGTGATGATCACGTTGTGGCTGATGTCGTTAAGGTCTTCCGGTTCGGGAGCGATTTCGCCGCCCATCGGGAAAGTGATGTTGTCCACCCAAGCGTAGTCGCTGTTGCTGTTTTGCGAATAGTCTTTCTCATATTCAAATTTGAGGGTGTGCTCACCCGCTTCAATCGGCCATGAGGAGAACACCCAGCTGCCGTTGCCAGAACGCTCTTCCATCTGAACTCCATCCAGATAGAAACGGAAGAAGTCGTAACCGTTTTCAGAAGATACTTTGCTGTAGTAGCTTACCTCGCCTGCCATCGGTGCGTTGATGGTGAGTTCGAGTTCTGAGTTACTGCTGCTTACGTGATAGTTGCCGGAACGGGCGCAGTAGGTGCCAGCGTAGGCGCCGGTGTTCACTACCGTCCACGGATATTGGCCTTCGGAAACCCAGTCAAACTGACTCATGTCGCCGCTCTCCCAAGTCTCGGTGGCGGTCACTTCGCCCACCACGAGCCAGATGGTATCTACTCTCGTTAGAGCGGCGTTGGAGGTGCTGTAGATGTGGTGGAAGAAGGGTACCAGCGTGCCATTCGGAACGTTGTCGCCAATGTTGATGGTGAAGGTGGAGGTGCACTGCGCGTTGGCATTGATGGTGCCAATGTTGAGTGCGCCGTTGGTGATGGAGGTCTGCGTATAATAGGTGGAAAGTTCCGAAACCACATTCTGTGCCGTGGCATGGCCCACATTTTCGTCCACGATGGTGAGGGTGACGGTCTCACCGGGGTTGATGATGTCGTCGTTGTTACCTCCCACAATAGCGTGGCTGTCGCTTACGTAAGCCAATAAAGCATCCACCAACTCCAGATTGAAGGTGTAGGTGGTGGTTTCAGCTGTGCCTTGGCTCAAATAGCTGACGGTGAAGTTGATGGGAGCGATATCGCCATCAGAGATTGCATTGCTGACGTTAAGGGCGAAAGAGGCTGTCAGGTGAAGCTCGTCGCCGCTGTTCACGGTACCAACCGTCTCAGTGGCATCCGTCAGCGTGATCTGGTTGGAGGTGGTGGCAGCGTTGATGACCGTGTTGGTGGCTGCATCAGGGAAACGATTCTCGATGGTGACATCCAGCGTGAGGTGGGCGTTGGCCACTGCCTGGGCGTTGTTGGTGACTGCCACGTCGGTGATGGTGACGCGGGCACCTTCGCCTGCGATGGCGTTGATGGTAGTAAAGGTGGTTCTGTAATTCTGTGCGGAAGCGGCCAGCTCGTAGGTCTCACCAGCGTTGAGCGCCGGGAAGGTGAGCGTGCAGTTGCCGTTGGCATCCGTCAGCACAGCCGTGATCAGGTCGAGGTTGTGGGTCAGTGCCACGTAGCTGTAGGGTGCGCCAGTGGAGACTGCGATGGTGGTGGTGCCGTCAATCACTTCGATGGTGCTGTTGATGGGGGCGACATTGTCCACACGGATGGTCATGTCGGCGGGCTGGCCGAGCCACGGCATCACCGACGGGTCTCCCATCAGCTCGTAAATCTCCCAGTAGTATTTCACGTAGGTGTCGGAAGCACCGTATTTCGACTGCACAGCCATGTTACCGGCATAGTTGATAGAGCCTTGAGTCACGTTCCAGTTGGTAAAGGCTTCGCCGTGAGTGTGGCACATTTTGTCGTAAGCACCGAGGTTGTTGGCGTCGTAAGTGGTGAGGTTGCAGTTGGTACAGCTGGTGCTCAAGTTGC
Organism: Bacteroidales bacterium; assembly: GCA_045130235.1. Lineage (GTDB taxonomy): Bacteria > Bacteroidota > Bacteroidia > Bacteroidales > WCHB1-69 > UBA1756. The sequence goes on from JBGUPJ010000048.1 coordinate 223,116, forward strand.
CGGAACGTACACCGACAGCCCAGTAGTAGTCGTGATCCCAGTAGGTGTAGTCGGTACCGCCGATGTAGCCAACGGCACCTTTGTTGGTGGCACGCATGATGGCTTCACCGAAGCATTCGCTCTCTTCGAACTTGTTCGACTGACAGCAGTTGCCGACGAGAAAGCCGTATTTGCCAGTGTTGCTCAGAGAAGAGATGTGGGAGGTGGTGAAGGAGGGGTCAGCCCAGCCAGCAGAGCTGCAGTGTGCAGAGTAGTTGGCATAGCCGGTTCCGTTTGAGAGTTTGGTACGGATGGTGGCATCATCGGAGCTGGCGTGCGGGTTGTAGTAGGAGTCGGTGGTGGTGAAGAAGGTGGCGGAGTAGTTGTCTTCGAAATAGTGCATGGCGGGGTTGGCGTGGCTGTAGCCATAGTCGCCGCTGCTGCCGCCGTCGTTACCGGCCACCAGCAGGCAGCGGTCAAGGTATGACAGGTCGGTGCCCATGGAGAGCTGCTCGTACTTCATGGTCTTGTCAATCTGCGGGGTGAGCTGTGCAACGGTCTGTGCGGAGAAACGGCCCCAGTAGCAGTCGGGCACGTTGTCGCTGCCCACCTGGGTGAAGTAGTACAGGTCGGAAACGTGGCTGTTCATGCTCTGTCCGCTGTAGGTCGGAATCTGTGCCTGGTCGCCCACGAGCAGCACGTAGGTCGGTGCCGGATTGTCGGCGGTGGCATTGGTGAAGTGGGTGCCGATGTAGTTGGTGATGGCGGTCGTTGTCGTGCCAATGGTACCGGTATAGGCAATTTCCACGAGGAAGCCCTTGCGGCGTTTCCAGTTGGCGAAAGCGTCTAACTGTCCATTGAACATATCATTGGCGATGATGAGCATCTTCACGGGACGGGTGGAGATGGCATCGCGGAGTTGTGCGCTCTCAATGGTGTTGATGAGCTGTGCAGGACGGCCGAACTCGGAACTTCCGTATTTGAGTTTCAGCTCGCGGGTGGCGGCCATATTCACATCGTCGTAGGTCACGTTGATGGTGATGTCATCGTAAATCGTCACCTCTTTCGTGACGGGGTTCACCTGCACAGGGCAGATGCGGATGTCGGCCATGCAGACATCACGGGCAATGCCAGCCTTGCTGATGGTGGCCAGCGGAAGAGCATAGTTGGCATCGCGGCTGTAGGTGGTTGCATCCTTTTGGAACACCTTGTTGCCCATGTACGACTTGTGGTACAGGGGTTGTGTCGGGTAAAAATCGTGGGTGATGCCCAGCTCGTCTGCTGTCAGCGTCCGGACACTCCCTGCCGTGGCAGTCACGTGAACGTCACCGCACACTGGAATTTCGATAGTTTTCAGAATCATGGGCAATTCAGGCTGCCCTACATTGTCAACCAACTGGCTGCACCCCTCCAACTGGAGACGGGTGAACACACCGGCTTCGGTCTGGATCTCGCTGATTTGGAGGTCGCTGACCGTTACGGTAAAGTTGATACCATTGTCGGTGCTGCTGGTGATGCGGTGCTGCTGCGCCTGTAGGGTGAACAGCCCGATCATGAACAATGCAATTAAAAGGACGATTTTTTTCATAGGGAAATTTTTTTATGAATAATGAATTTATTGCAAAGGTTTATAATTTTCAATCAAATTGTGGAACATCGGGTCTTCGGCGAGAGCGGGCGAAAGGCTGAGAAACATCTCGTGCCCCGGATAGTTGATGATGAGGGCGGTCTTGAAGTACTGGTCGGCCTCTGTGAATTGTCCATTAAGGAAGTGCAGGGCGGCCAGAAAATAGGGGAGTGTCATCGCAACCTCTTCATTGTCAAGCAGGTCTTCCATGAGTTCTATGCCCATCTCGCGCAGGTCTCTGTTGGCGGTGCAATAGATGGTGAAGAATTTGAGGAACTCCTCCTTCTCCTGCGCTTGGCTGAGGGTATATTGGAAAAGCTCTTTCAGCTTTTTGATTTGCTCATCTCCTTCATAAAGAGGAAGCAGGTTGAAAAGCAGTTCAAAACTTTGTGGGTTGAGGGAGAATGATTTGCGGATGAAATGCTCCGCTTCTTCCTCGCGGCCAGTCTCCTTCAGGATGGTAATGATGCCCATAATGGCATCGAGCGTGTTGGGTTCGATGCGCAAAGCTTCATGGTACTTCTCCAAGGCCTCGTCCATTCTTCCCATCTCCAGTAGCGAGTCGCCGATGCCGGAAACAGCATGGAAGTCGTGGTCATCCAGCCGATAGGCCTCCTCATAGTAGCGGATGGCCTCCTCGTACTGCTTCTTCTCGAAATAGACATTGCCGATGTTGAAATAGGCGGTGGAGGCCTCCTCGTCGAGACTGATGACGTTCTGGTAGGCATCGATGGCACTCTCGTACTCCTTCGCCCAGCTGCAAGCCAACCCCAAACCGAACCAAGAACACTTGCTTAACGGGTATCTTTCTGTCAGCCAGGTGAAAAATTGGATGGCGTCGCTATATTTTTTGTCCTCTTCAAAGAAAAATGAAAGGGTGCCTAACTGTTCTTCAAAGGTCTCATCTTCATCCAATGCGAAGCAGATGTGGTCGAAAGCCCTCTGGTAATCACCGCGTTGCAAGTACTCCTCGCCGAGCATGTAGTTGACTTCTGGATGGTCGGGGTCGAGTTTGTAGGCTTTCTTGAGCAGCGGCAATGCGTCGTTATCGTGTCCTGAAATCTTGGCAAAAAAAGCTTTCTCCACATACAGCTCCGGTTCCGGTGGAAAATCCATCTCGATGCGGTCTAACTCTTTCCCCGCCGTCTCGATCTCAAATTCCATGAGCAACTTCTTCACTTTCAGTATTCTGAAGGCAAAAGTGCGAGGGTACAGACGAATACCCAATTCCAATGCCTCGGTGGCATATGCGAGGTCACAGTTGTAGATGAGTTCCTCCGCAATCACCTCAAGGTCATCCGAGTCGTAATATCCCACCTCGCCGGCATCTGCCTGCGATTTGAAATTTGTCACTAACTCGTTGATTTCTTCTTCGTTATAGTCTAAATCCTCGTCCATTTCGCACTTTAAAATCAATCTGCAAATGTAAGAAAAATTTTTTTGTAGAAATGATTTTTTTGCAATAAAAAATCCCGAAAAAGTTTCCAACTCTTCCGGGATGTGATATTGGTTAGTAAGAAGTGCTATTGGGTATGGTTACCCCATCGCTTCCGATTAGTTTCTTTCGGGAACGGGGTTGAATTTCGACTTCAGCATAAAGCCGGTACCATGCACGTTTTTAATCTCAATATCAGGCTCATAGCCTTCCACATATTTACTGCGCTTGGTCGAGTCGGTGTTGAGGTATTTGGGGTCAACAGGCTCGATGGCGAGGTAGGCGCGGAGCTTGGTGAGGAACACGTCCATGCTGCGGCCGGAAGCGTAGTCATCGTTGCCCCACACTTTGCGGAGGATTTCCTCGCGCTGAACCAAACGGTTCATGTTCTCGCACAGAATGCGCATCAGCTCGGCCTCCTTACGGGTGAGGGTACGCGTTTTCAGCGGGTGCGAAAGCTCGAGGTTGGCATGGTCGAAGGTGAACTTGCCGAAATGATACACCTCGTTGGTGACTTTGTAAACGGGTTTCACTTTGGCGTGCTGGCGTGTGCGGCGCAAAATGGCCTCGATGCGAAGAATCAGCTCCTCAGTGCTGAACGGCTTGGTGATATAGTCATCGCAGCCCATCTTGAAGGCCTTGATTTTGTCTTCCTTGTCGGTGCGGGCGGTTAGGAACACCACAGGTACCTGCTCGTCCACCTTGCGGATCTCGGCAAGCAGGTCGAAACCGCTCTTGCCCTGCATCACAATGTCGAAGATGCAGATGTCGTAGCGGTGGCGCTCAAACGACTCAGAGGCGGCATCGCCGTTGCTGAAGTCGCTCACGTTGAATTTGAGGGTTTCTAAGTAGTCTTTCAATACTTTACGCAGATTCTGGTTGTCTTCTACCAACATGATTCTGCCTTTCGATTCTCTTGCTGAAATATTCATGATTTATGTAATTTTATATGCAATTTTTACATCCCCTATAACGCAACTTTAACATAATTATTGCAATTTTTTTGATAAAAAATATCTTTTTTCTTCCAATATTTTTTAAAAAGTTGAAATAGAGGAATTTAGAAGAAATAAAGTGCAAAAAAACGGTATTATTCGTACCGAAGAGCGGTGATGGGATCCATGTTGGCGGCCTTCCGTGCCGGGTACCAGCCGAAGAAAACGCCCGTGGCCACACATACCAGGAAGGAGATGCCGATGGCCCCCTGACTGATGATGAGTGACCACCCCAAAACGCGGGTGATGATGACGGCAAGGATGGTGCCGATGATGATGCCGATGATACCTCCCAACAGACTCAAGATGATACTTTCTGAAAGGAACTGCATCATCACATCGCGCCGTTTCGCGCCGATGGCCATGCGCAGTCCGATTTCTTTAGTTCGCTCTGTTACAGTTACATACATGATGTTCATAATGCCAATGCCGCCTACGATGAGCGAGATGGCCGCAATGGAGGTGAGCAGTAGGGTAAGCACACTCATCACGTTGCCCATGGCCGACAGAAGCTCCTCCTGCGTCCGTATCTCGAAATCGTCCTCATACTCGCCGTCCGCATTGGGCTTGATGTTGTGGTTGTTGCGCAGGATGTAGGTGATTTCGGTGGCCGCCAGCTCCGACTCTTCCTCGCTCGTGGCTGAGGCGAAAATCATCTGAAAACTGTTCCGGTTTTTGTTGCCCGAGAAACGCGTCATGATGGTGGTGTAGGGCGCCAGCACAATGTCGTCCTGATCCTGCCCCATGCCGTTCTGCCCCTTTGACTCCAACACACCGATGACCTTCATCGGCACCCGTCCGCAACGGATGGTCTGTCCGATGGGGTTCTCGCCGTTGGTGAACAACTCGCTCGCCACAGTCTGTCCGATGACGCACACTTTTGCGTTGGTTTTGGTATGCTCATCCGTGAACATGATGCCCGAGGCGAGGGTGTATTTTCTGATTTCCAGGTAGTCAGCCGACACACCTTGCAGACTGCCCGAATGGTTGTTGCCGCCATAAACCAGCTGTGCCGCCGCGCTCACCGACGGGGAAACATATTGAACGTACTTGGTGTTTTTCTGCAAATCGTCCAAATCGCGTTTGGTCAGCGACTGGCCGCTGCCCATATCCACACCACCTCTCATGCTGTGGGTCGGCATGATCATGATCATGTTGGAACCCATGGAGGAGAGTTCCGAGCGCACGCCTTCCGTGGAGCTTTTGCCGAGGCTCACCATGACAATGACGGAGGCGATGCCGATGATGATGCCTAACATGGTGAGGAAGGAACGCCCTTTGTTGCGCGACAGGGCGGTGAGTGATATTTTGCTGAGGTTGATGATGTCCATGGTTGATGTCCGTTATTTTTGGGGAGTGATACTGGTGGAGGTGACAACGAACTCGCCGCCGCTGAGTCCTTTCGTGATGAGGGTGAGCTTGCCGTCGCTGCCGCCACATTGGACGGGGGCGTGGATAAACTCCTGCCCTTTCAGCACCCACACGGCCGGCTCGTCGCCGCTGAGGTCCTGGATGGCATAGCGGTTTTTGGTGAGTTGTTGTGCAGTGGTGGAGTCGAGGGTATAGGTGAGGGCATCGTTGGTGATGCAAATGCCGATCTCGTCGCCGATGGTGTCCTGCTTCGCTTCTATGGTTCGGATGGCAAGCCCCCATTGGATCTGAGGATCAGTCTTTACCGTTGGCTCTCCCTGATGGGTACAAGCGGCCGCGGAAGTCAGAATGAGAAGCAATAAAAGCAAGGTGTGGGGATTCATAAGTCAGTGTGTTTCATATTCTTTTCGTATTCTGCAAGCGCCATTGCCGCCGACTGTTGCTCGATGGTTTGGTCGAGTACGATTTCGCCGTCTCGCAGTTTGATGGTGCGGGTGGTGAAGGTGGCGATGTCAGGTTCGTGGGTCACGAAGGCGATGGTCTTGCCCTTGCTATGCAGTTCTTGGAAGAGGGTCATGATTTCGTATGAGGTGCGGGTGTCGAGGTTGCCGGTGGCCTCGTCGGCGAGGATGATGACGGGGTCGTTGACGATGGCGCGGGCGATGGCGACACGCTGCTGCTGTCCGCCCGACAGCTGGTTGGGCATGTGGTCCATGCGGTCGCTCAGCTTCACGGCCTCTAATGCGGCGATGGCACGCTCTTTACGTTCCTTCGCGCTGACGGTGGAGTTGTACATCAGGGGCAGCTGCACATTGTCGAGCGCGGTGGTGCGCGCCAGCAGGTTGTAGTTCTGGAACACGAACCCGATTTTGCGGTTGCGTAATGTTGATAACTGGTTCTTGTTCAGTGTGTTCACAGATGTGCCATTGAGGATGTAGTCGCCCGCTGACGGCGTGTCCAAGCACCCTAGGATGTTCAGCAAGGTGGATTTCCCCGACCCGCTTGTGCCCATAATGCTCACAAACTCGCCCTCACGAACGGCAAAAGAGATGCCGTTGAGAGCGTGTACCGTCTCACTACCCACCTGAAAGTCGCGGTGCAGGTCGCGGATGTCGATGATGATCTCGTTCTCCATGTTTTAGCGGTTTTTGCGTTCCGGCGGACCGAACATCTTGTTGCCACCCTCCTTGGGACCTCCAGGGGTCATCTCCTTGATACTGGTCACCACCTCATCGCCAGGCTTTAAGCCGTCAGTGATGATGCACTTTGCGCCGTCGTTGAGACCTGTGGTTACCTTGCGCTGCTCGTAGGTGTTGCCGTTTTTCACCCATACTGTCTTGGTGGTGACATCCTTCATAGCAGCCATCTCTTCTTCGGGATTCTTATAAAGCCCTTTGAAAGTGATGCCCTGTTTCTCCAAAATCTTTAATGTCATCTCATCGGTCTTGAAATATAGGCACTCCATCGGAATGACGATGCCACCCTCCTGGTCGGCAATAATGTTGACGCTGGCGGTCATGCCGGGCATCAGTTTCTCATCGGGGTTGGGAGCGTCGATGATGACGGCGTAGGTGACCACGTTGTTGGTGACGGTGGGGGTGAGTCTCTTCTGTTTGACCGTGCCGGTGAAAACGTCATCGGGATAAGCGTCCACCGTGAATCTCACCAGCTGTCCTTCTCTCACCTGTCCGATGTCGGCCTCGTCCACGTTGGCCTCCACTTGCATACGGGTAAGATCCTGTGCGATAGTGAAGATGGTCGGCGTGCTGAACGAGGAGGCCACCGTCTGACCCTCTTCCACCGACTTGCCCATCACGATACCATCGATGGGGGAGGTGATGGTGGCGTAGGAGTGGTCCACCTCCGCACTGCGCAGGCTCGTCTTCGACAAATCCACCTGACTTTTGGCCTGGTTGTATTGATTTTCAGCGTTTTCGAGGCTTTCTTTGGTCTCAGCGCCTCGGTCATACAGTGCTTTCACACGCTCGTAGCTCAGTCGGGCCTGCGTGAGCGAGCTCTGTGCGCTGGCCAAGTTGGCCTGACACTGGTTGATGCGTTCCTGAAGGGTGGAGCGGTCGAGTTCTGCCAGCAGCTGTCCTTTAGTGACGTGCGAGTTGTAATCGACATACAGCTTCTCTACTTTGCCGGATACCTGCGTGCCGACCTCCACTTTCGTCACAGGCTGTATCTCGCCGGTGGCAGTGATGATCGTGGCCACGCTGTCGATGCGGGCTTTCTCTGTTTCTATCGCAAAGTTGCCCAGTTTGGGGCCGTGTAGCACAAAAAACAGCACAATCGCAAGGAGTACGGCTGCGACAATGCTCCAAATAATGATTCTTTTTTTCTTTTTAGGTGTCATGGTTCGGTATTTTCTTCTTTATTCTTCGATTAAAGTGTGACAGGTTGTCCGGTGTAAACATCCAACACTTTCTTTTGCAGCAGGAAGTTGTACTTATTCTGCATATAGTTGTTAAGGATGTTGAGATAGTTGGTCTGTTGTTGGAGCAAATCCACTGCGGTGATGGCGCCGAGCTGGAATTTTTGGTTGTAAGTCTGATAGTTAAGATAATAAGCCTCCTGCTGAAGTTCCGACAGGATAAAGTCGTTATAGGCTTTTTTCACATTTAAGTAATATTCTTGTACTTGTTCAATCACATCTCCTTCTGCAATTTCGAGGGCCAATTTCGCTTTTTCAAGTTGTATTTCTCTGATCTTTACTGTATTGCGAACGCTTCCTTGCTGATAGATGGGGATGTTGATGTTCAATCCCACGCTTTCGCTCAGTCCCTTGTAGAGGCCGCTGGTGAGGCCGCTCTGGTCGTTGCCGTAGGAGGCGTTGTAGCCGGTGCCGATGCCCGCACTGGCGGAAATGGAGGGATAGTAGCCCCCCTTGGCGATTTTTACGTCATACTCAGCGATTTCCACAGCCTTTTCTTTGACTTTAAGTTCAGGAAGGTAGTTAAGTGCCTGCTGGAGCACATTCTCCATGTCGGGAACTTGCATCGACTGGGCCAGCCGACTGCTGTCAGGGGTGATAATGATGAATTGATGATGGTCATCGGGTATAGTGATGAGGTTGTGTAGGTTGATGTACTCGTTGTCGATGGCAATTTGGGTGTTCTCGATGCTCATCGAATCAGAGAGATATTGGGCTTGTAGCAGTTTGTAGTCGCTTTCGAGTATGCGTCCAGCCTCATAACGCTGCCGTCCCTGCTCCACCTGTTCGCGACTGGTATTCAGTACGGTACGGCGGTAGTCGATGAGCTCTTGGTTCATCAAGATGGTGAGATAGCTGCGTATAATCTCGATGCGGATGCCATTTCTGACCTGCTCCACCTGCATACGGGTTTGGTCAGCTTGCACCTGACTCTGTTTGATGGTGTTGCGGATGGTGAGACCTTTAAAAATGTCAATGCCGGCGTTGAGGCTGTAGTTGCCGTTGATGCCGAACGATTCGCTGCCGTGCGAGTAGCCGAAATTCTGTCCGATGCCGGCCGACACGGTGGGGTACTGCCGTAGTTTGGCTTGTTTGAGCTGGATGTCAGAGGTTTGCACATCCAACTGGCCGCTTTGTATGTCTTGGTTGTGCTCTTCCGCATACTGGAGGCACTGCTGCAAGTCCATCTGCAAGATCTGTCCTTTCAGCGCGAGGGCGGGGAAGAGGAGCAGTATCAATAGGATTTTTTTCATGTTATTATGTTTAGCAGGCAAAATTACGATAATTATATTGGGAAGAAGGGACTGTTATAGCAAAGTTGAGAAATAGTGTATGAAAAAGCGGAAAAACGGACAAAACTGTTTTATGTAGTGAGTTTCACCTGACGGTGAGCTTCCACGATGTTGATGGCATAGTCGCCGATCTTCTCGCTATCACCAATGATGTCCATGTAGTTCACACCCGTCTGGTAGTCGTATTTCTGCTCGTTGATGTCAATCACGTTGTTCTCTTTCAGCTGGGTGCGGTAGTTGTTGATTTCCATTTCGATATAGAGTGAGTTTTTGGGGTCAATGGCATGGTGGGCATCCGCCAAGATGGCCTCCATTTGGGTGATGGCTTTGTCGCACAGCTCAAACATGTGGGTGATGTGTTCGAGCTGCTCGTCGGTGAACTTCTCCTTGGCTTGGAATTTCCGGTTAATGACGCGGCTCATGTTGTAGCAGCTGTCGGCGATGCTCTCTAATTCGGCAATCTCACGCAACATGATGCGGATTTGCTCCTTACTTTCGATACTGAGTCGTCCTTCCGATACCTTGTTAAGATATTTGGCAATCTCAATCTCCATGTTGTCGCTGATGGTCTCGTACTTTTCGATGCGGGAGAAGAGCTTGGCAAACTCGTCGGGTTTAGTGATTTTTAACAGGTCGGGGATGAAACCGAACATACGGTGAACTCTTTCTGCGAAATGATTTACCTCCTTGCGCGCCTCCATGATGGAAAGTTCGGCTGTGGACAAAAGTCCGCCTCCGATGAAATTCAGTCGGATCTCTTCATCCTCACTCTTTGCTTTGATGATACCGCTGACGAGTTTCTCCAGCAGCGGAACAAACCATACGAGGATGAGGGTGTTGCAGAGGTTGAAGGCCGTGTGGAAACCAGCAAGCGCATAAGTGATGCGGATCTCAGCGTTGGGAACATCCGCTATCGGAATGTGGGGATCAAACCCTACAATAGAACATACTAAGTTGATGAAAGGTCTGAAGATAATGAGTACCCAAAAAACTCCGAACAGGTTAAATAGCAGGTGTGCCATGGCCGCACGCCGCGCCTGGGTGCTGGCCTTCAAGGCCACGATGTTGGAGGTGATGGTAGTGCCGATGTTTTCACCCAGCACTAATGCAATACCTTGGTAGATGTCGGCCACACCCGTGGAACACAGAATCATGGTGATGGCCATGATGGCCGCCGACGACTGCACGCAGAAAGTGAGCATGCCGCCGATGACCAAAAATAGAATATAGGTAATCCAGCCGTAAGAGCTACAGCTTTTGAAGAATCCCATCACAGATTCGTTCTGTTCCAAGTGCATTTCGTTGGCCGTCTCGCGCAAGGTCACCAGCGCGAGAAAAAGGAACGCGAAACCGAACAGAAACTCGCCGAACGAACGGGTACCGTTCTTCTTGAAATAGGAAAGTGCGATGCCGATAGCGAAGATGGGGAAAACCACCATCTTCATGTCAAACTGGAACCCGAACACCGCCATAATCCAGGCGGTAGCGGTGGTGCCGATGTTGGCCCCCATGATTACCGAGATGGCCTGTGCCAGCGTGAGCAGCCCCGCATTCACGAAGCTGACGGTGAGCACGGTGGTGGCTGTTGACGACTGTACCGATGCGGTGACAAACGCACCTGTGCAGATACCCGTGAACCGGTTGGCGGTCATGGCACCCAACACTTTGCGCAGGTTTCCTCCGGTGAGCTTCTGCAACGCCTCGCTCATCGTCTTCATACCGAACATGAGCAGCGCCAAGCACCCCAGTATCTTCAAAATATCCCAAAATTCCATTTTCTATAGTTTTGTTTTCAAGGTTGATGGATTTATCGTAAATGCGCTAACCGCTCCACAACGTAAGGGCGGTCGGCCTGGTAGGTTACCCCGAACCACTGCGCGTCGCTGTCCAAAATGTTGATGGTGGCCGCGCCGCTGGTCAGGAAGTAGTTGATGACGGTCGGAATCTGGAACTCCGACTTGGGGTCGTTGTTGTGGGCGGTGAGGAAGTCGCGGAACATCTCGTCCAGCTTCTCAAAAAACAGAGGGGTGAAGCCCCAGAAGTTCATCGAGACGGGTGTTTTGCCGTCCAGCTCTTTCGTTCTACCGTCGGCGAAGGTGTTGTAGATGACGCCGTGTGCCTTGCCGATCTTGGTCATCTCAGTGATGCTCACCAAATGGCCGTGGTGGTCGGCGGTGCAAACCCCTCTCGACACAGTGCCGTTTTCCGACAGGGTGTTCTCGAGGCGGTAGCCCACCATGGCGAACTGCGGAGCTTCGGGCTGCTGCGGCTGGCGCAGGAAGTCGGCCATCACGCGGAAAGCATCGCGGCCATAGAAGTCATCGGCATTGATGACCGTGAAAGGCTCCTTCACCGCATCTTTGGCCACCAGGATGGCATGGGCAGTGCCGTACGGCTTCACCCGTTCGGGATTGACCGTGAAGCCTTCGGGCAGCAGGTCCAGCTCCTGGAATACGTACTCCACCGGAATCTGTCCGATATATTTCGAGAGGATGTGCTCGCGGAAGTCAGCCTCCATGTTGCGTCGTATGACATACACGATTTTGCCGTAGCCGGCCTCGATAGCATAGCGCACCGAGTAGTCCATGATGGTTTCGCCGTTGGGACCGAGTTGGTCCAGCTGTTTCAAACCGCCGTAACGGCTGCCCATGCCGGCAGCCAGCACCAATAGAGTGGGTTTCATATCGCTATTTTTTTCGTAATTCTATAATCTGTTGTCCGTACATGTCTTGCTGAATGTTGAAGACACGTCCCGACTGTGTGACTGAAATCAGCATGTTGTTGTAGTCAATGTGGCTGATGGTATCTTGGACAGCCACCGATATTTTCCCGGGAGACAGATAGCTGAAATGTTGGATGGCTTCATATCTGTTTCCGTTAGGATTGGTGATAATCTGTGATACACGAATGCCGATAAGGGAGTCGTTAAGGTCGTTGTATTGAATGAAGTTGTAAGTGGTGCTGTCGTGCAGCTTGACCATTTTCCCATCTAATTGTGAAGAAAAATCATCCGTATAATAGAACGTGTTGCCCATCAGGTACTCTTTCACGCCCTCTTCGGTCATCTCTACAACGGCTTTGTTCTCCTCTTTAGCAAAGTGATTGGAGATGGCCTTCTGGCCGATGAAGCAGAGCGCACCAGCTAAGTATCCTACCAGGGCAAGCCATGAGATGTGTTTCAGATACCAGATAAAGTCAATCTTCTCCAAGCCCATCACGGCCACACCGGCTGCGGAGCCGATGATGAGGATGCTGCCACCGGTACCGGCACAATAGGCCAGCATCTCCCAGAAGTAATGGTCGGTCGGGAAGTTGTACATGCCCATCGCACCCGCCACCAACGGCACATTATCCACAATCGACGATAACACACCGATGATGAGGTTGATGACATAGTATTTGCCAGGATCTGCCATCGGGATGCTGTCCAGACCATGTGACAGCAAGGTAAGGTGGCCAACAACTCGCAATGCGTTGACTGCTAACAAAATGCCGAGGAAGAAGAGGATGCTGGGGAGGTCAATACGTGAGATGATGGACAGGATGGAGTATCGCTTGGCGTGAGCCTCCTGTTTGCGGTGTACAATCTCAGAAAGAACCCACAAAATGCCCAGACCGCCCATCATGCCGAGATAGGGAGGCAGGTGGGTAAGGGTTTTGAAGACGGGTACGCATACCAGTACGCCAACTCCCACGCAGAGGAAGAGCGTGCTCATGCCCTTGCTGTTGGTGTAGCTGCCCTCCACATGGTCGGTGGCCTCTTCGGGTGGCGTGACCTCGTTCTCGCCCTTCAGCATGAAGGTGAGAATGAGCAAAGGCACCAAGATGGAGATGATGCTGGCGAAGAAGGTGGCCACAATGATGTTGGCGCTGGTCACATCACCGGCAATCCACAGCATGATGGTGGTCACATCGCCAATCGGCGACCAAGCGCCACCCGCGTTGGCGGCCAAAATCACCATGCTGGCGAAGATGAGGCGGTCTTTGCGCTCCATCATCTTGCGCAGCAACGCAATCATCACAATGGAGGTGGTCAGGTTGTCCAACACTGCCGACATGAAGAACGTGAGGATGCAGATGATCCACAGCAGACGGGTCTTTTTCTTGGTCTTGATATGGTCGGTGATAATCTTGAAACCGCCGTTCGTGTCCACCACCTCCACGATAGTCATAGCGCCCATCAGGAAGAAGAGGATCTCGGCAATATCGCCTAACGAATGGATGAGTTCGGAGTGGACGAGCCAGTCGGTGAAGCCGCTGCCTGGGTTGTTGGTGATGTAGTTGCGCAGCGGTTCGGTGTTGACGAGGATGCCCTCGCCTCCGATGACAGCGCATACCCATAACAGTACGCCTAACAACAGCGCAGTGGCGGTTTTGTTGATTTTCAGCGGATGTTCCAGCGCGATTACGGTGTAACCGACGAGGAAGGCAACAAGCATAAAGATAAAGGTAAAGTTGAACATGTAACTGTTTTTTAATGATGTTGTTGATAATGAATGTTCGGTTGGAATTGCCGGATGAGGTCGGCGGCCTTTTCCATCAGCCACATCGGGGTGGAGGTGGCCCCGCAGATGCCGATGCTTTCGCTCGAATCAGCAGCGATGGAGGGGAGCATCTCCAAAGAGGTGACAAAATGGGTATTAGGATTGCTTTTTTTGCAGATTTCATAAAGATAAAGCCCGTTGGAACTCTTGGCATCCGACATGAAGATGATGCGGTTGTGTTGGCGGGCGAACTCATCCAGCTGGCGGGCACGGTTGCTCACGCTGTGACAGATGGTGTCGTGGTGGGTGAAGAGTTCGGGATGCCCTTGCTGGGCGTAGGCTTCAGTGATGGCCTCCACAATCTTGCGGTACATCTCCGAATCCTGGGTGGTTTGGGAGAAAAGCACCGCTGGTCGCGACAAGTCAATACTTTGGATATTTTCTAAAGAACTGATGACCAGTCCTTTACCATTGGTTTGTCCTAACAATCCGATGACTTCCGCATGTCCCTGTTTACCAAAGATGAGAATCTGGGAAGTTTCGCCATTCTCCTCAAACTCCTGTTTGATAGTCTTTTGAAGGTTCAGCACCACCTTGCAGGTGGCATCAATGATTTCTATGTCATTCTCTTGGGCGATGCGGTACGTTTCGGGCGGCTCGCCGTGGGCACGAATCAGTACCCGTACGCCATGCAGCTGCCGGAACTCCTCGTAGCTGATTACCTTCAACCCCATCTGAACCAAACGTTGCAACTCCTCACTGTTATGCACGATGTCGCCCAGACAGTAGAGTGTCCCCTCTTTCTGAAGCCACTCTTCCGCCGTTTTGATGGCGTTGATGACCCCTGAGCAGAACCCCGAATGTCCGTCGATTGTAATGTGCATCTGTTGGTCAGTCCCTCCCTATATTTTCAACTTTTAACTTTCAGTTTTCAGTTTTCAGTTTTCAATTTTCAATTTTCAATTTTCAATTTTCAATTCTCCATTTACTTGTCCCATGCCCATTTCTTGTTGAGTTTGAACTTCTCGATGGTATAGGTCTTTTTGCCGCTCATGCCAAAGTAGATGTCCTCGCCGTCCACCAGCCACACATCGTGGAAGGTCTGTCCGGCCTTGTTGGGCAGCATGATGACCTTCTTGTCGGTGCTGTAGTCCATACGGGCCACTACGAGGCAGTTCTTGTCGGCGGTCTCGATTTCGGCGGCGTTCCACTCCTCACTGTCCTCTGCGTAATTGGCCAGCAGGTCGGTGTAGAGGATGAAAATCTCGCTGCCCTTCACCACGGGCACATAGCCAAGTCCGAGGTTATAGAAAGTGGGCGCTTTCGGTCTCGCGGTTTTTTCCTCCATGCGGAAAGCGGCGATGCGCTCGCCGTCGTCATGTGTGGTGACGATTTCGCTGGCCTGTGCGCTGGCATGGCGGTTCACCTTGATACAGCCGAGGTCGGTACCATTGAGGGTGAATCGGTTGCAGTAGATGTCGTTGGTGTGGTGGCGGTAGGCCATCGCACTTTTCTCGTTGTGCTGTTGTATGCTGGCATACTGCTCGCCCACCATCGCCACGATGTGGTCGGGCATCTCAAACAGGTAGTCGCATTTGACATAATAGTCGCTGTTTCTGAGATTATAGTACTCGTTGCCCTGTGTTTTGTCGAAAGGCGCGTGCGATTTTTCGGTAATGCGCAACGGCTCATCTTTCACTACAAAAGTAAAATAGCCGGTGGTGTTGCTCTGCTGGGTCTCGTCGTAATAGCCGCCGATGAAGAGGTCTTTGTTCTCTAACCGCAGCATTTTCATCGAGTTCACAAAGCCGAAGTCGAGGGTTTCGGTGATGGAGCTGATGTTGCCATGGGTGCAGCTAAATAGCTGTACAGTAGGATTCTGTATGGTGGCATTCTTGCCTTTGGTGGCATACAGCAAGAGCAGAAGCTCGCCTTTGTCGCTCAGCTCGATGTCTTGGATGGAGAACTTGTTTCCGGCGATGGTGGGCAGGAACTTGTCGTACCAAATCTCCTTGCCGGTGTTGTCGTAGATGTAGCAATAGAAGTAGGGTGCCTGGTTGCGGTCGTTGGGCACGATGAAGATCATGGCGTATTTCGAGTCGTCGGGCGACACGGCCACGTATTTCAATATCTCGCCACGGCCTGCCAGGTCCACCGACAGACGGTTCTCAGGAGTTAAAACCCGCACGCCATCCACATTTTTCTTGATGGGGTAGCGGGCCACCGAGTAGTCGAACGACTTCTTCTCGGCGTTGTAGCGGTAGTAGTAGCCGAACAGCTCCGAGCCGATGGCACGGGTGTAGAGGTGGTGGTAGCCTTCCGGTAGCTGGATATCTTCCTCAAAAGCTGTGCCGGTAGCCTTGTTGTAGGTCACCAGTCCCTGGTATTGCAGCTTCACGTTCGGACTGTAGGTCTCGAGGTAGAAGAGCGCGCTCTTGTCGCTGTTGCGGACGAGCGTGGGGGTGGAGAGGGAAGCCGAGCACTTCGGAATCGCAGCACCGCCGCCTTCGGTGAGGGGAGTCTGTGATTTGCTGGAAGGAATGAAAACTATTGTAAGTATAAGAATAACAGAGAGTAATGCTGATTTTTTCATAAACTCTTTTTTTATTTCTATAAAATTTTTTGCCAAATTATAAATTTCAAAAAAAACGTGCAAATTTATAAAAAAAATGGTTTGTTTTTGAATGAATTTCAAAAAAAATATTGGCTGAAGGAAAACAAAAGCGGATATCCGTGCTGGATGTTAAGAATTTTATTTTTTGAATTGTGTCTGCACACACCACACCCCCGCCACAGCCATTACCGCACCGATAATTTTCATCGGCGGAAAGGCTTCATCGAGTACAAAAAAGGAGAAAAGACCTGTCACCACCGGGATGAGGTTGGTGAAGGTGTTGGCACGTGCCAGTCCAATGCGCTGAAGCGCAGTGATATAGAAGGTGTATGCGAGAGCGGAGCATAATACCGCTAATAGGATGACGTCTCTGAAAACGACGGGATTGTTAAGTAAGGCGAATTGTTGGTGGATGTCGGAACCACCATGTAGGATGAGCATCACTGGCAGGATAAGCAGAAGCCCGAAGGTGTTTTGGCAGGTGACAATGAAGATAGGGTTGTAGTGTTCGGAAATTTTCTTTAGGAAGAAGCTGTAGCCCACGGCTGTACCTACTGCGCCGAACGCCAGAAGTATGCCGATGGGGTTGAAGTCGATTCCTCTGAACTCCGGCAGCAGCATCACAATGATACCGCCTACAGACACCACTACGCCTGCCATGTTGAGCCACGACAGATTTTCTTTGAAGTAGAAGAAGGATAACAGTACTGTGAAAATGGGGATGGTGGCTATGATGACCGAAACGGTGGTGGCATCGGAATATTGGAGGCTGTATGTCTCAAAAATAAAGTATAGGAAAGGCTCAAAAAGACTGAGCAACAAGAGGTATAGCCAGTCTTTGGCAGGAATTTCTCGCAAAGGCTGGTGGAAGAACAACCTGCATACGATGGCTTGCAGAGCGGTGGCGATGAGTAGCCTGAGAAATAAGATGAAGATAGGGGAGAGGTGATGGTCGATGAGTTCTTTGGTGAAAACGAAAGATACCCCCCAGAAGCATACGGCGGTAATGATAAAGATGTAGTAAATGGGGGTGCGATTTCTCATGCGATTGCCCTCAAATGAAAAAGAGAGGATATGGGTCCTCTCTTTTCGTATTGATAAAAATTGCTATGCTATTCTTCAGCTTGTTCAGTATCTTGTGCCTGCGGATGAGCCTCCAAATAATGGCTTTTGGAGATAAATGCGGTGGTCAGACAGAGCACAAAAACTAATGCGGCTAATGACCACGTGATGACTTCCACAATGTTGGTGGTTTTTCTTACACCCATAATTTGGTTGGCACCAGCGAAATTAGAGGCCAAACCTCCGCCCTTGGATTCCTGAATGAGTACAAAAAAGGCTAATGCTATGCAGAGAAAAATGATAAATACAGCTAAAACTACCATTGTATTCTTTGATTTTTTTTGTTAATTTTTCTTTTTCTTAATTTCTTGAATTTGGGCTGCAAAGTAACAACTTTTTTCTGGAAAATGCAAGCATAATTTTTTATAAATTTTGATGGCCTTCCCAGGGTAGCCTTGTTCGAGGTAAAGCTTTGCTAATGTTTCACTTACGATTTCTGGATTCTCCACAAGGCTGGGTTTGCTGTAGTTGATATTGCCGTCGTGCTTTTCGGGGTCGAACTGAATTTTCGGCGTTTCTTCCGAAAATTCTGCAATCAGCTGCGTGATGAGTGAGTCCTGGTCCACATCGGCGGGACGGATGTGTGGTTGCGGGGCGGCTGCGGGCTGCTGGAGCTGAACTTCCTTGAGGGTGAACTCAACGAAGCGGGCGCGGTTGGCGACATAGAGCAGCAGACGGGGACGCTCCAGTATGGCCTCGCCGGGATGGAGCTGCGATAGCATCTTGAGGTACAGCATCGCCGAGAGCGACGAGGCGGGATACTCCTCGCACTGACGCTTCAGCAGGGTAAGGCTTTCTTCGCTGATGGGATAGGATAGGTTGTTCATAAATAATAAATTACCAATTGACAAATGCCTTGTTGAATATGTCTTCGGTGAGGGCCTCGTTGATTTGATCGACCAAAGAACTTTCTATGGAGGTGAAATTTTGAGTGCTGGAGTAGTCGGCGTAGCGCGAGAACGACTGCTCGAAGTTCTGCGTCTCGTCGAACTTGTTGGTGAACGACACGTTCACGGTGATGGTGAGCCGGTTCATGGCGGCGGTCTCATCGCCCTGGATGGCCACGGGACGTATGCTGTACCCAGTGATAGAGCCTTCGATGGTGTAGTCGCCGTTGTGTTTGTTGTCCACGATGGTCAGAGGTGTTTGTCCTTGTACTCTGTCTTTCAGCGCATTAGTGAACTGCTGGCTGAGGGTAGGGTTGACCAGCGTGGCGTTGTTGCGGAAGGTCTGGATGTAAACCGTCTTGGCTCGGGCGTCGATGCTGCTGCCGGTGAGCGACACCGACATGCGGCAGCCTCCGAGGAGGATACTGCCCGCGAGCATGAGCATCAGGGCGAGGATGTGACGGCGGTTTTTAGAGTCCATACTTCATGATTTTACGGTACAGGGTGCGTTCCGAGATGCCGAGTTCTTGTGCGGCTGCGCGCCGTTTGCCGTTGTGCTTTTTCAAGGTGGCGATAATCTTCTCCTTGGTGGCTTCGGCTATGGTCTCGTTCTCGGCCTCATCGTCAGGGACGATGGTGGGGGTTACAAATTCGGGTTCTTCGATATGCTCTTCAGAGTTTGTTTCTATCTTTTTGTCTGTTAATAAATTATGATGATAAGCTTCAGAAGTAGAAGTGCGGTTCCCGCTCTGACGGATGATAATTTCTTGGAACAGCTGTTTGAGGAAATCGACCTCGCCGCGCAGCTGGCGCACCTCTTGTGCCAGGGCATCGTGGTTGTAGTCGTAGTTCCGGTCATGAGAGGTGCGCACCACGGCCACGTCGAATCTCGTGGTGGGGGTGTCGGCCAGCGACTTTTCGAGAATGTCGCGGGTGATGTTTCGTGTGGCCTCAACGATGGAAAGGCGTTCCACCAGGTGTTTGAGCTGGCGTATGTTGCCGGGCCATGGGTAGTTCTCGAGAAATTCTACTGCGTCGTCGGTGAGGGAGATTTCCGGCACGTGGTATTGTTCGGAGGCTTGGACGGCGAAGTGGGTGAAGAGGGGGAGTATGTCCTCCTTGCGCTCGCGCAGGGCGGGCACGCGGATGGGGATGGTGCTGATGCGGAAGTAGAGGTCGGCGCGGAACTTGCCGCGGGCCACGCTGTCTCTGAGGTCGGCGTTGGTGGCGGCGATAATACGCACGTTGGTGGTGCGCACGTTGGAGGAGCCGACGCGCAGGTACTGGCCGGTCTCGAGCACGCGTAGCAGGCGGGCTTGTGTGCTGAGGGGCATCTCACCCACCTCATCGAGGAAAAGGGTGCCGCCGTTGGCGCTCTCGAAATAGCCTTGGCGTACATCAGCCGCGCCGGTGAATGAGCCCTTCTCATGTCCGAACAGCTCCGAGTCGATGGTGCCCTCCGGGATGGAGCCGCAGTTGATGGAGATGAAGTTATTGTGCTTGCGTGCGCTGTTCTCCTGGATGATGCGCGCGATATTCTCCTTGCCCACGCCGTTCTCGCCCACAATCAGCACCGCCTCGTCGGTGGGGGCCACGCGCAGGGCAGTCTCAATGGCGCGATCCAGCTCCGCCGAAAAGCCCACAATACCATGCCGCCGCTTGATTTCCTGTATTTTTTCTTCCAACGTCATCCTTCAAAATTTGCGGCTGCAAACTTACAAAAATTATTCGTATTTTTGCAGGCTAAAAGTTCGCTAATGAAAAATCAAGTTAGATACACTTATCCTCCCATCTTTTAATCCCTTCATCTTTTCATCCATGATCAACCACATCAAAGGCACTATCATCGAAAAAAATCCCGCTTACGTCATCTTGGAGACAGCCGGCGGCGTAGGCTACTATATTCATATCTCGCTCAACACCTTCTCGCAACTCAAGGACGAGCAGCAGGTGACCTTGCTCACCCATTTTGTGGTGAAGGAGGATGCCCAGCTGCTGTACGGTTTCCACGAGGAGGCCGAAAGGTCGCTCTTCAGAATGCTGATTGCGGTGAACGGCATCGGTCCCAACACGGCCTGTCTGGTGCTTTCCGCCCTCTCGGTGCAGGATTTGGCCAACGCCATCGCCTCGCAAGACCTTCGTACGATTCAGTCCATCAAAGGAATAGGGGCCAAGACCGCCCAGCGCCTGGTGATGGAACTGAAAGACAAGATTGCCAAGGCCTCTTTAGGGGTGCAAGATAATTTTTCACAAAATTACAATAATAATAAAATAGAAGCGTTATCTGCTTTGGTCGCTTTGGGCTTCGCTAAAAATATGGCGGAAAAAGTGCTGGATGGAATTATGAAGAAGGAGGGTTCAGAGTTGACCGTTGAAGAGTTGATAAAGAAAGCATTAAAACTGTTGTAATTTAGTAAAAATCAGTCTGTTAAAAGTGACCTACCGAAAACTAAAATTCCCATATATACTTGCGTTTCTCGTCGCTACTGCCTGCTGCTCCCTCCTTTGGGCTATAACTGTGCCTGAAGGCCACTCTCGTTATGGTCGCACCGAAGCGATAGCCGAAATTGACGAGCCTTCCGTGCTGGAGCAGCCGCTGGTTTCGCCCAGTCCCATCACCCCGCCCCCCGACACAGGCCTCCGCTCGCCCATTCCTTCCTACGACAACAACCCGCTGGATGAGGACCAGTACTACAGTCCTTTCCACCTCTCCACCCCCTCCGCCTATCACACCGAAATCGTATTCGACTCTACCACCAATACTTACCGATTCCAAAATATGATCGGTAACACGCCATTCGGCCCTAGCGCCGACATGACGATTGACGAGTATATCGACTACGATCTGCGGCAGTCCATCAGCAACTACTGGCGTGAGCGCGGCGCCTCCTACACCTCCCATGGCAACCGACGCGGCGGCGGACTGATTCCGCAACTCCACGTGGGCGGCGACATTTTCGAGACCATCTTCGGTAGCAACACCATCGACATCCGTCCCTCCGGCAATGTCGAGTTGATTTTTGGCGTGCTGCACAACCGTACCGATAACTATTCGCTCCCCATCAAACAGCGCAGGGTTACCCAGTTCAATTTCGATGAGAACATCCAGCTGAACGCCCTTGCGAAAAT
Organism: Bacteroidales bacterium; assembly: GCA_045130235.1. GTDB lineage: Bacteria > Bacteroidota > Bacteroidia > Bacteroidales > WCHB1-69 > UBA1756. The sequence continues at coordinate 244,488 of JBGUPJ010000048.1, forward strand.
CGGCGACAAGATTGAGTTCAACCTCAACTACAACACCGAGGCCATGTTTGATTTTGAGCAGGAGATGAAGCTCAAATTTGAGGGAAAAGAGGATGACATTCTGCAATTGATTGAGTTTGGTAACGTGTCGCTGCCGCTCAACAGCACCTTGATTTCGGGCAGCCAGAGCCTTTTCGGTATCAAGACACAGTTGAAGTTCGGCAAGCTGATGGTGACGGCTGTGGCATCAGAGAAAAAATCCGAATCACAGACAATTACGGTAACTGGCGGTGCGCAGACCAACGACTTCTATATCAAAGCCGATGAATATGACGAAAACCGCCATTACTTCCTCAACCAATTCTTTAGAGACCATTATAACCAATATCTCTCCACCCTTCCGTTGGTGAGTTCTCCGATTGTCATCACCAAGATTGAGGTTTGGCGCACCACCATAGGTTCTGCCACCACAGATAATCGTAATATTGTGGCTTTCACCGATTTGGGTGAGAATAATCCGCAGTTTGCAGGTTTTAATGGCACCCCCGGCGTTTATTATCCCTGCGATTCCGCCAACACACTCCCGCTGATTATCGACACATCGCTGTACCGCAACCTCGCTACGGTGAACAACAACTTGCACGCCCGTGGACTTACCTCCGGCGTGGACTACGAGAAGGTGGAGAGCGCCCGTCTGCTTTCCTCTTCCGAATATACCTTCAACCCCCAGTTGGGTTTCATCTCCCTTAACACCTCCCTCACCTCCGACCAGGTGCTGGCTGTGGCGTACCAATATACTATTATTGGTGATGAGCACATCTACCAGGTGGGCGAGTTCTCCAACGAGGTGAGCGCGCCCGACTGTATCCGTGTGAAGTTGCTCAAGAGCACCACCCTCGACACCAAGTCGCCGTTGTGGGATTTGATGATGAAGAATGTCTATAGTTTGAACGCCTATCAGGTTTCGCCTGAAGACTTTATTCTGAACATACTTTATACTGGTGATGACGAAGGCGTGGCCAACGGCTTCTTCAATTTGGGAAGTGAGAAAAACATCCCGCTCATCCGCTTGTTGGGTGTGGACCGATTGAACAAGCAACAGGATACGATCTCTGATGGTATTTTCGACTTTATTGATAATGCGGCCACCCGGGGCGGTACCATCAATGCACAGAACGGTAAGGTGTATTTCCCGACCGTTGAGCCGTTCGGCAAGGACTTGCGGGCGGTGCTCACTGAGCCGGAAATTGCTGACAGATATGCTTTTGATACCCTTTATCGCACCACCAAGACCCTCGCCAAGCAATATACTGCTAAGGATAAATATTACTTGGAAGGTAGTTATAAGTCAAGCTATGGTTCGGAGATTTCGCTGAATGCCATGAATGTGCCGGAAGGGTCGGTGAAGGTGACGGCAGGTGGTATCACGCTGACCGAGAATGTGGACTATACCGTGAACTACAGCATGGGTACGGTCTCCATCATCAACTCGGGTGTGCTCAACTCAGGTACGCCTATCACCATTTCGTTGGAGAACCGTTCTGGGTTTGTGCAGAACGAGCAGCGTATGTTCGGCCTCAACCTCGACTACGGTTTCAACGAGAACTTCAACATCGGGGCTACCGTTCTCAACTTGAGCGAAAGACCGCTGACCGAGAAGGTGAACTACGGCGACGAGCCGATCAACAATACGATTTGGGGCATGAACTTCAACTACAAGACGAAGATGCCCTGGGTGACTAAGGCCGTTGACCTGTTGAGTTTCCACAGCACCACCACGGAGTCTAACCTCCAGTTGGAAGGCGAGTTTGCCCATTTCATTCCGGGTCATTCGCGCGCCATCGGCAGGGGCGAGGAGGGAACTACCTACATCGATGACTTTGAGGCCGCCAAATCCACCAACGACCTGCGTTCTATCTACAAATGGCACCTGGCCTCTACGCCTCAGGGACAGATGCAGATGTTCCCGGAGGCCATCACTTCCGAGTCGGATCCGGAGCGCCGGCAGCTCGCTTACGGTTTCAACCGCGCCCGCTTCTGCTGGTACATCATCGACCCGGTGTTCTATCGCAACAACAACGCCACTCCCTCCAACCTGACGGTGGACGACCAGTCGGCGCCCTACGCCCGTGAGGTGTATGAGACCGAGCTTTTCCCCAACAGAGAGAATGGACAGTCCACTCCGACCAACCTCTCCGTGCTCAACTTGGCCTTCTATCCGTCGGAAAGAGGTCCGTACAACTACGACGCATTGGGGCAGGAGGGCTTCTCGGCCGGTGTGGCGACCGATGGTAGTTTGAACGACCCGGCCTCCCGTTGGGGCGGTATCATGCGCGCCATGGACAATACTGACTTCGAGTCGGCCAACTACGAGTACATCGAGTTCTGGATGATGGACCCGTTCATTGAGAATCCGAACCACCCGGGCGGTAAGCTCTATTTCAACTTGGGTGATATTTCGGAGGATATTTTGAAGGATGGAAAGAAGTCCTTTGAGAACGGCCTTCCCAGCGGCGATATGGATGAGAATGTGGAATATACGGTCTGGGGACGCGTGCCTACCATACAGATGATCGTCACCGCTTTCGACAACACCACCGATGATGCCCGTCTGCATCAGGATGTGGGTTACGATGGCCTTTCTTCGAGCCGTGAGCAGGAGTATTTCCAGGGCAACTTCCTTGATTTGTTGGACGGCTATCTGGAAACGGAAGCTTTCTCAAAAGTCGTTACTGACCCCTCATCCGACGATTATCACTATTTCCGGGGTACCGATTACGATGATGCGGATTTGAAGATTTTGGATCGTTATAAAAGGTATAATAATGCGGAAGGTAACTCTCCTTCGCAGAACATGAGTCCTGAAAGCTACCCGACACAGGGAAGCAGCGTTCCTAATATGGAGGATGTGAATAATGATAATACTTTGAGTGAAGATGAGAAGTATTATCAGTATGTGATTGATTTGCGTCCTGATAGGATGAATGTGGGAGAGAATTATATCAATGACATTTATGAAGCTTCTCCGGAACCGCTGCCCAACGGCACCCGTCCGGTGACGCGCTGGTATCAGTTCAAGATTCCGATCAAGAACCCTGATAAGGTGGTGGGTAACATTTCTGGCTTCAACTCCATCCGTTTCATGCGTATGTTCATGCGCGAGTTCACCGAGCCGATCATCTGCCGTTTGGCTACTTTCGAGTTGGTGAAGAGCGACTGGCGCACCTGCACGATTGATTTGATGGAGGATGGTGATTATCTGCCGGCATCGGGCGGTGAAGGAACCGTGTTTAACATCTCTGCCTTGAGTTTTGAGGAGAATGGCAACCGTGATCCTATCCCTTACGTGTTGCCTCCTGGCATCAAGCGTGAGCAGGGATATGGAAGCACCACCACCTATCATATCAATGAGCAGTCGCTCACCATGAAGGTGCAGAATTTGTGCGATGGTGACGCCCGCGCCATTTACAAGAATACTCGCTATGACCTCCGTAAGTTCGGGAAACTCAGAATGTTCATCCATGCCGAAAAAGTCAACCAGCACGATGACATCGCCAAAGGTCAGGTGACTGCCTTCATCCGTTTGGGCTCCGACTTTACCGACAACTTCTACGAATATGAGATTCCGCTGGAACTTACTCCGTGGTATTGCGGCAAGGACTCCACATTGATTTGGCCGGAAAACAACCGTCTGGATATCGTCCTCGACTCGCTGGTGTCGGTGAAACAGCTCCGTAATGTGGAGGTGCGCAACGGCTCGCATCCGAGCATTACCGTTCCGTATTCGGTGGGAAGTTTGAATGAAGGGCACCGCATCACCGTGGTGGGTACTCCTAACCTCGCCGATGTGGCTACCATCATGATCGGTATCCGCAACCCCAAGAAGCGCACCATGCAGGATGGCGACGACATGTTGCCGAAATCGGTGGAAGTGTGGGTGAACGAGCTGCGTCTTTGCGACTTTGACGACAAACAGGGCTTCGCCGCACTCGCCCGTATGCGACTCAATCTGGCCGATGTGGGCGATATTACCCTGTCGGGAACTTTCTCCACCCCCGGCTTCGGCACCCTCGACCAGTCGGTGACCGAACGGCAGACCGAGACAATGTACACCGTTGACTTCGCTGCCAACCTCGAAGCGGGCAAGACCCTCTTCCCCGAAAAGTGGAACATCCGCATCCCCGTCCACTACGACCTTTCGCAGAACGTCTCTATCCCTGAATACAATCCGCTCAACCCCGATGTTAAGCTGAAGGATGACCTCAAGACCTACGCCACCGCCTCCGAACGCGACTCCATCCGCCACATGACCACCAACTTCGTGCGCCGTCAGAATGTCAACCTCATGAACGTGCGCAAGGAACGCGATTTCGACAAGCCGATTAAGATTCGCCCGTGGGACATCGAGAACTTCGACTTCTCATACGCCTACTCTGAAATCAAGACCCGCAACGTGGATGTGGAATTTGACAATGAATTCTCGCATCAGGCTGAATTAGGGTATTCCTATAATTATAACCCGAAGAATATCCGTCCGTTGTCAGGACAGAAATGGTTGAAATCGAAATGGCTGCAGCTGATTCGTGACTTCAACTTCTATCCGCTGCCGAAAATGTTCACTTTCCGTACGACTGTGCTGCGAGAGTTCAACGAGTTCAAGTACAGACCGAAGAGTAAGGGTAATGTCATCATGGACACGAGTTTTGTCAAGACCTTCAACTGGACCCGCGACTATGCGTTGCGGTGGGATATTTCGCAGGGGTTGAAGTTCGAATACACTATCAACGCAGCCGCCCGTATCGACGAGCCGCAGGGCTTGATTGACACCCGCACCGAGAAGGATTCTATCTGGCGTTGTTTCGGCCATGCCGGTCGTATCAATACGTATCAACAAAGGTTCGATGCCTCGTGGCAGGTGCCGATCAACAAAATTCCGCTCTTCAGTTGGATCACCGCTTCGGCACGGTATAGCTCCACTTACAACTTTACAGCCTCTTCCACAGCCCTCAGCTATTTGGGTAATGTCATCGCCAACTCGCAGACTTTGCAGCTAAATGGAAATGTCAATTTTGTCAATCTTTATAATAAAGTGCCTTATTTTAAGAAAGTTAATCAAGGCACTAATAAGAATAATCTGAACAAAGGCAAGAGTCCTCAAAAAATGAAAGGCGCTCCGGATGATGACGAAGATGACAAGAAGAATGACAAAAACAAGGGTAAAGGAAAAGATAAGGACAAAGATAAAGATAAGGGTAAGGATTCGCTGAAAGAGAAACCCAACTATGGCAAGATTTTCTTGGATGGAACGGTGCGTTTCCTGATGATGCTGCGCAACGCCTCCCTCAGCTATACCGCCGGAAATGGCATCTCGATGCCAGGCTTCATGTATGCCCCGAACATTATGGGTTTGAACTGGACCAACGGCGCACCGGGATTCCAGTTCGTATTTGGTGGTCAGACCGACATCCGCCATATCGGTTCCGAACGCGGCTGGCTCTCAACAGATACCTTGATGAATTATGCCTATCAGGAGAACCATAATAAGGTGATCAATTTCAGGGCGACGGTAGAGCCGTTCCGAGACTTTAGAATTGATGTGACTGCTTCGCGTAACCAATCGTCCAGTTATTCAGAATATTATCGTGCTGATGCAGAGGGTGTGTTCCATTCCTACACACCGAAGACAACGGGTAATTACAACATCACTCAGTTTGGTCTCGGCAAGTTCTTTGTGGATGGCAATAAGCTATTCGACGAGTTCCGTGCAGCCCGTTACGAGCTGGCTACCCGTCTTTCCGAGCTGAACCCCAACTCCGGCGGCGTCATCAACGACACGACCGGCTATCCGGTGGGCTATGGCAAGCTTTCGCAACAGGTGCTAACCTCGGCGTTCCTCTGCGCCTATGCTGGTAAAACGACCGACAAGGTGGATGTGACCTCCCCGTTCCCGAAATTCCCCATGCCCAACTGGCGACTCAACTACACGGGATTCACCAAGATTAAGGCCGTGCAGAAGGTGTTCCAAAGCCTCTCCATCACCCACGCCTACACCTGCACCTACAACGTGGGCAACTATGCCAGCAACCTGCTCTATGGCGAGGATGCCTATGGAAATGCCAACGCTTTCGACCAGCTCGACAACTTCATCGCTAATTATGAAATCGGACAAATCACCATCTCCGAACAACTCAACCCGCTCATCGGTTTCGACATGACACTCAAGAACAGCTTGATGATCAAGGTGGAATACAAGCGGTCGCGCAACACCTCCCTCAGCTTCGCCAACAACCAGATTACGGAGATGACCTCTAACGAGTTGGCTGTTTCCGCCGGCTATCGTATCAAAGACATCACCATCGGCTTCATCTTCTCGGGCATGAAACGTCAGGTGACCAGCGACTTAAACCTCACGGTTTCATTCGCTATGAAGGACAATAGAACCGTGCTGCGCAAGATTGCCGAAGAGATCAACCAGGTGTCGGCCGGCTCGCTCTCCATGACCATCAACTTCGCAGCCGACTACCAGCTCAGCAAGCTGGTGGGACTTACCCTCTATTACGACCATGTCATCAACAAACCCTATATCTCGCAGCAATACAACAACATGAACATTGATGCAGGTATCAAGGTGCGACTGATGCTGACCCAGTAATCAAAAATCAAAACCATGATTTGCAACAGGATTCCTGACTCCGAACTCGAACGCCGCACCACGCCGCGCGAAGAGGATATACGGGGCTGCTACTACCGTGACCAGACCGCCATTTTCCATTCCAAACCCTTCCGCCGTCTGAAGTACAAGACGCAGGTCTTCTTCAACCCTAACGACGACCATATCTGCACCCGCATCGAGCACGTGCTGCATGTGGCCACCATCAGCGCCACCATCTGCCGCGGACTGAACGGCAAGCGTGAGGAGGAGTGGCGGCTCAACGAGGATATGGCCTATGCCATCGCCCTTGGACACGACCTCGGTCATACCCCGTTCGGACATGCCGGTGAGGCTGCTTTGGCGCGCATCCTCGGTGGAAATGATGCTTTCATCCATGAGGTTAACAGTTACCGCGTGGTAGAAAAGCTGATCTCCGGCGGACAGGGCCTCAACCTCACTTACGCTGTGAAGGATGGCATTATTTGTCATAATGGCGAGAGATTTGAACGCTCCATCACGCCCGATTTCACCGTCAAGGACCTCGATAGTATCCATTCGCGCCGCTTCCTGCCCTCCACCTACGAGGGCGCCATCGTGCGTTTTTCCGACAAAATAGCCTACTTGGGACGCGACATCGAGGATGCCATTGTAGCGGGCTTTATCAAGAAAAACGACATCCCCGACCAAATCCGCCAACGGGTGGGCAACAGCAATAGCGACATCATCAATTACCTTGTCAACGACCTGGTGGCCAACTCCACCGAGGAGGCCATCGCCGTGTCGGAGGAGGCGCACCAGCTGATGCTTTCTCTTGTGCAATTCAACTACGAAAACATTTACAAGCACCCCATCCAAATCGAGGTGGAGTCGTCGTGCGACCGCATCGTTTCCACCATCTTCGAACATTTGATGGGATTATGCAGAATGTTCGACTGGAGTGAGTGTAGATATGAAGGGAAAAAGATGAGAGTTTTGGATAGTTATTTTGCTGATTATTTGGAAAATATGAGCAAATTCTATTTGAATGAGGCGCATCAGAACGGCTGGGCGGAGGAGCAGATGGAGAAGCAGGTGGTGACCGACTACCTGTCGGGCATGACCGACCGTTTCGCGTTGGAGTGCATGCGCGAAATCGCGTTGCCGCGGGTCATTCGTTTCCAGCACGGCAAGGGCGAGTTCTAAAGGAAGAGTTTCCGTTATTCTGCGACCTGTAGGAGCAGGGGGTGGTATTCGCCGCTTCTGCCTACGGGCTGGCTGTTGCGCACCTGGTGGCAGAGGTTGACGTAGTTGCGGGCATCGTCGATGGTGAAGCCGTGGCCGCTCAGAATCTGGCGGTAGGCTTCGGTATGCAGGTCGGTGAAGCCGGCGGTGAAGTCGAATGTGTCGCCGTTGATGAGGATGGAGCGGTAGGTGCGTTGGCCTTGTGTGCGGAGGTCGGCGGGCACGTATTGGGCGTCGATGCTGAGGAACCAGCGTACGCGTGCGTGTTCCAGCTGCAGAAAGCCGGCGGCGACGGTGGGGGAGAGGTGATGCACCACCAGTTCGCGCACATCCCCAAAGATGTAGGTCAGCATGTCGAAAAAGTGTACTCCGATGTTGGTGGTGATGCCGCCCGATTTTTCCACATCGCCTTTCCAGGAGTAGTGGTACCATTGCCCCCGTCCGGTGATGTAGGTCAGGTCGATGTCGTAAACTTTATCTTTCGGGCCGTTGTCAATGCGTGCTTTGAGTTGTTGCACGGAGGGGTGGAGGCGCAGTTGGAGAATGTGGTAGATTTTCTTGCCGGTATCTTTTTCGATGTCGGTGAGGCCGTCGAGGTTCCACGGGTTGAGCACGAGCGGTTTTTCGCAGATGGCATCGGCACCGTTGCGCAGGGCGAGGCGGATATGGGCGTCGTGCAGGTAGTTGGGTGAGCAGATGGAGACGTAGTCAACCTGCTGACCGTCACCGCGTTTCAGCAGGCGGTAGAGGTGGCGGTCGAAGCGTTCGCTCTCGGTGAAGAGGGCGGCGTCGGGGAAGTAGCGGTCGATGATGCCTACGCTGTCGGACTTGTCGAGCAGGGCTACAATTTGATTGCCAGTGTCTTTGATGGCCTGCATGTGGCGCGGGGCGATGTAACCTGCCGCCCCGATGAGTGCGAAATTGTGCATAATCTAACGTTTATTTCAGCCTTAAAAAGTGCGTGCAAAGATACGATAAAAAATGGTCTGAAACGAGAACAGTATTCCGAAAAAAATTTTATATTTGCAGCTGTATTTAAAGTAAATTCTATGAAGTGTATCAAATTTGCAATTGTGCTGATTCTGAGCGCGATAGTTCCGTTTGTAGCCTGTGCTCAGAACGGCGGGGTGACTCCCGAGATGTTGAAAAATATTCAGGACTCCTATAAAAGCTCCCCGGAGAATAAGGCCCTGCAAAATGCCATCGCCGGCAACGACATCAACAAGATCGCCCTCAACTTCGAAAATGAGGCCCAGTTCGACACATATTTCTCGCACCGCGTGCCCTCACAGGCCGTCACCGACCAGAAGTCTTCCGGCCGCTGCTGGCTCTTCACCGGCCTCAACGTGCTGCGCGCCAAAGCCATCGCCAAATACGACCTGCCCGCCGACTTCCAGTTCTCACAGGTGTATCTCTTCTTCTGGGACCAGCTCGAGAAATCAAACCTCTTCCTTCAAGCCATCATCGACACCCGTAAGTCGCCTATGGACGACAAGACCGTGGAATGGCTCTTCAAGAACCCCATCGGCGATGGCGGCCAGTTTACCGGCGTGGCCAACCTCATTGACAAATACGGTGTGGTGCCGGCTGAAGCGATGCGCGAAACCAACAGCAGCAACAAGACCTCCACAATGTCATCGGTCTTGAGCCTCAAACTCCGCGAGTACGGCCTCGAACTGCGCGAGATGGGCGCCAAGAAGGGCGTCACCGAAGCACAGCTCCAGCAGCGCAAACAGGAGATGCTGAAGGTGGTGTACAAAATCCTCGCCCTCAACTTCGGGGAACCGCCCGCCGAGTTCTCATGGACCCAGCGCGACAAGAGCGGCAAACCTGTGGAGACTGCCACCTATACGCCCGCCTCGTTCCGCGACAAGTACGCCCCCGCCGACTTCTCCACTTTCTACATGATCATGAACGACCCCACCCGCGAGTACTACAAGGTGTATGAAATTGAATACGACCGCCACGTGTACGACGGCGACAACTGGAAATACCTCAACCTCCCGATGGAAGAGATCGCCCCGATGGCCATCGCCTCCATCAAAGACAGCACCATGATGTATTTCTCCTGCGACGTGGGCAAGTTCCTCAACCGCGACAAGGGCTTCATGGATGTCAACAACTACGACTACGCCTCCCTCTTCGGCGTTGATTTCAAGATGGATAAAAAACAGCGTGTCAGCACCTTCGCCAGCGGCTCGTCGCATGCCATGACCCTCTGCGCCGTGGATCTCGATGAAAACGACCAGCCCAAGAAATGGATGGTGGAGAACAGCTGGGGCAGCAACTACGGCTACAAGGGCTTCCTGATTATGACCAACGAATGGTTCAACGAATATATGTTCCGCGTGGTGATCGAAAGTAAGTACATCCCTGAAAAATATCTGAAAATGTTTGATAGCAAACCGATTATGCTTCCCGCTTGGGATCCGATGTTTGCCCCCGAAGAATAGTAAATAATCTGCCTATGTTCGACTTTTCTCCCAAGAAATATACGGTTAACCTATTCGTCCCCTGCCACATGGATCTGTTTCTGCCTTACGGCGTGCAGCCGATTCTGTCGCTGTTGGAACGGATGGGCGAGATACCATACTACAACAGTGATCTCACCTGCTGTGGCCGTCAGTTTCTGATGCGCGGTGAGATTGATGCCGCCCATGAACTCACCTTCCGTCTGGTGCGCTATTTCGATAATGGCTATCCGATTGTGTGTCCCTCCAGCGATTGCGTGGGCTATCTGAAAAAATATGCCAAGCAGCTGTGCCAACACTCCGCGGTGCAGTCGGCTGTAGCGCACGTGGTGCAGGACTCCTACGAGCTTTGCGACTACATCGTCAACAAGAAACATGTGGAGTGCCTGAATAATACATTCGGCCATAAGGTGTTCTACTTCCGCTCCTGCTCGGCACGGAATGTATATCCGAGTGATGATGCTATCACGTTACTGCAAAATACGAAGGGCTTGGAGCTGGTGACCGACCCCGATATGAAGCTCTGCTGCTGCGGAAACGGCGACTTCGCCATGCACAACGGCGAACTTACTGAACTGATGCTGAAGCAGATAGTGGATCGTATCAGCAGCTATGATGTTGAGTTTGTTACCTCCACCGACCTCCATTGTCTCCAGTATATCGATGCCTATATCGCGACCCGCAACGATGTGAAATTCAATGTGGTGCCGATTGCTGAAATTTTGAAATCAGAAAAATAATACTATGAGAGTGCTGATGTTCGGGTGGGAATTTCCCCCTCATATTTCCGGTGGTTTGGGTACGGCCTGTTATGGTCTGACCCGCGGTTTGGCGCACAACGGCGTGGAGGTGGCTCTGGTGGTTCCCAAAGCCTACGGCGATGAGGATCAGACCAGTGCGCGCATTGTCAACGCCAGCGATTTCGCCTTCGACCCCCGACAGATTCGCTATAGCGCCTTCTCGAAGGAGATCTCCTATATTGAGGTGAACTCGCAGATGGTGCCTTATATCGGTATTGATGATTATTATAACATTGTCAATCAGATAGAAAGCGGAGTTTTTGAGGATGTGGAAGGTGGAAGAAAGCGCAAGTACCGCTTTCAGGGCGGCTATGGTGCCAACCTGATGCAGGAGGTGGAGAAGTATGCACTGGTGGCTGAAGAGATTGCCCGCTCCGAACAGTACGATGTGATTCACGCCCACGACTGGCTCACCTATCGCGCCGGCTTCGCTGCCAAGCGCGTGAGTGGCAAACCGCTCGTGGTTCACATCCATGCTACCGAATACGACCGCTCGGGTGAAAACAACCGCAACGACATCGTCTATAACCTCGAACGGGAAGGCATGATGGCTGCCGATGCTGTGTGCGCTGTCAGCAACCTCACCCGCAATATTGTCATCGAAAAGTACGGCATCCCCGCCGACAAGGTTTTTACGCTTCATAATGCCGTTGAACCTTCTGTGCGACAGGTGGATGGCAACCGTCCGGTGAAAGAAAAAATCGTCACCTTCCTCGGGCGCGTCACCTTCCAGAAAGGTCCCGAATATTTTGTGGAGACCGCCAAACGGGTACTGGAGATGGACGACAACGTGCGTTTCGTGCTGGCCGGCGACGGCGACATGATGCCGCGCGTCATCCGCCGTGTGGCCGAACTGGGCATCTCCGACCGCTTCCACTTCACGGGCTTCCTCCGTGGCAAAGACATCGACAAGATGTTCGGCATGAGCGACGTATATGTCATGCCCTCCATCTCAGAGCCTTTCGGCATCTCGCCGTTAGAGGCCATGCAGTCGGGAGTGCCCGTTGTAATATCCAAACAATCAGGCGTTTCCGAAGTGCTGCAATATGCCATCAAGGTGGATTTCTGGGACATCGATGCCACCGCCGATGCGATTTACGGCATTCTGCATTACCCCGCTTTGGCGAAATTGTTTTCGGAAAAAGGCTGCGAGGAGGCCAACAACCTGAAGTGGGAAGATGTGGCCGGCCGCCTGAAACACATTTATCAATTGGTAGCTCCTGAGGCATGAAGATAGCAGTTTTCCCCGGCTCTTTCGACCCCGTCACGTTGGGGCATCTCTCCGTCATTGAGGCGGTCGCACCGCTATTTGACAAAATCTATGTAGCCATCGGGGTGAATGCCGACAAGCCCGGATGCTTCCCGGTAGAGCAACGGAAACAGTGGCTTCAGCAAGTTTTATCTTCTTTTGATAATATTGAAATAATTGATTATAACGGACTTACAGTTGACTTGTGCAAAACACTGAATGCTAAATTTTTGGTGCGTGGTTTGCGCAATGTCATCGATTTTCAATATGAGAAAGATATGGCGGAGGCGAATCGGAAATTGTGGCCCGAATTGCAGACTCTTTTCATTCCCACCCTCCCCGAATATTCCTGCATCTCCTCATCAGTCGTTCGTGATGTTTTCCGTCATGGAGGAGATTGCTCGCAGTTTCTTCCTAAAGGAGTGAAACTCAAGTAAAAAAGTAACTTTTCTCTTCAATTTCCGTATTATAGTTTCGGACATATTATGCCCTTTTTATAATATTGTAATTCAATTTGATATGAAAAAAATATACTTTCTGTTTCTGCTAATGTTGGGATGTGAACTGGGTTCTGCGCAGGTTTCGCTTCCATACGTCTATAACTTCGACGCTTCCAATTCGTTGACTGAGGGGTGGCAGTCGGAATTTGAAAATCCTACGAGTTTCACGTTGAATGTTGTGGGAGTGGTGAGTGATGCGTCGGGGGCACCAGTCTATAGCGCACCTCACTCTTGGTGCTTTTCCACGGGGCTTCAGTTCAACGGTGCGTATAATCAATACTTGATTTCTCCCCGCTTCACAAATTCTACAAATGATTCTGTGACAGTGCGTTTCAAATATTGCACCTCGGTAGGTGACGAGCAGCTGGAGCCTTTCCGTGTGGGTTATACTACGGCCAACACATACTCTTCTACGGCCGATTTTACTTGGCGTACGGGCATTATCTATGCCGATTCAGACCAATGGCAAACGTTCTCCGTGAATCTGCCCGCAGACGCGCAGTACATGATTATTCACTACTGTCCCAATGATATGTTGGTGGGTATGTTTATTGATGACATTGTCATTACGACCAACACGGTTGGATTGGAACATTCGGTGTCGGTGATGGCGAATGCGGGAGGGACGGTTTCATCCAGTGCGTCGGTGGCCGATGGCGACGACTATCTGCTGACAGTGACCGCAGCTCAGGGTTATTATATCGAGTCGGTGCTGCTTGATGGTGTGGCTTTGCCGCAGGCTGCCAACCAAACCACGTTCAGCTATACGCTTTCTAACGTGATGACTGACCACACTTTCACGGTGACTTTTGCGGAAATCCAGTACTCCATCTTCGTTTCAGCTGGCGACCATGGTACGATAACCCCCGATGGTGGGGTGATGTCGCAGGTTTTGGTGGGATGGGGGCACGACACTACCTTCGTTTTCACGCCGGATGCAGGCTACCATGTGGCCGATGTGGTGGTGGACAACTATTGGCATGGTGGTTCGATATCCTCCTATACTTTTACCAATGTGCAGGCTAATCACTCGATTGCAGTATATTTTGAAATCAACGATTATACGATTACTGCCACGGCGGGCATGGGAGGCTCCATCTCGCCCTCAGGTGCTGTCGGCGTTGAGGGTATGACCAACCAGTCGTTTGTCATCACCCCGAATGTGGGATATTTAATTGATACTGTGTATGTTGATGGTGTATCGGTACCTGGCTTTACTCCTTCAGGATGGACCTATACCTTCTACAACGTGACTGCTCCACATACGATTTCGGCTGTCTTTGTGCGACAGCAATTCGATGTCGTATTCACCCTTTCCGCTGGCGGCACGGTTTCCGTTTCGGGTGGTGATTCCATCAACGACCACACCCGTCGTGTGTATTATGATGATGTATTGGAATTTACTTTTTTGCCTAATGAAGGTTATCAATTATTTGATGTTCAGGTAAATAATGTCTCTGTGGGTAGTCAAAATCCCTATCAGCTGACCCATGTTTTGCAAAACAGCACCGTGAATGCTGATTTTTCCGTGCAGACCTATTCCATTTCGGTGGTGAAGCACGGTTTGGGCACGGTGGATCCTATGGCGGCGACGGACTCCAGCTATTTTGCCACGACTACGTTCTCTTTTACCCCCTCCTTCTGTCGCCAGCTCGACTCGTTGCTGTTGGATGGTGTGCCGGTTACGGCTACCAATCCGTACTCTATCAATCATCTTATTGGGAATCACCAACTTGATGTCTATTTCGGGGCGATTTATTATACGATGACCGCAGAGCCTGCCACGCACGGTGTGCTTACTGCGCCCCAACCGGTTGCTTGTAGCGGTACCGCAGTATTCACCCTCAAGGCAGACCCTTGCTACCGGGTGGCTCACTTCTATCTTGATGGTGTTCAGCATGATGAGTGCCTCATCACCGTGACGGCTGATAGCTCGGTGGCGATCGTATCCAATTGCATGGCCGACCATACGGCTTCAGCCGAGTTTGAGCAGAAGTCCCATACCGTGAACGTTACCGCCACAGGTAACGGCTCCATCTCGCACCTTGGCAGCCAGCAGGTGCTTTGCGGTAGCTCGCTCGCTTTTACAGCCATCCCCGATGAGTGTTCCTATATTTCTATGCTAAAAATTGATAATGTGGATGTTACATCATCTGTCGAACATCATCCGAATGCACAAGCAGGTTTCGGCGACACGTTGCTGTTCTCCCTCGACAATATTACCGCTGGCCATACCGTACAGGTGACCTTCTCTCCCATCACGTATCTCCTCACTACGCAGGTTGTTGGCAATGGTACAGTTTCTCCCTTAGGTGAGACTATAGTGCAATGTTCACAAAATCAAGTGGTTGAAATTACTCCTGCCCAATGTTCTGGCATCAGCAGTGTGTGGGTTGACGGAGTGGACGTAACCCAACAGCTCGTTTATTCCAACAACGTGGCCACATACACTTTCTCGAATATGCGTGCCAATCATTTATTGCAGGCTGATTTCGAGGAACTTACATTTACAATGTCTTTGCTGAGCAATGCTCATGGTAGTGTGATACCCTCTGGTGACAGTGTGGTGGGATGTGGCGATGCCATGCAGATGACCATCGTACCAGATGCCTGCTATTATGCTGATACGGTTTGGATTGACGGCGTAGTGAGAACCCATCTGATGCAACATCGTGCCAATGTGTCTCACCAAACGGGCGACACCTTACTTTATACATTTAATGATATTGCTGGAAATCACATAGTTAATGCACATTTTACACCTATAACTTATCCTATTACGACGAATGCCGGGGGGCATGGACAGATAACTGGCACGGTGGTGTCTGGCACGGCCAACTGCGGCGATGCCCTCTCTTTCAACATCATTCCTGATGATTGTTATCAGATTTCTCGAATTATTTATAATGGAGAGGAATTGCATAATTATCAGGTAGATGAGAATGGAGTTTGCATTTTTAACATCGCTTCTTTGAATACTTTTGTGGAGCTTACCGCCTATTTTGAAATGCTTACCTATCAAATTATTGAGACAGTTCCGCAGCATGGAACGCTCTTTTATCCTGTCGGCAACATCAACTGTGGAACAAATGCACGAGTCTTCTTTGTGGCCGATGCCTGCTACCATCTCGATTCCGCTTTCGTGGATGGCACGTGGTACCTCCCGTCACAGCTTCTTGTGCAAATGGGGCTGTATTACTTCGATATACTGAATGTCCATGACTATCCGCAGGTGACAGCACATTTTTCGGTCGATTCCATCCACTTCGCCGCAACGGGTCCTGTGTCGGTTGCTGATACCATGCTGGCATGCGGGCAGACGTTCGCTTGCTACTCGGTTGTACCTGATTGTCAGCAGTTTGATTCTGTGCGTGTAAATGGGGTGGCCATGACCGAGGGTGATTTCCGTGAGTGGGGCAGCACCGCTTGGAACGGCGATACGCTTTTCTTTGAATTCCCAGCACTGACGGCAGATTGCAACTTCGCAGTTTTTTGCTCCAATCGTACTTACCAGATTTCAGCCGCGTGTGTGGGCGGTGGTAGTGTGAGCTGGCCTTCTTCGCAAATGGTTGAGTGTGGCGACAGCATTGCTATAGCCATTCATCCCAATGATTGTTATGCCCTTACCCATGTGTCGAATGATGATGCGGCGTATGAAATGGGTAATGATACTCTTCTGATTATTAGTGATGTGAGAGCCAATTATAGTCTTGAATTTCAATTTGAAAGGATATCATACGAGGTCACTTTGTTGAGCAACGAATGGGGCAGTATTGATGGCACGAGTTCGCTTCTGGAATGTGGTGCGAACTACGAGTACCAATTTTTGCCTGTTGCTTGTGGGCACTTGGATTCGGTATGGTTGAACGGGCAGTGTGTGAACAACCAGCTGTACACAATGGAGCAAGGTTTTGGATTGACAGTGGAAAACATTCGTGAGAATATCATTGTTGATGCTCATTTCGCGCAGAACACCTATCAAGTGGAAGTGCTGAATACGGAACACGCCTCCTTGAATGTGCCGGCTGTCAGTATGGTGCCCTGCGACAGTGCATACGAATTGCATATTGAGGTAGATGATTGCTATTATCTGTCTGATTTCTTGGTGAATGGAGATTCAAAAATGAATAATATAACCTCAACAGTTAACGGTTATGATTTCACGATTCCGTCGGTTCGGGCTGATCAAGTCATTGAGTTGGTGTATGGTATGGATGTCTATACAATACGTCGGCAGGTGGTTGAAGGCGCTAATATGTTGGAGGACGAATTCAGTGAGGTGCCCTGCGGTAGCGACACTCTTCTCTCGGCACTTTGGTCGGATGACTGCTATTCGGTGACGAATGTGAGATATAATGGACAAGATACTGCTGTGCTGGATGCCTATTCATTCGAGAATATCCATCATTTCATTTTCTTACAAATAAGAATTCAAAATAATGAATATCACATTGATGTACAGCCTGTTGCTCATTGTGTGATTGATGCCGGAAATTCTGCCACTGAGTTTGAATGTGGCGAAAACGTAACGTATACCATTACCCCAGAAGAGGGATATTATGTGCAAAGAATCATCGTGGATGGTGTAAGCTATCCTGCCGACAATCAGTATGAATTCGCCAATATTCATGCCAACCACACATTGACGGCAGTGGTGGAGAATTACACTTATCGCTTGTCTTGCCGCATTGCGGGAGGAGAGGGAGATGCAGTTCCCAATGATGCTATGCTTCCCTATGGTACAGATACAATCATGCATTTCATTCCAGCCACCTGCCAACATGTGGATTCAGTGTGGGTGAACGGAAACTATGTGGGCAATGAGGAGTCCTATCCCTTCCATCTGACAGAGGATGTGATGGTGGAGGTGAAATTTGCTCCCAATGTCCATCAGATAGATGTGCTTTGTGCTGCCAATGGCTCTGTTTCGTGCCCTGCCAATAATTCGGTGACCTGCGGTGAGAATTTCATCGTGAATATTACTCCGGAGGAGTGCTATGAGATTACCTCTGTCATCATCGACCAGGTGGAGCACTACAACGACCTTGTTTTCGAGGGAAATCATGCCAAACTCACATTGGCGAATGTCGTGGATAACCATGTGATAAAGGTGAATTTCGCCCGTATTGAATATCAAATTACGGCATCATGCAACGCGGGTGGTACTGTGAGCCCTTCGCCAACCACTTGCTACTGTTCCGAGAGCGTAACCCTGAATATCTTGCCCGAGGAGTGCTATCACATTGATTCGGTATTCGCCAATGAGGAATATGTGGGACGACCGACGACCTACCGTTTTGATAATGTTAGAGACAACAACAACTTGCGGGTGGTTTTCGCTATCGATACCTTTTATGTGGCTGCTATTCAGTGCAGTGGTGGAACAATCACTCCTGCTGATACTACTTGGATGACGTGCGGTGATGACATTACCTATACCCTCTCACCGGATCTGGGCTACTATGTTTCATCGCTGAGAATAGACGGTGAGACGATGCCTGCAGTCAATAGTTATACCTTTGTGGATGTGGATGGCAATCATACTATCGAACCTGTTTTCACTCGTTATATATATAATATTGTCGTCAATGTGGGAGCGGGCGGGTCTGTCACTCCTTCTCAAAACGTGTGGGTGTTTTGGGGTGAGCAGCAGTCTTTCGATATTGTAGCTGACGACTGCTATCATATTGATTCAGTGTTTATTGATGGTGTATATTATGGAAATATTGCACAATATACTTTTAACCATGTGACGGCACCTCATGAGATCACAGTTGTCTTTGCTCAGGATGTTGAAACCCTTACAGTCATGGCTAACGAGGGCGGAATGGTGGAGCCTTCGGGTACTATAGAGCTCCCATGCGGCGGGAGCCAAACCATTGCCTTCCATCCTGATGATTGTCATTATCTATCATCTGTCGTAGTCAATGGTACAGAAATGGATTTGCATGGAAATCTATTTTGTAGTCTGGGTGATATCATTGAAAATCAAATAGTTGAAGTTGAGTTTGCGCCTTATGCCAAAAATGTGACGGCAAATGTGGTGGGAGTGGGCGGCTCCATTTTCCCCGATGGCGATAGCACGGTTATGTGTGGCGACGACATCGTTTATGTTATCCGTCCTGATGCCTGTTACCAAATCGATAGTGTGTGGGTGAATGGTGTGGTCAGAAATGATATTTCATCTTTTGAAGAACCTTATACATTCGCTAACATTCGTGGCGACAGCACATTGGAGGTCTCATTCCGTCTACAGCAGGATACGATTGCGGTTACGGCCAATGCCCATGGTACGGTAACTCATCTGGGCGAAAATATCTTGGAGTGTGGCTCCGACTTTTCCATCACTATCACTCCCGATGATTGTTATAGTGTGGGCGCGGTACGTATAGATGGCATTATCATCAATAGTTCACTACAAACGGTGGGCGATAGTAGGGTTTTGGTTTTGAATGATGTGGATGAAAATCATGACATCACGGTGAATTTCAATCAGTTGGATTATTTGCTGACTGCTCGTACAGGTCCTGGCGGCACGATTAGCCCGATGGGGGCATTCCCCGCATGCGGCTCCTCCATGACCTTCACAGTGGAACCTATCGACTGCTATGTTGTGGATTCTGTCTTTGTCAACGGCGTTCATCTTCCCAATTCCGAACTCTCCTTCGTGGGCGATGTCGCTACTTTTGAGGTGACTGATATTCGTGAGGATATCAATATCTATGTAAAATTCAGAGGTTTGCATTATCAATTAAATCTTACCAATAATGGTGATGGCGAAGTGACGCTTTCGCAAGGCGGTGTGGATTGCGATGGCGCGCTTACCTTCTCTATTCTTCCCTCTTCGTGCGAACGCATCAGCGAGGTTTTACTTAACGGTGTGGATATCACCTCTTCGCTGTCATACCATCAGAATAGTGTGAGTTGGCTGCCTGATACGGCCGTTTATACTATCGCAAGTGTGTTGGCGGACCAGGATTTGGTGGTGAATTACCAGCCTGTGGCCGATAAGCAGATCACGATTTCATATTATGATGGAAGTGCTTTGATGGCTAATGATGTATGGAATGTTTCCTGCGGTAGCGATACGCTCGTAACCATGAGTTATCCTTGCTATTCTATTGAAAATGTCGTAGTGAACGGTGACCCCGTGGAGTTTGTCAATGTGGGCGATACCGCTGCCACCTATCAGTTGCGCAATATTTTGTTGGATTATGCGGTGGATGTTGCTTTCTCACTGAACCGTTACACAGTGACGGCCACGGCTGGAGCGGGCGGTAGCATCAATCCTGCTGGTAATACCGAGGTGCTTTGCGGCGACAATTGGAACTGCACTATTGTCCCTGATGAAGGTTATTATATTGATTATCTGACTATTGACGGCGAGCAACAGGCTGCACAAAACAGCTGGACATTCATCGATGTTCATACCAACCACACTATCACGGCCACCTTTGCTCAGTACAGCTACAATGTTACTTCAATAGCTGGCGAAGGCGGAAGCGTCACGCCCGCAGGCATCACCAACGTGACCTACGGCGATAGCCTGGTGGTGACCATCACGCCCGACGAGTGTTACCACACCGACTCGGTGTTTGTGGACGGCGTGTATAGCGGCAGCATTTCCGCACACACCTTCAGCAATATCACCGCCGACCATACCCTGTCGGCGACCTTTGTGCGCGACAGCTACACCGTCACGGCCACGGCGGGAGCGGGCGGTAGCATCAGTCCGAACGGCACCAGCGAGGTGCTGTGCGGCAACAACTGGAGCTGCACCATCACCCCCGATGAAGGGTATTACATTGACTATCTGACCGTTGATGGCGAACCGCAATCTGCGCAGGGTAGCTGGTCGTTCACCAACATCCAGTCCGCCCACACCATCATGGCCACCTTCGCCCAGTATAGCTACATCGTCACCACGACGGCTGGCACGGGCGGTAGCGTCACTCCTGTGGGCACGACCAACGCGACCTACGGCGAGAGCCTGACGGTGACCATCACGCCTGACGAGTGCCACCATACCGACTCGGTGTTTGTAGATGGCGTGTATAGCGGCAACATTTCCGAATACACCTTCAGCGGCATCACCTCCGACCATACGCTGTCGGCCACCTTCGTGCGCGACAGCTACACCATTACAGCCACGGCCGGAGCGGGCGGCAGCATCACTTCCGCTGGAACTACCGAGGTGTTGTGCGGCGACAACTGGAGCTGCACCATCACCCCCAATGAAGGGTACTATATTGATTATCTGACCGTTGACGGTGAACAGCTGCCTGCACAATACTTCTGGACATTCACCGATGTACAGGCCAGCCACACCATCACAGCTACCTTCGCCCAGTATGGCTACACCATAACCGCAACGGCCGGTGAGGGCGGAAGCGTCACGCCCGCAGGCACTACCAACGTGACCTACGGCGAGAGCCTGACGGTGACCATCGTTCCCGATGACTGTTTCGCCATCACTTCTGTCATGATAGATGGTGAAGAAATAGAGTATCACACCAATAGTTATACCTTCGACAATGTGGTAGAGAACCATACCATAGATGTGGCTTTCGAGCCGATAGAGTATAGTCTCTCTTCCATCGTTTATCTTGATGGAGAAGAGGTTTTGACGGATTTGAGCAGTGCGTTTTGTGGTGAGATGGCAGAGGTTGAACTCCCGTTGTTCGAATGTTACCACATGGATTCATTGCGAGTGAATGGCGAATGGGTGGAGCCTGTGGAGATCTATGTCATCGACAATGTGCGAATGGATTATGTGGTGGAGGCGTTTATTTCTGATGATGTCTTTTCTGTTGAGTCGTTCGCGCAGGACCATGGCACCATCTCGCCCACCGACACGATGGTATTTTGTACGAGCGATGTTCCGGTAACCATCATGCCCGATGACTGTTACCATATCGATTCCGTCTTTATTGATGGCGTGTATTCTGGTGCTATCAGCAGCTATCTTTTCAGTAATATTAATGGTAATCATACGGTATCGGCCACCTTCGTGCGCGACAGCTACACCGTCACGGCCACGGCGGGAGCGGGCGGCAGCATCAGTCCAAACGGCATCAGCGAGGTGCTTTGCGGCGACAACTGGAGCTGCACCATTACCCCCGATGAAGGTTACTATATTGATTATCTGACCGTTGACGGTGACCAGCAGCCTGCACAAAACAGCTGGACATTCACCGATGTTCAGACTGACCACACCATCACAGCTACTTTCGCCCAGTACGGCTACACCGTCACTACGACGGCCGGCACGGGCGGTAGCGTCGCCCCGGTGGGTACTACCAACGTGACCTACGGCGAGAGCCTGACGGTGACCATCACACCTGATGAGTGCTACCATACCGACTCGGTATTTGTGGATGGCGTGTATAGCGGCACCATTCCCGAATACACCTTCAGCGGCATCACCGCCGACCATACGCTGTCGGCCACCTTCGTGCGCGACAGCTATACCGTGACGACCACAGCAGGAACCGGCGGCACCATCACCCCGTCAGGAACGAGCGAGGTGCTGTGCGGCGACAACTGGAGCTGCACCATCACACCGGATGAGGGTTACTACATTGACTACCTGGCCGTTGACGGTGTGCAGCAGCCCGCGCAGGGTAGTTGGTCGTTCACTGACGTCCAGACCAACCATACCATCCAGGCCACCTTTGCCCAGTACAGATACACTGTCACCGCGACGGCTGGCATGGGCGGCAGCGTCAGCCCGGCAGGCACCACCAACGTGACCTACGGTGCAAGCCTGACGGTGACCATCACCCCGGATGAGTGTTACCAGATTGATTCCGTGTTC
>JBGUPJ010000049.1:0-26982 GCA_045130235.1 Bacteroidales bacterium
ACAAGAAATTGTTCCCAACGTGGAAGAAAAAATCATCACCCTGCGCAACCAGCAGGTAATCCTCGACTGCGATGTCGCTGAACTGTACGGTGTGGAGACCAAACGCATCAATGAAGCGGTAAGCAACAACCCCGAGAAGTTCCCAGAGGGATACATCTTCGTACTTGATAATCAAGAATTTTCAGTTTTGCGGTCGAAATTTTCGACCGCAAAATTCCAAAAGACACGACAACTTCCCAAAGCCTTCACCGAGAAGGGCCTCTACATGCTGGCTACCATTCTGAAAAGTCCGAAGGCCGTGCAGACCACCATCGCCATTGTGGAAGCCTACGCCAAGCTAAAGGAACTGTCGCGTGTGATTGTGGAAATTCCTCAGCAGGAAGAGGATACGATTGTGCAGAAACAGCTGTTGCATCGTGGCGGACAACTAGTGGAAGACCTCATCACCGATATGCTGCCGAAGAAGAGCACCGAAACCTCCTTCGAACTGAATCTCGCCATGTTTAAGCTCCGTCATTCGATACGGCGAGAGGATGACGAGAAAGTCAAGCACTTGGAAGAAGAAGTGGAGCGGCTGCGGAATTTGTTGGAAGGCAGCGGCGAAGCATAATTCCACCATTCCGTTGCGCGATGTGCGGCAGGCCCTCCATTTCCCACCTGCGGGCCTGCGATTACCCCTCCGTCGGGAACCGCCCCGGTATGATCATCCATGTTTGAACATAGATCAAAAAAATTATCATTTGAGATAATTTCTCAAAATTGTTGTATCTTTGCAGCCGAAAAACTAAAACCACTTGTTATGACTAAAACTACTATCCAATCCGTTAGACAAACAGAGAAAGCCGGGTTGTTCACTATCTGTTTTGAGGGCGAAAGCTTCACTGAATTTCAGAAATTCATGATGAAAGGCAATGAGAATGCTACACTTCAACCTGACCTCCAAAAGATTCTGAACGCCTTGCAGCACATGATGGAAGCAGTGGGATTTCTTGACCGATATTTCAGACCAGAAGGGAAATTTCGAGACAGAGTAGCTGCACTCCCAATTCAATCCAGCAAGTTGCGTCTCTATTGCTTGCGCCTGTCAGACAGCGTTTTGATAGTCGGTAACGGAGGAACTAAGCACACAAAAAAGTACGAAGATGACACAGAACTTAACGGCTATGTGATACAACTACAAAAACTGGATGATTTGCTAAGACTATCTGAAACCAAGGGTGAAATAACAATCGAAGAAGCCGCAATTTATGGGGTGGACGACAAACAATTTGATATATGAAACATTCAACTGAAACAGAACAGCTTTTCCAGCAGACGCTTGACAACACACCGAAAGCGTTGAAACTACAGGTGGTGTGGTCGTACCAAATCGCTGACTGGATTGATGAAAGGCTCAAAGCTCGCGACCTGTCACAAAAAGAGTTTGCGAAGATGGTGGGCACATCCGAAGCGGCTGTTTCTCACTGGGTGAGTGGAGGACACAACTTCACACTCTCCACCATTGCCAAAATCTCTGCGGCGCTAGATGCAGATGTCATCCAGATAACCGCCAGCATCCAGCAAAAGAAAACCGAAAGGGTTTAATCATTCATTCCTTTCCCTTGCCACCCACCATTCCGCCACGAGCGGAGCGAGGGGCGGAACCTCCATTCCCGCCTCATCGCATCCTCACATCAAAAAAAACTCCGAAATCAAAATTTTCTCTGCCAAAATCTGGCACAATCAAAAAATGCACATTTTTGCCCGTTTGTGGTTTTTGTCGGAATTTTTGACCATTTTTTTATCAAAAATTGCATTTTTATTGCACTGATTTTCAATGAAATATCTTTCAATACCCCTTGAAAATGACCTTCCCGTTGTTGTATATTTGCAGACGTTAACTCATCTTATATTTCTAACTAAATCTAAAAATCATGAAACAGCAAGAAATTATTCCCAATGTGGAAGAAAAAATCATCACCCTGCGCAACCAGCAGGTAATCCTCGACTGCGATGTCGCTGAACTGTACGGTGTGGCAACCAAACGCATCAATGAAGCGGTAAGCAACAACCCAGAAAAATTTCCTGATGGTTACATCTTTGAGCTTGATAATCAGGAGAGAAATGAACTGGTCGAAAATTTCGACCGGTTCGAAAAACAGAAACATTCTTCTGTCTTGCCAAGGGCTTTCACCGAGAAAGGACTCTATATGCTGGCTACCATTCTCGTCCATCCGCGCAAATTCGCGTTTGTAGGGCTGCCATATACTGTAGGGCTGCCATATTATGACAGCCCTACAGTGTAAATTTCCCTGAACGCCACCCCTTTATGGTGGCAGGAAACGGTGGCGTAGCTATGAATCTGTTCGTCGCTTACAAGTTGAGAATATTCTCCACAATGGCGTCAATGGCTTGTGGCAGAGCGAACTGCGCCATGTTGCGCGACATCTCTTCGCATTTTTGTGGGTCGTTGACCAGCGTCTCGAAGGTGGGGATGAGCTTTTCGCCCGCCTCGCTGTCCTTCACAATCAGAGCCGCGCCTTTCTCCACCAACGCCATCGCATTCTTGGTCTGATGATCTTCGGCGGCATACGGGAACGGCACCAGAATCGTGGGCGTTCCGAGGATACTCAGCTCCGCAATGGCCAACGCACCCGCCCGTGAGATGATGATGTCGGCAATGCCGTAGGCGTCGTTCATATTTTTGATGAAAGGTACGATGCGCAGCTGGTCGTTTTGTAGCATCGACAGCTCCATCTGGTTCTGCTTGTAATACGCTTCGCCGGTCTGCCAAAGTACCTGTATACCCATGTTTTTCAACTTGTTGGCATTCTCTGCCATGGTGCGGTTGATGGTCTTGGCGCCCAGACTGCCGCCCACCACCAGCAGGGTTTTCTTGCCCGGGGTGAGTCCGAAGAACTGGTATGCCTCGGGCTTCTTTTTCTCAATGTGTAGAATCTCGTCGCGAACGGGGTTGCCGGTCTTGACGATTTTCTCGGCCGGGAAGTAGCGTTCCAGTCCGTCGTAGGCCACGCAGATTTTCTTCACCTTCGGGGCGAGCCGCTTGTTGGTGACGCCCGGATAGGAGTTCTGCTCCTGTATCAGCGTGGGAACACCTAACTTGTGGGCAGCGTTCAGTGCGGCATAGCTGGCGAAACCGCCTACGCCGATCACCACATCGGGCTTGAACTCGCGGATGATCTGCTTGGAACGGCTGTTGGCTTTCATCAGCACAAACGGCAGTTTGATGTTTTTCCAGATGCCGCGTGGCGACAAGTCGCGGGAGATGCCATAGATGTGCAGTCCCTCGATTTTGTAGCCGGCATCGGGCACGCGCCGCATCTCCATCTTGTCGGAAGCACCGATGAACAGGATTTCTGCATCCGGCACCACTTTCTTGATTCGGTTGGCAATGGCGATGGCGGGGAAGATGTGCCCGCCGGTGCCACCGCCCGATATGATAAAACGCTGTTTCATAGCTTTTTATATTAAAAGATTAGAAATCCAAACGCTTGTCCACCAAGTTGATAAGACGCTGTTTGTTGCGGCGGGCTTTCATCACATAGTCGTGTGCATCGCCCACAATCTGGTTGGCGAACTCTTTATCGGCCAATGAAGAGGCGTTGATTTTCACGTTCAGGTAAGCACCCGTCACAGCAGCTTCGGCGCAGAGCACGCCCACAGCGGCGTCGGTCACGGAGTTCGGGTTGCCCTTCTTGATCATCTGTTCGCAGATGTCGAATACGTCGAACGAGCGTTTCACCGTGCGGAACGGAACCTCGGTGGCGTACTTGGTCGCCTCCTGGATGGCAGCCTTGCGGGCGGCCTTCTCCTCTTCAGTGCCTTTCGGCAGACCGAAGGCGTTCATGATCATATTGAAAGCGTTGGTATCTTCATCCACCAGATGGATGAGGTCTTCCTTGATCTGCTGACCTTTGACGGCCACCTCGGAGAAGGTTTTCCACTTGGCGTCCCAGCCGGGTTTGTGGGCCGACAGGTTGGCCACCATGGTGCCGAGGGCTGCGCCCAGCGCACCCATGTAGGCGGAGATGGAACCGCCGCCGGGAGCGGGGCTCTCCGAAGCCGTCTCGTTGGCAAAACCCTCGCAGGTCATATCTACCAGACGGTTGCCGCTCTTGTCGGCAATCATGTATTCAATCACCTTTTCGTCAGGATTGAACGGCTTGAGGTCGTCGAGGCCCATCGACTTGATGGCGATTTTCATCTTTTCGGCCTCGTCGATACCGAGCGAGCGCTGCTGCTTGGCGAGGAAGTAGTCGGCGGCATCAATCAGGGCTGACTTGGGAACGAGTCCCACAATCTCGGTGCCGGTGATGCGGATGCCGCGGGCGCCGGCCTTGCGGCAAACCTCCTCGAAGGCGATGTGCAGCGGGGTCTCGCGCATGCTGGTGATGTTCATCGACACCTGTGCGATGCCATATTCTTTAATGAACCAGCCGATGGCCTTGGTGCCTTTCAGCGTGCCGGGAATCATGATGGTTTCACCGTTGGCGTCCTTCATAATCTTGCCGGTAATGGGGTTGCCCTCACGCTTCGGACGGCCCTTTTCGCGCACGTCGAAAGCGATGGCGTTGGCACGGCGGGTGGAGGTGGTGTTCAGGTTGAAGTTGACGGCGATGAGGAAGTCACGGGCACCGATGGCGCTGGCACCGCTCTTGGCGACGCTCTCCGTGAACTTGTTGGGACCGAAGTCGGGCTTCCACTCCTTGGTGCAGATACGCTCTTTCAGTGCTTCATACTCGCCCTGACGGCAGTTGGCGAGGTTGCGACGCTCCGGCTTGAAGGCGGAGTTCTCGTAGCAGAACACGGGGATGCCGAGTTCATCGCCCACGCGCTTGGCCAGCTGGCGGGCAAATTCGGCGGTCTCCTCCATGGTGATATTGGAAACGGGCACGAAGGGGCACACGTCGGTGGCACCGAAGCGCGGGTGATCGCCGTGGTGGCCGCGCATGTCGATGAGTTCCTGCGCTTTGCGGATGCCGCGGAAAGCGGCCTCCATCACGTCGTGGGGCTCGCCCACGAAAGTCACCACCGTACGGTTGGTGGAAGCACCGGGATCCACATCCAACAGGCTGATGCCTTCCACAGTCTCGATTTCGTCGGTGATTTGTTTGATGATGTCGAGGTTTCTGCCCTCGCTGAAATTAGGTACGCATTCAATCAGTTGTTTCATATTCAAATTATTTTTAATCTATTTTCTTAAATAATAACAAGTTATTCCTCCTCTCGAAGAGTCTCGTCTGACACCAGGTGGTGAATTTGCGGCAGGGCTGTCACAATACGACTCCCCCACCCCACATGATAAAAATAATGGCAATTGGCCACCGCATTCTCTTTCGCGCTACGACTTTCTTTGGCATACAGGATAAGAAAATCCTTGAGGTCGGTATAGATGTCGGCGAGCAGTTCCGACAAGGAAGTAGGCACCGACTCGATGCTGCCTTCGTTGAGGTCAACGGTGGAGAAGAAGTCGCGGGTGTCGAAGAATTGGGCGAGACGGTAGCGGAGGGTTTCGTACTCCTCCTCGGTCACAAACCGTTCGTTGGCTGAATCATCCTGCACCTCCACAACGGGCAGCATCGCACCTTTGAGGTAAAGAGCTGGCAGGATGCTTTGCAGGAAAAGCAGGGATTGGTCGGGCGTGGTTTGCTCAATCTTGTCGATAAAAAGGCAGAACTCGGAGGCAATAGCAAAAACCTCCAACACCTGTTTGGAGCGAAGGAGGTCGTCTTGGTCTTTGAAATCGGTCATAGCTATAAGAAAAAAAAGGCCATCTGTAACAGACGGCCTTTAAGCTGCGGTCTGTTTTTTATTTTTCTTTCTTCACCATGGAGCAGGTGAGGGTGGTCACCTCATTGACATTGGTGTCAGTGATGTTCAGGTATTCACACTCACGCTTGTCGTAGATATGGTGAGCGTTCAGCATGATAGAGTCCATAGTGGCAGAATTGTTAGTGGTAGTGTTGGTGCTGTCAACCACGGTGGTATCAGTGGTAGCTATATGGCTGACATTTTTTTTGCAGACGCACTCTTTTTGGCATGAAATCATAGAAACTACGAAAGCCAAAGCAAAGCAGATACAAAGAATTTTTTTCATGATATAATATTTAAGTTTT
Organism: Bacteroidales bacterium; assembly: GCA_045130235.1. Classification (GTDB taxonomy): domain Bacteria; phylum Bacteroidota; class Bacteroidia; order Bacteroidales; family WCHB1-69; genus UBA1756. The sequence continues at coordinate 6,117 of JBGUPJ010000049.1, forward strand.
TAATTTTCAATACTATTCTAAATAACAATCGATGGTGCGCACCACGCCTTCCCCATCATTGACGGTACCATTATACTCGAGGCATTTCTTTTCAGACATTTTGCCCATATCATCGGTGCGGGAGTCGTTGGTGGTGGCAGTGACACGGGTGGTTTTGCACATACAACTTTTCTCGCAAGAGGAAAACAAAACAGCCGCAAAAAGCAAAATGGCGGCGCTGACAAGGCATTTTTTCATAACTTTCATTTTAAGTATTTTATAATGCGCAATTTGCGCGGCAAAGATACAATTTATTTTTGAATTGATGAAATTTTGCTTAAAAATGTTTCAAACTCATTCATTTTCTGTTTTCATCACCTCGTTGTAGCAGTGTCGGCACAGGGGTTCGTAGCTATCTTTCTCGCCCAAAAGTACTTGTTGCGAGTTCGCCACCAGACGATGCGAGAACTGTGCCTGATCTCCGCATTTCACACAGATGGCGTGCGTCTTCGTGACATATTCCGCAATGGCCATCAGCTTTGGCATACATGCGAAAGGCTTCCCCAAATAATCCATGTCCAAACCCGCCACAATCACCCTTATTCCACTGTTAGCAAGCTTGTTACAAACCTCTATAATACCATCATCAAAAAACTGCACCTCATCAATGCCCACTACTTCCACATCTTCAATATTTACATATAGAAGAATCTCGGCTGAATTGTGAACCGGTGTAGAAATCATGGAATGTGAGTCGTGGGAAACCACCTCCTCCTCATCGTAGCGCACATCTATGGCGGGTTTGAACAGCTCGATTTTCTGGTTAGCGAAGTTTGCCCGCTTGATTCTTCGCAGCAACTCCTCCGTTTTTCCCGAAAACATTGATCCGCACACCACCTCTATCCATCCTCTGTTAGTATTCCGATTAACTTTGGTTTCTCTATACATTTTGATGAAATTATTGGAAAAAAAATTGTAATTTTGGGCGCTTATTTTGCGAACGCAAATTTATAAAAAAATCATACCATTAGCCTCATTTATTATGAATAATTTTGAACAAAATGCGAAATTTTATGACGATTTAGCGCAAGTCGCTAACAAGTTGGCACTTATCGCCGAAAACCGTCTGCCCATCTCCCCCATTGAACGCGACTTGACCCTGCAACTGCTGCGTGATGCCTATATCGCTGTGCTCCAGAGCTCCAATTCAGAAACATCTGCCTCACCAGCTGAAAAAAAGAAACCCGAATTAGCTTGCAGCACTTCTTCCACCCCAACTCCTGAAACGATTTCTGAACAGAAACCCGAAATCAAAATCCAACCCGAACCCGCCAGCGAACCGGAACCTAAGCCAGAACCCATTCCCGATATTTTGTCGTACTTCGAAGTCGAAAAAGAGGTCACCGAGCCTGCTCCTGAACTGATTCCCCAGTCTGAGCTCGTTCCCACACCTATCAACACTCCCCAACCCGAACCTTCAAACATCCGCATTATCGCGCCCGAACCAGAACCGGCTTCCAAACCCGCACCTCAACCCGCCTCTCCATCCTCTCCCATCCGTTACATCGAACCAGAGTTGAACGTCGCACCCCAACCCTCTTCCAAACCCGCACCCACTCCTACACCAGAGCCTCAACTTGTTCCCATACCCGACCCCCAACCAAAACCACAAGTCCAAACTACACCTCAGCCCACTTCAGGCGAGCTGTTCCCCAAAGAACCCGCTACTCCCCAGCAGCCCGTATCACAGCCCCAACAACAGCCCCAACCCAAACGCTCACTCAACGACCTGCTTGGCAAAGAGGACAACTCTTTGGCTACCCAATTCCAGCACTCCCATATAGACGATTTGTCAAAAGCCATCTCATTGAATGATAAGTTTTTATATATTAAAGAACTTTTCAAAGGAAAAGGTGAAGATTTCAGCAAGGCCATCCAAAAACTGAACAGCTGCCAGAATATCGATGACGCTTTCCAAGCCATTGACATGATGAAGAAATACTATTCCTGGGACACCACCGCTTCGGCATACCTCGCCCTGTGCGACCTTGTACGGAGAAAATTCGTATAGGATTACCGCTTCCTTCCTTTCTTCAACATTCGCGGGTGTTTGTCATACCAGTTGTAGAAACAGCAGCCGTACGTCCACTCGATATAGTCGGCGACGAAGAGGTGCGCTTTGATGCTGACGCCGACGATATGGTTTTTCTTCGGGCCGAGTAGAACTTGCAGTCCCACTCTCTCGTAAAAGGGTTGATAGAACCTGTAGTAACGGCCGAGATATACGCCGGCGGAGGTGTGCAGCACCAGCCGCGAGAAGGTGAGGTCGAAGGCGGCGAAGGCGGCGGGCAGGAAACACTTGCCCTGACTTTCACCCGGGAAATAGGTCAGCACCTCGCTGTTGTAAAACAGGTCGAAACCGCCGCCGTAGCGGAACTTGGGATGGGGCTGCCGCAAATAGCCGATCTCAAAAGTGGTGGCGAAACAGTACGGCGGCCGGTCGGGTTTCGACAGGCTGTACTCTGCCCGCGACTGCTTGGCGGCAGGAGCCACAAAGAAGTAAAGACTGTTGATGGGGGTGAACTGGGTGATGGTGTCGATGGTGTGAATGGTCTCCAACTTCTCGAACATGCGGCAGCGCACTCCCGCTTTCAGCGTCACCCCGTTGATGCCGTAGTTGGGCAGCGACAGCACCCCGTTGGAGGAGTGCGAGAAGTCGCCCGCCAGCACCAGGTCGGTATGTTTCGACATGCGGGCAGAGATGCCCACCGTGACATCAAGGTGTGCGCTCACATGACCGCCCACGAACACATTTTCGGGATTTTGATAGAAGTCGTATTTCTTGGTCCAGAAGTTGACACCAGCGCCGAGTTGGTAGAAAAAGGCGAAGTTGGGCCGCCGCACGAAGTATCCGTTGAAGAAGCCGAAGAGGGCGATTTTCTCTCCGATGCTTTCGCGGTTGAAATGGCTGTAGCGCAGCACTGCCCCATAACTCGGATAGTGGAACCACTGCTCCCACTCCTTGCGCCCGTCAGTCTGCCGCCCCACGCGCAACTCCACCCCACACAAATCGGTCTGCCACAGCCACGAAGCCTCCTTGAAGTTGGGAAGTACGCGGCCGTAACGGATACCCGGTTCCACGTACCAGAGCGACTGCTTCTGTCCATACAGCTGGTACGCACCTGCCATCAGGAATAGGCAAAATACAATAAAAATCCCTTTCTTTTTCAGCATCTTGACAACCGTAAAAACATGCAGTTCTGCTATCCTTGTTGGTTCGGCGGCAAAATTACGACTTAAAATCGGAAAAATAAAAGCTATGGAATGATTTTGACAAAATTATGCGTATTTTTGCACGCAATAAAAATATCGTTATGAATAAAATTATCGGTTTGGTTTTCGGCGTGCTGTTGATGGCATTTTCGGCAGCAGATATGATGGCGCAGGAGGATGTGGAGAATGTGCCGTTGCCGAAGAGCCTTCAAACTCGTGACGGGAATCCGCTCAACGAACGGAAAGTGAAGTTTGTGGTCGGCGGCAACGTGGGCTTCGGCGTGAGCTACTCGCAACTCAACATGCAGCTGTCGCCCCATTTCGGCATCTGCCCCGGCATCGACTTCATCTGTATCGGCATCGGCGGCACCTACCATCTCAACTATTATAAAAGTTACGACGGGGTGAAGAATTTCACACACATCTTCGGGGCGCGCGCCTTTATCGAGGGCTATATTTGGAAACGACTGGTACTGCACGCTGAATACGAGTGGCTTAGCTTCCCGGGCGGCGTAGAGGGCCGTGACAACACCAACGGGGTGCTAGTGGGTGCCGGTTACAAACAGGACATCACCGACCACTGGTCGATGTACGGACTGTTCCTCTTCCCCGTTTACGATGAACTCAACGTCTATTCCATCATGGAAGTCAAGGTGGGGGTAAATTATAAATTCTAAGTAAAATGCCATCTATCAAACAGTTGCTATCGTCGCGCCTGCTGCGCTCCTCGCAAGGAAGCCAGAGCCGCCCCATCGTGCGACTCTCCATCGCGGGAATTGCCATCTGTTTGATTGTGGTGATTTTAGCCGTCTCCATCTCCACAGGCTACCGCCAAGTGATTGAGCAAAAGGTGATTGACATGGGCTCCCATATCCGCATCACCTATTACGATAAAGATTACGAGAATAACCCCAGCTACGACGTACGCCCCATCACGAAAGATGCGAGCCTGCTGAAAGAGCTGCAACAGAACCCCGACATCGCCCATATTCAGTTTGCGGCAACCAAGTGCGGCGTGCTGAAAAGCGACGAGCAGGTGGAGGGCATCATCCTCAAAGGCGTGGATGCCACCTTTGACTGGAAGGCTTTCCAAGGCAACATGGTGACTGGCAATCCGTTAGAACTGTCGGGCGACACCACCACAAAGGGTCTATTGGTTTCGCAAAGCATCGCCGACCGGCTTAAACTCAAGGTGGGCGACAAGGTTTTTGGCTATTTCTGGAACGAGGGCAAGAAGTTCGACCGCGCCTTTCGCGTCAGCGGCATCTATAGCACCGGAATGCCCGAATACGACGACCATTTCGTCATCGGCGACCTCCGCCATGTGCAGAAAATCAACGGCTGGACATCCGAGCAGGTGGGCTGTATGGAAATCCTCATCAACGATTACGACCAACTCGATGAGGTGGGCGAGTATGTTCACCAGCATATCGGTCCCTACCTGCAGGCGCATACCATCCGGCAGCTGTATCCCGCCATCTTCAGCTGGACCGACCTGTTCGACACCAACGTGATGGTGCTACTCACCATCACCCTCATCATCTGCATGATCACCCTCATCTCCACCTTCTTCATCATCATTTTAGAGCGCACGCCCACCATCGGCATCCTCAAAACCATGGGCATGACCACCGCCGACGTGCGGGGCGTATTTGTGCGGCTGGGCCTTCGCCTGATTGTGGTCGGAATGCTCATCGGGAATGTGATAGGAATTGGTATTTGTTTATTACAGAAATATTTACATATCATCAAATTGGATGAACACTCCTACTACGTGCCCTACGTGCCCATCTCCTTCAACTGGATTTTCCTCGCAGCCGTCAACCTCGTGCTGCTGATGATCTGTCTGCTGGTACTGCTGATTCCCGCCACCTTCGTCTCGAAGCGCATCACCCCCGTGAATGCCATCCGGTTTGAGTAATCCCCCTTTACCATGATAAAAAGAACCCTCTCCATCCTCATCCTGCTGCTTGCGGCCATCATTGCTCAGGCCCAGGATTATGGCAATATCCAATATTTCGACCAGATTTATGACCATGACATCACGAGCGTGCAGCTCTATAGCGGTGTCTATCAGATGGGATTCCCCATCTTCACCTTGAAAAGCGGCGAACAGCTCACCCTCGCGTTCGACGACTTGCAGGGCGAAGGGCGTTATTTCAAATATACCTTCATCCACTGTTCGCACGACTGGAAGCCCGATGGTATGAATCAGATTGAGTATCTTGATGGTTTTCAGGAAGATGAGATAACCGACTACAGCTATTCGCTGAATACCTTGCAGAATTATGTCCACTACCAGCTCCAGTTTCCGGGCGAGATGATGCGCATCACACGGTCGGGCAACTATATACTATATGTGTATGAAGACGAACCGGATCACCCGGTGCTGACGCGCCGCTTCATGGTGATTGAACCGTTGCAGGCGGGCATCTCCGCCTCGGTGCATCGTGCCTCCGACGTGAACGTGATGCACGAAAAGCAGGAGGTGGATTTTGTGGCCAACACCGGCAGCTGGGTAGTGCGCAATCCTGCACAGCACCTCCATGCCACCATCTTACAGAACGGACGTTGGGATTGCGCCATCATGGGTCTGCGCTACCGCGCTGGCAAGCCGGGCGAATACAGTTTCGACTATGACGACAACAGCAACGTGTTCAACGGCGGCTCCGAGTTCCGCGCCTTCGACCTGAAAAGTCTGAAATACAACGGCACCCGCATCGTGTCGTGCGGACTGGAGCGAGGCCGCAACGTGGCCTACGTGGTGGAGGATATGGCCCGTCCCTTCGGTCCCTACGTGTCGGGAACCACCGCCGCCGGCAAGTGTTTCTACAAGACCGAGGATTTCGACGGCGAGAACCGCGAGGAGTATGTCCACACCTTCTTCACCCTCCGCTCCGACTACTCGTTGGAGGGCGGCAAGGTATATGTGTACGGCCAGCTCACCGACTGGCGCATCGTGCCGGAGGCCGAGATGAAATACAACCCCGCCATCCAGTCGTGGGAGACTTGCCTCTACCTCAAACAAGGATACTACAACTACCAGTACGTGTTTGTACCCGCCGGAAAAACGGAAATCGACGAGACTTACATTGAGGGCAACCACTGGGAAACCGGCAACGAGTACGTAATTCTGCTTTATCTGCTGGATGAAGGCGGCGCGTACGACCGACTTATCGGCTACAAGTCGCTGAAGGTGGAGTAACACTCTCGCAGCGAATCAGCACGTGGCGGCCATCGGCCACCGTGGTACCCAACAGGGTGACCTCTCCCCCATCGTTTAATTTCAGTTTGCGCCGCAACTCCTCCGCCTTAAGGGGAAAATTGCGCGTGGTGATGCAGGCTTGCGTCACGCCTTCCAGCCCCTCTTTCAGCTCCCGCTTCCCCATTCCAAACACACTCTGCACGGCAAAGATACGCCCAAAGTAATCGGAATGCAATTCTGTGGAGGTGTATAAATGACTGTTATGATGTAATTTGCGAAGACCATACCGCACGGCTAACACATCCATCAGGCCCGATTTCATCGCCGTGGGGTGGGGCTCATACAGGTAGGTCTCCACGCTTTCGGCCAGCACAGGCTTGTTGTTGTTTTGTTCTGTGGGATGAAAGGCGATGCTGCGACTCGGCACCGCCAGTTCGGCACACACCACGTCGGGAACTTCCGCCGGCTGGTCGAAACGCACCTCCGCCAGCACCTCCTTCACCTCATGGTGTACCGACACGATATGGAGGGTGGTGATGCCGGGCAGCTGGCGCTGCAGCAGCGTGAGGTCGATGAGGGGCGACAGTTTTACAAGCAGGTGACTCGTGTGTGAGCGCAGCAGGGGCAGCAGCTGCAGCAGGTCGGGTTCGCAATCCTCGAGGCGGAACACTTTCTGTCCGGCCTTGCGGCGGGCGGGGTCGAGGTAGATGTGGTCGGCGGGCGGCAGGGCAGCAAGCAGCTCCGTGGAGTCGCCGCAAACCACCTCGATGTTGCGAATGCCGAGGAAGGGGAAGTTGTAGCGGGCGGCCTCGGCCACCTCGGGCTGCCGCTCAATGAAGGTGACGGCGGCGCATCGGCGGGCGAAGGCGGCGGCGTCCACGCCCATCCCGCCGGTCATGTCGATCAAGGAGCCGCCGTGCGCGAGGGCCGCCTTGTAGCTGGCGGTCAGCTCCGACGAGCACTGCTCCACCGACAAGGGGGGCGGAAACAGCAAGTCGAAGTTGCCATACCAGGATGGCAACTTCGACTTGGCTTTCTGTCGCGACTGGATCTGCTGGAGCAGCCAGCGCTTGTCGTAAGGTTCGTGCCAGCGCGACCGGGCCGACAGCGTATAGATGTCGTCATTCAAGTGCTGTCGAATCAGGTCGGCGGCGGTGGTCACTACTCCTCCTTCGGTTTTTCGTTCATCATCTTGAGCTTGTACTCCAGCTCTTTCACCTCCTGCTTGGCGGCGTCGATCTTCTTCGAGAACTCAGCCTTCAGCAGGTCGGCATTCTTCGAATTGGCGAAGAAACCGAGGTTGTTCTCCCAGATGGAGATATCGTTCTTCAGCTGGTCGAGTTTGTTCATCAAGAAGCGTTTCTCCTTGTCGAGCAAACGGTCGGCATTGGGGTCGCTGAGGATGTTGTTGATGCGGCTGCGGTAGTTGTCGCGCTTACGGTCTTCCGCACTGATCTTGAGGTCGGCGAAACGCTGGTCAAGGGCTTCGCGGTAGGCGGCATAGATGCGGTCTTTTTCTTTCTTCGGAACGAAACCAATCTCTGTCCATTCGCGCTGGTAAGCCTTGATGGCCTCGAGGTTCTCGTTGCGGTCTGCCCCAAAAGCGTGGTTTTTCAAACGCTCAATGAGCTCTTCTTTCTTTTTAAGATTCTCAGCCTCAATTTCTTGTGCATTATTGAAATAGTTGGATTTGGCTTCGAAGAACTGGTCGCAGGCGCTGCGGAAGCGTTTCCAGATGGCTTCGGAGTGCTTGCGTGAGGTGGCGCCAATCTCTTTCCACTCTTTCTGAAGCTGCAGAATCTCATCGGTGGCGGCGCGCCAGTCGGTGCGCTTGGCGATGGCCTCGGCGCGGATGGCGAGGTTCACCTTCATGTTGTAGTTGGTCTGCTGCTCGTCTTTAATCTTGCCGAAGAACTCTTTCTTCTTCTCGAAGAATTTGTCGAGCGTGCCTTTGAAGCGATTCCAAATCTCTTCATTCACTTTTGGCGGGGCAGCGCCGAGGGTCTTCCAGACCTTCAGCAGCTCGGTGAGCTGGTCGCTGATGGCGTTGAACTCCTTGGCGTTGGTGGCGGGCTGGGCGGTAAACTCTTCAGCCTTCTCACACAACACCACCTTCGCGTTGTAATTGTTCTGCTGCTCGGCATAGATCTGCTCGTAATGCTCGCGACGACGCTGGTTGATCTGGTCAGAAGCATTCTTGAAACGCTCCCAGAGCTCCTCTTTCTTATCTTCCGGCACGGGACCAATCTCTTTCCACTTTTCGTGGAGGTCTTGTAATTCTTTAAATGATTGTTTAACAGAATCTTGCAAAAGCAGCGACTCAGCCTGCTCGCAGAGTTTGATTTTCTGTTCGAGGTTTTTCTTCAGATCGAGGTCTTTGAGTTCGCGGTTGATGCGGAGGATGTCGAAGAATTTCTCCACATAGAAATGATAGTTCTGCCAGAGGTTGTTCGACTCGTTCTGGGGAACAGGACCCACATTTTTCCACTTCTCTTGCAGCTCTTTGAAGCTGTCGTTGAGCTCTTTCAGGTTCTTCGGGGTGGCCTCGTTCTCTTCGAGCAGTTTGCGAAGGTCATCAATGATGCCGTTCTTGGTTTCGAGGTTGCGCTGTTTTTCAGCCTCGATATTCTCTAAAAATTTGTTCTTATTATTTTTGAAAATCTGAAGGGCGTTATCGAATTTGCGTTCGATGTCGCTTTTCTCAGGTTCGAAATTCTCTTTCTGTCCGCCTTCGGCGAGAAATTGCTCCAGTTTCTGGTTTCTCTCTTCTTTCAGCAGGGCGATGATTTTGGAACGGAGCACCCCCACGCGTTGTTTGACGCGGTTGTAGTCGGGGTCGGCGGCCACGCGGTGCAGTTCTTCCACTGCATCTTCTAACGAAAGCTGCGCATACTCGGCTTCGATCTGCTCGACGGATTCTTCCGGCGTGTCGGTCTCATCATCGGTTTCGGGTTCCGCATTGGCGTTTTCAATCTCGTCCATGATGGCCTGCGCACCAGCGGGCTCATTCTCCTGTGCCGGAGCGGGCTCGGCGGCCACGGGCTCCTGTACAGGCTCGGCCTCTACGGGTGCTTGTGCCGGCTCCTCTGCCGGAACTTCAGCGGCGGGTTGAGCCGTTTCTTCGGGGGCAACAGCCGGCTCAGACTGCTGTTCCGTAGCATCTTCGTTTACTGGGTTTGGGACTTCCTCAGAAGCACCGGGGGTCGCATTAGAAAGCTGATTTTCATCATTTTCCGTGCGGAGAAGGTCTTGTTCTTGCATAATTTTTTAAGAATTGAAATGAATAAAATTGGTTGTTACAAATGAGCGGCAAAAATACGGCATTTTTGCCAATAATTGATGTTATTTTTTCTTGAATAATGAGATGGTGGAAACGATGGGATAATGGTCCGAGACATCCACCTCTTCTCCTACCGTGTACCCGTACGACAGGTAACAGGGCGAGTGCAAAATATAGTCGATGCGGTAGTTGGGCATGGAGCCCCCATGGTAGGTGATGCCGCGTCCTTTACCGCTTTTGCGGAAACTGTCGTCGAGATGACGGGCAATGGTATTGTAGCAGTAGCCGGCAGGAGTGTCGTTGAAATCGCCGCAAACAATGACCGGATAAGAACATTTGTCGATATGACTGCGCAGCGAGTCGGCCTGCGTCTGTCGGATGGCGGCGGCATCGCTCACCTTACGGTACAGCTTCTTCGCATTTTTTTCGAAAGTCGGATCCTGCCCCGCATTGGTCGTAAGCTGCTTGCTGATAGCGTAGTCCGTTGCCGTCATGTGTATCGACGACAAATGAGCATTATACACCCGCACCGTGTCCTCACGGAACTTGATGTCGGCATAAATAATCGCATTCGAACTATGGTCATCCAACACCGGACCAGCACCTACTATCTTATATTTGCTAAAAATCGCCACCCCAAAGTAGTACTTGCTCTGTGAGGTGTCGGTGAAATACAAATAGCAGTGCTGCGGGGTCTCGTCAATGTTCATGAGCGCCAGCACCTGATCCTTGGTGTGAAAGTTGAGAATCTCACTCTTGTCCCAAAAAAACTCCTGGAAGCAGGCGATGTCGGGATTCACACCTTGCAAGTAACTGATGATCTCCTGCAAATCGGCCCGCCGCCGCCCCATGTCACTATCCTTGTACAACCCAAACAAATTGGCATTGTAACTCAATACTTTGACAGCATTGGGACAATTTTCAGGCACCTCAGCTCCGCGAAACTGAAAATGTTTATCTATTGTATTGATATTCAAAAGAATAAAAGCTATAGAAAGCAAACAGAATCGGTAGTCCAGAAACAGCCACAACAACACAAAACCAATATTGACAAACAACATATAGGGGAAACCCAGTCCACAAAACACCACCAGCCGCGATGCGGAGGGGTGCACGAATCCTGCCAGCCACGAGAGCAACAGCAGCAAAGCTGCTATTACATTAAGAGACAATACAATCCAAAAGATAATATTTTTTACTAACTCTTTCTGTGCCATGGAGATAAAGTGGGATTCTAGGAAGTGATATTAGTTAAAAGGATATTCATAATAGGTGTTCCTCCTCCGATTTTTCCTTTTCCAATACAAAATAAGAAGAACTCCGAAAATCATTCCCCCAAGATGGGCGATGTGAGCAATGCCATCGCTGGAAGCAAAAACGCAATACAAGACTTCAAGCCCTCCAAAAATCAACACAAACCACTTGGCCTTGATGGGAATGAGAAAATAGAGGTAGATGAGCGAGTTGGGGAATAGCATTCCAAACGCCAGAAGCAACCCATATACCGCCCCCGAGGCGCCCACCATCGATATCTGACTCATAAACTCATCAACACTAATTACTTGTGTTCTTGTTACTTGCACTCCAGAATAGTCATAAATATGCTTCACATACGTTAAATCAACATACTGCCAAATTTCGTAGGTCAACCCCGCACCGATGCCAGCGACAAAATAGTAGATAAGAAATCTCTTAATTCCCCAATAGTTCTCAATCGCAGCTCCAAACATCCATAAGGCAAACATGTTAAAAAACAGATGCCCGAAATTGGCATGCATGAACATATACGTTAGCGGCTGCCAAATATGGAAAGAAGATGACTGAAAATAATGCAACCCCAACCAATCGCTCAAATCAATCCCCTTAAAACCGAATACCATGTCGGCCACAAAAAAAAGAGCATTGATAATCAATAAATTCTTGACCACTGGCGGAAGAATTTGGAATTCTCCCATCCGAACTTCATTACCCATTCTTCTATTTTTGAATTACGGCTGCAAAATTACACGATTTTCCTGAAATAATAGAAAAAGAATGAAAGATTTTATGTACTTTTGCACCCTAATTTGTCAAAGAATATGATTAGCAGAAGGTATTTGAGAATCAAGGTGATGCAGGCCATCTATGCCCGCCAAGCCAACCCCGAGGTGGATTTATATATGGGCGAAAAGCAGCTCGAAGACTCCATCCGTCAGTGCGAAGTGCTCTCCGTTCATTTCTACTCCATCTTCCCCGAAATCAAACAATATATCGAAACCAAACAGGAAGACCGAAAAAACAAGATATTTCCCACCGAGGAGGATCTGAACCCCAACACCCGTTTTGTGGATAACCGCGTGATTGCCCAGATGGAGGCTTCCGAACAGCTGAACCGCCGCTGGCGCGCGCTCAAAATCAACTGGGTGGAGAATAAAGAATTGATTATCAATCTTTTCAATCAGATTGAAGCCCTGCCCGAATATCAGGCCTATATGAGTGCCACCGACAGCAGCTACAAAGCCGACAAAGAACTCATCCTCACCATCTTAGAAAAAATATTCGCCGAAAGCGAACTGCTGCACTGGTATTTCGAAGAAAAATTCGTTCATTGGTTCGACGACTACAACGATGCGCTGCTGCAAGTGTATCAGGGAATCAGCTTCTGGAAAGCCTCACAAGAACAGGTGAAAATGTCACCACTCTATAAAGATGAAGTCGAAGATGTGCTCTTCTTCAAAAATCTCTACAAACTCACCATCAAAAACGATGCCGAATACGAGAGCATGATTGAGGCCAACCTCAAGAACTGGGAGAGCGACCGCATCATCGAAACCGACATGATTCTGATGAAGATGGCCATTTGCGAACTGATGGAATTTCCCAGCATCCCCACGAAAGTTACCATTAACGAATACATCGAAATCGCCCGCTCGTACGGCTCCGAAAAAAGCGGACTGTTCATCAACGGACTGGTGGACAAAATCGCCCGCGAGTTGCGCGAGAAGGGACGGCTCAACAAACAAGGCAGAGGCCTTCTGGATCGCAGTTTAAATTAGCAATTTACTAAAGATGAGAAAGATAAAGACAGCTTTGAATATTGTATTACTCATCACTGCCCTTTTTCTTACGGGCTGTAATGAGAAGGAAAATCCATCCGTAATTAATATTCCCGCCACTGCCGACACTAAAAACGGAGAGCCTTCAAAAGAAGACCCCAACGGACCCAAAATCAAATTTGACCATACCTCATACGACTTCGGCACAGTGATGCAGGGCGAAAAGCTCACCCACACCTTCACCTTCACCAACTCCGGCAAGTCAGTTCTCGTCATCTCCTCCACCAGCGCATCGTGCGGATGCACCACCTCCACCCCACCCCGCGCCCCCATCAAACCCGGCGAAAAAGGGAAAATCGATGTCACCTTCGACTCCAAAACCAAGATAGGCGATGTGGAAAACAAGGTGCGCGTGGCCTCCAACGCCTATCCGTCGCCCGCTGTACTCACCGTTAAAGCACACGTAATTAAACCTTAATTTATTATACACCTAATTTTTTCAATTATGTTCAATTATCTCTTTTTATTGGATGCCGCTGCTGAACAGCAACAAAAACCGAGCTGGGTACCAACCGTAGTCATGATTGTGCTGCTCATCGTCATTTTCTACTTCTTCATGATTCGTCCCCAGAAGAAAAAACAGCAAAAACTCCAAGAAGCTCGCGAGGCCCTCAGAAAAGGCGACCAAATCGTCACCATCGGCGGCCTGCATGGTAAAATTGTCGAAATCCGCGATAAGACTTTCGTCATCGCCGTGGAAGACAACACCCATATCGAAGTTGAAAAATCAGCCATCTCTTTCAACGAGTCCGACATCAGATAACAGGCTATGAGAACTGCCGAACAGATTAAACAAGAAATCACTAACGAACAAGGACATCTGAAGATGCCCTCTTTGGCCTTTGTCATCTGTTTGGCTATCAGTGCAATGCTATGGGTATTCGTCACCCTTTCACGCGAATACACCGTCACTTACGACTATTCCATACACTGTGTTGATCTCCCATCAGGCAAAAACAAAGCGGATGTCTCATCCGACATCCGCCTCACGTTCAAAGCCAAAGGTTTCGCCCTCCTCAATCCCGCATTCCGCGAATCAAACCGCCAAATCGACCTGTCGGTGAAAAAGCTTCTCAAACTCACCTACAAAGATGAAAAAATTGGCCGGTATCACTTCACCCAGTCTGAACTCACCGATTACCTGAAAGATTCCGACACTTTCGGCGAGGAGTTTGTGGGAGTGGAATCGCCCACCATCTCCATCTCTCTTGAGTAACCCTTCGGCCCAATGGGCATTGCCTAACATCAAAAAGGGCGACCAAATGGTCGCCCTTCGTTTTTATGCCTCCACCTTCACAATGTGGTAGTTCTTCTTGCCTTTCTGCAAGAGGATGTACTTGCCATTGATAAGGCAGTCGCCGTTGGCCACAAACTGGTCGTTAACCTTGTTCTTGTTGACCGAGATACCGTTGCCTTTCAGTTCGCGGCGGGCTTCGCCTTTGCTGGCGAGCATCTGCGTGTGGTCGGTGAGCAGGTCCACGATGCTGATGCCGGCGTTGAGGGCATCACGCGACAGGGTGGTCTGCGGCACGCCGTCGAAGATAGAGAGGAACATCTCTTCGGGCAGGGCCGACAGGCTCTCAGCAGTGCCCTTGCCGAACAAAATCTCCGATGCGCTCACCGAAGCGTTGTAGTCGGCTTCGGAATGTACGCGGATGGTAAGGTCTTTCGCCAAGGCCTTCTGCAGCACGCGGAGGTGCGGTGCGGCCTCGTGTTCCCTCTCCATCGCCTCAATCTCCTCTTTGCTGAAGAGGGTGAAGATGCGGATATATTTCTTGCTGTCCTCGTCGCTGCAGTTGAGCCAGAACTGGTAAAAGTCGTACGGGGAAGTCTTGGCGGGATCGAGCCAGATGTTGCCCTTTTCGGTCTTGCCAAACTTGCCGCCGTCGGCTTTGGTGATGAGCGGACAGGTGAGGGCGAAGGCCTCGCCGTTGGTCTTGCGACGAATCAGCTCAGTGCCGGTGGTGATGTTGCCCCACTGGTCGGAACCGCCCATCTGCAATTTGCAGTTGTAGTTCTGGTTCAGGTACATAAAGTCGTAGCCCTGCACCAGCTGGTACGAAAACTCGGTGAATGACATGCCATCGCCTTCGCCGTTGAAACGTTTCTTCACCGAATCTTTCGCCATCATATAGTTGACGGTGATATGCTTGCCGATGTCGCGGATGAACTCGAGGAACGAGAATTTGCTCATCCAGTCGTAGTTGTTGACGAGGATGGCGGCATTGGCCTCTTTGCCGTCGAAGTTGAGGAATTTCGACAGCTGTTTTTTGATACACTCCTGGTTGTGGCGGAGGGTGGCTTCATCCAGCAGGTTACGCTCTTGCGACTTGCCCGACGGGTCGCCGATCATGCCGGTGGCACCGCCAAGCAGCACGATGGGACGATGGCCGCACTCTTGCAGGTGCTTCAGCATCATCACGCCCACGAGGTGACCGATATGCAACGAGTCAGCCGTCGGGTCAATGCCCACGTATGCCGTGGTCATCTCTTTATTAAGCTGCTCCCCCGTGCCGGGCATCATGTCGTGAATCATGCCCCTCCATTTTAATTCTTCAATAAAATTCATAGTGATATGTAGTTTAATAAGTGGAAAAAAAAGCCCCATTTTCATGGGGCTTAATCTGCTTGAATGCTATCCGCTTAGCGGCCCATTTCAGCACCGGCTTTGAATTTCACAACCTTCTTTGCGGGAATGGTCATGGTAGCACCGGTTTTCGGGTTGCGACCCTGTCTTGCACCGCGCTCGGTGACAGAGAAGGTACCGAAACCAACGAGGGAAACTTTACCACCTTCTTTCAAAGTGTCAGAAGTGGCAGCCATGAAAGCCTCGAGGGCGTTCTTGGCATCAGCTTTTTTCAGGCCAGCTTTTGCAGCAATGGCATCAATCAATTCGCTCTTGTTCATTGTAATAAATTTAAATGGTTAATATATTAACTTTTACAGCGCAAATATAAGAGTATTTTTCATACTTCCGCTATTTTTCCTCAATTTTTATAAAAAAAATATAAATCAGAAAAATGGAAAATTATAAATACCTTATAATCAATATTATATAAAAATCAATTCGTAGTTTTCAGGATGAAATCCTCTTAAAAAATCGGTAATTTTCAGCCTTGATTTGCCTGGAAACTGTATGATTTTTACTGAAATTTTGCCATCTTTGGCGTAAATTTCGAAAGAATTGGTCTGTTCTATTTCAATTGTACCCGTTTGTTTTACAGAGTTTAAGGGGGTGATTTCTGCCTCATAAATCTTTACCAGCTCCACCTCACCTTTCTTGTTGGTGATGCGGGTACAGGCTCCTGGGAAGGGAGAAAGTCCGCGAATTTTATTGAAGATGTCGCGGGCGGGCAAGTTCCAGTCGATGAATGTGTCCTCTTTAAAGATCTTGGGGGCGGGTTTGAGGTCGGCGGATTCTTCCTGCCGGCGCGTTTGCACCTCTCCGCGTTCGATGAGGTCGAGGGTATGCACAGCCAGTTCGGCGCCGCACTGCATCAGCCGGTCGTACAACTCACCCGTGGTCTCGTTAGGACCGATCTCTACCTCAGTGGTGTCGATGATGTCGCCCGTGTCAATCTGGTGGTTGAGGAAGAAGGAGGTGACCCCGGTGCGGGTCTCACCGTTCATGACCGCCCAATGGATGGGGGCGGCACCGCGGTAGTTGGGCAGCAGCGAGGCGTGGATGTTGAACGTGCCAAACGGCGGCATGGCATACACCACCTCCGGCAGCATGCGGAAGGCCACCACCACGAAGATGTCGGCATTGAGGGCACGCAGCTGGGCAAGGAATTTCTCGTCGCGCAGCTTTTCAGGCTGCAATACGGGCAGCTGGTGCGCAAGGGCATACTCCTTCACCTCCGAAGCCTTCATCTTAAGGCCGCGGCCAGCGGGCTTGTCGGGAGCCGTAACCACTGCCAGCACCTCATGGTGCGACTGGTGGATAGCCTCCAAGGCACCCACAGCAAACTCGGGAGTCCCCATGAAAACTACTCTCATCTTATTTCTTGCTATACATCATTTTATGGGTATGGAGCATTTGCAGGCACGATGCTGCGGCCTCCACTCCCTTGTTACCATGTTTGCCGCCTGAGCGGTCGGCGGCCTGTTCGGCGGTGTTGCAGGTGAGCACGCCGAAGATGACGGGCACGGTGTATTCCACGCCCACCTTGGCGATGCCGTTGGCCACCGCCTGCGCGATAAACTCGAAGTGGCGGGTCTCACCCTGAATGATGCAGCCGAGACAGATGACAGCATCAACATCCTCGTTGGCATCGAGGAGCATGGCGGCTGCGCTGGGAAGTTCGAAACTGCCCGGCACCTCGAAGTCGAGGATGTTCTGGCGGACCACACCGGCCTCCAAAAGGGTCTGCATGGCACCCTCTTTCAAAGCTCCTGTAACTTGTTCGTTCCACCTACTAACAATAATGCCAATTTTGAAATTGGCATTATTGGTTTTGGGAACGGAAATATCTGAAAGATTTTTTTTCTTATCCATTATTTTCCAGCTTTGATTTTGGCATGTTCGTAATACTTGGCGACGCCCATCATGCTATATCTCTCCGGATATTCCTCTTTGATTTTCTCATAGTTGGTGTAAGCGCCTTCCCAATCGCCTTGGCTTTCGCAAAGCATACCTAATTTCCAAAGGGCGACAGGAGCTACGAAACTGGTTTCGCCATCCATGGCCTTCTCCCAATATTTCTTTGCATTATCGTCATCCTTCTGATCATAATACAAGTCTCCGATCATCATCTGGGCTTCATACCACAGATAATTGTCACGTTTTTTCATCTTCAACAGCATGTCGAGAGCCTCGTCTTCCTGACCGAGCTTATAGTAACAGAGAGCTGCATAATATTTCAAGCTGAACTTGGCTGCGCGTGCTGTCTTGATACCGGGGTGGTCGTAACTTTCAATCACGGAAAGGAAACCTTCGTTCACGTCATCACCTTCCAAGGCCTTTTTCAACTTGGCAGTGTCATCTGTCATAGTGGAATTTTCCACAACTTCAGTGATGGAAGGTTGTGCGGCTTCAGAAGCGGCGTTGTTCCATCTCGGTGCTAACCATTGGATATAGATAACAACCAACAAAATGATTGCCAAAGCAGCAATAAAAACAATATCGAGAACCTTCTTATACTTGGCATACCATGCTGCCAACTTGCCTTTTTCACCATGCGTTGAGCCCAATTTGTCAGAATTGGTTGCAGTTTTTGCCTTTTCTAGACCCTTGTTATCGTTCAAATCGCCTAATTTTTCAGTATTTGCCATCTTTTATCTATTTATAATTTTAAGGCTGCAAATTTACAAGTTTTTTTTCATTGTGTAACAACCTAATCAAAATAATTAAAAAAATAAAGACCTGCGTTACGGCAGGCCTTTTGTTGGGCGTGAAGGACTCGAACCTTCAATGACAGGACCAGAATCTGTAGTGTTGCCATTACACCAACGCCCAATGCGTGTTGCTTTGAAAGCCTGCAAAAATACATCTTTTTTTTATGTTATCAATAAAAAAATTCAAAAAATATATATTTAATTATAAATCAATAAGATAAACAATATTTCAAAGACAATATATCTTCATTTTCATCATTCTTTTTTTCAAATTTCAATTAAAAATCGTACTTTTGCACCCACAAAACCCGCAAAAATGGAAATTGAAGTCAATGTGGTTTACCCCCAGGAGGTGTCACTTTCTATCGACACTTTCACCTTGCAGTTGCAAGAAAAAGGAGGCGAACGGGTGGTGCCAGTGCTTGTTTACACCAACGACGCAAAATTTATTTTGCTGGAAATGAACAAGATTTCGCTTCCACGACCTCTTTCCTATGACCTTTTTATGTCGTTGATGGCGCATACGCAAACCACCTTACAGAAAGTGATCGTCTATGATTTCCACGACGGGATTTTTCTCACCCGCATCGAACTTTTCGGTCCGCAAGGTCCCTTCCATATCGAATCGCGCCTGTCGGATGCCGTTCTGCTGGCTCTCAAGGCTAACGCACCCATCTTTTTCGAAGAAACGGTGTTCAACAGGACTTCCCGCACCCAAAAAGGCCGCCCACTGCCCACTGATGATGACAGCGCCCCCGACCATTTCGACCTGGGCGATGACGACACCATCCCTTTGGACCTCACCATGGCCACCACCCGCCAACTGAACCAACTGCTGAAAAGGGCCGAGGAAACCGAAAATTTCGAGCTGGCAGCGGAAGTACAAGAGGAAATTAAACGCAGAGAGAACGACAATGGAGAATAATATTCAACATGAAGGAATTGTTCAATCCATTGATGGATTGAAAGTTACTGTTAAAATGACGGTCAGTTCGGCCTGTGCGGGTTGCCACGCCAAGGGAATCTGCGGAGCCGCCGACAGCCGCGACAAAGTGGTAGTAGCCCAAAACATGAGCGGGGCAGATTTCAGCATCGGCGAAACGGTCACCGTACAGCTTCAGCAAACCCTCGCCATGAAGGCTGTGGTGATATGCTACCTTGTTCCCTTCATCGTACTATTTGCCTCTTTCTGCCTGATGTATTTGGTTTGTGATTTAGAATGGGTGAATGTGCTGACCGCCCTTTCTCTTACCGCCCTATACTATATTATATTATGGTTTTTCCGTAAAAAAATCGAAAAAAATGTCACTTTCGTAGTACACAAGACCCTCCAAAACATCTGACATGGCCATCCCTTTTCGCCGACACACACTCACTAACGGACTGAGACTCATCGTACATGAGGATTTCACCGCACAAAATGCCACCTGCAATGTGCTGTATCAGGTCGGCTCGCGCGATGAAGACCCGCAACAGACTGGCTTGGCGCACCTGATGGAGCATTTCATGTTCTGCGGTTCGAAGCACATTCCCAACTACGACAACCCGCTACAGAAGGTGGGGGGCATCAACAACGCCTACACGTCACAAGATCACACGCAGTACTATTTGACGCTTCCCGCCGGCAACCTCGAAACAGCCCTTTGGCTCGAGTCGGACCGGATGCTTGAACTCGCCTTCGACCCCGTCGGTCTCGACACCCAAAAACATGTGGTGATCGAGGAGTTCAAGGAAGTTTCGCTCAACCGTCCTTTCGGCGACCTGTGGAGCGGATTCTGCGATTTTGTTTATCGCCGCTACCCTTACAAATGGATGCCGATTGGAAAGAAAATCTCTCATATAGAATCGGTTACAATGGAAGTGGTGCGCAATTTCTATCACCAATACTATCAGCCCGCCAATGCGATATTGGTGGTGGGAGGCCCTGTCCATTTCGAGGAGGTAGTGCCCTTGGTAGAAAAATGGTTCGGCAACATTCCGTCGCACAAAATTCCGCCTAAAGACTTTCCTCATGAGCCGCAACAAAGGAAAGGTCGCACCAAGACCGTTCATCGCAACGCCCCCTACCCTATGCTGCTGAAAGGATGGGAGATGCCGCCCCGACTTCACCCCGACTTCTGCGCCTTCGACCTGCTCTCCGACCTGCTCGGCAACGCCCAGTCGTCGTACCTTTATCGCGAGTTGGTAACCGAAAAGGGACTTTTCACCGACATTTCCATGACTGTTTCTGGCACCGACGGCCCCGGCATCCTCGCCCTCGTCGCACGCCCCGCCGATGGAGTGGACCTCCACGAGGCCAACCAACAGCTCGAGCAACTGCTATACGACAATTTCCAGTTCGGTCCTGATTTCGCCCACAACCTACAGAAGGTGAAGAACAAGAACGAGTCTGCCCTCCTCAACAACGAAATCAAACTCGACAGCCGCACCTCCATCCTGGCGGTGGAAGAGTCCATCAGTCGCGTGGAAGATTTCCAAGATGACATACAAAATTACCGCAACGTGAGCGAGGAGCAGATTCTCCGGATTTTCCACCAGACCATCACCCCCCAACACGACAACACCTACCTCTATTTCTAAAGGTAGATTTCCATACCACTAGTATCCTTTATTTCTCCACCAACTTGGTGGAACTTTGAGAAGGCACAACTCCTCACCCATAATCAACTACACGTGGCAGCCGCAATTGCAAGGATA
>JBGUPJ010000050.1:0-7638 GCA_045130235.1 Bacteroidales bacterium
TCGCTGTCCACACACAGGATGTCGAACACTACCCTCCGCTGCGAGTCATCATCCCCGTAGTATTCTGTGGGCAAGTAGGTTATATCCACAATCTTACCCGTATATTTCGAGACGAAGCAGTTGAGGAAATGGATGAGGAACCTTTTGTTCCGTTCCGTGCCGAAGATTCTCTTGAAGGTAAAATCTGTGGTGGGAATCTGGAAGATGTCTTTGTACTTTTTCATAGTTTTGGAAGTTTTTTAGGTTAATAATACTCCGCAAAGTTACTATAAATTCCGACGCAAAATCACTCTGCAACTTTTTGGCATAGAGCAGGTTGCCATTTTAGAAGTTTCATCCCCAAAATTTGCATTTTTCAATCAAAAAAGTGCAAGAAACGAGATTTTTCTTCCGTTGAAAACCTGTTTGCAAATTGTTGATAAGTTTTTTTTTGCTCTCCACCGAACAATTTGATTTGTTAGTAATTTAGCAGTTCACTTTTAATAAAGAGAATATGATAAAAAAGTCATTAATCTGGGGGTTGGCCGTTCTTGCTGTAGTTTTGAGTATAGTGTCCTGCCGTTGGTTCAAAGAAAATGGCGACACTCACCACAGCATTGAAACGGAGAACTATAAACTCAGTGTACACGGACAGCGGCTCACCACCGATGCGCAAGTAAAAGAGTATCCTGTGGACACTTGTTTTAAAGAATTTAACGACACTATACTGCTTCACAACGAACTTTGTCAAGTGACAAGACAAATTGAGGAGCTAAGCTGTGGTAATTTGAGTTTCATGTTAAATCCCAATCTTGCTAAAGGAGAGTATGTACTTGACCTTGAACTAATCCACAAACCAGGGAGCAACCACAAGGAAAATGCCAGTGCCGCGCTTGCCAATCTGCGTGACTGGGGCTATATCACCATCGACACTATACATTGGACCAACATATTCGTTGAACGTAAAGGCAACAGCAGTACTGATGGACTTTCGTCAGAGGACGACTACTGCTATAGTATAGCATCATTTAATATTTACTTTTCTGACGCTCAGCTAGCTGATAGTGTTGGAAGTGCCACTTTGGAGGAACATCTGGAAAATGACCATTTTTTCACCCACAAAGGTATTTTCAATTTTCTCCTCAAAAACGGATACGACACCATACAACGTACCGGCAGCACTCAAGTATATTCAAAAGTTCGTCAGAAGTATGAATCGTGGTAGGTAAGGTGAAGAGCCCCTCCTCAATAATAATTTTTCTACTTCCCTCTCCCCGTTATCATTTTATCCGTATCTTTGCATCATCATTTTTTAATAAAGAAATGCGATGATTCAAATCAACGGACTTGAAAAGAACTACGGCACGCTGCAAGTGCTGAAAGGCATCAACCTCGAAATCGCCGACCGCTCGGTCATCTCCATCGTGGGGGCATCGGGCGCGGGAAAATCCACCCTGCTCCATATTATCGGCACTCTCGACCAGCCCACCAAAGGCACCGTGCTGATCGACAATACCGACCTCTATTCTCTGTCGGACAAGAAGTTGGCACAGTACCGCAACCAAAACATCGGTTTCATCTTCCAGTTTCACCACCTGCTGCCCGAGTTTACGGCCGTGGAGAATGTGGCGCTGCCCGCCCTCATCGCAGGCCGCTCGCACGCAGAAGCCTTCCAGCGCGCCAAAGAACTGCTCGATTTCTTGAAACTGGGCGAACGCCTCACCCACAAGCCCTCCCAACTGTCGGGTGGTGAACAGCAGCGTGTGGCCGTGGCCCGCGCCCTCGCCAACAATCCCAAACTGGTGCTCGCCGACGAGCCGTCAGGCAACCTCGACACCGAAAACGCCCGCAGCCTCCACCAACTGTTCCTCGACCTGCGCGACGAGTTCGGACAGACTTTCGTGGTCGTTACCCACAACACCGACCTGGCGAAACTGGCCGACAAGACGATTGAAATGAAAGACGGAAAGATTCTGTAGCGCTTACTGCGCCAGCTCCCTGATCACCACGGAGGCGGCCACCAAACCAAAGATGGCCGGCATGTAGGAGATGGTACCCACCGCCGACAGTTTGTTGAGCTCCGGCGTTGCCTCGATCCGTACAGACCCCTCCCGCACCGGCTCGGGAGAAAAAACAGCCGTAAACCCATGTCGCACATCCATCTTGTGTAACCGCTTGCGCACCGTATGCGCCAGCCGACACTGGTACGTCTTGGAGATGTCGGCCACCCGCACCTGCGTGGGGTCCATCTTACCGCCCGCGCCCATCGCCGACACCACCTTCAACCCACGCTGCACCGCATGATACAGCAAGAAAACCTTCGGCGAGAGCGAGTCGATGGCATCCACCACATAGTCGTATTTCGCGGCCTCCAACACCTCTATCGTACGCTCATCGCGCAAAAACTCATGAACCAAATGCAACTTGACCGCAGGATTGATCTGCCGCATCCGCTCGGCCATCACTTCCACCTTGGGCTTCCCTATCGTGGTGGTGAGAGCCAGCAGCTGGCGGTTGAGGTTGGTCTCTTCCACCTCGTCGGCATCCACCAGCGTAAATTCGCCGATGCCCGCACGGCACAAACTCTCGGCCGCAAAAGCCCCTACTCCACCCAGTCCAACCACCAGCACATGCGCCCGGCCAAAACGGGCAACCGTTTCGCTATCTAACAACAGTTCAGTTCTTTGCAACCATTGCGGGGCGGAGGCAGCATCGATGTTCATCGCTCTTTTCTTTTGGAGGTGGAGAGAATGCCCAACTTCTCACGGTACTTGGTGACGGTGCGGCGGGAGATGCTGTAGCCTTTATTCTGCAGCAGCTGCACCAGTTTTTCGTCGGTATAGGGTGCCCGTTTATCCTCACCCTCCACAATTTCCTTCAGCGCCTGCTTGATGGCGTTGGCAGAGGCGTCCTCCTCGTTGACGGCCTCCGAGAAGAGACTTTTCAGCGAGATGGTGCCAAAGGGGGTCTGGGCATACCGCTGAGCGGTGACGCGCGAAATGGTGGCCACATCCATTTTCACCTTTTCGGCTATATTCCTGAGTACCATAGGTTTCAGCTGCTTCGGGTCGCCCGTGAGGAAATAGGCTTTCTGCTGGGTGATTATCTCGTTCATCACCAAGGTCATGGTGCGTTCACGGTCTGTGAGGGCATCGATGAAAAGGCGGGCCTTGTCGATGGTTTCGCGGTAGAACTTGGCGGCTTCCGGGTCCTTGCGGGTACGCGACTGCTGCATCAGTTTCTCATAATCGTTGCTTACGCGCAGACGGGCCTTGTACTGACGGGCAAGGGTGAACGTAACCTTTTCGCCCTCCACCATGACAATAAAGTCCGGCACCACATAGTTGGTCGTCTCGCTGCCTCCGCCAGGATATACATTCAGGCGGGTGATGATGGCCACGGCCTCTTGCACCTGCTCTACCGAAATCTTCTCGCGCTTGGCGATCAGGTCGAAGCGGCGTTTGGTGAAATGGTCGAAATGGTTGGTGAGGATCGTGCGGGCCAGCAGCAGCTGCGGAGTTTTTTTCTGTTGGAGAGCCGCATTGATTTGCAGGAGCAGGCACTCTTGCACCGATCGCGCCCCAATACCCGTGGGCTCGAGCGTCTGAATGTATTCCGTGAGCACGCGGATTACATCCTCCTTGGTGACACGTATATTCTCCTGAATCAGAAGCTGATTCACGATAGAGCGGGCGCTGTTTTTCGAATCCTCCCCATCCTCAAAATAACCCTGGTCGGAGAGGGAGCCAATGATGAAGATGGCGATGCGCCGGTCGGTGTCGGAGAGGGCCAACTCGCCCAATTGCAAAATCAAATCTTCGCGGAATGAAGTGGTGGCCACCACCGGTTTCTCATACTGAAGGTCTCCACTATCGTAGCGGGGCGTGTCGTACCCGCCGGGTTCCCAATCGTCGGGATTGGTGTCGTAGGCATCATCGTCGTGTGTGCTGGCCCCAAGGTTCATCGCATCCTCGTACGACACCTCCTGCGGCTCACTATCCCACTCTTCCGCTTCGCCTTCTCCCTGAAAACCCTCTTCGGGTTCTTCATCGGGGGCGATTTCGAGCGCGGGGTTGGTCTCCACTTCTTTCGCAATTTCCTCTTCTAACTCTTCTTTTGAAATAGAAACCAAATTCATCAGCAACATCTGCCGCTGAGTAGTGCGTTGCGCGAGTTTCTGTTGCTGTACTTGAGCGAGACCGATGGACATGCTGAGACGGGGTTATACGTTGAAACGGATGTGCAAAATGTCGCCGTCTTCTACCACATAGTTTTTGCCTTCCACCGACAGCTTGCCGGCCTCCTTGCACTTGAGTTCCGAACCCAGCTCCACGAGGTCGTTGTATTTGATGACTTCCGCGCGGATGAATCCGCGTTCGAGGTCGCTGTGGATGACGCCGGCGGCCTGCGGGGCGGTCATGCCCTTGCGGATGGTCCAAGCGCGGTTTTCCTTGCCGCCCACCGTGAAGAACGAGATGAGGTTGAGCAACCGGTAAGCAGCTCTAATTACCTTATTCACACCAGGTTCCGTCAAACCCACATCTTCGAGGAAGGCCATACGGTCGGCTTCATCATCCAGTTCGGCGATCTCCGACTCCAGCTTACCCGCGATGACGAGGATTTCGCAGTCCTGGTCTTTCAGTGCCTCGCGGACGGCTTCCACATAGTGGTTGTTCTCGAGGGCATTGTCGTTGACGTTGCAGACAAACAACACCGGCTTGTCGGTCAGAAGCATCATGTCGGCCACCACAGCTTTCTCATCCTCAGTGGTTTCGAGGGTGCGCACATTCTGGAAATTCTCCAGATGATGCTTGTATTTCATCAGCACGTCGAGGTCGTGTTTGGCAGTCTTATCGCCCACCTTGGCGGCTTTTTCCACCTTCTGGATTTTGCGGTCGATTTGCTCCAAATCCTTGACCTGCAGCTCAAACTCCACGATTTCGATGTCGCGCACGGGATCAACAGAGCCTTCCACGTGGGGGAGGTTCTCGTTGTCGAAGCAGCGCAGCACATGGATGAGCGCGTCGCACTGGCGTACGTCGGCGAGGAAGCTGTTGCCGATGCCTTCGCCCTGACTGGCGCCTTTGGCCAAGCCCGGCACATCCACCACATCCACAGTGGCATAAATCAGCTTGTCGGCAGCGATGAACGTGTTGATTTTGGCCAAACGCTCGTCGGGCACGTTGCACACACCGATATTCGACTTGTTGGTACTGTAGGCGAAATCGGTGATGGCGGCCTTGGTGTTGGAGATGCAATTGAACATAGTGGTCTTACCCGTATTGGTAAGGCCGATGATGCCACATTTCAAACTCATAAGTCAGAATTTAGAAACCTAAAACAATGTCTTCCACAGATTTAACTTCCGGGACATATTTTTTCAGTGTAGCTTCCACGCCCTGTTTGAGGGTCAGTTTGGCATGGGGGCATGAGCCGCAGGCACCCTGCAATTTCACTTTCACCACCATATCATCGGTCAGTTCGATGAACTCAATGTCGCCACCATCGCCCTGCAAGTAGGGACGGAGTTGGTTGATAACAGCGATAACTTTCTGTTCCATAGCGGCTTTCTCTTGATTTTCCATATTAAATTTTTTTAGAATTAAGTGTGCAAAATTACGGAATAATTTTCAGACAAAGACAACGGATAGTAGAAAATTATCAAATCCTCGCATACTCATATCCTCACATCCCCTCATCCTTTCATCTTTTCATCTCTTCATCCTCACATCCTCATATCCTCGCATACTCACATCCTCCTCCCCCCTACTCGTGATGATAGGGCTCCCCTTTGAGGATGGTCATCGCGCGATAGAGCTGCTCGGCGAAGATGAGGCGGGTGAGCACATGGGGGAATGTCATGCGGGAGAGGGAGAGCTTGGAGTTGCCGCGTTTGTAAACCTCTTCGGAGAATCCGTAGGCGCCACCGATGAGAAACACCAGCCGTTTGGTACCCCGAAGCATCTGCTGCTGCATAAATTGCGAGAACTGCACGGAGGTCATTTCTACGCCATGTTCATCCAAGAGAACAACATGATCGGTAGGGTCGATTTTCTTGAGAAACAGCTGACCTTCAAGCTTTTTCTGTTCCTCTTGGCTCACCTTATTTTTCAGATAAGGGATGGCCTCCATTTCAAAAGGAAGATAAAACTTGATTTTGCCGACGTATGCGGCGAGCGCGGCGGTCAGCTCCGCTGAGTCTTCTTTTCCGATGTAAATGAGTTTGGCTTTCACGCGACAAAATTACAACTAATTTTTCAGATTTCTCTGAAACTTTTTTGGACACAAACCCACTTTTTTCTTTCTTCAGAAAAAATATATTTCCAAGTGGCACCTCCAAATATTGCCCAATTCCCAACAGAAATACATCGCCCATTACTCCATTCTTTTCCTTTACTATAATAACAATGGGCCAAATGAATGCACAATGTATCCTCAACGAAATCCACGTATGAAATTTCAATCACTTCTATGGCTCGTGTTTTGCGGTTGTTGGGACAACGGCAGTACGTCCATTTCCCGGTAGATGATAGAGGGGCTCTTCTAACAAACTGGTATCCCCCTTTTGTATGGTAGAAAATATGGGAAGGAATTTGATTGGGATTTTGCAAATTCTTCACAAAGAGCATTTCATCGATGCAATTCAGATACAAGTATATGTTCGTGTCGTACAGTTCCCCTCTCGTATATTTTTGCAGTCGGTAATTTTGGTGTGTCGAAAGGGTATCATAATACTCTATCACAGCTTCCTCCACCATACTGACGATGTGATTGTTGGTCTGCGCTATCGCACCAACCATTGATGATAATAACACAAACAAAACGCATAACTTTTTCATAATCAGCATATATAATCAGACTTTACGAAGCGAAGGAATTGACGCGGCAAAGATACAATAATTTTGAGTATGTGAGGATATGAGGATATGAGGATATGATGAAAGGATGAAGGAATGAAGGGATGATGGTGATTTGAGGATGTGAGGAAGGTGGTGGGGGTGGGGGGTATATTATTTTACAGGGACAAGTGGGTGGGTTACAGATGCAATCTTTGATATTAAATAACTACGGGCGCTAAGGGAGCTTTTCTTCCTCTGCCATTCGCACGGCCTTTTCACGAGACACCTTGATGTATTTTCTTTTTTTCTCATTATACACGTATACACGTTTTTGTTTTATTCTTAAATGTTTTGTTCTTAAAGCGTTGTTGTGAGCCTCTATAGGACCATTCATTGCATATTCTGGTTTCGGATAAACATGGATTATTATGGATTTGCTTATATATCGAGCTGGGGGCACGCTATACCCTATACCACTCCAATTAGAAACATGCATCCAAAAGAATGTCACATGTGAACTTTTAATCTTTTCTAAATGCACGCACACAGAGTCTAATTGTGACAAAATATCATTCTCTATCTTGAATTTCACCTTGATGTCATTGTATGAAATGACATATTTTGTTGAATACTTTCTTTCTTGCTTGATGACCAAAAACGTTGAGTCATTTCTGGGAAGTTTCTGCCACTGAAAGTTATAGGAATTGGAAGAAGGAGATTCATAATATCCAAAAATCTCCTGTCCACTGAGTAACAAGAAAGACAAACAAAGGATAAAAAATGCAACGAATCTTCTCATGTCAGAAATCAATTTTTATAA